>CP070631.1:0-1012 GCA_020356045.1 Candidatus Latescibacterota bacterium
ACGCAGGTATCTATGTGGCCGCCGATGATGTTGTTCTTTACGATCTGACTCTCGTTGGTGACACAGGCAATACGCTTCCACGGTACGGTGTGAAGTTTGGGGACTTTGACGGATGCTGGATGGAACAAGTTACTGTTCAGACATGCTACCGCACCGGTGTCGATATACTCGGTGCGACCAATCTCACCGTCAAGGATGTGACATCGACGGGCAACGGTGGCAATGGATTGCAGTGTACCGACGCGCGTGATGTGACATTCGAAAACATCACCACCAGCGGTAACGCCTGGGGTGGTGTTGGGATCTTCACCTACGGCCGTTATACACCGCTCGGCACTTGGGGAATCGTTTTTACCGGGACCAATAGCCTTGGTGAGACATCGCCGGTTGCTCAAATCTATCTCGAAGAGGGTAACTACAGCGATCCGCCAAATCCGGAACCGATTTCCTATAGCACCAACATTCTCGATGGTGCGGATGTCACAGTTCAGCTTGCCGATGTGACGCACGCGCTCCACGGCAACTCGGACAATTCCAATAACTATGTGGTCATGTACGCTTCGTTGACGGACGCGCAAACGGCTGCGTCCGGTCCCGCGGGTCATATCACCGACGACCGCTATATCGAAGAGCTCGGCGGCACCAACTGGTATGTCCCCGCATATCAAGGCGGCATCCAGGCGGCGGTCGACGCGGCCGGCGCGGGTGATGTGGTTCATATCGAGGCAGGGACCTACGTAGAGCAGGTCGAAATCGACAAAAATTTGACGCTGGATGGCGCTGGAAAAGGATCGACGATCATCCAGTCGCCGGCGTCGCTGACCGCGTCGTTTGTGACGGGTACAAACACCAACTACCCGGTTGTGTATGTTCACGACGCGACGGATGTGACCGTGTCAAATCTCACCGTTGACGGACTGGGTAACGGAAATGCCAACTACCGGTTCATCGGTATCGGATATCGGAACGCCGGTGGCGAGGTGTCGTCATGTGAGATACTCGACATCCGGGA
>CP070631.1:1112-2167 GCA_020356045.1 Candidatus Latescibacterota bacterium
AAAATCGGGCTCACACTCCCGGGGTTCGTCCGCCGCAGTGAACTCATTGCATCGCTTCCAAGTCTTGGGCTGTTGACGCTCGCCGCGATGACATCGAACGAGTTCGATGTGGAGTACCTCGAGGTACCGGATGTCGACGCGGTGGACGGTCTGCCCGGCGAGTATGACGTGGTCGCTATTTCGAGCTACACGGCGCAAATCAAAGACGCATACCGGCTCGCCGACCGCTACCGCCAGGAGGGCACCCGGGTCATTCTCGGAGGGCTTCACGTCACCTCGGTTCCGCGTGAGGCATCGGAGCATGCCGACGCGATTGTGATGGGGGAAGGGGAGCCGAGCTGGCCGGCGGTTCTCAATGATGTGCGCCATGGCGATTTGAAACCGGTGTACGATTCCGGGGGGCACGACTTCGATCTGAGCAAGTCTCCGGTCCCTCGTTACGACCTCCTCGATCAAAAGCGATACAACCGTCTCACAGTTCAGACCCAAAGGGGATGTCCGCACCGGTGCGAGTTTTGTGGCGCATCGCTCCAACTCTGTCGAACCTATAAAGTCAAACCAGTTGAGAACGTCATCGCCGAAGTTCGGCGGATCAAAGAAATCTGGCCACGGCCGTTTATCGAATTTGCCGATGACAACACATTTGTCAACAAAGCACATTCGAAAAAACTCGTGCGTGCTCTTAGCCGAGAAAACATCCGCTGGTTTACCGAAACAGATATTTCCGTGGCCGATGATGAGGAACTCTTGGCGTTGATGCGCGACAGCGGGTGTGCTCAGGTTCTTATCGGTTTGGAAAGCCCGACACGACGGGCGCTCGAGGGGCTGGAAACGCGCTCCGACTGGAAGATACGACGGCTGGATAAGTATCACAGGGCGATCGCCAAGATCCAGGCGCACGGCATTTCTGTGAATGGGTGTTTTATTCTTGGCCTGGATGGATCAGGCCCGGAAAGCTTTGACCAGGTGTTTGAGTTTGTCCGCGATAGCGGGCTCTTTGAAGTTCAGATTACCATTCAGACACCATTCCCGGGGACGCTGCTTTACGACCGGCT
>CP070631.1:2267-3425 GCA_020356045.1 Candidatus Latescibacterota bacterium
GCCTGACTAGGTGTCAGGCGCGAGAAGATTGTAGCGCCTGACTAGGTGCCAGGCGCGAGAAGATTGTAGCGCCTGACTAGGTGCCAGGCGCGAGAAGATTGTAGCGCCCGACGCTGCCTCCGGCGCGGGTTGACCGCAGCGCCGGACTAGTCGGATTGGAGGGAAAAAGTGAGTTCGTTCAAGTACTGGATCATTCTGTTTTTGGTGGTTGTGCTCGTTGGTTGCCAGTCCGGTGGTGAACCGGTCGGAGATACGACCGCCTTGTCGGAAAACGATCAGAAAAACCTGGAGCTCGTCGCGCAAGACAACGTGGCGTATTTCGGTGCACCACCGCTCATTCCGGCGGAGCACTCGTACGTGATCGGCGAAGATGTTATGCATCACGAGAATGGAGGACCGGTGTGCCTGGATTGTCATGGTAGCGGTGACGAAGAAGATGCGCCACAAACAAGGCACCCCGAACGGCATAACTGTCTGCAGTGCCATGTACCCCAGGCCGAGGAGACTGCCGGCGAGAAGGATTTCAAAATGGATAATTCGTTTGCCAAATATCAGCCGGGAGGGGGCAAGTAACCGACGTTTCGCAGGTGGAAATCGACAGATGATTACGCGTAAACAGTTTTTAAGAAGAGCGATCGATATAGCAACCGGCGTCGTTGCCGATGCGGTCGAGAAACGTCTGCCGTCGGAAGCTATCCGCACCGGTCTTTTCCCTCCCGGTGCGGTATCGGGTTTTTCCGAAAGGTGCACGTCGTGCGGTGACTGTGTCGATGCATGTCCCGAGGCAGCAATTGAGTTAACGCTCGACGGACCTACGGGGCAACTGCTTCCGACAATCACGCCGTCGCGCAGACCGTGCGCGATGTGTAACGATTTTCCCTGTATCGATTCATGTGGGGATGGCGCGCTGGCACCGCCGCTAGCGAATCAAACCTTGGCGATCGGTGTGGCACATGTGCAAGAAGCATCGTGTCTGGCGTTCAACGGATCCGCATGCATGATTTGTTATGACGCCTGCCCGCGCAAACGCACCGCGTTGATTTTGGAGCGAAACAAACCGGTTGTTGATGCCAGCGTGTGTAGTGGGTGCGGAATGTGTGAGTTCGCATGTCCGATAGAGAAGACGGGGATCGTTGTGGGGCGTATATAGCTGCGGAC
>CP070631.1:3525-4868 GCA_020356045.1 Candidatus Latescibacterota bacterium
ACGGAACAGATCGCGTCACCGTAGATCAGATTGTCATTGCAGTCAACAACCTCGATCTTGCCCGAGGCCACAGCGGGATATGGCCCAGCCCGGTATTCAGAGCAAGAACCTGTCGTCGCCTGGCAAAAGTAGTTTATGGTCAGAATGTGAGTCGGCGCGGGCATACATTGTCCATAGCCGATGGCAACGCCTGACTGGGAGTCGCCAATCTTCACCGTAAAGACCGATGTGTCGTTCAGCCACATAGCCCCGAAGCACGCGGGTTTGGTGGCAGAGAATTGAGACGCCGTCGCGCCGCCGTGCAGAAAGTGGAAAACATAGTACAAACAAAGACCGGTCACATTATCCCATAGGTTACAGTCCGTACCCCCTGGGTCGCCAAAGAACACGATGACGCCCCCTTGCGCGAAGGCGAGGTTTGCACTGAGAATGACTATACAGGTAAGTAGTAACAGAGTCTTCATAACAACCCCTTTGGTGAGAACGGCTGAAGAATGAAAGAGGTGGGATTCTACGAGGCGGATTGTACTACCAAATGCGCGGTGCGTCAATAGGTTAGTTAACAGCTATTGGACCCACAGTCGAGCAAGTATTTGTAGACTACGTCGAACTGACTCACGATCACAACTCGATATGTGCGGGCGTAGTCCGCACGCTTACCAGGTGCGCTATTCAGAATACAGTGCCTTGACCTTGCCCCAGGTAGACGTCTCCGTCGGTGTCGCCGCACAAAGACACGTTACATCCGGGTTGATCATCGCACATTGCGCACCCGCGGGCATTTTAAAGTGGGCACAATCAACCATCTCGATCAGGCCCGTTGCCGGGTCCGGAGAAGGGTAGTACGGGCAGCACGGCGTCGTCGCCCCAAATGCGAAGTAGTTTATAGTCAGAATGAGGATTGGCGAAGCGAAGCACCCACCGTAGCCGATGGCAATACCGATCTGCGAGTTGCCGACGCTCGGACCTATAGGCACATCGCTGATCCAGACAGCCCCAATCATACACGCGGGCATCGGCGCACTAAACTGGGCCGCTGTAGCGCCAGCGGTCCTCAAATGTTGGACATAGTACGACACGAGTGCGCCAGGTACCGTATCAAGCAGATTACAGTCCGTACCCCCTTGATCGGCGGTGATACCAATGACACCTGGCTGGGCAAACGCGAGGTTTGCACCCAGAAAAACAATGCAAGCAAGCAGTAAAAGAGTTTTCATAACACCCCCCCATTAGGTGAGAAAAGCTGAAGAATAGAAACGGTAGGATTTTACGCGGCGATTATACCAAATGGAGACATACCGCGTCAATAGACTAGTTGACAATTATCACCGCGGTTTGACGCT
>CP070631.1:4968-5972 GCA_020356045.1 Candidatus Latescibacterota bacterium
AATCATGAGAAAAGAATACGATTTTTCGAAGATGAAGGGCCGGAAGAACCCGTACGCGCAGAAGCTCAAAAAACAGATCACGATTCGCATAGGGGTTGATGTTCTGGCATATTTCAAAGAGCTTGCGGAGGAGACAGGTATTCCGTATCAGAACCTGATCAACCTCTATTTACGTGACTGCGTGATTTCGGGGAAAAGGCCTTCCTTTAAGTGGGTATCGTCAGCGTAGGGAATTAGCGACCTAACTGGCGTTTGAAGCTGCGACCTACGGTGTCACGGCTCATGCGGGGCAAGACCCGCGCCACCTTGTTCGCAGCTTAAACGCGACCCGTTAGGTCGCTAAAATGGCCCCTTGACACATAATTATACAATAGTTATCATATAATTATGATTCGTTTTGAATGGGATGACCGAAAAAACAAATCGAACAAGAAGAAGCACGGGGTTTCTTTTGAGGAGGCTCAATCTGCGTTCTTCGATGACAACGCCATAGAATTCCCTGACCCGGATCATTCGGCTGACGAGCATCGGTTTTTGCTGGTCGGCCGAAGTATGCGGCTTCGCGTGCTAGTGATCTGCCATTGTCTTAGGGAATCGGCTACGCTAATTCGCATCATCTCCGCCAGAAAAGCGACTGCGAAGGAGCGCCACTATTACTCTCGCCGAGGTAAATCATGAGAAAAGAATACGATTTTTCGAAGATGAAGGGTCGAAAGAACCCATACGCGCAGAAGCTCAAGAAACAGATCACGATTCGTATAGGGGTTGATGTTCTAGCCTATTTCAAGGAGCTAGCGGAAGAAACAGGCATTCCGTATCAGAACCTGATCAACCTCTATTTACGCGACTGCGTGATTTCGGGGAAAAGGCCTTCCTTTAAGTGGGTGTCGTCAGCGTAGGGAAATAGCGACCTAACTGGCGTTTGAAGCTGCGACCTACGGCGTCACGGCTCTTGCGGGGCAAGACCCGCGCCACCTTGTTCGCAGCTTAAACGCGACCCGTTA
>CP070631.1:6072-7530 GCA_020356045.1 Candidatus Latescibacterota bacterium
CCAGTTGGCCGATGCCAAGGACGATTTGGCGCGTGTCCAGGCGGATCTTGCCGCATGGGAGGAGCGCTTGGCGGAGCGCCGCGCCGAAATTCCTCAGCTCGAAGCCGAGCTCGCGCGGTTGAAGAAGGCGAGCGGCGTGACCGTGACACCCGAAGAAGACCAGCCGGCCGAGGAAGCGGCCGCAGATTTTTAAAGAGAAACCGACTATGGCCGATTCAATAAAAACGCTTCTGATTGTTGTTCTGCTTGGCGCGGTGGTGGCGTTGGTCGGGGTGACATCGAATGGGTGCTCGCGCTCCAAAACGCGTCAGATCGATGTGTCGCAGGGAGAATACTACTCCGAAGATGAGCTGCTCGAGATGTCCGACAGAAAGAAATCGGCGTATTGCCAGACGCTTCAGGGAGAGCTTACGACAACCCAAGAAGAGTTTGACGGCAAGACCCGAGAGCTTCAGGAAACCAAAGACTTGACGAGAGCCCTTCGTGCCAAGATCGGACCGATCGAACGCGAGGTGCTCCAACTCGAATCGGATATCCGGTCGCTCAACGACTTGATCGAGGAAGTCAAAGCGCTTCCCAAGACCTATAAGGTCAAGGACGGGGACAGCCTCTCGTATATCTCCTCGCGGCCGGAGATTTACAACGACATCGAGAAATGGTGGCGGATTTTCGAGGCCAACCAGGACAAGATCGACGATCCGTTCTACGTGTTCCCGGATACTACGCTCGTCATTCCGCGTGACTGGCCTACCGACTGAGACTGCGTCATCGCCACACACTGGGGTATTTGCGACCGGGGCCCCCTCGACGGCCGAGCCGGGCCCAGACCGGCGATACGAGATTTATGTTGTTCAAAATAAGAAGCTTAGACGTTTTGACACCCGAAGATTGCGCTCTTTCTGGTTTTGGCCTATTATTTGTATAGATCTTGGGGAGAGGAGTATGGGAATTTAATAAACCAGGTTAATTAACGGCTCTTGGGAGAGGGCGATTGCCTCCTTTTCCAGGAGTTTTGTATTATGGGGATTCGTCTGAATCCCTTTCATGCTTAGGAGGATTCGGAGATCAAACAAGCGCAGCGTCAGCGCGTTGGAGGTGGTCGGCGGTTGAAAACCAAGAGGCGGGTGCTGTCCTTCGCGGGGATCGACCCGATGAGGCTGTTTGGCCAGCGGGAAAGCCACCTCGATATCCTCGAGGAGCGTTTCCCCGGGGTGGTTGTGGTACGGGGTGACGAGATCATCCTCAACGGCACCGAGGCGGACATCAAAGCGTTGACCGACTTCTTTGTCGAATTGATCGAAGCGGCGAACAAGGGCCGTGTGGTTACCGAGGAGCAGTTCCGGCGGCTCTTAAAAACGGATGGCGGAAACCGCCGCGTCCGTATCGAGGACGTCGATCGTGAAGTCATCGTCGTCACGCGAGGGGGACACACGATCCGCCCCCGCACGGTCAACCAGA
>CP070631.1:7630-9141 GCA_020356045.1 Candidatus Latescibacterota bacterium
CACTTGCGAGGGAGAAGATTACGCTGTTATCTGAAACAAATTGACAACGCATCGACAACCCGGTCGACCATCGAGGTTGCTGAAGGCAACCCTGAAATGTTACGCGTAACATTTCGACGTTCATGTGAAGCGCGGCGATATGTGAAGTAAGCCGGTTGCTTCACATGAACCCCCGCACTCAACAATCAAAGTCTTCTTTGCCGACGGACTACCTCCTGAGTTTCCTCTTTCTTGACGGTCCTGCCCCAGGAATCCCCTTTCCCATCTGTGGTATCTGTGAGCACGACGGATTTTTTCAGGAGGAGCAAAAAAATGTGAGAGATCTTTAGCCCCGCAGCGTCTCAATACCGCCTCTAAGGATGACCAACAAAGGAGAGTGACGGCGCGCGGTAGCGCGCGCTTTCTCGTTGAGTATCGCCAAAGTCTGGAAAAACCAAGGAGGTTTGTCATGAAAACATGATCTACCGTTTGCTTGCCCTGATGGCCTGCTGACGGACCGTGGACATGTAAGTGATCTTGCCTTGTCGGGTGGCGCGGTGCGTATCCCCTTTTAGGCGAGACGAATCTCAACCCAGACTACACAAAGAAAAGGAGGTTGTTACCATGAACCGCATATTCCAGCTAGAATCTGCGCCTTTTACTACGCAAACCCGCGGATCGGCTTTGCGAATTTTACTGCGGCTGTCGCTTTTATTATGTGCATTCACTTTTTTCACCACGGAGGGATTCAGTCAGTGCTACGCACCGGATGCCCCGGACTGTCCCTGCTTCAACCACACAGGAGCCTGGAATCCAGGGGTGAATCCACAGGCGCCCTTTATTCAGGATGTGGCGCATCAGACAATGGGGACGGAGGAATCATGCGGAGTGAAGGACGGCGGAAAACCTTACTATCAAATGGTCCGCGGGGCCACTAGTCGCCAAGAAGCAACTATGCTCTCAGCAGTACTGGATCCATTCCTCTTACGGCCAAAATGGTGCTCGGAAACGATCTCGTTTTGGCATCGCGAGGCGAATATCCCCCACCCCAGTGGATATAGGGCAAATTGGAACTCAAATTGGCAGATGTCGACTATTAACGAGCTCAAAGCCTGGTATCTAGTGGAGCAGAGCCTAGTGGAGCAGGACGAGGGCCCTAAAGGCAGAGGACGTTGGATCGACGGTGTGGATCTAGATTATGAAAACTTTGTGCTTGGCAAAACAGTACCAGTTCCAGGGGCGTATATTGCCACACGCGGATATAACGCAATTCCATTTCCTATGTGGGATAGTGACACAAGCCACAGTCAGATGATCGACGAAATGTGGATACACAAGGATAGGGATGGAAAAGTAATCCGAATCGAAGTGACATTGCTTCAAGGGAACGTAAAACTAAATGGTTCCCCAGGAATTGTGTGTTCTGGCCACTTGGAAGACCTTCTTCGATACACCGCTGGAGGTTCCGATTGGCTCTCGAATAACAAAAAGATTTATGGATTTGGCATTGACCTAGATTCCAATCAGCAGCC
>CP070631.1:9241-10710 GCA_020356045.1 Candidatus Latescibacterota bacterium
CAAGAATCAGTGCATCATCAATCTTGAAGAAGAATACCAGCCCCTGGAGGCCTATCAGGGAGCGGGACAGCGTTGGTGCCCTGGCTGCGGTGATAATGCCATCCTCACCGCGGTTCAACGCCTCTGCCGCGACGAACAGCTTCCACCCGAAAAGACGGTGTTTGTGTCGGGAATCGGCTGCGCATCGCGTTTCCCTCACTATATGGGAACGTACGGTTTTCACGGTTTGCACGGCCGCGCGATCGCAACGGCGCAGGGTGTCAAAATGCGGCGACCCGATCTTCACGTCTTCGTCAACACGGGTGACGGCGACTGTTGCAGCATTGGAACGGCCCACTGGATCCATGCCATCCGTATGAACATGGATATAACTGTCATGCTGCACGACAACAGCGTCTACGGCTTGACAAAAATGCAGGTGTCGCCGACGTCGCCGGTGGGGCTTCGAACAAACACGACCCCCCGTGGTGCCTATCTCAAGCCGATCAACCCGCTGGTCACGACGCTCGGAGTCGTCAACGTGTCTTTTGCCGCACAAGTAGGCGAATGGATCCCCGATCTTCTGTACGATGTCATCAACAAGGCATATCACCACAAGGGATTCTCGTTCATACGAATTCTCCAGCGGTGCCCGCACTTCATGGACAATTTCTTCCAGGATGCGATCTCGAACCCCAACAACGTGCTTCTATTGACGCACAAAGACGGATTGAAAGTCGGTGACACGATTGGCAAGCTCTACAAGAACCAGATGGAACACGACCCATCCGACATCCACAGGGCGAGAGAGCTGGCTTCGATGGAAGACAAGATTCCGATGGGGATCTTTTATCGTAACGATTCGATTCCGAGGTACGAAGATATCCGGAAACCCAGACACATTAACTCTGCGGAGCAGATCGATCGTACGCTGACAAAAGCATTCGACAAATTTGGGATCTCTCCCGTTACCTCTGAGGTGGTTAAGTAGTGGGAACAGTCAACGAGCCGGAATCGGTGGATCTCAACGGACCCGAACGGCAGATCAAAAACGCTCCGGAGGCAGCAGATATCCTCGTATCCGGGGCAGACAAGAAACCGCTGGTGGGTAATCCGATGGGTCAAGACCTCCCCGTCGAACCGCGCGTCGCCTGGGAAGAACCCGTCGCAGAGGGCTATGATCCCAAGCAAACGTTTACCGCGCTGCGGAGTTTTTACCTTTACGGCAGCGTCGGGCTCGAGCCCGTCGAACACGCGTCGCCGAGCTGGCCGACACCCGCGCTGCTGGCACGGTACAACGACCTATCTCGAATTCGGTACGATTACCCGATCGTTGTGACCGACGAAGCAGGCGACAACCCGGTACGCACACTCACCGAAATCGTTGATGACATCGTCGCCGCTTTGACGGACGAGGGTGACGAGGGCAACCGTCTCAAACGTCGAATATATCAGCTCGAGTCAAAGGTCAAGGCACTCGCCGATGACAA
>CP070631.1:10810-12295 GCA_020356045.1 Candidatus Latescibacterota bacterium
GCATTACGAGTGCATTGCTTGGGTGAAAGTCAAATCGTTGATAACGCAGTGATTACGCAATTCGGAAAATTGTTACCCCGATTCCATACTCGGTTGTTTTCGCGCATAGTCGATTATTCTGGTCGGTTCTATACAGCGTTCTCGTAAGAAGAAGTGTAAGGTGTAAAATGGCTCCCTCTTCGTGAACCGTTGGAACGGGAGAGTATGTTCGAATACCATTTAGGTCCGTCAATTTTTACGCGCTTTTGACGCTCAGCCCCTTTTCTGTTACGATAACGGCGGCGAGTACCGCATTTGGATCAACACCCAGAACTTCACTGTGCTTCACATCCCAAGCTCCTCTTCACAACTCGATAGCGAGAAAGCCAGTAATACATCGTAAGTTGGACCAGTCATTTGGCACACTAGCCGATTCAAAGCCTCGTCCGACAGGGCAAACGTGATCGCCGGTTTCGCACACGGCAAAAAAGACCTATAGAAGTCTAGATTGGGAAGGAGTCTCCCTAAATGACATCGTCTCCAAGCATCATCATGGCGGCGACAATCGTCGTGGCTCTGCTTCTCCCGATATGCGCCGGTAGTCAAGGAACAGATAATCGTGCGGCTGAACTTATGGCGCGTATTGATTCGCTCCGCGTGGAAGGGGAATTCGCCGCGGCGCTTCAGGTTGCGAACGAGCTTCTGGACGTCAGACTTGGTGATGCCTTGTCTAAACCCTTCGAGGTGGCCGATGCGGAGCGGCTTGTTTCAACCCTCGAGTTCATTCTCGAAACGTCTACTACAACCCAAAACGAATTCGCCAAAGTGTATAGGCTGAATTTGACGGCGAAAAACCATTTTGTAAAGGCCGAATTCCAAAAGGCTGCAGCCGCTGCCGAGGAGCAAGTGAGGATCTCAAGAAAAATCTTTGGCGACGACCACCCGGATGCCGCAACAAGCATACATAACCTTGCCACTATCCTTTCCGCCCAGGGAGACTACGCGGGGGCCGAACCACTATATCGCGAAGCCCTTGCGATGCGTCGAAAAACCCTTGGCAATAAACACCCGGATGTCGCCAAGAACCTTACCAACCTCGGTGGTGTCCTCCGGGAACAAGGGGACTACGCGGGGGCCGAACTGCTCGTTCGCGAGGCCCTTGCGATCTACAAAGAAGTCACGGGCCATGAAGACCCAATTGTCGCTTGGTGCCTTAGTCAACTTGGGTTTCTCCTCTACGACCAGGGGGACTACGCGGGGGCCGAACGGCTTTTTGAGGAAGCGCTCGCAATCAGCAGAAACAATCTCGGCAGTGATCACCCGGATATCGCCGATATCCTCCGCGTGCTCTGCAGTCTCCTTTACGAGCAGGGGGATTACGCGGGGGCCGAACCACTTTGCCGCGAAGCCCTGGCGATCCGTCGAAAGGCCCTTGGCAATGATCACCCAGATGTCGCCTTGAGCCTTTCATCGCTAGGCGATCTCCTCTACAACCAGGGGGACTAC
>CP070631.1:12395-13990 GCA_020356045.1 Candidatus Latescibacterota bacterium
TCAGCGCCGGTGACGAGGATAAAGTTATCGACGCCCTTGGTACTGACGAGGAAATCTACGCGGTTGGCATCATAGAAAAAGGCAACGGTACCGTTACCCTCAAGTAGACCATCACCATCGATCGGGCCAGCAACAACCGCGGGCCGGCTGTGCAAATCTCGCCGATGTCGTGGGCAAAGATCTCTGACGCCGCTCCAAATCCCGCCGATTAGTCCCCTGCTGGCGGAGTTATCACAACGAGCCCCACACGTTCTCCGCTGGCATTCTGAGTCGAGAGATCCGCTCGAACCGTCTCGGGCTTATCCCTGAAACGGCGCGACAAACTGCGCTGTTCGGTTTGGTACAACAGGATGTCGTTGTTGTACGTGTCCAACAAATAAACATGGTAACCTCTGATCGCGAGGTCACGCATCGTGCCGGGCTCCTGGTAAGGTCCCCGCTCAACAAGGAAATCGACCAAAACCTCGACGGTGCTGGGTGGTGACGGGGATACGGAGAGCAGCTGTTTGGTATCGTCGGAATCGACGAGGATGAAAATGGTACCGTCTTCACTGCATACCATTCCTCGTGCGTATTTTGCCTGCTCTGCGGTTAGAGACGCGACAAATTCCGACTCACCGCCAACATTCGTCAAGCTATCCATGGGCAGTCTCAACAGCGCCGATTGGGGCTTGTATATAAAATAAATGTCTTCGCCCAGTGGATCTTCGGAGTGCCTCCGCTGGTCGACAGCCAGCGCGTCATTGTTGACGCCGCCCGTCGGGAAGGTCGCTCCGTCGAGTCGAGTGATCTGCTCACGGCATCCGACCAGGAACGGGCCCATTACGTCGCAGCCGACCAATAGACCACTGGGGTTGGTCGCGATCTCCACCGCCGGATCGGGCTCGGGCAGGATCTCCTGGAGCAGCGCAAAGTGGGTGACATCACCGCCTAGATCGATTTTTACGATTTCGCTCTCGAGCGCCAGTCTCGCCACATAGAGCTCACCCTTTGCGGACAACGCCGCGTCATAGATACGCGAGTCAAAAAAACTGACAGCCGGGAGTTCCGCAAACCGGTTGATGGTAAAGGTCCAAAGTGCGTCTATCCTAACGACACCCGAACTCCCGGGAGAGGAATAGGCCGCTGTTTTATGGGTGGCGAGAAACAGTTCCTCGGACGGCGGGGGTAGCGTTCCATAACTCACGCGAAAGGTGTCTTCCTGTTCGGGACAAAAGAAGTTGGCCGACGTCTCCTCGAACTGAACGCTTTTTGACGCATCCTCTTCAAGGGCGGCGTTGACAATGTTGGTGCCCACCTCGGACCCGAGCGTGTATTCCGCCGACGCCAGTCCTTGCTTGTTAACACGCGCCCTGGTACGGGAGAGTGTGCCACCACCGGCGATGACATTGAATGTCACGTAAGCCTCTTCCGGCACGTCGTTCTTCGCGGTTGTCACCCGCACGACGAGGGGCTGCGGGAGAAGCGTTCCTTTATATGAGTACTGCTGGTCACCGGATTCGATTGCGATGTTCTCGGGCGGATCCGGTGCCACGGGATCGTCGCTGCACTGGGACAGCAAGACGGATAGTAAACTCACCAACACAATCAGGAAA
>CP070631.1:14090-16035 GCA_020356045.1 Candidatus Latescibacterota bacterium
AAAGACTTCATGGAACCCTTTCAGATAAACACCTGCCTTGATGAAACTCCCCCGCAACTGACGAGTCCACCGGAGATGACGGTGCCATGCACTGCGGCCGTCGATCCCGATGCGCTGGGGTGGGGGTACGCCAGCGACCAGTGTGGAGATCCTGCGATCACCTATACCGACTCCATTGCGCCGGGCGCTTGCGCTGTCGAATACACGATTTACAGAAAGTGGACCGCGACCGACGTGTGTAACAACGCCGTGTCAGAGACTCAGATTATTCATGTTGTAGACGATTCTCCTCCCCAAATCCTGTCGGGCCCGGGGCCGTTGACCGTCCAGTGCCAAGGCGACGTCCCGGCGCCCGACGGGGGGCTGATCACTGCGACCGATGAATGTGGGTCGGTGACTGTCTCCCATGTCAATGATGCATCGGACGGGGGTTCGTGCCCGGAGACAATTACGCGAACCTATCGCCTGGAAGATGACTGTGGCAATGCGACCACGTATGTGCGAGTGATTACCGTTCACGACACGACCGCGCCTAATGTATCGCCGCTGGATGACATCGTTCTACAGTGCCGGGACAATGTTCCAGCGGCGGACATCGGCGTTGTGTCGGCCAGCGACAACTGTGGTGGAGTGGTGGTGACGCACGTAGGCGATGCGTCCGATGGCAACACCTGTCCGGAAATTATCTCCCGAACCTATCGCGTCGTTGACGGTTGCGGCAATGCCGCCGATGTGGTGCGCACCATCCGCATCGAGGATACCACCCCGCCCGTCGTGATGGGACCGGAAGGTGCGACATACGAATGTCACGCGGCCATCCCGTCGCCGGATATCGGTTTGATTACCGCAACGGACAACTGCAGTCCGGTGACCGTAGTCCACGTCGACGATATCTCCGACGGCAACACATGCCCGCAGCGCGTCACGCGGATCTACCGTGCGACCGATGAATGCGGCAACTCAGCCGATCACCTTCAGTACTTCACGATTGACGATACCACGCCACCGCAGATCTCGGGTCCGGCGAATATCGAAATCGAATGCACGAACGGGATTCCCGCCGCCGATATCGGTTTGGTTACTGCGAGCGACAACTGTGGGGAACCCGTTGTCACGCATGTCGGGGACGTTTCCGATCGGAACTCGTGTCCGGAACGAATCGTGCGTACCTACCGGGCAACCGATACCTGTGGCAACACAGCTGATCATACGCAGATCATTTTGGTTCATGACACGATCGAGCCCACCGTGTCCTGTGCGGGAGATATCAATGTGGAATGTGTTGAAGATATTCCGCCTCCCAACACGGCAAATGTGACGGCTAACGACAATTGTGGGCAGGTCACGGTTGTTCACGTCGAAGACATTTCCGATGGGAAGAGCTGTCCACAGACAATAACGCGTGTGTACCTCGCGGCCGACAACTGTGGCAACTCGGTGGAGTGCACGCAAAAAATCATCGTGCGCGACACCACACCGCCCCGCGTGACCGGCGGCCCTGATCCAATTACCGTGGAGTGCCGTGATGATGTGCCTGAGGCGGCCATAGGTCTGATCAGCGCGACCGACAACTGCAGCGATGTCAATATCGTCCATGTGGACGACGAATCCGATGGTAATAGTTGCCCCGAGTTGATTACGCGGACTTATCGCGTGTACGACGAGTGTATGAACTCGACCGATTTTACTCAGGTGATTACTGTCGATGACACCACACCGCCTGAGTTGTCGTCTTGTCCATCCGACGTCATGGTCGAGTGCCCCGATCTGCTGATTTTCGACCGCCCAACGGCGACGGACAACTGCGATCCAGAACCGGATCTCATTGTCGTAGATCAGGATTCTCTGCTTGGGTCCGAGCCGTGGACATTCCATGCCAGACGAACGTGGATAGCCATGGACGAATGTGGTAACACATCGACCGAGTGTTCACAAGAAATCACAT
>CP070631.1:16135-17861 GCA_020356045.1 Candidatus Latescibacterota bacterium
CCAACCCCGCGGTCACTCGGTGGATAACAGTCTCCTTTTCGCGGGGCGACATGGGCCTGTCTTTCATAATATAGTCAAGGAACTGCAAATAATCCAACGCCCCACGCAGATTTTTCTCGAAATTCTCTGCCCCAACGGCATTTACGGCCGGGTCGGGATCCAGGTCCGGATCGAGCCGGACGACGCTCACTTCGAGACCAGCGGCCAAGAACACCGCACCGGCCCCAAGCGCCGAGTCCAAACCCGCCGTGTCCGCATCGGGAACCAGGATAATCCGTTGCGTAAACCGTCTGAGTAGCGACGCATGGTCTGGAGTAATCGCCGTCCCACAGCTGGCCACCGTGTGTGCAAATCCATTGGCGTGCATCGCGATGCAATCCGTGTACCCTTCAACCAAACAGGCGGCTCGGCGCTCGCGGATCCGCTCTCGCGCTTGGTCGAGCCCGTACAGTGTCCGGCGTTTGAGATAGACAGGACTTTCGGCGGAATTGAGATACTTGGGTTCGGCGTCCCGTTCCAGAGTTCGCGCGCCAAACGCGACAACCCGCCGCGATGGGGACACAATCGGAAACATCACGCGGCTTCTGAAGTAATCGTAATATCCTTTTGACTTGTCGCTAGTTACGATAAGTCGAAGTTCGCGGAGCGTATCTAAGGAATACCCCTTTTTGCGGGCAGCCCCCACCAGCAGATCCCATGCGTCGCCCGCGTATCCCAGCCGGAAATCCGACCACAGCTCCTTCGGAATTTTGCGGACACGAAGATAGTTGCGCGCGACCTCCCCCTTGCGGCCGTCCATGAGCGTGCGCTGGTAGAGCTGACAGGCAAATTCGTTTGCGCGATACAAGGCCTCGTTTCGCGATTTGATTTCTGCGGGAACCTGCCGCTCGGCCACCTCGACACCATACCGCCGTCCCAACGAACGCACCGCTTCGGGAAACGACACGCCTTCGATTTCCATCAAGAATGTAAAAACGTTGCCACCCTGCCCGCATCCAAAACAGTGAAAGATCTGACGGTCGGGATTGACATTGAAGCTCGGGGTTTTTTCTTCGTGAAATGGACACAGACCCTTGAAGTTCGAGCCGCTGCGTTTGAGCTCGACAAAACGAGACACGACCTCGACGATATCGGCCCGCTCGCGGATTTCGTTGATTGTCTCCTCGGGGATCTGCAATCCGTTCTCCTATTTCAAACCAATGACCGTCACACCAAGCCCGCCCTCACCGGGGAGTCCCTGGCGGCTCGACTCGACTCTTGGATCGCTGCGGAGACGTTCCCGAACTGCGTGCAGCAGCACGCCTTCCCCGATCCCGTGGATGATCGTTATCTCCTGGACTCCGCTGAGCACGGCGCGGTCGATAAACCGGTCGACCTCGTCGAGCGCCTCTTCCTGGTTGAAGCCCCGCACGTCAACAGTCGTGGTGTGCAGCGGCTCGATACCGACGGGGGTATGAACGGTCGATCTTTCACTGGGTTCGTCACCAGCTCCTGGGTCCTCATCGACGCGATATAACTCACGCATGCGAACGTTGATCTTCTTACCATTAATGTCGACGGTCGCCGAATTTTTCGCAACCTCGATCACACGGCCTCGCGGCTGGCCCGAGGGATTTAGCGATACAATATCACCTGGTGACAGCATCCGTGCAGGTTTGGGTTTGGGCTTCCGCGTCTTTCGCGTCTTCTCGAGCATTTTTTTGATGCGGCCGTGAGTTTCGCGCAC
>CP070631.1:17961-19875 GCA_020356045.1 Candidatus Latescibacterota bacterium
GGCATCATAGGAGTAAAAATGGGACAGGTCGGAGCTGACCACGACGACAAAATTCTCGTTGGCGAGAAACGGGGCAAGAGACTCCCCGAGCGCCTGGCAGTAGTCCCAGCTCTGATCTCCCATTACGATGGGAACGATTTTGAAATCCTCGAGCACCGTTTGCAGAAACGGCAGTTGGACTTCGAGTGCGTGTTCCTGTCTTCCCAGATCGTGTTGGAGATGTCCGCGTTCGGACAGTCGGATCTCCGGCCGGGCCTCCGCCAGATTCTTGGCCACCGTTTTGTCGACGTCGATGGTGCCCAGAGGCGTTTCGTAAGCGTCACCATCGAATACAGAGACAAACGAGAAGTGCTCCATATGGGACGGACTGATTACCGCCACCGTCTTGATGCTGCGGTCGGCGATAAGGCGGTACCCGTACGCGGCGATCTGTCCCGAGTACATGTAGCCGGCGTGCGGCTCGATGAGGATCGCGGGACGGCCGGTGACCGTCCGTGCAGGTTCCGCATTGGCCAGATATTCCTCGATGTCATTTCGGAGCGTACCCGGGTCGCCCGGGTAAAACGTTCCGGCAACGGCGGGTGGTCGGACACGAATCGATTTCTTCATCGAGTTGCACCAGGTCTAGTCGTCGGTCGGTCTGGGTCTCCACTTAGAAGTTTATGCCGCCTCTTGCCGATCCGCAAGGCCAACCGCGGGATGTTGAGATTATTCGGCAACATTCAGAAGCTCGGTCAGCAGCGCGGCCATCTCGGACCCGTCGATGCTGGCCACAACCCCGGTAGACGAGCTCGTCACGTAGCTGTACGCGTTGTCCAGCAGTGGTCCACCGGACATGAGTTCGTCGACCTGGCGGCCGTCTGAGTCAAAAAGGGTCAGCCGGTAGACGGGGTCTCTAAAATCGAACCGGCTCGATTGGACGCTCCTCTCCTCGATGGCCGTTGCGTACTCAAGCGTTTTTATTCGTTTGAGAAAGGCGTTGACCGATGCCGTTTTTATCGCTCCGAATTCAGGGTTGGCAAACGTCCAGTCCGATCCGGAGCGGGTTATGGAAATCTCGGTATCTGGACCGCGCATTACGATGCGGGTGATCTCATCCGCGTCAAACTCGAGAAGATGACGATCCCTAAGGTCGTTGTATGTGTTGTCGAATATGCCGAGAACGACCGATTCGACCACTGACACGCGACCCGGTGGGGTGACGGCCACG
Organism: Candidatus Latescibacterota bacterium; assembly: GCA_020356045.1. Classification (GTDB taxonomy): domain Bacteria; phylum Krumholzibacteriota; class Krumholzibacteriia; order WVZY01; family WVZY01. The sequence goes on from CP070631.1 coordinate 19,172, forward strand.
TAACAGGTTCCGCTGCTGTCTGGATCGGAGCTAAACTGTACCCTGACTGTATCCGTGAGTTCCCGGGTCCAGAGCTCGATGATTCCGGCGACCTCGGAAAAAAATCCACCTGATCCGGCGATGGGAAACGGAATGTCTTTGGCTCTGAGCCCCCTGAGTTCGCGCACGATGTTGTCGATTCGAGTCGGGTCCCCCGCTATTGTATCCTCCATCACAGCGGCGTACCATGAGCCCATATCATCGCGCGACCAATCGACCTTTTGCACGTTGCTGACCAGTCTGATGCGGGTGATGTCGGTTATGGGGATCTCGAACACGCGTTTGTTCCGGTAATCGAATGCGGACATGAGCGCGTAGCGCCGCAGCGCGGACGGGATCAGCAATACGTCCAACGCCGTCCCGAGCCTGACAAAGCAGCTGCTTTTTGTCAGGTTATGGCTGCCGATGTCGAGCACGAGGATATCCTTCTGCGAACTGGTCGATAACCGGATTGTCGCCGCGGGCCGGTCGAGGCCATACTCGGCGAGATCTGTCTTCTCGACCGAAAATCGCTTGTCAATCTCTGATTTCGCGATCTCGTGGAGCAGCATCTTGACCGCGCTCTGGTCGGCGGTGTCCGATGCGGGTTCGAGCATTACCCATAAGTCGGCGCGCCGCTCGAACTCTAAAGTCATATCGGGACGTCGAATCGACACCTGGGTCAC
>CP070631.1:19975-21425 GCA_020356045.1 Candidatus Latescibacterota bacterium
AGCGGAAATCCTCTGATCTCTGGCTGCACGGGACACAATGAGCTCACCGAGCTAAACCAGAACGCGCCCCCCTTTTTTAGGACCCGGTTGATTTCCGAAAGCGCCTTGTCCACGTCCAAAACGTGTTCGAGTACGAATGACGCAATAACAAGGTCGAAGCTCTCATCGTCGTACGGGAGGTTCTCGGCGGATCCAACGTCGATACGGATCGGGACATCGAGGTACTCTCCCAGCCGGCGCGCATTCTCTCGTGCGTCATCCCAAGGCTCAACTCCCTCGCAGTGGTAACCAAGCTGGTTGCAGGCGGCCACTACACATCCAGACGCCGCGCCTACATCGAGTATTTTTGCCTGCTTTTCGAGCGGCGCGACACGCGCCACGCGGGACAGCACCGTTCGGACCCATTCTTTTTTGCCGGCGAAATCTCTTACGATGTCTTCGAACGCCAGCTGCTCGGTGGCGATGTGTTTTTGTCCCAGCTTCATGATCCCCTTTTGTAATGCCCGACGGTCCGGTAGCCGCTATCGCCCCGTTGAAACCCAGCGTTTTTCATCCGGCGGACAGTTCCTTGCGAGTATCCCGGTCCCGGATTGTGCACAACCGGATCTCACCGATACGAATATCAGATTTTATACCGTGCCGCGATCGGCATGCGCCTGCCCGTTCCAAACGCCTTTGACGTAACCCTGAGTCCCGGCGCTGCCTGTTTGCGTTTGTATTCGTTCTTGCGCACGGTATCGACAACCCAATCGACTGTCGCCCGATCAAAGCCCGCAGCGGCAATCTCGTCGCGTGATTGATGCCGGTCGATATGAAGCTCGAGTATGCGGTCGAGAACCGGATACGGCGGTAGCGTATCCTGATCGGTCTGATCAGGCTTGAGCTCGGCGGATGGTGCTTTATCGATTATGCGTTTTGGAATCACATTCCGGTCGCGGTTAATGTGGCGAGCGATTTCGTAGACGAGCGTTTTCGGAACATCCGAGATCACAGCCAGGCCGCCGCTCATATCGCCATAGAGCGTGCAGTAACCCACGGCCAGCTCGCTTTTGTTTCCGGTGGACAACGGGAGGTGGCCAAACTTGTTCGAAAACGCCATGATGACGTTGCCGCGGATCCGGGCCTGGATGTTCTCCTCGGTCACGTCCGCTTCCCTTCCCTCAAACAGTCCGGCAAGCGCTGAGTCATAGGCGGTCATCACATCAGCGATGCCGATGATTTCGAGCGGAATCCCGATTTTTTTGGCCAGATCCGCCGCGTCGTCGAGGCTGCTTTGCGATGAAAAAGGCGACGGCATGGCGAGAACAGTCACATTTTCTTTGCCCAGAGCGTCCGCTGCGATCACCGTGGTGACCGCAGAATCGATCCCACCGGAGAGGCCGATGACCACCTTGGTAAAACCACACTTCACGGTGTAATCCCTCGTGCCAAGAACCAGCGCTCTGTAAAT
>CP070631.1:21525-23569 GCA_020356045.1 Candidatus Latescibacterota bacterium
ACAGCTGGCGCTGCCTGTAGCGGGATCCTCGGGCACTCCTTGCAGGGGAGCGAATACGCGCGCCCGGATGTCGAACTCATCGTTGCTGTGAACATAGAGGTGGATGTCCGGTGTCAGCCCTTCTGCCGTGAGGGCATAGAGCATCTTCGTGTCGACTTCGGCCCGTTTGAGCGCGTCCCGGTCCTTTAGTTCCGCGAATACAAAGGGCAGCCCGACAGACGCCACACGAGGCGGATGAGTTCTGGTGACGATGTCGGCCGGGTCGAGCGACACAGCAGCCGCCAACAACCGCGGTGTCACCACCGCGCCTAGCGAGAGCCTCTCAGGTGCGGCCAGCTCGCAGAGCAGCGGTTTGCCCGGACTCTTGAGGATCGATACGGGTACCAGCCCCGCCTTTTCCTCAAAGAACACCTGTATTGTCGTCCCGATCTCGCCAAATTCGCCAATCGTTGCCAGGGCGAAGGCGGTTCCAATGTTGGGATGACCGGCGAAGGGGACCTCGGTGGTGGTGGTGAAAATGCGGACCTTGCGGGTGTGTCCCTTTTCGGGCGGGAACACGAATGTGGTTTGAGTCAGATTGAACTCGCGCGCAATTTTTTGCATCTGCTCGTCGCTAAGTCCCCGGGCATGAGGGATGACCGCCAGCTGGTTGCCCCCAAAACGGGTGTCGGTGAAGATGTCGCAGAGGTAGTAGCGATATCTCATGACAATTGGGACCTCTCCGGAAGCTGGAGTGACGATTCGACGCGCACCTTCAATTATAAACTATTCATCGTACTGATGGTGTAACTCGTTTAGCCATTCCGCCAGGATGTCCAAATACTGGGGTGCGTAATTTGTCCATTCCTCGCGAGATCTGTTTTCCCGCTCATCGATACATCCTGTTTTCGATAGAATGATGTTGTGATCGGTGCCCGGGATAAGCTCGACGCGGAAATTTGTATTGCCAGCGCGGGTCAGCGCGTCACGGTAGGCCTGTACGCTCTCGAAGGGGTCGATTTGCGTGTCTTTCTCGCCAAAAAAGGCGAGAACCGGAATCGTTGTTTTCTCGATGACCACGATGGGATTCCAGAAATATTCCCCAGCCGTGTTTGGCACGTGCCACTCATCTTCGGGTCTGGGGCCCTTCCTGTAGCCAAATATCGATGCAGCGTCGATGCCCTCCAGTGAATCGAGCTGGTTCTTGTGCTCCACGTATTCCTCGTATGTTTGCACCCGTTCAATCGCGGCAAACAGTTCTCTCATACGATCCGCCGTCTCTCGTGAGACGCCGGCGCAAAGGGCCTGAGCGGACACGAGGTAGGCTCCCTGATCGACCCCGGCCACTCCCGGACAAGAAACGGCGATCATAAACGCGATGTCCTTGCTCTTTGCGATAGCACGGGGCATGACATAACCGGCCTGGCTGATTCCCCATAGACCGATGCGCCGAGAGTCGATGTCAGAGCGCGATTTCAATATCTCGATCGCATCCAGAACGATTTGGGCCCTCTGCTCGCCCAGACGCCGCCGGTCGATCTCGCCGGTGGACTCGCCCGTCCCCGGTTTGTCCCAGGCAAAAGTCGCGTAGCCCACTTCTTCCATTCGTTCCATAATCGGCGGGTAGGTTACACCCGATGTGCGGTTGTTCGGGCCATCGCCGTGGACAAAGACGACGACAGGGTGCGGACCGTTTCCTTCAGGCAGCTTTAGATCCCCAACCACCTTGAACGGCCCTGAGTGAAAAACTAATTCTTCTGTTGTGGATTGTCGAGTTTGTCCGGTGCAGGATGTGGCGAGCAAGATGACTATTATTAATAAACTTGTTGGAAAACTGGCCGGGTTTGGCTTAACCCGTAAAGGGCATGGGTGGGTCATAATTTCCTCCTCGGGTCTTGCGTAGCACAGGCAGACACCCCAGCCGATTTGGGGCCACGCCCTGTCTTGACTATACGAGCCGTTTTACTAGCCAGCAAACGATTATGGGGCGCCGCCGAACCCAGATGCGGTGAGGACTTCACTTGGACGGTCGTTGCCGGGCCCGGCTTGTGAATCAAATCACTAA
>CP070631.1:23669-25807 GCA_020356045.1 Candidatus Latescibacterota bacterium
AATAGTAAAAGATCGTATCTCCAGGCGTGTAGAGATTATCGTTCAGGTCCACACAGTATTCGTCCGTTATCCAGTTCTCAGGGCAATTGTATGGGTCGTATGATGAGTCACACCTGAGAACCGTCCAGTTGCCGCCGTTGGACACCACCGGCCAGCGTGAAAGGTCCCCCGAGATGGCTGTACCTGATTTCGCGGGCGAAACGTCCTTCACATGACAATAAACCGCTGGTCCGCTGCTCGGGTCGCCAGGAATGTGATGGGCGAGTCCGGCGCTGTGAGATACGGTGACCGTTGCCGAATCGCCGGGCAGGAAGTTGGGATTCTGATGACGCCCACACCAATTCCGCCAGTCATCTTTGGGTACGTCGATTCGTACCGTTCCCGTTGTAGTACCGTCGCTGGCAAAGTTGTCCTGAAATAGGTCATAGCCTGTGGGGTAGGTTTTGTAGACTTTTCCGGGTTGTTGTCTCCAGATTGGTCCGACAGTGTTGACTCGAACCACACGCACGTTGTCAAACAGCGGAGCATGGCTGTGACATTCGCTCCCATTACACCCGAAGTAGGAGCATGGCCCGCAGTAGTCGTATACACCCAGCGCTACTTGGATCTCATCCGCATCAGTTGGAATCAAATCTCCAAATTCGAATCGCTCGCGGAACCAGTCTTTGTTATCACCCCATAGCCATGGGCGACGAGCCCGAACCTGAAACGGGTTGTTGCGATCGCTCGCCCAGCGCGAGGGACATTCATTAATAATGTCGCGAACATCCCACGTGTAAAAAAGGTAGTTTTCCTCGGCGAGGTCCCGGTAGACGTCGAACTCGAGGATGGCACTTGCCGCGGTCGGTGGTACAGCGGTACCGTTGATGTCTTTTGTCCAATCAATCGGAGGTGACCAGATCTCGTTGGCAATTTGAGTTGTATAACAATACGGTATATATGGTTCATATTTGGCATATGGTACAGCAGTTTGCTCCGGGTGCCCGCCGCATGAATAATCGGCCGTGGACCCGTTGAAGAATCCCCAAAAAGTCCCCAAATCGTTTAGGCACGGATCTTCCTGAAGTACCGACCAACCGGAAAACAGACCACTAAAATCCCCATAGGGCTCCAAAACGTCACCCATCCAATGGCCATCGTTGGTCCTGACCGCCCCTGCCGGTTCGGATTCGAAATCCTGGAAATCGACAATCCCGCTACCGTCACGAACGGTTATGTTGTCGATGATGAATGCCCCATCAAAATCCCACAATCCGTCCTCATCATCCCATGCTCCGTCGCTGTAAAAAGCGAAACGGAATTGAGCGGTGTCACCGAGCAGGCTGTCTGCAATCGTAAATTCTTCGGCTATAGTGCTATCGGCTGTGTAAGAATAATATGCTAGTTGTTCCCAGGATCCTTCCGGGTAGTGCTGATCTGGTTTGCGTCGATAATTCACCTCAACCACATCCTCTGCCCACTCGACATCGTATCGAATGAGATAGGAGAATATGACATCCCCTTGCCGTTCAAACGGAATCGAGACGAAATACTGTACCCAGTTCCTCCCGTAACCCGGCAGCGTCTCGAAGTGGCAAAGCTCGCCAGAGTTTTGAGCTGCGGCACCGCACCACAGTGACTGATTGCCGTCTAGGACGACAAGGCGGCCAAAGGTGCCGCCATTTAGCTCGCTTGCGTCGGCTACATGACAGAAAGTATCAATTGGAGCTGTCATGTCGACTCCAACCCATCCTTCCGTCGAGCGTACTCCGCCGGGATTAAAAGAGAACTCTGCAAGCACGAATGTGTCGAGCACGGCAGATGCTGGAGCCCGTTCTCGCCAATCCCTGAGGAGAGATGCGCCCGATGGGCGCGTGCTAGTTTGGAAACGATAGCCTTCCGGCCTCGCGTCTTTTATGTTCTTTTTTGCGGTACTCGAAGAGAGCGAAATCAGACAGAAGGAAATCGTAAAGCACAATATTGGAAGTATTCTTCGCGCCATGATTAGGTTGTAGACCACTCACAAAGCATAAATCCGTGCCGTGCGCTCTCGCATGTCTCTTCCTTCTTTGAGGTGGGGGCCGTGGCAGTAAAAAACGCAGATCCAACAAGCCGTTTTCATAAGTGTAGCAGATGATTGGAACCCGTTTCAAGGAGGT
>CP070631.1:25907-27827 GCA_020356045.1 Candidatus Latescibacterota bacterium
CCGGGCGCGGAAGGTTCAGAGCGCCCGACGCAGCCGGGCGCGGAAGGTTCAGAGCGCCCGACGGTGCCGGTGGGAACTTTGGGGCCGGGGAATCATATTGCGTGGGTGGTAGGCAGCCATTAACGTTAGGGAAATCAGGTGATATCTGGCCTGTCCCGGTCGGACGCGTCAAGTTGGCATCGCCCGACGCAGCCGGGCGCGGAAGGCCAATAGTACCCGAACAAGCCTGCTGAACCCTTCAGGAGCTCTGGGATCAATGAGTCTCAAAGGCAGACGTGCCGTCGCTCTCGTGAGCGGCGGATTGGATTCGAATGTCTCTCTGTCAAAAGCGCTCACTGAAATGGACGTGCGCCTGGTGTTGTTTTTCAATTACGAGCAGAGAGCGCTCGTTCAGGAACGCGCCGCGGTGTTGGGAGTTGTCAACTATTACAATCTTCCGTTCCGCGAGGTTGAACTGGGTTGGCTGGGTTCGCTTCTGCCCGAAGCGATGCGGTTTGGGGCAGAGGGTGAGGGTGGTCTCGAAACGCTCGAGGCGGTGTGGATTCCAAACCGAAATGGAGTGTTTTTGAATGTGGCGGCTGCATACGCGGAAGGGTTTGGGTGCGATACCATCGTGACGGGGTTCAACCGCGAGGAGGCGGAGGAGTTTCCCGACAACGGCGCTGAGTACGTATCGCGAGTGAACCGGGGGCTGCGGTTGTCGACCCGCAACGCAGTCCAGGTAATGAGCTTTACACAAGATCTCGACAAGCGAGAGATACTCGAGCTGGGTGTGGAATTGGGTGCGCCGCTTTCCGTTATCTGGAGCTGTTACGATGCGGGAGAGATCATGTGCGGATGCTGCGGGTCCTGCAAACGGCTCAAAGCCGCCATCGGAGCCATGCCTGTGGGGCTCAAACCTCCTCTTGAGTTTGCCGGCTGAGACGGTAGTGCGACGATGCGTTTCAAGATCATAGACAAAAAGATCCCGTACACGGGTAAGGAGCTTCGCAGCGGATGGGTGCTCCAGCATACGGGCATGGCGGGTGATGCCGCTGCCGCATTTCTGGGGCCCTGTCACGTGAAGACCGAAGATTTGGTGGATCTCGACGATGTGATGGCGGGTACATTTATCAAGAGCGAGCAAATGGCACACGTTATCGCCGAGCATCCGGGGTGCGATCTTGGAACCGGGGTTCTGAGGCAGCGGATGCTGGTGTGCATACTGTGCGAGCTGCTCGGCGCGCGGGGACTTCGAGTACAGCGTCGCGGTGACGATGTGTTCATCGAGGATCGCAAGCTCACCGTATCGATTGCCGCGCCGTCACCGCACTCGGTGCTAATCCATCTCGGGATCAATATACGGCCCGAAGGCGCACCGGTCCCCGCGGTGGGGCTCGAGGAAATTGGGATTGAACCCACCGAACTACTCGCCGATCTGCTCGGCTGCTACACGCGCGAGCTCGAATCAGCCGCTCACGCGGCGGCCAAAGTCCGCCCGGTAGAATAGCGGAACCAACAATAGCGAAACGAGCGATTCGTATCTCGAGAAGAATTTGTCCGCAGTAGGGAGTCTCGACCACCTCATGAATCAGACAACGGGTTACATATCAGAGATATTCTGCTCGATACAGGGTGAAGGGATCTATGTCGGCGACAGGCAGGTTTTTGTCAGGACAGCCGGTTGCTCCGCGACATGCTATTGGTGCGATACGTTGGCGAGCAAAAACAAATCGAACATCTGTGTCATTCATGCAGGAGAACGCCGGACGTTACGCAACCCGCTCTCCGTGAGCCTGACTATAGATGCGCTCCGAGATGTGATTCGGGACAACGAGCCGGTGCGGACGGTTAGCTTCACAGGAGGGGAACCGCTCGAGCAGCCCGAGTTTGTTTCCGAGTTGGCCCGCTTTGTCAAGCGAGATGGATTACGAACCTATC
>CP070631.1:27927-29008 GCA_020356045.1 Candidatus Latescibacterota bacterium
ACATGCGCAACGAGATCTGGTCCCCCTGGTTTCCCGTCACCGGCTCCGGCGGGCAGTACACGATCGAGTTTCTGACGTACCGCGATCTGCCGGTGGACAACCTCCAGTTTTACCGCTGGGCCGTTCGATCACAAGGACTGCCCGGTGACTGCGCCTAGTGGTTCAGCGACGGATTGGTATACTACGGTGGCGGAGAAGACTGGATCCGAAGGGCGTTCGACATGGGGCCTTTTATCCCGGGGTCCGCCACCGAGATGCAGGTGGCGCTTGGCGCGTGGGATCTGTGCGACTGGTGGTGCGGAATTTATGGCTCGGGGTCCTGCCACAGCCATGCGCCATTGATCGACCAGGTACGGGTGGTTCGCATCGATACTCAGGCGCCCCTCTGGCACATCCGACAGATTGAGCTGTGGCAGGACAATTTCCCCGAAGAGGGCGGAATCGATCCGGCATCGAGCTTTGCGCGGTGCGATGTGGCGATGAGCCCGTCGCTGTTAGGTGCACCGGGAGATTCTCTCGTGGTTCAGGTGTCCGACCCTCAGGGACTTGCCAATGACAACACGGGGGGACGCACCGGTAAAGCCGTATATGTATTCGCCCGGGTGACCGACCGTTATGGCAACCCCCAGTCGGGCAAAATCGGTCTCGCGATCCAGTCTCCGGACAATCAAGCTTATACCGGTGACCCGCAGGCGGGACTCCTCCGGTGGCCACATGTTCCCGGGCTGGCCCCGGCGGGTTGGGATGCCTATCGGATGGATTTCGCCTACACCGCTGGTGGTGTGATAGAAGACAACAAATTCTGCTGCGATCTAATGGATCTCGGATCTGGTCCGACGGGACCGCATTACAATCATCCAATGGAGGACACAGCAGCCAATACCGGCGTGTTTACGCCTGGCGATGTCATCTGGTATTTCCTCGGGGCGAAAAACACGTTCGATCAATGGAGTTACTGGCATAGGGCGCTCAAGGGTCAGGGTGAGGCCAGGCGAACCGTCGATATCAACGAGGCGATGCTCGATCCGTGCGAGTGGTCGGTTCTTCCCGACGCAGGCCGGCTTCCCGGTGAAGCAGGGGA
>CP070631.1:29108-31425 GCA_020356045.1 Candidatus Latescibacterota bacterium
CATGACAGCGAGACACCTGCCGCCCGGCTCGGAGGGGTAAGGATCGATATCGCACCGGAACTAATCCCATCGCGAGATGAGAATCCCCACCGTTCTCGGATTGAGCTTGTTCATCTAGCGCCCGTAAGTCCGGAACGGCAATTCCGAGAGGGACTGCCGGAGGCGGCTAGCTTTGCACACCCGGTCACGATCCTTCTGCTTCTCGAGACCGGTGGCAACGTTCCGGGAGCCACTCTCGAATGGGCGGCGAAAAAGACGGGGGCAGAGCTGACGTGCGTTTTGTCCCTGAATAATACAGCTCAGCCTCGTAATGCGAAGGACCTGTCACTCGTCGGCTTGGGCAACTTAACCGGCTGGGAGAATGCGCTCGGGGATCGTGTTCCCATCGTAATGAGAGCACCCAACTCAACGCTTTCTCGTTCGTACCACACGGTCTGCGAGAGCCTGTGGTTCAAAATCAACCATATCAGGAGGAACGCCGGTGGACCGCCAACACGTGGAATCCCCGCCGAAAATCGATCCGGGTAACGCGATCGCCAATCAGAGAGTGAAGGTGCTGTACGACAATTTCCTCGACGCGGTCTGCGGTATCCACGAAGAGGTGAACCTGAGTACAACGCGCGTGGAATTGAGAATTTTGTTTCGAAATGCTCTCCTCTGTCGGGTCGTACCCTATCGAGATATCATCCACGTGCAGGTTGGAGACAAAAACCCTTGGGAGATTCGGATCAGGAACGAGGAGAGTTGTGTCGATACCCTGGATCGTGTGTTGGCGAGGTTCTTCGACATTTATTCGTCTAGCGAGCACCGGTAACACTCTGCGAACTGGATCTGCGTAATCCGTGTTCGACCCGCGTGCAACCCACAGGCCGCCGCATCAAACGCATCGAGGTCATACAATTCGTTTGATAATGATCTTTCACTTCCGATGGATATGGTCGCCGATGCGTTTAACGCGGGTCATCTCCTCGTCGGACAGAGGTCCGCCGTCCAGCGTGGTCAGGTTCTCATCCATGTGGCGGGCCGTGGATGGTCCGGCGATACATACGTCCACGTTGGGGTTGGAGAGGACAAACCGGTAACAATCTGGGGCGGTAAGCGGCACTTCGCCGGAGGGCATATTGTTGGCTTTTAAGGGCTTGCCCCAGCATGTGGCGGTAAAGATCACGATCCCCGGCCGATCGACGTCAGGAAGATGTGGGAAAATGTCCTCCTCCGCGCCACGATGAACCACGTTATAGCGGATGTGAAACAGGTCGACGGGCAGGTCGATTGCACCGCGGGCAATGCGACCTATGAAAGGGCGCTCGTGGCTCGAGAGACCGATGAATCGAACTTTTCCCTCTTCCTTTAACTTCAGGGCTACGTCGAACAATCGCGGGGATTTCGTCTTAACGTCTTGCAGGATGACGGCATCAACATTGTCAATATTCAACCGACGGAGCCAGCCTTCGACGGTCCGGCGCAGAAAGAAATGTTTGAGAAATGAAGCATAGGGCAGCACGATAACCATCTTGTCACGAAACCTGGGTAACAGGTTGCTCAAGGCGATTTTTGCCTGGCCGCGCTTGATGAAGCTCACGAAAAAGTAATTCAGCCTGTATTCGTGAAACGCCTTTTCGATAGAGGCTGCAGGCACGCCATAGCCCGATGCGATGCCGAGCCGGCTGACCATCAACCCGGTTCTCCCCAACGGTATCTGTTGCCGGAAATCCATTGTTAGACGCCCCCATCCCCAGACAGGTCGCGATCGAGAGTTATGACAACGTTTCCTTTTTTGTGTCCTTTCTCGACATAGCGATGCGCCTCCGGGATTTGCTCAAATGGGTAGCGTCGGTCTATGACCGGTTTGAACTCGCCGGCTTCGATTCGCTCTTTGACAAAATCCAAATCCTCGATTCGGTCACCGGCTATCCCGTGGATCACTTTCTTGCTGCTCGTTATCGAAATCCACAGGGCTCGCAGATACCACGACATCTTCCAGACGGCCCCTAACAAAAGGAATCCTTTTGGATTCAAGCATCGTACGCTGCCGGCAAACGAGCTCTTGCCCACCGTGTCGAAAATGACATCAAACGTTTCGCCGCCCTTCGTAAAGTCGCTTTCTGTATAATCGATGACTCGGTCGGCTCCGATAGACTTCACCATTTCCAGGTTTGTGGAACCGCACACACCGGTAACCTCCGCCCCGAAATGCTTGGCGATCTGCACCGCGGCGGTACCCACGCTGCCGGAGGCGCCATAAATGAGCACTTTTTGACCGGGCCCGATGTTCGCCTTTCTCAGAAAATGCATGGCTGTGAGCCAGCCCACAACG
>CP070631.1:31525-33929 GCA_020356045.1 Candidatus Latescibacterota bacterium
AGCGTGGCTTCCGCAAACACGGCATCTTGCGGAAGCTCGTACGTCGTGTCATCCCAGTATTGACCGTCGGCATACGAGTAGGCCACAACCGGTGACTGCGCCGTCACGAAACCGGCGTTAGTGAACCCGCGCGGCGGGATCCGGTTGTCCGAATAGACAGTGTCGTTGAGAACAAAGTGGAACGACGGCGCGGCGGGATAACCGACGATGGGAGATAGACGCGTGGAGATCCCCGGCTTGATCTCGTAGAGCTTGATGTCGCTGTCCTTGGTGAGCACACCCGTGCCGACATCGTAAGCGCCCGACTCATAGACAAGGTTGTTATCAACGTCCCAGGCTTTGACATTGATCCACATCCGGCGGCCTTCCGGATATCCCGAAATGAGTTTGTGTCCGGTCTCGTTGGTAATCGTCACCGTAAGCGTTGGGTGCAACTCGTCCTGTCCGGTGGCCAGCGCCATCGTGGCGGCCTTCTGGAGCATGTCGATCGCGCGTTGTTTGGCTGCCTGCAATTGTGCCACATCGACTTCGCCCGGGTAGAGCGCGGGAAGAATATCGGGCACAAAATGATTGCCACCCATAAAATCGTGGTGGGGCAGGTCACTTCGGTTCGGCCCTCCGGCGGCACCCTTGCCAGCAACGTCGGGCATGTGGCAGTCCTGGCACGTCGACACGATCCCGTCCGGTTTGGTCCCCGCAAACTCGGGCGCAAAGACCCCGGTCGTCGCGTACTCGCTCGCCTCCCACTCGCTAAACGTACGCTCGACCGGAAACATGTTCCGTTTGTCACCATCGGGGTGTGGCGAATCGAAGGCGTCGAGCACGTACTCATCGGGTGTACTCCCCGCGAGGAACACGGGGTTGCTCACATCGTGACAGGTGGCGCAGATATCGCTCTCCGTGTGGAACGGTGAGTGGAGGAACTGATGGTCTGCCTGCGCGTCGGCATAAGGTCCACGCCGGTACGGATCGGCGTCGGCAACGTACTGGCCGTTGGCCGCCGACACGGGAATCACGTCGAGCGAATCGAGAACGGCGGCGTCCTCGGGTGGGCTGATGCCCGGTTTGTAAATCGGGTCGACAACGCGATGACAGAAATCGCACTGGATACCTTTGAAGTCCTTGTCGGTCATGAGTCCACCGCTCGTGTCCACCGATCGGCCCTCGAGCCAGCCCGTCGGTGTATGACACCGGAGGCAAAGATCGCCCACCGAGGGGGCATCCTGTTCGGCGATCGCGAGACAGGCCAGGAAAACCGGATCGCGGAGCGCCTGACTCATCAAGCTTCCCCGCCAGTTGAACCACGGCTCCACGTCGGTGCTGTAGTTGCCGTGACATGCCACGCAAGTCGCGTCGGGGTCTTCGTGGACCCCTGCCTGGTGCGGTTGGCTGCCCGGTAGAATCATATCGCGGAGCGTCGTGGGCGCCACGCCCGTCGCGGCATTGATCGTGAATGTCGCATCGCTCCAGTCGCCACCATAGTTGCCGGCGTTGTCGCGCGCTACGACACGGATGATGTTCTGCGAGCCCGGATAATTATGGACAAACCAGTCAAACGCCGTATCCGGATCATGACCTTTGGCGATCGGTTCGAAGGTGACGCCGTTGTCATCGGATAGATAGATATCAACAAAAGAAATCCCGCTGTCGTCGGTCGCCATCCAGGTGACTGGGTTGACCGTGTTGGCGTCGTAAATCTCCCCACCGTTGGGTGAGGTCACGGTCACCACCGGTGGTATTGTGTCCGTCCCGCCGGACGGCGTCAGATAAGGTATGACGTCGTTGATGTCTACGTTTACAACGCTGGCCACATTGCCGTCCGTCAAACCGGGAAATGTCGGCGTATTGGAGAAATTGTTGACATCGGTGATTTCAACGAGGTTGGAAAAACCGTCATTGTCCGAATCGTTGTTCTCAATCGAAAGAATCGCCTCTTCCGTGGTCGCATAGTTGCCTGAGGCAATTGCCGCTTCCACCTGGAGCCCGTAAGCGTTTCGTGTACCCGAGCCGCCAAAATCGAAATGGCAAACCCCACAGTGCGCGCCGGTGCTGGGAAGCTCAGCGATCTGCGTACCATCCGCCGCGGGATAGACGTCGAAAAAGGCTCTACGGTAGGGGTTCTTGGCGTCGGACTGCGCCACGAGAACAACGAGAATGGACACGAGCAAGAAAAAAACTGCGATGCGTGACTTCCGCATGACCTCACTCCTCCTGATGATCAGGCAGTAAACGGCATGACTACAAATCGGAAACCGTGCACCCCAGCTTGAGAAAATAATAACATAATCACGGAATTTCTCAAAGTGACATTGGTCGAGTCGAGATAGGTTTTTTTTGGGGTTTTACAAGTTAGGAGCGCCCAACACTTGCGCCGGCGCGGTCACAGCATCGGGCGTTCTGCCAT
>CP070631.1:34029-35460 GCA_020356045.1 Candidatus Latescibacterota bacterium
CGAATACGGCGCAGATGGTTTGGAGATGACTGCCAATCGGGTTCATATTCACGAGTCCAGGTTGAACGGCCACGCAGTTATTTAGCGTGTTGGTCGTATTCTCCCGCCAGGTGATTCCCAAATAGTCGCGCAAATCCTGGTTGATAAAGGTCTGCCCGTACCGCGTCATGAGCAGCACGTTTCCGCCGGCTTCGATGTAGGGCAGGATCGGCGTGTCGGTCCATTTGGGATAGTCGCCGTTGTAGTTGTTTCCTATCCATACCACCGAGGAGAACTGTTTGATGATATCGCCGGGGACGTGGCCATGCCCGATAGGTGCGGGAAGGTTGCCCGGGTATCCCAAACCGGTTTCCTCGAAGTTGTCCCAAAACGTGATATCGTGGCTGCCCCAAAACACGCTGTCTTCGTAAGCCGTCCAGATGTCGGCACCGTAGACGTTGAGATCCACGCCGTTGACAACGAGGATACCTCTATGGAACGTCGGATTGATAATCGGTTCCTCGATTGTTCTCAAGATCCAGCCGTCTTTGTCGAGCAGGATGCTCGACGGTGGATCGCTTACCGTCAGCGTGAAGCCTTGCGTGGCCAGGCTGTCCCAGACGACAAATGTCGTGTCGCCCGCGCTCGTCGTTACCGTCACATCGATGGGCATTTTGAAGATATAGTTGGTTTGGGTCTGATCGATGGTCAGGTCGATTTGGTACTGGCCCCCGAGCGGTGTGGATGACCAGTTGTAGGTATATGCGGGGTAGTACTCTTCGTAGATCCATTGATGAAAAAACCAGTCGAGTTCCATCCCCGATACTGCCTCGCACAAGTTCCTGAATTCCTCGGTGGTTGCCGTCCCGTATTGGTAACGGCTATCGGCATAGTATGTCTTGAGAATCTGAAAAAATGTGGCATCACCGACAACGTGTCTGAGCATATGCGGTACCCACGACGCCTTGTTGTAGGAGAGCCCGTAGTGGAAGATACGGCTGAAGTCCGAAGGATCGTGCACATAGATGGTGCCGTTGCCAAAATACTTGGCGGCGTCCATGTCCTGGTGATACTGCGCCATCCCGTAAGCCTGCTCGGACCACAGCGCCTCCGAGTAGGTCGCAAATCCCTCGTTTAGCCAGATGTGATGAAAGCTGTCGCAAGTGACCATGTCGCCCCACCACTGGTGCGCGAGCTCGTGCGCGATCAGATATTCGCTCCACCCGCCCAAACTCGTTATGGTCTGGTGCTCCATGCCCCCGCCCCAAGTAAACTCGGCGTGACCGTACTTTTCATCGACAAACGGGTACTCGCCAAAGATGTCCGCAAACACTTCGATCATCGGAACGGTGAGCGCGTACGTGGTCTGCACGTAGCCGTAGTTTCGCGGGAAGACGTAGTACGCCACCTCCATCGATTCGGCCGAGGCGTAGTGATACCAATGGGAAAACG
>CP070631.1:35560-36561 GCA_020356045.1 Candidatus Latescibacterota bacterium
CCGAACCGGCCGCTTGGTTTATTCAAACGCTGGGCACAACCCCCTGGTCATTTTTGACCCGGCCAAGAAGCGGTGCGATTTCCACAGAATGGCGGGACCGCCCTTGGGAATCTTCCCCCCGACTCAGTTCGATCTCGAAATCGAGGAATACGAGCTCCAAATGAGTCCTGGATCGCTGATCCTTCAATATACGGACGGACTAAACGAGTCGATGAACGCCCAAGGTGAGCAGTTTAGCCTCGATCGAATTCTGTCCGAATGCAAGCGAAACGCTATTTCGGGAGCCAATACACTGCTGTCGTGTCTCGTCGATGCCGAACGCAAGTTTAGGGGTGGCTCGCCACCCGCGGATGATATCGCGGTGCTGGTACTGAGCTCGAAGAAATCGGTGACGTCTGAGACACAGATTCACTCCCAGTACACGGGATAGAGCGATGCATTTGATCGTTCGCGACATAGATTTTGCACGCCATGCGATCACCATTGAGGTGGGCGAGTCGACCTCACTCTCGCATCAGGATCATATCGCTCAATATATCCGCTACTGCTCGGAGATTGGACTCTCTGATATCAAGATTTGTTACCCCAAGAATCTGCCAACGTTGTCGTTTGTCATGCTCAAGGAACTCCAGAAAAATCAAACCGACTCCAAACGCGCCAGATGCGAACCGGATCTGCCAAAAACCGGTTCTCATTGTCGATTCGAATGCGTCTCAAAACCGCGAGCGGACGTTCAGAATCTCGAATACGAATTCAGGTGTACCGATCTTTGCGACATACTGGATCACCTCACTGCTGTCACCCTGCTGATCGGTAACTCGATCCCCCTGGATGACGAGTCGCTGTCATACCTGCGGCTGGGCACCTACGAGCTTGGAACAAACTCTGTCGAACACGGCGACTTCAGTCAGGCTGACGCTGAAGCAAGACTGAATGTAGTGGTCAGTACCGATCACCTTCAGGTGACCTACTGGGACAACGCCAGGGAGTTTTGCACGATC
>CP070631.1:36661-39140 GCA_020356045.1 Candidatus Latescibacterota bacterium
CAGAGGCAAGCAGCAGACGCGCCGTCCACGTGACACCCGCGTCTTCCGTGATGACCACGGACCCGAACTCGCCCAACGCCACCCCAAATCCCGACGGGTCGACTGTGACATCCCAAAGATCCAGCGGCTGCGGAAGAGGGTTCAACCAGAACCAGTCCGACGTTTGTAGAATAACGGGCGGTTTACCGTTGTCGCCGTTGCCGTCTTCTGGCGGGCCGGTGGGGTCCTCGCTGCACGCGGCACCAAGGACGCCGACTAACAGACAGCTCAGAATAATCACAGCTCGTTGCTGGTTAGCACTCATGGGATATCAAAGTTAAGACCCGAGATATCGTAGTCCCGTACTTGAAAGCTCCGCGCACGCAAGGAGTCGCCCTTGCCATGATAGAATCCGTGCGGTTCGTCGTGTGTGCAACGTCCGTCCCCGTCACAGTCAACCCATGCGTAGAGAGAATCCACGAAAAAATCCCGGTGGACCTGGATCTCAAATCTGCCTTGCGGATCTGTCGTATCACGCAGGTAGTAGTCGATCTCGACAATCACTGTCCCCGTCTGGCCGCTTGAATTCGTGACTTGGCCCGACAGCGTGACGTTTGGCTCTAGTGGGTCGTCTTTCTCGCATCCCGTGACTCCACACGATAAGACAACAACAATTAGCACCCACGTCAGCATCCCGCCGTTGTTCATTTCATCGATTCGCATCATTCAGCCCGAGCCTGTGATCACCTGGCTCGCTTGACCACCACCAGCGTGACGTCGTCCATCTGAGGTGCCTCTCCCGCGTGTTCATTGACGGCACCGACGATCTTTTCGACAATGACGGCGGTCGGTTCGTTCCTCATCTCTTTGGCTAGAAGCATGAGCTTTTCGATACCAAAGGCGTCGTCGGATATATTGGTTGCGTCGGGAACACCGTCTGAATAGACGATTAGGACGTCACCGGGTGCAAGCTGCCGGGTTTCTTGTTTGTAGGGGAAGTCGTCGACCACCCCCAACGCCATCCCACCGGTTTCGAGACGTTCGATGGCGCCTTCGGATGACACAACAATCGCAGGTTCGTGCCCAGCGTTGACAAACGATATGTCGTGCCGGGCGACATCGAGTATCCCGTAGAAAAGCGTCACAAATTTCTCATCGTCGGTGCTTTGATAGATCAATTTGTTGGCGCGGGCGATTCGCTCGTTCACATCCGCTTCGACCAGCGTCTGCCCGCGAAGCGTCGCCTGTGTGTTTGCCATCAACAACGATGCGGGCAACCCCTTGCCCGACACATCACCGAGACACACCGCCCAGCCGCCCTTCTGCGTTTGGATAAAATCGTAGTAGTCACCACCGACGGTCTGCGCGGGAATGCTCGTGCCCGCGACATCGTAGCCGTCGATGTATGGTGGTTCCGAGGGTAGAAGGTTGCGTTGAATCTCGTAGGCGAGCTTTACCTGCTCCTGCATTCCTGCGTTTTCTTTGATGAGCCGGGTGTTGTCGATAATCTGTGCGGATTGTGCGGCAATAATGGGTAGTAATCTCTGATCTTCCTCGGTGAACCCGCCGCCGCCTTTTTTGTTGTACACGGTGAGCGCGCCGATCATCTCGGATTTTACCAGAAGCGGCACGCACATCACCGAGTTGATGGAGGGATCCCAGTCCATCCCTTTGAAGCGATCATCTTTGGCGGGATCATTGATGACTAGAGGCTTTTTGTTGAGCTCCAGCCACCCGAGGAACCCTTGGTCCATGTGGTAACGCGGCATCTCCACGGATGTGGCCATCAGACGGAGTTCCGTTTCCGCGGTGTTTCTGGCAGGCCCCCGGAGAAGCGTCACCGAGGCCTGTTCCGCCTTTGCAGCTCGCATCAGACAGCCAACGAGTCTTTCGACCAAGGTCTGCGGGTCCGCAGTTGTTCCCACCGTGAGCGCGATGTCGTTCAAAGCGGACAGCTCTTCGACGGCTCGTTTTAGACGCGCGTTTTCTTTGGCTAGATCGACTTTGCCCGACCCTTTGCCAAAAACTGAATTGGATAACTTAGAAATAAACCCCTTGTCACTCATCGCGTTCACCCCGTCCGTTTTGAATACCCAGGATTATGTGAACACCGGCCAAGGGCAAGACTTGAAGCAACGCCACACAGGCCATCATACCACACGCAAAAGTAGATTTCCACCGGGCTGTCGATGGGATTGGCATCTGCCTGTCGTTCGTACACACTGTAAGGTGCGCAGTTCCCGACAGTATGTTTTAGCCACCAGATGGCCGGGTGTATGCGCTGACCGACCGCAACCCGGCAATCGATTTCTCGAGTGACTCCATTCCGCCCGACATGATGTACAGCTCGGGCGGAACTTCGATGATAACCGTTCCATCGAACCCACGCGCGAGCAGTTCACCAAGATAGTCTTGCCAGGGCACACGCCCATGTACCAGCGGAAAATGATCGCCAAGATATACGTCGTGACAATGCACGTGGACGATATGCCGCCAAAAA
>CP070631.1:39240-41640 GCA_020356045.1 Candidatus Latescibacterota bacterium
ACACGTATCCCTCGAATTTTTGACAAATCCCTCACTCGCAAATTTGACTCGCTTCGAGGGATACCGGCGATTTTTTTGGCTACGTGCCGAAGTTGGGGTGTGGGAAAAGGGTGTCGGTTTCCGCACAGCTCACCACCCGAAAATTTGACGAGCACCTCCCGAATTTTTGACAAAACGACCACCCGCATTTTTGACTAGAATCAGGAGGTGGCTGTTCGTCTGTGGCTTTGTTCTGGGATTAGGGTGTCTGAGAGAGGGGTTGGTTCTGGGTGTGACCGGTGCGTGTGACGGGGTCACGGGAGGAGTAATAAAAAGCCCATCGGTGATTCAGATGGGCGTTGTGTGTGGGTGGTTCTGTACTTCTGTAAAGACAGAAATCCGATAGGGTGAGGTGATATGAACGACAATAGTATTGAACAACGATTGGAAAAAGTTGAGGAGGGGCTCTTCGAAGTGCAGGAGGCGGTGGAGGACTTCACGGAAGGGCAGAAAGAAACCACCGAACTCGTGCAGGGTCACTCCGAAGAGTTGGCTGACACGATACGTGGGGCGGAGGAAAAGATACGGCAGGCGACCGACGAGGCGGAGTATCCGTCGGCGCTGTGGAACACGATCGACAGGATCGAGGATGCGCTCGACGCGTTGGGAAGCGGGTCGGGCGGAGGTGTGGTGTGGGCGGCGCGAAGGAAAGAGGAGGTCGAGGCGATCTACGAAACGGCGAGAGAGTTTGTGGTTGCCGAGCAGAAGGCTTTAACGTCACTGCTACAGAGGCGGTTTCGGATCGGTTACGGGAAGGCGGCGATGCTTATGGACATGCTTGAGGAGCGAGGGGTGATCGAACCGAGTGACGGCACGAACCGGCCGAGGAAGCTGGTGGAGGAGGAATAGGGGAGGGCATCCCCGGACGGCGGTTGCTCTGTACTTCCGTATTTCTGTAAATACGGAAGAGTGGCGCTGATGGTTGTGCAGATGGATTACAGGCGAGATAGCCAAGGAAGACCATGAGCTACAGGAACAAGACCTATGTGATATTTGATGGCGACAATGACATGTGGGCGTACGTGTATATGATGGGCTGGAAGAACAGTGAACGTATTGATTTCAATTTCCATAATGCCCACGACCTTGCTCCCCGCACTGAGCGGGCCGGCGAGGAAACAGTCAAGCATCAACTCCGTGAGCGGTTCTCCTCAGCGAAACAGGTCATTGTGCTCGTAGGTGAGCACACCAAGAACCTTTTTCGATTTGTTCGATGGGAGATGCAGGTGGCACAAGACCTTGGCCTGCCGATAATTGCCGTAAACTTGAATGGTAGAGAGAGGATGGATACCAATCTGTGCCCACCGATACTATGTGACGAGTATGTCGTCCATATTTCCTTCAAAGCCAAAATTATTAGGTACGCACTAGATAACTTTCCGGACGAATTTGCTCGGCGTGCTTCAGTAGCGCAAGCAGCCCGCCATTACGACGATTCTGTTTATCAGAACTTGGGACTCTGAAAGAAGTATAAGGACAACCGTACATCGCCGGGGCGTAGATGCGCTGGTCGGCGCTCTCCACTAGTGATGTTTCTGTGCTTCCGTAATTCTGTATGTACGGTAGAGTGGCGCGATGGCTCAAGCTGCGCGTTCTCTACTTGCTGGTGTAAAAGAACGTGACGAGGATGGAGATGTTGTTAAAACAATAGACCTGGCAATACCAGACGCGCGACTCAACATTGAGGTAGATGGACGACACCAGCTCACAAGTTCCAGACAAATACTGGCAGACCTGGAGCGTGCTACGTACTCTTCGAGTACCTAGCCTGATGATTGTGGTTTAGCTCAAATCGGAAGTTAAAATGAAACGGCTCTCCCGAATTGACCTTGGTCGGTCTGAACATTAATCAATGAGTCAACATTTTCCGAGGCGTCGATAGAGACAACCTCGACCTGATACACCGTATTGTAGGTTTGATTGAATATCGGATTGATTAGAAATGTGTTGGATACGTTGATCTCTCCGATGATAGTGGTACCAAAAGAAGAAGAAGGTTGGTTCTTTCTATACGGCTGGATCCAACCAAAACTGATACCTCCACAGATGACAGCCCGCGCCTCAGCATCGAGATCTTTACAGACTGGGAGGTCATGGGTGGTTAGGAATGTCATATCAGTCTCCAAATACCGTTAATCGTCAATGGATTTCCGTATTGTCGCTACAGAGTGTTTAAATCTTAAAATGAAAATAAGCACTTCCTGTGCCAAACTAGGCCGAATGATTACAGAAGCATACTAATGCCCTGATTTATATGAATCTCTCTTTGTGGCAAGCGGTCAGTTCGATATTAGAATAATCGGCTGCCAAGCATAATGGTTTGGGGCACACAAACAGGTTGTTTTAGTGGGTTAGGATCTC
>CP070631.1:41740-44420 GCA_020356045.1 Candidatus Latescibacterota bacterium
GGGAGCAACACACGGCATCAAACTCCTCGAGGAATCATAAAACGGTCCGGAATGCGTTAAATACGCCCACACGGGACGTATGCGAGCGACAGGGGCAATTACGATAAACGCAATCCAACCAAGAGAAACACCCCCAAAATCCCGTCAAGAAAAATCGTTCGGCAGTATCAAAAATCCAAAAAATTTTTGTTCAGACGACCCAAGATGAAATGCCGGCATTATCGAAGCTATGAAATCATAATTCGCCATGATTGCGAAGCGATTCACAAGCTTTTCGGTAAACCAGAATTATGTCGAATAACAGTCACGCGGTCTTGCGCGTGCGCACAGGATGTTTATATTGAGCATGATTCTGTCAATTCCACGCTCGCTCTGATACTGAATCCATGAACACGCTAAACCGGTCAATTAAGCACTCTGAACCGGTCGATTGGGAGGTCTTATGAAAGTTGCAGTCAATACGCCAACTGGAAACATCGGGCGTGGGCTTTGCGAACGTCTGTTAAACGCTGGGGTGGAACTTGTCCTTTTGGCGCGGAGCCCAGAAAAGGTCGAGCATCTAGCCGACCGCGGCGCGGTCGTTTATAAAGGGGACCTCGAGGATGCCGATTTTGTCGTCAATGCTACCAAGAACATCGATGTCCTATTTTGGCTAACACCCCCCAACTACGCCACCGATGATTTGCGCGGTCATCAGAATGTTCTAGCGGATATCGTGGTAAGAGCCGTAAACGAAAACAATATCCCGCGGGTCATCGATCTCTCGAGTGTTGGAGCGCACCTATCCGAGGGCACCGGGCCAATCGCAGGGCTCGGCGACGTGGAGAGAAAACTGGAGCAAACCGATGCGCAGGTCACACATCTTCGCCCCGGTTTCTTTATGGAGAATTACTTTATGTCGGCCGAGACCATTGCTTCGCAGAATGCCGTTTTTCTCCCGATGGAAGGCAGCGCAAAAATGGCGATGATCGCTACAGACGACATTGCCAAGGTGGCGGCTGAGCGTATCCTGGACAAGAAATGGTCGGACCGAACGGTCATAGAGCTTGTTGGACCGTCGGATGTGACTTTTGAGAATGCTGCCAAAACGATCGGTGATGCCCTCGGCCGCGAGGTCAACCACGTAACAACGACACTTGCGCAAACAAGGGATGCACTGACGGGAATGGGAGTACCCTCATCAACGGCAGATTTATTTCTGGAGATGTACGGAGCGTTCAATTCTGGATCGATTACCCTCGAATCACCGGGCTCGGAAAAGGTGGGCACGACGACGTTTAGATCGTTTGCCGAACAGTCTTTTGTGCCGGCGTTAACGGCTATGGGCGACGCAAAGGGCTGATTCGAGCACAGAAAAACACCGAGGGCTGGTAACACCGATTGCCAATAAAAAATCTGTCTAATCTCCGCAATTGATCTACCGCCGGGTCCGGAGCGTTGTTGCCCCCCGCAAGTGAAAGCCTCTGGATCCGGCGACATCTTCTCACGTTTATTTTTGCAAGAAATCCGATAGACTGTTGTCTAACCAGGATGGCGGAGCACGCCGAGGTTGCAGGTGATCCGGTTGCACGGCGAACTCAGTGCGATAGAGCACATAGGTGCCGCGGACGCCGATTTGCAGCACGCCGAGGTTGCAGGTCACCCGGATGCACGGCGAACTCAGTGCGATAAAGCACACAGGTGCCGCGGACGCCGATTTGCAGCACGGCGTCTCGGTGGTCGAGCACATCGAATTGCTTCGTCAAACCTGGGCGGCCCAATACGCCGGCCATTTTGCACATTCAACGCGCCGGTTACGTGAGGAAACCGTGCAGAAGATTTCCGAAACTCCATCTTTTGACGACATCTATGCCACATTTGGCGAACGGATTCTCAACCTGGCATACCGGATGACGGGCAACGAGGAGACGGCCCGCGATCTCACGCAGGACATTTTTATTAAGGTTTATCAGAACCTGGCTACATTTGAAGGCCGGTCGCAGATCTATACGTGGATTTACCGCATCGCCGTCAATCACATAACAAACCAACAAAAAAAGGAACGCCGCCACCGCTGGTTGAGCCTTATGGACGAAAAGGTATCTGATCTCGTCCGCCGCGGTAATGTCAGTTCACAGACCAGCCGGACTTCGGCGATGCCGGGAATCGAACGTGATCTGGAAGCTGCTGATCGTGCTCGAATTGTATGGGTCTGTGTCCAATCGCTGCCGGAGAAATACCGTGTTCCACTGATGCTTCATAATTACGAGGGGATGAGTTACCAGGACGTAGCGGACACGATGGGATTGACGCTCAGCGCCGTCGAGGCACGAATCCACCGGGCCAAAAAGAAGCTGATCAAGAAGCTCGAGCCGTGGCTCGATCGAATTTGACCGAGCAGCTGAAAAATACGCAAGAATCGAATGGCAGACAGTGTCTAACAGGATGAGATCGAGAATGGGAAAACTCCCAAAATTGAGATGCGCACTCAAGAATAATGGTAAGACAATAACTGTCAGGAGGTTACAATGACACGCCAAACATCCTTGCTCATGATCGCCCTGTTTGCGCTGGCAGCTGCGGGTTTGACACCCGTGTTGGCCGCGGCGGCCCCGGTGCCGCTTATGGACACCGCGGTCGTCACCGACGGTCAGGAGACCCCACCTCAAGCATCGAAGGGGGTGAGCGCCGCCGACCCGGA
>CP070631.1:44520-47037 GCA_020356045.1 Candidatus Latescibacterota bacterium
ATGCTCTTTATGTCGATCGAACGAGAGCTGCCGTAACAGACCAGCTCGGTGCCGGCGCCGAGCGGATCAGAGTCACCATAAAGAACCCCCGCCGCTTCGATGCGGCGGGGGTTTTGAGTTGTCAGAAGCGGTTAGGACTTAGGCTTCTTCGGCAGTCGGTGTAGGCTGCCGTTTGGCCAGCTCGCGATCGAGCATGAAAAGCGCCCCACCCGAGTCCTGGACCATTTTCACGTTTTCGACCAGCTGTGAGGTCTGGGCTTCTTCTTCGACCTGCTCGTCTACAAACCACTGCAGGAACGCGGCACAGGCGTGGTCCTTTGCGGCGATCGCGATATCCATCAGTCCGTTGATCTGTTTGGTGTTTTTGCGCTCGTGCGCGAGAGCGGCTTCACACGCAGCCAACGGTGACTTGAAAGTCTTTGGCGGGGCCTTGACATCGGTCAACACCAGGTTGCCGTCTCGTTCGAGAATGTAGTGATAAAATTTTGCGGCATGCTGAAGCTCTTCCTGAACCTGGAGGTTCATCCAGTGGGCAAACCCTTCGAGGTTCTTCGAGTTGAGATACGAAGCCGCGGCCAAATAGACATAAGATGAGTAAAGCTCCATGTTGAACTGCTTGCTCATCGCAGCGTCGAGTTTCTTTGAGAACATTTCACGCTCCTTGGTTGTGGACCTGTGACTTTAGGTTTGGAAAACAAAAACGAATTGTCAGCTCTCTTTTAATTGAACAAGGCTGGCGGCGAGCCGGTCTCTCGAGGTCTCGCGTCCTTCCTGGTCGACCTGCCCAAACGTCAATACACCGGTCGGGCAGCTTTGAACGCAGGCCGAGCAGCGGACGCATTCCGGGTCTTCCATTGGAATGCCCTTGTTGGCGAAGCTCATAATATCAATTCCCTGGTGGCATACGGAAGTACAAACGTTGCACGAGATGCACTTTTTCTTGTCGGCCAATATGCGGAAGCGGCTGAAACGCGCGTAGATATGCATGAGCGCCGCCAGCGGGCACATAAACCGGCACCAGACACGCCCGCTGAACCAGAAGTAAACGCCGTATCCCACCGCTCCGGCCAAAAAGACGTCGACGACCCATTTGTACTGGTCTTTTGCGAAAAGGAAAAGCGGCTCGATGCCATCACCACCTGCGACCCATCCGTAGATCCTCAGCACAAGGATAGCGAGTGCGATGAGCAGGATTACCTGTCCCATCATGTTGACCCGGTTCCAGCGCGGTCCGTGCGGCATCTTGTGCCGGTGCGTATCGCCCAGCGTCTCGGCCAGGGCGCCGCACGAGCACACCCACCCGCAGTAGGCTCCTTTTCCCCAAAAATAGATCGCCACGGGGATCAGCACAAAGGTCTGTACGAAAGATATCGCTAGCCACCACCCGAGCGGTTGGTGGGTAAATACGTTGTAGACATTGAGCGGCCAGGCGAGGATCAACCCATAGGCGCGCCAGTACTCGCGTCCGTGACCGTAATCCACAACGGGAAAGATCGCATCGGCAAACGGCTGCCAAAGCAGCCCGTTGTGGCCGAGCAGTGGGAGGATGATCTCGGGCAAAAGAAAAAGCGGGAGCACTTGGATCGCCATCAAGGTCATCGTTTGGGTCTTGATATACGGGGTGCGGCGCCGGCGGATACGTTTAATGCCAAACACAACCACAATGACGCAATAGGCGAGTGTGTACCAGAACGCGGGCCCCGCCGCCGAGATCACCAGCGTTCCGAAAAACGATGCGGGGTTGGCCGCGGCCAAGGCGAAAGAGGCGGTGAGCGATGTAGGGAACCAGCCCTTGGCATAGAAGAGATTGCCCAACGCACCACCCGATTTCCAGTTGTAAAGCGCGACACAAAACGCGAAGAAGCCAAGGAATCCGATCCCTTTTTTGAGGTTCCAGTCGCCGGCTACGTTGAGTCGCGAGCGCCGGAAAAAGCCCAGCGGTGCTTCCCGGCCAATCATCGTGAATACGACGTCGTTGGCAATCGTCTCGCTGCTTCCGTTGTTGTCGTCGAGCGTTATGCCCCCTGGGTCGATGTCGGTGACAACCGTCGCCATACGGAGGGTGACGCCTCCACCGGGTTGGGCGAGCCCGTTGATGCGATCGATGTTTTCGGATTTGGGTCGTGTGAATTCCGGTTTGCGATAGCTGACCGTGACCTTGGCTCCGCATTCGGCAAGCGCCGCGGCTGTTTCGAGCGCACTGTCACCGCCCCCGACAACCAGCGCATCTTGACCACAGAAGTCATTGGGGTCGTGAAGCCGGTTGTAGACTTTGTCGAGATCTTCGCCCGGGATATTTAGCTTTCGGTAGTCACCGCTTCGCCCCAGCGCAACAATGACGCGTCTGGCAATCACATTTCCAGCGTCCTCGAGAATGACCTCGAGAAGGTCTCTGTTTTGTCTGATTCTTGTTGCGCGGCCTTTAACAACTGGTATGTCTTTGCCGGCCGTTTGGCCGTTGAGCTCGTCGAGCAGCGTTTCTTTGGTGTCCGCGGATACCTGGAGATTCCCCGCAGG
>CP070631.1:47137-49802 GCA_020356045.1 Candidatus Latescibacterota bacterium
CTCATCGTCGGATTGCTCCTGGGGCACCGAATGTTGTCGTTTGTTTTGACCGTGATCGCGCTGGGAACCATCGTTACCGTTCTTCAGCGAATCCACCATGCCCACGAGGTTTTGAAGGAGCCATATCCGGACACCGCTCGACGTCCAGATGACACGCCGCCCGAATGAAGCCCCGCGTGTCTCAAAGGTACTCGCCAAGACCATCGATGATCGCCCGGTGAACATCGCCCTGTGACGCAGTTCCGTCGATTGCGACGACTGGACCGAACGTGTCCCGGTAGCGCCGCCGGGCGTTTTCGTAGTTTCGATCGATGCTCTCCAACAGCTTCTTCTTTTCATACACCGTGGGAACATCTTTGCGGTTTTTGAGGCGTTTGAGGCATTCCTTGACGGGGACCTTCAACAAAAATGTCATGTCGGGGATCGAGCACCCCTTGTTGACCTCGATGACCCGTTTGGGTTTGATCGCCGGGTCGAGCGACTGGTAGGCGATCGACGAGAGGATATAACGATCGCAGATCACCGCGGTCCCGCGGTCCCGGGCGGCCTCGATCGATGCCGAGTGCTCGATGCGATCGGCGGCGAACAGCAGGCACAATGCTTTTTCAGAGAAGCCGATGCGTTTGTTGGTCTTGGGCGAAATGATTCTCCCGGACAACGAGTCGCGAATCAGCTTCCCCACCGGCTCGTCGGTGGGTTCGTTGGTCAGCACGCTTTCGACCCCGCGGTTCTCGAGATACGCGTGTAACATCTTGGCCTGCGTGGTGGTTCCGGCACCGTCGATGCCTTCGATCACGACAAACAGGCCGCGCTTCTTTTTCATTCCACGTAAGCTCCTTTATCTCAAGTGGTTCACTCAATCGGTCTTGGGGCCATCCATGATGCATACCCATATCATATTTCGCCCGCTGGAGAAAGAGGGAACTAAGTGGGGTAGTTTCAACGTACTAAATAAGGAGGGGGTCATCGGCGAACCCTATTGATCGCCCTTTAAAAAATGGTTATATTCTTGGCGCTTACGAGGATTGCACATATGTAGCGTTGGAATGCCTTATGCTAGGTACCCGTCAACTATACCGGAATCCTGCGCCATGTCCCTAACCCGGAGGCCGGCTCCATGAAGCTCCCCATCTCTAGGAAAACAGTGTTTATAGCGGTGCTCGTTGTCCTTACCAGCTTCTCGCTGGGCGCAATCGCCAGCCGAGGACAGAGCAATCAGTCCATCGTTCATGATCTCGAGGTGTTTGCCAAAGTCGTTGAGAAGGTGAAAACCTTCTACGTCGACGAAGTTGACACACACGAGATGATGACCGGCGCCATCGAGGCGATGCTCAAGGAGCTCGATCCGCACAGCCAGTACCTGGCCGGGTTGGATTATGAGGATCTTATGGTGAGCACGCAGGGTCAGTTTGGCGGATTGGGGATCTTTATCTCATTTCGGGACAACTATCCGACGGTGATCTCTCCGATCGAGGGCACGCCCGCAGATCGCGCAGGTCTTCAAGGTGGCGACCGCATCGTAGAGATCGAGGGCGAATCGTCCGAGGGATGGCTGGTTCAAAAAGCCGTCCGTTATCTGCGAGGAGAGCCTGGAACGGCGGTGAGGTTCAAGGTGAGCCGGCCGGGTCTGGGCGAGCCGATCGAGTACAGCCTGGTCCGGGAAAAGATCGACGTCAAGAGCGTGTCGTATCACGGAATGTTTGACGACCTCGGCTATATAAAACTGTCGAGCTTTTCCAAAACTTCGCGTGAAGAGCTTCACAGTGCGCTCCGCGATCTTGAATCGCAGGGGATGAAAGCGCTGGTTCTCGACCTGCGTTCCAATCCGGGCGGGCTGCTCCAGGCCGCGACAGGTGTGTCAGAGCTCTTTTTGGAAAAAGACAATCTGGTCGTGTATACCAAGGGCCGTTACCAACAGAACAATCAGAAATACTATGCGGGCAAGAGCCGCAAACACACCGGATATCCGATCGTTGTCATGGTCAACGGTGCCAGCGCCAGCGCTTCCGAGATTGTTGCCGGCGCGCTTCAGGACTGGGACGCAGCGTTTGTCGTCGGACAACCCTCGTTTGGCAAGGGGACGGTGCAAACGGTGTTTGCGCTGAGCGACACGCAGGCAGTAAAGCTGACGACGGCAAAATACTATACGCCATCAGGCCGCAGTATCCACCGCGATCACAACCCGGAGGACGAGCTCCTAGCGGATGCCGCCGTGACCGGTGACGCCGAGGCCGCGCTCGATGCCGACAAGATCCCCGCAGACCAGGCAGATTTCGAAGAGGCCGAACGGCCGATCTTCTATACGGCGGGTGGCCGTGTAGTTTACGGTGGCGGCGGAATCACACCCGATCTCGAATTCGACCCTAGAAAGTATGGTGATCTCGAGAGACGAATCGAGCGTGACGGTCTTCCGTTTGCGTTTGCCGTCCAGTACTCGACGACACGTGACATCCCGGAGGACTTCGAGGTGAACGATGCCGTGTTCAACGACTTCAAAGCATTTCTTGCCGAGAAGGAGTTCGAGTATGAAGAGGAGCAGATGAGCGGTGATGCGCTTGATTATGTGAAACGGGCGATCCTGCGCGAAGTCATTTCGAAAAACTTTGGAAGAAAAGCAATGTACCGGGCCATGCTCGAACTCGACGACGAGTTCAATCGGGTACGC
>CP070631.1:49902-52668 GCA_020356045.1 Candidatus Latescibacterota bacterium
CCTGGACCCGGCAACCAAGCGGGGTTTTTGATTTTCTGTTTTCCGCAGCCTTTGCCGATGAGCAGACGGCGTTTGTCGTGGGGACCGCGGGAACGATTTTGCGTAGCACCGATGGGGGTGCGACGTGGGGTCCCGTCGAAGCCAACACCAACGCCACACTTCGCGACATTGTCATTCTGGACAGCGGCACGCTCGGCATTGTTGGAGACAACGGAACGATTCTGTTGTCGGAGGGGGGTATCGTCCGTGTCAGACGCTGATCCCGGTTGGATTGATCCGGTATCCGCCTGTAGTTACCTCACCCAACTCCCGGCTCGAGAGCGCGGCCATAACCGTTGGTTTCCCACTCCCCACCCAGCCGGCCCCGGTGGATGATCTCCTCACACAGGTTCAGGTAGTCTTCCGCGCCGTGGCTTCGAGATCGGTAGCTAAAAATATCGAGACCGCAGCTTGGGGCCTCCGCCAGCGCGATGTTTTCCCGGATGACGGTATCGAATAGCAGCGAGCCAAAGCGTTGCCTTACTTCGGATACAACTCTTCGATTGAGGATCTTGCGGCCGTCAAATCGCGTCGCAATGATGCCGGAGAGCTCGAGGTTTGGGTTAAAGCGGGATTTGGCGATGTCGATGACGTCACGAAGTTTGCCCAGGCTCTCCAGGGCAAAAAACTCGGTTTGAACAGGGATGAAAACACGATTGGCCGCCGTAAGTGCGTTCAGCGCAAGGATTCCCAAACTTGGGGGGCAGTCGATTAGGATACGGTCGAATTCAGCCACGGCCGGGTCCAGCGCATCGCGGAGCAACGCCTCCTTGCCGCTGACCATCGAGAGCGCCGTCTCCGCCCCGGCCAGTCTCAGGTTGGACGGAATCACCTGCACGCCCAGCTCACTGTCCCTGTCAGCAAACTGAACGCGGGCACCCAACCGGCGCCATACGAGCGCTTCGCCAAGGGGTGCCAGCTCCCTCAGCACGTCGTAGACGGTTCCGTCGATTTCAGTTTCCGTAATTCCCAATGCCCGAGTCAGATGTGCCTGAGGGTCGAGATCGACCAGCAATACGCGCTCACCCAGGATGGCGAGCCCCGCACCGATATTCACCGCGGAGGTCGTTTTCCCCACGCCCCCTTTTTGGCTGAGGAGAGCTACCGTGTCGGCTCTTCGCACGCGCTCACCTGCTTTGGCTATCGGAATTTACCCAAACCGCGCCAAGCATTTAGCCTAGTCTGTAAACGATGCCGCCGATGTCCACAAGAACTATTTTCGTCCAACCTCGCCCAGTGACGGCAGATGCGGCGGTTTTGTCTGACCCCTGCGGAACACCGCCACCAACGACGCATCGTGGCAAAGTATTTGCATGACTTTGAGTTATAGCGGAATGTGTCCGCGGTCTATACAGACGACGACTCAGAAACTCCCGCGGTGGTGCCTGGCCATGTCCTTTCGCCCAGACCGGCAACATGGGGGTCTGCAAGGCCATTCGGAGTTCTCGGCAAACGGTTACCGGATCAAGTTGGCGACCTCGGTATCCGAGCTGGAGCGGTAGGCCGAGCCGTGGGATGACCTGGTCACGCATGCCCCAAACCGAGTTCATTCGATATCCCACGCGTGGATCGCGTCGTTTCTCAGCCATCTTGTCGGGCCCGATCAAGGCTACGCGTGTCTGCTGGCCTTTGACGGGGACACACTGATCGGCGCCATGCCGATCTTGGTCTCGAAAAAGTATTTCTCACTCCTGACCAAATCAGAAGTCTGCCCACCCATCAGTCCCGAGACCTTCGCCTCGGATCTGATCTGCAGAGCCAACGACGCGGACAACATCATCGAGGTAATGGTGGGGGCGCTGGATCATTTTCTTCCTGCGGCGTGGGAGCTGGAGTTCCATCACATTTCGGAGTGCTCTCCAGTCGTGGGATATTTTTCGAACGGTGGATCTTCACTGTTTTCGGCAGTCGAGTTTGACGGGTTTGGTAACGTCGTGTTGACGACGGGTTCGTTTGACGACTATCTAAGCTCGCTGCGGCCGAATTTCGCACGCAACCTTAGACGGTTTGACCGCAAGATCCAGACGCTGTCCGGTTTTGCGATCGAGACCCTGGTCGGAGAGGCCGCTCATCGCGGTATCTTTGATGAATTCCTCGCCTTGGAGGTGTCTGGATGGAAGGGCCGGGGGGAAACTGCCATACTCAATCATCCCAGACAAGTTGCATTTTACCGCGATTTCAAGCGTCGGATGCGTGAACGCGGCTGGCTGGAATGGAACGTTCTTCGCGCAGATGGAAAAATCGTGGCTGCCCACATGGCGGCCAAAATCGACCGAGTGCTCTATCTGTGGAAAATCGCATATGACGAGGGGTACAAAGCATACGCACCAGGCGATGTTCTGATGGCGCACACGCTGAAAACGGCATTTGAATCGGTCGACACGGATGAAGTCAACTGCTTGACCAACACCCAATGGAATCAAAACTGGAACATGACCGGCCGTCGGGACTTCAATGTTACGGTGTGGCCAAAACGGACCTTGCCGTTCGTTGCAGGTTATTGCCGAAAACAGTCCAAGATCGTTCTCCGCAGGATCCCGTTTGTCAGGCAAGCCTATCACGTAATCCGTCAGTTGGGATTCTAGCGGCGAATCGGTTGTGCGTCTGTCGTCTCCGAACGGCGCCACTTTTTTCGGTCGGGTCACCGGTCCCACCGTCCACCTAACGATTGACTTTACCTTAAGTTTACCTTACCATTACGCGATTGCATCTTGGTCGAACGCCACG
>CP070631.1:52768-55306 GCA_020356045.1 Candidatus Latescibacterota bacterium
GCAACCACAAGATGAAAATGATTCGACTGGAATGGCGACAGGTCCTCCATGCGGCCGACGCGAATGCGTCGGCCGGCTTCCTCCGGCCCCAGGAACGCCGCCACCCGGTCACGCGTGCGCTCGACCATCGCTCTTGACATATCGACTGCGAAAACATCAAACCCACGAGCCGCAAGCGGTTCGGTATTACGCCCACCTGCGCATCCGATGTCAAGAACGCGAATGGAGCCGGGATTGTCATATTGTTCGATTAACGCAAGCAACCGCCGGTCGGGTTCCCTGGCGGCAAACCGTTCGACTTGCTCCTGTTCTTCCCAAAAATCTGACGCATCCACGTGAAGGTCCTCATGAGGATTCGAATTAGAGCAACGGCCATGTCACTTTTTGTCTACCGGCCGTTTGCCGTGTCGAACTTCTCAGTGGTCGATATTTTCTCGCTGTGCGTTCCTCCACCAACCCGGGTTCAAAGGCTGTAACGGTCGGTTTGTCGACCTGTAGTAATGCACAATGGCCTCACATATTGACCGAATGCGACGCATGATCCGAGGGCCCAGACGAACCGCTGTCAATAGAAGTACGACGATCAAGGATACGGGGATCGCCCAGCGCCGCACAAATGACATTACGTTCCACTGGCGGGCTCGCGAGGGCTCTGCGGGTTCATCTTCGAGCGTACCGACGGAAAACTCCGGTTCAATATGAAGCGTGGGCAGCACAACAAACCCCACACGTTTGGTCACGCGATCAAACATGCGTTTTGCATTCACATCCCAGAAGGCGAGCGATACAGGTGGTAACGAGTAATCCCCCTCGTCCTGGGCGACATACGTCCATCGTTCGATGCGCCGGCCGCGCGCAGCCGCGCCTCGTTCTCGACTGTCATCCTCGACAACGGCTGGGTCTTTGTAAACGGCAATTCCCGGGATCGAATCGAATACAAGCGGAGGGATCACCATGGCCAGCGCGTTCTCGACCGACACGGTGATTGTTCGGACAAACGCATCACCGACATGAAGAGTATCCGGCCTCACATCAAACGACTCATCAATGGTCAGATTCGTCGCCGCGATAAAATAGTCAAGTCCTTCCGCCTCCGGCGGCACGTTTGCCAAAAACGAGAACGGGTTGGCCTCTGCCGTCACCTCAACTCGTCCGGATCCATCGAAGTAAATCACCACCACTGTGAGATCGTCGATCGTGTATTCCCCCGGACGCTGGGGATAAACCTGGTAAGAGCGTCGTTGACCGGCCCAGGTGACGCCGCCGATCCTTTCATTGAGATTGACGCCCCGGTCATCGAACACGACCATCGCATCGCGCAGTTCGATGGCGCCGAAGCGCGGCGCACCCATAAAATAGTTGGGCGCAAAAACATCGACGGTAACGGTTACCGCCTGACCGACGGTAGCCGTTTCGGGCTCCAACGTCACGCGGACGAATGGCTGTTCCTGCGCCAACGCCACTGAAGATAAAAAAGAAATCAAAACTGCCAGGAGGATAGCTCGACTCAACGCTTGCCCCCCTTCGTCCTACTGCGCTCTTCGACTTCAATGGCAAACTTTGTTTTCAGGTATGCGCCTGGCGACGTTTGCAGCCGGCGCATCCACATCTCCGCGATCTGCTCGTCATTGAACGCCGTTTGCTGCACTTCCCCTTTTTTGCCCTTCTTTCCTTTTTCGTCAAATTCGATCTGATCGGCATCAAACGTCGGATCACCGCCCCGCTGACTCTCATCCGCTTCCGGTTCTGCCGGAATCAGCGACGCCACCAGGTCCCTGTTGGCAACGGCCTCTGGCCAGTCTGGCCGTTCGGCCAACGCCGCGTCGTACGCGGCGACTGCGTTCTCCAACGCGCCGAGACGCGCCAGCGCGTTGCCCTGGTTGAAGTATGATTCGGGCGAATCCACAAGGGAAAACGTCTCGACCGCGAGTTCGAAATCACCGGCTCGGTACGCGGCAACCCCTTTCCACATCCAATTCTCAAAACGATCCGCCGCTTCCGCGTAGCGCTGTTGTTCGAACAATCGGCGTCCTTGCTGGTCTTTTGTCCACCACAAATCGTCAAAGGAGCCGTATTCGCCCCCCGCGCACCCCGTTAACATGACGGCAACAACGGCCGTACCCCACTTCACAATCCAGCCGCGGCGAAACCAGAACAACACGAGCACAACGATGGGAACAACAAGATAGTAGCCGTTGTCCTTCCACCGCATGGTGATGTCGTCCTGTTGCGCGGCGCGCAGATTGGACTCTATCCGCCGTTCGATTTGGGATACATCCTTGTTATCAGCCGTGACACCGACTACGGGGATTCCCGCCTCACGGCTCAGCGTCTCGAGCGCTTCGCGTTCCAGTTTGGCGATGATCCGCCGTCCACCGGGACCGGTTGCAAAGCTGCCGTCGCTGTTGCGAACCGCACCTCCGCGAGACGTTCCAACGGCAAGGATGGCGATGCTGTGACGAGACTCCCGTGCGGACTGTGCCAACGCGTCTTGTCCGTCCCCCACGCCGTCAGTAACAAACAGGATCGTTCCGGGAA
>CP070631.1:55406-57651 GCA_020356045.1 Candidatus Latescibacterota bacterium
ACGTTCCGTTTTTTGCGATTCTCGCCTCGTTGATTGTCAATAAAAAGCTGCTCATAATCATTATTGGATTACTCCTGGTGTTCGATCTTGTGGCCGCGATTGACCCGATATCCGCAACCGGCTCGGTTTACGTGTTGGCAAACGACAAAACGCTTCTGCAAACCCTGTTTGGGGGCGCCAAATGAAAAGGTCGGTTCTGCTCGGTTTGTTTACCGGGGGCATCTTTGTCGGCATCGGCACGGCCGTCGAGGCGCTTTGGTTGACATCCAGGGGAGGAATCACTTTTGGCGTGTATAACGAGGCGGCCCTGCTGCTCGCGAGCTTTGCTGCGTACGTCTTCCTGGGAATTATCCTTGGAGGCTTTGTGGGAGGCGCCGTTGGGAGGTTCTCACGGACAACGGGCCGTCGACTCGGACGATCCGAGGTGATAATCGACGTGGCACTTGTCATCGGCGCGCTTTTATCGTTTGGCCTATTGGCCACGTATCTGTTCGCCCGGGTGCTGCCCGACGACGTGGGGATTCTGGAGTTCCGCGGTCTCCTTGTTCTCCTCGGCGTCCTGGCGCTCACGGTCTTCGCATTCTTGGTACTCCGGTGGCTTCTTGTGAAATTCGTCGGAGGCCGTCTGCGGCCTCTGATGGAGAACATGCGCGTGCTGGTCATAACAGCAGTTGTCGTCACAGGGCTTTTGGGCGCACTCGCTGTGGTCCATCACATTCAAAACGCGGAGCGCCGATCGGCCGTAAACCTCGATCCGACTCCGAACAACGAGATATCCTCAAACATACCAAACGTCATTCTGATTACTCTCGACACCGTCAGAGCCCAAAATCTTGATTTGTACGGCTACGCGCGGGACACCATGCCCAACTTGGCCGAGCTTGCCCGGTCATCCGTGGTGTATGAGCGGGCCGTGACACACTCGGCGTGGACGCTTCCCAGCCATCAGACTCTTTTCACGGGCCGCTATCCATCAGAGCTCTCACAGGACTGGGCATGCCGGAGCCTTCGCAAAACTCACCTCACGCTTCCCGAGATTCTCCACACCGCGGGTTACCGCACAGCCGCAGTCGTCGCCGGGCCCCTCTGCTCACGGAGCGTGGGATTTGGCGAGGGGTTCGATTACTTCGAAGATGCGCTCCCGGGGAACCTTCCCTTTCTCAGCGTGCTAGCCAACAGACTCGTACCCAATCTCTTCTCATCGGTTGGAAAAAGACGGGCCAGCCAAAATCATGAGTTTGTTTTTAAGTGGCTCGACAAAAACGCCGATTCGCCATTCTTTCTTTTTATCAACTATTTCGACGCACATGGCCGGCTAAATCCCGTCTATCCATTCCGAAACGCTTTCGAAGGTCAATTCAACCCATTTCGCAGCTTCCTCATGGGTCAAGCCGCCATGGAGATCGATGTCACCAACGGAGCACGTCAGCTTTCAAGTTCGGAGACCGGTCATTGGGTAGCATTGTACGACTCCGAAATCCTCACGATAGACTTTGAACTGGGCAAGCTGTTTGACAAATTGAGAGCGCTCGGTGTGTTCGATAACACACTGTTTGTCATTACGTCGGATCATGGACACTCATATGGAGAACACGATCTCGCAGGTCACGCCGGATGGATCTTTGAAGACGTATCGTGGGTGCCTCTTGTCATTCGCTACCCGGGCGGCAAGAATGGCGGCACCCGCCGGCCCAACCGGTATGGCCTGGTTAATATATTTGGTTTGATTCTGGAGGAACTCGGGTTCCCAGTGCCCGAAACAGCTCACCGCGTGAGCGCGACCGATGTGGATTCGGTCACCGTCCTCGAAAACGGACGGCGGAACGGTTGGGAAAAACAGAGATTCAAGTATGCCAATAAGAACCTGCGGGCAATCTACGAGGGACCGTTCAAGCTGGTGACCATCGATGATGAGCCTGCTGAGCTCTACAATC
Organism: Candidatus Latescibacterota bacterium; assembly: GCA_020356045.1. Classification (GTDB taxonomy): domain Bacteria; phylum Krumholzibacteriota; class Krumholzibacteriia; order WVZY01; family WVZY01. The sequence continues at coordinate 57,341 of CP070631.1, forward strand.
TTGCTGATGATCCGGGTGGGCTGCGAAATCTGATCGTTATTAATCCCGAAACCGATGCCAGGCTCAACACCCGGCTCATGCTCGAAGTGGCAATCATGTTCACCCCGCCCCCGCTCGCGAGTGACGAGGGTACCGATGACGAATACGGGGAGAAGCTTCGGCAGCAGCTAAGGGCACTCGGTTACATCAAATGATACGCTGGTCAGCGGGTTAATGTCGCTTGCAGTTTGTTATCGAGGAAACGATGCCCGTCACGTCAGAAACAGGGCTTTACGCGCAAGAGTTCTCTTCCCTGCCGTTAGCTTGTAGAA
>CP070631.1:57751-59635 GCA_020356045.1 Candidatus Latescibacterota bacterium
CCACCCATACCACTGGTGATTAGTTGCTGGGAAGGGGGTGGGGGCGATCGAGCCATAAGTCAGGAAACCTGCCTGGAGCCTTCCAGCCCAATACCTCTTCGAGGACGAGAGGGAGGGACATGATTGAAGTTCCTTGATTCTCGATTGACAATACAGCGGTGGATTCGTCTGTCCTGTTCAACCGCGCTCCCGGCGGCTCTAAGCGCCGCCCGCCGTGCGTGTCGGACGTTGATATTTGGCTTGGTTCTGGCCACGGTATCCGAGCCGGATGTCCAGGCACATTCTGCGAAGACCGACGCGCCAAGTGTGCCCGATACGCTTTATACCGTGCCCGCCATCATCATCGAGGCGCCCAGGGTCACCCGCGTCGAGTCCGATGTGTTCAACCGCTCAGGGTTTGTTGCCGTCGTCGATATGGGACCGCGTCAAAACCGGGTCGAAGACCTGTCATCGGTGCTGTCCAGAATGGTCGGTGTACGGGTTCGCGAATATGGGGGGCTGGGCGGGTTTGCTACCGTGTCCATCCGGGGTTCATCGTCGAATCAGGTCGACGTGTTTCTCGACGGCGTGCCGATCAGTGACGCATACACCGGCACGACAAACATTGCCGAGCTCCCTCTCGGTGGTGTGAAACGTATCGAGGTGTACCGAGGATTTACCCCCCCGCATCTGGGTTCGACCGCAATCGGTGGTGCGGTCAATCTCAACACAGTGGATTCCAAGAACTGGCTCGGTGTCACAGCGTTCCCACTTGAGGAGGGATTCGGATCCTACGGATCATTCGATACTTCGCGTCTGGTTCTGTCCTTGTGGTCAAGACTCGGTGCGTTGCGGCTTTTCGCACACGCGGGCCGGCTGACCAGCGAGGGGAACTTCACCTTTGAAGACAATGCGGGGACGCCCGAAAACCCCGACGACGATCGGCGGGTGGAACGAGTCAACAATGATATCGATTCGTGGAATGCGTTAGGGCGGGTGATCTTCGAGCTTCCTATCGTCGGTGACGTGTCGTTGAGTCACAATTATCTCAGCCGCGATCAGGGCGTGCCGGGGATTGGATCGCACCAGTCGCTGTCAGCGCGATCGCGGCGCGAGCGTCATCTAACCTATCTACAGGCGGGGTCACCGGGTTCGCTGGCCAAACGGTTGGACATTGCTGCGATGGGGTTCTACTCGTGGACCAACGAGGTGTTCCTCGATCTCGAGGGGGATATCGGGCTCAGACCCCAGCAGACGGACAATGTGTTCTCGACGAGCGGGGGATCCTTGAGGTCCCGACTCGATGTGCCGGCGCTACCGGTCGAGCTCGAGGCATACGTCGACGGGAGGTATGAAACGTTCACCCCTGGCGCCTCACTACCCGTCCCAACCTCGGGGCCCGACATGCGCAGAACGTCAACAACGGCAGCTGTTTATGGAGATCTCTTCTTAAGTCACTTGAGGGCGGTGCTCACCGCTTCCGGGCGAATGGTCTCGCATACGAGTGAGTTCTACGACCCCCCGCGGTTCCCATGGCTGCCACCCACGCCGCAAGGCAAGATCAACCGCAATGACCACACACCCCAGTTGGGGTTTCGTTTTATGCCCACGTCGTTTCTTAGCGTCAAGGCGAACTGGGGACGCTACGTTCGTCTGCCGACGTTTGTCGAGTTGTTTGGGAATACCGGGTCGGTGACGGGGAGCGCCGATCTCGTGCCCGAAGAATCGCTCAATCGGGATATCGGTGTGGTGGTGTCGCACGATCGGCTGTGGCGGCTTCGCCGAATGTTCTTTGAGGTGGTGTATCTCGACAACGACGTCGAGAACTTGATTATCTATTTTCCAAACTCTCAGTTTACGGCAAAACCACGCAACATAGGAGCCGCCCGAATCCGCGGCGTGGAA
>CP070631.1:59735-62442 GCA_020356045.1 Candidatus Latescibacterota bacterium
CGTCGAAATCGTCGCCGTAGATCTTGATGCCGAGATCGGTTCGGATACCGGCGACCATTTCGTTCACACGCATTTCGATAGGCTGGGTGTATGCCACGGTCTGACCGGGAAAATCGGACACGACGGCTTCCATCTTGCGAACGAGCTCCGACTGGGACCGTGCTGCTCGCCATTCGTTCCTCGGCTTTAGCGCGATGAACACATCGGTGAGCTCGGTGCCCATCGGATCCGTTGCGACTTCCGCCGTGCCCGTCCGGCTCCAGATGTTGGCGATCTCATCCGGAAACGTCTCCAGCAGCAGCCGCTCCATGGTCGTATTGTAGGCGACGGACTCTTCGATTGAGATGCCGGCAAGACGCACGACATTCAACACAATCGCACCTTCGCTGAGCCGCGGCACGAACTCCGAGCCGAGCCGGCTGCCGACGACCCCGGCCCCCACAAGCATGAGGACGACGGTCACCACAGCAATCCGTCGGTATCGAAGCACGCGCTCCAGTAGCCGTTCATAGATCGCAACCAGCCCACGCATCAATGCGCTCTCACGAACGGACGGTCTTTTGGGCAGAATCCAACGAGACAACAGCGGTGTCAGGAATAGCGCGATAAACAGCGCACCGATCAGCGCGAATATTAACGTCAGGGCCATCGGCTGGAACAGCTTCCCCTCGATCCGTTCCAGAGTGAGAATCGGAACGAGGACGAGCGTGATAATAAGGACTCCAAAGAACACCGGCCGCGCGACTTCCTTGCTCGACTCGAGTATCACCGCGGCGCGCTCCGACTGCGTCAGATCTCGCCCGAGCTCGTGGATCCGTTGCGAAAGCCGGCGCATGTTGTTCTCGGCCATAACCACCGACCCGTCCACGATGATCCCAAAGTCGATCGCTCCCAGGCTCAATAAGCTCGCAGCGATCGCAAATTCCTTCATGCCGAGCGCGGCAATGACCATCGAGAGGGGAATGGTGAGGGCAATGATGAGACCAGCGCGAAGGTTCCCAAAGAGAAGAAACAACACAACAATCACCAGAATCGCGCCCAGCCACAGATTATGCTTCACCGTACCGATGACGTGATCGACCAATTCGGTTCGGTCATATACGATTTGGATTTCGACACCCGGGGGAAGCGCTCCCCGAATCTCGTCGACCCGCTGCCTGAGAGCCTCGGTGACCTCCCTGCTGTTCTCACCCATCAGCATGAACGCCAACCCCAGGACGGCCTCGCCCTCTCCGCCCGCCGTGACGGCGCCGCGGCGGATCTCATGACCCAACCTGACCTCGGCAACATGCCCGATTCGAACCGGCACACCTTCGTGACTCACGATCACGACGTTGGCGATATCCTCCATCGTGCTCAGGCGTCCAATACCGTGGAGCAGAAGCGCATCGCCGGAGGTGACGATCCGTCCTCCGCCCACATTTCGGTTATTCTCCTCGAGGGCATGAACAACGTCATGCAATGTGATCTGGTAGGCGACGAGATCTTCCGGATCCACGATCACTTCATACTGCTTCTCGTGCCCGCCCCACGAGTTAACCTCGGCCACACCGGCCACCCGGCGTAACTCGGGTTTGATGATCCAGTCGTGAATGGTCCGGATATCGGAAAGCGAGAGCGACGAGTCCGGCGACCGCACGATATAATGGAACACCTCTCCCAACCCCGTCGCAATCGGCCCGAGCGAGGGAGGTTCTATTCCGTCGGGCAGCCGCACCGTCCCGAGACGTTCGAGTATGAGCTGCCTCGCATCGTAAATTGACGTCTCATCGTCAAAGGTTGCGACAACCTGGGAAAAACCGAACTTGCTTATCGAACGAACATTTTCCAGCCCCGGAAGACCGGCAACGCCGGTCTCGACAGGAAAGGTAACCTGTCGTTCGATCTCTTCCGGGTTGAGCGCGGGTGCGACGGTGTTGATCTGGACCTGTATGGGTGTTGTATCCGGAAACGCATCCACGGGAAGGGTGAGGAGCGCCCGGACGCCAAGCAGCGCGACGACGGCGAAAAGTACCGATACGATCAGGCGATTTTTTAGCGAGCTTTCTACGAGTCGTTCGAGCATCGGTTGGGATCACCACCCTAGTCAACACAGCCGGCGCCCAAACGCGACTTCTGAAACTCGGATTTGAGCAGGTAGCTCTGTTCCACAGCTACCAGGTCGCGATCGGTCAATCCGGCCGTTATGGCTGTCAACTCGTTCGAGACCGGCCGGATTTCCACTCGGCGAACCTCATAGAGACCGCCCGCCAAACGGACGAAAACAAAGGGATTTCCGCCAAAGCGAAACACGGTGTTGCGTGGCAAGAGCAGCGACGTGGCGCTGTCCCCCACGGTAATTGTCGCGTCGACGAACATTCCGGCACGGAGCAATCGGTCGGGATTGGCAACCTCCGCACGCACTTCAGCCATCCGGGTGGTTTCGTTGAGTTGGCTCGAGATCCATGTGACCCGGCCGTCGATCTCGCGGTCGAGCGATTGCGTTCTTATATCGACCCGTTGTCCGACACGCACGTGCGCGACGTCTTTCTCGGAAACGGCCAGGCAAAGCCACAGTGTGCCGATGTCCGCGACCGAAAACAACCGGTCCCCCATAGTCGCAACGTCGCCCACAACGGCGTCGCGAGCGACGACAGTCCCCTCGAATGGGGCAACGAGGCGGAGCACGGACTCCGCGTTTTGTTCCGACACAATGCGGTTCAGCGTC
>CP070631.1:62542-64095 GCA_020356045.1 Candidatus Latescibacterota bacterium
AGACCGGATACGGCAACGAGCCCGACGAATCCTTGGAGCATCAGTATCGACTCATGTCCCGGCTCGTCGGCGAAGGGACCGTAACCTTTCGTAGAACCCCAGATGGCAATCGCCGCCAGCAAGAGGATCGCAGTAGATGTTTCACGTTGACTGAGTCTCAGCGCCGGCCACAACAGCAACAGAACCGCAAGACACGACAATGGTATCTCTGACGTTTCCGATTTGAGCCACCCGCCAAATACGCAGTTCCCGGCGAGCAAAAGTAGCCCGAGCGCGATGGCAGATTCCAGAGCCCGGCGCCGAGCCCATATCATATCGCGGCCGGCGTACCAGTTGATGATCACGGGCGTCATTACCAGTATCCCGATCGTGTGCGCCAGCCATTGATAAAGCCAGTTGGTCCCGAACATATCGTTGTGGATATCCCCCATCAAACCAAGCGTCACCACGCTCGCCGTCGCGCCAATGGCGCAGCTGACACCGCCGGCGAGAACGGCGAACTTGAAAACGTCCTGCGGGCGGTTGCAGGGGTTGCGGAATCCTATCAATCGACGGAGCAGAAACGCCGCAAGAAGCGCCTCCAATGTATCGGTGAAGCTGAGAAGAACCTGACTCTGTAAGCTCTCGGGGTTGGTGGCCGCGCTGGTCGATCCGAGAATTCCCGAGGAATAGACGATGAAAGACCCGATGAGAATACCGGGCCACAAACGGAACCCAAAAAGAAAAAGGGCCGCAAGCGCAACCCCTGAGGGCAGCCACACCACTGTGACATCCACCCCTCTGCTGACAAGAAGCTGTCCAACTTTGGCAACCAAGATGTAGATTGCGATCAGGACGAAAAACGCCAAAACCGCAGCCCGACGAGACTCGAGACGATTACTCATTGCCAGCCCCCCAACGGCAAGCCGCTACCAAACAATTTTGGTCGCGCTTTTCAACAATGACTCTTGGACTCCGCTTCAGCCGACAACATTCGTCAGCACCTATGACCCGGCGTCCTTCAGCCGATAAACGTCATCCTTGTCTCCACGACATGAGTTTTTGAAGTAACGCTACTAATGAGAAATACAAAAAGAATATAGCAGCGATACACGCTGCCCGCAAAGCAAAACCCCTTGAGAAAAAAAGAACTTGCGCTATCCGACAATCACACCGCGGCACTCGCCAAAACCGATTCGTGCAAACCCCTCACGCTCGCAAGACCCCCGCATGATGATCTCGTCGCCGTCCTGCAAAAACCGGCGTTCTTCTCCCGATGGTAGTTGGATAGGATTCTGGCCACGCCAGGTGATCTCGATCAAACATCCTCGGGAATCGTCCGAAGCACCCGAGACGGTTCCGCTGGCCAAGAGATCCGCGGGCCGAAGGTTACACCCGTTACTCGTGTGGTGGGCGAGCATTTGAGCAATTGTCCAAAACATATCTTTGAAGCTTCCGCGGCTTAGCCTGTGGGGATCGATATTGTCGTCGCGCATTTTTCGTGTCGAGAGAAACACCTCGAGAGTCAGATCGATACCGCCGCGTTCACGGTCGGAGGGGTCGTCGAGATACGG
>CP070631.1:64195-67114 GCA_020356045.1 Candidatus Latescibacterota bacterium
CATTCCTTGCGTTTGAGCCGCCACGCCATACACCAGCAACCGCCGCACGCGCCCCGTTCGCCAAACAACGTGACCAGATCGTCCCAACGGTCGGGAGTGACCGGGTGGAAAGTCATCTTGGATAACGGTGGCGTCGGCGTCATGATCAATCTTCGAAACGGGGTGGAAAACGATCTAGAGGTTCTCTTCAAAAAACCGCGTCATCATGGTAAAGAGATGCGCACGTTCGGTGTCGCCACCGATCCCATGACGGCCCCCCGGGTAGAGCATCAATTCGAATTGCTTGCCGGCCAGAATCAGTTCACGGACGAGATGGATCGAGTTCTGCATGTGAACATTGTCATCCGAAGTCCCGTGAACCAGTAGAAACGCGCCTTCGAGCCCGTCGGCAAAGTTGGCCGGTGAGCCCTCGTAGTAACCATCCTCGTTGTCATCCGGGTGTTTCATGTATCGTTCCATGTACACCGTGTCATAGAAACCAATATCCGTTACCGGTGCGACGGCAGCCCCCGCTTTGAACACACCCGGACGTTTGAGCATCGCCAGCGCGGTCATCGATCCCCCACCGCTCCAGCCCCAGATTCCGATCCGCGACCCGTCGACATAGGGAAGCGATTTCAGATACTCAGCGCCCGCCACCTGATCGTCGAGCTCGAGTTGCCCGAGCGTTTTGAGCGAGTATCCTTCCCACTTGGCGCCGCGGCCGTATGCGCCGCGGTTGTCCATCTGGAAAATGATATAACCACGTGTGGCCATCATCTTATGCCAGAGACCCAGCGTGCGGTCGCCCCGGTTGCGAACGATCTGACCGTGAGGGTATGCATACGTGTAGACGATTACAGGGTATTTTTTCGCCGGGTCAAAATCGGGTGGTTTGATCATTGATGCATAAAAATCGAACCCGTCGCCCGAGGTGAATGTGAAGAACTCGGAGCTTGGGAGTTCGTACGAGTCGAGCTCGGAGGTGTCGCACTCATCGAGCACAAACAGCTGCTTGCCCGAGGCATTGTACACCGTTATGACACGCGGTGCTTTCGTGCTCGAGAACCAGTCATAATAGTATTTGGAGTCCGGCGAGAAGGTGACGTAGTGTGTGCCCGGCCGTTTGGTAAGCTGCTCGATCTTGCCGCCTTTATCCGGCACCCGATACAAGTGCCGCTCGAGGATCGACGCCTCGAGACCTGTGAAATAGACCAACCCCTTCTTTTCATCGACACTATTTAGGCTCGAGACCGTCCAGTCACCCGTCGTGAGCTGGCGGATCAACGAGCCATCATTCTTGTAAAGATAAAGATGCGAGAACCCGTCGCGGTTTGAGTTATATACAAACTGATCCTTGGTTTCGTAAAAATGCCGCATATACGTGGCTTCGACCCACGTATCGGAGGTTTCGACAAACCCCTCATCTAAGTCGCCGGTCGTCGTATCCATGATCAAAAACCGGATCTCATCCTGTCTGCGGTTGAGCTTCTCAACGGCCAGGTGTTTGTCGTCTCCAAACCAGTACACCCGCGCGATATACGAATCGTCGCTCGTATCCACATTCATCCACGTGGTCTGGCCGCCGCCGGCACTCACCACGCCCACACGCACGATCGAGTTTGGGTCGCCCGTTTTTGGATACCGCTGCATTTCGACCGTATTATGACGCGGAAGAAAATCGACGATGGGAAACTCGGGAACCGGGCTGACATCGAACTCGAGATACGCGATCGATTGGCTGTCGTGCGACCACCAGAACGCGCGAACGTTGCCGCGTGTAAACAGCTCTTCCATATACACCCAGTCGAGGACACCGTTTTGCAGTGTATCCGAACCGGTGGTGGTCAGCTGGATTTCCTCGTTGGTGTCGAGATCGAGGACCCACAGATCATTGTCACGCGTATAGGCGATACGCCGCGCGTCGGGGGAGAAGGTGACATTGTCCTCGTCGGAATCGGTCTGCGTCCGGCGCACCACATTGCCGGTGCGACGGTCAAACGTAAACACATCACCCCGAAATGTGAACAGCATCAGATCACCCGCCTCGGCCCAACGGTACGAACCGATATTGAATTGATCGTCGTCATCATCGCGCGCGAGATCACCGGGTACGGTGATGGTGTCGATTACACACAGCGTCCGCTCGTTGCCCGAGGGCACCTCGGCGACAACCAGATGGGTGGTCTCCTCGTCGCCCTCCCCACGCGTCGCGAGAAACGTCAGTCCTTTGCTGTCCGGGAGCCAGCGAATCGAACGGGGCGCCGAGCCGGTGAGTGATGGATCTCCAAAGATCCGCTCGACGGTGAGCATCTTCTTGATCGGAACGGCTTCTTCCTCTGAGCCGACGGTGTTCTCGGTGGCAGCGGCGGGGCCCACGCCCACCACCAGATCGTCATGCTGACCATACCCGGTGGCCACAAAGGCGAGCGCGATGACCACGAGCAGGGCCCAACGCGATGAGATTACGAGTGTCATGGATGTCCTCCTGGTTTTGACGTGTGCGGGTCACCAGCTTATCACATAACACACGGTAAATAAATCACATAATAACTGGCCGTACGCGCGGATCCGGGGATTTTCCGCTTGATATCGAGCCGGCGAGCCCTCATGTTGTAGGCGTGTTGTGAGCGTGTGGTCGGCGTGCGGCCCGGAGCTCCGGCGAGGGTTCCTTTGGCCCCCGCGAAACCCGCGATTTGGACGCCAATTTGTGGGCGTTCGGTGGAACGATCACCGGGTTTTTTCGTATAGATTTCTATAACTTCCACACAAATCGTACCCATCCCAGGAGGTGCCATAGGTATGCGCATTATCAGGACATTGGCCGTCCTCGTGCTCGCGCTCGCTGTCACCGGCAGCTATGCGGTCGGCGACACGGCCCAGGATCCCATCGACGAAACACTCCTCGTAACGGCTACAGAGGGGGACAAGGGCGAAGGG
>CP070631.1:67214-69220 GCA_020356045.1 Candidatus Latescibacterota bacterium
GTGATCGTGGATGTCGTCCCCGTCTTTTGAAAAGGATTGTGCAAACTCGGGATAGTCCGCCCAGTAGCCCTCGTGGATATGTGGAGACCGCAAATGCTCCTTGCCATATTTGGCCTGATCCGGCGGCGAGAGGTGTTTTTGCTGCCACTTTGAGATGGCGTCGAAGGCTTTTTTGAAACCGGCGTCGAGACTCGACGCCGTGTCCGCCCATTCTTGATCGCCCATTCCATGGACAACAAAGACGGCGCATGACCGGGCAGAGGTATTTGTTGAGCCCGTGCTGACGTCGGGCTTGTTCATGTTGCCTTGATTTTCCGCCACGGTAAGATGATCCGGTTAATCCACATCGACGTACGGCAGGGACCGTTTATGGCTCTTCAACGTTTCTTTCGCTTGAACATTGACCCGAGAAACGATTTTTTCCCAATCGATTTCTGTCCTTGCTCGAGCACGAAATCACGGCACGCCGACGAACAAAACTCAAGACCACCCTGTGATTCTTGAAGATACCCTCGCCGGATGAGTTTTTCATTGATGTAGTTCAATTTCTTATCCGTTCGCTTGCCCAGGGACAGGCGAAAAAGATTTTCCCTTTCCGCCTTTTCCAGGTGGTCCCAGATAAACTCGTAGTGCGGATCAACCTCATCACGGAATGACCTGGTTATTCTGTCCCAGTTGGGTTTGGCTTCCGGATCGTCCGCCAAATTCTCAAAGACCGTGCAGCACGCAACTTGAAGGAAGAACGGAAAGTATCCAGCGAGGGAGATGATCTGATCCGCATGTCGTTCCATCGGAACACCTTCGGCCCTCGACGGCACGGTAATCAGCTCCATCGCCTCATGATGAGGAAACGGTCGAAGCGGCATATTCGAGAATATGTTAAAAAACGGCGATTCCGAAATATTCTGGTCATGACACATCATCTGCAGTTCTTGATGCGAAGATGTAACATACGCCACATTATAGTTGTTGGCCAGAGATCTCAAAAAAGAGAAGAAACTCTCATCAAAATTTCTGTTGCGTGTTATCGATTCGAACTCATCCATCAGCGCTACCAGCCGGGTCCCTTTGTCGTGAAGTTCCTCGATAATCGCTCTCAATTGTTCCAGTGTCCCGCCTGATCTTTTGTAGTTGCGGTCAAACTTCATCTCATAATCGAACATCTGGGACAAAAAATGAATAAATTTGGGTATGTTTAGTTCGACATCTCTCTGAAAATCCAAATAGACAAAAACGGTGTTACCGTGATTGGTCATATATCTTTTTCGGTTCTTGGGATGGTAGATAAAGTTTAGCAGCGACGATTTGCCAATTTTCCTCTCACCAACGATCGAAATCGACTGCGGATGTGACGCATCCAGACGTGAATAGATTTTTCGAACCTCCGCCTGTCGACCAAAGAAATCAGACGGGTTTTTGATCATTACGCGATTTAGATATGGATTGCGTTTGCTGGTTCTTTTCGCGAAGCTTTCGATACCCCTCAGCGAGCTCGTCATCTCACCGGTTTCCGAGCACTTCTCGGTCAGCAACTCGAGGCCCGGCACCAACTCATCGAAATCCTTTGCACGGCGCCGGGGATCCTTTTCCAAGCAACGTTCCACCAACTCGCGCAGCCCGCCGGGAACCTGCGGCGTGAACTTGAGGTCATATTCGTTGAGAACAAGATAGATGAGCGCCGCGGGGTGTTCCGCCTCAAATGGGAAGTACCCGTTGATCATCCGGAAAAGCCCTACACCAAACGCGAAAACATCGACCCTGCCGTCGATCGCCTCGCTTCGAAGCTGCTCCGGAGCCATGTATAGCGGAGTGCCCATCATTGCTTTCCCCGTTGTCTGCGCCGCGTCGTTGAGGAGTTTGGCAAGATTGAAATCGAGGATCTTGACGCTTTGATCGGGCTCGTCACCCTATTTCACCACCTCGTCACTCTCTTTTACCATAATGTTGCGAAGGGTCAGATCTCTGTGAACCACCCCATGTTTGTGGGCATAACTCATCCCCTGGCA
>CP070631.1:69320-70897 GCA_020356045.1 Candidatus Latescibacterota bacterium
CTGCCGACCCCCGTCGGGCGCTATGGTGTGATCGCGCCCGGCCGTGTCGGGCGCTATGGTGTAATCGCGCCCGAGGAGCGATGCACCACCTCCCCATCCACAACAGTCATTTTCACCTGTATGGTGTCGGGGTCCGCCGACAGTGGATCGTCGGTTAGAACGACAAGATCAGCAAAGTTGCCGGGTTCCAGAACCCCTGCCTCGCGCTTGTGCGCACCGACGGTATGCGCGGTAGCCGTGTAGCAGGCAAGCGCCTCCTGAGGCGTCATCCGCTCATCGGCCACTGGATGCTCGATGGACCCCTTTATCCCGTAAAGCGGTCCCGGCGGCATTCCATCGGACCCGAAAATACACGGCCTACCCGTCTCATATAAAGAGCGGTGGGCGTTGCACCATCGGTTCCGTTCGCGCCCCAACCGCGTTTCGTTGAGACCGCCCGGCCCTCCCCAATTTCGCACAAAATTGGGCTGCAGACACAAAAACGCCGGCGCGTGCTTGAGCCGCTCGATCTGCGGTGGGGCGGTCACCTCACAGTGCTCAATTCGAAAACTCTCTGTACCAGCGGGAAACTCTGTGACAACACCGGTGGCAAGATCTACCGCACGGTCTCCAATAGCATGAATGGCAAGGAGATATCTACTGTCAAAACATTCTCCGGCAATAGTCTGGAGAACCGGCCGCTGCATGAGCAATGTCCCCCATCCTGGATGGTCGGCGTAATCGGCGTTCAGCGCGGCGGTGCGCCCACCGATCGACCCATCGAGAAAACATTTCGCACCCACGACCCGAAGGTTGCCGGCGCTGGTGGCTTCACTCTGACTGACGAACCGATGGAGAAATCTCGGGTTGGTGTTAATGAGCGCATCGATTCTCAACGGTGTCTGTGCCTTCGAAATCGCCGTGAGATATTGATCGAATTTCTTTTCTTCGACGATATCGTGAACGGTGGTAATACCCACGGCGAAGAGATCTTTGATGGCGTCCGCGGTGCCTGCAATCACCGCTTCGGATTCCGGCTCGCACATGCGCCCTGCTTCCCAAACGGCATGCTCGGTTACCACACCGGTATCACGATCCACAAGATCGGGTCTCGATTTGATGCGCTCGAGCATCATCGAGTTCACCACGCCAATATGACCGCAGATTCGCCTGGCAAAAACGGGGCGTCTATCATCGACACCGTCGAGCATGTGACGCGTGGGGAGTTTTTGGTGTTCCCACCGGCTCTCGTCAAAATCGACGCCAATCACAAAAGGTGAGTCGTTATCTGCTGCCCATTCGGCGAGTCTGTCACGCACATCCTTGGCAGACCGGGCGGGCGACAGATCGCACCGTAGACGTTTGAGCGCGAGTGACGACAAATGGACATGGGCGTCGACAAACCCGGGGATTACAAAGCCGCCGTCAACATCGACAACTTCGATAGAGTCACGCGATTCCGAGCCGGGGTGATCAACCGCCTCAACCGACACGATCCTGTTGCCCTCAACACGGAGACAACCACGCCAAAACTCACCCTGCGGCCCGTAGAACATCCCATTCTTGAACAAAATGTCACTCATGTCGGAATCTTAAGC
>CP070631.1:70997-74191 GCA_020356045.1 Candidatus Latescibacterota bacterium
ACGATCGAATCGCGGGCAGGGCAGTGGCTCGCGCGGATCGAGCCGTACAACCAGCACGAGCTGACACTCAATGTGGCAAAAAGCGCCCTGTTGGTGATTGACATGCAGGAGTTCTTTTTGGACCCGACGTCAGCGACCTTTACCTGTGGTGCTTTGGCGATCGTCCCTGGCATCAAACGCCTGATCGAAGCGTACCGAGCGGCAGACCGCCCGGTGATTTTTTCTAAACACGTTCATCACCCAGATGACCTCGACAGTGGGATCATGGGGTGGTGGTGGGAAGGGAAGTGTTTGGAGGGTAGCCCCGAGAGCGAAATCCACTCGGAACTGGCGCCGCTGCCAAACGAGAAAGTCGTTTTCAAACACCGTTATTCGGCGTTTTACAATACGGATCTCGAGACGGTTCTCCGTTGTCTCAAGGTTGAAGATCTGGTGATCACCGGGACGATGACGAACATGTGTTGCGAATCCACCGCACGGGATGCCTACTACAGGGACTACCGGGTTTTTGTTCCGGCCGACGGAACGGGCACGGTAATCGAGGAGATGCATGTCGCAAGTCTCCTCAATCTCGCGTATGGGTTCGCCTCGGTTACGACGTGCCGCGCACTATTGGACAGCTTTCGCCAAGCGGGGATGCCCGCGGCAGGTGCGGGGTCAACGGGTTGACCCGGTGACCCCTAGCCGAGGTAACGGACTACAACGCCAGTAAAGACACCAAAGGAGCCTCACGAGTAATGTCGATCGAAAAAAAGATAAATGTCATGCTCATTGTCGGCGGTGACTCCACCGAGCGCGATGTATCGCTGGATAGCTGCAAGAGTATCTATCAGGCGATCCGGGATTTGGGTCACCAGGTGGTCGTGGCCGATCCGCTTCACCCCGAAGTCAGACCGACCGAAGACCCGGCTGCGTTCTTCAATGACGCACGCATCAACAGCGAGCCACCAGAGTTGGGCCCGGAACGGTATATCGCCCGCAAAAACTTTATGACCATCTTGAACGAGTTCGAGATTCTCGGATGCGACATTGTTTTCAACGGGCTTCACGGCGGCGCGGGCGAAGACGGCACTTTCCAGGCGGTCCTCGATTATCTTGGGATTCCCTACACGGGGAGCGGTGCGAGCGCATCGATGCTGGCGATGAACAAGCAGCTGTCCAAACGGATCGTGTCGCACAACAACGTCCCCGTTGCCAAACAGCTTTTCGTCGAGCCGCCGGGGCACAACAACATTCCCGACATTGAAAACCGCGTTATGAAAACGCCATCGCTTCCCGCTGTCGTCAAGCCCAACCAGGAAGGATCGAGCGTTGGTGTGACGATCGTTCACACCAAGGAACAACTTGCCAAGGCGATCGAGGAGGCCTCGCGGTTTGGCGGGCCATATTTGATCGAGGAGTTCATCGACGGCCTCGAGGTGACGGCGGCGCGGCTCGATGGCGTCGAGTTGCCGTTGCTCGAGATTCGACCCAAGGACGGCTTCTACGACTACCGCAACAAATACACCAGCGGTGCCTGCGATTACATCGTCCCCGCGCCGTTTGACGAAAAGGTCACCGACGCGATTCTGCGATCTGCCGGCGCGGCGTACAAAGCACTGGGGTGCAAAGGGTACGCGCGGGTGGATTTCCGGCTCACTCCCGAAGGCGATCACTATTTTCTCGAAGTCAACACGCTGCCCGGTATGACGTCGAACAGTCTCGTCCCCAAGGCTGCGAAGGCGGTCGGGATCGAGTTTCCCGAGCTCATCGACCGCATTTTGCATTTATCACTGCCAAACCAACGGTTATAATAAACACGGTGACGGCGCGACGCAGATCACGGCGGGATCAGACGCAAAAACAGATACGATTCACACGCAATTATCCAATCACAACCCAACAATCGACAGATGATCGGGAGGAATGATGGCGCTTCGAGTTTATGATACGCAAAGAGGCAAAAAGACGGAATTTCAGCCTGTGACCGAGGGAAAGATCGGGATCTACTTCTGCGGGATGACCGTTCAAGATAAACCGCACATGGGGCATATGCTAGCGTTCGTAGCCGGTGACATGATCCGGCGATTTCTCGAATACCGCGGATACGATGTGCAATACATTCAGAACTTCACGGACATCGACGACAAGATTATCAACAAAGCGAACGAGGAAGGACTCGATTACAAAGAAGTTGCCGAGCGTAACATCAAGGCGTACTTCGATTCGGCGAATGCGCTGCACATACGTCCGGCGACCCGGTATCCGAAAGCGACCGAGCACATCCAGGACATCATCGATTTGATTGCCAGCCTCGTCGACAAAGGCCATGCGTACGCTGCCGGTGGTGATGTGTACTTCCGCGTCCGCACCTTTGAGGGGTACGGCAAACTGTCCAAACGAAAGATCGACGACCTCATGGCCGGTGCCCGCATCGCCGTCGGCGAACACAAAGAGGACCCGCTGGACTTTGCCCTGTGGAAGGGCGCGAAACCCGACGAACCCGGTTGGGACAGCCCGTGGGGACGCGGCCGGCCCGGGTGGCACATCGAGTGCTCCGCGATGTCGATGAAGTACCTTGGTGAAACGCTCGATTTCCACGGTGGCGGCGAAGATTTGATTTTTCCGCACCACGAGAACGAACTTGCCCAATCCGAGGCCGCGACCGGTGTGCCGTTTGTCCATTTTTGGCTACACAACGGGTTGCTCAACCTCAAAGGCGAAAAGATGTCCAAGTCGACCGGGCACTTCTTTGCGATGGAAGACGTGCTCGAGGAGTTCGACGGCACCATCGTCCGTTTCTACTTTTTGTCGGCGCACTTTCGCAAACCCACCGAATACTCGCGCGACCGTCTGGAAGAGGCGGGACGAGGTTACGAGCGTCTGCGGCTGGCGTGCCTGTCGATCGCCGAGAGTCTGGAAAAGATCGGTGACGGACCCGGGCTTACCGGCCCGGCGGGGACGTCGCTCAAGGAGGCGATCGACCGCGCCAATGAGGGATTCTTTGCCGCGATGGATGACGACTTCAATAGCGCTGGAGCGCTGGGTCACGTATTTGATCTGATCAAGACCTATCACAAGCTCGTCGATCAAAAGGGCGCGACCATCACACAGGACCGTGACGCGCTCGAGGCGCTCAAGAATGCCATCGTCACCTACGACGAGGTTCTCGGCATCTTTCCGGACGGTTTCCCGGCCGGCGCGGGCGAGATTCC
>CP070631.1:74291-77412 GCA_020356045.1 Candidatus Latescibacterota bacterium
AACCGAGTTCATGTTGGGATTGGGTTACGCCTGGGGCAGCCAGAAGACGCAGAGGAATATCGACCTCAACCCGGGAGAGGACGACCAGGTTTTGAACCCGGAGGACGAGGTCGATATAGTATATAGACGTTTGACGTTTATGTTGGGTTTCTCGGTAAAGATATAGTGGGAGTTTCCAACAGTTTGGTGACGGCAGACACCGGAAAGGGGTTCACAGACACCATGTTCAAACCAACACAGATTGTCACAGCCGTTGTTGCACTGGCGATCGCACTGGCCGGCGCGCCGGCGACGGCGTGCACCAACTTTCTGATCTCGACAGGAGCGTCGACGGATGGCTCGACGATGATTACCTATGCGGCGGACTCGCACGTCCTCTACGGTGAGCTTTACTATACACCGGCGGGTGTGCATCCACCGGGAGCCAAGCTCGATGTGTACGAGTGGGACACGGGCAAGTATCTCGGCCAGATCGATCAGGTCCCAGTCACATTCTCGGTCGCGGGCAATATGAACGAGCACCAGGTCTCTATTGGCGAAACGACGTGGGGCGGGCGTCCAGAGCTTCGAGACCCAAACGCGATCGTCGACTACGGAAGCCTGATGTACATCACGCTCCAACGCGCCAAGACGGCGCGTGAGGCGATTGAGATCATGGGCGCTCTCGTCGCGGAGTACGGGTACTACAGCTCGGGAGAAACCTTCTCCATCGCCGATCCCAACGAGGTGTGGATCATGGATATGATCGGCAAGGGTCCCGACAACAAGGGGGCCGTTTGGGTGGCCCGCAAAGTTCCCGACGGCTACATCTCGGCGCACGCGAACGCGGCGAGAGTCAGGGAGTTTCCGCTAAAAGACAAAAATACCCTCTATGCACCCGATGTGATTTCGTTTGCCCGGGATCAGGGTTATTTTGAGGGCGAGGATTCCGAGTTTAGCTTTGCCGAGATCTACAATCCGCCGCGGTTTGGTGCGCGGCGTTTTTGCGACGCTCGTGTGTGGTGCATGTTCAACCGTGCCGCCCCGTCACTCGACCTCCCGGACAACTGGGCCCGGGGTGAAGAGGATGCCGAACCCTATCCGTTGTGGATCAAACCGGACAAAAAACTCACCGTTGCCGATGTCGCGGGGTTCATGCGCGATCATTTTGAAGGCACCTCGCTCGATATGACGGCGGATATCGGCGCCGGTCCGTACGATCTGCCCTACCGCTGGCGTCCGCTGACCTGGAAGGCGGGAGAAGAGCGGTATCTCAACGAGCGCGCGACATCTACACAACAAACCGGATTCTCGTTTGTGGCGCAGGCGCGTTCCTGGCTGCCGGATCCGATAGGCGGTGTTCTGTGGTTTAGCGTCGACGATACGTACAGCACGGTATATTTCCCCGTGTACTGCGGGGTGACCGAGGTGCCGTACAACTATGCCGTCGGAACGGGATCGTGGACGGATGTCACCTGGGAGTCCGCATTTTGGATTTTTAACCGAGTGTCCAACTTCGCCTATTTGCGTTACAAAGACATGATCAAAGACATCCAGGTCGTGCAGAGCGAATTGGAGAGCCGGTTTATGGCCGAACAACAGGAAGTCGACTCGGGAGCGCTCGCGCTCTACGCGCAGTCGCCGCGTCTGGCCAAAGATTATTTGACCGAATATTCGAATCGATGCGGTGCGATGGTCGTCGCGCGATGGCGTGAACTCGACGAGCAGCTTCTGTACAAATTCCTGGACGGCAACGTCAAGAACGAGCACGGAGATGTCGAGCACCCTGGCTACTCTGAAGAGTGGTATACCAAGATCGCCGCGGCGACGGGTGACCATCTGAAAGTGCACAAGCTCTCAGGTGAACGCAAGGCGGAGGCCAAGGCAAAGCAAAAAGCCAAAACGATGGCGGAAAGTTTGTTGGCGCTGCTCGACGCACGCGGTCTCGAGGTCACCGCCGGGGAACGGGAGCGGATTCTCTCGACCGAGAAGCCCAAGCAATTGGAGAAGTGGCTGGTGCGTGCCGCCACTGCGGAGACGGTTGCCGACGTGCTGGATGGTACCGACGTAGCAGAAGGCCACTAGCGGTTTCGTGAGCCCCCGGTGGCAGGCCGCCCGTATTGCCGCTGCCCGCGTTTGCGGCGGCCAATCGTCAACGGACATAGCTAACGGGGTCTTGTTTAAAAAACGCCCTGAGCTCGTCATAGAGCTTGGGGTGTTTTTTCTTGAGCTGTTTGGGCTTCTCAAAAAAAGCTTCGGTGGCGACGGCAAAGAACTCGGCCGGGTTCGTGGCACCGTACTCGTTGAGCACCGTCGGGTTGCCGAGTGCCGTGTCGCGCTGGAGCTTTTCGTACGCCTGGCCGAGCACCCGCGCCCACGTCACATAACGGCTGCGTTGCTCGAGGACCGGAGCGCCCTCGGTATCGCCCGTTTCGCCATCGAGCACGTGCGCGAACTCGTGCAGCACCACGTTTTGACCGTCGTGGATATCCGCGGCGCCGTGACGCACATCATCCCATGACAACACGACGGTGCCGTGTGACCACGCCTCGCCCAGCCGCGGGAACTCGTCTTCGGTGATGACACCAAGCCCGTCGGGGTTGATTGCTTTCGCCAAATACGCGGTCGGATAAACCAGGATCGATGTGAGATGGCGGTAGTATTGGGAGTTCCGGTGAAGAAGCAATAAACACGCTTGGGCGGCGATGGTCAACCGGATCTCGTCGGTAATATCGAGACCGCCGCACCCCTCGAAATGCTTTTCCGAGACAAACACCTGGATGTGCCCGCAAAGCTCGGCCTGGTCTTCAGGTGGTAACCGGTTATAAAGTGGGAAGTTGCGTTTAATGATCCCGAGCCACTCGCGCGGCATGGGCGCCGACCGCAATCGCGCGCGGCGTCTTTTTTTGAAGAAACCAAACATCCCACGACCCGAAGTCTAACGAAACGTCAACGCGTTTTTTGGGCAGACGTGCATGCATTCGCCACATGCATGACAATCCGGACGCGATTTCTTGCCCTCCAGAATGGACCCGACGGCGGGACAATTGGTCATTTTTGTGCACACATCGCAGTCGTTGCACTCCGCTTTTTCGACACGCATTTTGACAAACGATACATGCTCCAAAACCCACGTAAAAAG
>CP070631.1:77512-78839 GCA_020356045.1 Candidatus Latescibacterota bacterium
CGATCATTTCCTACCCCTTTTAAAGATCGGTGCACCACCACGGAGGATGTTAGGGAGAGTCACTTTCTGCACCAACATTGATTGTAGCACCGAGGGGCAAAAAGCTCAAAGTCCGCAATGGATCCCACCATAGAAGCTTCTGAGGCCGGGAGTTAGTTGAAATCTGCCATGGTGAACAAGCAGTGCCGTGGGACCTGTACGCCGAGTGGCTTCCCAACCGCCCGGGTCGGACTCGAACTCCGATAGTCATTCTGGCCCAACGAGTAATCTGCGCGTCGTCGACCGGGGACGGAAATCCAGTAAGAAAGTCCGGCGAGTAAGCCCTTCGACGACAACGCGGAACGGCTACATCTGAAGATTGGCTCCCCGGGTGGCTACATCTCGAACCCGCGTTTCGATACTCACCACTCACCGCGGGGGCTAGAACTCATCCCCGTACGCTGATAACGAAAATCGAGGCTTCCCGAAATCAGGAGCTTGAAGACCTAGTTGCCTGATAAGCCCACTTCGGAAGGGATAGGCGGCAGGCATGGTTCCCCGTCGCTCAGCGAGCCACCTCACCTCGAACCCTCTCCCACGAATCCAGTAACCCGAACTGTTCGGAAGCCTCTCTAAGCCCCTCCAGCTTATCACGTGCCTCGGCGGGTCGCCCAACTTGGTAGAGCGCCCGCACGTGACAGAGCGCAGCCCGGATGTCTGATCGACCTCCAACCGCGCGATCATCGGGCCAGAGTGCAACAGATTCCTCCCACCTGGCCAGCTTGCACAGCTGACGTGCCATGGCATAGCGCAGACGATCTTCATCCGGAAACTGATTCAGATAGGCTCGTCCGAGAGTCAAAAACAGATCAGTTTGTCCTGCCCATTCAAGAGCAAGAATGTAGTGCAGCCGCATAAGTGGATGAGACGAGCTCACCATGGGAACTTGTCCCTCCGGGTCGATTCGAATGTCGACAGGTTCAAACCCGACCGTGAATTCGTCCTTCTTTGCTCCCGCCTTGACCACGTGACGAACACGCTGTCCATCTCCCGAAGCTGCCTCGACTTCGATCGGGTACGGCACGGAACCTGTCCGTTTCAAATCGACGGTCCACTCATCGTCTCCCGGTCCCGGTGACACACCGGATACCTGCAAGCTGATCGAGGCGTGGTCTTTCTTCCAGGCATCATAGAACTCACCTGCGTCCTCGCTGCCAAAGTCAGCGAGAACCGAAACGAAGTCGGTTTCCGTCAGGGGGCGATGATGGAACTCTTTCAAGAGGTACCGCTGCAGATCAAGGAAGCGATCCGGACCAACCAGCAGCGACTGCAGATAGACAGCGACCGC
>CP070631.1:78939-80448 GCA_020356045.1 Candidatus Latescibacterota bacterium
GGGCGACCGATCCCCGGCCCCGCGTTTATGAAGATCAAATCAGGTTGAAGAAAGAGTGGCTGTGGACTAGTTACCGTCCATCCATCCGAAGAACCCACGTCCTACACGTCTGATCTCAAAAAGAGTGGCGATGAGTTCGTTTCTCTCGCCCGCCCGGTGAGGGTTGTAAAACTCCCACACGATGTCGCCATCGGTGGTGACCTCGATCGCGCTGCCTCTATCGCTCTCGGCGATCCGTATGTTGCCGTTGGGAAGCGGCTGACCGGTTCCGCAGGTTTTTGAAAAAAGTGGTTGGTGTGCGGTCCCGCCATACTCCCACACAATGCGGGTGTGGTGGGGGTTGAATTCGACAATCCTCGATTTTCTGTTGTTGCCCAAGTTGTCTAATATCAACAAGTTGCCGTTGTCGAGCGGCACCGGTTCATGCTGGCGGCTCCAGAGATGCTGCTTTGCACCGAACCGCCACTAGATCATCTTTGCCACCGAAGGGTCGATGATCCCAACGAGATCAAAATTGAGGATGGAGACGAGTACGTTGCCCCGTTTGTAAGCCGGTGACATTCGTTCCAGGCTCCCGTCGAATGGGTGGAGCGAATTGGTGTGGAGGATGTCACCCCCGGTTCTAGCCACGGTGTGCAGATCTAAAACGTCCGAGTTCACAATCGCTTCCATGACCGAATGCCGGCTGATGAGCTTGCCTTCGGGCGAGAGAATGTCAAACCAATCCTCGAGAATCGGTTGACCGTCGGCTATTTCGGGGACCCTCGTGATCTCACGGGTCAGGACAAATATCCGCCCATCCGCATCCACCGTCACCGCATGGTGACATGCCCGCCGGTAGGACCACAAAAGATTCGATTCCCGGTCCAGCTTGATCAACCCGATACCCTCGAAGATCGCCAGTATGTCACCGCTGGGATACCAGTAGACCCGTCTCCAAAACGTTCCGTGAGGCGTTTCGGGAACATCAGGCCAGATGTCGTCGATGGGGTAGCGCCATCGGTGAAGCACGTTGCCATCCATGTCAACCGCGAGAGCTTCGGGGCCGTGCCCCGAGTTGTAAAGATTGATACCCTCGTACGCGCGGTCGGCGTCAAAAATCGTTACATTGATGTCGGACGGTGCCTTGGTTGACCCCTGAACGTAGGGCAGAGCGCCAAGCGACTCGAGTTTACGACGTTCGGCTTCGGTGAGCTGTGTGAGCGGCTTGCCGTTCTCCGGTACGCTCCAACGTCCCGACGTGCCCATTTCGTCTCCCGGCGCGGACCCCAAAATGGTCAACAGTTCCAACGCCCGATCTACTTCCGGGGACTCCCGCTCGAGCGAGCCAAACTGTTGGATGATCGTTGCTGCAGCCGCGATCACGACAAGCACAGCTATGATCAAGATCGACACACGTTTCATGATCGCCAATATAATGGAACGGGCCCGGTTTTTCATCCAAAACATGACGGGTGGTTTTGACCTCGGGGCCACCGTCGTGTATCCTCTCCGTCGAGAGAGTTCATA
>CP070631.1:80548-83979 GCA_020356045.1 Candidatus Latescibacterota bacterium
CCGATCAGAGTTGAATCGGGCACTTGAAGTCTTTGCCGGGCATCCGCGTGATTGTCACGTCACCTGCGCTCTCGGCCGCGCGCACGTCCGCGGCCGACGTCAGAAGATAAGGTGTGGTGTTCCACGTCACCTCGTTGAATGCCCACTTACCCCCCCGGTATCCGGGGTCACCCGGTCCGGCACCCGCCACAGGAAGCTGACCGTCGGCGCCGTTCATGATGACGAACAGATCGGCCGTTCCCGTATGAGGATTGGCCGCAGGGGGAACCACCGTTCGAACAACGTAGCCATTGTAATAGAGCTGCCCGAAACCGGCCTGGCCCACTGCAAGGACCGCCGCCGCGGCGAGCAACGTAAGCCCAAAAACGGCTGTGCGTTTCATAGTTGTTCCTTTCGATTAGGGATCTGAGCTGCTATGCTATTTAAGTTTCACGCGTGAAGGGAATCCGGTCCCTTGTCTCTCAGTACGCGTGGGTTGGTTTGGTGTGACGCATTTTGTCCGGATTTTTGCCGACACGGTATGCTCCGGCGTGCGTACGTACTTGTGGAGGTCGACGGTGACTGATCCCGAACACGGCGGACGCGACCGCGACGTGTTGAACGGGACAAACGGGGTTTGGGAAGACCGCCGTGTGCTCGAAGGCGTGCAGCGCCGTGAGCCGCAGGCGCTGGGGCGTTTTTTTGACGCGTCGTTCCCATACGTGTACAACCTTGCCTATCGGCTCACGGGCAATCGGGACACCGCCGAAGATGTCGTGCAAGATGTGTTTTTGAAAGTGTATCGTGCCGCCGACCGCCTCGACGTCCACCGTCATCCAAAACCCTGGCTTACGACGATCACCTACAACACCTGCCGCGATCTGGCGCGCCGCACCGCGGCCCGGCCCGAGGATTCGGTGGACGCGCGGATAATAGAGGACACGCACGCGACATCGGAAACACCGGAGGACGTCACGCTTCGGCGCGAACGCGAGCGCCTCGTCGAGCAGGCATTGGCTGAGCTCGATGAACGATCGCGAACGATCGTTATTTTGAACAACTATTGTGGTTTTTCGCACGAGCAGATTGCGGCCATCGTTGATATGAGCCACGCGGCGGTTCGAAAAAACCACTCGCGCGCGATCAAACGAATGGCAGGTATTATCGAAAGATTGCAGCAATGACGGACCGTGACAAACAGCCGATAGACGAGAAAACTCTCTCGCAGTGGATCCAGGAGTTGCAGCCAAGGCAGGCGGACCCGGCGTTTCGCGCGACGCTTCGCGCAGATTTTGTCGGGGGTCGGCTCGATGAGCCTGCGGCGCGACCGGCGGATCGCGAATCTTTCCGTCCGCGGCTCTTCTGGCTGCGCTGGGTGGCGCCGGTTGCCGCCGCTGTCGTTCTTTTGGCTGTTGTGTTTTTGAACAGCGGACCGGCTCTGCGTGTGGCGGCTGTAACGGGTGCCGGAGACATCGTTATCGATGGCCACGCCGTGCCGGTTGGGGAATTGGACCTGCTGAACGAGCGAGTCAAATCTGGAGTCGCTGTCCAAGTACCCCCGGATGCCACGCTTGATCTCGTCGCCAAAGACGTCGCGCTCTACGAGCTCGTCGGCGGCACCCAGGTGACGCTTCCCTCGACACCTGGACGGTGGTTCAACCGCGTGGTGGCGTGCAGTTTGTTTGTTGGCGAACTCAGGGTCAAAACCGGTTCCGACTTTGTCGGTGCTGCGCTCCGCGTGCATACGCCGGATGGTATGGTGGTTGTGACCGGCACTTTGTTATCCATTCAGTGCGATTCGGGCGGCACGTGTGTGTGTGTGCTCGAAGGCTCGGCCAGTGTCGGTGTGGACGAAAGCGATCTCGAACCGATCGAGCCGGGTTTCCGCAAGATCATGCTTCGAGACGGTACGGTGGATATCGTTCCCGTCAAACCCATGCATCGGGACGGTGTGCTGGAATTCGACAGGCGTGTGGGGCACCGGATCGGTGGGGATGAGTAAGGCCCTCCTTATTCCACCGCTCGTCGAAATCCCAGGAGTATTCAGAGCCACATTACCGAGGATTCAAACCAGCCTCTCGACGTGTCGGAGAGGGACTTCACTCGTAATGCGTTTTTCGAGTCCGACTGCACGTGGGAAGCTCACCGCCAGCAAGCTAGTTTGTCAACTCTCAGATTTCTGATGGATTCGCCATCATACGGCAATCCTGCACTTTGGATTTGGATCGGCTTCTAGGGTTGATCTTGCTGGGTTTGTGACAGCAGCCCGCTTATGGTGCTATCCGCGGGATTGAGTTCGAGCGCGCGTGTTAGCAACGCCGTGGCATCACGTTTGCGGCCTTGCTTTAATCGAGCTCGGGCCAGGTCCGAGAGAACCGATGTGTCAAACGGAACCAGCCGATGGGTGTCCTCGAACTCCTTTGCAGCCTGGTCGATATTACCCGTCATAAACAGGAAACGAGCGAAGTTTTGCCGTATTTGCGCGTCGTCGGGATCGAGTTGAACCGCGCGCTCGAAGTTCGCTTTGGCGTTGGGGTAATCTCTCTGATTGACGTAAGCCACCGCTTTCCTGTTATACGCCCACGCATTGCGGGGCGAAATCATAGTAAGCTGATCGTATTGCTGCAAAGCTCGACCGTAATCTCTACGTCCAAGACTTTCGAGCCCGGTGGTCGTCAACGTTCTTATCGTTCGTTGACGCCACGCCTCTCCGAGTGTGATCAAAACGCAAAACGCGCAAATGGCCAACGCCCACCGCCGTGCTCGGATCGAAACCGTTGCCGACCGGAACTCGAGCATCACCAACCAGGCTGGTATGAGTATGTAGGGCGCCAGTTTTAACGTCAGAATTATTGGATTTGTCGACAGTATCGGATCGGTGAATTCCGGCAGCGTGAACGAGAACGCCATGGCGGCAATTGCCGTTGCGGTGCCGATACGTTGCTGGCTAGCTAGTGCCGGCAATAACAGAAATACTCCAATTGAGTAATAATTGAGCCAGCTGTGCACCACCCATCCTGTCGCCGCGACTAGGATCAGGGAACGACGTGGCAATGTGGTAAAGACATCGCGGGGCTTTCCCCTGACGAACATGGTTGCCAACACCGCAAGAGACACAACGGAAAACAGTGTGGGGAGTGGGGAGTCGTGGATCCCAATCGACCACAGGCCTCGGGCGAGGCTTACGTTATTACCGGCAATCGTCGGTGATGTAAACTGAGCGGTGATCTTGTGAAAGAAATCCACCCAGGATCGCCCACTTATCGTGGATGCGAGCACGAGGAGGCCGCTCACAGCGACGCAGGTAATTATGAACTTTAGCAACCAGCGGGACTCTTTGAGCGAGGCTTTGTTTCGCGATGACCGTGGGCCCGAACGGATCAGAGCAGCGGCGGCCGGAACAAGCAATAGGAACGGAAACAACTTGATGAGACCGGCCCAGGATACAGCCG
>CP070631.1:84079-85292 GCA_020356045.1 Candidatus Latescibacterota bacterium
GTGAATAGTTAAGGAGGATTAAAGTGGCGAGAGAAAAGTTTGAAAGGACAAAGCCTCATATCAATATAGGGACGATTGGACACGTGGATCACGGGAAGACGATGTTGACGACGGCGATCACGTTGATTCTCTCGAAGAAGGGGCTTGCGGATTTTATACCGTTTGATCAGATCGACAAGGCGCCAGAGGAGAAAGAGCGTGGGATCACGATTGCGACGGCGCATGTGGAGTATCAGACGGAGGCCCGGCATTACGCGCACGTGGACTGTCCGGGGCACGCGGACTACATCAAGAACATGATTACGGGTGCGGCGCAGATGGACGGGGCGATTCTGGTGGTGAGCGCGGCGGACGGCCCGATGCCGCAGACGCGGGAGCACGTGCTGTTGGCGCGTCAGGTGAACGTGCCGTACATTGTGGTGTTTTTGAACAAGGTCGACATGGTGGACGACCCGGAGCTGTTGGATTTGGTGGAGCTAGAGGTGCGCGAGCTTCTTAGCGACTACGAGTTTCCGGGCGACGAGATCCCGGTGATTCGGGGGAGCGCGTTGAAAGCGGCCGAGAGCGGGGATCCGGAGTCGGAGGAGTCGAAGTGCGTATTTGAGTTGATGGAAGCGGTGGATCAGTACGTACCGACGCCGGCGCGTGAGACGGACAAGCCGTTTTTGATGCCGGTGGAGGACGTATTTTCGATTACGGGTCGAGGGACCGTGGGGACGGGGCGAGTGGAGCGTGGCAAGATCAAGATGGGGGACAAGGTTGAGCGTGTGGGGATCCGGGATACGAAGGAGACGGTGGTGACGGGAGTGGAGATGTTCCGGAAGATTTTGGACTATGCGGAAGCGGGGGACAACATCGGGTTGTTGCTTCGCGGGATGGAGAAGGAAGAGTTGGAGCGCGGGATGGTGTTGGCGGAGCCGAAGTCGATCACGCCGCATACGAAGTTCAAGGGCAAGGTGTACGTGTTGACGAAGGAAGAAGGGGGTCGACATACGCCGTTTTTTAACGGGTATCGGCCGCAGTTTTACTTTCGGACGACGGATGTAACGGGAGTGGCGACGTTGCCTGAGGGGACGGAGATGGTGATGCCGGGTGACAACGTGGAGTTGGATGTTGAGTTGATCACGCCGATAGCGATGGAGAAGGAGCTGCGGTTTGCGATCCGCGAGGGCGGGCGCACGGTGGGCGCGGGCGTTGTCACGGATATCAAGGA
>CP070631.1:85392-86609 GCA_020356045.1 Candidatus Latescibacterota bacterium
CCGGTGAAAAAGCTAGTCCGAACCATTCAAATCGGTCTCATTATCGCCGGCGTCACGGCGCTTTTCTTTACCATACTGACGACGCGCATTTTTCTCGGTCGCTATCTGAATCGACCGCTCGGTCAACTTGTTGCTGGTGCCAGGGCCATCGGCTCAGGTGATCTGGATCAGAGAATCCAACTCGCCGGGCAGACTGAACTATCCGTGTTGGCTGACACCATCAACCAATCTAGGGTAAAGCTCAAGGAGAGCATTCAGGAGATCAGTGATCAAAGGGACGATCTCCAGAATCTCTATTATATTGCCGATCAACTTGGCCGGAGTATTCAACCCACGAAAAGTCTCCACCGCGCTGTGGAGCTTATAGGGTCCGTCTTCGAATCGGATTGCCTAATTATCGCCGGCCATTTTCATCCCGAGTCGCGTGTCTTTCACGGAACGGTGACCTACCGGAGCGATGGTGAGATCCTTGAGCGGCGTATTTCCGATGAGAACGATCTGCCCGCCGTATCCTTCGGAACCCGTTCGATCGTTAGGCGTTGGCTCCGAAACGAACTGGGGCACAGATTCAGAATTCGGGACGGCTCGACGGTGGCATTTCCTCTTGAGCGGCGTGGTCGGCGGCTCGGCATCATTCTAGCTCCGGCGAGATCCAAAGAAGATTATCCCGACGGGCGTGCCACTGCGGCCAACCCCGAAGTGGTCGGAGCCTTCATAAAACATCTCACCGTGACCCTCGAGCTATCTGAGCTTCAGCGGCAAATGGTTAGACAGGAACGTCTCGCCGCCATCGGTCAGGCGCTCGCAGGTCTAGCACACTGCCTGCGGAACACGCTCAATGGATTGCGTGGAGGGGAATACATAGTTGAAACCGCCATGCGCAAAGACGACCGCAAAAAGATGAGCGAGGGGTGGAGAGTCCTCAAAGGCGGTGTCCGTCATATCGAAAGGCTCACTCTGGATATGTTGTTTTACACGGCAGACCGAAGACCCAACCTCGAGCCGACGGACCCTAATCAAGTTGTACTTCAGGTCATCGATTTGCTCAGGGAATCGGCAGCACACCAAGGAGTCACGTTTCGGGTTGATCTCGATGATCTTATGGAACCCTTGCCCATCGACAAGGTTGCCATGTACCAGGTTTTCCTGAACCTCGTGAGTAACGCGGTTGATGCGTGTGTCGATTCCGCGAGCGGTGACTTGGTCAAAATAAAGAG
>CP070631.1:86709-90131 GCA_020356045.1 Candidatus Latescibacterota bacterium
ACGAGTGACGGGGTGGTTAAGATTCTGGACTTCGGTCTCGCGAAATCATCTGCACGTACACAGATCACCAAGACCGGCACAACAGTCGGAACGGTGGCGTACATGTCTCCCGAGCAAGCGCGCGGCGAACAGGTAGATCAACGCACGGACATCTGGTCATTGGGAGTGTTGTTGTACGAGATGGTCACAGGAGAGCAGCCGTTCAAGGGCACCTATGAACACGCCATCGTCTATTTGATTTTGAACGAAGAACCCAAGCCGGTGACGAGTCTCCGCCCCGATGTGTCATCGGGTCTGGAGCGAATTGTCGAGAGAGCTTTATCGAAGAACCTGGATGAGCGGTACGAGAATGTGAATGAATTCAAAAGGGATTTGACATCGCCGAGAGGTTTGGCGATATCGGGCGTCGACCGGAAAACAGTCGCGGGAAGGGCCCGGCCTTCGATTGCCGTACTTCGGTTTAGAGACATGAGTGCGCAAAAGGATCAAGAATACCTTTGCGAAGGCGTAGCGGAAGACATTATCAATGCGTTGACCCATGTGGAGGGACTGCAGGTAGCGGCCCGCACTTCCGCGTTCTCGTTCAAGAGTAAAGATATTGATATAAGAGAGATTGGCAGAAAACTGAATGTGCAAACTCTGCTTGAAGGCAGCATACAGAAAGCAGGTAATCGATTACGTATTACGGCCCAGCTTATTAACGTATCTGACGGCTACCATATCTGGTCGGAACGATATAACCGTGAACTTGAAGACGTGTTTGCCATTCAGGATGAGATCTCCTTGGCCATAGTGGACAAGCTTAAGGTCAGATTATTGGGAGAAGAAAGAGCCAAGCTCGTCAAACGCGGTACGGTAAACCAGGACGCGTACATCCTGTATCTGAAAGGCCGCTACTTCTGGAACAGGCGCTACGAAGGAGGATTACAGAAAGCCATAGAACACTTTCAGCAGGCAATCGAAAAGGACCCGGGGTTCGCGCTGGCCTACTCCGGTTTGGCTGATAGCTTTGGAGTGTTGGCAACGTATGGTTTTCTTCCACCAATAGATGCCTTTACCAGAGCCAAGAAAGCCACTGAGATGGCGCTAAAAATTGACGGGTCTCTTGCCGAAGCGGTAGCGTCTCAGGCTTATATCAGGATGTTTTTTGACTGGGTCTGGCCGGCTGCTGAAAGAGGATACAAACGAGCCATTGATCTAAACCCGAACTATGAGACCGCTCACTACTGGTATGGAATTTTCTTGTCAATCATGGGACGATTCGATGAATCAATTGCAGAAATGAAAAGAGCCAGAGAATTGGAACCCCTTGCGCTTATCATAAACTCGATGTTGGGGACTGTTCTTTATATGGCGCGACGACATGATGAAGCAATAGAACAGTACCACAAAGTGATCGAGATGGATCCAAACTTCTCATTGGTTTACCTATTCATGGGAGCGGCTTATCTCGCCAAGTCGATGTACACGGAGGCGGTCAAATCTAGTCAGAAGTCCGTAGAGCTTACGGGAGGCAGCCCTATAGCCACAGGACTCCTTGGGTTTTCTTACGCGATGTCGGGTGACAGGGCCAAGGCGCTTGAAATGTACAACCGATTGAATGAGCAATCCAAGGAAAGATATGTATCGCCATTGTATAGGTGCTGGATCCACATGGGACTTGACGAGAAAGAACAAGCTTTGGAACACCTCGAAAAAGCTTGCTTGGCAAAGGAATCTTTTGTGACCTTTCTCAAGGTTATGCCATTGTTTGACAGCCTGCGATCAGATGCGAAGTGTGATGAGTGGCTAAAAAGGATGCGACTGGATCAATGACCGGCGGAGCCTGACCTTGGCTCCGCCACGCACGCGTCATACATGGGTCGGGTGGCTTTCGGCGCCGCAAAATATCTGCCAATCGGCGGGTCGCGAACTCGCCAATGTCCCACAAGTATCCCGTCTGGCGGTATCCTACAATCTGGTTTTCACGTGGCCGTTATAAAGGGTCCGCCTACCGTGTGCCACTTCGCGTCGGCGCGCGCATAGGATTTGCTCGCCCCCCCACACGCGTAAATTTCCATGGATACCCTGAGGCAACGTTTGGTTGAGGTCGCCTGTAAATCATTATAAGGCAGCTGGTTTCGTCTTGAACCGTGACTTCCCGGTACTGACGGGCTGAGCATCCTGTGCACGCGATCATGGCAAAACGCGCGATGCGATCGCTTTTTGTTCACGATGTTTTGGCCGGGAGCGTCTCGGGAATTCGCGGATCCAGGGCGGCCGAGCGAAACAAGCGTCAGGCCGGATAGTCCGGGTTTGTCCGGTGGGTATCCCGCAGAAGCGAGCCTATTCGTAAGGAGGCTCCCCATGAAAACAGCCATGTGGATCCTGGTGGCTGGCGTTGCGGCATTCGCTTCGGCGGTGTCCGCGCAAACAGATTCCACGTCGTCGAATCCTTCAACCGGTCTTGTCGCGACACAAGAGCCAGAGGTGAAGAGCGAATATGTCCGCCGCGCCGTCTTTACGACGGATGTCGCGAAAAGAGAACCCGTTGACGAGTTGATGTCCACTCCAACCGATGTGGATACCCTCTGGTTCTTTAGTGAGATCGTAAACCTTACCGGCGGATCGATCATTCATCGCTGGATAAACGGAGGCGAAACCATGGCGGAGGTGGTATTCGATATCGGCGGTCCAAGGTGGCGTGTGTACTCCAGCAAGATTCTCCCACCGGGTCGAACCGGTCCGTGGACGGTTGAAATCGTGGACGGCGTCGGCAATGTGCTCCTCCGTGAAACGCTCGACGACGCCACCTCCTTCGAAGAACCAGCGGCAACTCAAAAAGACATCTCGCAGGAAGGGTAGGCTAAGCCCCTTCGCAAATCGGATCGGATTTCACCAGGAAGGCTTTCACTATGATGCGATTTTGTATACTCATGATTTCAGTTCTGACAATGGTTACCGTGGGCTGCGCCAAGAAAAGCACGGTGACGCGGTTGAATAACGAATTGGCACAGAGGGACCAGGAGATCCAGCGGTTGCAGGGTGAACTGGCCAATCAGCAGCGTATGAACGAGGATCTGCAAATCGAACTTGCGAACCTCACAGAAGACAACCGCGTTCTGCTCGAAATCAACGACGGACTGACCCACATAACGTTGGAGGGTTCAGCGACGTTTGCGTCGGCCCGAGCTACGCTAACGCCCGCGTCGCAGGATGTTCTCGACCACGTGTGGAGCGTCGTGGGGAATTACCCTGATCGGTGGATCCTGATCGAGGGTCACGCGGACAGTCAGCCGATAAACCGAAACTTCACCTGGAAGTATAAATCGAATTGGGAGCTGTCTTCGGCCAGGGCGCATGCCGTGCTTCACTACCTGTTAGAGAAACACGGCGCCGACTCGGGTCGAATCAAAGTTGTGGGTTACGGCGACCAACATCCG
>CP070631.1:90231-93282 GCA_020356045.1 Candidatus Latescibacterota bacterium
AGTGGCCCACGCGCGGGAGCTGGAAAACTGGTGCTCCCGGGTGGTGACGGTCATGGCCCCCAACAAGAAATCGCTTGTTCACCGCGCCGCCTACAG
Organism: Candidatus Latescibacterota bacterium; assembly: GCA_020356045.1. Taxonomy (GTDB): domain Bacteria; phylum Krumholzibacteriota; class Krumholzibacteriia; order WVZY01; family WVZY01. The sequence goes on from CP070631.1 coordinate 90,328, forward strand.
GCTCTGGTATCAATTCAAAGCCGCCGTCATGCGTCGTTCGCTCAAAAGGCTCTACGATTGTCCCGGGGCGTTTCTCAACGCGGCAAAACGCCTGTCGAAGGGATCCTTCGATCTTGTCCTCGTGGAATACTGGCAGCTCCAGGGCATGATGCAGTTTTTCCCGGCGGAAAAATGCGTACTGCTGACCCACGATATCGACATGCTGGTCAATAGGCAGATCTCGCTTCTGGAGAAAAACCTGGTCAAGAAGATCAAAGCGGTACGCCGTTGGCTCACCGAGCAGAGGGAAGAGGTTGCCGCGTACCGAAGTTCCCGCCGAGTCCTGGCGCTCACCGAGCGTGACCGCGACGCGGTGATCAAGCTGTGCGGCGACCGTTGCGAGGTGGATGTGTTGCCCTTTGGTGTGGATGTCGATTTCTTCTCACCGTCGGGGATGAAAAGAAACCGTGGTGAAGTGCTCTTTCTGGGTCACCTGGCGGCGTCGTTCAACCGCGATGCACTGGATTATTTTGTCCGGCGGATATATCCGCGGATCGATGACCTGGATGGTCTGTCGATAACCGTGGTCGGCGGCAGCCTCCCAAAAGAGCTCGGGTATTTCGCGCTGCGTTCCGAGGTCGAAGTCGTCGGGGGGGTTGGGGATGTAAGACCATACTTGCACCGGGCGTCATGTCTCGTGATTCCGATGCGATTTGGTGGGGGGCTGAGGATCCGGATCCTGGAGGCGATGGCGGCGGGGCTCCCGATCGTGTGCAGCTCGGTGGCGATTGCGGGTATGCCCTTCGAAGCGGGGCGGGAATATCTGGAAGCAAATACCCCTGACGAGTTCGAACAAGAAATCAAACGCATCCTCGATGACGGGGATTTGTCGGCCACCATCGCCAGGGCAGCTAGTGAAAAAATTCGCAAGCAATTCTCTGCATCGGTCCAGGAGCAGCGCATCGTCACTCTTTTTCGACAGCTTTTGCGACCTTTATCCGGCACTCCATAACGCAATCCTAACGATTTGTCAAATCGCCGAATAACCCCACTCGTAAGCGAAAAAACTACTGGAAATGCGCGCCCGGCTGTGGTAGAATAACCATCTCGGGTCAGGGGAGTTTTTCCGCGAGTCTTGGCATCATAGGGCAAACAGCAGTTATGGAAGAAGTCCGAAGAGTGCCTATTCCACAACTCCATTTCCGGACACAACCGAGACGTCGTCGGTCTTTCGAGACCCGTTCGATTGTCGGTGAAGGTTCCGGAATTGCCTTCAGTCCTCGACGTCATCTCACGAGCGCTTCGTGAACAGCGGAGACGTTGGGGAATTTTAATATTGTCGTCAGTTTAATTTGTGTAACAGCGGTACGATGTACAACTCCACTAGCGAAGGAAAGCAGCCGTGAGAAAAAACCTTGCAGCCTACCGGTACATCGATGAGAAGGTTCTGCCTTTGTACATACCAGCGTCACACCTTCGATCCATCGAGGATACCTTCACGCAGGAGATCGCAGCTCCGACGGGATTTGCGGCCGTTGCTAAACGTGCCATAGATGTCGTCGCGTCACTTTTCGTTCTTGTGTTTGGGCTCCCGTTCTATTTGCTGCTGGCATTGCTTATTAAACTCACCTCCCACGGTCCGGTGTTGTATGTCCAGGATCGTATTGGCGAGAACCAACGCCCCTTCAAGATGTACAAATTCCGGACCATGACGAATGGCAACAACGATCGAGCGCACAGAGTATTTGCTAGGGATTTTATCAACGGACAATGCAAGGGTAATGGGAATGGCAATAATGGTTCGAACGGCAACATCTTTAAGATCGTTGACGACCCGCGCGTGACGTCGATCGGCCGGTTTCTAAGAAAGACCAGTCTCGACGAGCTTCCGCAATTCTTCAACGTGTTAAAAGGGGAGATGAGTATCGTCGGTCCCCGCCCACCACTAAATTACGAGATCGACCATTACCAGGAATGGCACAAACGCCGTTTGACCGTGCGACCCGGGCTGACGGGGTTGTGGCAGGTCAGTGGCCGCAGCACGGTGCCATTTGACGAAATGGTGATGCTCGACCTCTACTACATCGATACCTGGTCACTCCTTCTCGACGTCAAAATCATGGTAAGGACACTGCCGGTTATGCTGTCCGGTTTTGGGGGATATTAGACCGGACTTGTGGTATACTAGATTCCAGCAGCCGTTGGGGGTTTAGCGACTGGGATTGGTACATTAGGAGGAACCGTGTTAAGAGTTGGCGTCATTGGCTGCGGGTATTGGGGTCCAAATCTCGTCCGGAACTTCTCACAGTTGCCCGAATCGGAGGTGGCGGCATGTGCGGACCTCGACGGGAACCGGCTCGCCCGGATGGACGTCCTCTATCCGAAAATTAATAAAACCAAAGACTATAGCGAGCTTCTAGCCGATGACGAGATCTCGGCGATTGTGGTAGCCACGCCGCCGGAGACACATATCAAGATTGCGATGGACGCCCTCAATGCGGGAAAGCACGTTTTTGTGGAAAAACCCCTCGCGACGTCTTCCGCCGACTGCGAATCGCTGCTCGAAACCGCGAAAAAAAGCAACCTCACTCTTATGGTGGGGCACACGTTCGTATATACCGCCGCCGTCAAAAAGATCAAGGATGTGATCGATTCGGGTGAGCTGGGAGATATTCTCTATATCAACACGACGCGGGTGAATCTCGGCATTTTCCAGGAACATATCAACGTGGTCTGGGACCTGGCGCCGCACGACGTGTCGATTCTCAATTATATTCTCGATGGACGGCCCGATGAGGTATCCGCGCACGGGCATTCATACATCCGTGATGGCGTCGAGGACGTCGCTTTTCTCACCTTCCGATACCCGGGCAACATTCTGGCACATATTCATGTGAGCTGGCTGAACCCCAACAAGATCCGCAAGACCACCGTCGTTGGCAGCAAAAAGATGCTCGTATACGACGATGTGAGCTC
>CP070631.1:93382-96918 GCA_020356045.1 Candidatus Latescibacterota bacterium
ACCGTACCCGCAGCCCCCCTTGATGGAGCGAGACTCGAGATCGTTATGGCTGGCTCGGCTTGCGTTTTGAAGTCAATCTCATAGGTGACAGCCAGTTTCTGGCCGAACTGATCCTTTACGTTGGCTCCGACTTCGATTTTGTACCACTGTTCGAAATCAAGATTGTGCGAGGGCAAGAAAGCGAGAGTAGAGTCATCCTGGAAAAGAAACGCGTTGCCCGGCACGAACACCAGATCCAGCGCATCGGGTTCTCCTTCGATGTGCAATGTATCTCGGATCCACGATGCAGCAAAGCTTCCTGGGAATGTGCCTAGATCCATCGGCTGGTTGAACGAAATGAGCATCGGCGCATCAACGCGGACGTCCGTCGCGTCTGACTCCGGATAGGCTTGTTCAACCGCCAGAGCGTCCAGCACGCGGTTAGTCGTCAAGTGAAGGGAATTGTCGACGAGTCCCGGTGTTACGCTTACCACGGTCTTCGCTTCAGCATCTTCCGCGCTACCATCCGGATCGTTGAAGTACTCCGCGACAAATGTGGTGTCCGCGGTGTCGCCGAGACGTTCGTTGATCACACCGGGCTCGATCTGATGAATGGCTTGCGAGCCGTTCAACGGATGAATGGCGATGTAGTAGTCGCCTGCCGGGAGTCCCAGGAACTCATAGCTGCCATCCGTATCCAGTGTGAACTCGCATCCGAGCGTGTCACCATGAACGCTGTTCGTATCAATGGCAAAAACGGCCGCGCCGGCGACCGGTGCGCTGGTAAAGCCGCTTGTTACGGTTCCCCCGATACGGCTGGCCGTGGCGAGCGTGGCCTCACTCGGGTACGCTTTTAACATTGCCAGCGAGTCCTCGGTCTCGAGCGAGAATGCGAGTGTGCCGGGTCGTAAGACGGGGAACATTGTTGATGTTTTCACAGCCGAATGCGCCAGCCCAAAGAAGTGCCCGGCTTCGTGCGCCATCACGCTCTCGATGTCCACTCCAGCTCCACCATCGACACCAAACGCCACGTTCGGATTAAAGAGAACGTCTGCGTCGACGATCTGGCCGGGCCGTACCCACCGCCCTTTGAAAAAGGTGGGTTCGGTAAATGATGTCGTTGGGGTAAGGGCGAGAACATCGAACGGAAATGGGACTGCGTCCTCTCCGTCTCCAAGATCACCATCAGTAAAGGTGATGAGGTTTATACCGTCCATGGCACTGGCATCGACGAGCGGCGTCGACCCCGCGTAGGAAATCGACACGTCCGCCCCCGGAATGTTGGCCCAGACATCCATTCCGGCTTGCACCGCCGCAAAGTGATCACCACCGGACACGTTGAGCGGAATGCTGTCGTTGATTACATAGCTAAGTGTGTCGAAATCGCCGCGATCCCAGTATTCGATATGCCGCATGCCCGCCGCGACGTCCGTGCAGCCGTCGCCATCGGAGTCGAACGGAGAGGCATCCTGACATCTGCAGGCGTCGGCTCTGTCCAACACGCCGTCGCTGTCGCAATCGGGATCTACCGCAACTAACGACGCCGAATAGTTGTCGAATTCACGTGTTTCGACAATTACGTCATCCACGTCGACCCTTGCCTGCAACAGGGCAAGACCTTTGGGAATACTGTCCGCTATCGTCAATGGGCCCGGGAACGTGACATCATGCGTCCCGCCAGCCAGCAAACTGTCAATCGTGGCGATCCCGCCGACAAATGGTACTTCCGCACCCGAAATCTCGTAGTAATCTCTCGCAGTCAGTTCAACTGTGAACGGCGTCATGATGTCATCGGTGTCAAGGCTTTGAACCTGGACAACCAGAACCGAGTCAATCGTATCGCCCTCGTACACCGTGTCGGCCATGGCTGGAATCTCAATCCCGAGATTAACACCGCTGGGGCGTTGGCCTTCCTCAATCCGCAGACAAAACGCGTCTTCTGAACCAAATACAGTCTGACCGGGCAGCCGTCCGTAGGCTCTCCCGCAAACGTAAGCTCCACCGGAACCCATCGCAACCGACTGGCCCCAGTCAGCATTTGGAAATGACCCGAAGTGCCTGCGCCAAACTTCGCTGGCCGCAAAATTGTGTTTTCGCACAAACACGTCGCCGTCTATTTGACCGGTTATAATGACTCCGCTGGAATCCGCGGACAAATGATTCGGCAGTCCCCAATAATCGAGGTCCAGGTCATAGGACCACACCTCGTTGCCAACCAAGTCGTATTTTTTGAAGAAGCTTCCTGTTTCTAAATCAATTGTACCAACAACGTAAACTCCCCTTCCGGCCACGCCAATCCCACGTGCTTCGTCCGGACCGGCGGTGCCAAACTGCCGGGTCCAAAGCTCATTTCCCGCCACGCTGTAGCAGCGAACAAACCCGTCGGAGTAGCCCATCGATGTTTGACCCGGTAATGAATCTCCGACGGATCCCGTTATGAAAACCCCTGTGGTCTCACAAACGACATCAACCCCAACGTCTCCCCCCGCGGATCCAAACTGTTTGACCCAAACCATCGCGCTGTCATCAAAGCTGAACTTGGCGAGAAAAACGTCCGCGCCTTCTCCGGTATACCCGGGAAAAGAGCCGTATGTATAACCCGTAACGAAAACACCCGCATCCCCCACGCACACCGCCCATGCGTCGTCGTTATCGACAGTGCCGAATTGCGCTGTCCACACGACGTTTCCCAAGGCATCGTACTTTCGAATCACTGCGTCGTTGCCACCGATATTAGCCCAACCGGGTAACGCGCCTTCGGTTCTGCCAACCACGTAGATCCCGGACTCGTGGATCGCCACATCTTTGGCTATATCGGAGCCGCTCGTTCCGAACTGCCGGGTCCACATCTCCGCTCCTGCGAGCGAGTATTTTCTAAGAACGATGTCGTAGTCACCCAAGTTACCGCCCGCGAGTGAGCCACGCGTCACGCCAGAAACAACCACGCCCGACGTATCTGCAGAGACCCCCGCCGCCCAGTCACTGCTGGACGTGCCAAATTGGTTCAGCCAGTAAAAGCCGGACGATCCCGGTTGGCCAACAAATTCGTACGCACCCATGTCCGCGGAGACACCTGTCGGACGCACAACGCCTTCGATATCCACGGGCGGCAGGTCCGGTGCGAATGCGTCACCGACATCGATGGCGGGTGAACCTGGATTGAGACGGACGTCCCCGCCATCGCCATTTGCGAACAACGGATTCCCTTCGATGTTGCCGCCCAGATCTGTGCCGTACACAAACTCATTCCACCCACTTCCACTGCCGCCGCAGCTCTGTATTAGCGAATGCGATACCGTACTCGAACCTCCGGTTTCGTTCAAAATTTGCTGCCGCGATCCTCCCCACATGATCACATTCACCAGGTCGGCACTGCTGTTTGATTTGTTGCCAATTCCGTCACCACTATTAATCGACGAGTTGTAACCGAACGTGACGTTGATCAACGTCGCATGGCTTCCAAGATAGTTTCGCAGACCGCCGGCCTTATCGGCGCTATTCAAACTAAACACGGAATTGACGATCTTTACTGTGCTGCCCTCGTTGTACATCCCGCC
>CP070631.1:97018-99265 GCA_020356045.1 Candidatus Latescibacterota bacterium
ACAGGGATTTGGCCAATCAACATTGGAAACTCGCAGACCGGTGTCGCGATTGGTTACGGCACTTGTTTGGAGAGTCCCGTGCACCCGCTCACCATCAATTATTTTGTCCAAAGCCCACCGACCGAATCGTGTTGTTACTACCCCGTACTTCCTGACCCTCACGTGCCGTCTGGTGAAATCGAGGTCGTGGACTGTAACAACGAACTCGTCTACGCGGAGGGTGGAGTTGCTGTTCTCTATCCGACGTCGAATTGTCTGTGTGAAGGCGGCGTCGTTGCCGTGGAAGAATCGACATGGGGGCGCGTAAAGGCGCTATATGCGCCGGATGCAAAGTAGGTGGCTTTAATACCAGTCCCGACGCAAAGCGCCGGCATGCGGCTGGCCCCTTGATATCACACCCCCGCTCGCGTTGAGATACCGACGCCGGGACGATTGACATTGTCATATGAAGTGCAGCATCGTCGTTGCTTGCGTGCGATCCATTAGAATGTCTTCTCCGAAATACCATCCCTCCCCGAACTGAATGTTTTGCACACCATCTCTGTGGTGGTCGTCTCTGTTCGCAGAAACGTCTGGACTCCCGGTCTGAGCGATTTGTCCCTTCGGCCGTTCCGGTGGCTTTTCATAGAGCTCGTTAATTGGTCCCAAGTGGCCTTAATCATACGATCTCAGATCTTGACTTGCCAGGAATACAGCGGTATTGTGAGAGACGCAGAAAGAAATCCCCCAAGTCGAGTCTGGAAACAAGTAGCCAGCTCTACAGAAACCTACTAAACAGAAGTTAGGAGAGATGAATGAGTGAAACACTGATCGTGACAACGACTCCAACGATTGAAGGCAAACAGATTGTGGAATACAAGGAGATTGTGTTTGGAGAGGCCACGTTCGGCCCAGGCATGGGTACGGAGCTCAAAGGAATCGTTGCTGCGTTCACAGGCAAACGTACAGGTGGCTACGAGAACAAGCTTCTTGAAACACGCTTCGCAGCCCTTGAGCAGATGAAGAGCCAGGCTGCCGAATTGGGCGCGAATGCAGTTGTCGGTGTCGATGTCGACTACGAGTTCATCGACAATGTCCTGATGATCTCCTCTTCAGGAACTGCCGTTGTCGTGAAGTGAGGATTATCAGAACAACGGATTGTAGACCAAGACTTGACAGCTGCGCATGATCCACACTGTCGTGGTAATGTTTAATCTCTTGTTGCTCTGCTTCTCGTCGGATTGGACGTCTTGCGAACCTTTCCGATCGCCTTCCCAAGAGTTCGATGAAGCGTCCAGAGCGCTCCCCGGATTGAACGGTTTCCTTCCGGCCATTCTGGTGGAAGTGCCGAGAGTTCGCAAAACGTACAGCACGCCCCCGAATCGGATAATTTGCGAACCGGTTTCTTGGTCTGGGCGATTTGTACTAGCGGCCGTTCCAGTGCACATTCCGAGAAATTCCTGAATGGTCGCCAAATTTCCCTCTTATGACATTTTTGCCATATGGCTCGCCACATTGATTCTCGCTAATGGGCTCGAACGGGCCCGAGGTGGGGCCGATTGTGTCTTCCGACTTTGTTGCTGACCCCTCATCGCGCTTGGGCGAGTAGACTCAACGGAAAGATTTTGGTAGAATGAGGCGCATCAGTCACACGGTTGAGTTCAACCAGACCACGCGATAGAAGGGAATTGGCAGAATGAATAAACAGTTGTTTCTCCACGAAGAAATAACGCTTCTTGCGCTTCGCGATCAGTCGGGAACCATGAAATCCGGAACGTACTATCAACAAGCGATCGGTGGTGCGGTATTAGCCGAACTGCTGCTCGAAGAACGCGTGACGGTAGAAACGAACGGCAAAAAAAAGTTCTTGCGGCTGACGAGCTCGAAGGCGTTGGGCGATCCGATCATCGATGAATGTCTTCGAAAAGTCGTCGATGCCAAGAGACGCGCCCAGTTGCGCGCATGGGTATCACGCTTCGCTCGTGTGAAAAAGCTCAAACACAAAGTGGCGAGTCAACTGTGCACGCGGGGAATTCTGCGTTCGGACGAAGACAAGGTGCTTCTGGTCTTTTCCAGGAAGACCTACCCCGAGATCAACCCGGAGCCGGAGCGACAGATAATGGACAGGCTTCGAGATGCAATATTCACCGACACCAATTACGTGGAACCTCGTACCGTTGTGCTCTTGTCTTTGGCAAGAAGCACCGGAGTTCTCAACGCCAATTTCGATAAGAAAAAACTCAAAACCCGTAAAGACCGTATTGAGCG
>CP070631.1:99365-102875 GCA_020356045.1 Candidatus Latescibacterota bacterium
AGCTCGATTGTCTCAACGTCATGCCGTCGCGGTACTTTGTCTCGCTGTGGATTTCGAGCTTTGGCGGTGTCAAATACGACGCGCTCGATCATTGTGTCGCACTGGACGTCGAATCGGCCGATCCCTACGGGACCGGAAAAGGCATAGAGAGCCGTTTTGGCTTGGTCTATATGACGGGCAACTGGACTTACGAGCGCCCTCGGGCTCAATCGCGTCTTCCCGGTGCCATTCGGCGCCGGCGGCGTGGAGAATCCGAGTAAGGAGGACGGGTGGGCCGAACATTGAATACGATATGTCCCAGCTGCGAAACCGCGGGAATGCGGTCGTTTTACCGGGTCGACAATGTCCCGGTCCACAGCTGCTTAATGTTCGCGAGCCAGGATGAGGCCCTGAAATTTCCAACCGGTGACGTCGAGCTTGGCTTTTGCGAAACATGTGGTTTTGTATCCAATATGGCGTTTGATACCGAGGTACAGGACTACTCGCCGCAATACGAAGATCAGCAGTGTTACTCGCCGACCTTCAATGCATTTGCCCGGCGGCTGGCCGGCCGTCTGATCGAGAAATACGATATCAGGGGCAAGGATGTGGTCGAAATCGGTTGTGGCAAGGGGGATTTTCTCGAGTTGATCTGCGAAATGGGAAACAACCGCGGTGTCGGCATCGATCCCTCGTGTGAAAAAGAACGCATCAAAGGTCCCGCTCGTGATCGCATCACGGTCGTTCAGGATTACTATTCCGAGAAGCATTCCCATTTCGCAGGTGATGTGGTGCTGTGCCGGCACACGCTCGAGCATATCTATGCGACCAGAGCTTTTGTACAAACGGTCCGTGACGCCATCGGTGACCGGACGGAGACACTGGTATCGTTCGAGATCCCCGATGTATCGGTCGTTCTGCGAGATATCGTTTTTTGGGACATCTACTACGAGCATTGTTCCTATTTTAGTCCCGGATCGCTCGCACGGCTTTTCCGTCGCTGCGGGTTCGAGATCCTGGATCTGTATTTGGACTATGATGATCAGTACCTGCTGATCGACGCCAAACCGGTCATTCACGCGTCAGAGAGAATCCACCCGACAGAGAGAACCCACCCGCTCGAGGAATCGGTCGAGGAAGCCGCGGCGAGGGTCGATCGGTTCACATCGATGGTGGCCGGCGAAAGAACCCGGTGGATCGAAACGGTCAAGACACTGAGCGGCAGAGGCAAACCGGCTGTGATATGGGGATCGGGATCGAAGTGTGTGGCCTTTATGACCACGCTGGGACTGAGCGATGATATAGGATGCGTGATCGACATCAACCCAAGACGGCACGGTAAATATATCGCCGGGGCCGGTCATGAGATCAAGTCTCCGGAATACCTGCGCGATTACCACCCGGAGACGATTATCGTGATGAATCCGATTTATAAGAACGAGATTTCCGAAATGATCACCTCGCTGGGGGTGGCGGCAAACGTGATATCGGTATAGAACGATGCCAGATTCATTAAAGCAAGAGTGCACAGGGTGCGGGAGCGAACGGTTGTTGGTGTTTTTCGAAAACCGCAACGTTCCGATCTACGTGAACTTTCTGTGGAAGAGCCCGGACGCGGCCAGGGGGTGCCCCAGGGGGGACATCATGCTCGCTCTGTGCCGCGACTGTGGGCTGATTTTTAATGCGGCTTTTGACCCGTGGAAACTCGTCTATCGCGACGGATATGAGAACTCGCTGCATTTTTCGACTGTTTTCCAATCCTATGCCGAAAAGCTTGCGGATACGCTAATCGAGCAGTTCGACCTGCGCGACAAATCAATCATCGAAATTGGATGCGGTGGCGGCGAGTTTCTGAGTCTGCTCTGTGAGCGCGGACCGAACACGGGGCTTGGTTTTGACCCCAGTCCGCGCACCGCTTCAGGCAAGCCGATCTCGGATCGTGTAAGTATTGTGCCGGACTATTATTCGGAACGGTATTCGGACCGTCAGGCGGATTTTATATGTAGCCGGCATACGCTCGAGCATGTGGGCCGCCCGGAGGATATGCTCGGTCCGATTCGGCAATCGGTCGGGCAGCGGGTGGACTTGCCCATATTTTTTGAAGTCCCCAACGCGAGATACATGCTGGAGAACCATTTCATTTGGGACATCATTTACGAACACGCGTCGTATTTTACAACAACAGGGCTGGCGAATGCGTTTGTGCGAGCGGGCTTTGAAGCAAGAGACATTTACGAAACGTTTGCGGGTCAGTACCTGTGTATCACCGCAAGAGCCGCGACCAAGCCGGTCGATGCGACGACTGTCGGTGACGATCTCGTTGCTTTGGTGGAATCATTCCAGACCGCGCATGTCGGATATTCCGAAATGTGGAAAACCAGGCTCGAGGGTCTCAATAGGGAAGGGAAGAACGCGGTGGTTTGGGGAGCGGGTTCCAAAGGCGTCATGTTTGTCAATTCTCTCGATGTCGACGGACTGGTCGAAAAGGTCGTGGATATCAATCCCAATAAACAAGGTATGTTTATCGCCGGATCCGGCCAAAAGATCGTTGCCCCGGAATCCCTGACCTCGCAACCACCGGATACGGTGATCGTCGCCAACCCCGTGTACATCCAGGAGATATCGGAAATCCTGCACGACCAAGGGGTTAAGCCGGAACTGATTCCGCTTTAGTGTGTGTAACTAATTGTTATGATGAGCGTTACAGCGCTTGACTTAATTTTGGGCTGTTGTGCAGCTTGCTTGACCTGTCAAAATCTTTGGGTATAGACTTTCGCTAACTATGGCCGCACTGCCAAGAAAACAATTCATCACACACGTGCTGATCTACGCGGTTGGGTTTGGACTGTTGGCCAAGTTCATACCGACGTATATCTTCTTTCCGATCGCGTTCATTGCCGCGATCACTCACCTGATCATCGTCAACCGAAACAAACGATCGCGGTACCGGGCCATCATCGACAGTGCCCGCACCGCGCAAATCGAGAGTCTGCCCACACCCCAGCGGATTCGAGATCGGGACATCGATGACCTGCTGGTGGAGAGTCTCAAGGATGTGACCGCCGAGTTGGAGAAAAAATGTTACCAGCTCGTAGAGAAGAACATCCAGCTTCTGAGCCTCAAAGAAATCAGTCTCACGATCATATCGTCGCTCAACGAACCGCGTATCGTCGAATCGGTCCAAAGTTTCCTGTCAAAGGGTCTGGGATTCAAAGAAATCTTTGTGGGAATCTTTGATGCTGAAAAAAATGGATTTCATTTTTATGCATTTCGGGAGGCATTTGGCGAGAGCAACCATCAAGAGATGACCGTCGAGCTCGGTGAATTCCGAGGCCTGCTCAAGAAGTCCATCGTCACACGCAAACCCGTACTGATCAAAGATGCGGAGATGCATCCCCTCGGTTCCATAAACGGCAATCCCATCTTTCCCGACAGTACGATGAAGTCCTACTTGATCGTGCCCATGCTCAAGAGCACCTTTTCACAGCACTGCTGGAAGGCGGATGATTGTCTGCTCAAAAAGGAAGCCGC
>CP070631.1:102975-106561 GCA_020356045.1 Candidatus Latescibacterota bacterium
AGGCCCTAACAACGCGCTGGGGCGGGTAAAGTTCATCTTTCCCAATGAGCATTTTGTCTTTCTTCACGACACGCCAAGTCGCTCGCTATTTTCACGGGCAAAGCGAACCTTTAGCTCGGGCTGCATACGAGTCGAGAATCCTCTCGAGTTCGCCGAGATTCTTTTGGACGACCCGGATGAATGGAGCATCGACACGATCGAAGGGGTCATCGAGTCGGCAAAAACAAAAACTGTGCACCTCGATCAACCGATACCCGTATTTCTTCTCTATTGGACGGCCTTTGTGGAAGACGACGGCATGGTTCATTTCCGCGAGGATATCTATGGGAGGGATAAGCCGATCCTCGACGAATTGGGTGGTGAATTCCAGGTGAGGGAGAGGCATATTAGAAAGCGGGAGGGATAACCGCGCGTTCCGGTGGCCCCGTGGCGACGCCGGAGAACGTGACGACACTGCAAGGGGGGCTAATTGTCCCTGTCAAACGCAATTCAGATCGACCCGGCCGCGACCTGTGAAAGCCTCGCCACGTACATTCGTGAGCAACATGACGAGTTGAAAAGAGACGGCGTTGTCTTGGGGCTTAGCGGTGGTCTCGATTCGGCCGTCGCCGCCGCGCTTTGCTGCCGCGCAGTCGGTCGGGAAAACGTTCTTGCGATTCTTATGCCGGAACGCGACAGCGAACCCCGGCACGAGCGCGACGCGCGGGACCTCGCCCACGCGCTCCAGATCCAGGTCAAGAAACGCTCCATAACACCCATACTGAGACACTTTGGCATATACCGCTGGATGCCGACACGATTGATCCCACGCACCCTACTCGGGAAGCTCATCAGGGGAGCGTATCGTTATCACGAGCGCAAGAGCGGTACCTCACCCTTTGCCGATGGCCTGGACGGCGTCGACGGCAAAAAACACGGTGCCTATCTCGCCCGCGGGAACGCGTATTATCGCATCAAACACCGGATCCGGATGGTCGAGTTGTACTACGTGGCCGACAAGGAAAACCGTCTTGTTGTGGGAGCGCCGAACAAAACCGAGTGGATGACCGGTTTTTTTGTCAAGTTTGGCTGCGACCATGCCGCCGATATCTCTCCCATCATCGGTCTGTATAAGACCCAGGTCATCAGCCTCGCGCGCCACCTGGAGATACCTGAAGCGCTGATCGAAAAGCCTCCGTCGCCGGATTTGCTTCCCGGGCTGACGGACGAGTTTGCGCTGGGGATCTCGTATCAACTGCTTGACCTAGTCCTCTTGGGTTTAGAGCGCGGCATGGGAACCGCTGAGATCGCCGCCGACGTGAGCGCAAAGAGCGAAACGGTCGAATCGGTGCGCGAGCTCGTCCGTGCATCGAAACACATGCGCGAGACTCTTCCGGGATAACACACGGATTGTTGCCCCCCGAATTCCTGGTTTTTGTCGATCGAGTCGAAGCAAGGTGTTGACAAACACCATAGACTATTGAAAAGTATCAGCTTTGAAACACCAGGATGACCTCAACCCCTAATTGGTCCGTGAGAACGAGCAAACGCAATTGGATCTATTTTGCGATTAGCGCCGCGGTGATTGCCGCTGCGGTCCTTTTCGTGCTTCGCGTGTATCCCCAGCTTAGCGGGCTGGTGTGGCTTGGTGTCTACACGATCCCGTCGCACATGTTCGTGTCCCCGTTTAATCACGAGTGGCTGCTTCTTCTTATCGCCAAATCGTACCCGGCGATCTGGTGTACGGTCGTCTCCCTCATCGGTTGTTTGGTCGCCGGGATGTGGGATTACTGGCTTCTGGTTCCACTCATCCATCATCCCCGTATCCGGCGCAAATACTCGCGCACGGGGCCGTACCGGAAATCGGTGGCGTTCTTTCGCAAATGGCCGTTCTGGGCGCTGGTCGTTATTGGGCTACTGCCAATACCGTTTTACCCGGTCAAATTTCTCGCGATCGCCGACAAATACCCGCTCCGCCGATACCTGCTCGCGCTGATAATCGGACGCACGCCGCGATACTACGCAATCGCCTATCTCGGACACGTACTCCGGCTTCCCCTCTGGAGCATCGTCGCGCTGGCCTTGCTTCTACTGGCTATAGGGTTCATTCAGAATCGAAGGAGCGAAAACAGGGAAGTGCCTGAGGCTCGTGGCGGTGTTGAAGAGGGCCTCGAGAATCGTTAATTCGAAGCGTTGGCTGCCGAGTCCGCGCCATGGGTGGTGGAGGCTCGTCTCATGTCATTCAATCCGGCGCGGATGTCTTGTTCCAGCTTGGCCGCGAACTGTGCCGCATCGTCCGTCTTGTGATTGAAATCAAAGGCACCCACTTCCTCCACGCGTACCCGCATCGATTTCACATTACGGGCAAAATCACTGGGACTTGTTGCCCGCCAAAGACCATCCACAACAACAGCATGTACCTTCCATGTCCTGGCCGTGAGCAACGTTCTGAGGCCCGCCGTGTTGAACTGTCCGATCTCTCCGTCGCGGCTCCGCGCCCCCTCAGGGAATATCACGATGGGGTGAACCGAGGTCACAGCGAGCTTGCGCAGTTTCCGGATCTCGGTCGAAATGCGTTCACCCGGCTGCACGGTGGGGTGGTCGTAGAGCCGGATCATGTGTGAAATGAGCGGCAGACCGGAACGATAACGCTCACGAGTGATGATTCTGGAATATCCGCCCACGACGGTCAGGAACGCGAGCGGGATGTCGATGATCGATTGGTGGTTCATCACCACGAGGACCCCGTCCCCCCACGGTATCTCGGGGTTGATTTCAACCGGTACACCGCCAATCCGTCTGATGATCCCGATCGTCAAAAGGCTGATGCGCCGCTGCCAGCTATGCAGTATCCCGTTGCGGGCCGATGGTTTTAGCTTAATGAGCGCAACAACAATCGTGCGTTCGAGTAGATCTGCGCAGACAAACAGTATCAAGGTCGCGAATGCCGTAAGATACCCGCGAAGATCCCAGAGCCTGCTTTGTTGACGTGTCCCCATGGCCGGCTGTCCCTTTCTTCTTGACCTCGAATCTAAACGGCTCGCTGTTAAGTTTCAAGCCCTCGTTTTTTTTCTCTCGATCTGCCATCTTGTGATAGATTGTTGACGTGTAACAACACCACAACCACTATTCGACACTGAACACGACGGGGGTCAGCCGTGTCAGCAACCCTCAAAACGCTCACAGTTGCCTGTGCGATCACTGCAATCGTATTGTCGACCGGCGGACCTGTCCTCGGACAAGATTCCCATTACTGGACCGAACAATATGGGGAGCGGTCGCAGCTTCTCAGTGGCTCGGTCATCGGCAGCGTCAACGACATGAGCGCTGTCTATTACAATCCCGGCGCACTTGGTTATCTCGAAAAACCTGAAATCTCCCTGACGATGAACGCGTTTCGATTGTTACGGGTTCGAGTCAAGGACGGAGCCGGTGAGGGGCTTGATCTCAGCACGCTCAAATTCAATCCGGTTCCCGGTCTCTTCGCCGGTGTGTTCCGATTCAACTTCTACGGTCCAAACCGGCTTGCGTACTCCATCATGGCCCGGCATCGTTTCAAAGTCAGACTTCAAGAGGGGAACACCGGCGAATTCGACTTGGATCCTGG
>CP070631.1:106661-109289 GCA_020356045.1 Candidatus Latescibacterota bacterium
CCAAAAGGCCGGGCAGCCGGGCTTCAATTTTATCACGTGGTATATCAGGTACTGGGGCCGATCGATTCCCCGGGGTTGTTGAGCAGGATTCTTTGGGCACCGCCCTTTTTGACTTCGGAGAGAACCCTCATGAAGTCGCTGTATTTTGTCCCATCCTGGACATGAATGGATACGATGGTCTTGGCATCCTCCGTGACCCGCTGCTTTGTCGCTTGGGCAAGCTTGGTCGTGTTGACATCCATGCCGTCGAACGTCACCGCTCCGTTGCCATCGATGGACACCGAGGTAATGTGTTTTGCCGGGATGCTCTTCATCTTGTCCAACGTGTCCTGGGTGGGCAATTCGAGCGGGAGTGCGTTCTCCGTGTGATCCCGGTAGATCACCCGTGTTAGCTCCATGGCGACGAGCTTTTTCTGAACGTCGAATACCACAGCCATCGGCACGTTGGCCTTGCACGTCATATCGATGACCACATTACTCCGGTCGCCTTGGATATTTTTGATCATCCCGTGATCAAAGTCCTCGAGGGCAACCACCTCACCATTGATCGAGATCTTTTTGCCGCTATCGATGTCAACCGCGACAAACGTTTGTTCAGATGCAACGATTGCCATTGCGGGGGACACAACGCGGAGGCTGCCGCCGTCGTAGGACGCCAACGCCAGCAGCGACACTGCCAACCCTACCAGAATCAACCCCACGTTCTTCTTGGAGATCGTGCGCATATTTCCCTCCTTGATCCGATATGGAACACAACCCAACAATTTAACCAACCATCTCAAAGAGACGGACACTGAGTCACAAGCGAACGTATTGTGCTGTCAAATATTCCACACATAATCCGAGGCGGCTTACGACCGGAGTTACTTCAACAGCACGATCTTCTTGATCTGCGATTGATACCGCGAATCCAGCTTCACGAAGTACACTCCCGACGCGGACGACGCCACATAGCGTACCCGGTATCGGTTTGGTTCTCTGTATTCATTATCCAGGATCTTTTCAACCAGCCGTCCGCTGACGTCGTAGACCGACAACGACACCGGCCCGGCGTCGCGCACCGTGTAGGTTATCGTGGTCACGGGGTTGAACGGGTTTGGCGACACAGAGATTGCCGGGCTCGACGCGGGAGCGGCCGGCGATTGGATCCCCGCCGGCACGTCGTCGAGCTGGGCATACGCGCTCGCCCTTCTTGCCGGCACCCACGATCTGAGCGCATCGAACTGATCCTCGACCGTCTCGTTCGGGGGAACCTGGTTGTTGGGATCCGCCTCGAGCGCATCGGTCAGTAGCGCCTCCGACGCATCAAGAAAAGCGATCAGGTTTGCTTCTGCGAGCGGGCCGTCGAGCAAATCGTACATGATCCGTGTGTATTGATCCCGGAACTGCGGGACGGCCAGGATCGTGTCGGAGTGGCCGCCGCCCGTTGGATAAATTTCTGTCAACGTTTTGCGCAACGGCGAGTCCAAATCGTGTGGATAATATTTGCGTCTGGACCCCTCGAGAAAATCCACAAAATACGCGTTCTGATCGTGGTTTAACAAACCATCACCGTTTTGGAGAAACGTATTGACGGCTCCCATTGTGAACATGGATTTCATATCGATCAGCGACGGCAACTCCGTGGCGATCTCATCGCTGTCTGGAGTCGGGCAGGCCGTGGTATCCCGACAAAACGGCGCGTAGCACAACGCTTCGAAAGTCGGACTGTCACCATCTCCGACTTTCTGTTCGACAATGTCCCTGGTGTCATGTTTGTACAACCATGTCTCGCCACTGACGTACAAACCGTGGTTTTTGAGAAACTGCTTGTCGCGGTTTTCACAATTGACGTATACGCCTGTGTAGTAACCATTGATGTACAGTTTTACCCAGGCGGAATAGCCGGCCGGGTATCCGTAGCCCTCATCTCCGGATGCGAGGTGGTGAAGGTACCAGGCGAACCCCTCGGCGATGACGTTTACATCGTCGCCGTTTTCGAGCCGGAGTTTTGCCAGACCGTGCCAGAGCTGACCGGGAACGAATTCGTTGATATCGATCTTGAGGCTGACTTTGAGAAAATCGGGGGATTGGTATAACGCGTCACATGATTTGCGCCGAACCGAGACTTCGATCGGTGTCTCGCCATTCGCCCAAAACATCGCGGGAACCTCGATGTCAAATGTGTCGTCGTTTTGGATGGTGACCCAGTCCAGGGAATCAAGCTCCAGGTTTACCGTCAAAAGCTGGAGCGGATCGAACACACTCGGCCATTCCTCGGCCACCGCGGGACCCGGAAGCATGACAGAAACCATCAAAAACGTAAAGAGGCCACAAAAAATCAGCCGAGCCGCTGTTGTGCACAAAAACAATGTCACCTTGCTCATCGCTGTATCCCCCTGGGTGCGCTGGTCGATTGCGTGTGAACGATCAATCGAATCCGTGTTGGTGTCGAGTTACTCACGGTGTATGAGTGTACCACTTAACGAACACTATGTCAATGGGTTAGGTAACAGCAAGTGGGTGGCCGCACGTAGGCAAACATGAACACGGATGGATCCCCATCAATTTGAATGGCCCGGACGCTTTTCTCTGCGTTGGATTCCCGCCGCATGGTGGGGTTGGAAAACCTCTTACACCGTCATCAGC
>CP070631.1:109389-113123 GCA_020356045.1 Candidatus Latescibacterota bacterium
CGGCACCAGTG
Source organism: Candidatus Latescibacterota bacterium (assembly GCA_020356045.1). GTDB lineage: Bacteria > Krumholzibacteriota > Krumholzibacteriia > WVZY01 > WVZY01. Next base: position 109,401 of record CP070631.1, read on the forward strand.
TGAAGAATCCTTTCCCGTCGCCAGTTCTTTAGCGATCTGACAGCAATGAGCACGTCCAACCCCAGAAGCACGAGCGCCGCGGCGAGAAACCATCCAAAACGGTCTCGCTTCGCTTCCATGAACTCGCCCTCGATCGATTGTTTGTCGAGCCCCGAGATCTCCTTATAAAGCACCTTGAGCTCGAGCCCTTCGCGGGTTGCCGGAAGGTACTGACCGCCCGTCACGCGTGCGATGCGCTGAAGCGATTCTTCGTCAAGCCGGGTCAGCACCGTCTCACCCGAACTGTCTTTCTTATACCCGCCAATCGAACCGTCGGTTCCACGCATGGGTATCAACTCGCCCGTCGGGTTGCCGATGCCTATCGTGTAGATCCGGATGTCTTCTTCGGCAGCCACCTCTGCGGCGGCAACAGGGTCCCCCTCGTGGCTTTCGCCGTCGGTCACAAGGATGATCACCCGATCCGCCTCTCTGGAGAGCGGAAATAGCCCAACACTTTTATCGATGGCCTTGCCAATCGCACTGCCCGGTTTGGACACCACATCGATGTCCGCGGTTTGCGCAAACATCAACGCCGCATTGTAGTCAACCGTCAACGGACACAACACGAACGCATCGCCGGCGAACACAACGATCCCCACACGATCACCCTTCAACCCATCAATTAGATCCACGATCTCTTGTTTTGCGCGTTCGAGCCGGTTGGGTTTCATGTCCTCGGCGAGCATGCTCAGAGACGTATCGAGCGCAATCACGAGATCGATTCCCTCACGTTCGACTTTGACCAGCTGACTTCCCAGCTGCGGCCCAGCCAATCCCATCACGAGCAACACGTACCCGCCCAAACGAAGGGTGCTTTTCAACAGCCTCTTTCGCCAGCTTCCTCCCGGCGCCAGCGAGTCCGCAAAGCGCCCCCCCGCAAATGCCACCAGGTCCCGCTTTCTGCGTCTCGCACCATACAAGAAGAGAACGGCAAGCAGCGGAGTGAGGTAAAGCGCGTTGAGCCAATTTGGGTGTGCAAAACTCATCTGTCTATCTTTCGACCATGCGAATCAAAATGGGCCGTCAAGGAAATTCGCGAACGATGCTCTCCCCAAGCACCAACTCGAGAACGAGCAAGCATAACGCTGGAACGATGAACAAGGCAAATTTGTCCGTGTAACTGGTAAACGTTTGCGTCTCCATCTGCGTCTTTTCGAGCTCATCGATGCGATCGTAAATTTCCATGAGCTCTGCCGAATGTGTGGCGCGAAAATATTCACCTTCCGTTACATCGGCAATTTGCTTCAGAGTTTCTTCGTCGAGCTGGACTTCCATCTGAACCGTCCGGGTTCCAAACAAGGGATCCCTAACGGGCACGGGAGCCATACCGGTCGTCCCCACACCTATCGTGTAGACTTTGATCCCCAGTGAATTTGCCACCTTGGCAGCAGTCAGCGGCGATACCATACCCATGTTGTTGCGGCCATCTGTTAGCAGCACGACCACGCGACTCTCAGCCTCGCTTTCTTTAAGGCGGTTGCACGCCGTAGCCAGCGCGACACCGATCGCTGTTCCATCCTCTAGCATTCCAAAATCTACACGGTCGACGAGGTCGGTGAGCACATCGTAATCGAGGGTGAGAGGACATTGACTGATTGCCTCCGCGGAAAACACAACCAGACCGATTCGATCGTTCGTCCGTTTGGCAATGAACTCTTTTACTACCTCTTTTGCCGCATGAAGCCGGTTCTTGGGCTTGAAATCCTGGGCTTGCATGCTGCTGCTCGTATCGAGAACCAGCATGATATCAACGCCTTCGGTACGAATCGAGCTCTCCGAGCGGCCCGTCTGTGGACGCGCGATGCCAAAAATGATGAGAGTCAGAACGAGCATCCGTAAAACAATCCGGCCGTAGCGTTTCCACACCGGAGCTTCGAGACCCGCCGCAACAAACAGATCCAACGATGAAAACGCAACGCTTCTTTTTCTCCCAGTCGATCTGATCTCGTAATAGACCAGTGGGATCAGCAAAAGCAACAGCAGAAACGCTTGTGGGTATGCAAATCGAAACATGCTATCCAGTTTTTGTCGCCCAATGCGTTCGACCGCGAGGTGCTGCCCGCGCCGAACATGGCCGGGCGGGCGTGATCTAGTCTTTGACCTCAGGCCTGGTCATATTGTTACCCTGAACCTTCTCTTATGAGAGCCGGGCGCTCGGCTGTGCGGACGACGATAGTCCTGGCCGTTTCCAACAGCGTTTTTGCCACACCGATGTCCGGCCGGTGTTTGGCAAACTTGACCAAATCCGCCTCGTTGAGCATTGGCTCCAGATCTTCTATCTCCACCCGGATCCGCGCGAGGTCCCAAAGGATCTCGTCACTGGTCCTGTCCATAGCCATAACCCCGTATCGATTCTCCAGATACTGCCTCAGCACGTCCACGACCAGGGTGTAGTGACGTTTGAACTCACCCGATTCGGGCAAGTTCAACCGCTCGATCTCGTCGATCCGCTGCAACGCGACAAAGTCGGCGGGAAGCGCCGGCCTCGGGGCAACCTTGACCTCCCGTTTACGAAAACGACGGAGTAGATATGCCGCTATCGCGGCAATAACGATCAGAGCCGCCGCTACGAACCAGATGAGATGACTTCGCGGAGCTTCCCATTGCGGTTTCAACGGACGTGTTTCGCTCGTCTCTCCAGTGAGATGCCTCACCGGCACCTCGACCGCATCGGTGTACACGGTCACGGTGTCGCCGGCGGGGGACACAAATAAAAAGGCCGATCGGGGCACCGATGCCGCATCGAGATCGGTTGTGAGCACCTCGACCGTGGCCCGCTTTGTCGTGTAACCGTCCCGTTGCGACTCCGTCCAATTGAGACCGAGAAGCCTGCAGTTTCCGACACCGATCTCCTCTGGTAATGCCAACTCGAACGAATCGGGATACACCGCCTCATGGATGATGCGAAACATCTCCCCCACCGTCACCGAATCCGCGTTGGCTCGGGTAGTAACACGAACGTCTGCGGACGGCGTCGCGCCCCTGACGATTACCGGTGTCAAACACCAGGCGGTCAATATGCCGATTATCAACGTTCGAAACACCCTGTAACCTCTATTTGCGTTTGGCACGCGCACGAAAGAACACGTTGAGCGGTTTGACGTAATCCGACACGGTGTCGACGTCGACCCAATCGACGTTGTAACGTTTGAACATCGACTCGAGCTCGAGCTCACGAGTACCTCGCAGTCCGTCGAATCTGCGTCTCGCCGCTTTTCCGGAAAGATCGATTAGCCGCTCCTCGCCGCGCTCTTGATCCCACAGCCGGACAAGCCCACTTGCGCCGGGATTGATTTCTTTGGAATCCGATATCTTGATCGCCACCACGTCATGTTTGTTCGCAGCAACCGCAAGCGAGCTGGAAAAATCCGGTGCCATGAAGTCGCTCAACACAAAAACGATCGCCCGGCGTTTAATCACTTTTAACAGGTACTCCAGCGCGCCGGCCAAATTGGTCCCCCGCCCCTTTGGCGTATGGTAGAGAACGTTGCGGACGACGTGGAGAACGTGGCGGCGGCCTTTGTCGGGAGGAACGTACTCTTCAACGTCATCGGAGAATATGATGGCGCCGACCTTGTCGTTGTTCTGGATGGCGCTGAACGCGAGCAGCGCGCATATTTCCGCCGCGGTATCGATTTTGGTTTTGGAATGGGTGCCAAAGAGACCGGAAGCGCTCACATCGAG
>CP070631.1:113223-116063 GCA_020356045.1 Candidatus Latescibacterota bacterium
ATCGCATCGACCCTCGGCATCGGGGGAGCGGAAAATGTGATGTCCAATCTGCTCACCCGGCTCCCGGCAGAAACCACGGAATCGCGTACCTATCTGCTCCGAGAACCCGGTCCAATTGGCGACAAGCTCATCCGATCGGGCATTTGGTGCGAGCACGGGTTGGGTCGTCACCGCGCCGATCCGACCGTCCTTGCCAGGTTGGTACCGCGTCTCCGGTCGTTTTCTCCCGACATCGTTTTTACGCTCGACCACCACAACGCGATGTTCTGGGGCCGGCTGGCGTCGCTCGTTGCCGGTGTGCCCCGACGTGTCGCCGTGTCACACTCGACCGGCCGCATGGATAACGAACGCAGCTTCACCGCGCTCGATCGCGTGCTTATGCGGCAGACGGATGTGGTGGTGGCTCTGAGCGATGCGCACGCCGGGTATCTACGCGACATCGAACATATCGATGGGGACAAAATCGAGATTATCGAAAACGGTATTGATATCGAGTTGTACTCGCGTGTCGACGAGCACACCGTGTCGAGTACCCGCCTGGGGCTCGGAATCGGGGACGATGGCAGCGTGGTCACGATGGTGGCGGCGATTCGACCTGAGAAGGCGCACGATGCGCTGCTCGAGGCGTCACGGATAATCATCACCGAACGCCCGGATCTGAGTTTGACTTATCTCATCGTGGGTGATGGGCCGGCGCGGGTTGAACTCGAGGCCAAGCGGTCGCGTTTGGGTCTCGATGGCAGCGTGAATTTTTTGGGCAGCCGCGAGGATGTCCCGGTAATTCTGGGCCTGTCCGACGTGCTGGTGCTGCCCTCGCACGCGGCTGTCGAAACCCTGCCTCTCGCCGTACTCGAAGCAATGGCGGCCGGTGTGGCGATCGTAGCCAGCGCGGTCGGGTCCGTCCCGGAAATCATCCAAGATGGCTGGAATGGCAAGCTGATTGCACCTGCCGATGCGGTTGGACTTTCCAAAGCAATCTGTCATATAGTGGATAACCAACGGGAAACCGAACGAATGATCGAAAACGCGCGCGAAACCGTCCGACGCCGTTACAGCGTGGAGCATATGGTCGCCAAATACCAGACTCTGTTCGAGCGGATCGCACGATAGATGTATGACGGATGCTAACGTGGGTTTCGATCAACAATGCGTGTCCTCCAAATAAACAAGTTCTTCTTTGAAAAGGGTGGGTCCGAGCGCTACTTCTTTTCCGTGTCCCGGTCGTTGGAGAAGCGCGGACACTCCGTCATCCATTTCTCGATGCGTCACCCGTCTAACCTCGAATCGCCCTATTCGGAGTTCTTTGTCGATGAGAAAAATTACACTGCTGCCCACAGCGGTATGGAGTCGGTCAGACTCGGCGCTTCGTTTATTCACTCGAAGGAGGCGGCCGTTCGGCTGACCGAGCTAATCCGGGTTGCCCGGCCCGATATCGCTCACCTACACAATATTTATCATCAGATAACACCGAGTATTATTCCCGTTCTTGACAACGGCGGAATCCCGGTTGTAATGACGCTTCACGACCACAAGCTGGTGTGTCCGAACTATGGTTTTTTTGACGGCCGGACGTACTGCGACCGTTGCCGGGGCGGGCGGTTCTACCAGGCTGCGCTGACGCGTTGTAGCAATCGATCATTTGTACGAGGCGTGCTGTTGGCTGCTGAGGCCTATTGGCAACGGTGGTCGCGGGTTTACGACCGGGTCCGGCGTTTTGTGTGTCCAAGCCGATATCTTCGGGATCAACATCGCTCGGAGGGGTTTGGGGGAGACCGTGTGGTGTATCTGCCCCCGTATATTCTCGATGAGGGAAATAATGGTGGTGAGGATGACGCGCCGGGCGTTGTCGACTCGCTGCCGTCGGCGTTTGTTCTCTATTTTGGGCGTTTGGGATCAGAGAAGGGACTCGTTACGCTGATCGACGCCATGGCACGGTGTGATAGCGTCCCATTGGTCGTTTGTGGCGATGGCCCGCTCCGTTGCACATTGCAGACCGAAGCGGATCGACGGTTGACCGGGCGGGTGACGTTCACCGGTCATTTGCCCAAGTCAGATCTCGACCGTGTGGTCGAGCGGGCGAGGATGGTTGTGACACCATCCGAGTGCCCGGAAAATGCTCCATTTGCCGTGCTCGAATCGATGAGCCGCGGTGTTCCCGTCGTGGTATCGGACATGGGCGGCTTGCCGGAATTGGCCGAGATGGGTGGTTGCGTCACGTTCCCAGCCGGTGACGTGGAGTCGTTGGCGGACCGGATAGCGACGCTGTGGTCCAATCCCGATCGTGCGCGGTCTATCGGCCGAGACGGAAAGCGAGTGGTTACCAAGAATCTGACCGAGGCAAAACACCTCGACGGATTGGAGACGATTTACGGGCAGGCTGTCGGTTTGTCACACACGCGAGAAGGGCGATGAAAAGGCGGCTTCGAATCGCAATGATCGGTCAAAAGGGCGTGCCCGCGCGTTTTGGTGGTATCGAAACGCACGTCGATCATGTGGCCACACGGCTTGCCGCCAGGGGGCACGATGTGACGGTGTACTGCCGGACGCGTTTCCGGCCGGGGCCAACGGAGCTGGCGGAGACGGATGGGTTTGCCCATGCCCCACGCGGCCTGACCTATAACGGTACCCACTTGTGCTACCGTCCCAGCATCAACACCAAACATCTCGACGCCGCGACCCACGCCTTTGTGTGCACGTCCGAAGCCATTGCGCGGCGCTCGTACGATGTGGTGCACTACCACGGGATCGGTCCGTCGGCATTTGCACCGTTGGCACGGTTATCGGGGGCTTCGGTTTTCACGACCGTGCATGCGCTCGACTGGAGACAGGCGAAGTGGGGC
>CP070631.1:116163-119886 GCA_020356045.1 Candidatus Latescibacterota bacterium
ATTTTGCTGCTCTGTGTTAAGTTGGTATTTTAACATACACTTGCCCATTTTTCGAGCAGAATATTCCCAGATCTCGTCACCGGATCGCTCACACAGCCCGACCACCGCGATCGCGCCGTTTTGTGGTACAATGCTGCAAGCCGATCATCCTTCCGCACACTGCACAGCGCAGCTTGCATCCGGCAATTTTTGAAGGGTCCGGCCGCTCCCGGTGACAACGTGATCCACGACAGGACGCATCCTGACATGGCAAAGTTCCGTTTACGGCAATATTTTCAAGCACTTGCGCCATTGCTCTATCTGTTGCCCCTTGCCTATCTGCTGTGGCCGGTGTTTTGGAAACCCTTGGATCACCGGTTTTACAACTATTTTCACGCAAAACGCGCGGTACCGTCATGGACACATGTCGTAGTTGCCGCGATCGATAGCCGCACGCGGGATCAGCTGCTTCAAAAACCGGTCTACCCGCTCTCCCGGCACGTGGATCTCCACGCGAGCCTCGTCGACCAATTAACCCGGGCGGGTGCGAGAGCCGTTGTCTTGGATCTTCAGTTGGACGAGGACGTGATCGGCGACGCGCCCACGGCGCTAGCCGACGCCATGCGATCGAACGGCCACGTATACCTCGTCACTTCGACACCATCTACCGCCACAGATGTGCGATCGATCCCACATTATGGTGGTGGTCAATCCCCCATGCCCGCGTTGGTCGAGGCGTCACGGGGCGTGTTGGCCGTCAATGTCCAAGTGGATCCCGATGGTGTGTTGCGGAAATTCAAACCGGCCACGCAGGCAAACCGGATGGGACTCCGGTCCATCGGAGACGAATTCGCCGGTCAGCGGTTCCACCGGTCCGTGCCCATCGAGTTTCCGTCGGTTGATAACCCCATCCCCGTCGCGTCATACGCCGACATCCTGAGTGATTCGACCGCGGTGCGGGCGTTGCTCGAGAACCGTATTGTGTTTGTCGGTTCGACGCTGGATGACTCATCGGACCTTGTCATCGCACCCCGACCTCAACGATCCATCTATGGAGCCGAATCATTCTCGATGCCCGGTGTGACCGCACTGGCGGCCATCACCGAGACGTTGATCGACGGTGCTCTCATTCGATATGCGCGTTGGTGGAACGTGTTGCTTTTTATCACCCTCGCGTCAATTCTCGCGGTGATTCCATCCGTGCGGCTCCGGCCGATCCAGTTGGCCGTGTGGCTCTATGCTGTCCTTTGCATGACCGTCATCGCGGCGGCGCTATTGCACGTATACGGCAACACCATTTTTCCCACCGGGCTTTTGTGCGGGAGTATGCTCGTCGTCGCGATTGATACATTGATTCGCGCCTATTTCACCACCGACAAAAAACTCATCCACACCCTCGAACAATCCAAGGAGGAGTTGGAACGGCAGGTCAGCGAGCGCACACGCGAACTATCCGACACCAACGCCGAGTTGAAGTCGACCCTGACCAAACTGCGCCACACCCAGGCACAGCTCATCCAGTCGGAGAAAATGGCTTCGCTCGGACATCTTGCCGCCGGCATCGCGCACGAAATAAACAATCCAGCTGGTGCGGTAACCAGCACGGCGGATGTCACACGCCGCTGTGCAGAACAACTGGCGGCGCAGATCCAAAAGCAGCCGGCGCCGCCCAAAGAAATCGAGCGAACGCTCAACATAATGAAAGATGCAAACAACGCATCGATCGAAGCCGCGGCGCGGATCACCAAAGTAGTCAACAGTCTCAAGAACTTCTCACGGCTCGACGAGGCCGAAGTCCAAACCGTTGATATTCATGAAGGTCTCGAAAGCACGTTAACCCTGCTCGCGCACGAATTTGGCGATACTATTGAGATCTCGAGAAACTTTGGCGACGTCCCACCGATTCAGTGTTACCCGGCGGAGCTCAACCAAGTATTTATGAACATCATCCGAAACGCTTGCCGTGCTATTACGGACAAGGGAGCCATCAAGATAAAAACTCGCGCGCTAAACGAACGTGTCTATATCGAGTTCGCCGATAACGGCAGGGGAATTCCCGACAAAGATCTAGGGAAAATATTTGACCCTGGGTTTACGGGTTGGGATGTCGGAGTAGGGACCGGACTGGGCCTTTCGATTAGTCACAATATCATCCAGAAACATAGAGGATCGATCGAAGTGGCCAGCACCCCAGGGAGAGGATCCGTATTCACCGTCATTCTCCCACTCAATAAATGAAGTCATCTTGTCACAAACACTCGATTAACTTATACTGTATGGCACGTTGAACCGCGAACCTCTCCCAGGAGAACTTTGACTATGAATCGACTCTTATTGACCGTAGCTGCAATTCTCATTCTCTTTACATACCCACCAACTGCCACAGCCGACGAGAGGGATCTCAACGACACGGCTGGTTTGTTTCTCCTGTTCCCATCGAGCACTAGAAATGCCGCGATGGGGGGTGCCGGTGTCGCCGATGACACCGACCCGATCAACGTCAGCTACAACCCGGCCAACCTAGCGCTTATGCGGGGTGGGATGTTGCAGGGCAGTTACACCAAATGGCCGTTCGACATCCGCTTCCTCGATGTCGGAATTTACGGCGGAACCGAATACAGCGGCTACGAAGCCTATCAGTCAAATATTGCGGGTAGCATCCGCTACGCGAAATTTAGCCTGGATTCCGAAAGCGACTTGCCGGTCATCCTACCGGACAGCACGGGCAGACAGGCCGGAGAGGAAGACTGGTTTATTCCAGCCACATTCGCGTTGGCGATGATTCGGGATCAAACCTACTTCGCGGGCGGCGTCACCTTTAAACTCGTAAACACTGGTTTTGTCGATGAGACGATTCAATTCACGACGTGGGACTTTGGTTTGGCCGGTGGCACATCTGTTTACGCACGCGAACCTTATATATTCAAACTCAAGGGCGGCGTCAGCTGGTCGAACCATGGCGGCTCGATCGAATACGGAGACTTCAAAGGCGAACCACCCGCAGAATTCCGGGCCGGATTGGCATTTAAATTCGAGTTGATCGACGCTGATTTCTCCATGGGACGATCGCTCATCACCATCGACGTCAACACCGATTTCCTCGATTCGCAGCAGGCAAGCGGCTACCTGGTCGGTGCCGAACTTGGTGTTGTCGAGACTGCGTATCTCCGCATTGGACAACGCGACCAGGTTTTCTTGAGCGGGGGTTTTGCTTTTGGTTTTGGCTTTCAGTTGAAAATCAAGCGGTTTAAGCTCCGCGCGGACTACGCGCAGATCCCCGCCCCGTTAGATCAGAAAGCGGATATGTTTGGCCTCATGATAGGAACAAACTACTAAAATCCGCCGCATTCGAAATTTTTTGCACATTCTCTTTGGTTGCTCGACGTTCGTCAACGCGCCACAGCATGGAACGTTGTTTCTGTTTGTACCTCTCTGATTTTTCAATTTCCCGCAACAAATCTTTGTGGATCATTGAACGCAATCATCATAGCTGGTACAATTATAGTGTTCGATGTTTGGCACTGGACATTGAACAGTCGAGGAATGGATAGTCCCACCGGCCGATGATAAAAGGCCGGTCTGGTAATAAGGTCTACGCGGTCGCGTTTGCGAGCCGCGTTTTTTGTTTACGCCAGCCTGATTCAGCAGACTTGTGCCAGATGAACATGAGACCCGACAAGATCTCGCCACTCCATCAGGGGGACATTTCGATGATGAGCAATCGACTTCGTGTAGTGATCGGTG
>CP070631.1:119986-123991 GCA_020356045.1 Candidatus Latescibacterota bacterium
GCCGCGGGCCCTGTTAACCCGCATATCGGCGTCACCCAACGCTTTGTTTATGATCGTCTGCGCGTCTCCGCGGGCCTGGGGGATGACTTCGTTGGCGTACACACGCGCGTCTTCGACGGCGCGCTCGCTGTCTTTCTTGGCCCGCGCCACATCGTTAAACGCCTCGATCACGGGAACGGGTGGCGAGACCACCTGCAGATTGCCCGTGAGCAGCGTGATCCCCGCACCGTATCCATCGAGAAGCGTTTGAGCTTTTTTGACGGTTTGAATTTCGATCTCGGCTTTTGCGGTGGTCAATACGTCATCAACGTTGAGCGACGCGATATACGATGACATGGCCGATTCCACGGCGCGTTCAATCAGCAGGCCGGGTTCTGATGTTTGGAACAGGTACTTGTCTGGATTCTTGATTTTGTACTGAACGGCCATCATGACCTTGAGGATATTCTGATCGCCGGTGAGCATATCGGAGCGCCGGGGTTCGGTCCACAGCTCGCCTCCGGACCGGAAGCCCACCTCGATACGCCGGACCTCTGTGGTTGCCGGTGTATACACCCGATCGATCGGTACCGGTAGTGCGTAGTGTATACCGGGCCCGGTGTGGGCGAAAACCCCACCAAAACGCGTCGTGACACCGCGTTCATTCGAGTCAACCGTGTAAAATCCCGTCGCCAGCCAAACCACCAGAACGACCGCGATTCCCAACAATATCGCGCGACGGCGCCCGTGCTCGGTTGCCCAAATCTGCTTGATTCTCTCGAATGGTCTGTTCTTCACCGGACTGACTCGTTTGTGTATCGGGACGTTGTCCCGGTCGATGACAATGGCCTATCGGCTGCGACCCGACGACGCCTTGGTCGCCTCCAGAAATGTTCTCAGGTACCTCATGTTCGAGGGCAGTAGTATCGTCGTGCCTTCGTTCAACGAGCTCTCATAGGATTCGAGCGTGCGGAGAAACTCATAGAAAGACGGGTTCTTGCCATAAGCATCGTTATAGATCCGTGCCGCTTTGGCTTCAGCGTCACCCTCGGTTGCCAACGCCTGCCGTTTGGCCTGGGCGAGAATCTCCATACGCTCGCGATCCGCTTCTGCCCTGATCTTGATAGCCTCGCGTTCACCTTCGCTTCGGTACCGTGTCGCGATCTGCTTTCGTTCCGCCTGCATTCGTTCAAAAACACTGTTCCGGTTTTGCTCGGGGTAGTTAACCCGTTTGATACGAAAATCTACGACGGTCACGCCGCATTCACGAAGCGCCGCCTGATTGCATGTATCCCTGATCGCCGTTGTGATCGATTCGATCTCTATATCGTCCGGCTTGACCGATATCAGTGCGCTAAGATTGCGGCGTCCCAAAACTTTGCCTTGTTCGGACAGTACGAAGTCTCGCAGGTACGCCTCGACGCCGTCACGGTCGCCAACCGTTTCCAGGAATCGGCGCGGGTCCTCGATTCTCCAGCACGCGTAGCTAGACACCTCGATATTTTTTTTATCGAGAGTGAGAAACTCGAGCGCTGGTTCGTCGGCCGAGGGTACGTCGAACACCATCAGCCGCCGGTCAAACCGGACCACGCGGTCGATCGGAAACGGCCATTTCACTTTTAGACCCGCGTTTGTGATGCTTCGGACTGGTTCGCCAAAACGAAGCACCACGGCGTGCTCGGTCTCATCCACCGCAAATATCGATGATCCCAAAACGATGAGAGCCAAAATCGCCACAATCGCTCCGGCAGTCAATCTCACTTTTTTTCCTCCTGTTGCCGATCCCAGGGGAACGGCCACTGCTCTGGCTGTTCAACCGGGACGGGCGCAGCCTCAGGGCCCATCCTCAACCAGACCTCGGAACCTCCCGCCTTGTGCGGCATCAAATCCACATACTTGTTCATCTCCGGCAGCACTCTGTCAAGCCACTCCAGATAGAGACGTGTTTCCATAACCTGCGGTCCCTCGAGATAGGCGGCGCTTTGCGCCTCGAACGCATGTGCGGCGCCTCGGGCTCCGTTGACATGTTCGGCCGCCTTGCCGGTAGCGACGGCGAGCGACCGCGCCGCCTCGCCCTCCGCCTCGAGAGTGGTTTTTTCCCAGTACTCCTGAGCGAGGTTTTCCTTCTGTTTTTGGTCCTCCGCCGCGCTGGCGACATCACGAAACGCCCAGTGCACGGGCGGTGGTGCGTGAACCGATTGAAGCGTCACGTCCACGACACGCACCCCGGCCCGGCAGGCATCGAGCCGCGGCTGAAGAAGCTCGTTACTTACTGTTTTCTCGACCACATCGCGGTCCACCGTGAGCAGCGAGTCGATCGAACGGCCGGCCACGGCCGTCCGTAGCGCCCATTCGGCTGCGCCTCCGACAAGCTCGTTTTTATCCTTGATTCCATAGAGGTAATCCAGAAATGCATCCAGAGTGTCGATGATCTGATAATGGAGAACACATCGGATGTCCACGATGTTCTCGTCGCCGGCGAGCATCCACGTCGATGAATCGAGTTCGTCGGTGGTGTTCTCAACAATGGCAAAACCTGAAACGGCGGGCTCGCTCTGGAATCCAATTTCGAGCCGCCGGATCTTACGCACCGATTCCACATCGGCTCTGCCAAACGGTACGGGCCAGTGGTAATGCAGCCCGGGTTGCAAATACGCCGAGGTGATACGTCCAAAGGTCTTGATCGCCCCGCGCTCGCCGGGCTCGATCGTAAAGAAACCGCTGAGCAGATAGCTCAGTAAGATAAAAAAGACGATCGCCATCTTTAGCGTTTTTGATCCGATCGACAATTTGAACCGGCGGTTGATGCTGGAGGTCCACCGCTCGAGCACTCGGGTGCGGCGCATGCTGATGACGGCGAGCAACAGTATGAGTACCGTCGAAACGATTTCCAATATCGATGCCCCGCCGTTCATCAGCGGACCCGTGTGAACCACGGCGGACCTGAAATCGGGCCCCAAGATGGCATCGAGCCACACACCCATGAATATGCTGACAACGGCGATACACGCGAGATAAGCGCCGAGTACCCGGCGGCCAAACTGGCTGTGAAGTACGATGAGACTGGCGATATTGGTTGCCGGACCCGCAAGCAGAAACACCAGTGCCGCCCCGGGGCTCACACCCGCCGCAATGAGCCCGACGGCAAGCGGGGTCGAAGCGGTCGCACACACATATACCGGGATGCCGATGATCAGCATGACGAGGTAGGTGAACGGTGATCCTCCCACAACGTTCTCGAGACCAAAACCGGGGAGCCACGCAACAACCGCGCCGGCCAGAAGAATCCCAATCAGCAATTGGACCATGATGTCGTCGAACATCTCGACAAACCCGAAATGGAGGGCACGCGCCAGCCAGCCGCGTTTTTTCTCCGGAGGTGCCCCGGGTTGTGCCGTTGTGGAATCCGATGTTCCCGCGTCGTCGCACTGTCCGTTCTTACAGCAGGACGGCGCATCATCTTTCGGCCGGCTCGAATGCCCTTTGGTGTCTTGGTGATTGTTCTTGGTTTGGTCTGCGTTGTCTGAGTCAACACGGTTGATGACCAGACCGGTGACGACGGCGGTGATCACGGCGGCCAGCGGCCGGAACACCGCAAACAGGGGTCCCAGCAACGCGTAGGTCAGGATGATCGAAATGATGTCGGTCTCGGGAACCGATATCAAAAATGATGCGGTTGTGCCTTTGCTGGCGCCCTGCCGACGGAGCGCCAGGGCGGTTGGCAAAACGCTGCACGAGCACAACGGCATCGGCACACCGATGAGCGCAGCGAGAATCACGGGACGGCCTCCGGGTGCGGCAAGCAGCGAGTTGATCCGCTGATAGCGGCTGAGCAGGACGCTGAGAAGCCCGGCGGCCAGGTATCCAAACAACAGATATGGGGCCGCCATGCTGAGAATCCGAAGCGCTTCTTGAATAACCGTCCACATGTTAAATCAATATAATGCTTTTGGGCTGTGCCGGCTACCTCTGGTGTCCCCGGCGCCGAAGACGCTGCAGCGGCCCTATGGCGAGGTTGACGACAAC
>CP070631.1:124091-125338 GCA_020356045.1 Candidatus Latescibacterota bacterium
GTACGTTGGATCTCCACACCTTTCACCCGCGCGATGTCAAAGAGCTTGTTATCGATTATCTCCAGGCCTGCCGCGAAAAAGGGATTCATCAGGTTCGCATCGTTCATGGAAAGGGAACCGGCGCGCTCCGCGAGACGGTCCATTCTGTTCTACGCCGACTCCCCGAGGTGAAGTCGTTCCGATTGGGAGGTTCAGGCGGTGGCAGCTGGGGTGCAACCATCGTCGAGCTTTGGCCAATCGAAGGGTCCGAATGATTTTACGGCGGTCATGAAAGTATACGCATGGGCGGGTTGAACCGTCCGTTGCGGCGCGAGGATCATTATGCCCAGCCAACCTTCCATCCCCGGAATCGTAAAGCTCCCGACCCCATCGTTCGATGACGGTCCACCTGTCGCGGAAGTGTTACGCCGGCGCCGATCGATCCGCAAATACTCGAACGCGCCGCTTACCATCGCAGAAGTGTCGCAGTTGCTCTGGGCGGCTCAAGGGGTGACTGATCCCAAAGGGGGACTGCGGACGGCGCCGTCCGGCGGGGCTCTGTATCCTTTGGAAACTTACCTGATTGCCGCACGTGTTGCCGGTGTCGCCCCCGGTGTATTTCGATACAGTCCAAGCAAGCACGATCTCGTAGGAACTCTTGGTGGGAACAAACACGACAAGCTGGCTGCTGCTGCTCTCAATCAGGGGTGCGTTCGGAAGAGTGCGGCCGTTATTGCTTTTGCCGCGGTAT
The DNA here is from genome assembly GCA_020356045.1 of Candidatus Latescibacterota bacterium. Classification (GTDB taxonomy): domain Bacteria; phylum Krumholzibacteriota; class Krumholzibacteriia; order WVZY01; family WVZY01. Next base: position 124,822 of record CP070631.1, read on the forward strand.
ACGAGAGGATGACCGATAAGTACGGGAAACGCGGTATCCAGTATGTAGACAATGAAGTTGGCCTTGCCGCCGAAAATGTGTTACTCCAGGCGACGGCGTTGGGCTTGGGTGCGGTTATGGTGGGGGCCTTCGAAGAGCATCGGGTAAGGAGAGTTCTCGGCATCTCCGCCGACGAAGTCCCTGCCTGTCTTCTTGCTATCGGTAGGCCACGGTAGGGGTTGTTTGGTTTATGACGGCTCAACCGATTCAAGTTGGGGAAATGAAACTAACTCAATTCGAGTGCCTACTGTAAACCTGGCGGAAGCAACGAAGATAATCGGCTTGGACAGCGACGTCAAGAATATCCGGTGGATCGATACTAGGCTGTAATGTAGACTGAGGATGATCGGAAAGATCGGTCGGACCCTTGTCTGCCAGATGAGTTTAAATCAACGATGATTGACAGGCTCCTTGAGCTCGTGCCGAGTCCGAACGATGCGAAAATATTCCATTGGCGCTCTAGATCGGACGCAAGAAA
>CP070631.1:125438-127057 GCA_020356045.1 Candidatus Latescibacterota bacterium
CGAACGGGTCTTTGAGCAGATCCGCGGGTTTGGTGATTATGGCTTTCCCGAGAGTCACGCGGCGAGCTTTGCGTACATCGGGTATGTGTCCGCGTGGCTCAAACGTCATCACCCCGAAGTGTTTGTGTGTGCGTTGTTGAATGCGTGGCCGATGGGGTTTTATTCACCGGCGACGATTATCGACGATGCCAAGCGGCACAAGTCGAAGATTCTGCCGGTGGATGTGCAGATGAGCCGGTGGGAGTGCACGCTGGAGGAGCGCCACACTGTGAAAAGGGCGGGGAAAAATGGCAATGGAAATGGTAGCACGTGCGGCCCAAAAACACTCGCCGTGCGTGTCGGCCTCCGTTATGTCAAAGGCCTCCGCGAAGATGTCGGCCGTACGATCGAAAAAGAACAAGACAAACGTCCGTTCGAATCGATCGACGACTTTATCACACGGACTAAAATAGAAGACGGCGCGCTCAACCGCTTGGCCGAGGCGGGGGCGTTCGAGCGCTTTGACCGACACCGCCGTAACGCACTGTGGCGGATCGCCGGGCACGATCGTACGACGACACCCAAGTTGTCTATGGACGAGAACGAGCCACGCGTCATGTTTGACCGGCTGAGCCAATTCGAAACGATCGGATGGGACTACAGCAGCACCGGTCACAGCACACGCGGGCACCCGCTCTCACCGTTTCGCGAGGAACTCAAGTCGCTGGGACTACCCACCGCACGGGCGGTCACCGCGCTGCCAAACGGCCGGCGCGCGAGCTATGCGGGGATCGTGATCAACCGTCAGCGTCCTGGGACGGCTAAGGGTGTGGTGTTTATGACGCTCGAAGACGAGACAGGGTTTGTCAACATCGTCGTGTGGCGAAACGTTTTCAAGAAATACATGGTGATCGCCAAAACATCATCGTTTCTTGGCGTGACCGGCAAGATTCAAAAGGAATCGGGGGTGACGCATCTCGTTGCCGAGTCGCTGTGGGATCCGACGACACGCCGCAAACCGTGGCGGCGGGGGAGCAGAGATTTTCACTGACAAGACCTTGGCGGCGCGGTAGCCGAGACGTTCATTGATGTGAGCGCATATCGCGGGAGCAGGGATTTCCATCAAAATGGCTAGCAAAACAGGGCAGCAGGGACTTTCATTGAGAAGACCGGCGAAGCATGGAAGTGTGTGGAAGTGGGCCGTGTGCAGGCGGCTACTTCGCCTCAAATAGCTCGTCGATAACGTCGGTGCGCTCGACGCGGTCGCCACGTTTCTGGGCAATCACAGCGGTTTGGTAATACTTTGTGCCCGTCTTGGGATGGACGTTCGCCACGAACTCCTGGACTTTCCATACGGTAAAGCCGTTGTCAAAGAGAAGATTCATGACGTAGTTCTCGCTGTGACGGTAGATGGTCATCTCGGTGTCCGGCTCGACCCCCTTTCCCACATCATCGTCGCGGATCGATTTGAATCCGTCGTTAGCTCCGGGCTTGTGCTCACCGTAGGTAAACGCAAAAGCGCCGAGGTCCTTTAGAATCCGCGAGACATCGCCAAAAAGATCGGTGAGATCGGGCAGCATCTGAAAAACGCCGAGCGAGATCACGTGATGAAACGACGCATTTGGGTACGGCAGCGGCAG
>CP070631.1:127157-131065 GCA_020356045.1 Candidatus Latescibacterota bacterium
CGCCAGGATTCTTGAGGCGGGCGCACGTTTGGGTCCGCTGGAAATCGCCAACCTGGTTGGGTGCGGGATATCAGAGATCGATGTCAAACGGCGTGTGCGCGTGTTCGTAATATCGACCGGCGATGAGATCGTTGATTCGATCGCCGAGCTGGGTCCCGGCAGGATAATGAACGTGAACGGGCCGTTGATCTGCGCGCTGGCCGATCGCCATGGCTTTGAGGTCACCGGTGACGAAATCGTCCGCGACGATCTCGAACAGACTACCGACTGCATCCGTCGCGGGCTGGATCGCTCGGATGTTGTGCTTTTGTCGGGTGGAGTGTCTGAGGGTGACTTTGATTATGTTCCAGAGGCAATGCGTCGGTGCGGGCTGGAGATCCACTTTGACCGAGTGGCGACCAAACCGGGCAAACCGGTGACCTTTGGCACCGGTGACGCCGGAATTTTCTTCGGACTGCCAGGCAACCCGGTGTCGACGTTCGTGGCGTTTCACACATTTGTACTGCGTGCGGCAGCGCGGCTCTCCAACGCAAAGTACTCGGTCAAACGGTTCAAAATCCGGCTTGCAAAGGAGCTCAAACGAAAACCAGCAAACCGCATCGCGCTTGTGCCGTGCCGGATCACTCCCGATGGGTTTGCCGAGCCGGTGGCCTATCATGGCTCGGCGCACCTTGCCGCGGTGCTGGGCGCGGACGGCTTTATGGAGATTCCAAAGCAAACCGATCGACTGCCCGCCCACAGCGATGTCGCGATCATGGTGTTTGGCTTTTGACCGAATAGACGCAATGACGAAACGAATGTGTTTGACTTTGATGTCGAGTATTGTAATGGCGGCCGCCGCGATGGTAGTGGGCGCCGGTTGTGCGGAAAACAAACAGGCGGATAAAGAGATGAAGGAACTGATCATTTTGCACGCAGGAAGCTTATCGGTTCCGTTCCGCGATGTGTCGCGGGCGTTTAACGAACTGTATCCAAACGTGACGATCAAAGCAGAGGCGGCGGGCAGCCGGGATACCGCTCGCAAGGTGAGCGACCTCGGGCGGAGCTGCGATGTATTGGGAAGCGCGGACTATGTGGTGATCGATAATCTGCTCATACCCGATCACGCCGCCTATAGCATCCAGTTTGCTACCAACGAAATGATCATCGCGTATACGGATCGCTCGACGCATGCCGATCGGATTGATTCGCACAACTGGCCGGAAGTGCTGCTCAGCGAGGGTGTTCTCGTGGGACGCTCCGATCCCAACCGTGATCCATGCGGGTATCGGACGGTAATGGTATTCCAATTGTCCGAACGCCACTATAAAACGCCCGGCCTCGAAGAGAAATTGACCGAGCGCGCGGGGCCAAAATACATCCGCCCAAAGGAAACCGATCTGCTTGCTCTTCTCGAATCGGGCGAAATCGACTATCTGTTCATTTACCGATCGGTGGCGGAGCAACACGGGCTACGAATTGTCACACTTCCCGACGAGGTCAATCTCAAGTCCACCGCCTTCGCCGATCACTATGGGCAGGCGACGATCGAGGTGACAGGGAAGCGGCCTGGGGAAATGATCACGCGGACCGGTGCGCCAATGGTTTACGGAGTCACCATCCCCCACAACTGTGAAAATCGTGATTTGGCCAAAGCGTGGGTGGAGTTGCTGCTTTCGGAAACGGGCCGGGCCATTATGGAACGAAACGGACAACCGGCAGTCGCACCCGCGCGGACGGCGCAGTTTGACAGGCTCCCCGAACGTCTCAAGCCGTATTGTACAAAAGCCGGTGACGATGGATAACGAAGAGGCTCAAGAGAGTTACCGTGTCTGTCTCCATTGGCGGTCGTCCGGTCCGAGGGGCAAAGCATGATGCGATCGAGCCGTCCATCACCATTTCATCTTGTCTTTTTTCTGCTCGGTGCGTTGATGCTGCTTTTTGTGGTCGCCCCGCTCGTGCGGATTACCCTCGATACATCAACATCCGAACTCGCCGATGCGATTCACGACAGCGAGCTGTGGGGATCCATCGCAATGACACTGCGGGCTGCCGGTATCGCGACGCTCATCTCGGTGTTGTTTGGGATCCCCCTCGCCTATCTCCTCGCGCACCATCGTTTTCCCGGCAGGTCTCTCGTGCTTGGTATTATCGACATACCGATCATGATCCCTCACTCCGCCGCCGGACTCGCGCTGCTGACCGTCATTGGCCGGTACTCGCTGGCGCAAAAGGCTGCCCGTCCGCTTGGAATCGAGTTTGTTGGCGAAGAGGCTGGGATAGCGGTTGCCATGGCGTTCGTGTCGGTCCCTTTTCTGGTCAATGCGGCGCGCGAAGGCTTTGAATCAGTGCCCGTAAGACTGGAAAAAGTCGCGCGAACTCTGGGCGCGACACCGGCGCGTGTTTTTGTCACCATCTCGCTGCCGCTCGCGTGGCGCGCCATCGTATCCGGTATGGTGCTGATGTGGGCGCGTGGAATCAGCGAGTTTGGCGCGGTGATCATTATCGCCTACCATCCGATGGCCACACCGGTTCTCGTGTTCCAGCGCTTCAATGATTACGGATTGCCGTATGCGCGGGTGGCCGCCGTCATCTTGATACTCGTGTGTGTGGTTGGATTTGGGGTGTTGCGGTTCTTGTCGAGACCCGCGCAGAGGGAGACGGGATGACGCTCGAGCTCAAATCGATCAAAAAGAGTCTAGGTGCCTTTGACCTTCCCGGGCTCGATCTCACCGTCAACGAGGGCGAATATCTCGTGCTCGTGGGTCCGTCAGGCGTGGGTAAAACGGTTCTGCTCGAAATCATCGCGGGACTCATGCCTCCGGACGCGGGCCGTATCAGCTGGCGCGGCAACGATGTGACCCGGCATCCGCCTGAGCACCGGGGATTTGGAATCATGTATCAAGACTACGCGCTGTTTCCGCACATGACGGTGATTGAGAACATCGTGTACGGTTTGAGGGCCAAAAATGTGTCAAAAACCGAGGCACGGCTAAGGGCGGAAGCAACAGCGCGGGAGTTGGACATACTGCCGCTTCTCGAGCGCATGCCCCCGACTCTTTCCGGGGGAGAACAGCAGCGAGTAGCGTTGGCCCGAGCCTTGGTCGTTACGCCCGACCTGTTGCTGCTCGATGAGCCGTTGTCCGCCGTGGACGTGCGATTGAGCCGGCGTCTCCGCGGCGAGCTGAAACGCGTTCAGGAAGAACTCGGTACGACGTTTGTACACGTCACCCACGATGTCCGCGAAGCCCTGATGCTTGGGCACCGGGTTGGTGTGATGCTCGACGGCCGTCTTCGCCAGATTGACACGCCGGCGAAACTGTTTCGCGAACCGAGCGACCGGGAGGTGGCGCGTTTCCTGGGTATGCAGAATATTTTTGCCGCTCAACAACAGGAGGATGGGTTCTGCGAGGCCGACGGGGTTCGGATCCATGTCGGCCGCAGAGAAAACGGATACAGGCACGTTTGGATCCGGCCTGAAGAGATCATCCTCTCCCGCGACTCGTTCGAGTCGAGTGCGCGAAATCAATTCCGGTGCAGTGTCGTCGATTGGGATTACCAGGATGTGTTGGTCAATCTAAGGGTCGCCGTTGGTGATATGACGCTAAACGTACTCCTTACATATGCCTCGTTCGAGAAGCTCGATGTCGCGCCTGGCGCCGAGCTTCATGCTACGTTCAAAAGTTCATCGGTTCATTGCTTTTGAGATAACAGTATCCAACCGGATATCGCCACTTCGTCTGTAGATGTGCTCACCTTCCTCAACCGTCGTCCTCATTGGACTTTCGATCGCAGCGGAAGACGTCTTCACTGTCGCGATAAAAATTACATTCCGATTCTAGTGCTTTTCTCAGGCGGGCACGCGCACGGTGGATACGGATTTTTGCGGTCGCTACCGAGCAACCGCTCGCCTCTGCGGTTTGGGCGGC
>CP070631.1:131165-132639 GCA_020356045.1 Candidatus Latescibacterota bacterium
CCATCGAAATACCCATTGGGGTAGTCCCGACGGTAACCGGAGGCGTACCAACATCCGCGATATGCGTGACTTCGGGCGGATAATTGATCGCAAACTCCACGCCAGTGACAAACGTGTTGGCGTTGGTCAGTGCGACATACAGTGTGTCGATCGCACCGATACCCGGGCACCCGGGCGCCAATGTGGACTCTGTCTGCCACGTATTGTCGAAATAGACCCCGATAAACGGCGTCGTCTGCGCACTAACGGTTGCTGCACTGATTACCATCAACGCGAAGACCAACAATGTTGCAAATCTCATCACATTAACTCCTTGTTGTCTGCTGTAGCGACAAAGACGCAAAACCATTTAGGAGTTCGTTGCTGTCTCAAAGCTTCGCATCGAGACGACCTACTGGCACTTGTGTCCCGGAGGACCAAAGTGGAAAGCAAATCTCGCAAGATCCTGCAAGTTCACGGTTGCGTTGCAGTCAAAGTCGCAGCACTTGTCATAGAGCTGCGGCGGGAAGCACGCGGAGAAGTTTGCAAGGTCAACAAGGTTGATTTCCAAGTTGCCATCCAGATCCGGTGTCCGGACCCGGATGTCGAAACAGTAGGGATCACATTGGGGCGCTAGCTCGAGCAGGAACCCCTGAACAACGGGGGTCAAACCATCAGCACAGCCGCCCGCATTGAGCGTACCGTTGCTCATCGTCGTCTGCCCGGCGCTATTCGTTGCCGAATCGGCCGCGGACGACGCCGAACCCGCGCAGAGCGTCAGTTCAAGCTCAGTAGGGTCACAATCGATCAACCAGAAGTCCGATGCGGGAATATCCGGAATCGGGTTTCCGCCCAAATCGTTGACCGTGAACGCCAGTGTGAATCCGGCCTCGCTATAGGTTTGGCCGTCACCCTGAGGGCACGCAAAAAGGCAAGCGATGACAGGCCCGGTGTAATCGACGGGCGAGCCACACGGATCGATGATCCCTGCGCTTGCTATTCCGGCAACCACTAACAGTGAGGCTGCAAAGAGTACAACCTTAGACATTCGTACACCTCCAAAGAGTTTGGAATGAATGCACTCTCGGAATGGGTAATAATCTTACCCATTAGAAAGAAGTCAGGGGACTGAAACTCCTTCCACCTGTGGCATACAGCCTTACTCGACAGCTACGATTTTACCATACCGGCGCGCGGAATGTCAACCGTCAATTCTGCCCGCAAAAACCTCATTCGACAAATCTTACGGCAGGATTCACATTCGAAGAACGTCGTAGGTACCACAAACGGGGAAAAACGTAAGTGGCCGGCAAAACGTTGGTTAGGCAAATATCCTTAAGGAGTTGCCCATCCCAGCGTCCCGCCAGCCACTCGTCGATCGACCCACGGAGCTAGCCTGCCCATCGGACGCTACCGACGGTCCGGCCATCCCAGTGCTACTGGCACTTGTGTCCCGGAGGACCAAAGTGGAAAGCAAATCTCGCAAGATCCTGCA
>CP070631.1:132739-135900 GCA_020356045.1 Candidatus Latescibacterota bacterium
ATTGGATGGATTTAACCAGGCCAGGAAGAGGTTGGCGCATCGCTATTTCGAACGTTTGCCAAGACACCCCGCGTTGGTTTTGCCTGCAAACAGCGACGGTCACAACTGGCATATGTTCTGTGTGTGTATCGACACGGAGGCGATTGGAACAACGCGGCTGGAAATCCAAAAGCGGATGGGTGCGGATGGAATCGGCACCGGGATCCATTATCCAGCCGCTCACCTGTTCGACCTCTACAAGGGTTATGGTTATAATGAGGGAGACTTCCCCGTTGCCGAGCAAATCGGTGAGCAGACGCTCACACTGCCGTTGTGGCCGGGCATGACGGAAAGCGATGTGGGCCGGGTGTGTGAGTCGTTGGATGGCATATTGTCTCGGTAGACCGGCAGGTTAAACAGACCACCGGAGGCTTGAGCTTGAGTCAAAAACGCCGGTTCTCGCGAAACATTCACGCCGGCGCCTACATCGACGCATTCCTCGTTGCGGCGGTGGGGACCATCCTGGTTATCCGTTTCTATCTTCACGTCACTGGTTATCCGCAGATCGGAGGCGGCACGCTGCATGTCGCGCATATGTTGTGGGGCGGGCTTCTGATGGCGGCCTCGATCGGGATACTGTTTTCATTCCTCAGCCGGACCGCCACGTATATCGCCGTGATCATCGGTGGTATCGGCTTTGGTACTTTCATCGATGAAGTGGGTAAGTTCGTTACCAGGGATAACGATTACTTCTTTCAGCCCGCGGTAGCTATCATGTACGGGACGTTTGTCGTTTTTTACCTGGTTGGACGGCTGGTTCATGGCCGGAGAGCATTTACACAAACCGAATATCTGGCAAACGCGCTCGATGAAATGCAAGAGCTGGTTATCGATGAGCTCGATGAAGACGAGAACGCGCGCATACAGTCATATCTGGACAAGAGCAACCCCAATCATCCGCTCACCCAACCCCTAAATAGAGCGCTCGCAGAGGCGCGGCCGCACGCGTCTGCCCGACCCGATTGGTTTGGCCAATTCCGGCGCTGGCTGCGGAGGTTGTATCGCCGTGTCGCCGATCTGCCGGGTTTTGACAAGGTCGTTATCATCTTTTTTGCCGGCCAGCTCGTCGTGAAGTCGATGTATCTGTTTGCGCTCATTTTTCTCCAGGATGCGGATCCCGTGATGATTTTGGACCGGCGTGTGGTCGCGCATCTCGCAGCGATCGCTCAGGATTTAACCTTTGCCGAAACGGCGGAAATCATCGTAGGGGTCGTAGCGGCTGTCTTTATTCTCATGGGGATCGTCACCGTCTATAAATCCAGATTGCGTGCCTACCGATTCTTCCGGGCGTCGATTTTAGTCAACATTTTCCTCACCGAGATATTTGTGTTTGCACAGGAAGAATTTGGCGCGCTGGTCGGGTTTGTGTTCAACTTGACGGTACTAATTATTTTGAACTATCTGATCGAGAGGGAAACACTGCGCTTGCACGACAAGGGCATCTACGGCGACGGCGCCGAGTCAAAACAAGACGCGGGGACGTGATGAAGCGGATCCATTGGATACTGTGTACCGTGATTGCCACGGCGGGTGTGGCGTTTTTTGTGCCGCCGGATCTCGAGGCCTGCTCGGTATTTTCGCTGTCGACCGGCGATGGCACGGTGATGGGTCAGAATCTCGACTTTGACTATTTCCCGGGGTATGTCGTCGTCAACCTGCGCGGGGTCAAGAAGACCATTCTACCGTGGAAAGGGCACTGGCCCGATCCCTCAAACAGGGAGACCGTGTCTTGGGTGTCTCGCTATGGGTCGGTGACGTTCACCTGTTACGGACGCGATTTTATCGAGGGCGGGATGAACGAGGCGGGACTCTTGGTGGATGAAGCCAATCTGGCCGCCGTCTATCCACCGGATGACGGGCGGCCCGGAGTGTCGTGTCCGCAGTGGATGCAATATCAGCTCGACAACTTCGCCACTGTGGAGGAGGTGATCGAACACCTTGACGATCTCCGTCCGGATGGCGAGGGGTGGCACTATCTGATCGCGGACCGCAGCGGTGCTTGCGCGGTCATCGAGTACCAAAAGGGTGAAGCGGTTGTTTACACCGGGGACGCAGTTGAGGTGTGCGCGATTACGAACACCACGCACCGGCAGGCATTGAGCCATATTCCCATGGACAAAGCGTTTGGAGGCGACGTCGACATCGCGGCGGGGAACGATTCATATGGCCGTTTTGTCCGCATGGCCGCGATGATGCGGGATTACGAACCGGAAAGCGATGGTGATGCCGTGACGCAAGCGTTTCGCATGCTCGATGCCGTGCGGGTTGAAAACACGATCCGATCGGTGGTTTACGATGCGGTGAGTGCCAGGGTTCTGTGGAAAACACCGGATAATCCGAGTGTAAAATGGCTGAGCTTTGACAAGCTTGATTTTTCGAAAAACTCACAAACCAAAATGATCGACGTCGAAACAAATCATGCCGGCGAAGTGTCGGAATTTCTTGTCAACTACACGCCCGCGGCGAACCGGACACTGGTCGACGCAGTGTTGGGACCGGACGCCGAGAATCACGACATCATAAGAAAACTAAAAGCACGTGAGTTGACGTTTGAACAAGCGTTGGATCTGATCGCGGACCAACCATGGGTTGGGGCGAGGTAGCTGTAACGTAGTGACCCGTTGACAGGGGAGGTAACGGATGGCCATGTCAAAGAAGCTGGCGGCCGAGTTTGTCGGCACGTTCTGGCTCGTGTTGGGTGGCTGCGGCACGGCGGTGCTCGCGGCGGCATTTCCCAATGTCGGTGTCGGGCTTCTCGGCGTCGCGTTTGCGTTTGGGTTGACCGTGCTCACGGGTGCGTACGCCTTTGGCCACGTATCGGGTGGCCATTTCAACCCCGCCGTGTCATTCGGACTCTGGGCCGGCGGGCGGTTCTCGGCATCCGAGCTCATACCCTATATCATTGCCCAGCTGGCGGGCGCCATCGCGGCGGCCGCGGTGCTTTATCTGATCGCCAGCGGTCAGGCTGGTTTTGATCTAAGCGGTGGTTTCGCGTCAAACGGGTATGGCGAGCACTCCCCCGGCGGGTACTCGATGGGGTCGGGGCTCGTTACCGAAGTCGTGATGACCTTTATGTTTCTGATCATTATTATGGGCGCGACGGATAAACGGGCGCCCGCGGG
>CP070631.1:136000-137126 GCA_020356045.1 Candidatus Latescibacterota bacterium
ACCGAGGTCGGCTGCCGGAAGAGGAATCAAACGGGTCTTGCCGACCTTTCTATGGAGAACGACATCACATTTGACACCATATCGAAGGTGCTGTGACAAACGACATCTAATTTGGGTGGGTTCCCTGACATCGGATCGGCTCTTCGACGTTTTGGGCAAGGATGTGATTCGTCACAACCTTCCGGTTGACACCCGTGTCAAATATTCAGGAGAATCCGTCCGATATACCCGTGTTCAACAAATGGGGGCGTTATGCTATCGAACGCTATTTGGCCATCCGCGGTGGTGGCGCTTGCGACCATTGTGGTCTTGGCGGCACCTCGGAGTTACGCGCAGCAGCGGTTGACCTCCGATGTCGTCGGCGATCCGGCGGCGGCTCGATTTGTCTACGATGATATCGAGCATTTCATCGTCGCCATGGACAAGATTACCGCTGGGGCGGATACAAGTGAGGTCCTTCACTCGGAGTATCTGGCAAAAGCGTCGCCCGGACTTGAGATGTTCATCGAGAAATACGACCTGACAGTGGAGCGGCTCACGCGGGCCATTCGTGCCCATCCAGAAAAGTACGGCTCCCTCGGCAGCATATTGGGCGCCTTGCGGGAAAACGAGCCAAGGTTCCGAGAGGCGTATTCGGGTCTGAAACAAGAGATTCCAGCTGCGGTATTTCCACCGACGTATTTTGTCGTTGCCGGGCATCGGGGTATCGGGTCGGGCTCAATAGAAGGGCCGCTGATCTCGATCGAAAAGAAAACACCGGAGTCCATCCGTGAAGATCTCGCGGCGACACTCGTCCACGAGATGGTGCATATGGAGCAGCTTGCTGTTTTGAAAGAAGACTATTTTTCTATTTTCAGCGGCGAGAAAAAGACCCTTCTTGCGCTATCTGTTCGAGAGGGTGTGGCAACCTACTTTGCCCAGCGAGTAACCGGGGGCAGCGAGCACAAGAATGCCGCACGCGATTTCTATATCGCGCGGGAGGAAGAGCTGTGGAACAAATTCCGCGAGGACATGCTGGGTGCAGATGTGGGGGACTGGCTGTGGCGCTCTCCGAGCGACCCGGACCAGCCGCGCGATGTGGGATACGCCGTCGGTGCGCGCATCGTCGAGACCTATTACGTAAACT
>CP070631.1:137226-138880 GCA_020356045.1 Candidatus Latescibacterota bacterium
CTTTTTCGCGGCAGGCCTGGAGATAATCGATAACAAGCTCTTTGACATCGCGCGGGTGAAAGGTGTGGAGATCCAACGTACCGTCGATGGGAAGCTCAACAGGTTCTAGATCTTCGAATTCATTACTCATAACACTTTGGGCAGCGACGGCATCTCTGCGACACCATGTCGCCGTTGGTATCAATGACTGTGCAGATCCTTGTGCATGGCGTTTCGCGTTTCGGTTGCCCGTTTCTTCTCGGGCAGGCTAGCCAGATATTTGTTGAGCTGCTCGTCATCCTCCGCCGCAAGCGAGGCGGCTGAATAGTCGATCACACCTGGTGGGAAAATATCATCGCGCTCGTAGAGAGCGCGTTTGTCTAAAAGTATCCGCGACGATTCAACACAGCTTGCCGGCAGCACGGGCAGCTTCTCGAGCAAGCCAGGATTCCGGAATATGTCCCCCGTAATATAGAGTTCCTCCGCAAGATCGAGCGATTCTTCGGTGGACATCGCCCAATCGGCAGCCATGGTCACACCGGCCAGCAGCAAGTGAACCAGCGCGCTGCCGTCCGGGCTCCGAAGCTCAACGGTCTGCCGGATACCCGACCGTTGAAATCGCGTCCGCTGTTGCGGGTTTACCTTTTGCGACATATCACTCACTTTTGACCACGCGAGCGGCACACGGATCATCGCGCTACGGTTCATATCGCTCCAACAGATCCGCGTTGGCGCTTCTTGATTGGGAACCAGCCGGAGGTATGCGGAGGCCACCGTATTGCCAAACGCAGTGAGCGAATCCGCATATTTGCAGAGTCCACCGATCAGCTTCTTCCCTCTCGAGCTCAACGCGCCGCCATCCTCGGTCATCACATTGTTGCCGTCTTCCATCAGCTCGATGAGAAGATGCTGACCGTTTCCTGCAATTCCCTCCTCGAGCTTTGGCGCAAAGGTCGCAACACACCCGTACTTGTAGGCGATATTGCGGATCAGCCAGCGGGCGAGAACGAGGTTGTCCCCCGTCTCGTCGATAGGTGTGGAGAACAGCTCGATCTCCATCTGCTCGGCTTGCTTGCCATTGAGTTCGGGCAGGGTGCTCACTATCTTCTCGATGTAACCCACTTCGCTGTGTGCGTACTTGACGGCTCCCGTCACCTGCGTCAGACACCGGACCATCTCGTCGAGGATATGCCCGGATTTGACAAACGGGGACGATGCGTGATATCCACGCTGCTTTTGCGCGGGGAAAAGGGGCGCCGCGGGATCGCGAACGAGAAAGAACTCAATCTCGCCCAAGGCGTAAAGATCAAGACCCGAACGCTGCTTGAATGCACGGTACGCCTTTAGCAGGATGTTATCCATCGTATAGGGCGCCAATTCGCCATCCGGTGTAAGGTAACGGCAGACAAAATCGAGACTCGCGTCATCGAAGGGATTGAAGAATGCCGTTTTGTAAACGGGCACAACATACAAGTCAGATTGCCCGACATCGACAACCCCCTTGAAAAGCGAAGAGCCGTCTACGCGTTCGCCATCGGCCAGGATACGCTCCGCCTGATACCGGTTGGCAAAGGGAATCTTGAGCTCCTTTAGCTGCCCATCGAGCGCGACGTAATGGAGAGTGATTTTTTCGATCGCCTTCTCTTCGATGACCTTGATCAGGTCTTCACGCGTA
>CP070631.1:138980-143140 GCA_020356045.1 Candidatus Latescibacterota bacterium
CGGGCTGCAAGGGAGTACGAAAACGCTCTTTCTCAAACCGGCAGGTCAGAGAGCGATATTCGTGAATTTATCTCCAAGCATCCAGAACTCTACCGGCCAAGCTATGCGTTCCCGCGGATTCCCGACGCGGCGTGCACGGCCGCAAAATATGTATTGCACATCGATGAGCTGATGAATCGCAAACAATCCTGGTGGAGGCAGCTGTTATGTCGGGCGATGGAAAATCAAGTGAGTATTTCATCGGTATGGACATCGGTTCCACGACGATCAAAGCAGTAGTTGTCGAGAACCGAAGCGATGAAATTCTCTGGCGTGATTACAAACGTCACGAGACAAAACTGGGTGCCAATGCCTTCGATTTTCTGAATCGAATCGAGCGCGATACCGGTGCGAACCGATCCAACACGAGGATTTTTCTTACCGGTTCAGGCGGGAGAGACCTGGCCGGCGTCGTCGGCGGACGTTTTGTTCAGGAGGTCAACGCCGTGTCGTTGATCGTCGATCGGCTCTATCCAGACGTCTACTCGGTGATCGAGCTCGGTGGTCAGGACAGCAAGATCATCGTCTTCAAAGACAGGTCGCGGGATCCGGGACGCAAGAAGATCGCGATGATGAACGACAAGTGCGCCGGTGGTACCGGCGCGGTCATCGACAAGATCAGCGCAAAACTCAACATTTCAACCGATCACATGTGCCGGCTCGGGTACCGGGGGTTGCGGATTCACCGTGTGGCTGCCAAATGTGGTGTTTTTGCGGAGACCGATATCAATGGGCTTCAAAAACAAGGGGTGCCCGTCGAAGAGCTCATCGCATCTCTCTTCGAAGCGATCGTTGTTCAAAACCTCACCGTTCTGACACGGGGTCACACGCTTCGGCCAAACGTGTTGCTGCTCGGGGGGCCCAACACGTTTATCCGTGGTTTGCAGGAGGCGTGGACGACGCATCTTCCGCGGTTGTGGGAGGAGCGGGGTGTCGTGGTTCCCGATGGCGTGCCGGCCAACGATCTGGTGCGATCCGACGAGAACGGTCAGTATTTTGGCGCCATGGGTGCCGTCGAGTTTGGCCGCGGACAGGACGCCGACACCGGCCGGTATGCCGGAACCGACGGGCTGGCGACACTGCTCGATACCAACTGCGATTGGGCGGGAGCCGGAACGAGCACACAGGGGTTGTGGTCGTCGGAAGATGAGCTGGACGATTTTCGGAGGCGATACACGCCCGCGCGATGCGCCCCGGTCAACGGTGTTCGAGGCACGACGGTACCGGTGTTTCTCGGTGTCGATGGGGGATCGACTTCCACCAAAGCGGTGTTTCTCGACAAGGAGGTGAGTGTTTTATCAAAAGCCTACCGGCTCTCGCGGGGTAATCCCATTCAGGACACGATTGATCTCGTCGGTGAGCTGCGCGGCAATATCGAGAGGTCGGGCGCGCGGGTCGATGTGCTTGGGGTGGCGACCACCGGCTACGCCAAAGACATGTTGAACAAAATCCTCCACGCAGACACCGCGTTGGTGGAAACAGTGGCGCATGCGAGATCTGCGACCCACTTTTACGAACACCCCGATGTCATCGTGGATGTCGGGGGACAGGATATCAAACTGATTGTACTCAAGGACGGGCATGTCAAAGATTTCATGCTCAACACACAGTGTTCCGCGGGCAACGGGTATTTCTTGCAGGCGACGGCGGAGAGTTTTGGTCTTGATGTAAAGGATTTTGCAGACACCGCCTTTCAGGCCCGGCGTATGCCCGAGTTCAGTTACGGTTGCGCCGTGTTCCTGCAGTCGGATCTGATCGATTACCAGCGTCAGGGGTGGACGCCACCGGAGCTCCTTGCGGGTCTGGCATCGGTGCTGCCGAAGAATATTTGGCTTTACGTCGCGAAGATTCCCAACCTGCCCGCGCTTGGCCGTTGTTTTGTTCTGCAGGGTGGAACCCAGCGCAACCTGGCGGCGGTCAAGGCGCAGGTCGACTACATCGAAGAGCGGTTCCGGAGGCACGGTGGAACACCTGAAATCATCGTCCACGAGCACTGCGGCGAGGCCGGCGCGATAGGCGCGGCGCTCGAGGCAAGAAGACTGTGGAGCGAGGGAGTCAAAACACAGTTCGTCGGTCTTGACGCGGTAAGTCGGATCACCTACCGGACCAAGACCGGTCCGGAAACCGTGTGCCAATTCTGTAAGAACAAATGTCTGCGAACATTCGTCGACTTCAAAATAGACGCGTCGGGTGATGCGCCGTGCGATGGCATGGGCAAGCCGGATTCTGCCCCGGTCAAAGCAAACCGGTTTGTCGTCGCGGGGTGCGAGAAAGGTACGGCGGAAGACAAGGAGACGCTCCGCAGCGTTGTCGCGGGTATCAAGAATATCAAAAGCAAGAACCCCAACCTGATCGATGAGGCTGCACGAGGGATATGGAAACCGACCCGTCCGCCGCTCGTTGCAGATCCCATCCCGGCACGAGCCTGGCGGCCCGGTACGCGCCGCCGCAGAGATCAGATGCGGGCGCGTCAACAGCTCCGCATCGGCATTCCTCGTGTACTGGGAATGTACCAATCCGCTCCGTTTTTTTCCGCGTATCTGGAGAGCCTGGGTGTGCCGCCGGCAAATCTCGTCTATTCGAACGTGACCACCGACGAGATGTACCGCGAAGGGTCCCGGCGCGGGGCCATTGATCCATGTTTCCCCGCCAAAGTCGTGATCTCGCACATTCATGATTTGCTCGAGAACCACCACCCGCGACAGCGCCTCGATGCCATTTTTGTACCGATGCTCGATGCCCACCGGTCGCCCGTCCAAGATCACCGGGCGGCAAACGCCTGCTCGACCGTAATCGCCGCCCCGCAAACGGCCCGGGCGATGTTCATCAAGGAAAACGATGTGTTCGCGCAACGGCGGATCCACTATTTGTATCCCATTGTGGATATGAGCGATCACGCGCTCCTGGCCACACAAATGTACGATGCGTGGAAGGAGCTTTTGGGTCTGGAACGTGCAGAGAATGACCGCGCGGTCGCTCAAGGATTGAAGGCCCTGACCCGTTGGGATGCACAGATAAGGAGCCGGGGCCGCGACGTCATCAGCATGCTCGAACGCGAGAATCGGCTCGGAATCGTCGTTTTGGGTCGATCGTACCATCATGATCCTGGGCTCAATCACGGGGTCTTCGATGAGTTCCAGAAACTCGGTTACCCCGTCTTGTCTCAAGACACCCTGCCCTTGGATGACGATATTCTGGACCGGCTCTTTGGCGATGATATTCGGCGGGGTGTCATCGAGCACGCAATGGATGTTGGCGATGTCTGGAAACACGCCTACATCGCAAGCACGGCGATGAAACTTTGGGCGGCCAAGTTCGTGGCCCGTCACCCCAATCTCGTAGCCGTCGAAATATCGAATTTCAAATGTGGACACGATGCGGCGATCTCTCATGTCGTCGAACAAATCATTGAATGCGCCGGACTCCCGCTGTTTGGCTTCAAGGATCTGGATGAGAACAAGCCAACGGGCTCGTTCAAGGTGCGGATCGAGACAATCGATTACTTCCTGCGGCGGTATGGCGAAGAACTGCTCTGCCGGCGGGCGGGGTGGTCTGGAAATAATGACGACGAATTGAGACGCCGTGCCACAGAACGCGTATCTGCAAACGATGAAGGGCGGGAAGGGAAAAAGCAATCGCGGACTGCTTGTTCGCGTTAAGTCCAGCGAACAGACAAAAGGGGGGAGCGCAATCAAACCGATCAACCAAAACCGTAAGAGCTCATCGCCTGGGCCGCCGCACCGTACTCCGAGGCATTCGACCGGGTTGAGGTGGCTTTGTGATCACTTGAGCCGGCGGGTGCTTGGACGGCATGTCGTGTTTGTTATGTGTCAAGTCATGTTTGTCGGGTTCTGGTTTGTCTGTGCGCCTCTCGAGGCTCACGGTGCGGTGAATGCGGCGGACCAACCATGCGCGCTTTGTGCGGGCGAGCTGTCCGTGCCTATTGTGCAGCTGTCGGCCGACCAGCTCGATTCGATGGCGCGAGCGCGTGCCGATTATAACGCCGCGCAGATTGCCCTTATCGATTCGCTCTTACGGGCGGGACACTTTGGCTCGCCCGTGGATAAGGAGGCTTGCCGCAAGGCTCATCTGTTGGCGCGACTCACTATGATCAATGCCTA
>CP070631.1:143240-146605 GCA_020356045.1 Candidatus Latescibacterota bacterium
AAAGCCCTCGTGTTTTGGGAACTTGAGCCAGGAGAGCCATTCAAGGAAATCAATTTTGACGGATATGACCTGGAAATGGGTATCACGCTGCCAACGGCGGGTGACACCAATAACTGGGCGGTAGACGATTTTCTGATCTTTGGCTTCAAGAAGGGGATATTAGCACTGGGAGATATTGGCCTCGACACTGGGAATCTGAACGATCTAGCCGTACTTGTTTCTGTTGTGCGGGGGCATAATCCATCTGACGAATTTGGACACTTTCGGCCTCACGATCAATAGACAACTCGGAGTGGCCGGATCCTAAACATAGTGTATTAAACTCACGAGAACGACCAAATACAGGTTTATAACAACGATTTGACGAATAGCATCATTACGGCCTTGTCAACGGGTAGAGGTTTTCATAAGCAACGCACTCGTGATGCGTTGGTCAACAAGAATATCCCGGGCGACAAAGCTCATATTAGAAGCGGTTACCCGCTAAGCCACTCGTAACGTTGTAGTTCGAAGCATCACCCATGTCTCTTCCGGATAGTCGAAGAAGAGCAGTAAGCTCTCCAGATCAGCCTCGAGACACTCGACGGCGCTTGGGTAGACACCAACCCATCGATCATGCCATCGTTTAAACGCCTTCGTGGCGCTCCTCACGGACTCGCTCGGCTGACAAATTTCGCTCCTTGTGATATGATGTCGGGCGCAGCGGGTTGATTTTGCAGCGCTAATAGCGGGGGATTGGCAGTCCTTATGGTTGGGGACTGATCCGTAGACATTTCCACCAACTACGTTCTTTGGCATCTCCTCGTGTTTTTAAGTTTGGAAACCAAAGGTGTTTCCACATGGTGAAAAGATCAATTGTCGTACTTACCGTTGTTCTCTCGGCGGCTTATTCACTGCCGGTGGGCTCGTCGACGGTTCCACCAGCCGGCCCAGTCGTATCGGTCACCGACTCAACCTATAACGGCCACCATCCACGTCTTCTCTTTACACGCAATGAGATTGCTGGCTTACAGAGTAAAGTCCGTGACGGCGGCTACGACGATGACGCCTTCGCATTCGTTGGCAATATGGCCGAGAACTATTACCCCTTGATCTCCGAGGAGGCCGCGTTATCCCACGACTATGGAATGACAGCCTTGCCCTTACTGGGCGTTGCCACCTACCTCAGCATTCCGGAGGACCTTCTTGCCGACAGTCTTGGGCAGAATATCACGATTTATATCGCCGACAATTACGACGTTGATTTCGACGAGGCGGGCTCGGCGCTCCGGCTTCATGCACTCTCGTTTGGATACGACATGTTCTTCCGAGATGCGCCCGACTCGCTGCGCGAATACGTTCGCAACGAAATGACGTCCTATATGGAAACGATGGCACGGTCGTCGCCCTACCAGCTCTGGCGATACCGGCCTTACCTGGCCAATCACAGCGCAATGGTTGCCGGCGCGGTGGGCCTCGCCGCCGTATGCTTGGCGGACGAGGCGGACAGTATCCTGATCGCCGACGCTTTTGCTGCGGCCGACGGCATCGTCGACAGTCTGCTCACCTATCAGATCGATTCCGAGGGGTCGTATAAAGAGGGGGCGCTGTATGCGGGGTGGACAATGAGAAACCTCGTTTACTACTTTCACGCCCGTAAACGTTTCGACGGCTTTAACTGGGCGGATCAGCCGCGCATCCGCAGGCTCGAACGGTGGCTCGCCTACGAGGTGCTGCCCGAAGGAGATGCGAGGTTACATAATCTCAACGACTGCACCTATTACAACTTCCCGCTCTCCTACCACACCACCTACTTCGATTGGGCGCAGAGCGAGTGGGGCAGCAATCTGTCCGCGTGGATTTGGGAACATGTGGCCGGACCGTACGGCGTGAACCTGGGTGTACAGGCCGATAAAGTTGGCACGGTGATGTGGAATCAAAACCTAACGCCGCAGCAACCCGATTCGGTGTTGTCGAAGAGTTTCCTGTGGGAGGATCGGGGACTCTATCACTATCGCACGGGGTGGCAGTCTGGGGCCGCTTCCAACGATGTTATGTTCACCTTCTTCTCGGGAAAATTCCACGGCGGTCACGCCCAGGAGGATCACAACCAGTTCTCGCTTTATGGATACGGCGAGAGGTTCGTCATCGATCATGGACCGGGATCTCTTGGCAAACAGAGCGAGGCGCACAACATGATCTTCATCGACGGCAAGGGACAGCACAACGCGGGATATTCCATCGGTACGGACGGCCGGATCAGCGCCTTTATCCTCAACGACTTCGCCGACTACATCCAAGGTGATGCAACGAAAGCCTATACGACACACAGCCCCTTTAACAACCCTGACTACCCCTTTCCCGGTTGGGATTGGTCATGGGGGTATGACGGCGGAAACCCCGTCGACCACGCTTATCGCAATGTCGTTGCCGTACACGACGCGGCCACGCCTCCCTACTTCATCATCACCGATGACATCGACAAAGACGGGTCTGCGCACGAGTACCAGTGGCAGCTGCACACGCTCTCGACCAACGCCGTTGATATCGCGAGCGATCCGATCCGGATCGCCGGCAGTTCGGGCCATCTCGCCGTGTATTCTGCGGGCCATGACTTCGCCGCGCTGGGCGTGACCACAACGCCGTTCGACAACCAGACATCGGAGCCGGATGCCACGCTGATCAGACTATCGACCACTGCCGTCAATCCTCATTTCGCGTTCATTCTGATCCCCGGCGATGGCAGTATCGTCGAACCGGCCGTCACTCAGGAGCGGTACGCCTGGGGATCCGCTAGTCGCATCGATTGGGGTAACGGTATTGCCGACTGCTTCCTGTTCAACCCCTCGGGCGCAACCGTGTGCATCGCTACGGCGAGAGTGGGGACGGGTCGATCGCACCGGGATGTTTTCGACGAACCGGGGCCCACGTCGGGGACACCTACGGGGGACCACCTCATTACTATCGACGCACCCTTTGCGCTGTTTCGACTCGAATATGATGTTTTGTCCGGATACTTCGTTGCGAACGCAAGTCGTTTTCTATTTGACAGAAATGCATACATCCGAGTCGAAAACGGCAGGGTAAACTGCGCGTTTTCCGGCAATAGAATCGATATCGATCGGGAAGATGCGGAGTTTTTATTCTACGGTCCCGAAGTCACTGAGCTCATGTATCACGGCGAACCGATTCCATTCATTAAAATGAACAGCTATATCATGCCGGCGACAAACGAAGCTCCCATAGGTGCCGCCGAAAAGCAGAGACAGGATGTTGTGGTCAGAATTCACCCCAATCCTTTTAATCCCTCCACGCAGCTATCCATCGAGCTGTCGCGACCGTCTCTCGTGCGAATCACAGTCTACGATGTCAGCGGACGCACGGTG
>CP070631.1:146705-150944 GCA_020356045.1 Candidatus Latescibacterota bacterium
CGGATTTTCCGGCATGGATTCAGACACTCGCCGTACTCGGTGTCGTGACAGCGATCGTTCTCGCGGGTCGTTATCTAGCGCGTCATGCTTTTCGCTTTATCGCCCGCACCCGGCTGCGGGAAATCTTTACCGCGGCCGCTCTCCTGCTTGTGATCGGCGTGGCGCTTTTGATGACCCGGCTTGGGTTGAGTCCGGCCCTGGGCACCTTTATCGCCGGTGTTGTACTCGCCAACAACGAGTATCGTCACGAGCTGGAAAGCAATATCGAACCGTTCAAAGGCCTTCTTCTCGGCGTCTTTTTCATAAGCGTGGGTGCCTCGATTGATTTTGCCCTGATCGCATCACGGCCCACGCACATCGCCGCTCTCGTGGGAATTCTCATCGTGACAAAATTCGCCATTCTCATGGTGCTGGGCAGGGCGTTCAAGATGGGGCTCGATCAAAATGTGCTGTTCGCGTTCTCTTTGGCTCAGAGCGGCGAGTTCGCCTACGTATTGTTTGCATTTGCCTCGCGAACTGGTGTCCTTACAGCCGACACAACAAATCTCTTGATCGCCGTGGTGGCCGTATCGATGGCACTGACACCATTTCTCATGTTGGTCAACGAAAAGCTCGTCCAGCCACGGCTTGGCACCAAAGAACGGAGTGAACGTGAGGCTGACACTATCGAGGAGGAAAACCCCGTCATCATAGCGGGATTTGGGCGTTTCGGTGCCATTGTGGGCCGTCTGCTCACGGCGAATGCGATCAAGGCCACCGTGCTCGAGTACGACTCCGACCGTGTGGATCTATTGCGGAGGCTTGGTTTTAGGGTTTTCTACGGTGATGCGTCGCGGTACGACCTGCTCTGTGCCGCGGGGGCGGAAAAAGCCAAGCTGTTGATAGTCGCCCTCGACGAACATGACACGATTATAAAGATCATCGAGCTGGCAAAAAAACATTTCCCACAGATAACGATCATGGCGCGGGCGAGCGGCAGACCAGAGGCTTATGAGCTGATCGATGCCGGTGTGGAGCACGTGTTCCGCGAGACATTTGAAAGCTCCCTGCGAATGGGAATCGGCGCGCTCCGCACGCTTGGCGTCCGCGCGTTCCATGCGCACCGGGCCGCGCACACGTTTCGGCACCACGACGAGGAATCCATCCGTGAATTGACGACAATGCGGCATGACAAGAAAGCCTATCTTGGCACGAAACGTCAGCGAATCCAGGATCTAGAGCAAATCCTTCTTGCCGAGATCAGCGACACAGGTTACACTCGTGATGCCGGGTGGGATACGGAATCACTGAGAGAAGAATTTGGCGAACAGAGAGGCGAAAAATGAAGATCGGATACATCGGTTCGAGTCTTTACCGCCATACGTTCGAGATCAATGAGGTTGTCGAGCTGCTGCGGCAACACCCCGGAACGAGGGTCTACTCGTTTTATCGTCGCTCGGACACCGAATCGCAGTCTCGGGTTCGAGAGATCGGCTCCGATATAATTACCTGGTCGGCGTGGAGAATTATCTTTGGACTGCTCTATTTGCTGTTTCGTCACCCGAAGAGGCTCTTCTCCGCTGGTTTTCGACTGGGGTTTTTATCGCTCCCAAATCCGTACTACTGGGTAAAAAATACTGCTACGTTCTTTATTGCGCTTCCATTCATTGGCGACGCGTGCAGGAATCATGTGACTCATCTCCACGCCAATTTTGGATCGTCCCCCGCAACCATCGCCTGGTTAGGCAAACAGATTCTGGGTACCGGCATGTCGATCACATTTCACGCATTTGACATCTATTCTAAAACCCTGAGTCTCCGCGATCCTCTCAAAAAACGAAAACTCACCGATGCCGACCTGGTCGTCGCCGTGCACGAACACGGTCTCGACCAGCTCAAGAAGCTCGTTCCAGAAGTGGACAGTGAAAAGTTTAGAATGATCCACATCTCGGTGGTGTTCGACCCCAGACCAAAACCGGACCCCCTCCCACAACCGCCGTTGTTTGTCGCCGCGGGTAATTTGGTCCCCAAAAAGGGTTTTGACGTGCTCGTCCGGGCGGCGGGGCGTCTTAGACGCGAGGGTAAGACGGTCCGCCTGAGGATATTGGGGGAAGGACCCGAGAGGATCACCCTCGAGACGCTCGTACGCGTCCAGGAGATGCGTGAGCTAATCGAGCTTCCCGGGTACTACCAGCACGGGGAGCTCGCTCATCATTTGTCCCAAGCGACTGGATTTGTTGTACCTTCAAAAGTCGTCGAGGGAGGTCAACGCGACGGCATCCCAACGGTCCTGGTCGAAGCGTGGCTGTCGCAAACACCGGTTGTGGCATCTCTGGTCGGAGGCATGGGCGAAGTGTTGGCCGATGGAGAAACGGGTCTCGTGTTTCCATCGGATGATCACGCGGCACTCGCCAAATGCTTGCTCCGCCTCATCGAATCCGACGCGTTGCGATCGACGCTTGTCGAACGTGGTCTGCACGCCGCAAAGACCCAATTCTCACCGGAGGTCAATGTGCGGGCGCTCGTAGACGCTATTTCAGACGTGTCCCGCAGCCGCCAAGAAGAAGATCACGTTGCGTGATTTATCGGGATCGCGCTCCGTTGTTCATGCCCAGGCACGCCTCGGTCCCCTTGAAAAAGGATTCGATTGGCAGTTCGCGCAAAGGAGGTATTGAACGTGATTTCAAACGTTGAATTGTTCCCAGATTTCATCGAAGCCTTGCCCGAAATCGATCTCCCCTTCCCCTCTGCTCGCGGCTGGCTCATTCAGGCCGAGGATCGGCAAATCGTTTTCGCCTCGTTCGACGAAGAGACCAATGTACCGGAGCACTCGCACGCGGAACAATGGGAGTTCGTTCTTGCGGGAAAGGTCGATCTGAATATCGATGGCGAGGCGTGCACATACCAGGCTGGTGACAATTTCTATATTCCTGCGGGAGTTCCCCATGCCGGTCTGGTACATGCAGGGTACAAGGCGATGATCGTATTCAACGCACCGGATCGTTATCAACCCAAGGCAAAGTGAAATGCCGACAACCGATGGATTCAACACCGGTGAATCTTTTGCGCGGTTGCTGGATGCCGACGACCCCTTGGCCTCGGTACGCGGCTATTTCGATGTGCCGCCGGGCAAGATTTATATGCTCGGCAATTCGCTCGGGCTGATGTCAACGACCGCGGCGGAGGCCGTTCAACGAGTTTTGGAGGAATGGCGCAGCTTGGCGATCGACGGCTGGCTCGATGGCAACCCGCCCTGGTTTTATCTGGCCGAGAGAACGGGCGAAGCGGCCGCGTCGCTCATCGGCGCCGCTCCCGATGAAGTGATCTGCACAGGGACAACAACATTCAATATCCACTCGCTAGTCAGCACGTTTTACCGGCCGGAACTGGGCCGAACCAGAATTATTGCCTGCGCCTTGGATTTTCCCACCGATATATATGCGCTCAAGAGTCAGATAGCGCTGCACGGACTTGACTGGCGTGATCACCTCGTTCTCATCGACGGGGATGAAAGGGGGCTGGCCAATGAAGATGAGATCATCGATGCGATGACCGATGACGTCGCAATCGTCCATGTGGCATCCGTTCTTTACCGAAGCGGACAGCTTCTTGATATCGAACGCCTGGCAAGCGCTGCCCGCAAACGAGGCATCGTAATTGGGTTTGACTGTTCACACTCCGCTGGCGTGGTTCCGCACCGTCTCGATGAACTGGATATCGATTTCGCCGTGTGGTGCGGCTACAAATATCTTTGCGGTGGACCCGGAGCCCCGGGATTTATCTATTTGAACAAAAAGCATTTTGACCGCGACCCGGGGCTCGCCGGTTGGTTTGGCTATGTCAAGGAACGTCAATTCGAGCTCAATCTCGAGTTCGAGCACGCACGTTGCGCGGGTGGCTGGCAAGTGTCCTCACCCGGCATACTCGGGGCGGCCGCGCTCGCGGGCGCGCTGGAAATCATTGAGGAGGCCGGAATCGAGCGGATTCGGGAGAAATCGCTACTCATGACCGCCTATATGATCGATCTCGTGGAAGAGCTTCTCACAGATGCGCCGTACGGCTTCGGCATTCTGACACCAAGAGAGTCGCACCGCAGGGGCGGGCACGTCGCCCTCACCCGCCATGAGGACGCGCTCAACATCAAAGAAGCCCTTGGTGCCCGCGGAGTCGTGGTGGACTTCCGCCCACCTAACGTAATTCGAATTGCCCCATCTCCTTTGAATTCGACGTTTAGCGATATATGGAGACTCGTGGGTCACC
>CP070631.1:151044-153891 GCA_020356045.1 Candidatus Latescibacterota bacterium
GTTCGCATACCCCACGCGATCGATTCACCTGGAAAACGACCCCAGACGGGCCCACCACTCGTTGACATCCATGGTTTTGGCGAGCCGCCACAACGATTTTGCGCTCTTGGTCGTCAGATGCTTGGGCGCCTTTGTCATGAACAGAGCAGCGCTCTTATGCCCGTGCTCGACGTATTCCTTGGCCTGGATGAGACACTCGAGGATGTCGCTGTCTCTGGCCACGATGCTTTCCCTGGATGTCTGGTCCGCGTAGTCCTCGCGGATACCAGACAATTCGCGCCGCATCGCCGTCGGCAGCGCCTCGACCTGCTCTGTAAACGATGCGTCTTCCGCGGGGCGGGCATCGATATACCGTTGTGCCATCTTGTGCAGATCGGTGATGCGTGCTTCGTGGATGTCATTGAACAACGTCATCAATAACACCCGGTGAACATCCACTTTCTCCATGTGCGCGAGCAAATAGCCGATCACCCCACACCGGAAACTGTGATCCGCCACGCTCTCTGGGTGTTTGATACCAAGAACCGACCACCCCGACCGCGGAGTTCGTTTGAGCGCTCCGGCTTCGAGGATAAAGTCGATTATGTTCTGGTTCGTGCCTCGGCGGCTGTCCGTTTTCTTTTTAGCCATCCGTTCCCCCGGTTGCTGATTTCTGTTTGGCAATTTCGTGACAGAATATCGCACACGCCATGCTCACGTTGAACGACAGCGGCGCGCCCCCCATAGGTATGTACGCCCGGATATCGAGCCGTTTCTGAAGACCTTTTCGAATTCCCGTCCCCTCGGACCCCATGACCACTCCCAAAGGAAAAGGTAGCGATACCTTTGCTATATCCTCTGCATCCTCATCGACGACAGCACCCACGATCCAATACCCCAGCTTTTTCGCCTCGTCGATGGCGGGTGCGAGGTTGTTCACGCTCGCGATCGGCACATAGTTCTCGCCCCCCGAGGCGACGTGAAGAACGGTCTCGTTGACCTGGCAGGCTTCGCGGGTTGGTATAATCAGAGAGAAACCGCCAAAACAGGCCGAGAGCCTGATGATCACGCCGAGATTGTGGGGATCGTTTACACGGTCCAGAAACAGAATCGTTCGCGCTTCCTGCAAAGCGGTGTCGATCAACTGATCACTCGGTGTGTACGCGAACTTGTCGACCTTGGCAACCACACCCTGGAGGTCTTTTTGCGGCCGCATCTTATCGAGTGATGACGCGTCAATCCGCTCACAGCGAATCGCCGCGCGGTCGATCGCTTTCTCCAGACGCGGCAGCGACAGCTCCTCTCTTAGATAGATCTGCCTGATCGTCTCCGGGCGAGTCTGGATCCGTTCGAGCACCGAGTTTCTTCCGTAGAGATACATGTAGTTCTTGGCCATGACAAACCCAGTATCCCATTTTCCGATAATGTGATACACTATAAACTTGCGCCGCCAACCCAAATTGGACAAATTATAACGACTCCTCAATCTCCCGGCGAGCGCTCCACATTGGTCTGGAAAATTAACCGGAAAAGGAAAAGGCAGAATGACCGAGTATTACTTTACAGAGAAGGGTTTTCAGAAACTAAAAGGCGAAATCGAAAAGCTGGAGAAGTTCATCAAGCATGACATTTCCAAGGAAATCGGGCGTGCGATCGAGATGGGCGACCTGAGCGAAAATGCCGAGTATCATGCCGCCAAGGACAAGCAAGCCACCTACATGACCAAGCTCGGACAGCTTCAGGAACGGTTCCGCGGAGCCCGGATCGTCAAAAAGGAGGACTTGCCGGCAGATATCATCACGCTTGGCAAACGTGTGCAGATCAAGGACATCAACTCCGGCGAGCAAAAGGAATACATTATCCTCGGCGAAGGCGAGACCGATATCGAAAAGGGAATCATCAGCTACCAGTCTCCGCTGGCCAAAGCGCTTCTCAGCCACAAAAAGGGTGACATCGTGGACGTCCACCTGCCCCGCGGTTTGAAGCAGTTCGAAGTTTTGGAGATCACTTTTTTTGACGATTGATCTCGCCACTTGGTTTTTCCCGGCACCACGCAGAATCGTTACAACGCGAGCGCATCACGACTCGGTGTCGATGGGGTTTGGATGGTTAGAACGGGAAAAACACCGGAACCAGAAACACCAGAAGCACGAGCAGGATGATGGTCAAGGGCGTGCCCACACGAATGTAGTCGATCGTCCTGTACCCACCGGCACCCATGACGAGCAGATTCGCTTTGTGGCTAAACGGGGTCATAAAAGCCGCCGACGCCGCCAGCCCCACACCCATCATAATGGGATACGGACTCAGCCCCAGATGTTGCGCCATCTGCAGCGCTACGGGTGTGAGCAGCACGACCGCCGGGGCGCCGTCTAGCGCCTGACTCAGCAGGCTGCTCAACAACACCAACGCTGCGAGGATGCCATAAGGCCCCAACGAACCGGCCACCGCCGTTACCCCATTGGCCAGAAGCAGCGCCGCCCCGGTGCGCTCCATCGCGATACCGGCAGGCAGCAATGCGGCGACCAAGAAGATCGCGCGCCACTCGACCACGCCGTAGGCCTCATCCATTTTGAGAGCGCCAAAAAGCACCGACAGCGAAGCGGCGGTAAAGGCGGCGACGTGGATGGGTTGAAACCCGGTAACGACCATCGCAATCATCAGAACCAAGGCGCCCAGTGCGACCGGTGCTTTTTTGGTCCGTTTTGGTTTGACGGCATTTTGTGTGAGCACAACGCAATCGGGATCTTCCGCCAGCCGTTGAATACGCTCCCAGGGACCCTGCAAAAGCAGCGCGTCGCCGAATTCGAGTTTGAAGTCGGCAAGTTGCGTACGATAGGGGCGGCCCTTTCGCCAGACTGCAAGAAC
>CP070631.1:153991-158341 GCA_020356045.1 Candidatus Latescibacterota bacterium
GTCGCCGTATCCGGTCTTGGTGTGGCGGCGGATGTGGCGTTTCGGCGGCGGATGCGAAACGGGCTCCATCGGTACAAGATGGCGTCGCTGCAGACGGCGGATCACTGGATAATAACCGACAAGAAAGGCGTCATTCGCGAGCTCAACCCTAGTTTTGAAAAGGTGACGGGCTACAGCGAGAGCGAGCTGATCGGCCGAACACCACGCATGTTGAAGTCGGGAAAACACGATGACGCCTACTATAAAAACATGTGGGACACTATCCTCGCCGGGAAGCCGTACTCCGGTGTTGTTGTCAACCGCAAGAAAAACGGCGAGCTGTTCTACGAGATGAAAACGATCACACCGATCCGTGATGAGGACGGACGGGTAATCAGCTTTCTTTCCATCGGAAAGGATATTACAGACTTGAAGCTCGCCGAACAAAGACTCGAGAAGAACGCTCAAGAGCTCGAGAGCATAAACTCGCGTCTTCTGGCATCCGAGCAGGCGCTCCTCCAACATACGAACATTTTGGAATCGGTGTTCAACGGCATGGACGAAGGCGTGGTAGTTGCAGACAAGAACGGCCAATTTGTGATGTTCAATGAAGCCGCCGAGCAGATTCTAGGAATTGGGCCGGTCGCCACCGGCCCGAGCGGGTGGGTTGCCCAATACGGCGTGTTTTTGCCGGACATGGAAACACCCTATCCGACGCAGGATCTTCCTCTTGTTAAGGCGTTGGAAGGGAAAAAGACCGGTGAGGCCGAGATGTATATCAAGAACCCGAAGAAGGATCGCGGATGCTGGATAACCGTGTCGGGTAGGCCTCTGTTTGATGATGAAGACGCTGTGATGGGCGGTGTGGTTGTGATTCGCGATATCACTCAACAAAAGCTAGTGGAACGCGTCGAGGCGGAGCTGAGGGCTACGCGCGAAGAGTTTGAGATTGCCAGACAGATCCAAACCAGACTCTTTCCCGAGTCGGCGCCCGCGATAACGGGCATGGACATCGGCGGAGCGTCGAGCCCCGCGGTGGCTACCGGAGGGGACTATTTTGACTATATCGACATGCCCGACGGTGGTATCGGTATCGTGGTGGGAGACGTAAGCGGGCACGGGTTTGGTCCCTCGCTTCTTATGGCATCGGTCCGCGGCTTCTTGCAGGCTCTCGCGCAGGCGGGGGTCGACGCCCGCGAGATGCTCGACATCACCAACCGTTTGATCGAAAGCGATACGGATGACGAAAACTTCGTCACGATGATTTTTGCGCGACTCGATCCTCGAGCCCGTTCTTTTCAGTATGTTAGCGCGGGACATACGACCTGCTATGTTCTCGATTGCAACAATGAAATCAAGCTTGAGCTCGAGAGCACCGGGCCGCCGCTGGGTGTTCTGCCCGATGTTGTTTTCGAGACGTCGCGCACGCTTGAGCTCGATGAAGGAGATATTGTGCTGTTGCTCACCGACGGAATCATCGAGGCGGAGCGCGCGGAGTGTGATCCCTTTGGAGCGGAGCGAACTCTTGAAGTCATCAAGTCGCACCGCGACGAGAGCGCCGCCGACATCGTCAAGGCATTGCATGACACGGTGGCAGATTACTGCGGTGTCGACTGCCAGGACGATGTGACGTCGATCGTAGTCAAAGTAAACTCCACGAGTTGATCGTATGGGTGTGGCGGGATCACTCGTGTATATATCCCAGGCTCCTGAGCTTTTTTTCTAGCGACTCCCGTTCCTCGTCCGGGGCCGCCGCTTTGCGGGCGGTGCGCCCAAACGTATCGACCAACAAGCACGTCCTGGAGGCCAGCTCGCCGGGTTCAAATACTTGAGTCATTACGCGACCTTCCATGTCCATGCCAACGGGCAGATCGAGGAGATAAAGCATGGTCGGTGCGATGTCCTGAATGTCGCCTGTGTCAGCGTGGATCCCCCGTTTGACCCCTTTCCCGTAAAACATGAATATCCCGTCACGCGTATGGTTCCACTGTTCATCCGGCCTCAGCAGCCGGACGACGTTCGCCTGAGGGCGTTTGAGATTCCAGAATTCCACGAGGTAGGTGTCGTACGATCCAACCACCACCATGTCGGGTGCGTAACCGGACGCGTCCGTGGCTACAGGGTTGAATTCGATCGGAAACGGGACACGGTTCTCACCTAATTCGAGCGTTCGACCCGCTTCGCGAAGATAATTGACCAGGGCGACTCGCGGCGATTCGGTCGGCCCAACCGGTACACCTCTTTTCTGGAGCTCAGACCTGGTGAGCAGTGAGCGATTGAAATACAAACACCACATGTTGTGGAACACAAGCGTGTTGTCGTGATCGATCTCGTTTGTACCGTTGCCGCCCCTGTAGTCGAGCAGATTCATCTGCTCAAAGAGGCGGTTTAGATCAAAAGCATACTTGTGTCGCTTGAACCCGTGATCCGACGCTATCACGAGCGTGCTGTTGGGTGACAACTCCGCCATGATCTGAGCCAGGTAGTTGTCGATCGTCTGGTACACCTCACGCGTGACCGGCGAGACGCCCTCGAGGTGCTGGATGTTGTCGCTTTGGGTAAAGACGTAGAGGTAAAGGTCCCAGTCGTCATACTCCCGAAGGAACCTGGCCCATTTGGCGGAATCGCTCGTGTAACCGGATACGATCGCCCGGTCCAGGAATTTCGAGGGAAAATAATAGCCAAACTCTCTGCCGAGGACATGTGCCATCGAGTCAGGGTATGTGAACACTACATCGGTGTCCGGCGCAGAGAAAAGAACTCGTGAGTAACTGACTGCCCATGGTGTGTCACCCCGTCCCGTGCTCATGACGCGGACCTTGCACCAGGCCTTCTCGGTATTGTCTCCGACGGTATAGTCGATCTTTACCCACGGCGAAAACACGCCGATTGGAACCACGTGTGTTTGGGCATCCGCGCGTGATTGTGTGGCATATACATCGATCTGGACACGATCGTAGGCAATCTTGTTGTCGTCGATGGTATCCAAAAGAATAAACTCAAAACGATTCCCGGAAAAATCATCGGTGGCGCCGATTCTTGTCGAGAACACCGCGTAAGCGGGATTGGCCGGCGGTTGCCCTGTCAACCGTTGAAATGCGAGCACCGAGGTGTGGCGGTCACCGAGTTGCGTCGGTGTCATCAGACCGGAAACCAGCACGCCGTTCACCTCACGCACCGGGTATGTCATCGGAACATTGATCACGCCGGTTTTGCGGCCGGCGGCCGATGCGATGTCCCATACCGCTGGCACCGTTACATCCGACGACTCGACGGGCAGAAATTCTTTGTTCCGGCGATCCCAGTGGCCAAATGTGTAAATCCCCGTTGCTTCCGGGACACGGCCCGTCATCATCGAGCACCAGGCCGGGGGTGACACAAAGCATTCCGTGGACCGGAGCACACCGTAACAACCTTCGCGTTTGAGTCTGGCGAAGGCCGGCAGGCTCCCGTCATCGATCAATGGATCGATGATGTTCCAGGCGGCCCCGTCGATGCCGACAAAGACCACGGTATGCCGCTCATCGGGGCGCGCGGGCTGATCGGACACAAAGTGCTCGAGTGTCTCAAAAGCCCTCTGCGAAACGCCGGCCGTGTTCAAGTAGTCCATGGTTGGACCCCTCGATCGAAAAAGCGACGCCGGCAAGCCGGTGAAAACTGCGGTGGCAACAGCGATAACCAAGATCCCGCTTATGACCGAAAAAACAATTGTACGATTCATGGTCGTTTGTCTGAGTTGATCGAGGAGAATCCGCAGATTCAAAGAGAGTCCAGCGTACCTCATATCGCTTCGCAACTATAGTCTATTGTATGTTGTTGAGTCAACGTCCCTCGTATCTTACGCACCCTGTTTTGTCTTGAAACCGTTCGGGAATCGGTGAATACTTGTTTGTCAATCATGGCCAAAAGAACAACGAAGAAAACCTCACTGACTGCCCGAATCGGGGATTGGTATGTGTATGTGATCCTTTTTGTAGTCTCCGTGCTTGTCAGGATCCCGTTTCTGGATGCGTTTGATCTCGTCTCCTACGACGGGACCTACTATATCAATCAGGCCAAAGGCTTTCTTGGTTCGCCGCATTTGTCCGGAGGATTCCCGATCGGTTATCCGGTCTTTATCGCCGCCCTGCTTCCCATCGTTGGCGATGGTGTCCGTGCCGCTCAGATCATCTCTTTTATGGCTGGGATTGGCTCGCTGTTTGTGTTCTACGCGCTGGGCAAGCGGTTGGTGTCCCGGCGCCTTGTGGTGGTGGCCGTGCTGGTTTTGGCGGTGACGCCGTTGTTCGTCCGGCTTTCGCTGATGACGATGTCCGAGTCGCTTTTCATCTTTTGGCTGCTTCTCGGTCTGCTATTTTTTGCGGCCCATAAATA
>CP070631.1:158441-162445 GCA_020356045.1 Candidatus Latescibacterota bacterium
CGGCAAGGATGTTGATGGGAAGTTCCTCCTCCACCTCGATCATATCGACATCCGGATCAAACCCACTCACGTCATCGAGCATCTTTTTCCAAAATTCATCATGTTCTGCGTCGCTGGGCAACCCGCCCCCTGAGAGACCCCAACCAGGGCTGTTTTCCGCCCAGTCGTCGATGAACAACAAGTTCTTGCGCATCGTAAACGGCACCACGTTGATGCGGACACCCACAAGAGACGTGTACCCGGAGTTGTCGATAACTTCGATGTTAAACGTGTGAGAATCGAACTCGAACATCCGGGGTGGTGATTCGGCTGTGTTATTATCGGTTACGAATGGCGTATAGCTCACATCCCATTGCCCGGGGTCGTTCAGATCCTGAATGTCCCACCCGTACCTATAGCCGGAGACCACACCACCATAGCTGCTTGCGTCCGCCCTCCACTCGAATACCATGGGCACCCTTGCCGGCAAATCGAGAATCTGCGCCGGAGTGTTCGGGCTCGTGGTCCGTATGGTACCAATATATTTGTTGAAAACCACGAGCACTGGTCCCGTCGAACGCTGTGACACCAGAACCCGTCGAACATTTCTGGCCTCGTCGAATACGGGATTTACAGCGCCGGCTTCATCCTTGACCTGCACCGCGAACACATAGGGCCCGAAATCCAGCGGGCTCGTGGTCCAGAAACGTCCGCTGTCTTCCGGAGCCTTGTAATAACTCCAGTCCGACCAAGCTTCGGCGTTTGGGTTCGCCCGGATAAATTCGATCGTTTCCGTCCAGCTGCCGCCAAACTCCTCTGTGCTGAGCAAGATTGTTCGAGCCGAATCAGGTTCCTGTGTTTCACGAATTGTGCTTACGTAGTCTCTCGCCACCCACTCGAACGTTGTTACCGGAGGCACCAGAGCGGGGTTCTGACCAACTTGTACCGGTACGAGAACGTCGACAACCGGAGAAAGAGTCTGAGACGTAAACGATCTGTAGGCCGGTTTTACCGTTGCCAACTGTCGATCGTCCACGGCACGGATAAAAAACGTGTGCGACCGAATGAAATCGACCGGTTCCATGGTTCTCCAGTCTATTTCCGCGCTATCCGCGAGCTCGTCGGCGGTAAAAGTAAACGTGGAGTCGTTTCGGTAGACCCGGTTCCACTTGTCGGCCCCGGTCGTGTCGGCAGGATCAAAAACACCTCCAACGTTGTCGGTGATCACATACTCGTAGTAGATGATCTCCCCGTCCGGGTCCCAACCACCCCAGTAAAGGTGCAACCGGTATCCACTGACGGTACCCTCCGGGGGCGCGCTCGAGAGCCAGACGGTGGGGGGCTGGTTCTCCTTCTCTGTACCCTCGAGCTTATCCGACGTGCACCCAAATACCTGGGCGCCGAGGAGGAACGCAAGAGCTATATACGAGATTGTCCGAACCATGATTGCCTCCGTTAGCGATTTACCCCGATCGTCCGGCCATTTACCGATTCATTCGGAGATAAAATACAAACTCCTTCGTCTCGGTCCACCGACCAAGTCTGGCGGTTTGATACGAGTTCAGCTGTCGTTGCTCCTCGCCCACCCACATGTATTGATTGAATTCTTCACCCGTAGGAATGTCGCGGCCGTAGATCGAATAGTGATACTCGCTGTCCCAAAACGACGGCGGGTTGTCAAGGATACTCTGTCCGCCGGGATCTTCGATCAAGTTGTACCGGTAGTTCGCCTCGTATCTATCGGAAAGCACATTGGGACTGGGACCGGATACCCATGCACCGGACCGGCCAAACTTTTGCGAGTTTCCGTTATCGGTTCTGCTGAACAGGTAGTACCAATTCCGCACGCCAAAATTGACATTCTCTTTGGGATGATCATGCCCGGTGGCTTCGATATCAAAGTAATAATCTTTCACCACAAAGATCTGTCCGGTCCCAATATCGAATTCAATGGTGTCCGGTGAGTTTGCGGGATTCGTCCAATCCCAGAGCAAGGTGTCGGACTCACCGGGCGGACCTACCACCGTGCCGTCCCAGTTGAACAACCGCGTTTCATCCAGAGTCGGATCATAATTAGCTACGACTTCGACCTGATCCGGCACCCCGTCCGGTTTGCCGTATTCGTCGACCGTCCTGGCACGAATCTGGTATTCGAGACTACCCATATTCATCGATGTCGAGTCGGTCGTACCAAAGGGATTGTCATCTTTGGGCTCGTTGGGGAGCCAGCGGCTCTTTGAGTTCGATCCCGCATTCCGGCTGGATGTACGGGAGTATTGCACCTGATAGCCGAGGCATTTGTTTACGTCATCGGCGCACAGCGAGCTATCGTACGGGCTGTCCCATCCACGGTAATCAATCCGAAGCCAACTGTTGTACGGGACGGTATCCGGAACCCCATCGTCAAAACGAACCGTATCCGTGTACTCCTGGAAAAATATGTAATAGGTACTCACCGCGTTGAAAATCCGTGTATCCGGCTCGAAGTTCACAACGAGCTGCGCGACGCCTTCCCGATAATCTTTGACATCGACTCTCGATTCGGCGCTGGCGTCATCCATGCACTGCGCAGCAAACCGAAACATGCCGCTCGGAATGACCTGATCTCCGTCGTTTGGAAAAAACCGCAGCGTGTCAGTGAGGTCATCGTTCCACTCGTTCTGTCCCGCGACGAGCACACCCGATGTCAAAGGATAGTAGATGTATTGACGTATTTCACCATTGACCGTCCAGCCGTGATAGGAGATCCAAAACGGTCTGTACATGCCGACGGTGTCCAAAACCGAGGGATTGTATGGCTTTCTTATAACGGTCGAGGTATTGCCGTCGCTGCGCGTTACCGCGGTCGCAAAACGCATTTCGGGAAGTTCGCCGACCGTAGCGACAAACTCGATCGCCGCGGGAAACGGATCGAGGACACCCTCATCGTCGATCGCGGCAATGTGAAACGCCTGCCTGTTCTTACGCAACCCTACACCGGCAACGTTTTTAAAACCCTCAAAAGAGAACACGGAATCGGTTCGCGTGGTGATTCGCCCCGACCGGTAATCGGCCAATCTCTCCGATGGATTCCATCTCAGAAGCGGGTCTGTGACGAGCGTGTCGGTGATCGTCCAAATGTAGCGTGGTGTGGTGCCGTCGGCGTCCATGCCCCGCCAGTACATGTGCACCAGATAATCGTATTCGGTCGAATCGGGCGGTGCATACCACAACTCCGTGTCCGGCGGACGGTTGGCGTCGATCAGTGACGGCGGGTTACGTCGGCAGGAGAAAACAACTACTGACAGGCACACCAATAACAAGACCAAGGCCACTCTAAGCTTCATGCAGCGAGTTCTCCTTCTTAGGCACTGTGGGGTTTGGTGGGGACTGAATACGAAGCGTTAAAAATATAAGCCATCATACGGAGGGGTGTCAACAAAAAAACTCATCACTAATCGTTCGCAAACCGTTGAAATCATAAAAGATAAACAAAAATGGGGCCGGTGTCGTTGGACACCGGCCCCGTGAGCCAAACCGTGACGTCATAACGTCTTACTTCAGAAGAACCATCTTCTTCGTCTGTGAGAAGTTGTTCGTCACGAGTTTGTAGAAGTACACACCGCTCGAGACCGGCTGACCCAGATCGTTCATGCCGTTCCACTCTTTGGCGAATCCGGCAGCCGTCGGGGCCTGCATCTCGTCGACCAGTGTCCGCACCAGCTGACCGGCAACGTTGTACACACGGAGCGACACATGCGCGCGCTCTTTGATCGTGTACTTGATCGTCGTTGTCGGGTTGAACGGGTTCGGATACGCGTCGCCCAGGCTGTTAAAGGCGATCGGGTCGACCCCCACCGGTTCCGGAACTTCGTTCTGGAAGTAGATGAGGATGTCTTGCAGGTGATGTGACTTGTCATCCGCGTTCGGAGATACGATGGTGCCATCGTTGCGGATGTAGTTGTAGGCGAAGCCGCTCAGCACGCAACGAGCAGTCGTGGCCGCGCTGTTCCCAGTCGCCTGCGCCAGAACGGCACCAGGACCGA
>CP070631.1:162545-164903 GCA_020356045.1 Candidatus Latescibacterota bacterium
AAAGAGATGATCAGACGAGGGGTGGACGTGTTTCGAATCAACACCGCACACGGCGATCGGACCGAGCACCAGAAACGCGTCGATGCGATCCGTGGTGTGGCAGACGACTTCCGCCGGCCTGTTGCGATCCTCGTCGACCTTGCCGGACCAAAAATCCGTCTCGGCAAACTCCCCGGGGATCAGCTGAACTGCGAGCCGGGTCTGGAAGTTCGGTTTGTCCGGGGGGACGAGTCGACGGCTCCCACCGACCTCGTGACGACGTACGAACCGCTCGTCGATGAGCTCACCGTTGGCGCCCAGGTGATGCTGGCAGACGGTACCGTGGCGCTGGACGTCACTGCCGTGAGTGCGGACGCGGCAACGTGTACAGTCGTTCAGCCCGGTATCGTACGAAGCTCGCAGGGTGTGAATCTCCCCGGGTTGAAGCTCAGTGTGCCCACATTGGGTGAAGCGGACAGGGACACCGCGGCTTGGGCCGCCGAGACGGGGGCCGATTTTGTCAGCTTGAGCTTTGTCCGCTCCGCGGATGACGTTGGCGAACTCAAAGAGCTCATCCAATCGACCGGATCAAAGGCCCAAGTGGTTGCCAAGATCGAGAAGCCCGAGGCGCTGGACGACCTCGATGCCATTGTCGACGCGGCAGACGGCATCATGATTGCCCGCGGCGACCTTGGTGTAGAAATCGATGTGGCAAGGGTTCCCATCGTCCAAAAACAGATCATCACGACATGCCGCCGCCAACACACGCCGGTCATCGTCGCCACACAGATGCTCGAGAGCATGCATCACTCGCGGGTACCCACACGAGCCGAAACCACCGACGTCGCCAATGCCATCCTCGACGGTGCGGATGCCTGTATGTTGTCGGGAGAAACCGCGATTGGCGACTACCCATGCGAGGCGGTCGAAATGATGGCGCGAATCGCCAGGGTAACCGAGCAGCGCTACCGTTCTCATGACACTGAGGGTTCACGGGTGCACGGCGACCCGACACTTCACGGTATCACCACCGCCGTGGCCGATGCGTCCGGTCAGTTGGCCGAGGCCCTAAACGCCAAAATGATCATCGTCGCCAGCCGGTCAGGTGCCACCGCGCGCGCAATTTCCAATCACCGGCTGTTTGTTCCTACCGTTGGCGTGAGCGACTCCGACAAGACCCTCCGCCGCATGTGTCTGTACTGGGGCGTCACTCCTCTGACGGGGTGCCCGACCGAGGATCCCACCAAAATTCTCGACTATGCGGTCGAACGCGCTCGCGAGATCGGTTATGTGACCACGGGCCACCGAGTGGTTATGATCGCCGGCACGGGGCTTCGCGTGTCGCAACACAACATGGTTGTGGTCCACGAGCTCGATTGACGGGCACACGGCATACCGCTTTTCTACTGAATTTCGATTTGTGGCAACGAAACCGGGTCCCGATCCGTATACGAATAGAACGTGTACTTATGTGTCGCGGCAAGTCGCTCGACTTTGACTGCCGGCTGCGCAAACCTTGGGGGCAAGTCAACATGACAGTTCGATCGGTATCACTCGCAATCATTTTCACGTTGTGCGCGGGAATCGCAAACGGACAGGGACTAAACATTCCAAGCAAGCACTGGGGAATCAGCTTTGGCAATTCCCGGGAGTTCACTGGGCTTCGACTCAACATCATCGATAAAGGGATCAAACGGATCGATGGTGTCAACATTTCGGCATGGCACGGCGGTGACTTCGAACGCGCAGCCGGCAAATTCCGCGGACTCGGCATCGGTCTTCCGCTCGCTTCGGGAACCGCGTACCGAGCCGGCGTCTCGGTGGGACTCTTTGGCGTTGCCGCATCGGAAGACATCTATGGGGTGAACCTTGCAGGTCTGGCCGTCGGCTCCGGAGAACGGGTAGTAGGAGTCAATCTCGCCGGCCTCGCGGTGGGCTCCGGCGAAACCGTCAAAGGCATAAACGCCGCCCTGCTCGCCGTGGGTGCCGGCGAAGAGTTGTGGGGAGTCAATTTCGCGTTTCTCGCCGTGGGCGCGGGTGAGGACCTATCCGGTCTTAATTTTGGCGGTCTTGCTGCCGGGGCCGGCGAGAACATCTCGGGGATCAACCTCGCTCTGCTCGCCGTCGGGAGCGGCGAGCGAGTGAAGGGGTTCTCGGTGGCGGGTGTCGCCGCCGGAAGCGGTGAGACCATTACCGGTATCACTCTGGCGGGACTTGCGGTCGGGTGCGGCGAAGAGATCAAAGGTCTGTCGGTGGCAATTCTGGCCGTCGGCGCACCGACCGTAAAGGGGGGGCAGGCCGCCATCCTTGTCGGCGGTCAAGAAGTCCGGGGTGTGTCGCTCGCGCCGGCTTACTTTGCCGTCAAAGGCGCTGATGCGC
>CP070631.1:165003-167084 GCA_020356045.1 Candidatus Latescibacterota bacterium
ACATCGAGGATCATCGACCGCGCAGAGGCTGCTGAGGAGCTCAGGGCAAACATCGTTTGGAGCTGTGGGCTGGCCGAATTTGACGTGTGTCTGGCAAACGATGCCATAGACGCGTTCCGCCGCGGCGAGCGGGTTCGGCCGGAGCGTGTTCTTGCCGGGCGACGGGGTAACTATTTTGTCGCCTCGTCATGCGATCTATTGCCAAACACGCCAGCAAAATGGCACATCACTTCCAATATCGGTCAGGACCACACACAGGTGGCCGCGCTCAGCGCTCGACTTCGGGAGGGAAAAGATCTCGAAAGCGATGTCGAGCAGTCCCTGCAAAACGCGAGCAACAACCTGCTCCGCAACGTGGCGAGCGCAGACGGTCTTCAGCTCACCGGCCGCACCGAAGCGGATGTTCACCATTTGGCCAATGTGCTTTTCAATAATATGCGCGGCGGTGTATTTGTGGACAGCTATGACATCCCCGTTTTGGATCTGATCGATTTCGTCAACACGCGAAATCGTGCCTTGGCCGCACGGCGCACCGCCGACCTCGATGGTCTCCAGACCGAGATCCCCTTTATGGATTTGATTGCTACGGCCGAAGCAACCGCGGACGTCGATTTTCAGCGATTGTGCTTTGAGTACTTGCCCATCTATTTTGGCCGCCGTCACGGAGACCCGAGCCGCCCGTGGAACCGGTTCTCGATTCATGTCAAAAACCCGGACGGAAGCCGGGCGCTCCGATACGAGGGCAATTGGCGTGACATCTTTCAAAATTGGGAGGCATTGTGCTACAGCTTTCCCGGTTTTCTACCGGGTATTATCGCCAAGTTTGTCAACGCCTCGACCGTGGATGGTTTCAACCCCTACCGGATCTCGCGCGACGGTGTGGATTGGGAGGTGGTCGACCCAGGCGACCCGTGGAGCTATATCGGCTATTGGGGAGATCACCAGATCATTTATCTGTTGAAATTCCTCGAGGCGCTGCGGCGTTTTTCACCCGGGATGCTCACGGACCTGCTCGACCGAGAGGTTTTTTGTTACACCGATGTCCCCTATCGCCTCAAGCCGTACGAGGCGATTGTCGAGAATCCCCACGCGACGATTGATTTCGACCGTGATCTTGCGTCAAGAATCGACGACCGTGTCGCTGCGACCGGCTCCGACGGGAAGCTGTTGCCCGGTTTGGACGGGTCCGTCTATCACGTCAACCTGCTGGAAAAGCTGCTCGTTCCCGCGTTGTCCAAACTGTCGAACTTTATACCCGGCGGCGGCATCTGGATGAACACTCAGCGCCCCGAGTGGAACGACGCAAATAATGCGTTGGTTGGCCATGGAATCTCGATGGTCACGCTGTGTTATCTCCGCAGGTACCTGCAATTTCTTGCCAGACTTCTCGATAGCCTCGGAGATAAGAACTCGACCACATCCACCGAAGTCGCCGAATGGTACAGACGGCTTCGAGCGATTTTCATTGAGAATCGCTCTCTTCTCCAAACCGACACGTTCAACGCTTCGAATACAAAAATGATTATGGACGCGGTGGGAGCGGCGTTCTCGGACTATCGCCAAAAGGTTTACGCCGATGGTTTCTCTGGCAAAACGGCGGTATCGGTAACCGAGGTGGCCGAGTTTTGCCGTGTGACCATCGATTTTCTCGATCACGCCATTCGCGCCAACCGA
Source organism: Candidatus Latescibacterota bacterium (assembly GCA_020356045.1). Classification (GTDB taxonomy): domain Bacteria; phylum Krumholzibacteriota; class Krumholzibacteriia; order WVZY01; family WVZY01. Next base: position 166,678 of record CP070631.1, read on the forward strand.
CGGACAGACGGTCTCTACCATTCGTACAACCTTCTCCAAATTACAGACGATAAGAAGGGTGCCAGCATCCAGCCCTTGTACGAAATGCTCGAAGGTCAGGTCGCCGTATTGAGCTCGGGTGTTATCGGTTCGGCCGAGACCGTCGAGCTGTTGTCGACACTCTTCGAGAGCGCGATGTACCGGGAAGACCAAAACAGTTTTTTGCTCTATCCGGAGCGCAAGCTCCCGGGGTTTCTCCAGAAGAACGTTGTTCCTGATGACAAGGCAAACGCGGTGCCGCTTCTTTGCGAGCTGGTCGCTGCGGGCGACCGTTCGATACTGGCACGGGATGAGCTCGGTGTGTTTCGCTTCAATGGCGATTTTCAAAATGCGCGCGACCTCGGATCCGCCCTGGATCGTCTGGCCAA
>CP070631.1:167184-171570 GCA_020356045.1 Candidatus Latescibacterota bacterium
CCCGAGATCCTGTAATCGTCATGAAAGTTCTGAAAATGAAGCAGGTGGAGTGGGTTTAGGTCAGTCTAACAGGTCTGCAGGTGTGTATCAAACCCAATCACAGCCAATTACCACAACCGGTTACAAATAAAAGAATTAGACCCACCCCGCCCCACCAGAGCCATCGGGCCGCCGCCTGACCTCCGGGCTTTTCCTCCGGCAAGGGCCAATCAGCTCTGGAAGAAACCCCATGAATCTATTATAAGTATCGGTATGTTCGTCCTCCCGGCGGACACGAGCCGGCACACCTCGAAGGGAGCACCAGTGAAGAAGACATCCAAAACAGGTGATAAACAACCTCACGAGGCATCGCGGACCGCGGCCCTGCTCGAAAAGCGTGGCAACATGATGGTTCTTTTGACCATCGCCAGCGTCGTCCTGTCAACGATCGTCGGCATCGGCGTGTTGTCCCCGCTGCTCCACACAGCCGCGGTGTTTCCGTTTTTCTACACGGCGATGAAACGACGGGACCACCGCTGGTCGGTCATTATTGTGTTTCGTTGGGCGCTCGCGCTGTTCGCCACCATTGTCGTGCTGGGGGTCTTTGTTCCCGGCCGTGTTGGCACAAGTCTGCCACTCGCGGAACCCGTTGTAAGAACCATTGATGCCTGGGTCAAGGTTCCTGGATCGTCACCGCCGGCCGGTCTGCCCTATCTGCTGTGGGGGATGGCTCTTTTTCTCGTGGGTTCCGTCGTCAGTGGAGGTCTCATTGGGTTTCTGGTTGGCTCGGTCGCCGTTGGCGGTGCGGCGTACGGCGCGCTGTTCATATTCCGCCACGGGTTCAACATTATTCAGGTCGCCTTGGTGGCGGTCCCGTTGTGGCAGTTGAGCCTTTTTGTGGCAGGTGGGTTTATCCTTGTCCCCGCCAGTCAAATCGCCTACGAACGGTTTCTCAACGTAGAGAGAGATCCCAATGATTGGCCGCTCTTGAGAAACTGTATGTACATCGGCGCCGGGTTTTTTGTGTTGAGCCTGGTGTTCCGTTACGCCACCGCCGGTCCCTGGCGATCGCTTCTCGAACGTTGGACCGTTCTCTAAACCGAGTTGGATTCCCCGCACAAGATCGTCAAAAAAAAACGGGGCGCCCTGCGGGCGCCCCTGGGTACGTTCACTGTTGCCTTGCCCCTAGCTAGCCACACCTGGAGTACCCGCAATTCCGGCACACATTGCAGCCACCATCGAATTCCAGCGCGTTGCCGCAGTCGATGCACAGCCCGGCCAGACGATTGCCAAGCGATTCGGCGGCCAGCGACAACGAATCCGGATCGTGGAATTTGATGTCGGTCAAGTGTTGCTCGAGCGCCTTGCTGATAGCGTCCGAGCACGAAAGTACCAGCTTACCGTCATCCCATGCCGGTGACGGGCACCGGACTCCACGGAGCTGTTTGACGATGGCCGTCGGATCGACTCCGGCCCGGAGCGCCAGCGAAATCAGCCTCCCGATCGCCTCGGCCTGTGATGCGGCACACCCGCCTGCCTTGCCGATCTGGGCAAAAAGTTCGAAAGGTCCGCTACGGTCTCCATTGATGGTCACATACAGATTGCCGCACCCCGTCGGTTTCTTCCGCGTCTTGCCCTCGAGAAACTCGGGCCGTTTTCGCGGTACGCGGTAATCCCCGGTCTCACGCCGATTGACCTCACCGATGTTGAGCACCTGCGCCTCCCGGCTGCCGTCACGGTAAATCGTCACTCCCTTGCAGCCAAGCTGATAGGCGAGCATGAAAACCTCTTCGACGTCAACCGCACGTGCTTCCTTGGGAAAGTTGACCGTTTTTGAAACCGCGTTGTCCGTGTATTTCTGGAAAGCCGCCTGCATGCGCACATGGGCGTCGGGATTGATATCATATGCGCAGCGAAACACCTCTCGCCACCGCTCGGGGATCTCTTCTATGTGCTGCACTGTTCCGGACTCGGCGATCTCTTTCATCAAGGATTCGTTGGCAAAACCTTCTGCCTCGGCGATCTCTTTGAACAACGGATTGACCTCGACGAGCTCATCGTTTTCCATCACGTTGCGGACATATCCCACGGCAAAGATCGGTTCTATACCGCTCGATGTGTTGGCGATAATGCTTATGGTTCCCGTTGGCGCAATCGTTGTAGTGGTTGCGTTGCGGTGGGGTGGCTCACCTCTTTTGTCGTATATGCTACCTGGGAAATTTGGGAAGGCGCCGCGTTCCTCGGCTAGCTTTAGCGTAGCCGCCTTTGACTCCACCTGGATAAACTGCATCACCTCTTCGGCCGTCGACACCGCCTCGTCCGAGTCGTAAGGAATCCCCAGTTTGATCAACATGTCGGCAAAACCCATGACACCGAGACCGATTTTGCGGTTGGCCTTGGTCATCCGGTCGATCTCGGGGATCGGATATTTGCTCATGTCGATCACGTTGTCGAGAAAACGCACCGCCACCGATACGTTTTTTCTCAGACGGTCGTAGTCGATATGGGCCTCTCCATTTTCGCCGGCGACGACCGACTTGAGATTTAGCGATCCCAGGTTGCACGACTCGTAGGCAAGCAGCGGCTGCTCGCCACAGGGATTGGTGCTCTCGATCGACCCAACCATCGGAGTTGGATTGTCGCGGTTGATCCGGTCGATGAAGACGATGCCCGGCTCCCCATTGCGCCAGGCGGCCTCGACGATCGACTGAAACACCTTCCAGGCGGGCAGCCGGCCTTCGGCGTCACCGGTTCGCGGGTTGATGAGATCGTATTCGGTGTCCGCCATTGCCGCTTTCATAAACTCTTCCGTCACCGCGACGGAGATATTGAAATTGGTCAGGCGATCGGTATTTTTCTTGGATTCGATGAAATCCATGATATCGGGGTGGTCGACCCTGAGGATCGCCATGTTGGCGCCCCGGCGGCGCCCCCCCTGTTTGACCGCCTCGGTCGCGGCATCAAACACCGTCATAAACGAGATCGGGCCGCTCGATATACCTTTGGTGCTGCGGACGACATCGTTTTTTGGCCGAAGCCGTGAGAAGGCGAATCCGGTACCTCCGCCGCTCTTGTGGATCAAAGCGGCATTTTTGACCGATTCAAAAATGGAGTCCATCGAATCGTCGACGGGAAGTACGAAACACGCGGCCAGCTGCTGGATGTCCGTGCCCGCGTTCATGAGCGTCGGGGAATTGGGGAGAAATTCGAGGTTGGTCATGATGTCAAGAAATTCGCCTTCCCAATGTTCCCGATTGGCCTCATCGTCGTTGTATTTCAACTCAGCTTGAGAAATGCTCGCGGCGACCCGCCGGAACATTTCGTCGTGCGTCTCCAGTACTTCGCCCTCGGCGTTCTTCCGCAGATAGCGGTTTTGAAGCACGCGCACAGCGTTCTCAGTTAACTTCATTGCTGTTCCTTTACTTCTCTTGATTAACTCGGATAATTCTGACAAGCCCCCTCACTCGGTCCTCTCATTTTGCATTCCCGGGAAAAAAAGACAAGCATCTTTTCAACTAAAATATACAATATATAGGGGCTCAGTTAAAGTATCCACTATATATGGGATTATCATAAAATCGATCTCGCCCGGATCCATCGCTGGCAACAGGTTGATGATTAGCAACTTAGGCCTCGAAACAGCGTTTGTCCTGATTCTTGCTTTGAACGCGCCCACACGGACTCATAGTCTGTTGGATTTTCGCAGCTCGCGAGGAGACAGCCGATGCTTTATCTCCGGATCGTCCGAGCCCCTGACCGTCAAGAACAGGTTTCGATCGCGGAAAAAGGGCTCCCGTTTACCGTTGGCCGGGATGGCGAAAACAAGCTCCACATCCCCAGCACCGCCGTATCGCGTTTTCACGCCGTGCTCTCCAGGGAGCCGGGCGGTCACTTCGTCCAGGACATGGACAGCACCAACGGCACCTTTTTGAATGGCAAACCCATCAAAAAAGCTGAAATTCGCCCCGGTGACAAAATCACGATTGCCAACGTGGATATTGTGGTCGAGCACGCGCCATCACCGCTCCCCAAAAGCAATAAGCCGCTCGATCTGACGGTGTCGATCGAGCCGCCGATCCAAACCGATGCGACCGTCACCGTCAAGAATCCCACCGAAGAAATCGTCATCGAAGACCTCATCGATGGCGCGAAGGACACAACGCGTCCCGGTTCGCGCGAGGCGCTTCAAGTGCTTTACCGCGCCGACAAAATCACGCGCGACATCGATGATTTCAAGCAGCTTCTCGAAAACCTGATGGATCTAATTCTCGAGGTACTCCCCGCCTCCCGCGGATACATTTTTCTCGTCAACCGCGATTCGGGCGATCTTGCCCCATACGTCCGCCGTGCTCCGGAATCGGTCAGCGGCGACACCGAGCTCGTCGTCAGCAAGACGATTCTCAATAC
>CP070631.1:171670-176272 GCA_020356045.1 Candidatus Latescibacterota bacterium
ACCGAGTGCACGATCATGAAAGTCAAAGGTTCTGAGATGATGAGCTATGTGGCCGACGAGTCCGTGCAGATCTTTGGCGGGTACGGTTATGTCGAGGACTATCCCGCTGAGCGGTACTACCGCGACGCGCGGATTGGCCGCATATACGAGGGTACCAACGAGATCAACCGTATGTTGATCCCGGGAATGCTGTTGAAACGGGCGATGAAGGGCGAGCTGCCGCTGATGGCAGCAGCAAAAAAGCTTCAGGACGAGTTGATGGAATTTCCGATGATGGATGAAGCGGATGATGAGGGACTTCTTTTGGAAGAACGCAAGCTCGTCGGCAATGTCAAAAAAGTCGCACTGTTCGCAGCCGGCGTCGCCGTCCAGAAGTTTATGGATAAGCTTCAGGATCAGCAGGCGGTTCTTGGCAACCTCGCCGATATCATCATCGAAGCTTATGGCATGGAGTCGGCGCTGCTTCGTACATTGAAGCTCGCGTCATCGCGCGGCGAGGACAACGTCGATGTGTTTGTCAAGATGACGCAACTCTACGTCTACGAGACGATTGGTAAAGTCAATCTGTGGGCACGTGAAGTGCTGGCCGCGTGTGCCGAGGGGGATGAGCTGAGGACAATGTTGGCGGCACTTCGACGGCTGACACGCAACATACCCCCGGATACGGTGACGATGCGTCTGGAGATTGCTGATTACTTCATCGACAAAGAAAAGTACGAGATCTGATCCCTTTTGATTATTTGAGCAGAACCATCTTCTTTGTTTGTGCGAAACCGCCTGTGGTTAGTTTGTAGAAATACACACCGCTCGACACCGAACCACCGGCATCGTTGATGCCATCCCACTTGGCCTCAAACCCGCGTTCGCGAGGTGTCTGTTTGACATCGACCAACGTCCGCACCAACTGTCCCGCGACATTGTATATCTTCAGCGACACATGGCCAGGCTCTTTGATGCTGTACTTGATCGTCGTCGTGGGATTGAACGGGTTGGGATACGCATTGTCGAGCCGATTCGCAAATGCGATTGGATCGACGCCGACGGGGTCGGGGATCTCGTTTTCGAACCACTCGAGAATATCCTTCAAGTGCTCTACGCGGGCGGGAACAGGCTGTCCCGCGATCATTGACTCGTGGATATAATTGTAGGCAAGACCGGAGAGCACAAAGCGGGCGATGGTTTGTGTCGTCGGTGTTGCCTGCGCGACGACGGCGGCAGAGCCGGTTGCAGGGTAGGTCATCTCGGTTTTTGACAGTCCCGCGGGTGCGAGCACGTCGAAGTCGTTGATCGACGGGCAACCGCCATATGCGATCAGCGCATCGGGACCATACGGTGACTGCGGTGGGTCAAAAACGGGATATGACGCCGGGTCGCCGCTCCACACGGTGGGCGATACGGGTTCGCCGGCGGCTGTATGGTCGCCGTTCAATAAACTGAAGTTCATGTAAGCCGTTTTAACCGCGACGGCGGATGCGCCGGTCAACGTGACCCATACTTCTGCGAGATCATCCCCGTTTACATAAACCCCAGGATTCTCGGGATCATTATCGAGGAATTCTTTGATCAAAGCGAAATCGTCCGATTTTTCTTCGCCGCTTCCCAGGTTTTCCTCACCGCCATCGCCGATTAGCGCACGATCGAGGTCACTGGTATTCCATAGAATCTTCTGATATGGGACGATGATCTGTGCTGTGACGTTTGCGACACGCGACGCCAGGCTGTTGCCGACCGCCGAGTACGGATCCAAGACGTCGAAGCGGTCGACGAGATGTCTGATCTGAAGCTGGTCGAATGCGGTGTCGAAGTAGAGCTGTGCGGGACCGCCGCGATCGTCGGCATCATCCACGTAGAGGATGTCTCCTTCGGCAAACCGTCCGGCATCGGGCAGAATCGAGAACTCGCACGGGCTCGCACACGCTTCTTCGATCCGGTCGGTGGACCGGCTCTCTCCCTGCCCGTCCATTGTTCGGTGCCAATAACTCCACTCGTTTAGCGAGTCGCGCCCACCAAAAAAGTACCGGATGGTATCGCCTGAAGTGAACACTCCCACGTTGGCCACCTGGTCTTCATTGACATGCCGAGGGTCGGCGATGTCCATCAAATCGAAACAGAACCTGTCCGACATTTCATGCCCGCTCACACTGCATACCCGATCCATGCGGTACTGGCTCCAAGTTTGTCCGGCGCATGAAATGTCTCCCACCCAAGGGTACCGGATCGAACCAGGATTCGGACAGTTTGCGGGTCGGACATCGGGGGACTGAATCACACTCCCACGCTTTGGCGGATTGGGCGGTGGTCCGTTGGTCCCCACACGGACAAAACAGTAGACGGAAGGCCCTCCATACACGGGGTCCTCTCCCAGCTCATCGGCATTGTAGATGGTAACGGCGATCGAGTCGCCTGGGAGAATCCCCCCGTTTCTGCTGGAAAGAATATCGGCGGCCATATCCGCACGCGCGAAACCGTTCATGCTTCCGTCCGCTGCGAAGTTATCTTGAAATAAGGTGTGATGATAAACTTGCGGTAGATACCAAACGGGACCGTGATCATCGACACGAACAAGCTTGACCTGATCGAACAACGGGCCGTGTGAATGGCATTCGCCGGTTCCGTAGACTCCGCACCAAAACTCACACGCATCGACGACGCCGAGAAGCACTTGAAGGTGGGAGGCAGAGAATGGGATCAATGAACTCACGTTCATGATCCTCTCGAACCAATATTCGTGTTTAAACATGTCCACGGAAGCGAAGTTGCCCCAACCCGTCGGGCAGTCGTTGACCAATCCACGAATCGCCCATATATAAGACACGAGCGCGTCGTACTTCATGTCGGGGTATATCCAGTGACTGAAAATCACCTTTGTCCCCGTCCCCGTCAAAGGCACCCAGGGCGACCAGATTTCGTTGTTCATGTAGCGCCCGTTTTCGTCGGGTCCGTAGGGGACGGCACCCTGCAACGGCCATCCGCCGCAGGCGTAGTTTGTCACCGCCGGGTCATCGAAAAATCCCCACAGCCACGATGTCACGCTTTTGCATGGGTCCTCCTGGACGACGGTAACGCCGGAATGAAGCGAGGCATATGAGCCATAGCCGGGTGTTGTCGCCGCCATCCACACCGCGTCGTTGGTCTGTTTGGTGCCGCACTCTTCGTCCTCGAAGTCTTCGAAGTAAATTGTGGGACCACCACCGCCCTGACACACAACTGATATATCGTCAACCTTGAACGCGCCCTCGAGCGTATCGAAGAGTCCGTCCTGGTCGTCCCACGCACCATCGGATTCAAAACGGAATCTCAACTTTGTTTGGCCGTTGGTGGGGCGAATGTCAAAGCTCTCGGCCAGCGGACCGCCGCTATCGTCATAATGACCCGCACCGTTATTCACAGGCAACTCGACCCAAAGTTGAAGTGAGTCATCCCAGTATTCGGCGAACGTCTGGTCATAGCCGGGTTCGCTGTCCCACTCAGCAACATACGCAAACGCGAGTGTCGTGCACGCAAACGTCGTCGATTCGAGAAATTGTTCCCAACTGTTCCCGTACCCGGGCAAGGATCCCCACCCGCAATAGGTGTGGTCGTCGCTTGGACATTGTCCGCACCACATCGACTGTGATCCATTGATCGGCGATATCGGGCAGCAGTTGGAGTTGGCACCATCGCCGTCGACGTGGAAATACTGGTCCGTCTGCTCGGTTCTGTCCTTGGCAATCCAGCCTTGCGGGTCCGGACCACCGTTGACATCTTCAAATTGCCACCAGGCCAATACGATCGTGTCCGCGACGGCCATCGGATACATTGATTGCGCGGCTCGTTGTATGTCCGGCGGATTCGCGTGAGGCTGAATCACACCATCGAGCCGCGGCTTCGGGAGTTGATTCTTGGGCGATTTTCCCATTGACCCCGCGCCGGCGAAGAGCGTTAGGACCAGGAAAGCGCATCCGGTTACCGTAAAAACCTTACTCATTGTCCACACTCCTTTGTTTGTGATTGTATGCTCAGATCATTTCAATGTTGTGTCGTTGTAAGTTCGATGCCGGTCGGGTCTGAACCACAACCATCGTAATAGAGAATGACACCATTATCCCCGGTCACGAATACATCTGTTGGCGAGAACCCCCAAACGTCCGTGAGCGTCTCTGTTGTGGGCACGTTGATCCGGGTCCACGCATTCCCGTCGTACCGCAGGTCAACGAATTCCATACGGCTCCGTTGTTATGGACGACGGTACCGCCGTTGCCAACCGCCCACACGTTGTCGGCGGACGTACCCCAGACGTCGTGCAGAACCGCCGCGACGCCTGTTTCGATGGGTTCCCAGGTCAGACCGTCATATACGGCAGAACCCCCCCCTGAACCGACTGTCATGACGTGATCTGGCTTATCGACCCACACTGCAAATAGGTCTGGAAACTCAGGTTCAGGATTCAGTAGCGTCCAACACGAATCAGTTTCCTCGGGCCATGTGGTTTCGAACAACGGTTCCTGAAGGCAGGAGTTAAACGGGCCGACTGCCAGGAGCAACGCCACGGCAGTTATCCATTTCCGAAATTCACAGGTCACGCCCGACATAAACCGTCGTATCCCAAGAGTGTTTGCCGAC
>CP070631.1:176372-178236 GCA_020356045.1 Candidatus Latescibacterota bacterium
ATACGACGCCTGATTTTGGTGGCACCTTCGGACCGCAGGCGTTCGACATTCATGTCGGGGGGTACGAGGTCAACAGCAGTGATCTGGTCAGGGATGAGGATACGGGAAGTATAACGGTTGATCTCGTTCCCATGCCATCGTATGTCAGTGGAACGTTTTTGCCACGGACGGTCAAAGCGGGGGAGACGGCCAAGTTCAATCTCGAATTGAGCGAACGAGATGGAGCTGCAATCCTCAACCTGGACCCGACCCGTACGCGGCTGTCGTTTAGTGACGGCGTCCACGCCCCCGTTCACCCGCTCCTCGATGCGGACTCTACCACCACAATAATTCCGGGCGCTGTGACCAAGATCTGGTTTGAAGATGTCCTGGTGCCGGCGAACTACGATTCGGGATTCCATTTTGTGAATCTCCGGCTTGTTGGTGCCGAGAACGGAAACGATTTTGACAGCACCTTTGTGGATTTCGACAGCGTGGGGATCAAGCCGCCAAGCGTCGTTAAGATCGATAGCCTGACATCGACACAAGCCACCGTGACCGCGGGTCAGTCAACCCCATCCGAGTGGGAAGTGCGGATGTATCTGCACAACCAGGGGGGGTCCGTAGTCGATGTCCTGTCAGAGACCACGCTCAATATGAGAATTTTTGGCGTGGGTGATGTGACGAACGACTACACATTTGTATCGGATTACACAATCGAGGGAACGGGCAGCTCGATGCTCGGCGCCGGGCTCAAAGGGGCCGTTGTGTTCACGGTGACACAAACCGGCCCCCAAACAGGTCAGCTGCGTGTGGACGGCAGTGTCGTGGCGTTCGACGAAGACGCGCAAAGGACGGTAGGTGACGATACGTCCGACGAGGGGTGGGTCGATCTTGTTGTCCAGACGGCCGCAGTTCTTAGCATGACGGCAGAGATTACGGCGCCACCCGATGCTATAGACGGCTCGGTCGGAACCGGTCAGGACTTTACGCTGACCGCTACGGTTAACAACGGCGGTCAGGCTGCGGTCGACACAACTGGCCAGGTCACATTGATTTTGCCGGAAGGATTTACCGTAGGTGCCAGCACACCCGAAGTCCGCGAACTTATCGTGGGTGACATCGCATGGCAAGTGTTTGCACCGGATACACCGTCAACGTCGACCAAACAGCTCGAAGTTAGGATCACGACGGCGCCCAAAGAGATTAATACGGACCAGGCGGCTGCCATTTCAGATAGCAGTGATGTCGTGTTGGTCGACGTCGAGCCGTTGGCAGCCCTCAACTCGCCGGTGTTGTCGATAATCGATCCGCAAGGTGCGCAGGATGACACGGTCAGCACCGAACAGGAATTCACGTTCGAGGGCTCGGTCATCGGCGTACCCACGACATCGGATATTCGGGCGACACTGGTACCATCGCCAGGCAGCAATTTCACTGTCATCGATCCTCTGGAGCAGTTCATTGGGCAGGGTACTGGAGAGCGTACAGCAAAAACATGGCGGATCAGGGCTCCGGTGGATTCGGCGCGGGCCGAATTCTATGTTCGCTTTGACGGATTTGATGCAAATACGACGGACGACGTGGAGGCATTCACAGAAACAGTGCTCGTTGTTGTCAAACGGAAGGCAATGCTGACGTTGAGTGCCGAGATCTCGGCGCCGCCGGAGGCGACGGATGGCACGGTAGCCGTCGGCACCACATTTGACATCTCAGCGACGGTTACCAACCCGCCGGACCATGCCGGTGTTGATCCGGCAAGTCTGGCCCAGCTGCAGATCCGGCTTCCGAGCCTTCCTGGGGACGCCCAGTATACGCTTGTGTCGGGTAGCGAGTTCGAGGATTTCGTCATTGACTCGGCGGTGGTTTGGAGCGTGCGGGCGCC
>CP070631.1:178336-182842 GCA_020356045.1 Candidatus Latescibacterota bacterium
AAGGATGCGTCGTTTGAAAATGTTTTCGAGGCAGTACTGGACGAATTCATCGACCGGCACTGCCCGGTTAAGAAAAACGAGAGGCGGGCAAAGCGACGTGAATCCGCTACGAAACCGTCCCGCTCCGGGACTCGCTCTCGCGATATTAAAGAACAGCCAAACCGCCAGTTAGCTAAAACAAAGTCCCGCGGCGGGACTGATATTATGTTAACTAGCCGCAGTCGCAACAGACCTCGCGGCAGACGACGTGACAACAAGTCAATCAATGGCAGCCGCCGCGTACCGGCAAAAACACGCGACGCGATACACGAAAGGGACAACGGACGTTGTACGTACATTGGCACCAACGGTAAACGATGCCGTTCAACCCATAGACTGCACGTCGACCACATCGTGCCGTTTGCCCGAGGCGGAACCAACGCCAAATCCAACCTTCGGTTGCTTTGTGCCAAACACAACAACCTGGAAGCGAATCGGGTTTATGGCTCGACCAAGATCAACGCCCACGCCAGACGCGAGTAGCTCCGAGGCGAATCGTCTCAGCCAAAGCCGCGCCCCGGCCGGCCGCGAACCCAACCGGATTCTCAAACGCTCCGATACAAGGAAATTTCCCGAGACAAACCGCGGGTCATGTGCTATTTTAACCAGGTTAAATTATTTTAGACTGCCCGAACATCTAAGGATATTCAGGAGACGACGATGAGCGAACTAAAAGACAATGCCCGAAAACGAAAAGACTTACTCAAACACATGATCCAGCAGCTCCACAAAGGAGAAGCGCCGGAACAGATCAAAGCCCAGCTCACACGAATGATGGGCGAAGTGCCATATGGCGACGTAATGGAGGTCGAGCAGGAGCTAATCAACGAGGGAACGCCCGTCAACGAGGTACTCAATCTCTGCGACATCCACACCGCTGCGCTCCGGGACAAGATCAGCCATGCGGGCGCAAAGACAGCCCCCGCTGGTCACCCCGTCCACACCTTCAAAGAGGAAAACCGCGCGCTCCAGTGGGAAGTCGATCAGCTCAACAAGCTTTACGATGAGCTGGGCGGCGCACCAGACGCCGCAGAGCTTTCTAAGATGATCGATCAGATTCGTGCGCGCATCATCGCACTTACGGACGTGGAAAAGCACTATCAGCGCAAAGAACATCTGCTCTTTCCGTTTCTCGAAAAACACAACATCACGGGCCCGCCTAAGGTGATGTGGGGCAAACATGACGAAACTCGAGCACTATTGAAGAAGGCCGTCGAGGCGCTGCGCGAGAAGAAACAACTGAACTCCCAGGACGCAAAAACTCTCGCCGACACGACGTTAAAGCCGGCATCCGATTCTGTCGCCGAAATGATCTACAAGGAAGAGAATATTCTTTTCCCAATGACGCTCGACACACTGACCGACGCCGAATGGCACAATGTCTATGATGGCAGCGTCGAGATTGGCTTTTGTCTTTACGATCCGACCGACAAGTGGCAGCCCGCGGAAGCAGTGGCAGCACCCGCCGAACGTGTCGAAGAAGACAAGATTCAGCTCCCGTCGGGAAGTGTTACGGCATCAGAGCTCAACTCGATTCTGAACACGATCCCTTTTGATCTTACGTTTGTCGATAAAGACGACAAAGTGAGGTATTTTACACAAGGGCGCGAGCGAATCTTCGCAAGGACCCGTGCAATACTGGGACGTGACGTGCAATTATGCCATCCGCCGGCCAGCGTGCATATAGTCCAAAAGATCGTCGATGATTTCAAGGCGGGACGTGCGAACCGGGCGCCGTTCTGGATCACGTTGAACGGGCAGTTCATCCACATCGAGTATTTCGCGCTGCGCGACGAAAACGGTGAGTATCAGGGCGTGCTCGAAGTGAGTCAAAACCTCACCGAGAAGCGGGCGCTCGATGGTGAGCAGCGGCTTCTCAATTATGTTGAGGATTAATTCAGTCGCTTGTTTTTTGCGGTATGCTAGATTAGAATCAAGGCCTCCAATCAAACTGGAGGTCTTGATTCTTTTTGGGCGATAACACCGCACACAGAGGAATTCAAATGAAAATAAATGGCCTGTTTTCCCCTCTAGTTCTACTTTTGTTGGCTCTCGCGTCGTGCGCATCTGACGATGATGGCAAAAACAGCAATGAGAGCCAGTCGGCAGACCACCTAGCCATGAAAGGAGCCGACGCGTCCAACACTGGTCTAGAGACTGTACGGGGTCATTACGTATTTGGCCATGAGGTGCGCTCGTTCAAACCATGCGGCAAGGACGAAGCGATCTGGGTGATCGACAGCACGGGTTTGTTAAAAACCCTTTACGCTGAGTTAGCGCCAAAAACACAACCCTACGCGGAGATATTTGTCGTCGCGAACGGACGTATCGGTCCACCGCCCGCCGACGGTTTTGGCGCCGACTACCCGGGCTCTTTGTCTATCGTAAAGGTCACGTACGCAACATTTGAGGGTTTTGGCTGCGACTTCGACTGGAACAATTTCACCTACAGGGCTCAGGGAAACGAACCGTTCTGGATGGTGGATATTTTACGTGATGAACTGCGGCTGGCCCGTCCGGGGAGCGACGACCAAACATGGACCCATGTAAAAAAAGACAAGACCGATGACGCAGTGATCTTTCATGCCATTGCAGAGAACCAATCGACAATACAGCTCGTCATCGAGTCAAAGCCTGGACGTGACTCAATGTCCGGAGCCTATTACGGATTGTCGGCTCGGCTGATCCTGGACGGTGAGAGCTATACCGGTTACGCGATTCAAGGAACGGGACCAGTCGGCGAATAGCAGGCTATCGAATAATTGTCAAAAAGGAGAATACGCAGATGAAAGTCGGACTGGCACTTGGCGGTGGCGGCGCTCGCGGTTTTGCCCACATCGGTGTGATGCGCGCCCTGGAAGAACGTGGTATCCAGCCCGTAGCCGTTGCCGGCTGCTCGATGGGTGGGATCGTCGGAGCGTTCATCGCGGCCGGAATCGCCTCGTCGGAAATTCGCGACGCATTCGCGGATCTCAAAGCGATCGACCTGTTTGACTGGTCGCGCAAGGGCGGCTTGATCGGTGGCAGAGGTCTCGAAAAGCAGATCTCACTGCACTTGCCCGAGCGAATTGACCAATTGCAGGTGCCGTTCCGCTCCACTGCGGTCGATATTCAGTCGGGCCGACCGTTTGTGTTCTTTGAAGGTGAGCTCGTACCGGCGCTACGGGCAACCAGCGCGGTCCCGGGAATCTTCAGTCCCGTCGAACACAACGGCCGCGTTTTTGTGGACGGAGGTCTTCTTGTCAACGTGCCGATCGAGGAGGTTCGGTCGATGACGACCCGACCGGTTCTTGCCGTCGATGTTACTCCGCCGCCCGATCGAAAACTGATTTTCGAAGACAACCGAAGTTTTCTCGAAAAGCTCAAGGCACCTTTTCATTCGGGAAAGAGACCGCTATTTTTTGAACTGCTAACCAAAGCGTACGAGATACCGGCGGCTATCTTAAATGACGTACGGGTCGCGGGATTGCGCCCCGAGATCTTCATCAAACCCAGACTCGACCCCGATCTCAAACCCGAAGACTTTGACCGCATGGATGACGCGATCGAGGTGGGCTACGGTGCGGCAGTTGAAGTTCTTGACGCAACGACACTGGAAGAGTGATGTGCGGCGGCCTTTGAAACGTTGGCGACCACAAAAACGCCGCCAGGCGCTTTGGCCTGGCGGCGTTCACTCCTCTTGCATTGTACAAAGTTGGTACGCCGCCAGGGACTCGAACCCCGAACCTCCTGATTAAGAGTCAGCTGCTCTACCAGTTGAGCTAGCGGCGCACCTTAAACCAAACAAATCTAGAACGGCAGATCGTCGTCGTCCTTGACACCGGCTTCCTGCGGGATATCCTCATCGGGCGGTCCCGCCTGCGCCGGCACATCCATCGTATCCCCGACCCGTCCCAACATCACCATATTCGAGGCCACGACCTCGGTCATGTACTTCTTGACCCCGGACTGGTCCTCCCACGAGCGTGTCTGGAGACGACCCTCGATATAGACCTGCTTACCTTTTTTCAAGTATTCACTGCAGATCTCGGCAAGTTTCGCCCATGCGACCACACGATGCCACTCCGTCCGCTCTTCCCTTTCACCATTCTTGTTGGTGAATCGCTCGGATGTAGCAATATTGAAATTGGCCACCGCCGTGCCGCCTTGTGTATAGCGAAGCTGCGGATCCGCACCAAGATTTCCGACCAGTATGACTTTGTTTACCCCACTCATCACAAACCTCCCATTTGAGAAAAAATGACGTCCAATCGGGCGGCCCGGCCGCCCGAACACTTTTTTATAATCCAAAAACGCACCCGGGTCAAGCCGAAACCCCAAAGTGCCGCCAGGCACCGGAGCAAGACCCTCCGGAGTCGTGCGAAAACGCATCGCTCTCCGGTCCGCGCTACCCCATCAGATACCGGGCAACCGTCTCTGGCAAATCGGCGGCTAATGTGCTAGGATCATCCGATCTCCCAAGCTCTC
>CP070631.1:182942-184200 GCA_020356045.1 Candidatus Latescibacterota bacterium
AAGGGCCAGGTGACCGACGTCGAAACGGGCGAGCCGCTGCCCTATGTGTCGGTGCTGTTGAATGGGGAAACACCGACGGGTGGGATCGTCAAGACCGGACAGTCCAGTGATGAGGAAGGATACTTCCGGTTTGGCGATCTGGCCACCGGGCATTACACATTGCGGTTTATTTACATCGGTTACGAGGAGCGCGTCGACGTGGTCGATGTCGTTCACGGGTCGGTGGTTGATCTTGCTGTCAAACTTACCGTTGAGCCAATCGAAGTCGACGAGATCGTCGTCACCGGCGACCGTTACGCCAGCGAGCGTGAGATTCAACCGGGTTTTGTCAATCTCGACGTCGGGACGCTCAACGATATTCCCGGTATCGTCGAGGCCGACCCCATACGAAGCATTCAGTTGCTGCCGGGAGTTCAAGCAGCCTCGGATATTTCGAGCGGTCTGTATATTCGGGGTGGTGGTCCCGATCAGAACATGATCCTGCTCGATGGTGTTCCCGTCTACAATCCCACCCATGCCTTGGGCTTCTTTTCGACATTCAACCCCGACGCCGTTGGCGACGTCACGTTGTACAAGGGCGCTTACCCCGCCGACCAGGGGGGTCGACTGGGTGCCGTGGTCGATGTGTCGAGTCGGGAGCCGGCTTTTGGCGGCGGGTTTAGCGGCACCGGCGGAGTGAGCACGATTGCCGCGCGGTTTACGGCTGAGGGCGGGTTGGGGAGCAATCGGTGGCTTCTCGGTGGACGGCGCACCTATCTGGAACCGTTGCTCAGAATGCTGTCAACCGAAGAAACTCCGCTGCCGTCGTACTATTTTTATGATCTAAACGGCAAGTTCATGACCAAGAAAGATAGAGATTGGTTTGGCTTTGGGGGTTATCTCGGCCGGGATGTGATCGGTTTTGACCTGGGCAGCTATGGCAACATCGATGTCTCATGGGGCAACCGGGTCGTGTCGGGATCGTACAGCCGGGTGCTCGGGGGATCATTGGTTGGTTCGATCGTGCTGTCGGGAAGCGAGTACGAAAGCATCACGGATGGCGAGTTCTTTGGCACCTCGATCATCGTGAACAACCGGCTTCGCGATGCCACCCTCAGGGCGGACCTCGACTGGCACGGTACGGGAGCACACCGTTTGCGTGGTGGGTTGCAGTCGTCGGTTTATGATTTTTGGTATCAACAGATCTTTGACAAGGAAGAAACAGTTGGGTACGGTAACCGGCCATACGAGTTATCAGCCTATGTGGACGATCAATGGC
>CP070631.1:184300-188846 GCA_020356045.1 Candidatus Latescibacterota bacterium
CATGTTCGCCGTAAAACACATGGTCGTCAGCAAGGTCAAGGGTGAGTTCAACGAGTACAGCGGTACGATTCTCTACGACGAGGCGGACGTGACAAAATCGAGTGTTGACGTAACCATCAAGACGGCGAGCATCGACACAAAGGATCAAAAACGCGACGATCATCTGAGAAATCCGGACTTTTTTGACGCGGAGACATACCCCGAGATCACATTCAAGAGCAAACAGATTAAAAAGAGCGAGGATGGCTTTGTTGCGGTCGGCGATCTGACCATGCACGGTGTCACCAAAGAAATCACCATTCCGTTTGAAATCACCGGTGTGATCGATGACCCGTGGGGCAATACGCGTATGGGTGTCTCCGCCGAGCTCGAACTCAACCGTCAGGACTATGGGGTTTCCTGGAGTCAAAAACTCGATGCCGGCGGGCTCGTCGTGGGCGACAACGTGGAAATCGAGATCGAAATCGAAGCGATCAAAGCCAAATAGAAACGGGACAGCGAGATCAAAAGACTGGACCTTGCGTAAAGAGGCGGCGTAAAGCCGTCTCTTTTTTGTGTTTACTTGAGTCTACCCCCTAACGTGTGATAAAATGAGAATGCGCGTACGTACAGCCGGTCTACCCCGCCAACAAAGGACACATCAGTATGACCGTCAGACAAACTTGTTGTCGTTTTGGCGCGTCGCGATCAGTGTTTGGCTTCGCAGTGGTCGCCGTGACGGCCGTGGCAATTCTAGCCGGTTGGCCTGCCCACGCGGCCTCTCCCCTCAGCGGCCGCGACAGCGATCCCGTGGTGATGAACGGTTCACAGCTTCCATCGTTCACCGGTTTGGCACCGGAGAGCGTTGTCGGTTTTTGTTACCATAAAGGGTGGACACAAATCCCCATCCAAATCGACGAATGTGCGGTCAACGATTTTGGCGTTGTCTACGATTCGATCCCGTTGGGCGTCACGACTCTGGGTTACACAGACGCGGGCACCTTTATGGGGTCGGATCCGGATGACGGTTTTGACGACGATGATGAGTTGGTGTTTATGGCAAGAGACACCGGCGAACGGGCTGCCTGGTCCGCACCCGACCCGGCCGGTGTGGTGCCTGGAACCCGAATCGAAGTATTGATCAGCGATCCCAACACATCGGACAGTGGATATATCTATTTGTTCGAAACCGACGGAAGCCTTCACCCCGGCGCCGGGCTGGATTATGTCACCTACAATTTCGTTTTGTTGTCCGGCCCATACCTGACGACCTACAACACGCTATCCGGACCCAACCCGGAAAATTCGGAGGTTATCACACCGGCGTACCGGACGCACTTTAGCGATCGATGGATCCGAGACGAACTCAACATCTTTACCGGGGGTGCGACGGGTGTTGAAATACTCGACCGCCACAAAAACCTCTTTGCCCCGGGCAATTGCGGGCGATCCGAGAACACCTTCAGCGCTGGCGAGGGCGCGTTCTTTGCGAACATCGACGGACCCGTCCGCGCTATAAGGTCATACATCGGGGCGAACAGCGGACCGTTCACACAGCGAGACCACTTTTTCTACGCAGACCGGCACGACGTCGTCACGCGTCTCCGCGTTCATGCGATTTCGAGCGTGATGGATTTCTACGACTATAGTCCGGCGGCGTTGGGGATGATCTACTACAACGATTTCAATACCGCTGGTGTGGATATCGACGGCTCACCGGTCGAGACGGTAACGCCTGGTGCCATAAACTGGGAAATGGTTACCGGCGCCCAGGGGACATTGGTTCACATCGGTGTGCTCGATACCGATATACCGGGGCTCGGATATACGAGCTACTATCTCGATGACGCCACCCCACCGGTGACACAATGCACCGGTGATGACCATGCGTATGGCTCTAGCGGTTTATATGTCGATCAGCCAATCCCAAACACCGATCCTGGTTTGGGACCAGCGTATCGTTTTGTAATGACGCGCACCGTGTATGTGGAAGCACCAAACCAACCCGTGTCGACGGCCACCACGCGGCACGCTCAGGTCGCCCTCCCTCTGACAACCACGGTGTCACCAGTAACTGCAGCCCATTCACCGGGGGTGTCACCGCCGCTTCTCCTCGGTCAGAATTTCCCCAACCCGTTTAGCAGGACCACGCGGTTTGTCGTAACGGCACCGCCCGGTGAATCGTTCACGGTACGAATATTCGACGTTGGTGGAAAACTCGTCAAAACGCTCATCGATAAAGCCCACGGCCAACGTATCATCGGGTGGGATGGCCGTGACAAAAATGGGTTGCGCGTCGCCTCAGGGATCTATTTCTATCAGTTCACATCCAAACAATTCACCCAAACTCGCAAAATGGTCCTCGTCGATTAGGTAAACCGATGCCGATCCAGGTCAGACCCGCCACCAGAGCGGATATCGAAACGATTGTAGCATTCAACCTCGCGATGGCTCTCGAGACCGAGGGTAAGTCACTGGACCGCGAGGTGCTTCACACGGGTGTCCGTGCGATTTTTGATGATCCGGGGAAAGGTGTTTGCTATGTGGCGGAAATCGATGGAGAGATCGCGGGGTCTTTGATGATCACCACCGAGTGGAGCGACTGGGAGAACCAGTATTATTGGTGGATCCAGAGCGTGTACGTCATTCCCGATGCGAGGGGGATGGGGATCTACAAGGCTCTTTACAGATACGTCTACGATCTGGCACGATCTGGTGGTCAGGTCCGTGGGTTCAAGCTGTATGTCGAGCGAAACAACCTGACCGCCAAAAAAGTGTATGAGGCACTCGGTATGAACCGTGCGGATCACGACATCTATGAAACGCCCGGCTCGCTCGGTGATGATCCACCCAAACATGGCTAAAACAAAAAAAACACCTTCACCCCAGATTCCCCCCTGGTCCAATCCCTATATCATCGTGGGCGTTGTGGCTGTGGCGGCGGTTGTTTGCTTCTTCCCGGTCACAAAATATTTCTTTTTGCAGGACGATTTTATCCTGCTGGAGGATGCGGCATTCAAACCCAACACGGCGTTTGCGGCGGTGTTCGAGTCAAATCCCGGGCTCTTCCGCCCACTGACCAAAGTCGCCTATTTTGCCGCGATGTACAAATGGGCCGGGCTCAACCCGCTTCCCTACCATATCGTGTCGTTGCTGCTTCACGTGATCAACATTTTTCTTTTTTTCCATCTGCTCAGACGATTCAAAATCGGAGCGCAGGGAGCAATGATCGTCACGGCGCTTTTTGCCCTCAACGTAGCGTTTCTCGACGTTCTCGCCTGGATCTGCTGCGTTCAGCAGCTCGCCGCTTTGATGTTTCTTTTGCTCGGTCTTCACTGGGGCGTCCGTGCGATCGAGACCAAATCAATCAAGTTCATACTGCCGGCGATCGGCGTCTATGTGCTCGCGCTGATGAGCATGGAACAAACATATGCGTTGGCGCTGATCCTTTTTCTCTACGCCTTTCAGCATACAAAAACCGGTGGGTTCCAAACGCGGCTTCGAACCGCGGCGATCGACACAGCACCGTTTCTCGCCGTGATGCTTCTTTATTTTATTTTCTTTCTTGGCTGGAAGGGGCTGCCGGGTGGCGGACCGTATCAGCTGCACATCGGAGCCAATGTTGTATCAAATATTCTGACCTACCTGGACTGGGTCTTTGACCTGTCCGTCGTGATGCCTTTTGTAACGGACGTCGCCGGTTCCGGCCTGACCGCAACTCACCTCGTCATTGTCGGTCTGGTAGCCTATGGACTGGCAAGAGGGCGAGAGCAAATCGTAGTTTTCGCCTTGTCCTTTTATTTTCTTACGCTTCTCCCCGTGCTGTTTCTCGACAAGCACGCATTCTACCTCCACAACTACATCCCGTCGTTTGGGATATTTCTTTTGCTCGCCCCCGTGGCGCAGGATCTCTACGAGCTCCTCGAGAACCGGCACCCGGGATACGGACGCGGTGTGGCCGTGCTATTCGTGCTACTTATTGCCATAATGTCGTTTACGAAGATCCGGTTCAACGAGACCAATATCCTTCGTGAGGACATTCGTCTCCCCAAGAATTTTGTTCTGCGCCGTGCCGTGATCGCCAGAAACGCGTACGAAGATATTACGTCAAAGACAGACACACGCCGCCAACCACGCCAACTCTTTATGGTCTTTAAAGACCGGAGCGGGTGGTACCGGGACAACGTGACCGCCGCACTGGGAAAAGCCAGCGCACCCCGGCTGTTTTACTCATCACCCGCGATGGCAGTGTTCTACCATGACTGGGGTGACACCCTGCACACCTACGATCCCAACAACTCGGTGATGTTGTTCTTTGATCACACCGGCCACTGTTTCACCTCCGAGGAGATCGAGGCCGACGGCCGCGGCGCCACCCAGATACTCGAACCCCGCTAGCCAACCGGAACCGCCCCGTACCGGGCGTGGAGGCCTCGAGTCTGCAAACTCGCTGTCTCCGCACTCGCAACATCGTCTCACTCCGGACGCTGACCGGGAGACGGCCGGCAATCCAGCGCATACACCGTGGTCGCCCCGCCATCGCTTCACGCATGGGAAGAGGTCGCTA
>CP070631.1:188946-192261 GCA_020356045.1 Candidatus Latescibacterota bacterium
CACGGCAATGTCCTTGTCGTCGTCGGCGTCGGGCATAACGGCCATGATCGCCCAATAATTATACGTTTGATCAATCGAGTAATTGTTGGGCACCCCGTTATCGATGACGCAGTGGTGTGATGTGAGAGGGGGGCATTGAGCTGACGATTCAGTGGTGGCGATCGTCGTCGTAGTAATTAGAGATACCGCGATGATTGTTGATAAGTGACAACGCCGCCTTTTCATTGAAGGCTTACCATTCATCTTCGTTTCTCCCGGCCGGGCAGGAGCGGTGGGTTTGCAGCGGCAAAAAAAAAGACACAGAGCGTGATCTGCTTCTGCGCCGCATTCAGATGAAAGGACTAATGATGTCAGGACGGGCCGTCAACACAACCCCCCGATCGTGCCGCGAATTGGTAACGCGTGACCTTTGAGAAATAATTATACCATAAACGGCGGACGAAAACCGTTTATTTCATCAACAGCATCTTCCGGGTTTGCGTGTAACCCGGTGCGTTGAGCCGGTAGAAATAAACGCCTGTGGCGACTACGCCGCCGCGGTTGTTGACGCCGTTCCAAGTGACCGACTTCTCGCCCGCCGGTTCGACCGCATCAACGAGAGTGCGCACCAACTGGCCGTTGACATCGAAAATCCTCAACGATATGCGAGCGCCGCCGGACGGCACGTCATAGCGAATTACTGTGGATGGGTTGAATGGATTGGGAGCGTTCTGATGGAGCGCAAACCGCGTGGGGACCTCCGGCAGATCGCCGATCGCCGTCGCCCCGTGTTCGGATATGCGAATCGTGTAATCGCCCGGTACGTCCTGTTCGTTGGCAAAAACCACCAGTCCGTACCAGTCTGACACTGAAGCTGTATATTCGAGGTTGCCGGTCTCTGACATCTCAAATTCGCAGTCCGAATTAGTGGCCCAAAACGTACCGTTCCCGGGGTTGTGAAAAAGCGCGAGCCGGATATCGGCGTCAAAATTCGAGGTGAATCCTATATTGTATGTGGTGCCCGTCCTGAGCCACACATCCCATATTCGCACGAGCCCGCACTCACCCGAAGAACCGCCGACGGAGCCGGTGACGATTTCGTCGAGAGGAAAAATATCATCAACGGGGTCTTTGCCCGTATCGGCCTGGATCGCGTACGGAGCGGACGGATCACCGCCGGTAATCGTCGGGTAGTACGTGCCCCGCGCGGTGTGATTGAAATCGCAAACGATGATTCCGGTACCGGTGGTGGTCGTTTGTGCGAGATTGGTTCCAACCAGGTCGCATTGGGTCATCATGCTAAGCGTTTTGACGTCCCCGGCCTGGGGAACGACGGCGACAACAGACCAAAAATCATCGTCCTGGTATAACGCAACCTCACGCGGAAGGCCAGTGTACGACTCGCACTGACCCGTTGTCAGCGGCGTGCAGTCACCGATTTCCTGGATCAGAATCTCGTATCCACTCGACGAGTCGCTCTTGACGTTGGCAAAAACGACCAACCCATACCAGTCGGTTTGCGGCGCCATATAATCGTGATAGACCGAACCGGAAATTTCCCATTCAGCGTCTTGACGTCCGCCCCAGAAATCGCCCGTACCGGGATTGCGGAAGAGGGCTGCGCGCAGGTCTTTTTCACCCCATCCGTCATAGCGGATCTGATATTCCTTACCTGCCTCCAGATAGACATCCCACACGGCGACCGCCGAGCAGCCTTCCAACGCACCGGTTACCTCGCCCGGCACGGCAAAGAAACTCGATCCGCTATCGAATTGAATCGAGAACGGCGCGTCGGACTGACCAGCGTCGACGCGAGCGTAGTACGAATCCAACCCGTTGTGGTTGAAATCACCAACAACAAATTCCGCCGATCCGGTTCCCGCGGTAAACGAACTGCCAAGGATCGACCCTCCCGCATCACACTGTGTGTACACGTCCAACGTCTTGGTATCCGTCTCATCCGGTACTACCGAAACAACTGCCCAGTTGGCGGTGTTCTGGGTGAACTCAAAATCGTTGCCCGCTCCGGTGGCCGGAGTGTAGAGGGTGTGTGACTGGCAATCGCCAGAGGTGATCGTTCGACAGTTGTTGATTCTCTCGATTTCCAGTTCGAACGTTCCTGTTGCCGAGGTATCCCAGGTAGGGAAAACGACCAGCCCGAACCAATCGTCCGCGGGGGCTGTGTAAACCGTCGATCCCGATGCAGTGAGCTCGAATTCGGCATCGTTGCGCGGCGCCCAATATTCGTCTGTTCCTGGATTGCGGAAAAGCGCAACGTTGGCCTCGAATCCAACCGGGGGTACCCATGTGAACCGGTACTCGGCGCCAATTTCGAGAAATATATCCCAGACGCGGATCATGTTGCATCCGGCACCGGCCCCCCCAACTACATCGTCGACCATAGATCCGATGGGGAACACAGATCCGCCTTCGTTCCAGTAAACCGTGTACGCGGCCGCTGTGTCTCCGTAAAGAGTCTGCGGGTAGTACGATCCGGGTATGTTGTGGTTGAAATCGCCGACGATAAAATCGGCGCCGTTGATTCCCGTGGATCCGGCAAGACCCCAGCCGGTTAAGCAACCATCGAACAGATAAAGATCCTTGTCATCTCCCTGCGACGGCAACACGCCAACGACGGTCCAAAAGGTTTGCGACTGGGTGATTCCGAAGTCCTTGGGATGATGAGTCTCCGGGCGGCATTCGCCCGGAGACAACGCCGTGCACTGCGCATAGGCCGCTGGTGTGGTGGCCACGAGCGGCCAGCCAAGCACGACGATCGTTATTACAAAGATACCGGTGTTTTTGAGCGTCTGACAGATGGGCCGTTTCATATGATATGTCTCCTTGGCTCTTGGGTGACGGCCGTCTGTTTATTTATTGTCACTGCGTTTTTTGGTTTGATTTTCTTGATAGTATTCCAGTTTTGCGCGTTCCCCGGGTGTGAGGCCCCCGGCTCCAGGTATTCGCGGTACATCCTCGATTGTCGACCACTCGTCGGGTACCTCTCGAGTTGCGCCAATTGGACCCGTGGGTGAATTGCGGCGGCACTCGGCCAGTTTCTCGAGTTCTGCCGGGGTCATTCCCAAATACTGGGGTTGGCGCGGTCTTGAATTCAATTTTGGAAGTCCACGGGTGTGACGCGGCGGCGGCGCAAGCGACGTGTGCCGCATCAATTTGTCTGCCTCGAGCTGCGTCGGTGTGTAAGGTTGCAGCTCGGGTCCAATCGTTGATGCCGGCGGCAGCTTTACCGGGGCATCACCGACTGCGGTGCGGGACGCATGTTTGTTGCTCCATATTAGCGCGGGCGCGAGGAGTAAGATCAACGTCATGGCACCG
>CP070631.1:192361-195700 GCA_020356045.1 Candidatus Latescibacterota bacterium
ATACAAATCGCCAGGTATGGCCAGATTTGTTGTAAGGCATTAACTTGTTTCTAGAAGACTTGTTATGATCTTATCATCGTGAGGAGCATCTTGGCCCTGCTCATCGCCCTGACGGCGTGGGGGTGGTTGGCCGGCATGAGGATGGTCTCTCCCGCCGTGAGGAAATACGCTTCGCCATCAATCGTTACCTCCATATCACCGTCAACGATATAGAGAAGCGCGTCAAACGGCGCTGTGTGTTCGCTCAACGCGTTGTCTTTGTCGAAGGCAAAAAGCGTAACGGATCCCTGACTTTGCTTGACCAGTGTACGGCTGACGATCGATCCCGTCTGGTATTCCACCATATCGGCGAGGCGGGTTACTTGCGGGGCGTCGTTCGTGTTTTTCTTGTCTGACATGTGTAGATTCCCTCTCGCATTTGAGCTTCTGCATGGCTGCGACAAGTCTATCGCGCCCGGCGTCTGTCTGGGGACCCAACTGTAATCGAAGTCTACAGCGGTGTATGCAGAGTTGCCGAGGCTTGCTAGACCGCACGGTCCGATCGCCCGACGTCTCCACTCATTTAGATCAGCCACTTGACCAGGAATAATATCCAGACAACCCCAGTCAACATCCAATGAACCTTTACGTTACGCGAGAACGCCAGGACGAGTGCCAACGCGCAAACGACTCCATTCAATCCACCCTCCGGCGTCAAACCGTCTCTGAGGATTAGGTCGACGCCATTGACCCAGATTTGCGATGCGGCCAAGAATATGAAAAACGGCCGGCTAACGTCGAAATAGAACTCGTTCAGATCCACCGAACCATCATCGGACGGATTGGGAAGCAGGACCTGCGACGCGAAGATTATCAGGATCGGCCCCAATATAACATATAGAAAGGCAAAGAACTCCCATTCATCGACGGACAACACGTCGATTGTGTGCCAGAAAAACCCCAGGTATACGAGCAGTAGCAAAACGACCCACGTGATGTGCAGGCCTGAGGCTCTTACAGGCGACCGGCGGTCGACCATCGACGCCAGCGACATGATTATATTGCCAATCCCGATCGTAAGCAGCACGACGAACATGATGGCCACGAGCATTCCGCTGGTAATATCCATTGAGTCCCCTCTGGGCAAAAACTGTATCTAACCGCTCACCTCGATCTCTACCAGCGGCTCGCCAAAGCTCGCCTGATCTCCAGGCGAGAAGTGGATCTTCTTTACAACGCCGTTCACATCGGACAGGATGTCGTTTTGCATTTTCATGGCTTCTAGAACGAGCAGGGGCTGCTGCTTTTCAACCACGTCACCCACCTCAACGTGAACTTCGACGATTTTCCCCGGCATTGGAGTCGTTATCATCCCGTCACCCGTGCCACCCGCACTACCGGTCCCTCCGGCGCCTTCCTCTCCAGCGGGGTCCCCGAGCACCCACTGCACGCCGCCGATACACACCACGCGCTCGCCATCATTTCGAGCGCTGAAAGCCCTTACCGACCGACCTTCAACGATCATCGATAGTTCGTCAGGTGAAATCATCGACGCATTCACTTCATAAACGCGATCACCCAACGTCACCTTGTACACCCCCCCCTTTTCTTCGACCGACACCGAGTGTGACTCGCCGTTGTAGAGAAATTCGTATTCCATGTTAGACACCCCCTCCAATTTCCCAACGCCCAATCGTTTGCCAGGGTGTCGGTGCCTCTCGTGTTCCCGCGCCCCCCGCCGCTCGGGTTTTGCCGAGACTTTCCATGAGCGCTGCCGCTACAAGAACCTCGTCGGGCAGCGCATCATCTCCGGGCCGCCACGCGGCATCGCTCCATTCGGACATGTATTTGGGAATAAAATCCGTGTTGGTTTTTCCCTCGATGAACGCGTCGTGAGCGAGAAGATCCCTGAGGTAGAGCGTGCAGTTTTTGATACCGAGGATGACGTAATTTTCGAGTGCGGTGATCATTTTGAGGCGTGCACCTTCACGCGTTTCGTCCCAGGTCACGAGCTTGGAGAGAATCGGGTCGTAATGCGTCGTTACCTCATAACCACTATAGATGCCCGAGTCGTTGCGAACTCCGGGTCCCGACGGCTCCTGCAAATAAAGGATTTTGCCCGACGAGGGCATGAATCCCGTCGCCGGGTCTTCGGCATAGATCCGGCATTCGATGGAATGCCCGCGCTGCCGCAGGTCTTTTTGTTTGAATCCGAGTGCCTCACCTCTAGCGATCCGGATCTGCCATT
This sequence comes from Candidatus Latescibacterota bacterium, assembly GCA_020356045.1. Classification (GTDB taxonomy): domain Bacteria; phylum Krumholzibacteriota; class Krumholzibacteriia; order WVZY01; family WVZY01. The sequence continues at coordinate 194,589 of CP070631.1, forward strand.
TAACCAGATCCACACCGGTTGTCATTTCGGTCACGGGGTGCTCGACTTGAATCCGCGTGTTCATTTCGAGGAAATAGAAATCCGTTGATTTATCGTCAAAGAGGAACTCCACCGTTCCGGCGTTTTGATAACCGACTGCTCGCGCCGCGGCAACTGCAGTTTCACCCATCTTTTTTCTCAGTGCCGGCGTAATGACGACGGACGGTGTCTCTTCGACGAGTTTCTGATGCCGTCTTTGGATCGAACACTCGCGCTCAAAAAGATGAACACCTGCGCCATGTTGATCGAGAAGTACCTGCACCTCGATGTGCCGTGGGTTTTCGACGACCTTTTCGACATAGACCGTGCCATCGCCAAACGCGGCTTCCGCCTCGCGGCTTGCCGATTCGAGCGTTGATTCCAGATCGTCGATCGATTCGACGATTCGCATTCCCTTGCCGCCGCCACCTGCCGATGCCTTTACAAACAAAGGCGGTTTGATCTTGGACGCTTTCTTCAACACGTTGCCGAAGTCTTTGGCAGTACCTGCTGTGCCTGGAACCACAGGAATATCAGCAGCTTCCATCAGCCGCCTCGACTGGACCTTGTCTCCCATCTCTCGGATCGCCGATGGCGGCGGTCCAATGAATACGAGCCCCTCGTCGATACACCGCTCGGCGAACACCGCGTTTTCTGCCAGAAAACCATATCCGGGGTGCACGGCATCGGCGCCAGTTGTTTTGGCAGCACCGATGATCGCGTCCATGTTGAGATAACTCTCCAACGGCGATGGCGGCCCGATGCAAACCGACTCATCTGCAAGCTGGACATGCAGGGCGGTGCGGTCCGCTTCGGAAAACACGGCAACCGCCGGGATGTTCATTTCACGGCACGCATGAATGATCCGGACCGCAATCTCACCTCGGTTGGCAATTAGGATTTTTTTCATGAGTCTCTATGTGTGGACCCGCATTGCAGTCGTCTACAGGCGGATCCGGTGCAAAAGGTCTCTATTCATCATCTACCCAAGAGGGTTTTCGCTTTTCAAAAAACGCACGCATGCCCTCCTGGCCTTCGTCCGATATCCGAAGCCTCGCGATCATCTCGGCTGTGAATTTCTTGTACACATCGGG
>CP070631.1:195800-200698 GCA_020356045.1 Candidatus Latescibacterota bacterium
GAACCACCACCGTTGTCGAGCACGTAAAATGCCGCCGGAGCCACGTTCTCGAGATAGGTACCCTCGACCACATCGGTCCCGGTGTTCGCAATCGTCACCACCAAGGGGTCGGCCATAAAATCGACATCGTACCCGCGGGCTTCAACCGGAGCACCCACCCGTGTGATTGAGAACGTGTACGTGATGGTTGTCGTGCAGTTGGTAGTCCCGTACGACGGCACCACACTGATCGTGTTTGGCGCGGTCAGCCATGGGTCAAAGAGAATATTATCCGACACCTCGTTGCCAGCCCCACTGGGGTTGAGCGTCGGATGATACGGACCCGTGGCGTCACCCCACCAGTTGGACAGGGCATTGACGGTGGGGGCTGTGCTCGTCGCACCGTAGTCGTTTCCGTAAATCGAGTTATAGTGAGCTTCGACCACGCTCACGTCACTGCCATCATAACCGGTGATAATACCGGTGGTATTGTCGGTCAGGGTGCAGTACGTGATCGTTGACGTGGTACCCGCTCCATAGTACGTTGTCGTCATGATCGCCCCTGAGGTCGACCCATCGCTGGATGCAACGCCCCGGCAACCGGACACATAACAATCACTGACGGTCACTACCGCGCCGGCACTGATATCGAGCGCATAGTCCAGCCAGTTCCCAACACCTTTACCAGTGTACGTATTGCCGTCGAACACAGAACCGCTTACACCCGAGCCATAATACAGGACGCCGATGCGGCCGCACTCGGTGAAAACACTGTTTGTCACATCGACAGCACCAGTGCCAAACGCGGCAATGGCCACACCACTATAGTGAGGCCCGCTCTCGTTGTACTTGATCTCGTTAAAGACCACGTCATCGACCGAACCTTCGCCCTTGTTGCGGATTCCCTGGTAGGTCAGCTGACCGGTTCCATCGAGTGTCACCCCGCTGAGATCAAAATCCCATCCGGTGTCCACGAGAAACCAGCCGCGGGCATCACCGCTGGCGCCGGTGTCAAACGACTTCGTGATCGTTGTCGACCCCGAACCTGCGCCGGTTAGCGCCAGGTCCTTGTCGATGACCACCTGGGCCGAGTTGGTGTACGACCCTGGAAGCACATTGACCGTACTTCCCGAAGCCAGACCAACCGCCTCGCGGATACGGTCGACTGAACCAGACTGCGGACTGTCGTCATCGACATGAAGCGTCGAGAAATCCCCCTGGAACCCCGGATCAGTACTGGTATCGGTACCCACATCCAGCCACGGCGTGTAGTCGACATCGACGCCGCCATTGGCAACCGCCTGGACGTTTGCGGCTACGTTTGAGCTCCACCAGTTGCCCGACGCATCGGCCACCCCCGTCGCCTGATTGAGCACGGCCAGGGCGCCCGATTGCTGACCGCCATCGACAAAGCTGTTGTCGAACACCGTAATGGTCGTCGCGTCAATCCCGGCGAGGATGCGAAGACCGTTGGCGATCTCATCCGGCGAGGCAAAACCATTGAAATAGAAAATGTTGTTCTCGACGGTCACGTTTTCGCTCGGACTCAAGCTGTACTGGTTACCCCACAGCATCAGCGCCGATGAGGGATATCCCGCGTAGGGCGAGGGGCCCGTGTCCTCGAACGTGTTCTCGGAAATCGTGGAGTTCTTGAGCCCGACCTGTGCGTTTGTATAGCCGTTGTTCCTGAACGTGTTCTCGGTGATTGTCGAGTTCTGGAACTGCGACGACAGGTTGAGGCTAACACCATCGAACAGGTTGCCTTCGATGAGCATGTTCGTCGTATTGAACGAATTGTTGCCAGCGAAGATCCCACCGTTCGCAAAGTTGTTGTCACGAATGGTTAGGTTGTCAAACACATCCGACCCGTCGAAGTGCGCAATCGCGTAGGAGTCGGTCATACTGCCCGCGTCCATATCGCACTGCTCGATCAGGACATTTGACGCGGTCACATTGAACCAAAAGACCCGTGCCGCCGTTCCTCCCGCCAGACAGTTTTTGACTTGAAGACCACCACCACCCGATTCGCATCGGATAAGCTGCCCCGCAGATCCCGTGCCCCACAATTTGAAGCCATCGACCGTCACACCGGATGTTTGTATATCAAGAAGATTGCCGGCTGACACCGTAATCTCCGACTCGGTGGCTGACCTCCCGCGCGCATCGACTCCGGCTTGCGCCCCGTTGAGTGTCAACGTGTTGTTTATTGAAAGGTTCTCGTCATAGGTGCCGGCCGCCACATCGATAACATCAGAGGCAACCGCCTGGTCGATTGCGTTCTGAACATACAGATAGTGATCGTTGGCCAGATCCCAGTCCATTTTGATGAACGCAATTTCGCCATCACTAAAAGTCGGGCTCGATGTCTCAGTCGTAAAGAAGATCCAGACATCGCTTCCGTCGTAATACGCGATTGGCCAGTATTCCCACCAGTAGGTGGATCCGTATCCACCGTATGACACCGACTTCGAAGTCGCCCATGAGCCACCGCTGTACTTGGTTTGAATCATGTACTGTTGGTCGTTGCCAACGTCGTACGGAGCCGTGATTACGTAAAGATCCGTGCCATCGCCAACAATGGTTGGATCGTAGAATCCAGCACCCACAATGGCGGTGGAGTGAGAGCTAAAACTCGGGCTGGCGCCGGCAGCGGCGGAATATACCTCGATGTCACCGGTTCCGTCCTCGATGCTGACGACATAAAGCGTTGTTCCCATCAGGGTGATTTTGGGCTGGTTGTCGCTGCTAATATCTATCTTTGAACTCAGCGTAACACCATCCCACGTGTAGCAATCGGAACTCGCATCCGCTGTAGCCTCCCACACGATATAGACCCGGCTGGCGTCTGAGGTTACGTTGACATGACCGCCCCGGGCAGTGGCATCGGCAATCAATGTCGTGGGACCGCTCCAGACTGAACCGTTCCATTCATAATAGTAGAGCCCTCTATCCGTGCCCGATTGTCCGCTCGACGCGAAGGCATACACCTTGCTGTTGAAATAAGTTGCCGAACAAACCCGTTGGTCAAACCCCGCTGGACGGGCAGACTGGGAGAGCGCCAGCTTGGTTTCGGCAGCTGACGACAAACCGGCAATCGTCGCTGCGGTCTTGTAATAGATGACATAGGTGTCGGCATCGGGATTGTAGGTCCCACGGACGCCGCTCGTACTGGTGTCATCACCTTTCGTGTAAAAAAGCCAATAGTCTGACCCGTCATGTATCACCGACGGGTTGCGATCGTACTCGCTGTTGGTCGTCCCGTAGGCGTGCTGACTCACTTCGATCGTCGCTGCCGACAGGTCGGTACCGGTCGAGATGACCAGCAACAGCGCAATCGCCGTTGTCAAATACCTCATTGGTAATCCCCCCTTTTGGCTACAAAACTCAAGTGTAGAGTGGTCAAATTGATTCACACACCGTTACGGTCCCATAGCTGCCTCCCTTCTCGATGAGACAAACGGCTAATGGTCGATTCCGATACTATGTCGAACCGAATTACCAGACAGGAGGTACGAAACGAAAACGACACGTCAGCCGTCAGACAATGATGCGCAAACGCCGCTGCAAACGTTTGGCTGGCGTAGACAAATGGAGTGTGATTACAGGCCGGTCAAAAAGGTAACCCCCATTCACCTCATTGACGTTTTGGTTGAGATGCACCCCCTCGCGAACCTTACCTTATACCACATAATCCTCGTCAAGTCAATGAAATAGCGCACTTAGCCTTGCGACAGACACAACGGAAAAGGAGCACGCGGCAAGTTGTTGCAGATACCGCGACAGACAAATCCGACATAGCGGCGGAGTCCTATCGTTTGACAACACCCCACCAGCGGACTACTATGGATCCCTCGTGCACCGTCGACCAAACAGATCCATACGGTATTCACACCGCGATTTTGCCCTATGAACGACAAAACCCATGTCATCGTAACCGTATCCGGCCATGACAGTCCGGGTATCACCGCCGCGTTCGCCCAGGTCATTGCGGGGTACGACGCCGAAATCATCGACATCGATCAGGCCACCGTCCATAATATCCTGGCTCTGTCGTTTCTTCTCGACCTCGGCGGGGCATCCCAAAACCGCGATGCCGTGCTAAAGGATCTGCTTTTCGAGGCCAACCGGCTTGGGATGTCTTTGGATTTCCAGCTCCTGTCCAAAGACGAGCTTCCGGACAAATCCAGACGGAATCTTTTTGTCTTGACCGTCTTTGGCGGCACCCGTCCGCTCGCCGAGATCACCTCGATCCTCGGAGACGAGGGCGTCAATATCGACGAGATTGCCGCCGTTGGAGATGAATCAACGAGGTGTGTCGAACTTACCGTCGATGTCCCGGACACGGACACGCTGACCCGTCTCAAAGAGCGGATGTTGATCCGGAGTCACGAGCTCGATCTCGACTTTGCCATTCAAAAGGCCGATGCGTTTCGAAAAAGCAAACGCATGGTGGTTTTTGATATGGACCGTACGCTAGTTACAACCGAGATTATCGATGAATTGGCCGTCGCGGCCAAATGTCACAAAGAGGTCGCGCGGTTAACAGAGCTCACCATGAAGGGCGACCTTGATTTTGAAAAATCGCTCCGGCAACGGGTCGCTTTGCTCCGTGGGCTCACGGTCGAGCAGCTGGAGACCATACGCGATGGGCTCGAGCTCTCGGAAGGCGTTCCCGAGCTGACCGCCACGCTAAAACGACAAGGGTTTAAAATCGGTCTGATCAGTGGTGGGTTCGATTTCTTTGCCCGTGCGCTCGAGCAGAGGCTTGGGCTCGACTTTGCCTTTGCCAACAGTCTCGAAATCGTAGGGGGCAAATTGACCGGCCGGATCACCGGCAAGATCATCGACGCCGCCGCCAAAGCCGCCATCGTAAAAACCATGGGCGGCGAGCTTGGCATTCCCGCCGATCAGACGGTGGC
>CP070631.1:200798-202234 GCA_020356045.1 Candidatus Latescibacterota bacterium
GCCAACCACGTATAGCCTTATGTGTTGTGTTCCCTGGGGGGAGCAGTCCATTTCCTATTCGGCGTCATACGAGGGGGAATCTCATGCTGCGTCACGCGTCTGCTGCTGCGCTTCTTGCCGTTCTTCTCCTTTCCGTGATCATTCCGCCGGCCCTGGCTCAGGAGACCACCGGCAACATCGAAGGTCGGTTGGTCGACTCTGAGGGCAAGGCGATCGCCTTTGCCAACGTCAACGTCACCAGCCCCAGCCTCCAGGGCGGGCGCGGCGTGATGTCGACTTCCGAGGGCTATTTCGGTGTGTTCAAGCTTCCGGTGGGGATCTACACGGTCAAGGTCTCACATGTGAGTTACCAGGACGTGACCTTCGAGGAAGTGTCGGTGCGCCTGGGACGCACGACAACACTGGGCAAAGTCACACTGACCGTTAAGACATTTGAAGCTCCAGCGATCATTGTGACCGAGAAGAAGCCGCTGATCGATCCCACATCTGCGGCGATCAGCGTGAATCTCGTGTCGAAGGAGTTCGAAGACCTGCCGCTCGACCGGGACTACCAGAACATGCCCGCGTTGCTTCCGCACGCCAACGAGAGCTTCTTCGGCGACGGCGTGAACTTTGCGGGCTCCCCGGGCCAGGAAAACAAGTACTTCGTCGACGGGGTCGAGACCACTGATCCGTTCAGAGGAGTCTCCGGAACCAGCTTGCCGTACAACTTCGTCGAAGAGGTCCAGGTGAAGACGGGCGGTTATGAAGCCGAGTACCGGAGTTCACTGGGCGGGATCGTGAACGTGATTTCCCACTCCGGCAGCAATGAGGTTCACGGCCAGGTTTTCGGGTTCTTCCAGAACAACGAGTTTTCGCGCGAGCCTCGCCTCTCGTTCGAGGAGCCGCCGGAGACGGACTTTGCCAACTACGACGTCGGACTGAGTCTGGGTGGCCCGGTTAAGAGAGACAAGCTGTGGTTCTTCGGAGCATACAACCCATCTTTTGTGAACGAGGATGTGATTGTCCCGGGACTGGGATTCAAGGAGGACAAGGCCGTCCGACACATCTTCGCGGGGAAGCTCACCTGGCGACCAACAGATCGAACCAACGTGGGTTTGACGGCCACCGGAGATCCAGGAACACGCGACGCGGTTTTTACCGGCGCAACAGCGTATGAGAGCCTCGACCCCGTCCTCGCGGACGTGACAACGGGTGGGGTAAATCTCGCGCTCAAGGGCACGCACCTGGTAAACGACGCCCTCATCGTCGAAGCGTCCATCGCCAGGATTGCCCGTACCGACAAGGTGGAGGCTGCTACCGAAGCAGGCCGGAGCGAGGTCGCGTTCATCGACCAGGAAACAGGAGTTGCATCGGGAGGCTTCAAGAGCCCGTCCGACGCGTACAGCGTGCAGACGACAGCCGACGTCGAAGCTTCATACATTCTCGGAAAGCAC
>CP070631.1:202334-203358 GCA_020356045.1 Candidatus Latescibacterota bacterium
CGAGGGTCGACCACTCTTCGGCAAGGTCGTCACCGGCAAGGTAGACACCCGGGTTGTTGGGGTGGAAGGTCATGAAGAAATCGAGCAGTGCCCAGTCATCGGACTTCTCGGGACCGGTACCGCCGTTGGGCGAGCTACCGTCACCGACGAGACCGGTGCTGAGGTTACCCGAGTTCCACAGGATCTTCTGGTAGATCTCGGACTGGTCACCAATGATCTGGTTCTGGATGTTCTTCACACGCGAGGCCAGACTGTTCGCCACAACTGAGGACGGACCCATCACGTCGTAACGGTCAACACGGTCCAGGATCGACATGTTGTAGAACGCCCAGTCGAAGTACAGCTGGGCCGGGCCACCGCGATCGTCGCAGTCATCCACAAAGAGGATGTCGCCCAGGTCACCGACTTCGAGACCCGCATCGGGCAGAACCGACCACTCACACGCCGCGTTTTGCGCTTCGTTGATGTCCGTGGTGGAATTGCTGCCACCCTGGCCTTCCATCGTGTAGAGCGGGTGACCGTTGTTGAATGTCCGGTGATAGAAGCTCCACTCACCATTAGTGTTCTTCGCACCGAGGAAGTAGCGAATCACATCGGTCGGCGAAAACGCACCAGTGTTGGCCCCATCATCCAGAAGCCGCGGCGAAACGTCCTTCAGGTCCACGCAGAACCTGTCGGGAACCGCACCGCCACCGGACGTATACGCGAAGTCGCAACGGAACTGGTGCCAGCCAGCAGCCAGTCCTGGAGGCTGTGACATGCCGGTAACCGACGGGAAGCGCACCAAAGCGCTCACATCGCCAGGGTACCGGAGGACGTCCGGGGACTGCATCTGAGCCGCCGTGAACCCTTTGTCGTTACCTTGGCGATCGACAACCTTGGCAAACAGATACACGGCCGGGCCGGTAACCGTCGGATCGTCGGCGATACCGCTCGGGTCGTTGACCTCCATGGTGATCGAGTCACCCGGGAGGATCGATCCGTTGGTGCTCGGAAGAATGTCATTGGCGCAGTCCGCACGGGC
>CP070631.1:203458-206195 GCA_020356045.1 Candidatus Latescibacterota bacterium
AACTCCTCCCCTCGGGTCACCATCGCCACCTCGGTCCCTCCCACACCCTGGTCCATCGCTCGTGCGTGCGTTTCGTTGAACGGCGGGTCCCCCATGGCGAAAAGCGTCACGTCCGATTGAACATCCGGTTTCTCTTTCACCCACGCCAGGACCGATGCCGATGGCACACACGTCACATCCCACCGGTCGATGACTCGAGTACCGTCCCCGGTTATCAACGCCTCCACCGGAACATCTGCCATCGCGCCCGACGGTACCACGTAGAGGTGATCCACATTGTTCAGCTCATCCAGAAGCGGCTGCACCCGCTCCTCGCAAACCCGCCGGGCAAACCGGTCCCGGGTCTCCGTCATCCCGCCCGGAATGTCCAAGAGTTCAACAAAACGTTCCGGCGCCACGGCACGCTGGTCGGTTCCGAGTTTTACCCAGGTCACCTCGCCGTCTTTGGGCACAACGTACGCATAGGCACCCAGCTCGGTATCCAACCACCCGATCACGGCTGCGCGCTCGTCGAGTGTGGACTGCACACGCCCCAGCGGATAACTCTGCCCCTCGGAGACGGGATATTTCTCTTGAAGTCTCTTCTGATATGCCGCCCATTCCGCCTGGGCCAACAGAAGCTGATTCTCAACACTGTCCGCCTCGGCGCCGGCCGATGCGGTCGAGTCCGCTTCGAGAACCTTCAGAATCCCCGACAACCGTATCAGCTCAGCATCCAACCGGCGCTCTTCCGCCACCTCCTCGACGGTGAGAGAGCGCGCCTGTTTCGACGCCAAAAGATCCAAAAGCGCGCGCCCCCGATCACGCTCGGTTGCCTCCCATGCCTCAGCCTCCTTGCCAAGTTCGATCTTGACCGCAGCCAACAACGGATACGGCGAGGCCATCGCGGCGTAGGCGGTCCGTTGCAACTTCTGCGTGCTCACCCGCGCCCGGGTGATCTCAAATCCCTGTGCAGCGCGCTCGAGAAAATCCTCCGCGCCCCGCATATCCCCTTGCGCGATTTGAATCCGCCCCAACAGCGTGAGCGTTTCGATCGAACGCGGATGCCATTCCTCCCGAATCCGTATTACTTCGGCCAAATATTTCCGGCAGAGGGAGTCGGCATCTGCGTATTCGCCGCGGGCGAGCATCACGCTTGCAAGGCCGGTGTAACAGTCGAGCGTTCCTGTCGAAGCCCGCCCGATGGCATCATAAATGGAGACCGCGTCGGCAAAAAGCACCTCGGCCTCGTCAAATCGTTCGCACTCCATCATGATGTACCCGAGAAGGGTCATACTATCGGCGGTGAACGCGTGCTTTGCCCCGGCATGTTTTTGGCGCACATCCAGCGATTCGCGGGCCAATTCTTCGGCTCCCGCATAGTCGCCTTCTCGATATCGCGCTTCCGCATAGCGGTAGAGATCCCATCCCACCTGTTCGGCCATTTCTTCATAATTGGACCTGTGGATTCGGAGCGCCTCGGCCATCATTTCTTCGGCGGCTTCATAATCACCCTGCAACATTTTGAGCACGCCAAAGAGCCGCAGGCACCACCCCACCCACCAATGATCCGGACCACGATCCGCCTTGATCAAGCTCAAGCCCTCGTTAAACCAACATTCCGCCGTCTCGAAATCGCCGGCACCTGCATGGGCGAATGCCCGGTTAGCAAGTGCGCTTCCTGTCTGCGCCGTCTCACCAAAGGTGTTTCTATGGGCGTTGATATACTCTCGGCTGATCTCCCGGGCATCCGCGTCCTCCCCGAGACTGAGCAGAAAACCACCGAGCCAGGCCTTGGCCTCGGCAACCCTGTAATGATCGGGACCCCACAAAGCCGTTCGGACTTTCACGGCTTTCTCCAGGAACTCCACACCCTCGGTTGGCCGCGAAAGACGATCACCCACGGTTACCCCAAGGTTAAACAGAATCAATCCATAAAGACGCGTCTCCTTACCGCGTCCGGCCTCTTGCCTCGCGAGCGCTCGGCGGAAATACGCTTCGGCCCCGCGAAAATCGCCCATAAAAAACCGGACATCCCCCAGATGATTCAAACATGACGCCTCGTCCTCGTCCTCCTGACGCATGTACTTTCGAAATACGGGTAGCACGCTTGACCCAACTGCCTCGGCCTCATTCAGTTCCCCTTGGGGCCCAATCTGTAATGCTCGACTCCATTCCCGCTCGGCCCATGCGATTTCCTGCTGCGCAGAATCGGGGAGCCCCGCGATGTGGCTCAACCGTGAGATCCGGTATTCCGCATCGGCGACTTGAAACGGTCTCGACGCGCTGTCGGACTCGACGGCGCCGAGAAGTTCGCGAGCGATCTCCACGGCTTGTTCGAAGTCTCCTTTCTGTTCGAGCGCAAGAATACTATCTTGAAGCGCGGCGGTGCGGTTTTGTGGCGAACCATTCACGGCGGTTGACAAAACGCCGAGGGAGACTACCAAAACCGAGATCAAAACGCGAATTATCCTCGAGGAATGCGTGCGTATCATTGCCAACCCTCCGTTCACAAAGCGCGTATTCTAGTAGAATAATTGTCGCACGGATGATTGATGTGGTACGGAGGAACGATAAAAGGCAAGCGATACGCCAATACAGAGAAATAAGAAAATGTTGTGAGGTTGTGTGCCCGTTCCCCCATTACGAGCGTTGTTAAAATCAACCCGTACAAGTCTGTCGACAGCATAACACAACTCGGAAGACACGATCCAGATCTGGTGGATTTCACGAGATTTGCGTCAATAGCCCTCAGACG
>CP070631.1:206295-211237 GCA_020356045.1 Candidatus Latescibacterota bacterium
ATGCGATGGGCGTCATGCTCTTCGGTGATCACGGTGATTTCGATACCTGGCCGGTTTTTCTTCATCATGACCGGGTTGTAGTACACCTCGAGCGCGCCCTGCGCAAAAAGCTGATCCATCAAGTAACCATACACTTCCGGGTTCATGTCATCGATGGTGCTCGTGAGAATGCTCATATCCCTTGGAATTGCATCGATGGTTCCCAGGGTCGCGCGCAGCACGTTGGGCAGGCCTTCACCTTCACGAGTCCCCGCACCGTAACCCGTCCGTTGAGGGGTGACCAGGACGCCGTGTGGAAGCGGCTCGAATACGGAGGCGATGACCGCTGCGCCAGTGGGAGTGACCAGCTCCTGGGCACGATCGGACATGTTCACCGGGTAGCCGGATAAAAGCTCCAGAGTCGCCGGCGCCGGGATCGGGATCAGACCATGCTCGCTTTTTGTCTCACCGGTGCCAAGAGCAATAGCCCGTGTGTAACAACTCGGACCGCCGAGAAGATCTAGCCCCACATGCGCTCCGAAAATATCAAACATCGCGTCGAGCGCTCCCACCTCGTGAAAGTGAACGGCGTCACGCGAGGTTCCGTGAACCTTGGCTTCGGCATTGGCCAACGCATCAAAGGTCTCGAGAATTCCTGCCTTTACGGGGTCTTTAAGACTGGACTCGTTGACAATCTGCTCAATATCGCCAACCGACCGGTGGTGATGCTCGTGCGGGCACTTGACCACGATCTGGGTTGCGGCGAACACACCCCGCGTCACCGTCCTGCGTTCAGCCTTGACCTCATTGAGCGCACGGATGGCAAGCACCGTATCACGGATCTCCTCAAACGGCACGCCGAGGTCGACCAGCGCGGCGATAAACATGTCACCGCTGGTCCCCGAAAACGGATCGATAATTAACGCGTTGGTCATGTTTTGTCCCGAAGTTCTTTGGCAATCTTGTGTCCGCGCGCGCAGATCAACGCGGCCACACATCCGGCGCCAAAACCGTTGTCGATATTGACCACGCTCACCCCCGAGGCACAGCTGTTGAGCATGCCGAGCAACGCTGAGAGCCCCTCAAAGCTCGCCCCGTAACCAATGCTCGTCGGCAGTGCAACGGTCGGCGCTTGTGTGAGACTGGCCACGACGCTGGCAAGCGCCCCTTCCATACCGGCGGCCACGATGACAACGTCGGCCGCTTCGATCATTGATTGATACGCCAGGAGCCGGTGGACCCCGGCGACACCGACATCGAAAATGCGATCCACGTTGCACCCAAGAAGCGACGCGGTAATCGCTGCCTCTTCGGCAACGGGGATGTCGGACGTCCCTGCGGTGAGCACAAGAACGTACCCTCGTTTTTCGACCGGCTTGATTTCCAAGGCAAAGATGCGAGCGGCCTCATGATATTCCCCATCGGGATAAAGTTCCTTGAGTTTGGTTCCGACCGATTCGCCAATGCGGGTAACGAGAAAATTGTGGCCTTTGCCGGTGATTTTTTCAGCGATGGCGAGTATCTGCTCGTCTGTTTTGCCCGCGCCGTATACAACCTCGGGAAAGCCCTTGCGAAGCGTTCGGTGATGATCGACTTTGGCAAAGCCGATGTCCTCAAATGGAAGGTGCCGCAGCGCATCGAGAACTTCGTACTCGCTTTTTTCCCCTTTTTTGAATTCATCAAGGAGTTTTCTTAGAGCGTCTTCGTGCAATTGAATTTCCCTCTTTACTTATAACGAGTTTTCAGCGACCTGGAAGTGTGATTCCGCTGATTGGTTACGGTAACCCGCCAGAATCCTTTCGAGATCGACGAGCCGTGTGCAACCCATGATCTGTGAGCGAAGCCCGCGCGCGTTTGGGATTCGTTTGAGATACGCCCCCATGATCCGCCGTGTCGAAATGATGCCCAACGGCTCACCGTATCTCGCTACGGCAAGACCAACATGGGCAAGGAGCGCCTCGACGCGAACGGCGGGCGACGGCTGGCGGTATGGTTCACCCCGGATCGCTGCTTGGATCTCCTCGAACACCCATGGATTGCCGATGGCGGCGCGGCCGATCATCACAGCGTCGCATCCGGTCTTGTCGATCATCTCGCGATACGATAGGGGACCAGTGACATCACCATTGCCGACTACGGGAATTGCCACCGTCTCCTTCACCGTTTTTATGAGCGCCCAATCCGCCTTGCCCGAGAACCCCTGTGATTGTGTCCGTGCGTGAACCACAATTAGCGACACACCCGCATCTTCGATCGTCCGCGCGATATCGGCAACCCTGGCCGCGCTTGGTTTGTCCCATCCAGTGCGGATCTTGGCAGACACGGGGACCGAACATCTTTCCACCACACGCCGGCAAATATTTTCGAGCAGCCGCAGATCTTTTAACACCGCCGAACCGCCGTTTTTGCTGACGATTTTGCGGACGGGACAGCCAAAATTGAGATCGATCATCCGGGGGCTTAGCTCGGAGAGTATCGCGGCGGCTTCTCCCATCATCTCGGGATCGGATCCAAAAATCTGTAGGGCGAGAGGACCGGCGTGCAAATCAAGATCGCGGATGGCACGGATGTGCGGGCTGTTTCGCACAAGCCCTTCGGAACTTATCATTTCCGTGACCACCATGTCGGCACCGCGGTCGAGACAAATTTTCCGAAACACGGAGTCGGTAATTCCACAAAGCGGGGCAAGTATCAACCGGACACCTCGGAGAAGTTCCCCGCGGTCGGGTCCAGGAGCCATGTGTGATGGAGCTGGGCGGGTGTTGGCCAAAATGTCCAAGCACCTGGTTCCGGACGTAGAGTCAAATGCGCGGTTGATCGCCATGGCATTGATGATAATGTCTCAAAAGGACTTACGCAAGAGCGAACGCTTGCGCTTTTGCCGGCCATCCTCTAATTTGATGTCATGATCCCACGCCCCGACCACAAAATCGAGATACCCACCACGGACGAATATCCCGTCCGCGGTGATTTTTATGTCCCTGAGACCGCGAGCCCCCCGGGCATCGTGGTTCTCTGCCACGGCTTCAAGGGTTACAAAACATGGGGATTCTTCCCCTACGTGGCTGGGCGGATCCGTGAGGCGGGGCTCGCCGCCTTGTCGATCGATTTTTCGTTCAACGGTACGCATCCGACCGGGGGATCTGAGGACGATTCCAGCGCACCCAAACTCGAGCCGGGAGATAGACAACCGCTTTATCCGCGGCCCGACTTGTTTCGCATCAACACCATCACTCGGGAACGAAACGATTTGCTCTCGGTGATGCGTTTTATAAGGGCAGGCCAGCTGGATCCACATATTAAAACCCCACGCTCCGTTGGGCTTTTCGGCCACAGCCGTGGTGGCGTTGTGTCGTTTCTTCACGCAGTGCAACACAATGACGTGGACGCGTTGTGTACGTGGTCGATCCCCGACCACGCGAACATCTTTGACGCGCGCCAGATCGAAAGATGGCGGGCAATGGGCGACTACGATTTCACCAACGCGGCCGATGGTACCAGACTTAGCGTCTCGCTCCGCTACCTCGATGATCTCGAAAACAACATCGATGCCTTCGATCTCGCCAAACAGGCGACCCGGCTGCGGACGCCTCATCTCATCGTCCACGGCGAAACGGATCTGGCAGTCGACGTCGAGTGCGCGAGAGTCCTCCACGACGCGGAGGAAAATCTCGATGACAAACAGCTGCTAATCGTTCGAACCGGCCACTTGTTTGGTGTTACCTATCCGGCGCAAGACGTCACCCCGGCCAATAAACAACCGCATGACCCCGGTGCACCCGCAGACGCGTTCGCCAAACCGGCTGAGACCACCGGGCCAGATGCACCACCACAAACAGCAGACGCGCCCACCGATGTGCTTGTCAAAACCACGGACGTGACCGTGGATTGGTTCGCGACTCATCTTGGCAAAGGAGTTTGATCGATGGATCCCCGTATTCGACTGATGGTTGTTATTCTTCTCGCCGCGGTCGTCGCCGGTCTGGTGGTTATGTTGTTTGTCAAAAACGCTTCGGTCCCCGGGGATTCCCATCTCGAAGGATTGATTTCACTATTCATGAAGGAATGTCTTCCCGACGAACTCTCCGACGCTCAGCGCACCGAGATCGAGGGGATCATGGACCGGTTCTACGCCAAGGCGGTCGCGGGACGCGTTTATCCCGAGGATCGCGCGGCAATAGAGAACGACATCCACATGTACATCGACCGCGGCGGGATTACACGTCTCGAGCTCAATGATTTTATGTCAAAGGTTGGAAAAGCGACGAGACGAATGGATCAGAGGGGGACACCGGAAGCCGAATAGCAGCCGCCGCGACCGGGCGGGCCGCCTTTCACTCCCCGTTTAGCACAAATCTCTTTAGCAGTTCGCGTTCGACATCGCGAAAGTTCTCAAACGATGTCGACTCGACACCGTTCTTCCGGCAATAGCGAAGAAGCTCACCCTTGGCAAATACCATGTCCGCATATTCGGATGGGCATCTGTCGGAAAACCCATTCCCTACGTACACGACGTAATACCCATCCGCCTTGTATTTTTCCATGTGATAGGTTTTGCAGTTGCCACAGGATTTGCAGTCGAGCAGATCGTAAAACGGGAATTTCACGTGCAGTGTGTTCTCGTTGAGCTTGAGCGCATTGGCGAAGAAATCGAGATGCGCGAGCCCGCTGCGAATCAACATCTTTTCGATATAATAGTCGAGCCCGTCGCTCACTATGACGATTTCCATCTTGCGGCGGCGGGCAAAATCCACAAAATCTTTGAAGTAAGGGTCGAGCTTGCGCCCCTGAATGAACTCATCGAGCGCATCGCGGGAGACTCGCGCGAGATCGGCTTCGCGCTCAAGACATTCCCGCGACGAAATCTCGCCTTCTTTCCACCTGCGGACCACCGCACGGGATTCCCTGGCGTCGGCAAACTTCTGGAACAAAAGATTACCCACGTCATCCCGCGCGACGGTAC
>CP070631.1:211337-216440 GCA_020356045.1 Candidatus Latescibacterota bacterium
AATTGATCGCTAGCATCCGAGGCCAACGAAAACTCGATCGTCCGCTGGGGCAGGATCATCCCATAGCCCTCGCCGTCGAGAAGCCCCTTGTCGATATCCACATGCAGATGTAGCGAGCCGATCTCCCACCGGCCACCGTGTCCACGCACGGCAAGCGAGTCGATCGCCACACGAGGCGGGTTGTCGTACGAGAAATCAAACGCCCCCTCAACAACGAGGTGGCTCAACCCCAGGGAATCGCTGATCCGGAGCGAATCCACCAGCAGGTTCATACGATCGATCCGGATCGAAGGCACACCGGGCAACGACCCGGTTCGCGGGAAACCCCCACCGCCTTCTTTGTCCGATTGAACGGCGTTGGAAACGCTATCGCCGGCAAACCGCTCGGTGACCGCCGGGATATCGAGGTATACCTTCCCGAGAGCAACCTCATTCGCTCGAATGTCTTTCTTGAGCAAACCGAGAAGATCCACCGACACCGCGATGCGGTCGGCGATAACGAGCGAATCCGACTCATCCACCCAGGACACACCGTTGAACTCGACCCTCCCGGGGGCCGGCCAGGATGCGTGATGGATAACAAGCTCACCGGGCAGTGATTTTGCCGCTCGCGATAGCACGTTGGAAAGAAGCGCGTGCCGGACCGGCGCAAATAGAAACAGGATGACCGCCACAAAAACGAGTCCAACCACTCCGCCTAGGGCAAATCCAAATCCCTTGACCGAACTCCGCAACGAAAGTCGTTTCTTTTTACCGATCTGGCTCATCTGCGTTGTCGCCTCAATGATGGTGGGTGTAAAATAACCCTGTCCACCCGCTGGATCAAAAAGCCGGTCCAATCGAAAAGTGCCACGCATACCTGCGCTGAGTCGTATCGTAATTCGTGACACGATAGCCGTAGTCCACGCGTACGGGTCCCACGGGCGTATCGAACCACAATCCCGGTCCGATCGCGACCTCGACGTTGTCCAACGTGATGTCTTCGTATGAGGTCCACACCTGGCCGGCATCCACAAATGTCGTCGCGTGAAATTTCTTGATCAATGGAAATCTCAACTCTGCGGAGGCCTCCAGTTTGGCTTCCCCTCCCAACGGCGCCCCGCCTGCGTCAAGCGGCCCGAGTTTTCGCC
Source organism: Candidatus Latescibacterota bacterium (assembly GCA_020356045.1). GTDB lineage: Bacteria > Krumholzibacteriota > Krumholzibacteriia > WVZY01 > WVZY01. The sequence goes on from CP070631.1 coordinate 212,468, forward strand.
GTTCGAATCCGCGCATCGAGTTGGCACCGCCCGAGTAGAACCGTTTGTTAGGGGGAATGTCGATCTTGTCACCGATGGGTTTACCGAGCCCCACGGTCAACCGTGTGGCAAATACGACACGGGGCGCCCGGGGAAGCGAGTGATAGTAACTGACCGTCGGCTGGGCCATCACATACTTGTAATCGTTCCAAGGGCCGTCAGGCGCCCATCGGGCCATGATCGATGTGAAAAACCCACCGGTTGGAACGATCGGATTGTTCTTTTTATTACGTTCCCAGTAGACCGAAAGCTCGTTCAAAATTCCGTCGTTTGTATCCCCCAGATCGGGATCATCGGTCTTCTCGGTAATTTCGACATTGGATATGACCACCGCGATTCTCAGGATAGTCTCCAGCGAGAAATCATAATTGAGAGCGACCTCACCTCCATACCCCACCGACTCGTAAGCATCCTCGCTCTCGCGGCGCAGCCCCAGGGTAAAGCTCAGACGGCTGCGCGCGGCAAGAACCGCCGGTATCCACGTCGACAGCTCCACTCTTTGGAGGACCGAGGACGCAGAAGCCAGCGCGGATCCGCCACGGCCTTTTTTGAACAGATTGCGATGGACCCATAAGACGTTGCCGTGGAGTTTTTCATCGGTCCAGTAACGCAGCCCGGTCTCGATGCGGCGCGGCTCGCGCATCAGCACATCGATATGAAAATCGAGCGTGTCCGGCGCGGCATCCACGATCTCCAAACGGATCTGGCGGAACAACCCCAACAACCTCAGGTTGCGCTGGGCCTCTTCGAGGAGTCTGGGTTCGAATCGCCGCCCCGGCCGGATTCGTGCCGTTCGTTTGACCACGGGAATGAGGTCATCGCTGGCTCCCGTTACGACATAATCACCACAGTAATACACCGGCCCCGCATTGATATCGACAGTCACATCGACATGAGTCGTATCCACCCAATACACTTCGGATTCAACCTCTGCCCGCGCGTGACCCGATTCCAACAACAAATCCGTCGTGGACCGAAGCGTGCGTGCCACACCGGCGTCGGTAAGTATCGAGTCGGCGGCCACCGCCATCTCCTTCGATATCTTCTCTTCCATCCCCGCAGGGATTCCATTGACGGTCACCGATGACACCCGCACCGGGGGGCCCCTGTCTATCTCGAGGACGAGTTCGACACGATTTTTCCTGGCATCGGGGATGAACCCGGGTGTGACGATGGCGTATGGATAGCCGTGCCGCGTCATAAACAGCTTGGTCCGCTTGATATCCTCATCCAACGTTTGGGGGAAAAACAGTGGCCGGCCGCGTCCGAGAAATCCCGACGACATCGCCAGGGCCAGTCCGTCCACCAACGACTTGGACATTTCTTTATCGAGCCCAACAACCGTGACCTTGGATACTTCCCAATCCTTGTAGGCTGACGCATCCCAGTCACTCGCCAAGGCCGTAACCGACAGGCAAACGGTCGTTAGAACAACCGCGACAGCCGTCAAGGCATACCGAGCCTTTGTTTCGTAAACACTTTGCGAATCGTGGCGTTTGGTCATAGCTGGATCAATAGTAGCACAACGCCGGTGGTTCTACTTCAGAGGAAACATGCCGTCGGCACGCGCGGGACCAATGCAGGGTTATCCAGATGACCTCCCGATGGCGGCAACGGGTGGCAAAAACAAACGCCCCGGTATACACCGGGGCGTTCCGGCTGAAGGCCTCGGAGAGCTTATACTCTCTGCCCAACGCCGATGCGCCGAGTCATTGACGGCCGCTCCCTACGACCGCCCCCGTACTCGTTATTATTCGTACAGACCTTTGATGTGTCCCCACGTGCGCGTTTCAACAGGAACCTTTTGACACGTGAAGCACTCTTCCTGTTCCAACATCACCGCACCAGTAGGATCGGTGAACTGAACGATGTAACAGCAGTAGTCCGGGTCGAGCAGAAACGCAAACCCCCCTTTGGACCCGCCGACGGGAACACAATCACCGAGTGTGTTTGCAAAAAAGTCCGCACCATCCAGCGGATTCAAAAAGCTGCTCCATCCGGCCGCGTTTATCGTTCCGATCATCACGCATCCCGGATCTGGCGGCTGCGGTTCCGGGATAAAATGAAGATCACACACGGGCGCGGGTAGACTGAAATTCACAATCGTAAAGTACGTCCATACCGGCCAGGGCGGTGGCCCCTCTATAACTGCGACACACGAATCCTGCACGACCGATGCATCTGCGAATGATATTGTTGGAGCAAGGAGAAACAGGAAAAGAAGAACGGAAAGAATCGGTAGCAATTGCCTCGACATACGGTGCCCCCTTTCACTGCGAGGATCTAGCTGCCAACTGGGGTATCGCTGATCAGTTATTCCAAACCTTAGATGGTTTATTATACCCGATCTCGGTGCTAATATCAACCGCAACCGGTTTGTAAGTTGATTGAAATTGTGTAATTACTTGACTGCGATCAAGTTTAATCGAGCGCCGGGTTCACGCGCTGGCGATGCCCTGCAAGACACCCGGCTTGGTGATCGTGATCGATTTGCGATCGTATTTGATCACGCCGTCGTGGGAAAACTTTCGGAGCGTTCTCGAAAAGGTTTCCGGGGTGGTTCCGACCATTTGTGCCATTTCCTCGCGGAGAAGCGGCACCACGATCGTGTTTGATCTTCGCGATCCGGACCACAGACTCTCGCGGAGCCACATCAAAAACCGCGCGGTTCGCTGTCTAACCGGTTCCTGCAGCCTCGTCACCATTTGATCTTCGGACACCCGGAGTTCGGTAGCGAGCTTTGATAACAGCTGAAGAATCAATTTGGGATCGTTTTTGAGCAGTATGTTGATCGTATCACGCGTGATCGTGCACGCGGTGGTGGTGTCCACGGCCTCCGCGGTTGCCGCGTAGGGTTCATTGGCCAAAAGCGCACGATACCCAATCACATCGCCGGGTCCCAGGATCCGGATCATAATATGCGTGCCGTTCTTACCTGTTTTGTAGAGCTTGACGATACCCGAATGGATACAGTAGATGGCCAGCGGCGGCGTGCCCTCGTAAAAGATAATCTGACCGCGGTCGTAGTCGTGGGCGGTTTTTTCCCGATCGAGTTTGATGGTGTGGGTGCTCGACAGCGAGCCAAACAGCCCGCGGGTGCGTGGTCGGCAGTTCCCGCAACGAGGGGCGTCGTTGGAAGTTTTCATTGGCTAATTATATATTATTTTGGCACTTATGTAAATCCTGAAAATCTCCTTGACATTTGATTGAATCAATCGTTTAATTGAATCACACAAAGCAGCTGCACAAACCTATCGCACGCAAAAAAACCACGACCATGGCCGACATCGACACCAAGACCAAAATCATGGATGCCGCCGAGAGTCTTTTTGCCACTCACGGTTTTGGCGCGGTGTCGTTACGGACGATCATCAAGCAGGCGAAGGTTAACACCGCCGCCGTTCACTATCATTTTGGCTCCAAAGACGGTTTGATCGAGGCCGTATTGCAGCGGCGCGCGGCACCCATCAACCAAGAACGGCTCGAGCGGCTTGACGCGATCGAATCCCGGCACGGCTCGGGTCCGCTACCTCTTGATGACGTCATGGAGGCCTTTTTGGCTCCAGTCATTCGAATCCGAAGATCCCCACCGGCGGAAAGCCGATTGCTCTCCCAGCTTCTCGGCCGCGCCATCACAGAACCCGGGCACGGCGTCAAGGGCTCGATGCGGTCCGTTTTTTCGGAGATCTTCGAACGTTTCTCCAGGGCGTTCGTACGCGCGCTTCCCGAATTGGATCCTGAGGATGTGATTCGCCGGATGTATTTTGTTGTGGGCGCACTGGCGTTTACGGTGGCGGGGCCCCACGTCGAGGATGACGACACGGCTTCGATCAACGATCAAGACGCCCATCGAACCCTTGAAAACTTGATGCAGTTTGCCATCGCCGGATTGAGAGCAACCGGTACGCGTAACGATTGACCGCCAGTCGCCCGA
>CP070631.1:216540-221843 GCA_020356045.1 Candidatus Latescibacterota bacterium
CGGTGATGATTTCCTGATACCCGGTCATACTCGTGTTAAATACGACCTCACCCCATACGGGCAACCGGCCGCCCCCGATGACATACCCTTCGTACCGGGTCCCGTCGGCCAGAATCAGCTTACCCCGGCGCCGACGATCGTGCTGGCTATCCGAGCCCCGCGCATTTGACATACTCGCACCCGTCATGATCGTCTCCCATCCGGCGGCCGATCAACGTTTCGGCCGGCCAAAAAAAACCGCCGGCGGCGGCACCAGCGGCGGTCGAAGGCCAAACGGCCCACAAAAAATCTCCCACGGTTGCAGGAGACATTGTACTTTGTTGTATGCAGTTTTTCATGAAGTCCCTTTCCGGCATCTCGGTACCAGTTTAAAAGGATATCGCTTCAAAGCCACTCTATGGGGATCCGTCGTGCGGGTCAAGAATTTTTCGCGTCTCCGGCAAAATTTGTTATACGTTGAAGCGGATAAAAAGGATATCCCCATCCTCGACAACATAGTCCCTGCCCTTGACGGCCAAACGGCCCGCATTTTTGACCTTTTCCTCACTGCCAAGCTCGATGAGGTCGCCATACTTGATCACTTCCGCGCGGATAAACCCCCTGGCCATATCGGTGTGGATCTTCCCCGCCGCCTCGACGACCGACGATCCACGGCGAACCAGCCACTGCCTGAGCTCATCTCCCGAGGCGGTAAAAAACGATATCAACCCGAGCGACTCGATGCACTCCCGCGTAAGAACATGGAGCGCCGTTTCGGCCAACCCCAACTCCGACATGAACTCCCGCCGTTCTTCGTCGTTGTCGAGAGCGGCGATCTCGGATTCAGTCGCGGCCGCAATCTGCACGCACGCAATCTCGACTTCCGCATATCTCAAATTGAGCTCGGCGATCCTGGCCGTATCCGAAATATCCTCGTCGGACACATTGAGCACGACCAACACCTTTCTGGCGGAGAGCAAGGGATAGTTGCGGAGTGTTTTTTCTTCCTGAGCCGATACCTCGGCAAGCCGCAAGGGCCGTTCGGTCTCCAGGTGATCTCTCAGCCGTTCGAGAAGTTCCTTTTCCTTCTGCAATGCTTCGTTTTTGAATTTTTGCAAATCCTTGCCCAGCTTTTCGATCCGCTTCTCGACAAAAATCAGGTCGTGGAGGATAAATTCACTCTTCACATAGTCGATATCACGAACCGGATCGACTGAACCCCATATATGATAAACCGAGTCGTCGACAAACCCTCTGACCACATGACAGAAGACATCGACCTCGGCCAAGTCACGGAAAATGTCACCCTTTGTCACCGACTGCTCTTCGATCTTCTGCGGGAGCAGAAACTCCATCCGCGCCTGAGTGCACTTCTTGGGGTTATATACACGGCGCAGCGACTCCAGCCGGGGATCCTGGACGGGGGCAACACCCCGAGCCGTTTTTGACGGGTCGGTATGACGCTGGAGCGCCGCCTGCCCCACCAGGAGGCCAAACAGCGTTTTCTTGCCCACCTGCGGCAGACCGATGATACCGATATTCATAACTGCGACCGTCCGGTTAAATACACGAACCGCCGATTCTGTCCGGGCGTCCGCTCGCGACAGATTCGGCGGTTCATACCGTTTACTACCCTTCCCTCCGGCTCAGTTAGCTGTCTCAGCCGGCCCCGGTTTCCACAAAGATGTCATCTCCTTCAACGATAACTTCAAACGTCTCGACCGCGCTCACAGCGGGAAGCGCCAGGGCCTCTCCCGTTTTGAGGTCAAAAATCGCCGCATGATCGGGGCACTGGACCCTGCAGTCCTCCAAAAGTTCGCCTTCCGAAAGGTAAGCCATCGCATGCGAGCACGTATCCGCGATCGAGTAGTACTTGCCGCCCACGTTTGCCACAAGAATCGGTTCGCCCTCGATGTCAAACGACTTCATCGTGTTGACACCGATCTCATTTGTCTTGCAGACCTTTGCCTTCATGCGATCCCCCTTGTCTGATGTCACCGCGGCGAGTCCATTGCGGCCTGCCCCGGCGAGGCGATCGTTATCCTTCTTTGAGTGCTGCAACGAGCTCGAGCAGCGCTTTCTTGCCGTCGCCAAACATCATCAGCGTATTGTCGGCGGCAAAGAGCGGGTTGGGAATTCCAGCAAAACCCGGGCTCAAGCTTCTCTTGACGATCACAACGGTGCGGCATTTGTCCACATCGATGATCGGCATCCCCGCGATCGGACTCTTGGGGTCGGTGCGCGCGACCGGGTTGACGACGTCGTTGGCGCCGATCACCATCGCCACATCGGCCGTATCCAGCGTGGGATTGATTTCATCCATTTCCTTGAGCTGATCGTAAGGAACGTTGGCTTCGGCTAGAAGAACGTTCATGTGACCCGGCATACGCCCCGCCACCGGGTGAATCGCGTACTCGACTTCTGCGCCCTTGTTCGACGTCAACCAGTTGGCCAGATCACGCACAACGTGCTGCGCCTGCGCAACCGCCATCCCATAACCGGGCACAAAGACCACGCGGCGAGCAGTGTCGAAAAGCATGGCAACTTCTTCGGGCGAAGCGGCCTTGACCTTGCCCGCATACACTTCGTCGGCCGTAGCAGCGCCTTCGGCGGGAGCGAGCTTGCCAAAGATCACGTTGGCCAGCGACCGGTTCATCGCCTTGCACATGATACTGGTCAGAATTAGACCCGACGCGCCGACCAGTGAACCCGCAATAATCAATACGTTGTTCGAAAGCACAAAACCGGTGGCCGCCGCCGCCAAACCCGAGTAGGAGTTGAGGAGCGCGATGACCACGGGCATGTCCGCACCACCAATCGGTATAGTCAGCAAAATTCCCATCACACCGGCGGCCGCGACAAGTCCCCAATAGAGCGTGATGTTGGTCGGGTCCATGATAATCATCACGCCGAGGGCCACGCAGATAATCGCTAGGATTGCGTTGACAACCTGCAGCCCCGGAAACGTGACGTTACCACCTGGAACCACCTTTTCCCAAAGCTTGAACATCGCGATCAAGCTGCCCCAGAACGTCACCGAGCCGATAAGTCCCGAAAAAACGGTCGCCACGACAAGCTGCGTCATCGATCCGCTCACTTCGATGATTCCAGATTCGATAAGCGCCGCACCAGCGACGAGAACCGACGCGCCACCACCAAACCCGTTGAACAATGCCACCATCTGCGGCATGGCGGTCATTTGAATTTTTATGGCGAAAACGGCACCGATGAGCCCGCCGACAACCGCTCCGGCGATGATGACTTCGTAGCCGATGATCCGCTGGTCGATCAGCGTGACGACAATCGCCAGAAGCATACCCAGCGCACCGGTGAGATTACCGCGCACCGCCGTCCGAGGATGCGTGAGCCCTTTTAGCCCGATGACGAACATCGCCGAAGCCAAAAGATACGCCAGGTTAATGACTACTTCTTTCATTTCTCGATCCTTTGTTTTTTACGAAAAAGTCATTAGTCAATCACACCATCAGTTGCTCGATTATTTTCGTCTAAACATGTCGAGCATGCGGTGCGTCACCATAAAACCGCCAACAACGTTAATGGTGGCGAACACAACTGCCAGAAAACCCAGCGTAGTGGTGAGTATCGTGAGCTTGGTTCCCGCTGACAGTATGGCGCCGATAATCGTAATACCGGAAATCGCGTTCGATCCGGACATCAGCGGCGTGTGCAGCGTTGGCGGAACCTTCGTAATTACTTCGAATCCGAGAAAAACGGCCAGCACAAAAATCGTCAACGTGAAGACAAATGATTCCAAGTTTCTTACCTCCCTTCTGGAGTTCCGAGCTAGGCGGCACCGAGCAGTTCTTTTACCCGTGATGACACAACGTCGCCGCCTTTAGTTATCATCGTGTCAGTTATAATCTCATCCTCCATGTCGATCTCGACCTTGCCTTCTTTGACCATGTTCTGGAAAAACGTCGTAATGTTCTTCGCGTACATCTGGCTGGCGTGGTATGGGATCGTCGAGGGAACGTTTAGCGGACCGAGGATCGACACGCCGTGCGCTTGAACCGTCTCGCCCGGCTTGGTCAACTCGCAGTTGCCTCCACGCTCGGCGGCGAGGTCGACGAGGACCGACCCGGGGGCCATTCCTTTGACCATCTCTTCGGTTACGAGGATCGGCGCCTTTTTACCGGGGACAGCGGCGGTTGTAATAACCACGTCGTGCTCGGCGACAACTTTGACCATCATTTCCCGCTGTTTCTTGTAAAACTCCTCGTCCATCGCCTTGGCGTATCCACCCTTGTCTTCGGCTTCCCCGGTGTCGAGATCCATCTCGACAAATTTGGCGCCAAGACTGATCACCTGATCTTTGACTGCAGGCCGGATATCATAGGCGCTCACGACCGCACCAAGCCGTTTGGCGGTGGCGATCGCTTGCAAACCGGCGACACCGACACCGACAACAAACACACGCGCCGGAGCAATCGTTCCCGCCGCGGTCATGAGCATCGGGAAAATCTTTGGGAGCGTGTCCGAGGCGTAAAGCACCGCCTTGTAGCCGGCAATCGTCGCCATCGACGACAACACGTCCATGCTCTGTGCACGCGTTATTCGCGGGAGCATTTCTAGCGAAAACAACGTGACGCCGCGGCCGGCCAGCTCTTTGGACAACGCCGGCTCGCCGAGCGATTCTGTAAAACCGATAACGATTTGACCATCGCGCAGCTTGTCCAAATCCGCGCGGCCGGCTTCCGGATTCGCACCAAAAGTGCGGACTTGAAAGACGACATCCGATTTGGCGAAGATGTCATCTCTCGAGGCAATCGTCGCCCCTTTTTGTGTGTAGCTATCGTCGGTAATTCCTGCTTCGATCCCGGCGCCCGTCTCGATGAAAACATCCGCTCCGGCCTTTGCCAGCGCGGGCAGCATCTCGGGAACCAGCGCGACCCGGCGTTCCCCGGGGAAGGTTTCTTTGGGAACACCAACAACAATAGATTTCTGATCCTGATCTGTCATGGAAACCGTGGCCTCCTCTCTTCACTTCCATGGGTGTCGATGCAACACCCGTTTCGAGCGGCACCCATATACGGGCTAGTCACGTAATTAACCAAGCGGCAATTCGATAAGCCGTGATTCCTGATAGTGTTAATCGTTGAATATCTCGGATGAGACCCGAAACAATAGCACGATTCGTTGAGGGGGGAAACCAAAATCGAAAAAAATCGCCCCTGGGGATCCAAACCACGTCCCGTCAACCCGATAGGGTCCGAACGCTCCCTTAGGGTCGTGAAACGGGCGCCTGGAGGCGCCCCCGGGTGCCGCTCCGACCGGTGGGGCCACCCGGGCCCCCGCGCCGTCAG
>CP070631.1:221943-226906 GCA_020356045.1 Candidatus Latescibacterota bacterium
GAAGGTGATATGACAAACTATATCGAGGAGACGAGCTTCCGCGGCATCGGTTTTGACGGCCGATGGTTCTTGAGCGGGGGAGACAGCCGCCTGGCGCTTGGAATCTCGCTTGCTTGGCAGGTGTTCAACCAGACTGAGTCCGGAACCATCGAGTTTCCCCAAGGGGCGCTTACCGGGCATCAAAACCGTTATCTCAACTCGTTCCCCATCATGGCCACTGCTGCCTATTACTTTGGGAGCAAGGATCACCTCTGGTTGTACCTCGGCATCGGCGTGGGTACGTATTATACGATCCAACGGTTTGAGATCGGCGTGATCGCGTTGGAGGAGAATCACTGGCACTTTGGTGGTTATCCCGAACTCGGCGTGCATATCCCGCTCGAGGAAGCGGACATCATTATCAACGGCCGGTACAACATCGCCTTTGAATCCGGGGAAAATATTTCAAGCGACTCGGCAAAGTGGGAGTACTGGGGAATCAACATCGGTCTGGCCTACCGCGGGTGGTAACGCTCGATGCAGCCAAATCGGAAAAGGACTCTGTTTTTGACGCTCGTGCCGCTGGCGGTGGTAGTTTTTGTGAACCCGGTGGGAGCACAGTACCAGTGGGACGATGGCTGGAGTCCGCAGCCCCAAAAACACAAGATCGAAATCACGCCTTACGTGGGCTATACGTGGACCAGCAGCATCGATGCGAGAGTCGACAGCGTGCTGGGCTCACTGGACATCGAAAGCTCGGTCAGCTGGGGTATTGAACTCGACATTAATGTCAAACCAGGTGGTCAGATTACCCTCCTGTATCAACGGCAGGACAGCAAGCTGATCTTTCAGCCCGCGGGCGCGCTCAAACAAACACTCGGCGACCTGACGGTGGAGTATTTTCAGTTTGGCGGTATCGGTGGTGTGCAGAAGGGCAAGGTGATGCCGTTTAGCATCTTTACGCTGGGTGCCACGCGGTTTGCCGGCCAATCTCCGCTGACGTCGGACGTCTGGAAATTTTCGCTGATTCTGGGGATCGGCGCCAAATTCTATCTGAGCGAACACCTTGGCATCCGGGTACAGGCCCGGCTTCCTTGGGTTTTGATTGATGGAGGAGGTGCGGTCGCATGTGGTGGCGGTGGGTGCGCCATCGCCCTTGGCGGGTCGGGTTTTGTCCAGCCGGATGTGGGTGTGGGGTTGATGCTCCTGTTCTAGGCGATGTGAGTGGAGAATTCGGTCTGATTTATGCATAAAACTGACAACGCCACCAGCGTTGTCAGTTTTGTTTTGGGGTACCGGCGTTATGTCGCAAGCATCAATGGAACCATTTGTCGACTCGATCGTGCATCCGTCTGATTTTTCGCAGGCGAGCGAACATGCGTTTGCCCATGCACTGGCGATCGCCCTTCGCGGGAATACCAGTCTGGTTGTTTTGAACGCCGGCGTGGGTGATAAGCGCAAGCGGTGGACGGGCTTTCCATCGGTCCGCGGGACCCTCGAACGGTGGGGTCTGCTCGAGAACGGGACCCCGCGCGAGGCTGTTTCGCACGATCTGTCCGTTCGTGTCAAAAAAGTGAGCCTCAACAAACGCCGTCCGCTGCCGGCGGTTTTGTCCTATTTGGAAGAGCACCCGGCCGATCTAATCGTTCTGGCCACCGAGGGCCGCAACGGGGTTCCACGCTGGCTAAAGCCATCATTAGCCGAGGAGCTTGCCCGCAAATCGCGAACCCTTTCGCTGTTCGTGTCGGGAACGGCCCGTGGGTTTGTTTCGCTCGAGGATGGGGGCCTGTCGCTCCGCCGTGTTCTCGTGCCGATTGATTACCACCCCAAACCTACGATGGCCGTTGGATGGGCGACTCACACCGCCATGCTTTGTCAGACGCCGCCGATCGACATCTCTCTGTTACACGTGTCCAGCATGAATCGTGCGCCCGAGGTGAGCCTGCCCGAGATGGAGGCCTGCACATGGAATCACGTGCAAAAACGCGGAGAGGTGGTCGACGCCATAATCGACACCGCAAATGAGCAGTCCGCCGACCTGATCGTTATGGCGACGGCTGGTCACAACGGCGTGCTCGATATGCTCCGCGGATCCATCACCGAGCAGGTGATTCGCCGCGCGCCGTGCCCGGTGCTGGCGGTACCGGCGATTTGAACGTTCCAACCCATCCTGGCTCTGGTCCATCCCGCTGAGCCGTACTCCACGCCACTGTTTGACGCCATTGTCACCGTGGTGTAGCATGGGTGAACATCTGGCGGCCCGATCGTATCGTCACTCACAACAGGAGAACCTCGATGTTCCGGACAGTCTTGATCACGCTCGTTGCGAGCGTAATTGCCGTCGGCCTGGTTCCGTCGGATTCGGTTGGGCAACGTCGTGAAAAACGCACAGGGGTTGATTTTACCGCCTATATTTGGCCGGCGGCGAGATCGGGCGATGTGACGCTGCAGGGCCAGACGGAGTCGGTCGATAACAGCATTGGTGACATGCTCAAGTTCGAGACCTGGGCGATGGTTTTTCACGTGGAAGCGAAGAAGGACTACTGGTCGTTAATCCTGGATCTGAACTATAGACAAGGAGAAGAAGACGATCTCGAGGGCAATCGAACCGAGACGAGAACATGGCTTGTCGAAGTCGGTGGGGCGTACTGGGTCGCGTATCAATTCGAGGTGTTGGGCGGTGCTCGTTTTGTCAATCTCAAGGCGGATATCACAGAAGAGTCCGCAACGCTGTTCAGCGGTTCCGAGAGTTGGATCGACCCATTTGTCGGCGGACGCTACAACTTGCCGTTTGCCAGGGATTGGAAGCTCTTTGTGAGAGGTGACATCGGTGGATTTGGCATCGGCTCAAAGTTTACCTGGAATCTGGTATCGGGAGTCGACTGGCGTCCGGTCAATTTGGGCTTTTTCTTTGGTTATCGCGTCTGGTCCGTGGACTACGAGAGCGGTAGCGGCGAATCGCTTTTCAGATACAAAGCCGTGCGGCACGGACCGGCGCTGGGGCTGACGTTTTTCTTTGGCGAGCGGTAGACACCGTCATGCCGTCGATCCAAGAAAACGGGAACGTGGATATGGCAATGAAACATATCGCGAAAACGATGATCGCAGCACTGCTTCTGGCGGTGGTTGGTGGATGCTCGGGTGGAATGGAGATCCAGACCGATTTTGACAAGGAGACGGATTTTCGCGGGTACAGCACCTGGGACTGGGTGCCGGAACCTGCACAAGAAACGGGGGACCCCGGTGTTGATGATCCCATCGTCCGCACGCGGATCCAGAACGCCGTCGAGGAGGAACTGACAAAGCGCGGATACCTGAGGTCAACGGATACACCCGATTTTCTGGTCAACTACCACACGGCGATGAAAGATGAGCTGGATGTGGTGGAGGTGACGGACTATTACGACCGGATGCCATACACGGAATTCGAAAAAGACGTTACCTATACGTACACCTGGCACAAGGGAACCCTGGTCCTCGACTTTATCGATTCGGCCTCGAACAAGCTTGTTTGGCGGGGGATCGCGCGGGCTGAAGTCAATCTGAACGATTCCCCGGAAAACAAAAAGAAACGGATCGCCAAAGCTGTTGAGCGCATGCTCAGAGAGTTCCCGCCAAAGTAGCCCATCGGCCTGCACCGGCCCAATTACGGGCTCTTTCAACTCCTTTTGACGCCCTCTTTTTTCCCTGTTAAGATAGCGGTGAGCATACGGATTCCCGTTGGGGGGGAATCTCTTTGATCCACAATCTTTGCGTCCAGGCGGGTCGGAATGATCGGCAAGATTGTGTCCCACTACAAGATCCTCGAGGAGCTCGGGCGTGGCGGGATGGGTGTGGTATATCGGGCGGAGGATACCAAGCTCAGGCGGTCCGTCGCGCTGAAGTTTTTGCCTGCACAGTTGACCCGCGATGAAGAGGCCAAAGGCCGGTTTATCCAGGAAGCGCAAGCCGCCTCGGCCCTGGATCACCCAAATATCTGCACGATTCATGAGATCGACTCGACCGATGACGGTCAGATGTTTATCGCCATGGCATGCTACACCGGTGAGACCCTGGACGCGCGGATCGAACGAGGACCTTTGCCTATTGGAGATGCACTGGTGATCGCCAAACAGATCGCCCAGGGTCTCGGAAAGGCACACGCCGAAGGCATCGTCCACAGGGATATCAAGCCGGCGAATATCTTTGTCACCAACGACGGCCAGGTCAAGATTCTCGATTTTGGCCTCGCCAAGTTGGGAGGGCAGACACGGTTAACCAAAGAGAGGACGACGCTGGGCACCGTTGCACACATGTCTCCCGAGCAAACCGGCGGGAGCGAAGTGGATCACCGGTCGGATATTTGGGCTTTGGGGGTGGTGCTCTACGAGATGATCTCCGGAAAGCTTCCCTTTGCCGGTGAGCACGAACAAGCAGTGATGTATTCGATCGTCAACAGCGATCCCGAACCGCTCACCGCAATTCGAACCGGTGTACCGATGGAGCTGGAGAGAGTGATCGCCAAATGTCTCGAGAAGAGTCCCGCCGACCGTTACCAGCATATCGACGATGTTATCGTCGATTTGAACCGGCAGACCAAGCGTTTGCAGGAACCGTATGAGTCTGAACCCCACCGGCACGCGGATAAAAAGACGAGCGGCCGTTGGATGGGCGTTGTCATCGCGGTCTTGGCCATTGCCATTGTCTCGTATGCGGTGTACTGGCAGTGGTCTCTTGGGGAAAAGAAAACCGCGGTCATCACGCAACCGGACAAGGCGATGCTCGTTGTTTTGCCGTTCGAAAACCTGGGGCCATCCGACGTCGAGTACTTTACCGACGGGGTCACCGAGGAGATTACAAGCCGTTTGGCCGTGTTGAGTGATTTGGGTGTGATCTCGCGTACCAGCGCGATGCAATATAAAAACGCGAACAAATCGATCAAACAAATCGGCGAGGAGTTGGGTGTCGATTACGTGTTGGAAGGAACGGTTCGGTGGGACAAGCC
>CP070631.1:227006-230025 GCA_020356045.1 Candidatus Latescibacterota bacterium
CCTCGTATCCGTCACATCTTTGGCGTACTGCATGTTTATGCTGCTCTGGATGCCGTTCTTCCAGCTGAAGATCATCGACGGCGTAATGTTGGTGCTGTTATTCTCGGACTGTTTCTCACCGGCCCGGCCAGTCTCGCGCGTCTGCCGGTTATAACCCACCGTGGCGCTTGCTTGAGTGAAGAACCCTCTGAACAAGGCGAACTTCTCCAGACCTTTCCAACTAAGGTTGAGGTCCGGCCAGGTCATACCCGTGGTCGTCGTCTCGTTGTTTCGAAAAACCGAGTTCGCGTTCGAATGGCTGAACCGTGCCGCCACGTCGATATTTTGCGTCAATTGAACACCCGAATCCATTGAGATGGTCAAGTTCTCCGAAAATCGTTCCGGCGTATCCCAAACGGTTCCCTTGTAGACCACGCCGCTGTTTTGCGTGAAACCGAACTGGTAATCGAGACTTGGTCGTGCCGGTATTCTCGTGTAACCGGCTTGCGATTTCTGCTGAACCGACGCGTTGATTTTGCGAATGCTGCTCAAGATCCCGGCGCCCTTTCTAAACAACATCATTGGACTGGCTCTTGGTTTCGATTCGGGCTCCACCTCCGTCGTGTCGGCACCTGCTATGGTCGAGTCGGGACGGGTCGCTCCCGGCGGCGGGCGCTGCTGCTGTGGGCTCCTCGCCGCCGCCGGTTCTTCCTTGTCTAGAAGACCAACCCCGCCAAAGATCTTCCCAAACAGCCCACCGACGTCCATACGGAACTTCAAGCTCGCCCCGCGGCTGCTGTTCACGTTTCTCACGCCGCTGGGATCGCCGGGCTTTTGGACGTTGGGGCTCGCATCCTCCGTGTAGGACGAGTTGTATCCGAAGTCGGGAGCCAACGACCGGAGGATCCACAGGGGAGGCGCCTTGTAGGTGGCTTGGAACGAGTGCGTGCGGTTGGTCTCCAACCCGATATCGACCCCCAGCCAATCGTGCGGCGTCCTCAGATCGCGCCGTGTTTGCATCCGGAACGAGGATGTCAAAGACGGGAATGGCGCATAGGTCATTGAACCATTGTTGGTGATTCCCGCCGACCACAGGACGGGGTCCGCGATGAACTCCCCGGCCACCAACCGGTACCGGCGGCCCTTTCTGCGCGTGGCGTTGACGCGGTAGTTGAACGTGTTCAGCCAGTAACGGATCCCCAAGTCCTTGTACAATCGCAGCCGTTTGTTGGCACCCCACGTGATTCCGTAATCGAGAGTCCCGTTTAGTGTGACCGTCGTATCCGCCGATGCGGGTGATTTCATCGCCGTCTCGCCAAGAGAGAAGTTGGCTTTTAGTTTGTCAAAGGTGTACTTGAGCAGGGGGTTTTTAGACCCGGTCCGAGTGAGCGTTGTACTCAATCCCCTGGTCGTGTTTTCGCTCTTTAGACTGTCCTGGATCGCCGGATCGGTGATCTCCGTGTCGCTGTTGGGTGTGAATTTTGGCAGACTCGTGTTTCTGCTGAAGTTCCCCGTTACGGGGAGCTTGAAACCAAACAGCGGTAAGAAATAGTCAACGCTGGTTTTGGCATTGAGGCTTATGGACTGGTTGTTCGATCCACTGCCGCGTTTCTGGCGCAGTGAACGAAAATCGGGGCCGGTTTGCTGCCAGCTGCCGCTCACGTTTATGACATTGCCCATATTGACCGCTCCCGATAAACGCTGGGCAAAATCGACGTCGCGTTTGCGATCACCAAGATAGACGTCATTGATCCAAAGCTCCCCCGACGCCGATTCGGTACCTGTGCTCTTGTTCCGGAATCCGGCATAGAGGACCCGCACGTTAAAGAGATTGGGCTGACCGACCATTCTGACGTTGTACGTGCGTCCCGGATCGGCCATATCGAAGGCAACCCCGGTCACAACCGAATCGAGGGGCTCGAATTTCAGGTCGGTGAGATCCGTGAACGGTATCAGCACACGGCACCAATCCGCCTTCGTAAAATAGGTCTTCGTCAATGGGATCTGAACCTCGTAAAAGTTGAGGCTGTCAAATGCGATTTGGAAATAGTACTCGTGTTCCTCGTTCATGTTGTCCGCGTGGACAAAGAAATTAAGATCGCGGTACATGGTGAAGTCCATCCCGGTGCCGCCAAAACGTTTGCGTATTCTGAAACCCTTGCCCGGCGGGATGTTTTCGTACACGGCGAGCAGCGACTGTTCCTTTTCCGCAATTTCATTCTGTACGTTGGGATTGACATGCGGGACATATTTCGTTGGGTCGGTTTTTGTGCTGATCACACCAAGCGCAAACCGTGCACCGACCGTGTCCGGATCACTGGGTACGTTGTCGGAGAGATCCCTCAACCCGTCACGCTCCCAGCGGTTTCCCACAACCTTGAAATCGGAGATCTGAATCCGCTTTCTTGCAGCGCTAACCGTTTCCCCGATGTTTTCGAACCAGATGCGCAGATGCTTGATCTGTTCGATCGACGGCGCACCATCCTTGTTGATGCTGACGAATTCGGACAACGGAATCCGGTACTGGCGCCATGAGTCGAACTCGTCTGTGTAAAAATCGTCCGGCCTGTTGAAATCGCGACGGATATCGACGATGGCGCTGTCGCTGAGATCAACTTCGAAAGTGAAATAAGCGTTGGATGTCTCCAGCTGTCCGTTGCCGTCCAGATCCTCGGTGTCCCACAAAAAGTTGCCCTCGGTGCCGTTGACCTGGCTAAAACGATCGTCAATCCGCTGCGAGCTGTAGTTGTCATTCGGATCGTCCCCATCTTCGCCGTCAAAGACACCGTCGAGACCGGTATCCTCGGTCAGCGCGGTGAAGCCATCCCGGTTGGCATCTTCGTTGTTGAACACCGGGCCCCCAGCCGGGGCTGACGCATCAGGTTCATAAAAATCTTCATCGATGAATCCCATATCGATATGAAGGATCCCCTTGCGGTCTTCCGGTGCCGGTTTGAAGTCGTTGACCCAGATCTGGATGTACTGTCCCTGCGACAGATCCAGGCCACCACCACGGAAACCAGTCATGATCCCTGTCCAC
>CP070631.1:230125-231805 GCA_020356045.1 Candidatus Latescibacterota bacterium
AAAAGTTTCTTTGAGTTTGTCGAAAATCCGACGGGTGCCCACTATCGGACGATCCTCGACAACTTGGCTGCCACTCCAGAATACCGTCCGTACGCCGGGTACATCGAGCAGATCCAGGGGCTTCTCGATTCCGAAGACTACGAAAAAGCCTATGAGGCCTGCCAGCGGTCGAAAGCGACACTACTGCTCAGCCCGGAGTTGCACATGCTTGCCGGATACGCGGCACGCGAGATGGGTGATGACGAGCTATTCAACCTGGAACGCGTTATTACCTCTGCTTGTGTTCGGGGAATATTAGACACCGGCGATGGAACCAAGGACGAGCCGTATGTCGTCTCGGTTACCGGAGACGAATATTTCATTCTGGAGGTTTTGAAAAAAACATTCGAATCACAAGAGTTGGTGGAAGACGGCGACCGATACATGGATCTGATCAAAACGACAGACGGCACCGAGATATACTTCGACATTACCAAGCCATATCAGAATCTGCAGAAACAATTGTTTGAAAAATCGGATGACACGGACGAATAGCGCCGTACTAAATCTGAAAAACTATTCTGCCGGTCCCATTGATCTCTTGTAGAATGCCACGAGGACAGTTCGCCCAAAGACAAACGGTAATGGATTGAAGGGAGAAAAGTTGAAAAAGGCAATTCTGTTTCTCTTGCTGATCGCGTTTTTTCCAAAGCCCGCAAGCGGACAGGTGCTCATCGGTCTTCTATTTGGCGATAAACTCAGCACCGAAACATTTCACCTTGGAGTCGATGTGGGTTTGAACCTGTCGAACCTTTCGGGTATTGACGGCACCGGGGTAAAGCCGGGTTTGATCTTTGGGCTTCTTGGCGAATGGCGATTTGCCGACAACTTCTACCTTCAACCCGAGCTGCTGCCCTTCTACAAGGTAGGTGCCAATAAAATGCCGCCCCCCGGAAGTCTCGACGATCCTCCGATAGGTGAGCTTGTCGAGGACAAATCGTATTCGCGGCGCATGAACTATTTTGCGATTCCCATTATTGTGAAATACGCGTTGATGGAACAGAAGCTTCATCTGGGGCTCGGACCCCAGATCGGGTTTCTGTCCAGTGCCACAGACACGTACGAAGGCGTTGTCACCAACAAGATCACGGTTGATCAAAATGTAGAAGACACGCTCAACGGTACGGATGCGGGGGTCGTTTTTCACGCCGAATACAAGTTCAGAGGGCAGTACGGTATGAGCGTGGCGGCGAGGTTCTACCTTGGTCTGACGGACACGATTAAGGACAACCCGGGAGATGCCGTGTACAACCGGGTGTTTTCTTTACTGGCCAGCATACCGATTGGCGGTGATCCGACCGAAGAGGACGAGGACAACGAATAGCCGCCTACCTCGATGACCTCGCCCATTCGGCGGGTAGGTCAGACGATACATGCTGTAGGTGTTCTTTTTCGACCCCATAAAGGCGAGACTGAATGCGTTCTCGTATTCGTTTCTGTATACCACCTCGAACCCGAAGCCTGCCTCCTCGAGCTCGGTCTTGATGCGTATGTCCCCGTCCCTCACGTGTTTGTTGCCGATGAATTCGATTCCCGGATCAAGGATAAATTGCGGAAATCGGTTCTCCCGCAGATAGCGAAGATATTCAATATTATTTACCAGGCCATCGAGGTTAACGACGGTTCCATCCGCGAAGTAAC
>CP070631.1:231905-236909 GCA_020356045.1 Candidatus Latescibacterota bacterium
ACAATCCAAAGGGTGACGAGCAGGTAGGCGTGCCAGGCCCTCAATGGGCGCGCCGTCACATGAAATCGGGATCGTTTCTAGCGCTGACAACCTGAGGAACGTGAACGTTTATAGGCTGATACCGGCAACGGTGAGAAACAGATTGAGCAGGCTGCCCACAAGAATCGAAAACGGCAAAATGAAAGCGACCATTAACAACGCGGTCACCAAGCCCCGTTCTTTTATCATCACGAAAAAGTTGGCAATACACGGGACAAAAAGCGTGATTACGACCATGCTCACCGCAATTTGATTGGGCGTGAGCAATCCATCCATGAACAAGTCGTAGAGTCCGGCAGCGCCGTAATCGCGACGAAAGAAGCCGATGATGAACGCGCCGGTGCTCTCGACGGGCAAACCGAGCAATCCGTCGGTAACCGGCCGGAACCATCGTTCCATCAGCGCCAGCGTACCGACCTTGTCCAATATGAAAAGGACAAAAGTGCCGATGAGGAACAACGGCACCGCCTCTTTGAGAAACCAGATCATACGGTGCCGTGTCTTTAGCACAATATTGCCAAGGTGCGGGACCCTTATGGGTGGCAGTTCCACGATAAAATCGGTGGTCCGACCCTGGATCAGCTTGTTGGACAAGGCGCCGACGATGAACAATTGGAGCGCGACGACAAGAAACACCGTGACCACGCAGGCCGCAGAGCTGGCGCCGGCCATCGCCATGATCACTCCGAGTTGCGCCGAACAGGGGATCCCCAGAGCCAGCAAGAGTGTGGCGATTATCCGTTCTTTTTTTGAATCGAGAATTCGAGTCGTAAGAGTTGCCATCGTGTCACAGCCTAACCCGAGTACCATAGGGAGAACCGCTTTGCCGTTGAGCCCCATACGGCGCATCAAGCGGTCCGCTATGACCGACAGCCGGGGAAGATAACCAGAATCTTCGAGTACTCCGAATGCCAAAAAAAAGGTGGCCACAATCGGCAGCACAATCGCGATCGAATAGGTGATCCCCATCGATACGAGACCGTATTCGCCCACCAGAAGATCTTTGACAAAAGCGATGGGAACAAGCTTGTCCAGAAACGCTGTGACTCCCGGCACCACATAGCGGCCAAAAACCTCGCTTTCGAGCAGGTCGACCAGCGTACCGGCACCCAACACACCCACGAACAAATAGGTGATGTAAAGTATCTCGAGTAAAACGACCACACCCAAAATGTAGTGCGTCGTCATTCTCGCCAGCATGTTATACGGCACCACTGCGATCAACACATGAACGGCAATCAGATGGATTAAAAGCGGATGAAGTCCCCAATCCGACAGCGCCGCCCTCCCGCCAAAGTGGTAAAGCGCCGCAGCGAGAAGAGCCGCCCCAAACGCGAATAGCAGACTCCGCCGTCGTAGGCCCCTCGCCGCCTCACGCGGCACAACAGTGGCATCCTTTAGATAAACGGTATCTAAAAGCCGGTCGACGACCTTGGACCGCGATACTCCGATGATATAACTGAGCGGGTTCGAAAATTCAGACTGAACAGCCTCGGCGACCTGGCGGATTTTGCCCGACTCGTCATCGCCTACCTTCGATTTGAAGGCTCCAGCCGCGTCGTCCGGGTCGGCGAGAAACATCAATGCCGCTGCCCGTTTTCTGATGGTGAGCTCAGGGAGTATCCTTTCGATCTCCGCAATCCCACGCTCGATCGCGGCGGGGTATGCAACTCGAATCTGCGGGACTTTTGCGGGGCTTTCGATTGACTTGCTCAACTCGTTCAGCCCGCGTTTTTCAATCGCCACGGTTTCCACCACCGCAATACCAAGATGCTCGCCAAGCGCGCTACCCGACACTCTAATCCCGCGCCGCCGGGCCTCATCCATCAAATTGAGCTCCAACACAATTGGCAGCCCCATTTCGGCCAGCTGTGTGGTAATAGTAAGTCCCCGGCGAAGGTTTTTTGCATCGGCAACCTGCAGAATCTCTCGATCGAACGATGACAAAAGAATATCTCGTGTGACGACCTCGTCGAGCGATTGCGGGTGGAGGCTGTTTACCCCCGGCGTGTCTATCACGGTCCGGTCAGCATCGCCCAGGAGTTTGCCTCGCGACACTTCGATCGTCGTTCCCGGAAAATTTGATACGGATGCGTACCGGCCCGTTAGATATGAGAACACAACACTTTTGCCGACATTTGGATTGCCGACCAGGATGATCGGCGGTCGGTCCGTCGTTTCGTTGGATATGGATAGCGGATCCTGCATGAAAGCTCGAGAGGCCAATACATTGTGATCGCCGGTCGCGGCCGCAACGCGACGATCAGGGTTTTTGCCAGTGATTGTTGCGGATTCTCAAATAAATCTCGTCCGCCACGTCTGTCTCGATGGCCAGCTCTGTCTCGCCGTAGGCGATGACATACGACGGGCGAACCTGTTTGACAACGACGATTTGCCCGGGCATCAATCCGAGGCTGGCAAGCCGTGTCAACCGAGCGTGGTATGGCGAGCTGATATATGCCACCGACCCCTCTTCCCCCGGACGCAACGCGGACAGCGGTTTTACAATTGGCTGCACTTCGGTTTTTGCGCGGCGGCAACACGCGCCGCGGGGAATCGGATTACCGTGCGGACAGCTTCGCGGATGACCGAGCAGCGTGCAGATGCTTTCTGCGACTTCTTCCGAGAGTATGTGTTCGAGATGGCAAGCGCTCGATTCGACCAGCTCGTCACGCACTCTCAGCACGTCTACGAGCAGGCGCTCGGCCAAACGATTGCATCGGATCACCGTCGTGGCGTGACGAAACCCCTCTTCCGTCAACTCGATGTGATTGTTGCGTTGGACGACAAACCCTGCCTCGACGGCCTGTTCGATCATCTCGGGTGTGAACACGTGATCTCCGTGTTTGACGCGGAGCAGGTCCTCTGGCGTGACAGATTTGCCTCGCTCCCGCTTCATGTACAAGACCGTGGTGATCTCGTCTAGAGAAACGTGCGATTGATGTGCGTCGTGTCGCAAGACTCCACCTGCCAAATCGATTTGTCGCCGTGCGGCATCCCACCAAACACCCGAGCTGCATGATCCATGACTCTCGCCCGCTCGCTACAACTCTCGGCTATCATCCTCGAGCCCAAAGAAGCAATTGAATATACCTGAAGGATCACGTTTTTCGCAATCGGAATCTCTGAACCTCGATGGTGGTTCCCGTCGAGCGGCCGACTTGCACGATAACCGGAACAGCAACGCAACGACGCTGTCGGGGCGACACCTATTTGAGGAGAATCATCTTGCGACTCTCGACCCGATTACCGGCCCTGAGTCGGTAAATGTAGACGCCCGACCCCACCGGTACGCCACTACCGTCGCGTCCGTTCCAAATTCGTGTGTACAGGCCGGCGGGCAACCGGCCCTCGGCCACAACGGCTACACGGGCGCCGGTAATATCGAACACTTCGAGCACCATGTCGGCGCGCTGGGGCAGATGAAAACGAATCGACGTGGTGGGGTTGAATGGATTAGGATGGTTTTGTTCGAGCACGAACTCGACCTCCGGAATCACCGCGCTGCCACGGTATAATTCCCGCACGCTTCCGCCATTGGACTGCACTTCAAGACGGTAGTGGTAGGAGTGACCGGGCTCGACCGTGTCATCGACAAAACGGAAACGATGGTCATCCAAAGCCACCGGAGCCTTGGACATTTCGATCCATGGTCCGGTCTCGGAACCGCTCCTTGATACGACGAGCGTCTCATCTTGATGCGTTTCTAACAGCTCGAACACCAATTCGACGTCACCATCCACCACCCGAATCATTGCGGACACGAGCTGGGCGGCCACGAGCTCAACGATCGTTATCGCGCCGTGCAGAATCGACCGCTGCCCGTCGGGGTTCTCGACGATCAGATCCCAGGCTCCCCCGCCGCGGCTGTACACATAAACCTCACCGAAAAGCGTTTGGTCATCTCGCCAGCGCACAGTAGACGGCTCGAGATCGGGTTCACCGTTCTTGACAAACCGAAACATGGCGCCGTGACGAAAACCCGAACCGGTGATCTCCATACTCACCGTGGTCAAATCGTTGTTGATAACGCCGGGCGATACCGACACTGTCGCGGGACCGGGATCCCCAGCCCGTAAAAACGCGCTCATGGTCTGGCCCGACGGCCCGATTCCAGACACCACGATGTTGGTTGGATATTGCGAGTTGTCACTACTGTTAGGGCTCGTCGAGGTGTCGAAAGCCGTGTTGCCCGTCGACCCGGGCCAAGGATCACCGTCATCGCCTTCGTTCCCCGTTGTGCCGGGGTCCTGCAGAAGATGTCCGAGACCATCTGCTTCCTCGAGAACGAGACCCCGCACGGTGTTTCCGCTGCTGCCTCCGCTGTTGCCCAGCGCCGAACGCAGCACCTCTTCGTCGACGTGCCAGATCAGCAGTCCAGAGCCAGGCAGATTCGTGTCAAACCCAACCGGCTGACGGTTTTCGACGAGCCAGTATTCCGTCGCCGGGTTGTTCCGGTCGTCCTGATGCCAACCGTCGGTCGACGCTTCGAAACCGGTCGCGTAGCTTACTCCTCCACCGGTCACCGTGAGATTGTCGATGACCAGAGCGCCGCATTGTGTGTCGTGCTTGCCATCTTCATCCGACCAGGCGAAGTCCGATACCACGCAGAACCTCAGCGTGTACGACGACGGCGCCGGACCCGCAGTTAGATAAGGGGTAAGATCAATGTTGGTCGCTCCGGCACCGTTACCGGTCAAATCGGTGATCACCGTCTCTACCCCATCGACCTCGATGCACGCCTGCCCCACGTCACCCTCCGGCTCGAGGTCGCACCGGTAATCGAACGCGAACCATACCGGTGTCGTGCCGTCGAACTCGAACTCTCTCTCGACAGACTCCCGCCAATAGTTTCCATAGCCCGCGCCGCCGGGCCAGTTTCGTGTGGCAGCGTCCGAGGCCTCGAGCCCACACCGCAGTGAGAAAGCTCCGCTGATGGCACATTCGCTGAGCCGTTCGAACCGT
>CP070631.1:237009-240195 GCA_020356045.1 Candidatus Latescibacterota bacterium
CAGGCGGCCCCGGCGCCGCCAAGCAATTGCGTGACGTAGGGCTCACGCCGCTCCTCGCCGGGGTGCAACAGGTTCCAGCGCTCCGCGTTTAGCGCATCCCAGTAGAGCTCCTTATAGCTGGTCACGCTGAACACATTGGCCGGTATGTCAAACTGGTCTTCCAAAATTGATTTGGCGGCGATCACTTGATTGAGGATCGTCCCGCTTCCCAACAGATTGACCGTGACGTCCGACCGCGGGTTCTCCGCAGATTGGTATTTGTAAAGCCCGCGAAGGATGCCTTCTTCCACACCCTCGGGCATCGCAGGTTGCGGATACGGCTCGTTCATCACCGTTATATAGTAGAACTCGTTGATGTTGTCGACATACATCCGGCGGATGCCCTCGCGAATGATGACAGCCAACTCGTAGGCAAACGCCGGGTCGTACGCGCGCAGCGATGGCACTGGATAGGCAAGAAGATGACTCTGACCATCTTGATGCTGAAGCCCCTCGCCGGCCAGCGTGGTTCGCCCCGCGGTCCCGCCAAGCATAAATCCGCGGACCTGCTGGTCGGCGGCCAACCACACCAAATCCCCGATACGTTGAAACCCAAACATCGAGTAATAGATGAAAAACGGAATCATATGGATGCCGTGTGTCGCATACGAAGTCCCCGCCGCTATAAACGACGCCATCGACCCCGCCTCGGTAATTCCCTCCTCGAGAATGGCGCCGTCGACGGCTTCTTTATAATAGAGGAGGCTATCCGAATCGACGGGTTCGTAGAGCTGCCCCAAACTGGAATAGATCCCCACCTGCCGGAACAACGACTCCATTCCAAAGGTGCGCGCTTCGTCGGGAACAATGGGCACGATGTGGCGGCCGATCCCCTTGTCCTTGAGCAGCTTTGACAGCATGTGGACAAACGCCATCGTGGTGGCGACTTCCCGCTCACCGGTGCCCTTGTGAAACTCCTCGAAGACTTCTGGTGGGGGCAAATCGAGTGCAGAGGCCGACGCGACCCGCATGGGTACGTACCCTCCCAGCTCTTTGCGTCGCTGATGGAGGTACTCGGCATCATCGCCGTCATCCGGCGGGCGGTAGAACGGCGCTTCGGCCACATCGTCATCGGATATGGGAATCCCAAACTTGTTGCGAAACTGCCGCAGTTCTTCCTCGTTGAGTTTCTTTTGCTGGTGGGTAACGTTTCGCCCCTCGCCCGCTTCCCCAAGCCCGTAGCCTTTTATGGTGTAGGCGAGAACAACTGTCGGCTGGCCGGTGTGCTCGACGGCAGCCTTGTATGCGGCGTAGACTTTGGCGGGGTCGTGACCACCGCGGTTGAGTGTGCGGATCTGCTCGTCAGAATAGTTTTCGACCATTTTCAGCAGCCGCGGATCGGCGCCAAAGAAATGATCGCGTATGTACGCTCCATCTTCGGTGGCGTATTTCTGAAAATATCCATCGACGACTTCACACATTCGTTTGACCAACACCCCATCTTTGTCCGCGGCCAACAAATCGTCCCAGTCGCTTCCCCATATCACCTTGATTACGTTCCACCCGGCGCCGCGAAATGCCGCTTCCAGCTCCTGGATGATTTTGCCATTGCCGCGAACGGGGCCGTCTAGCCGCTGCAGGTTGCAGTTGACGACAAAAATCAAATTGTCGAGCCGCTCGCGCGCGGCCAGAGTAATCGCACCCAACGATTCGGGCTCGTCCATTTCACCGTCGCCAAGAAACGCCCATACGTGCCGGTGCGAGGTGTTTTTGATTCCGCGGTGCTCGAGATAGCGATTGAATCGCGCCTGGTAAATAGCCGTGATGGGCGAGAGCCCCATCGATACCGTAGGATACTCCCAAAATTCGGGCATGAGCCGCGGGTGAGGATACGACGACAACCCGCCCTCTTCGGCAAGCTCGCGACGGAAGTTCTCGAGATGAGCCTCATCGATTCGTCCCTCGACAAACGCTCGTGCATAGATACCGGGCGCCGCGTGTCCCTGAAAATAGACCATATCACCTTCGTGACCGTCACCGTGTCCTCGAATAAAATGATTGAACGCCACCTCGAGCAGCGTGGCCGACGACCCGTACGTCGATATGTGCCCGCCGATCCCGCTCGACTTTCGGTTGGCGCGGACCACCATTGCCATGGCGTTCCAGCGGATGTAGCTTTTGATCCGCCGTTCGATGGCACGGTCACCCGGATACGGCGGCTGTTGCGATACGGGAATCGTGTTTATGTACGGTGTATTCCCTGGAAATTCCGTTCTTACGCCGTATGAGTGCGCGCGGTCGCGAAGACGCCGCAAAAGCTCTTGCACACGCTCGGCCCCCTCGTTTTCGTGGACATAATCGAGCGACTCCAGCCACTCGCGATTCTCGATATCGTACTCTTGCGGGCGCTTATTTTTCTCGTCGTTGGCCATGGTTTTCTCGTTGTAATAGTGTTCTCGCCGTCCAGATCGTTAGGACCCAACACCGGTATGAAGGGCTCTCGTTCTCGAAGAGTATACCAACTGCCGGGGCAATGCGCGAGTTTCTCGTTTGACGTTGTGTTGCCTGATGACCTGGGATGTGGCTTCTAGCATGTACGCGTTCATCCGTACGATTTGAATTCGATCCACATGTCGCTGATCGGCCGCCGCGGCCCACGGCAGATCCATATCGTCATATGGGACTCAATGGCATGGGGCGATTCGGCAGTGGCTGCTTCGACCACGTCGTCAAAGAGTGACTCCCACAGCTCGCGGTTGCCTCTGATTATGATAACCACATCCACACTCTGCTCTGGTGGCCCCCAAAGCCAGTAATTGTTGTGAATCGAGTAAACCGGGGGCAATTCGTAGCGCCGCGACCAATACTCGAGCGATCCCGCATGGCCGTAGTTGAGTCCCAACACCACACACCGATCGCGCTCTCCGGCGGGCAGCTGCTGGTAGACTTCAGATACGACACGCGCGAGATTCTCCCAACCAAAGCGGTCTGAAAAGTACTGCGGCAAGGGCGTTGTATGTCCGACCTCTTGCGGTTTGGGGGTGACCCCCAACCGTTGTCCGTATTCGAGGGTTTTTTCGGGTGAGAATATCGGCACCGCGACGGGCGCCAGCAAAACGCCACCCGTTAGCAGGACGCCCAGCCACACCCATCTCACCCACTTTAGCCGTCGCCGGTTTGTCCAATGTTCCCAGGCCACACCCCCGG
>CP070631.1:240295-241390 GCA_020356045.1 Candidatus Latescibacterota bacterium
AAGATCTGGAGATCGAAACGAACAATGCGTCGATTTGGCTGGCCGAGGCGGTCATCAACGCCGCCGAGTTGTATACCGGCACCCCTTACGAATTGCATGTATACGACTGGGCGTGGTGGGGTGACCATTTCTGGTTCTGGCTGAGGGGATACTCGGCGGTGAATCACGAAGAGGCGTGGGACTGGGGTGATCCCGATTTCAATCCCTACTACCATACAGCAAGAGATCTTCCCGCCTATTTGGACCCCGATTTTACGGTGGGTAACGTCGAACTCGCCGTGGCGGCGCTTGCCACGCTGAGCGGGGCGCCAGACCCAGTGCCGGTGTCCTTTGATCTGCGGCCTGGTTCCTGTCCCAATCCGTTCAACCCAAAGAGCCATGGCGTGATCCCCGCTTTGGTCCTGGGCTCGCCGGAGCTCGATGTGCGGACCATCATTCCCGCATCGGTACATATCGAAGATTGGGTGTCGCCGTCTAAAATCCGTGTGGCGGACATGGCGTCCGCGGTACACGACAACGGGCATCCGTGCGCCGATATGTCACCGGATGGATACGAAGATCTGTCGCTCAAGTTTCCGACCGATGAGATCGCCGATTTGCTGGGTAAGGTGAAAAAAGGTGATGCCGTTACGCTAAAACTCACCGCGAGACTTACCGATGGCACCGTGATCGAGGGAGAAGATGTGGTGGTGATCGTGGGCAACAACGACGAGCTTTTGGGCGCGCAGTCGATTGACACCCCCCCGAGCGAAACAGAAACAACCGGTGCGCCAAATGAGTTCGTGTTGTATCAAAACCACCCCAACCCGTTTAACCCAACCACGACCATACGTTTTGCCGTACCGCCGGGCGGCGGGATGGTTACACTTCGCGTATACGATGTTGGCGGGCATCTCGTGCGGACGCTTGTCAACGGTGTCGAATCGCCCGGCGAGAAATCGGCCATCTGGGATGGAAAAAACGATGCGGGCAACCCGGTGGCGACGGGAGCCTACCTTTACCGGTTGACGGGACCTGGGTTTGAACAAACTCGTAAAATGATATTTTTGAAATAAGCTCGCGTTCGTTAAACCCTCGGGTTAACCACCCCCATGT
>CP070631.1:241490-243967 GCA_020356045.1 Candidatus Latescibacterota bacterium
CACGATTTGATCGTCGCCCCACCGGCCCCTGTTCAGATACAGGCAGCCAAAGGCGACCATATCGATCGGACGTGTGCGAATACCCCAGCCACCAATGCTCATTCCGGGGTTTTCCGGTGCGTCGGCCCACGACCATTGTGTGACCCCGATGCGCCCAAACAGATGCGTGGCAGCATAATCCGCGGCAGACTGCCCCGTCGCAATGGTGAGGATCGCGGACAACAACATGCTCACCCCCGAGTTGTATACAAATTGGGTTCCCGGCGTGTGAGTCATGGGCAGATCCAAAACATACTTTACCCAATCGCTGCTGTTGTACATATGGGCAATGTCGTTGTCGGGGTGGCTGTATGGCAGCGTCCACTCATCCCATTCAAAACCTGCGGTCATCGTCAACAGATGTTCGATATTGATCGATTCCTTGCGGGTGTCCAAATTCGCGATCGAGGGGTAGTAGTCAAAATAATCGAGCGCGATCTCGTCTACACTTGCGATGTCACCGCGATCGATGGCGATCCCTATCAATGCGGAAGTCACGCTTTTCGTAACCGAGTACACGGTCTCAAATCGATTTCTGTAGAACCCGTTGAAATAACGTTCGAAAACCAGAGAATCCCTGCGGTGGATAAGCACGCTGTGGACCTGGCCGTAGTCACCGTTGTCGATGGCCATCACCAACGAATCGAGATATGTCGAATCGATGAGCGACACATCGCCGGGAGGTTGACCGTTGTGGCTGTCTACCGGGCTCCCGTCATCCCCGCATGACATCACACCGGCGACAAACCAGATGATCAGTGACAAACAAACAAAACGGCGGATCTGAATCGGCATGGTGAAGACCCTCCACTATTAATATACCATTTTTGATGGTGAAAAAAACCTCCACCCACCGCGTCGGCGGCCGAATGCACCGTCTGGCCGTTCAGCCCGTCCTGGCGTTTACGGGGTTAAATGAGTACAATTGGCCCAGGTGTCTGCACTCTCACAAATGGAACAATGGATGTTTGTAGCTAAATCTTGGCTCTACCTGGCAACGGTTTTCGCGGTATTGACCTCCGCCGTGGCCTCTCCCGCCTCCATTCCGGACTTCTTCGATGAGTTGTTCGATGAGTTTCGAACCGAGTATTATTCACTGCGGCATTCCGAATTCGCAGCCTTCTGCTCGGCACACGATTTGGATGCGGCCGATGCGGCCAACCGCCAAATCTTTTTAAAAGTCCATTTTTTTCATGATTTGCTTACCACCGTAAGCGCATCCGACTGTGCCCGGGGTGGATTTCTCCGTATTCCCTACTTTTGGCACTGGGTTGAACCGAATCCTCGACACGCGATCATCTCGCTACCCGATTCTGTGCTGTTGTCCACCTTGTCTCCGCAAGCTCCATACGATCGCTATGCAACCGTTGCTGACATCGACCGGGTTCCGTCACTCTTTCTGGGTGATCTTGTGGCGGATGCCCCCGGGTACTCTCACCCGAAATGTGGATCCTTCTACTCGTTTGGATGGTGCAGCGAACGAGAAATGGCATTTATTGCGATCATGAACGCGTGGGGATACAACGGGAAGATTTGGCAAACGGGAATCCACACATACTCGGTCGTATGGTGTGAGTTCAAAACTTCGGGTGGGGCGGTGAGAAACTTTGCCGCTCAGGTTGACAACACCTTTGACTCGATCGACTGGCAGCCGATCCCAGAGTCGACCCAGCTGAGCCAATGGCTTGGGGCCATTGGCGCCGGTACACAAGCGGCCTGGTACAACACAACCGCTCGATCCACAGGTCAGTTGGAAGCACTCCAAAATATCCCCGTCAACGACCATGCGAGGACGAGACTGCGGCAACTCGTGGGGAACGCCGTGGCAGCCGGCGGCTAGTGACCGGCCCGACAAGCAATTGTAAAACAATCCGTTAGTTCACCCAATCCACCATGAACGGATGCTGCACCCCCGGCGCCTACGGGGTCTAACGGTAGACGGACGCTTCGTTATTCAAGACGGAATTTGGTTTACAGTTCGACGTGATTTGTCGTAAACTAAACCCTAATGGATACACGCACAACATTGCGGGTTCCCTTCGACACACAACGTTTCCAAGGAAGGGAACCGGTAACTCGGCACGGGGGGTTCCGAGATGTCCAGCGATCCAGCAGCGTTATAGATTTTTCCAGCATTGACACTCTTCGCACTCTTCTTCCCCTCTCCGCGGCGACTTGGCGGCCGTCACCGTATGGTTGGCTTGCCATCGTCCACTGCGACCGGGCTCGGTACTGCCCCGTCCATGAGTTCTAACAATCGTGTCCGGCACGTCCGGACCTCACATCCACAGGCAGGCGTGTAATCCTCGATTACAAGCACGACGCCTAAATTCTGTCATTTAATTTCTTTAACTCTGGAGCGGTATCATGAAGCCGACAGCATGCGCTCTCGTTGTCGCCGTTGTGGGGATATGCCTGCTCGCCGGTGGCGCAATTGC
>CP070631.1:244067-249665 GCA_020356045.1 Candidatus Latescibacterota bacterium
ACGATAATCTTCGGGCAGGGTTTTGATGACATCCCGCACGCAAGAGTTCATCTCGTCAATCACCATCCGCTCATCCGTGTCGACGTCCGAATCAGATATCTCCGGCGCCTCGTCCATACCGACGATGGCAGCCCTCGTTTCTGGGCGCCTGAAGTAATCGATCGCGGTGCGCGTGGCGATGGAAAAGGCCCAGGTTTTAATACTCGATCGACCCTCGAATTTGGGTAGCCCGCGTGCGATCCGCAGAAGCGTTTCCTGCAACAGATCATCCGCGGTCGAGGAGTTGCCTGTCATCCGCTGGAGGTACCGCCTTAGTGGGGTGGTGAGCGTCTCGGCGACTTCTTCGAAAGACGAGTCCTGTTGACGGCCGGTCATTTCACCCTCTCTGCGGGCACCACGGGAGCCCTTGAAGAAGTTGATTTGTGTTAATATTACTTTTTATTAACCTTAGCGTCCTCTTTTTCCGGCGGGCAACATCTGCCACCGATTTTCGACATCATGTCAGAAAAACTCTTCATTTTGTCCGGACAGCAGTGCTGCACTATCTCCATCATTTTCGAGCAGTCAAAATCAGATTGATTGGTGGCATCCTTCCTATCGGGAGCGGATTCACCCGAGTCGCCATGGCCGGTGCTTTCCAGAGCGTCGTCTGAGTGTTTATTCTCTTCCATTACATTATCCTCCTTGGGTTATGGAATATCAAGCCGATCCAGGCGCCGCGCCGCGTCAGTCGAGCCGGTCGCAGCGACTGGGCTGCTCATCGGATTCCGGCTGTCCGCCCTCGACCGGCAAAATTACTGTAAACGTGCTGCCCTGGCCAACTTTGCTGTCTACTTCGATTCGGCCCTGATGCTTCTGTACAATACTCGCACTCGTAAATAATCCGAGCCCCGCCTTCATTCGCGCTCCTTTTCTGACAAACCCAGGATCGAACAGTCGTTCGAGCCGTCCCGGCGTGATCCCAACTCCAGTATCGATGATCTGGATGTGTGCGTTCCCGTTCCGCTCGAACGTCCGGATGGTAATTGTGCCCGTAGTTTTGATGGCCTCATCAGCGTTGGTTAGAAGGTTCATAAAAACTTGGTTTACCTCTCCCGGGTTACATGTGACTTCGGGAACGTCACCGAAATCCTTCACTACCTGCACCCTGTCATGGAAGCGGTGCTCGAGAAGCGTGATTGTGTTGTCAAGACCCTCGTGTAGATCCACCTTTTTGTATGCTGCCTCGTCCAAATGTGCAAAACCTTTCAGGCTGTCGATGATCTTGCGTATGCGGTCATTTGCGGCAACCGAAATGGCTCTGCTTTCCCGCAGTGCCTTCAGGGAACTATCGATGCGCCTACTGATTTTCCTGTCGTCGCGAGATGAATCCGCCTCCATTGCATCCACGAATTTTGCTACTGAGCGGTTGATAATATCGTTTGCGCTGTTGATGGCGCCAACAGGCGAATTCATTTCGTGGACAACACCGGCGACAAGTTTGCCGAGCGCCGCCATCTTCTCGGACTGCACGAGTTGTGCCTGCGTACGTTCCAGTTCCTCGAGCAGCTGTTGCAGTCGGTCTTTTTCCTCTTTGAGTTTGGCTATTTGACCTACGTAATGCGCCGCCTCGCCTTTAATGAACTGCGCCGAATCGAGAACGGCCTGGATGTCGGCATCACTGATTCCAATCGCGCGGGCACGGTCGATGTATTTCTTTACGCTTGTGGTACAGTTGACCGCGAAGGCGCTCGCGACGCGGACCAATGCTCTGGTTCTCGAAGTCTCTTCCGTTGGCGGGTCAACATCGGCGTCTCTCGTTATCCCCAGATATTTAAGACCGTGGCTCTCCATTATCGCTTTGGCACGGTCACGCACGTCCATCGCGTCCGAGATGACCTGTTCGATCTCTTCGTCCGATGCGCCGGCGTCCCGGATTTTTTTGAAATGATAATCCGTGCACGGTTTGCACCCGGTTGCAATCGAGGCGCCGATATTGACCAGCTCTTTTTCTTTGAAGGTCAGCGTCATGACATTTTTCTCCTTGGGATTTCAAACCCGTCGAGATAAGGGTTTTCGTCCGTAGATTTTTGTATGGGCAGCCCAGGCCGGACACCATTTCCGGTGCCAGCGCATAATCCTGCCAAACAAAGAACGCGGCCTTTTGTCCGCGTACGGGCAGATCTCACAGCTTTGACAGATCCCCGCCAACGCCCTGGTGCCCATCCCAAATTGAGCTCGCGGGTGTGTGGTGTTTTTGGAAGTCTCCATTTTATGACTCTCCTTTCTACCAGTATAGACGTGAATTGCCGGCGAAGAGATACACCCTGACGGGCTCGAAACGCTTTTTGCCGTCGATATCCCGCCGGACTCCAGGGCGCTCCCGCTCCCCAATCCTCGACTCGCAGGGATGATCATTGGGGCGATGCCGTATTCGTTTGGGGACCCCTCGCTAACTGATAATCGGACACCAGGTTCGATCAAGTTCAATAAAACCGATAAAATCGATAGTAATTTCTTGACAATTTACGATGAACCGTGGAAAATCAGATATGTACAGCCCTGTTAGGGGGGGCGATGCCATCGAGATACCTGACAACCGGAAAAGCCGCCAGCTTGTTGGCGGTCACTCCAGACACGGTTTTGAAATGGATCCGATCAGGCCGGCTCCCAGCTCTCCGCACCGCGGGTGGACATCATAGAATCGATCGCCGAGATCTCGACCGGATCATTTCAGACACGGCGGACACACACAACAGACCAGGCGCCCCACCTTCCAAGAGACCCTTTGAATACTGCTGGCAGTTCTACGGCAATGGCAGTCTACCCGAACGATGCCGGGGTTGCGCCGTCTATGAAATGCGCGCCTACCGGTGTTACGAAGTTGCCAAACGCGCTCCGCAGTCGGGTCATCTCAAAGCGTTTTGTCAAAACAGTTGTGATGAGTGCGAATATTACCGGCTTGTGCACGAGCAACGCATAAACGTTCTCGTGGTAACCGATGATGAATTGTTAACCGAATCACTGGCCCGGGATGCCAAATACGGAGATTTCAATCTTGAGTTTGCGAATTGCGAGTACGTCTGCTCCTCGAAGATCACAAATTTTCGTCCCGACTTCGCTATCGTGGATTGCTCGCTTGGTCACGACGTGAGCAGCGATATTTCTCATCACATGGTTGAGGACTCAAGGATTCCTTCGGTTAGAGTCATCCTTGCCGGGATGGACGACGAGTTTCCCAAAGAATGCGACAAGGAAGTTTTTGCGCGTATGCTGCGACCGTTTGGCATTAAAGAAATCAGCGCGATAATCAAAGGATTGCAAAAAGGGGGAGGAATCAAGCCGGAAGCATCCGGCTAAGCTGTTGACCGCTGGAGGTTTCGCCTCTGGCATGACCAAAGGAAGGTGGGGCGATCTGCGCGCTCCACCGGGTTGACCCGGAACGAAGGGGCCCGACGGGAGGCCAGTCAAAACCAACCCGTCGAGCCGGCGGTGAACGCACGACGGCTGCCGTGCGTCTCACACCCCCCAATCTAAAGGCTGCGGAACCACTCGTCAAGTGTTCCGGCGTGCCCCATCCGCGTGACCCAGATGCGTAGATCGCGCCCCGCCTCCGACTAGGAGGACGCACGATGAATGCTGAACCGCTACGGGAAAATCTTCTCGATCAGGAGGGTTTTCTGAATGAGGACACGGGATGGTCGCAAGATGTAGCCCGGGAGCTCGCCGAGCGAAACGATCTTGGACCCATTACAAAAGATCAGTGGCGAATCATCTACTTCGTACGGGATTACTACAAGGAGTTCGGCGAAGGGCCGCCGATTATGAAGATTGCCAAAGCCACCGGATTGACGTCAAAGCAGATCTGCTCTTGTTTCCCTTGCGGTGTCGCAAAGGGTGCATACCGGCTTGCCGGTCTTCCAAAACCAAGCGGCTGTCTGTGAGAAAAAATGACAACTCAGTGAGGTTAGAAATGGACACACAGGCTTTTTTTATAATGGGAGTACTCCCGTACATGGCTGTCACCGTCTTTGTGGTTGGAATGATATTCAGACTCCGCGACTGGGCTAAAACGCCCCAACCGGGGAAGATGACCCTTTTCCCCGCTGGTGATTCGACCAAGAAAAGCGTGCTTTCCGAAACGTTTCTGTTTCCCAGTTTGTTCAAAGGCGACAAGGTGTTGTGGTCGTTCGCGTGGCTTTTCCATGCCATGCTCGCGCTGGTTTTTGTCGGTCATATCCGAGTATTCACCGGACTGATTGACCGAATGCTCATGGGTGCCGGTATGACACCTGCGCATATCAGCACCATGTCAGCCACGCTCGGTGGCGGAGCCGGCATCGTGTTGCTGGCGACAGGGTTACTCCTTCTTTTCCGGAGAATCACCCAGGAGCGGGTTCGCGAGATTTCGAACATCGGCGATTTTTTCGCATTGCTCTTGTTGGTCGCGATCATATTCACCGGCGATCTGATGCGGTTTGGCTCTCACTTCGAGCTTGAGCAAACCAGGGCATGGGCCCGATCGCTCGTCACGTTTTCTCCGATAGTTGTGAACAACGGCATGTTTCAAGTTCATCTGTTGCTTGCCATGCTATTGATCATATACATCCCATTTTCGAAGATTATGCATTTTGGCGGGATCTTCTTCACTCAGGCACTGATCAAGAGGAGATAACGATGAGCGAAAGAAATGTCAGAGCAGAAACAGCCCTCCCCGGTAAAGAGTATCAGGGGGACGCTCAGTCCGGAAAAAGCGCCGGCGTAATAGGCAGCGACACACCAGCTGTTGAGGAGAAGCCCCCTGTCCATAAACTGCCGGAAGTGGATAGGAAGCCAAAGCAGAATATCCCCGTAGAAGTGGTCAACGCCATAAAGGCGATCGAAGGCGGCCCACTAGCGTTGAAAGTATATATGGACAACTGTGTCAAATGTGGGACCTGTGCCACGGTGTGCCCCGTCTACTTTGGTGAGCCGGCCAAGAAGTACAATCCCGCCGCGAGATCGGACCTGATTCGTTCGATCTACAGAAAGCACAGCACGACCACAGGGCAGCTGCTCGGTGGTCTCGTTGGCGCGCGCGATTACAGGCCCGGTGAAATCGAGGAGTGGGTCGAGCACTTTTATACCTGTACGGGATGCCGCCGCTGCGCCGCTTATTGTCCAATGGGAATCGATAACTCAGTTATCACGCGAAAAGGCCGGGCCATTCTGGACAAACTCGGACTTACGCCAGATACGATGAAGCGTGTTGTCGAGGTTTCACTCGAAACGGGGAATACCGACGGCGCATCGCCCGAGGCGTTAAAGGCGGCGATCGAGTTTCTCGAGGAGGAGATGAAAGACGAGCACGGGATTGACATCAAGATTCCGGTTGATGTCAAAGGCGCAGAGTATTTTTACGTGCCGCCTTCCGGCGATGTGCTCGTAAATCCCGAAGCTACCACGGGCATCGCAAAAGTGTTCTACACACTCGGGATGCAGGACAAATGGACGATGAGCTCGCGACTTTTCGATGGGGCCAATTATGGACTCTTCACAGGTGACGACGCGTCGATGAAGGCGGACAACCAGCCGTATATCGAAGAGGCAAAACGGCTCGGGGCGAAGGTGCTCTTTATG
>CP070631.1:249765-255320 GCA_020356045.1 Candidatus Latescibacterota bacterium
AACTGAAACGGACGGGTCATCGCGCATACGGGACTTGGGTGGAGCCCCATACCGGCGGAAAAGCTCCCCCACGGCAGCGCGCCGATCACGCCAAAAGTAAAAAACGCAACGGCCAGCCACACCAGCCGTAGTTTGCGTTTGGCCTGCGATGTCATCATGAGCGCCAGTCCGACCACGCAGAAAATCGCCCCCAACCAAAACCGCGGCAGCAGTATGAGATCTGTGAATCCCATGCGTCCTCTGCCACCACCTTCTTCTTCAGCCCATACGGCGGTCGCGTAGAGCAGCGCCCAAAGGGCGACGATCAGAATATTCTTGAGAGTTCTTGCCGTTTTGCCGGGGTCATGTGACATGCTGCGTCCTCCACGAAGCAATTGGCACCGGGGTCATCGAGTGGGTGTTGGATCAAAAATAATATCATAGGGCGACTATTACGCGTTGGGAAACTGAGCCCGCGCCCCATGGATAAACAATGCCCGGAGTTTATCCCAAAACTCGCCGCCAAGCACGAACAAACTGGCGATCAACAAGAGATCGCCCGGGATGCTGTATAGAAGCCGGTGGGAATCGTACCCGGGAATCTCGTGTGAGAGATAGGGCGCCAGCCAGCCAAAAACGATGGGGATCACGAACATCACCAGCCCGATCCGGTAACGTGTGGGACTCACTCGTTCAGGCGGACCGTGTTTCTCGAAAAAGCGGCCCAGGGTCCGTTTGAACAAGTTGACCAAGTAGTTGAATCCCGGTTTTCCAAGAAATGCGGCGGCGAGGAGAACAAACAGCTCCGGGGAGATCAAAAGAACTGCGGAGATGACTGTTTTCCAAAAAGAACCGAGCGCCGATCGGGCTACAAAGGGAACGCAAAGCGGGACCAACTGTCCAGCGGCAAAAATCAGTCCGCCGATGACGAGCCGTCGCTTGCTCGGCGCGGCGGCTGGTTCCATGTTACTCTGTGTCTTCATTGGCGATCTCTATGCTGCCCTGACCCGCGGAATCCCCGCCGCATGCCGCCTCAAGTGCGGCGACCATCAAAACTGCCAACAACAAACGCGCTTTTTTCGGTTCGGTCTTTCCGACAGATCGTCGAGGGTTTAGCCGACCGGGATTTGGAACTGCACGTTGATGCGAAACGTGTGCTCGGGAACCGGGCCAAGCCAGCTCTTGAACTCGAGCGCGGTGCCATACTCGAAGTACGCGTTCCACGTTTTGTCGGGCAAGATCCAAGCCTTGCCGACGCGCACTCGCAGCGGCCAAAACCAACCGCCGGTATTGTAATCGTATTTGATCACAAAATCACCGTTGCCGATATAAAACCCGTTGCCCAGCTGGTAGACGATGACCGGGTTGATACCCAGAGGCGCCGCCTTTGTTTCGCCGGCAGGGTTTTCGGTCCACACTTGCTGGAGCAGCAGCGCGAGAAAGAGCTTGTCTTCCATCGCCCGCTGGGTGACGGCCCCTGCCAGCCCAAAACCCCATTTGTCGCTCCCAAATCCCTCTTTGGCGGGAAAGTTGATCTGGGGGCCGATACCCCAGCGTCCCGTCGCCCACTGATCGACGATGCCAAGAATGAAAAGATCCGACTGTCCGAAACCATAATCACCGTCTTTGTTCTCCACCATACGAAATGTTAGACGGGGCAGCATAGTGAACGGGATCTTTTCCGATTTGGCAATCGGCGCGACCAGACGGAACTGGATGAATCCTTTGTTGCCCTCCGGCCTGGGGGCGCCATTTTCCATCGTGTCGGTTTTGTAGTTGAAGTTACCTTCCAAGGCAAACTGAAAACTCCACTGCGTGGCCGTCGCATCGACCGCCATTGACTCACGGCTCTGCCCGCCGGTTTCCTCCGTCACGTCGTCACCCTCAGTCTCTTCTTGTGCCATCGCTGGTGCCGCGGCCAGAGCCAGGATGACGGCAAACAAAATCAACAGACGCGGCAGGTATTCCCTATTTTCGATGGACATTCTTCCTCCTCGGTGGATCGATGCGCGGCGAAGGCTAGTTCCCCCAATGCAAAACATCGTGCGCCATCAGCGGACGATGAAATTTATTGCCCCTCGATTCGATCTCTGAAAGTCAATCACATGTTATCATATCCGGTGCGATTTTCCATTCGTTTGGTTTCCCGCTTTCGCTTGTCCGTCCAGGCGCGGTCGGTTAGAATAAGCCTGAATCCTCAGTCCTTACAATACCATGCTCGAAACCGTCGATCTCAAACAGAAACTAACTCGCGAGGGCTACAAAGCGCTCATGCCCGAACTCGAGATCCGGCTTGGTTCGCTTCAACGCAGGGCGATACAGACCCGTCTGCCCGTCATCGTGTTGTTCGAAGGTGTCGAATCGGCGGGCAAAGGTGAGCTCATCAACCGCGTGGTCCGCTCGTTGGATCCCCGGCACTATTCCGTGTTTTCACCGGACGATTACTCGGACGCCGAGCGGGAGCTCCCGTACCCGTGGCGATTCTGGACGCGAATCCCGGCGAGAGGGCGGATGGCGATATTTGACCGGAGTTGGGACCGGGAGGTTCTGCGCAAGAAAACCGAGGGCGGCACCGGAAAGCGCGAGATGGCCGATTGGTACGATGCGATCAACTCGTTCGAACGCCAGCTGGCCGCCGATGGTTATGTGATTATCAAATTGTTTCTCCATATTTCGGAAAAAGAACAGAAGAAACGATTCAAGAAGCTCGAGCGCAAACCGACGACCGGGTGGCGAATGACGGCACCGGATCGCATTCGAGGTGTGAAGTACAAAGACTTTCGCAAAGCGGTCGATGAACTGCTCGCGCGCACCGATCTGCCCTGCGCACCATGGCATGTGATCGCGGCGGAGAACAGGCGTTTCGCGACGGTTCGCATCTATGAAACGATATGTGAGTTGCTCGAATCAGCGACGGCGATTCCGGAGGCAACGGCGGCAATCGCAGCAGCCGGTATCGAGGCCGAGGCCACGGGTCCCCGCGCCAAAACCACCGATCGGGTCGGCCGAGGAAGGCGCCTTCTCGATGCTGCGGATCTGTCGTTGACGGTATCGCGCCAAGATTATGGCAAACAACTCGATCGTTTTCAAAACCAGATGCGCGAGCTTCAAAACGACGCCTACAAAAAAGGACTTTCGGTTGTTGTTGTCTATGAAGGTTGGGACGCCGCCGGCAAGGGGGGAAACATCAGGCGTCTGACACAGGGACTCGATCCGCGCGGGTACGAGGTCATTCCTGTCGGGGCCCCAAGCGAGTTCGAAAAACGGCACCATTACCTGTGGCGCTTCTGGCGTGAGATTCCAAAGGTGGGGCGGATCGCGATATTTGACCGCAGCTGGTACGGGCGGGTGCTCGTGGAACGGGTTGAAGGCTTTTGCACCGAGGCCGAGTGGTGCCGTGCGTACGATGAGATCAATGAAATGGAGTATCAGTTTACCGCACACGGTATCGTGCTGGTCAAGTTCTGGATTCACATTGACAGGGAGGTGCAGCTCGAGAGATTCAACGAGCGGCAGAAGACGCCCCACAAACAATGGAAAATCACCGACGAGGATTGGCGCAACCGAGAGAAATGGGATGCCTATCTTGCGGCGGTCCAAGAAATGCTTGGCCGTACAAGCACTAAACACGCACCGTGGACTGTGGTCGAGTCCAATTGCAAACACTACGCGAGGCTAAAGGCGTTAAAAACAGTTATCAAGGCAATGAAGAAAAAGCTGTGACCAGAGGACCCGCCTCAAAACCGCCTACCTCAACACAACAACCTTTTTGACGATTGAGCTCGAGCCCCGTGGTGAGAGCCGTACAAAGTAGACACCCGACGCCACGATCGAACCGTCCACCCGCTGACCATTCCAATGGAGCCGATGAGCCCCGCTTCGGTTCCCGCGGTAGAGCCGCCTGACCAGCTTGCCGTTTACGTCGTAAACGGATACATCATGGTGCTCACCGCTTCCAGGGGTCGTATAGTCGATGCGAACGGTTCTGTTAAACGGATTCGGGTGAATCCCGCTGATCCCCCAGTCTATTGGAGGGGTGTAACCGGGGATGCCCGTTGGATCGAACGTGACCATCAGCGTGCAACAGTCGGTCGTCGAAGCGACTTCATAACCCGTGGGGTCGTAGGCGCGGACCCTCCAGTAGTAGGTTACGCCCTCTAACAGCGAGTCCTTTTTTGACGGTGTATAACTCGTGTCATGGAGCGTCGCAATCAACGTTGCCGATTCAAAACTCGGTAACGTGTCGATCGCAAACACGTATTTGGCGTGCTCGTTGGGGTCGGGATCGGGCGCCCGCTGCCAGATAAACGTGGGTCTGCTGGTTTGTACGACCGCGTAGGGTTTGTTCCAGGTCTTGCAGGGGCCGATGAGGTCAAAAGCCTTTGGCGGGTCACCAGCGGCCAAGCTGTAATATTGTCGGGCAGCGCGCATGGCCCTATCGAATTTCACACGCGAGTCGTCCGGGAAATCGCCGTTAGCATCAAAGATCAACTGGAGTTGATCGAGAAAATCGAGAAAGTAGTTGACCGCATCACGCTGGAATGCCGGTGCCGTTGTTTGAAGCCTGGGGTGTCGATACTTGTCGTCCGCGGTCGTTTGCTCGATATAGATTGGCGCGGTTTGCGCAAACAGACCGTTGGCGTCCATGTTGTGCCAGCGTGCCGCTTGGCTGCGGGCATCGCCCTCCACACGCGCGAGAACCCAGGTTAAGCCACGGGGGTCGATGGTAAATTCCGCCGCGATCTCCAGGCCTCGAGATTCGACGGAGGGTTTGAAAACGTGGAGAACGCCGCCATTACCGATTATCGTCAGCGAGTCCATCGGTTCCACGCACAAGGCGGACACTCGACCGCGTAGCACGCCACCGTCGTATTCGATGACTTCACCTGCCGTGTGCCCCTCGAGCTCGAACACATTGATAAGAGGATAATTGGTCACGAACGAGCGTCCGGCTTTTAAACCGGCAATCCAGCCGTCGAGTGTGAGGACACACTCCGGCGGCGCCACGTATACACGGTAGCCACCGGGTGGACGTGAGTTTCCCCTCCCCATCGCTGCGTCGGTACCCGCTGATGGTGGAACCCGGAAACCAGCGTTCAACGCGTGGACATACGCCTCGATGCCCTCGGGCGGCCATGCGTGTGTGTAACACAACAAGTCGATCCCATCGACGGCACCGGACACCAGATCCAGCGGCATCCCCCGCCACACCCCCGAGCCGGGCCACGCCGAGATGTCCCACAGGTTAAACGTGGGGAACGGGTGGGTGGCGATAACCGCCACTTCTTCTTCCTGGGCGTGGATTGAATCGTGGACCGCTTTGTTCAACGTGCGCCCGCAAAAGCTCGTGCCCAGAGGCGCCTCACATCGCGTATGGCCGGGGAACTCCTTGATCCCGAGAAGAGTGAGATGGGCAAAATAGGGATTCCCGTGCTCCTTGCTAAAATACAACAGACGGTCCGGCTGACTGAGCGGTTCGAGCTCCCCTCTAAAATAGGCTTCTCCCTCCATTGAATTGATATAATTGAGGTCTTCCGACCGGGACATCAAGAGCAGATCCGACGCGTCTAGCTCAT
>CP070631.1:255420-256841 GCA_020356045.1 Candidatus Latescibacterota bacterium
CGACCGCCGTGGGCCTGTATGGCCGCACGGGCGTTGTGAAGCCCCGAGACATCGTCCGTCTCCAGCATCACCAGGGTGAAACCGTCGAGCCACGACATATCGTTGTTCGCGTCTGACTTTTGCGCGGCAACCGGACCCGCCGCGACCAGCGCCAGAACCGCGGCCGCCGCGAAAAATGCGGCAAGATGCTTGCTCATTTTGACCTCCAGGTGCAAAAACGGGAAGGAGTTAAGGTGGCGGCTGAACAGCCAGGACATTTGAAACACAACCTGTAGTCATCGGCAACACAAAAACTCTGTCCCTTCCGCGATCGTGAAGAAACAGCACGATGGTCGCCAGCCCTTTATCGATCAACCCCTGCGCGGCGTCTCACACGCCTGCTCTATAATAATTATAGCCTACCGCGAGTGCAACGGACAAGCCGACGCCCCCCTTGTTTGATGTCACGCGTACCGCGTTGAGTTCCCAGCAATTATCCCTGCCGGATCGATATTAGCCGCGCCAAAGATTTGGCCAGGGGCGCTGCGGATTGACTTTTACGCCAATGTGCGGTAAACTATATCCGATTCCTTGGCAATAATTTAGGGCGCACAGCCCCATGGAGTCGTCGATCCTACGTCTTTGAATCCGGTTTGCCTTCCACCGCTCCAGCCGCTACACACAATTCGGCAGGCGGAGGAGGAGGCGCGGGAGAAGAATGCTCTGCATCTACCGCTTGTGTTTGCTGATTGCAAGTATTGGGACCCTGTTGGTTGCGGGCCCCGCGCTGCCCGTCCATTCTCGACCACTATCCCCCACCGTAACCGACTCGATCTATAACGCACATCACCCACGGCTGTTGTACAACTCGTCCGAGATCCCCGGACTGTTTGCCAAGGTCCGTGATGGCGGCCATGACGACACCGCCTACACGTTTATCCGCATTCTCATCCAGTATATTTACCTCGGGTCGTCGCCGCAGGAACTTCTGGGAGACGATTTTGGCCTGTCGACCATTCCAAACCTTGGTGTGGGGACCGAGCTCGAGTCACCTCCCGACGAGACGGCGCGCGAGCTCGGCCGAACGCTGACTGTCTACTTGGCGGACAACTGGAACCCCGACACCGATGATTTCTATTCCTCGCTGCGGCTCCGCGCGCTAACGCTCGGCTACGACATGTTTTTCGCATACAGCGACGACGCCGAAAGAGCCTATATCCGTGATG
Source organism: Candidatus Latescibacterota bacterium (assembly GCA_020356045.1). GTDB lineage: Bacteria > Krumholzibacteriota > Krumholzibacteriia > WVZY01 > WVZY01. The sequence goes on from CP070631.1 coordinate 256,626, forward strand.
AGATCCTGTCGTATGTGACTTATATGCTGACCCAAGAGGCCTACGACGTCTGGTCGTTCCGTCCGTATCTCAGTAACCGCAGTGCGATGATTGCCGCCTCGCTGGGCTTGGCGGCCATCTGCCTGGACGGCGAAGCTGATTCGTTGATTCTGCAAGCGGCGTTTGACCGATCCTCGCTGCTCATCGAAAGGTGGCTCAACTACCATGTCGACAACG
>CP070631.1:256941-262444 GCA_020356045.1 Candidatus Latescibacterota bacterium
AGCTTGACCACATAAATCAGGACAATCACGTAGAACGCGAGCACGAACGCCCGTTGCACGGCTCCAGCGGTGCGTGTAAACGCTCCCGCCATCATGAATATGAGACCGGCCACCAACATCACCAGCATCGGAGACAGCTGCACGAGGACGTCCATGTTGACTACCGGGTACGTCACCGCTCATCCCTCCCCTCATCCTCCATGGTGTCGCTGTCTCCAACGACAACACGTTCACCGCCGATCGAGTCATCTCCTGAAAAGGTTGCCTCTTCGACATTCCCCACCGCCGCTTGTTCTACAGTCGCGGTGCCGCCCGGTTCACCATGACCGACAAGCGATGTCCGTAACAGGCCCGGGGCATCCGGATCGACGATCGCGGCTGTGCGGGTCTCGTTGACATCGGCGATAAACTTATCGACAGCCGGTTCCATCCGGCTCAGGAACGGTTTTGGATATACACCCATAAACACGATCATCACAATCAACGGAACAAACACCACGATCTCGCGCAGGTTGAGATCCTTTAGCGTTTCGTTGGCCGCATGCTTGATCGGTCCAAAGAACACCCGCTGAAGCATCCACAACATATAGATGGCGCCAAGAACCACGCCCGATGCAGCCAGAACCGCCCACAGGGGCTCGGCTTTGAACACCCCCAGTAAGATCAAAAATTCGCCAACAAACCCGTTCAATGCGGGCAGGCCGATCGACGATAGTGTGACGATCATAAAAACCGCGGCGTAGACGGGCATCACCTTGGTAAGCCCGCCGAAATCAGCGATCATCCGCGTATGACGGCGATCGTAGATTACGCCAACCAGAAGGAAGAGTGCTCCCGTGGACAACCCGTGGTTGAGCATCTGGTAGATGGCCCCTTCGACAGCCTGCGTGTTCAGCGCAAACATTCCCAGCATCACAAATCCGAGGTGCGATACCGACGAATAGGCAACCAGCTTCTTGACATCCTTTTGAACCATCGCCACCAGGGCACCGTAGATAATACCGATTATGGCCAGCGACACGATCAACGGGATCGCTCTTATGGCTGCCTCCGGGAACAACGGCATCGCGAATCGCATAAAACCGTAGCCACCCATTTTGAGAAGCACACCGGCAAGAATCACACTGCCCGCAGTCGGCGCCTCGACGTGAGCGTCAGGCAGCCAGGTATGGAACGGAAACATCGGCACCTTGATGGCGAACGACAGCCCGAACGCGAGGAAGAGCAGCCACTGCGTACTCGCGCTCAATTGGACGCCATAGAGCTTGGCCAGATCAAACGTCATCACACCGCCGTTTTGATCCTTGAAGGTGAGCACGAGAACCAGAATCGCCACCAACATGAGCAGCGAACCGACCATGGTAAAGATAAAGAACTTGACCGTCGCATAGATCCGCTGTTTGCCTCCCCAGATCCCGATCAGGAAGTACATGGGGATCAACATCAACTCCCAGAAAATGTAAAAAAGGAACAGATCCAGCGCGACAAACGCGCCGATCATGGCCGTTTCCAGCAGCAGCATGCAAAAGTGAAACTCTTTGACCCGTTTCGTGACCGACTCGAAGGTGCTCAGAACGGAAATCGGCATAATGAACGTCACCAGCAGCACCAAGAACAGGCTTATTCCGTCGATGCCGACCTTGTACGAAATGCCCAGCGTCGGTAACCACGGCACGTGCTTGACAAACTGCATGTCCGCGTTGGTCTCAAAACCGAAGAGCAGTTTGAGAGACAAGAAAAACACGATCGTGGTGAGCAACAGCGAAAACGTACGGATCAACCCGTGCGCCGACCGCGGGAACACGATCAAGGCGGCTGCGCCTGCCAGCGGAAGAAATGTGACGATAGTGATAAGATCCAAAACTATTCCTTTAACCCGGGGTTTCTGACGGCCCCGCTCAACGGCCCTTTTAACCCACCAGTTTGTAGATCAAATAAATCAGACCCAGCAAAAAGAACAATGCATACGTGCGTACCAACCCGGTCTGAAACAGCCTCACGACCGAACCAAACAGCCGTGCAAACACACCGACGCCATTGACAATGGCATCGATGATCCAAACATCGACGACACGGAAGAACAGTTTGTCTGAGACTTCGTACCCCGGCTTGACGATGGTTTTCTCGTACGCTTCGTCGACAAAATACTTGTTGTAGACCAGATTGTACAGCCCTCTCGCCCGGGCGGCGAGTTGCTCGGGAATCATAGGCTGCTTGAGGTACAACCGGTACGCGATCAGAATACCGGTCAGACCCACCAACACCGAGAGCGCCATGAGCACAAATTCCAGTGTTTTTGAATGGCCGCCGTGATCCGCACCCCCGTGCCCGACCGCGGCTCCATGACCGGCCGCCTCCGCGGCATGACCCGCCGCGTCGTTTCCGTGAACGGCCGTCTCGGCACCGTGTCCAGCCGCCTCAGCCGCGTGATGGGCGACCGGCCCGATCGACGGTTCCAGATAATGATGGAACCAATTCGACCCGCCGAGAATCTCAGGCACACCGACAAACCCCGCCACAATCGACCCCGCCGCCAAAATGATCAGCGGCCACGTCATCACCTTTGGTGATTCGTGAAGATGGTGCGCCGCCTCGTCCGAATACCGGCGCTGACCAAAAAAGGTCACGAAAACGGCTCGGAACATGTAAAACGCCGTGATCCCCGCTCCGACAAACAGAAGCGCCCACAGCAGCTTTGGAAGCCAAACCGGTCCGACGTCGGCCGTAAACGTATACCAGAGAATCTCGTCTTTTGAGAAAAACGCGGCCAACGGCGGCAGTCCCGCGATCGTCACCGCGGCGATTACAAAGGTAACCATCGTCGTTTTCATTTTCTTGCCCAGTGCGCCCATCTTGAAGATATTCTGCTCACCGCTCATCCCGTGAATAACCGAGCCCGCTCCAAGAAAGAGACAGGCCTTGAAAAACGCGTGAGTCATCAAATGGAACACACCGGCGGCATAGGCGCCCACACCTACCGCGGCAAACATGTAACCGAGCTGGCTCACCGTCGAATAGGCCAGCACCTTCTTGATATCTTTCTGACAAATCCCGATCGTCGCCGCGAAAATCGCCGTCACGGCTCCCACCGTGGCCACTATCATCATCGCCACCGGGCTCTCGAGATAGACATACGACAGGCGAGCCACCATGTACACCCCGGCGGTAACCATGGTAGCCGCGTGGATGAGCGCGCTGACCGGTGTGGGACCCGCCATCGCGTCGGGCAGCCACACGTAGAGTGGAATCTGTGCCGATTTACCGGTCGCGCCAATAAAGAGCAAGATGCCAATGATCGTGGCCGTCGCAGCAAACGCGTCACCGTGGTTGCTCACCAGTTCTCTGATCACAGGAAAATCGAGCGATGGGTGATCCAGATGGACCGTCACGGTATAGAGCAGAAACATGCCGATCAAAAATGCAAAGTCGCCGATCCGGTTTACGACAAAGGCTTTCTTCCCCGCCGCCGCATTGGCCATATCTTTGTACCAGAAGCCGATCAAAAGGTATGAACAGAGCCCGACACCCTCCCAACCCACAAACATCACCGGCAGACTCTTCGCCATCACCAAGGTGAGCATCGCAAACGTAAAGAGGTTGAGGTAGGCAAAGAAACGGGCATACCCGTCGTCTTTGTGCATGTATCCGATCGAATAAAAGTGGATGATCGTCCCCACACCGGTGACGACAAGAATCATCACCATCGACAGCGTATCCACCATCAAGGCAAAATCCACATGCAGTTCGCCGGAGACAATCCACGGGAAAACCGTCTGCATAAGCACCCGTTCCGACGCAGGGAGATCACGCAAATGGAAAAAGACTGCCACCGCCGTCGCAAACGAAATGAGAGGGGCCACACACCCGATAAACGACACCAGCGGTTCGCTGACCGACCGTTCGCTGCGTGAAAACGAAATGGCCAGCATTCCGTTGATGAACGCACCGGCGAGTGGCGCCACAGGTATCAACCAGAGGTAGTTTTCCATACCTTCCCTAGTCCCTCATCAATTTCAGATCATCGGCTTGAACGGTGGTTCTGTTTCTGAAAATCATCACGAGAATCGCCAGTCCCACGGCGGCCTCGGCCGCGGCCAACGCCATGACAAAGAACGCTATCACATGCCCATCCATGCTCTGCGTGTACCGGGCGAAGGTCACAAATGACAGATTGACCGCGTTCAACATCAACTCGACCGACATAAACATGACGATCAGGTTGCGCCGGAACAGCACACCAAACACGCCGATAAAAAACAGAATCGCGCTCAGCGCCATATAGTGGTGGATAGTAACCATGTTCCGTTGCCCTATATAACCTTCTTGGCCAAAAGAACGACCCCAACGACCGCGACCAGCAACAGCACCGAAATAATCTCAAACGGGTAGAGATAATGACTCAACAACAATGCGCCAACTTTTTCGATGTTGCCAAAAGACGGACCCACAAACTCGGTGCCCTCGGGCAAGAAGCGCAGGACGCGAATGAAACCAATCAATCCGATAATCGACACGGCGACGATAAAGAGTCCTTTGATCTTGCCGACGGGCGGTTCCTTGAGCTCCTTTGGGGACAGATTGAGAAGCATGATCGTAAAGATCATCAGCACCATGATCGCCCCCGCGTAGAGCAGAATCTGCAAAATGAACACGAATTCGGCGTGGAGCATCGCAAATACAATCGCCAGCGATACCAGGCAGAGCACCAGCGAGAGCGCACCGGCCAACGGGTTTTTGCGCGTGACCATGAGCAGCGCTCCTATCACTGAGAGCGACGCAACTATGTAAAATACGACAAGCTCCATCTGTGCCTTCCGGCCTCAGCCGGCAACCGGTCTACGTTCCACCCCGCTGGATGAGAAGAATCACCAAACCGGTTACAAGAATGTTTAAAAACGCCAGCGGAATCAGTGTTTTCCAGCCGAGGCGCATCAACTGGTCGTAACGGAAACGCGGAAGCGTCCAGCGCACCCATATGAACAACCAGTAGAAAAATAGTAGTTTGATCAAAAACATCAGCGTTTGCGCGACAACGGCCACCGTCGAGGCAGCCCATTCGGGAAGCGCGACCGACCACAAAAAATAAATGGCTACAATATGAGCGATAAAACCCATGGTGGCGCCGCTGCCAAGAATCTTCCCCTCGCGGTTACGCATGTCGCCCGCCGGCCAGGTTCCTTTCAAACGCCGGTCGTAAACGGCAAACACGAATATTCCTACAAATGAGAACACCAGCCCCGCTGACAGCAGTACCCTCATCACGGTGGAGGCGTTTGCAACGATGACATCGGTGGGAAGATATGGGATCTGCCAACCGCCAAAGTAAACCGTCGCAATCATCGCCGACGACAACGCGATCGCCACATACTCACCCATATAAAAGAGCGCAAAGCGGATTCCGCTGTACTCGGTGTGAAATCCAGCGACGATCTCGGATTCGCCCTCAGGTATGTCAAAGGGGTTGCGGTTGGCTTCGGCGAAGGCGGCAGCTATAAATATAATA
>CP070631.1:262544-268118 GCA_020356045.1 Candidatus Latescibacterota bacterium
ACCGTAATCATCGGTGTAACGGTTCTGTTACCCAAAGCCGCCGCATCGTACCCACCCGGGATTTGTGTGTTATAATTAAAACGACAGTACCGCGATTCGTATCCTGCCGTCGGGGGTAGTTATGCGACATATTCTTTTTCTGTGCGCCGTGTTGATCGCCGTTGTGTCGGTTATGGCGCTGGCCAACCCGATCGCATGGCCACCGTCTGGGGACATCGTCCCATGTGAGGATCTGCTGGGTTACGATGGGTTTTTCGATGGTGTGCCGGGGCTGATGGCCGTCCACATCGTTCTGCCGTACTATTCAGCACCTGGGTCCGGTGGTGTCAGCGCCTGTCAGTTCTCGGCACCGCAGCCAGCCTGTTTGAACGCCCAGTACCTATCCGATACGCATGTGTTCCCGGTTACGATTGGGAACTCACAGACCGGAGTCGCCATTGGGTTTGGCTCGTGCGAGCAACAGCCCATCCATGTGCTCACCATCAACTTTTTTTATCAGGGACCGGCCAATGAGTGCTGTTTTCTTTGGGTTCGCCCGTCGCCGGATGTGGCATCGGGTGAGATCGAGCTCGTCGACTGCAACAACACACTTTATTACGGTAAAGGTGGTGCAGCGATCATTGATCCCGACGAGAACGACTGCATCCAGTACGTGGCCACCGAGTTGAGCACGTGGGGAAAGGTCAAGTCGCTCTATGCGGACTGAACGCCCAGGGCGGCGTAACGCGGTCAGTAGATGGTTTCGACGGGCCGCGTCCCCGGAGAAGCTCATTTCAACTTACGGGATTGCTGTAGTTCTGGCTCTCCTTGGCGAACCCGCCGTAGCGGGTCCAGCCCGTTTTGAGCGTGAAACCATCACAATCCAAGTCAAACCTGGCGGGATCCGAGTCGAGGGACAGTATACGTTTACCAGTGCCGCACCGACGCCAGTTTCCCAAACGGTTTATTATCCGTTCCCAATCGACTCGCTTCATCCGTTAGTGGATAGCGTTTCCGTCCGCATCGGCGGCTCTGACATCGAGTACAAAAAAGCGCCGATGGGAATCGGTTTTACGGTTCCCATAGCAGCAGCGGGTTCAACGACAGTCGTTGTCTCCTACTATCACGGCTCTTTGGACAATACGGCGTGTTATATCCTGACGTCGACAGAGGCATGGAACGCTCCTCTCAAAGAGGCGCGTTTTGAAGTGCACGTCCCCGATTCGCTCGAGCTAGTCGATTCGTCGTTCGACTTCGACTCCGTGGCGACACAAGGCAGCGGGCGTGTTCACCGGTTTACACAATCTGACTTTATGCCCGAAAACGACCTCTGCATACGTTGGCGGCCTGTAAAGCATTGATGCACCGGTTGTGGGGACGTGTTGGGATGTCAAACACCAACCGGGGAATTGGATCTTTCTGTCACCTGTGCGTTTAAGGATAACGTGTCGAAACATTCGAGCCAATCAATCCCTGCGCTCATTGGGCTCGTCGTCTACAGACGGAGTCTCTTCGGAAGCGTCCTTGTCGGAAGCGTCGTCGGGCGACAAACCGGCGCCGGTCGCGTCACCCGGGGTCGCTCCGGTGTCATCAGAGTTGGTCTGAGCATCTTGTTTTTTCGCTCGCTTGCGTTCGAGTTTTTCTTCCCGCTTCTTTTTTTTCTTTAACTCTTTGAGGCGTTTCTCGAATCCGTACTTTCCGCGTTTTGCCATTCTGCGCCTTTCTCGTAACGAATCACACCCACTGATTTTCCTGCGGCAGGGTCCGTCCAAAAGAAAAAGGGCCGCCACCGCGACCCCTTTTCTGGACGGGAAAGCCGTCAAAGGCTTAGTATCTGCGACCACCGCCACCGCGCGAATTCCGCTCGCGGGCCTCGTTGACCGTGAGATTGCGTCCGCCGAACTCTTTGTCGTTGAGTCCCTGGATCGCCGCGGAAGCCGCGTCGGCATCCATCTCGACAAAACCGAATCCACGCGGGCGTCCGGTTTCGCGGTCGGTTACCAGCGACACTTCATGAACGGTTCCAAATTCCTCAAACGCCGTACGGACCGATTCGGTCGTGGCGTCAAACGGAAGGTTTCCAACATAAAGTCTTTTGTTGGCCATGGAATAACTCCTTCTTTTTCACCCCTCGAAACAGGTGCGGCAGCTCGATTATCGAGCGTCGGCCGCGGGTTACATGGTTTGCGTGATGAGCATAGCGCTCAATCACTTAGGGCTCGGAAAATTAGACTCTGATCCGGGTGTCGAGACTGCAGGGGTGAAAAATGCGGAAACGAACGGGGCAGGGCTATTCTCTGAGTTGCTTCAATTTAACATCTTAATTGCCATTGTCAAAGGGAAAACTCAGTTTTTCTCGGCTCGAATTGAGGCGCGTTAGCGTCTTCACCGTTTCAACATACGCGGTTTGCGGGCGAAATCAGACCGATTCGCTTCGCTTCAGCGTGGCCACCGTTTCGACATGGGCGGTTTGTGGGAAGAGATCGAAGCCCTGCAGCGTGTCGAGTTTGAAGCGGTCTGACAACCGGCGCAGATCCCTTGCCAGCGTTGCGGGATCGCAGCTCACATACACAATCCGATCGACTTCCCGCTGCGATAATATATCGATCACACGGCGATCGACGCCGCGGCGAGGGGGGTTCAGAATGACAACGTCAGCAGGGACAAAACGTTTGAGGACCCGTTCGACGTCGCCGGTCACAAACCGGCATGGTGTGCTCGATCGCTCGGCGAGGTGCACAGCCGTCGTTATCGCGTATCGGTCGCGTTCAATCCCGATTGCCGACGCACCGCGCTGCGCAAGCTCGAGCGCCCTCAATCCAAAACCACAGTAGGCATCGATCACGCGTTTTCCCCTGACCTGACCGCACTGTTGCAAAACATACCCGTCCAGCAGCGCGGCGACCGTCCGGTTCACCTGCAGAAAAGCAGTTCCCGCCAACGGAATCACGTGTTGGCCGACGCGTTCGTCGAGCGAAGGGCGCCCGGCGTGACCCACGACATCGCCGCGCGGATTCAAAACCCAAACGGCGGCGAGACCGTCAGTGATCTCGAGCAGCCTATCGGGACGCCCCGGCTCGCGGCTGCCTTCGATGGCGAGTCCGACCTCACCGTCGTCAGTTGCTCGAAACGTCATCCGCAGCTCACGGCGGGGAGGGAGCGCCGCGGATGTGAGATCCCATGCGGAACGTAAACCGTTCCAAACAGCGTTGATTGGTTCTTCGGCCAATAGGCAGCGATCAACGTCAACTGTGACAGAGGCGTCAAAAACATTGTGGTACCCGGCGACGACCCGGTTTGGTTTGCGTTTCAAAACAAACGACACGCGATTCCTGTAGCCGAGCTCATGGTCAGACACGGCCACCTCGGGTGGAATCAGATCCATTTTGCCGATTCGGCGGAGAGCATCCGCGACGATGGCGGATTTTGCCGGGATCTGCGCGCAGCGGTAATCGAGATGTTGAAGTTGACACCCGCCGCACTGCGCGTAATGCGGGCATGGCGGATCACGGCGGTCAGGACTGGCTTCGTGCAGCCGTAACAAACGTGCGCGCCGCCACTGCCGCTGCGTCGCGAGATACTCAACTTCGACACGCTCGCCGGGAGCCGTGCGGGGAACAAATACCACACAACCGTCGCTGCGCCGTGCCATTCCATCACCACCAGCGACGATCGAATCGATGTGCAACAGGTCCGACGATTCTTTCAAATCGTCGGTGTCGTGTGAACGGCCATTCCGTTCGAGATTATGGTTATCGTTTTTTGTCATCCTCGTTACAGGATACACCTTTTTGGGCCCGGTCGATGTACCAGTTTGCACCGATTTTCGGTCCGGTCCACGACGGGGTTGACGCGGTAATCGTCCTCGGAGCAAGCGTTGAAACGCGTGGATAAGAGAAGAATATGATATGATAGGTGGAGAGCACGGATGCATGAATACGACAGCCGTGGATTAGAATTCAACCGATCGACCCGCCGGGGAAAAACGGGATCGATATGATGCGCACCATTCGTTGGGGTATTCTGGGGCCGGGCGCGATTTCGCGGAAATTCGTGGTGGATTTAAAAACCGTTCACGGCACCGATATTATCGCGGTTGGCTCACGAAGCCAGGATCGGGCGACGCAGTTTGCGTCGGAGTTTGACATTCCGCGGGTTCACGCAAGCTACGACGCGCTCGCGGATGACGGACAGGTTGACGCTATCTATGTCGGCACACCGCACACATTTCACAAAGAGCATACAATTCTCTGTCTCCGGCACGGCAAACACGTTCTCTGCGAAAAGCCCTTTGCGATAAACGCCGTCGAGGCCGCCGAGATGGTGCAAGTGGCAAAAGAGCATCGGTGCGTGTTGATGGAAGCGATGATGACCCGGCATCTGCCAGCCATGGTTAAGGTGCGTGAGCTGATTGCGGATGGCGCCATTGGTGAGGTACGGATGATCACGGCGGGGTTTGGATTTCGCGCTGAATTCGATCCAAAAAGCCGGTTGTTCGACCCGGCCCTTGGCGCCGGTGCTTTACTCGATCTGGGTGTTTACCCTTTGTCTCTCGCTTTTATGCTTCTTGGCGAACCGGCGACGATCGATGCTCGAGCGCGCCTGGGTGAGACGGGTGTCGATGAAGAGGCGGCCGTGCTGTTTGGATACCCAGACGGGGCGCTGGCCGTTCTAACCATGGCCATTCGCCTCGACATTCCACGCGAAGCGTACATTTTGGGCACGAGAGGCCGCATAAAAATCTGGCCCCGCTGGTGGGTGCCCTCACGCATATCCCTCAAAAAACCGGGTGGCGACGAGCAGATCCTTGATTTGCCGTTCAAAGGGGGCGGCTACGCACACGAGGCAGAGGCATTCATGGATGTGATTCGATCCGGGAGGCTGGAGTCCGAGGTGATGTCGTTGGATGAGAGCCTTTCCATCATGCGGACCATGGACACCATTCGTGCGCAGTGGGGACTGCGGTATCCAGTGGAATGATCAAGGGTGATCACTTCAGCGAGACGGCCTCACAACGGGAGCCGGTTCTTGATCACCACGGGCACAGGTTCTTATCGTTTCTGGGTCAACTCATCCCAAAAGTCTTGCAGCTTTCCCGATCTTTCTAAGATTGTTCGAGATCGAAGAGTGAGCTTTCGGGCACACCCACGTCAATCCGCGTAATTTTGCCTTGGCGCGCAAAAACAGATTGGCTGTGACTAGCGTCAAGCCGCTGCTCACCTGCGGTGGTCACGGATTTGCCTTGGTCGTCGGTTGCGCGAATCCATGGGTCACCCGTTGTCAACTCATAAACGACGGGCACCTGGCAAAAGGTGAACGCGAGAGAACCGGCCGGAACGTTGATCGATCGCTGCTGTCCATCGAGATCATAGTACCGGTAGGTGCCGGCATCCTGACGGAAATCGCGTCGTGTCAGGAGCATCGGCCGGAAGCAGACGGTTCCTTCCTCGACCCGAACTCCCAGCTCGCCAAACCGGGTGAGAATCTCTTCTTTGACCTGACCCGTCATCCCCGGCTGTTGTGCGCCCCCGTGAGGTGGCGTGTGCGAGTAGGGATCCGCAGGAAACGCCCCGTACTCGGTGACCGTTTTTTCGT
>CP070631.1:268218-271787 GCA_020356045.1 Candidatus Latescibacterota bacterium
CAGGGCCCGGATCGTAGCAGTTGCGGATTGTTACGACGCCCTCACTCATGACCGCCCCTACCGGAAATCGTTGGGGCACGAATCCGCCGTAGCGTGGATATGGCAGATGGCTGGCAAGAACTTTGACCCCAAGGTGGTCGACGCGTTTCTCCTCGTTGTAGAACAAAAAGAAAAATCGAAGGCCGCAACGGCTTCAGTGGAGGATGAGCCGCGCAACGCCAGCAAACCGTTTGCCGACGAGAATCCAAAACCGTCACCGATGAGTGTTTGAACCCTTCAAGGCAGATCCCAACAACCGACGCATCAACTGCCGAGCAACGCGACGATTTCAGAACTCGATGGTATATCGGACATCGATTGTCCGTAATGCACATAACGGAGCATTCCAGATTTGTCGATCAACATCTGAGCGGGCATTCTCCCAAGTTTGAGCAGCTTGAATTCCTGACCGTAACGTGTTAACACGATATGATCCGGATCGGGAAGACCGATAAACGGCAGATCCTCTTTGTCCCAGTAATTGCGGAACGAAGACTCGTTATCCGGTCCGATGACGATTACTTCGCTATCGGTCTTTAAGATATCCGGATAATCCACGCGCAACTGCGCCAGGTGTCTGCGGCAGAACGGTCAGGTGAACCCGCGGTTGAGTACGACCAGAACATTTTTCTTTCCCGCATAATCCGAGAGCGATACCTCGTTACCATGGAGATCTTTGAGCGCAAAGTCAGGCGCCCTCGAATTCACCTTGACCCTGGACAACTCGCACTCCTTTCTCTTACATCAGCATACAGCAAAACGGCCACCGGTGTCCCCATCGGTGGCCGTTTGACGGAGTTTTCGACCAAGCGGGCTAGTCGGGGCAGACGACGTCGTACTGTCGCGTATCCCAGCACGACCTGACACCCGGGTTTTCTTCCGGATAGTCAGGGACTTGGAGATATCCCGAACCATCGTAGTACCAAACGATGCTGTACGTCTCGCCAACAGATACGTCAGTAAACTCGATCGAGCTCACCGACGGCGAGGACATAAATACGATATTGTCGCCCTCATCCTCCGCACCCTCCATGTTGTTGACAAGAGTGAGACGATGCACGTGGCCCGGTGCGTTGAGCCAGTCGACACGAACTGACTCGACTCCGGGGGTGCCGGCAGGGGCACCAGCAGCGTTGACGCCTGATTGGAATACCGGTTCGTAGAACTGCCAATAACCCTCGCTGTCATCCTTCATGGCCTCGCCGTCAAACCACACAAAGTGATCGAGCGGCAACGCGGGATTGTTTGTCGACACTTCCATCCGCCACGCCACAAAATCCCCTTCGTCTTTGCCATAGAGAAAGATGCTGAACTCAATCGCGTCTTCCACAAATATATATGTCCAGAGATACGATCCATCATCCTGCTTTTGCGGGATCGAATGGATGGCCAGCGCAAACGCAGCCACCGGAGCCTCGAACACGGCACAAAACGACAGCTGCACGTAGAGCACACGCACGGCCGCGTTGATAAAGTTGTCCTTACCCGTGCTGGCGCCAAGCAGCTCCTGCGAAGGCGATCCCTTTGCGATCGACGCCTGATCCACTCCGGCGAGCCCAAAGAACGACAAATCCATCGTCATCGTGGACATGTCGGGGAGCGCGGGCGCGTCGTTGGCGTCGGTATCCGGACCCACGGGATCGTCGTTGGAGCATGCCTGAAAACCAAACAGCGCCACCACCAGTACGAGACAAATTCCAGCACGATAACAAAAACGGCCTGACATTTCGAAACCTCCCTGGTCGCTTGATCAATCCCGGTCACTGGCTACTCGATTACCCATGCAGAGAGCGTGCCAAAGTTCGATTTTGTATCCTACTGTCATTATTTGCATTACATGGGTGTCGCCCCGGCGGCAACTGCGCAAAAATAACTCAAGTGTGACCACCGGGCGGCATCGGGCGGCTACACTTTAGCCACACGAGAAGCTCAGAACCATCCAGGCAAGCAATCGTCTCACAAACCGCTATTGGTATACGAGACCAAGTCTCAACTCCGGTGGCAAACCGATCTCCAGGACGGATTAATCGAGGATATGAGGGTCGCGAGGCTCGGGGAGTCGGATTTCGGTCAGAAACACACTGGCCGTGGTAATCAAGCCGTACAGAAATACCCGCCATATGCCGTTAGCCGCAACGGCGCCAACCACCGCAGAATTCGGATCCGCAAGCCAAGCGGACACTGACGTATGAAGGACACCGATAAGCACACCACCAAAAGCGCCAAGATAGACACGATCGCGTAACGAAGTCCCACGGGCGGTGAGCGTCACCACCATCCCACACACAGACGGCACCACGATCACAAGGGGCCAAAGCTGTTTGAGTGCGGGTGGCTGGCCAAACCTGCGTAGATAATCAAATTCGGCAAACCCAAATATCGCTGCAGCGGCCGCCGCGCACAGCACGACGTGCCAGCGCCGGGGTCTTAGCCGGGCCCGAATACCGGCGCGCAGACGCATACGGCGCCGCAACGTCAGCGGCCAGTTGTAAAAAATGCCAAAGACGGCATGCTCGAGCAGCGCACCCCGTTCGCCAAAAACGGGAACGATGTGAACGGCGCCGGTGGCCCAGTGCGCCGCCATGAACCGCGCCAGCGTGGGATAACGGTATGCCATCTGCAGAGGAAATGCCAGGTATCCTACGTACTTAAAAAAACCAAGAAAGACGGCGATGTTGTAGTCTTTGAAGTTCCGCTCGCGGATGACCAGGTAGACGACATAGAGCCCCCTCACCAGTGACCCCGGCGAGATGGGAACGACCTGAAACAACGCGATAATCCCGATCCCAACACCCCACGCCTGTGCACGCGGCATGTCGGGGTGGGTCATCACATAGATCGCGGCAACGATGACCGATACGATCTGTGTCACCGGCAGCGTACACAGATGAACGGCGAGACTCTGCAGATATTTCTGGATAAAGGGCTCATCGACCTGAGACAGAATGACGTTGGCATCCTCTTCGTTTAGCAGATGCTCCTGTTTGCCCTCGTTTACCATGTCCCGCAGCCATTCCTCCCGAAGCCGCGCATTGAAATACAATCGGATCGGCCGTAGCAGATAATAATCGAGACGATCTTTGGCGTACTCAAAGTCGGAGAGAAACCGGTGCAGCCGTACCGGAAGAATCGACAACGGCAGGTGCCACACCGCCCGTGAGATACGCCGGCCAGTCTTTACCGCTGTTGTGTCGCTCATCCGTCCCGACCGATGCCAGGCCATCGTTTTCTCGAGAAACGTAGCGCGTACCGCGCGTTTGAGATAATCCCAGCTGCCAAACAAAGCGGAATAGTGGCGTCGCCAGTACAACTGCCCCCAGAGACGTCTGACAAAACTGCCGATAAACGGAATAAAGCCCAACATGGCAAAAAGTACCGTCGCGGTGTTGTTGCGTCTCAATCGCCATTCGGTTTTCTCACCAATTTGGTTGGTCACCGACCAACCGGTGATCGCGCTCGACAGAATCGTCGACCAAAGACGGCGGCTGTAGAGCAGGCGAATATGATTGTGTGTGATGTCAGGAACCGAG
>CP070631.1:271887-277692 GCA_020356045.1 Candidatus Latescibacterota bacterium
AATGTCGCAGTGACCTAGTCGTACGACACGAGCGAGAAGACCGGAACGCCTTCAATCCTCGACCGGCCGTTCAACCCGGCCAGCTCGATCACAAAACATACCTCGACTACTTCGCCGCCGAGTTTTTCGACCAGGGATACCGCCGCGCTCGCTGTGCCCCCGGTTGCCAACAAGTCGTCCATGATCAGTACCTGGTCCCCAGGTCGAACGGCGTCCTTGTGGATTTCCAGTGCTGCCTCTCCATATTCGAGCGCATAGGATTCCCTGATGGTCTTGTACGGAAGCTTGCCCGGTTTTCTCATTGGAACGACGCCAACACCGAGCTGGTAGCCGAGGGGCGTGCCAAAAAGAAACCCCCGCGACTCGATCGCGGCGATCTTGTCGATCTTTCGGCCCTCATAACGCTGTTTGAGCGTGTTCACCACCAGCCTGAAACCTGCGTGGTCCGATAAAAGCGGTGTGATATCCCTAAACAAAATCCCTGGTTTAGGGAAATCTGGAATGTCACGGATCAAGCGTTTGAGTTCGTCGGCCATGTTACGTCACTTCTTTCCGCCAAGAAGCATAAGCTTGAGTTTTTGCAGCGCCCGTTTTTCGATCTGCCGGATGCGCTCACGCGATACACCGATAATGCGTCCGGTCTCGGCCAGTGTACGCGGTGTTCCGTCCTCGAGTCCGTAGCGCGTCTTCAGTATCTGCTGTTCACGTGCACTCAGATGTTGCTCGATAAAACTCGCCACCTCCTCGTTTTCCAATTGAACGGTAACGAGGTCCTCGGGCGATGCCGCCTCTTCCTGCGGGGCATCCGACGAGAGCTTTTGCAGCGCTTCGACCGTAATGGCGAGCTCTTCCGAACGAATTCCGTAGATCAGGTTCTTGACCAGCCGGACCTTTTTGATCGTCACACCCAGCGCCTCTGCCGCATCTTTTTCCGTAAAGCGTTTTCCGCCGGCCTGGTCTTCGACGCGAAGGTATCGGTTGATCAACTGAAAGATATGTATGGGAATGCGAATTGATTTGGCTTGGTTGGCGATAGCGCGGGTAATGGACTGTTTGATCCACCACGACGCATACGTGCTAAATCGAAATCCTTTTCGATAGTCGAACTTGCCGACTGCACGGATGAGTCCAAGATTGCCTTCTTCGACGAGATCGAGAAAGCTCAACCCCTGTCCGACGTAGCGTTTCGCGATCGTCACCACCAGACGCAGATTCGCGTTGACCAGCTCGCGTCTCGCATTTTCGTCACCTTCCCACACCCTTTTGGCAACTTCACGCTCCGACTCACGGCTGAGCAAGGGATACCGGTTGATCTCCATCAAGTAGCGAGTTTGAATATCGTAATCGCCGCGTCTGTACTCACCTTTTTGGGAGACGTCTTTGTCTTTCTTTTTTGCCATCGATGAGTCCCAACGGTGTCGTTTGGTGCAGGCGGTTGCCCCAAAAGAAACGGGGTCGGCAGGCGTTAAACCGGCAGGCAAAAAAATGGTCGGGGCGAGAGGATTTGAACCTCCGACTTCCTGCTCCCGAAGCAGGCGCGCTAACCGGGCTGCGCTACGCCCCGACCCGAAACTCTCATTGTTGATCGACCCTTGTCCGTTTTTGCTGTCAGCTCACTGCCTTCCCCCGACGGATTCCGGTCTAGCATACCATTTTTGAATCGATTATCAACCGGTATCTCACGGCCGGGCACGCATTTCCACCCATTTCCCCTCCCGGCGCGCGGAGTCAGTGCGTGGCGACCCCCCAGAACGAGATCACACCGAGCGAGGCCAGGGTTACGATGACTCCCGCGATACAAATACCGGCGAATATGGTTGGGATCGCCACCGTTTTTTTGACGCCAAAGACAAACGCGGCGGCGCACCCCGTCCACGCGCCGGTAACGGGCAGAGGTATGGCCACGAACAAAAGCAGCCCGATAATCTCAAATTTCTCGATGAGGCGGCCGCGGCGGCGCGTACGCGCAAAGAGCCAGTCAAAAAACCGGTCAAACATACGCCATCTGCGAAGGAAATCCGATACGGGGCCCAGCCCGTAAATCAGTGGCAGAACAGGAAGAAAGTTCCCCACGACAGCGATAATATAGGCCTCCTGCCACGTCATATTGCCAACGGTAATCGCGTACGGGATGGCGCCGCGAAGCTCGGAGACGGGGGCCGCCGCGAGGACCAAGGTCACCAAGACATGTGGCGACGAGGAAAGCAACTCGATCAACTTGTGCTTCATTGGGTGCGGGGGTCCTTTGCTGCCTTCTCAGATTCTTCCCTAACCAGCGGGACAAACGAGCACTTTCGAAGCCGCTCAAGACCGAATTCTTGACCGTTGCGGGTCAGCCGAACGATCTCTTGTTCACCGGCTTTGTTGTAAACGGGGCCCAAAAATGCTCCGCCGTCACGCAGCTGCATCAATAGTGATTGAGGTACCTCGGCCGCAGCTGCCGTGGTGAGGATCCGGTCGTAGGGCTGGAATTCCGGCCAACCCGTGCTTCCGTCTCCAATCAGCACCTGGATGTTTTGTATCTCGAGAGATCCGAGAACGTCTGCAGCGCGGGTTGCAAGGGCTTCGATTCGTTCGATCGAGTACACATGACCGGCGAGTCGAGCCAGCACTGCCGCTTGATACCCCGAGCCGGTCCCGATCTCGAGCACCTGTTCCCGACCGGTTAGTGCCAATTGTTCCGCGAGGAACGCGACCATAAATGGTTGGGACATTGTCTGTGAGTATCCGATTGGAAATGCGTGGTCGGAGTACGCCTGTGGGCCAAGTTCGGCGTCCACAAAGAGATGTCTCGGAACGTCGCGCATGGCGTCAATCACTCGGGGGTCAACGATCCCATTTGATACGAGTTGTTCGTTGACCATTCGCTCACGGGCAATGTGGTAGTCCTGTGGCATCAAAGCTCAAACCTCCATTGTTCCATCTCAACAATGGCTTTGTAATCGGTCAGATCGAGTTGAAGTGGTGTTACCGAGACATATCCCATTCGGACAGCGGCAATGTCGGTCCCGTCGTCGGCCTGCCACACCGGATCGTTGCCACCGATCGTGTAGTAGACGACATCGTCTTCCTCTTCTTCGGGCTGGAGCGGGTTATCGTAGGCGCGCGATCCGAGCTTGGTGATCCGCACCCCCTTTATCGGGGAGATATCCGGATCCGGGATATTGACGTTCAAAAGGCTTCCATCGGGCATACCGAGTTTGAGTGCCGCCTCGACGACCACCCGGGCGATGCGGCCGATGGTGTCGGTGCTCTTGATGTCTCGCTGCAGCGACGAAATGGCCACAGACGGCACGCCGATGAGCGTCCCCTCGATAGCGGCCGCCACGGTTCCGCTGTAGGTCACGTCCTCCCCCATGTTGGGGCCGTGATTGATCCCGGATACGAGCAAATCGGGCGTCCGTTTGAGGATTCCCTGGATCCCAAGGAGAACGCTGTCCGTTGGGGTCCCCTCAATCTTGTAGTGCCCTTCCCTGACCCGGGATGTGGCAATGCGCTTACGGACGGTGAGCGAGTGACTGCTCGCGCTCTGTTCATGGGCCGGCGCCGCCACAAAAATCTCGCCAAGACCCGACAGCGCCTCGCAGAGGAGCTGTATCCCGGGGGCGTGGTAGCCGTCGTCATTGGTTATGA
Organism: Candidatus Latescibacterota bacterium; assembly: GCA_020356045.1. Classification (GTDB taxonomy): domain Bacteria; phylum Krumholzibacteriota; class Krumholzibacteriia; order WVZY01; family WVZY01. The sequence goes on from CP070631.1 coordinate 275,521, forward strand.
ACAGAGTTTTGGCCATGTCGCTTTCGGTTGCTTTCTCAGGTGCCGGTCACGAATCCGCGGATACTACCAGAAGAAACTCCGAAATGCCATCCTTAAAAATCGGGCGGTATCAACGTACGGATTTACGCTGCTCACCTCGGTGGCGTAAATCGTTTCCACCGGCACCGATTCTATACGGGCACCCGCCTTGGCCGCCTTGATGAGAAACTCGCTTTCAGCCTCATACTTGACCGCCTTCAGACGAGGCTCCACCTTCTTGAACATCGCGGTTCGAATCAGCCGGTAACCGTTTTGAGAGTCGGGAATCTTGACCCCCGAGCGGAGCGACACAAACCAAGAGGTGGCCTTGTTGGCGAACACGCGGTCGCCAGGCATGTTTTTTCGTTCCGCCATCCGGTTGCCGACTATGATGTCGGCATCGGTGGCGACCTGACATTCCAAAAAACGCGGAATCTCGTCGGGTCTGTGTTGACCGTCGGCATCGATGGTAAAGGCAAAGGCGAAGCCCATCTCGAACGCTTTGTTCAACCCGGTCTTGAGTGCGGCGCCTTTTCCACGATTGACTGGATGTTGAACGACGACCGCCCCGGTACCATTGGCCACCTCGAGCGTGTTGTCGGTCGACCCATCATCGACGATAATGATCCGCGACAGCGGTATGAATGTCGACGTGTCGCCGACCACTTCTGCCAGATGCGGTGCCGCGTTATACGACGGGATAACGACGCCGGTTTGCTCAGCCAGCTTTCTTGTCTTGTCGTTCATGTAGACACTCTTTTCAGCGATTCAAAATTGAACCATTGTTCGGGATAATCCCGAATAAACGCTTCCATATCGGCGCGGCAGCGCTCCTGTAGTTGTTCCATCGCGACTCGTTCCTCAAGCGATTTATCCGGGTAGTGCGGCCCGTTAAAAACAAATTTAAAACGGCAGTTGCCGTCAAATACGATCACGGCGGTAAGAATTGGGACACCGCATCTAACGGCAAGCGCGCAGTGGCTCGACGGTAGCGGCACCTCACAGCCAAAGAGCGGATCTCTGCGTCGAGCGCGCCCATAGTTGCGGTCGATGAGAAGCGCCACGCACTTCCCCGCTTTCAACGCCGTCTGCAGGGGCTTGAACGACCCCGAGATGGGATAACATACCATTCCCATCGAACGCCGGCGCTGGTCAAAAAACTTGGTTACCGAGGCTGTGGGGTGATCGAGCGCCACAGTGTGGATGGGCACGCCGAGATCGCTCAGACAACGACCCGCTATTTCCCACGGTCCAACATGCGGACCGGCAAGGATAAAACCACCCCTTTCGAGCAGTTCAAATGCTACCCGATCGATCCCGTTGAAATCGCAGCGTCTTTTGAGCTCATCACGGTCGATATATGGGAGGCGTACAAAACAGTAGATGCTCGAGGCGAAATTGGTAAATACGTTTTTGGCCCGCCGTCGAAGCACACGTTCGCTGGTATCCGGGCCAAGAACCACGCCGAGATTTTCGATCACATTCTCGCGCGAGCGCGTGTTGATATAGTATTGCGCTCTGGCCAGCATGGCGGTGATGGCTTCGGACAATCGTTGGGGTAGAAAGCTGGAAAGAAAACCCGCGAGTTTATAAAAGAAAGCACCGATCATGCACGTGCCAGAGTTCCACGGTGGGCGTCTCGAATTATTAAAGAAAATGGTCGGGGCGACTGGATTTGAACCAGCGACCACTAGCCCCCCATGCTAGTGCGCTACCGGACTGCGCCACGCCCCGACCGTCTCAAACCACTCTAAATGATGGTAACAGCCAGTTCAAGTAGAATTGACCTTGTCTTTCTCGATCGATTTGGCCAACTGATCGCGCAACGCCTCCAAATCCTCTTTTATCGACGTCAGAATCTGACGAGCCTGCGGGTCGGCAAACGGGATCTGAAGTTGATTGATGAGCGGATCCGGGTTGCCGTAGTGTTCCTGAAGTTTTTTCCTCGCCCCGCTGATGGTGAACTTCTCTTTGTAAAGCAGATCTCTTATAACAAGGATGGCCTTGATGTCCTTTGGCCGATAGTTGCGGTTGCCAGCTCTGTTCTTTTTGGGACGCAGGCTTGGAAACTCCGTCTCCCAATACCTCAGCACGTGAGCCTTGACACCCGTCATCGAGCTCACTTCGCTAATCGAGTAGTACATTTTGGCAGAA
>CP070631.1:277792-280811 GCA_020356045.1 Candidatus Latescibacterota bacterium
ACTCTGTCCGTCACTTCCCCCATGATGCGGTCGCGGTTGGTCGTGTAACCTTTCCAGCCCATGAGGATCAACGATGCCCGTTCCGATTCGGCAGCGGTCAAGATACCGTCGGATACACGGTGGGCAATCCGCAACTCGGGCCGTGTCTCCACGCCCTGCGCGGTTCCGTACTGGATAGCCTCTTTCAAAAGCGGCGCCTTGTGGTGGACAAAGCGCATGCCCTCCTGGACGGGAAGATTCTGCGGAACATCGATCACACCAACAACTATGATTTCGCCGTCGTTGGCCTTTGCGATGGGAAGGGCGAGCTTCATCAACGGAATCACGTGATCGGGGTTGTGGAGTGGAACCAGAATACGGAAATCGTGACCGCTCTCTTCCGGGGCTTGATGCACATCGAGAACCTGGGGCATGTCCGCTTCGGTCGCCTTTTCAAAATACAAAAAATAGATAAAAAGACCGGCAACAACCCACCCGGCGGCGATATACCACGCCCGGGGGTCAAAGTTGAATTGATACACCGCAAGAAACATATTCAGGATGATGGCTATGATCGGCGTCGCTGGATAAAGAGGTACCCGGAAACCACCTTTCAGTTCGGGAAACTTGCGGCGCAGCGCGATCAATGACAAATTGACCAGCGAAAACGTCAGAAGGAAAAGCACGCTCGCCGCCGAGCCGATCACCTGTATCGGGAACAAAACAGCAGCGACGATCATGATCACGCCTGTCGCTGCAACGGCGATGTGTGGCGTGCGGCGCGACGGATGAATGGTGCTGAGACTTCGGGGGAGCATCTTGTCCCGGCTCATCGAAAAGGCGACACGCGACGACGCCAAGATCGTCGCGTTGAGCGCGGACAAAGTCGAAAACAGTCCCCCGACTATGATGAGAGCCACGCCAAAAAACGGCATAAAGCTCTTTGCCGCCTTGACGATGGCCGTCTCCTGATAGCGCCCGAGAAATTCCCACGTTGTTCCTGCCTCGGGGCGGATCGCCCCAAGGCAAACAAAAACGATCAGAAGATAGATGGTTATGGTAACGGCGAGTGAAATCATCGTCGCTCGGGGAATCGTTTTCTCGGGGCTCTTGATCTCTTCGGCCACGGTCGCAATCAGGTCATACCCCTCGAACGCAATAAACGTGAGTCCCATCGCCAAAATCACACCTGCGAAACCCATGGGCAAAAACGGAGTGAAGTTCTCGATGGATTCGGCGGGGTAGTTAAAAATCACCTTGAGGCCAAACAAAATAAACACGGAGAGTATGGCAATTTTGATGACCGTGATCACATTCTCGACTTTGCCGGTAAGCGCCGTGCCGCGCATGTTAACCATCACAAACCCCCAGCCGATCAATACGGTCATGATGACCACGGGGAGACGCTCGCCGAGCAGGTCAAATGTGAATTCGGAAACAAATGGAAAGTAGCTGTGGATGAACTCCCAGAAGTAGCTGCCAAATCCCAACGCGTAGAGGCTGCAGGCAACGATGTACGAGAACCATAGCATCCAGCCGGAGGCAAACCCCACCGGACCTGGAAACGCTTTTTTTATAAACGAATACCCGCCACCGGACTTCGGGTAGGCCGACGCAAGCTCGGCATACGACAGGGCAGTCAATAGCGTCACCAGGCCGTTGAGCGCAAATGCCAGGATTGACGCAGGCCCCGCTTCACCGGCCGCAATCCCGGTCAACACAAAAATCCCGGCGCCGATCATCGCGCCGATCCCGATCATGCTCGCATCGAACAACCCGAGATCGCGCGCAAACGATACGTCGGGGCTGGCTCCCTGGTCTTTCTGTGGTTCGGACATCGGGGAGTATTGTAGGCCGAGCGCGCCGGATGTGGCAACAGCTTTGACCCGCCTCAGGCAGCACTCACCGCCGACGGATCCCTTGCCGCGCCGCGTTTCAAGTTCTATCTTATTCGGAACAACCGGGGTGAATCCCATGTATATGATATCGAAAGGACAGATGGTATGCCGGAGTTTACGTCCGAGAAGATTTTAAAATACTGCGAAGCCCACACGACACCCGAGTCCAACGAATGCCGCGCTATTGCCGACGAAACATTTGCGACAAGCGATTCGGCCCAGATGCTCGTGGGGCCCGTACAGGGAATGTTTCTTACGCTTCTCGCGCGCGCCATCGGTGCCAAACGGGTATTGGAAATCGGGACGTTTACAGGTTACAGTGCGCTTAGGCTCGCCGAGGGGCTCCCTGACGACGGCGTGGTCATCACCTGCGATGTCGACCCCGAAGTCACCGCCATCGCGCGCAAGCACTGGCAGAATAGTCCCCACGGCGGAAAAATCATGCTCGAGATCGGTCCGGCGCTCGATACGATCGCAAAGCTCACTGGCCGCTTCGATCTCGTTTTCATCGACGCGGACAAGGAAAACTACGTCAATTATTGGGAAGCGTGCGTACCGATGGTGCGCACCGGCGGTCTCATCATCGCCGACAACGTACTCTGGAGTGGACGCGTTCTCGACCCCAAAGAGAAAAGCGATCACGCCCTGGTTGAGTTCAACTCGCATGTCGCCGCTGACCCGCGCGTCGATGTAGCGATGCTCACAATCAGGGATGGCGTGTCCGTAGCCTGCAAACGTTGACCCGGGCGGTTCCGGCATCTGGAGAAAAACCGCGAGCGACCGATCTCATGCGTTGAGCCGTCCGCACACTCCCGCAATACGGAAACGGGGCTGTTGCCATCCCGGACGGGCGCTTGACAGAACAAGATCGGATTCGTACCTTTTTTTGGCGCACCGCGAATTAACGTACAAGCAAGAAAGTTGAAAGCCCCATGCGCAAGACGAAACCATTCAAGATTCTGCCGCTACTATCGGCAATCCTCTTAGTCGCTGTTGCGTCGAATGCAGATGTCTCGGAGTTTGACCTCTTCGAAAAACCGGTCGCGATCAAATCCTACACCTCGCTGAACAGCGTGCCGCAGGGCGGATCTATCGACATTGCCGTCGTTTTAAAAATGAAGACTCCCTGGCACGTCAACGCC
>CP070631.1:280911-282004 GCA_020356045.1 Candidatus Latescibacterota bacterium
ATATGGGAATATGCCGATCGGGTTCGACTTTTCGATTCGCAGCGAACTCGCCAAGATACTGTACCCTCCGGTTGCGATGGTGTTCTTTGGTTTCAAGGACCGGCCGGCGAGCATTCCTCTCGATGGGTTTGGGTTTCTCGTGCCGAAAAAAGAAAATCGGAACATTCTCGGGACGATATGGAACTCATCCATATTCTCCGGTCGCGCACCAGAGGGAGGTACCGCGCTTACGACTTTTGTAGGCGGCACCCGACAACCCGAACACGTCACAATCCCAGACGGGCGGTTGGTCGATGGTGTCAGGCGGGACCTTCGTGAGCTTATGGGAATCGAGGAACGGCCCGATACGGTAGTAATCAGACGATGGGAGAAAGCGATCCCTCAGTACCAAATGGGGCACGACCGCATCATCGCGGCGATCGAATCATTTGAAAATCGGGCTCCGGGGGTGTATGTGACAGGGAACTTCAGAGGCGGAATTTCTGTCGGCGATTGTCTGGTCCAGGCGCACGCGACGGCGGAAAGAGCAGTCTCCGGTATGTCGCAACGCGGGGTAACTCAAGTCAGGATATGATGAATGAACGACCGAAAGAACAATAGCCGATTTTTGAAGGCATGTAGACGAGAGCCTGTCGACCGCACTCCCGTGTGGCTGATGAGACAGGCGGGCCGGTACATGGCCGAGTACCGCCGGGTGCGGGAGCGGTACGGCATTCTCGATATCATAAAAACACCGGAACTCGCTTGCGAGGTTACAATGCAGCCGCTGCGCGCGTTCGACCTCGATGCTGGAATCATCTTCTCGGATATCCTCCCGCCGCTGGAGGGGATGGGGTTAAAGCTCGAGTTCGCACGTGGCGAGGGTCCAGTGATACACAACCCGGTTAGGTCGGCCGCTGATGTCGATCAGTTGCAGGTACGCCCGCCGGAAGAAACGATGTCCTTTACGCTCGAAGCGATTACCCTCGTACGAAAGGAATTGGGTAGGGTCGGTGTGCCGTTGATCGGGTTCAGCGGAGCGCCTTTTACACTGGCGTGCTACGCCATAGAGGGCGGCAGCAGCCGGTCGTTTGTCCGCACCAAACAGATGATG
>CP070631.1:282104-287895 GCA_020356045.1 Candidatus Latescibacterota bacterium
CCAGATCAATGTCGACAGCTGTTTGCCCTGGATTGCTGGGATCATCCGTAACCAGCGCCAGACTCGTATCGCCCGATTCGATGTGAACCGTGACACCACCGTGGGCCGATCCGCTAAGCCGCGCGCGCACTTGGCCCGTTCGAAGACCGGCCCCCACTTCCACCTCGAATCCCAAAAAACTGATCGAGGGCTCTTCTACGATAACCTCTTGTGTCGCAAGGTCTGTCTGGATAAAACCGGGAATCGCTGCCGCGACTTGAGTGGTATCCGGCGTGAGCCCATCCAAGGCCACCCCCCCGCTGGCAACCGACATTGGAGAATCCGACGCTCCAGGTGCGATGGCCACAGTGACTACCTGCCCGCTGATCGTGCTCTTCACCAGCTGAGCTGCCGACGCCTTGCTGTTTGTAATCGTGGCTATCAACCCCGGCCCCCCCACGCGGGCTTTTTGAGTGGCGTATAACCCGCCATTGGATACCGTCGGGATTCCAACTCGAACCCGGAACGGATCGTCCGGGTCGAGAACGTCGATGGTTGAGGGCAGGCCCAGTAGTTGAAGTGCCGGCTGGACTACGGCTACCTGATCTGCGACGCTCGAGAATCCGGGCGCGGTGGCCGTTATCGTTGCCGTGCCCGTTGTGTCCTCAATAGTGTGTGTATAAAACGTCGCATTGATCGAACCGTTTGGGACATACACGTCGATAAACGGAGCCCCCGGAGATGTTGCATCGGGGGCGACCAGCACGAGCAATGTGTCGCCGCTTTCGATGCGCACCGTGATGCCACCGTGTTGACTGTCGCTCAAGCGGGCGTGCGTGTAACCGTCCTGCAAACCGGCACCTATCTCCGATTTGAAATAGACAAACGATAACGACTGTGCGGATAAAATTGTGGGTGACGTGAGAAACAGAACCAAACAGAAACAGCAAACGAGCAGCCAGGCGCGGCTTTGCATGGTCGGCATGGTCCCCCCTTTTCAAACGCGTCGCTCATTGCACCGTTGCAACACCTAATGACGTACTAACATTGTACCGCCTCCGGCGGGCCAAGCCAAGCATAAACCCCATCGATATAACGGCTTGCGCTGCCCAACCGCCGGCAAATCCGCATCCCCTTACATTTTGTCCCTTTACATCACCCACAGAAATCGTTAAACATGCGCTTGAATCCGCAATCAACCTAATACGAAAGGGTGATCGATCATGAAGTGCGTATTTGTTTTTATGATAGTGGTCACATTGCTTGGATCCACAATCGTGCCAACCGTATCCGCCGGTGAATCCGACAAGGACAAGATGAAGGCGCAGCACAAACGAGAGAAAATCGATCTCGAGGCGAAGGCAACACTGGATCGGCTGTTTGCGGAGAACGAAGGCGCCAAACAGTTGTACGATAGCGCTCATGGGTATGCCGTTTTTGACAACCTCAAGCTATCGTTTGTCGTCACCGGTGGCGGCGGTTCCGGTGTGGCAGTTCATATAGAAACAGGCAAACGAACCTATATGAACATGGGCACCGGGGGCTTGAGTCTTGGTCTCGGCGGGCAGAAATACCAGGTGGTGTTCTTCTTCGAAACGCAGAAGGTTTTTGACGAGTTTGTCGACAGCGGCTGGTCGGCCGACGCATCGGCAAATGCCGTCGCGCTGGATGCCGGCGCCAACCTCCAGGCAAAGTTTATTAACGGCGTGGCGATCTACCAGCTGACCGAGGCCGGTTTGATGCTTCAGGCGGACATATCGGGCACCAAATATTGGACCGATGACAAGCTCAACGCCCCTGCGTCCAAGGAAGAGGCCAAAGAGACGGAAGAGAAAAAGAAAGAAAGTAAAGAAAAAGAACAGGATTAGGAATCATCTTTATCCTGCAACCCTGCGCCACGCTCCCCGCGGTGGGTCAGGGTAGCTTCTCTAGTAACTTTACAAATCGAGGGTGGGTTCGAAGCGGGTCCATATCGGGGTCGTTTTGAATCCACCCTCTATAACTAAACCCCGCCGCGATGGATTTTTCGAGCGACTCAATCGCCGCGTCGATATCACCCATTCGTCCGTATAGACATGCGACTCCATAGAGCGTCATCGAGTCATCTGGCTCGGTCGCAATGGCTTTTTCGATCCAACGCAGACCTTCTTTATAATCACCTGTCTCGACATGAACCGTAGCCTTGAAATACATTGCACGGACGTGGTCGGGGTTCATATCCAGATAGCGGTCGATCACACGAACGGCGCGTCTGAGCACTGCCATCTGTCTGTCCGTGTCCCCAAGTGACCGATAGCTCTGAGCCAGCAAAACAGGTGTCTGAAAATCTTCAGGGTCAACCAGCGATGCCTTCTCAAACAGCTCCGCCGATTTCCTCACCAGTCCCTGGGCGAAGCACATGCGTGCGTGAAAAAAATAGGCTTCAAAAAGCTGCGGGTTTAGCTCGATGGCCTTTTCAAACTTTCGCTCGGCCTCTTCGAACTTCTCGCTAAGCGATAACGCATGCCCGCAAGACGCGTGGGCCTCGGCCAAATCGGAATCAAGCGCAAGCGCCTTCTCGCTGAGCTCTACCGCTTTTTCCAGATGCGTCTGGTCCCGTTCGAAATTCGTATAGAGGTAAGAGTAACAATCCGCGGCGCCCGCGTATGCAAGCGCGTAGCCGGGATCTTTCTCGATGGCACTGTGGAACATCTGAAGCGCATACCCCATGCTCTTTCGATGAGCCTGATAGAAGTAATCTCGGCCGCGAAGATAAAAGTCATAGGCCTCGATATCCGTGGTGGCTGGTTTGTGAATGTCGCGTTGCTCTTTGTCGGTCAAGGTGATACTCATCGCATCAACGATGTTTTCGGCAATCTCATCTTGGATCGCAAATACATCGTCGAGTCTACGATCGTACTGATTCGACCACAGATGGTATCCGTCACGTGTATTGATGAGCTGGCCGGTAACCCGGATTCGATCGCCGGCTTTGCGGACGCTGCCCTCGAGTATGCTGGTCACACCGAGCTTTCTCCCGATATCACGGATATCATCGGAGCTGCCTTTAAAGGCAAAGGCGGACCTCCGCGAGGCGACGTTCAATCCACCCACTCGCACGAGCTTGTTTGTAATCTCTTCGGTGATCCCGTCGCAAAAGTACTCCTGATCCTTCCCCGCGCTCATGTCGACAAACGGAATGACTGCTATCGAGGGGATGGTATCCGGTGCCCCGTCCCGAACGGCGTCCGAATCCAACGCCGCCGCCAGATGGGGCGATTCGAGATGGGCGATCAACTCGGTAGCCGTTTGATAGCGGTCGCCCGGCCGTTTTGCCATACACCGTTTTACGATGTTCTCGATCTCCAACGGGACTTCGGGACAAACCTCGGAGATGGAACGCGGCTCCTCGTTTACGATCGAGTACGACACCGCCACATCATACTCACCTTTGAACGGCAGCTCTGCGGTCAACATCTCATACATACACACCCCAAGCGACCAAATATCCGTTCGATGATCGACCGCGTCACCACCCGCTTGCTCGGGCGACATATAAGAAGGCGTCCCCGCGCCAACTGTGGTTTTTGAGATCTCTGTATCCCCGGTCGACTTGGCGAGCCCAAAATCCGTAATCTTGACAAGCCCTTCGCCGGTAACCATCACGTTGGAGCATTTAATATCCCGGTGGACAATCCCCTTCTTGTGTGCCGCTTCGAGTCCGCACGCAATCTGGATGGCGATGTCCATTGCGCGTTCGGTAGCCAGCAGACCCGATCGGATGACGTTTTTGAGAGTTTGGCCGTCAACAAAAGCCATCGCGATGAACAACTGATCTTCTGCTTGATCGATTTCATATACCGTGCAAATGTTTGTATGATCCAGCAAACCTGCCGTCCGCCCCTCTCGTACGAACCGCTCCTTCTGTTCCTCGTTCCCAAACAGATCCGACCGCAAAAACTTGAGGGCGACGGGACGTTTGAGCCGCGTGTCTTCGGCTTTGTAGACGACGCCCATGCCGCCTTCGCCTAGACGTTCGACAATGGTGTAATGCGATATGTGACGTCCGATCATATCCGTATTCCTCGAGCGCAGGCAAACCGGCGCTGATTCACGTCCGTTCTGTGTGTGGTCCCCGGTGAGATTCTAACAGGTTGGCGCCGGCTCGTCAAAAAACGGCTAGTTGTGGGTTTACGGGATCAGTTGGAGGAGTTTTTTGAATCTGGGGTGGTCGCGAACCGAGTCAAGATCGATATCCTGGTCGATCCACTCCTTGTGGGCGAATCCCGTTTCGACAGCCTTTTCCAAATAGCGAAAACCTACATCCGTGTCTCCAATCCGGCAGTAAAAACAACCCATTCCGTAGAGAAGATACGGATCGCCGGGATCGATCGCCTGGGCGCGGCGGACCCACAACAGCGCCTTGCTGCGCTCATCCAAATCGAGAAGCGCCAGCGCCCCGAGAAAAATGGCGTGTGAGTCGTCGGGGTGCAACTCGACGTGTTTTCGAATCGCGGCAAGACTCCTCCGATAAGCCTCCTTGGACTCATCCATCCTGTTCATTGTTCGGTATGTAAAGGCTTCCAGCGACGGCGCGAGATAATCGTCTGGATTGACTTCACCCGCACGGTGGTACATTTCGATCGCCTTTTCTTTGTTGCCACGGGCAAACGCCATCCTCGCGTAAAAGTAATATGCTTCAAACAGCTTCGGATCCAAATCGATTGCCCGTTCGAATTCCTTCTCTGCCTGCCTGTGACCGCCGTTTACCGATAGCGCGAGACCACGGGCCGCATGCGCCTCGGCCAAACCATTGTCGAGCGAGAGTGCCGTGCCGCTGGCTTCGACTGCTTTGTTACGATGTTCGTCCCCCCCGCCAAAGTACAAACAGAAAAAGGAATGGCAGTCGGCCAGTCCGGCATATGCAAGCGCGTAATTAGGATCCGTCTCAATCGCCTTGGCGAACATCTCACAGGCGAATTCCATTCCCTTGCGTTTGGATTGATAGAAAAATTTTCGGCCGCGGAGATAGAAATCGTACGCATGGACGTTTCGCGTTGGAATACGCCCGATGACCGGCATGCCCTTGCCATCGAGACTGACCTGAAGCGCCTGGACGATGTTTTCCGCTATCTCTTCCTGGATCGCGAATACGTCTTCGAGCTCGCGGTCATATTGATCGGACCAAAGATGATAACCGTCGAACACGCTCACCAGCTGACCCGTGATGCGTATTCGTTTTCCCGCCTTGCGAACACTGCCCTCGAGCACCGTCTCCACATTGAGCTTTTTTCCGATATCACGGATATCCACGTTCCTTCCCTTGAACGAAAAGGCCGAGGTCCGCGACACAACACGCAGCCCATCGATACGGGTCAACGCATTGATGATCTCCTCTGCGATCCCATCGCAGAAATATTCCTGATCCTGTTCGGGACTCAGATCTGCAAACGGCAGCACGGCAATCGAGGGCCGCAGTGCCGTCGCAGTTATGGCACCTCCGACGGGTGGACGCCCCACCGATTTGAGGTGTGCGAGGACCTCACACGCATTCTGGTACCGCGCATCGGGATCCTTTCGCAGCGACCGGTTCACAATGGCTTCGAGCTCCAAGGGCACCTCCGGACGCAGCCGAGTGATATCGATTGGCGTCTCGTTCAACAGAGAGTAGACGACCGCATGATCGTAGTCGCCGTTGAACGGCAGCTCGCCGGTCAGAATCTCGTACAAGACCACACCAAGCGACCAGATGTCCGTCCGTTGATCGACCGCATCACCACGCCCCTGCTCGGGTGACATATACGATGCCGTCCCGATGCTCATCGTGGCCTTC
>CP070631.1:287995-290117 GCA_020356045.1 Candidatus Latescibacterota bacterium
ATGACGCCGGCGATAATTAGACCGAATTGAATGGTTCGAACTAGCTTTTGCACCGGGTCGAGTGAATTCCAGACATAGACCATTCCCAGTATCGATCCATCTTCGTCGTGACATGCCTGGCAGCTTTGCGTGTTGTACAGAGGCGCGACGAACACCGTGTACGGTTCGCCCAACGGTTCATCAATGAATTTCGATCGAACGCTTGCCCGCGCAGAGCCATCCATATGGCAAGGCACACAGGGGGCGTCCGTCAGGTGGTGTGTTTGCCCTTTCGCCGCCGGGTCCGAGGAAAACAAGACTGCACCCCGCTTGTTGACGATTTTCATGCGGATGTCTTCGTCTGTGGGGAACCACCGCTCGACACCGTCCCAGATACGTCCCGTCTCTTTTGCCTCCATCGATGTCTCCACGCGAGAGACCACCATCTCACTCAGACGTTCGACGGACTTGAGGTTTGTGGCATAGAAGGCGTTTTTGAGATGGTTTTCAAGCCACACGAGAAGGACAACGAAGAGAACAAACAGCAGAGGCAGCTGCCACGCCAATATCCGCCACAGGACGCTGCGATATTTTTGGCGCTCAGCGGGTGCGTCCTTCTCGATTGAGGAGTCGGTATTGCTTACAGGGGTCAGGTCGATCTCCTCTACGGTTTGCGCAGAAGCCACGCGCACGTAGGGCCATTACGGCAGAATTTCTTTGATTTTGCCGATCAGGACCGGTGGATCTATGGGTTTTTCGACGAGGCCGTGCGGCGTGAACCCATCGAGCTTATCCTTGATCATATGACCAATGCCACGCGCGAAATCGTCGGCATACGTCTCTTTGGGCTTTTCGTCACCCGTCTGCATATCGACACCCGTTACCTCCGAGGCACCAGTGACAAAGATGATAGGGATCTTCTTGAGTTTGTCGTCTTTTGTCATCTGTTGATAGACCGTCACTCCACTCTTCCTCGGCATCATTATATCCAGCAGCACCAAGGATGGAGGATCCGCCTTCATCACCTCCAAAGCTGCGGCACCATCGCGCGCCACCATGAATTGGTAATCATGGTTCTCTAAGATCTGCGATATAAAAAGCAGCGTCTGTTCGTCATCCTCGACGACGAGAATCTTCCGCGAGTCACTCATGATTCCTCCCTCTTCTTTCGTGACAACTCTATCAGCCTTGTGAAATGCGGTTTATAAACTGATCGATTTTCAGCATCTGCCCCGTACTGTCGTAATCTTGCCACTATCAGCATCTCTATCGAAAGTATAGACTGCATTCTCAGATCGTGCCAGATACGCCGGTGTTCCCCGGCAAGACTGTTGTTTCCCGATCGATCAGGATTTCCGTTTCCCTGGACACGCCTTCATCGGTCTCCACCAGATGCTTGATTTTACACAAGGAGTGATTCCAAAAGACGTCGTGCAGAAATCCTGGGAATACCGTCTTGAAAATATGCCATCCAATCTTTTTTATCACGTTTTTCGACTTTGGAAAACTGAACCTCACGTAAGTAGAAAGGAGAAAAACTCCCTCTCGAACAGAGTCTATGGCGAATGACAACGTCCCGCCCTTCGCAAAACCACTTTCTACTCTGTACACCAAATACCGTTCGTCTATCGCTTGCTCTAGCACTATGCTAAACTTCAGAACTCGACGAAACAGATCGTATCGTATGGTGCTACCAACTTGGTTTGGGTTTCCCGCCGTTCTATACACTTTTATCATCCGCGGCGTAAAATACTCTCTGTCAGTCTCTCCAAACTTTCCGAGTTGTTTAAATATTCGATTTCGCGGTCCTTTTACTATTATTGAATACATGCTTTCGAAATCAGATGATTCTGTGAGTTCTTCGATTCCTTGGACCTTCATGAACTCCTTTCGTCTTGCCTCAAAGGCTTCCTTCCGAACCCCCGTCGTGTACCCCTGAAGACCCTTCCACATCAGTCCAAAAAAACGTTCGGCAAATACGTTTCGAATGGTGACCAACACGCCACCTGTGGCGATCAGAGCAAGCGTTGCGGGGTGAAACATCGCAAGGAAAATATTCTCATATGTATCGTCTCCGCTTGCGATGCTCCACAACAAATGATTCAGCCTTCTCTTACCTTGGGGTTTCGTCTTTCTTTCGGTG
>CP070631.1:290217-292734 GCA_020356045.1 Candidatus Latescibacterota bacterium
CTGCAGCAAGGACTCACCGATCGTATCGCCGCCGAGGTTACCCTTTTCTCGAAGGACGTGCGCAACCTGCTTGGTGTAGGTGTTGAGAGGAATCCCAACGGTGATTTCGTGGTCCGCAACATCAACCGCGACTACGGTACGATTCGCGGCTTCACCCTGTCGTTGGAACAACGTCCGGGTGGTATGCTGGATTGGACCATTGACTACACACTCCAGTTCGCCGAGGGTACATCGTCTAGCGTCGGCGAAGCGTTCCAACGCGAGCAGGACGGTCTGGAGCCCATCCTGTCGCCGGTGCGACTAGACTGGGATCGACGCCACATTCTCAATACGACGCTGACCGTTGAGCCGATCGACGACCTGTCGTTCACGTTCATCAATCGACTCAGGAGTGGCGAGCCCTACACCACGGTGCGAGACTTCATCGTATCGAACAAGAAGAACAACGGGGTCAAGCCGACGCTGATAACCTCCGACGTGCGTGCGTTCTACAGACCCTCGTTTCTCGGGCCAGATGTGGAGCTTTTTCTACAAGTGCAAAACATCTTCGATATCGAGCAGGAAACCAATGTCTACAGTGACACCGGCCGTGCCGACGAATCGGTAACGCTCGAGCTGTTCAGGAGAACAGGGGCGGAAGTAGGCGGCCTGAATACGCTGGATGAGTTCTTCTATCGCCAGGAGTTTTTTGGTGCTCCACGCAAAGTCAGCCTCGGTCTGAAGTATTCGTTCTAAAACTGTCGGCGCAACGCCTTTTTATAACCGACTCATGAGAATCACAAAACCGGTCGAAGGTAAAACGGTACGCGGTCTGGCCATACTAGCGCTCATGGCAATAGCCTCAACGAGCGCATTTGGTCAGGGAGGTACGATTCCAACGACCATACGCGGCGATGAAGCGACCATTGCCCGCGGCATACTTGACGGCAACCTGATCGAAACGAACTTCCGAAATCACGGCGAGCTCGCCCGATGGAGTGATATTCCCTGGGGTGTATGGCCACGGGGCATCGGCGGGCGCCACATCGATGGTGTGGGCATCATCGTTGCGGGACGGGTTCCAGCCGACAGGTCGAGTTTTCCCGATGTCTACGGTGGACTGCCCGACACGACCGTGACTCCGATGATCCTTACCTATCGGGATTTCGGAAAACGTACGGGGCCAAATGGCGAACTCTGGGGCTGGCTGCCGCTCCCGGGTTTCAACAACCCGAACCGACTGGACCCGATCACACGGGACCGCACACCCACACCCGCTTTGAGCGACGACCCGACCAGCTGGCCGGGCAGCTGGCCTGACCGTCAAGACAATCCCGATGATCCCGGTTGGCCAGGCACGTGGAATGGGTTCTTCGGGAAAGGCGTGTTCAACGCCGACCTGGAATCGTATTACGTCATGGATGATTTGAGCGATCAGGAGTACGCCATTGATCCATTGACGAAACGGCCCAACAGCCAGTATGGGGTTTTCTATCCAAATGCAGCCGACTCTTCCATGGGCGGGGTCGGTACCCAGACCCGCGTACGCATCTTCCAGTGGGCCAACGTACTGGCAGAAGACCTGATGTTCATCCTATATCGTATCTCCAATGTGGCGGGGTGGGATCACGACGAATTGTATTTCGCACAGATTCAGGACTACGGTCTTGGTGAAGAGGAGGGGGACGAGAATGCATCCTTCAACCCCCAGGAGGACGTCGTTTTCGGCTGGGACCAGGATGGAATAGGTACTCGGGCTTCCGGAGGCGAGTACACTCTCGGCTACACGGGGTTCGCGTTTCTAGAGAGTCCTGCAAGAGACTCCGACGGTTTGGACAACGACGAAGATGGAATAACCGACGAGTCGCGCTTCAGCGGCCCCGGCACGCGAATCGAAGGCCAGGCGGGAATTCAAAGCGCGACGGCAGGATACGACCCCGTCAACTTCGAGCGCGTGAATGGCCCGCTGGAAGACCGGCCCGCTTTCAAGGCTGGCGTCTGGTGGACCGGTGATGAGAATCTGGACTGGGTTGGCTTTAGTGACGAAAACGGAAATGGAGTCTGGGAAAACTGAGAGGGAGCAAATTGATTTCTGTTTTATTCTCTAGACCACTCTCCGAATCAAATCACTTTCCCCGAGAAATTCATCCAAATCCCTTTGAAGCTCTCTTGCCTGCAGGTAGTTTAAAGATGTATAACTTATAGTAATCCATCCATAGACATGTCCATCTTTATTTTCACTGTACAAAGAGGAAATGGAATTCCCGTTGCTTAATATGTATTTATATTCGGGATTATTGAATAATAAATTTTTAGGCCAATCTTTAATCTCTTTTTTAAATTTCAAACCTTTTAACCTTAGAAATTCTTCAATTGTTTCTATCGTCCTTTCAAACCCCACCACTTTCCAAGAAACCTTGGTCTCGGCAGGAACATCTTTTTCAACCATTTTTTTTGCATAGTGAACCAACCAAATAAAAAATAATCCCAGTAAAAGGAATATCGAGCCAAACATCATCAGTTCGAAATTCATGTTGA
>CP070631.1:292834-298724 GCA_020356045.1 Candidatus Latescibacterota bacterium
CCCGCCGTTTGACGGATCCCACAAATCACCAAATGGCTTTTCTTTGGCGACGGTGGCGACAAACTGCACGCCAAACGTTACCGTTTCGAACGCCGCTGGTTTGTCGTCGGCGCAGACGGTGGGCGGAGCGCCAGACAGAACAGCCGCTGCCAGAAGAAGCGGCAACACGATCAGTTGATTGCAGGTGGTTTTTGGGGGTGTGGGGATTGCGGGATTCATCGTCCTCTTGCCGGGAAGCCCGCGGGTCAGGCACCCAGAAGTCTCCTGAGCTTGTCTCCCAGTTTGAGGAGTTTTAATAGTTCTTCTTTGGGCATATCACGGATCTGCTCGTAAGACGTTGTTATCGTCTCAAAAAACTCCAGCATTTCCGCCAGACGCTGTTTGGTGTACCCGTCCGCTGATTCCGATTTTTCCAACTCCTCCACGCATCCACGCAAAACGTTGAGCGTTGGGTCCACTTCCCGCCGTTTTCGCCCATCGAGGACAACCTTGAACAGCTCCCACACATCGGTCACCGACTCGTAGTGATCGCGGCGGTCGCCCAACACATGGCCGACGCTCACCAGTTCCCAGGTTTGCAGCTCTTTGAGACTGGTGCTGACATTGGAGCGCGCCACGGACAGCGTGCTGGCAATCTCTTCGGCCGTCAACGCCTTTGGAGATAGATAAAGGAGGGCGTGAATCTGAGCAACGGTCCGGCTGATCCCCCAGCGGGCGCCCATTTCTCCCCAGTGAAGAATAAACTTTTGTTCCGCAGATGATAGCTCCGGCATGATGTTCCGTCCGAGTCTGATGTGGGACACGGCCGCTCGGGACGGCCGTATCGGGTGATGCAGTTTTATCATAATAGAGTCTGTAGACACTGACAAATGATTTCCCGGGCATTGCCCGTCCACAGCATATCTGCTAGCATCGCCGCCAACATGAGCAGCGACACCCATCCACCCCGCCGCGATGACAGTGGCGAGCTTGGCGCACCCAACCCCGGTAGCCCGACAGCGGACGGCGGTCGTGCGGCGCCCGGCATGATCATCGAAGATCCCGCACCGGCGCGCGCCGCGCCGGTAGGCGAGTCCGACCGCATCATCGCCATCGACGTCCTTCGCGGTTTTGCGCTGTTGGGAATCCTCGTCGTCAATATCCAATCGTTTAGCATGATCGACGCATCGCTTTTCAACCCGTCGGTGTATGGGGATCTCACCGGAGTGAACCTTTGGGTGTGGTACGCAACTCACATCTTTTTTGACACGAAATTTATGACGATGTTTTCGATGCTGTTTGGTGCTGGGATTCTGCTGATGACCAGCCGGGCGGAAGACAAGGGGCTCCGATCGAGAGCGATCCACTACCGCCGCATGGGTATTCTGATTTTGTTTGGCCTCATGCATGGTTATCTGTTGTGGACCGGCGACATTCTTTTCTGGTACGGAATGGCTGGTTTGCTCGTGTACCTCTTTCGCAAAAAGAGCCCGCGAACATTGATCGTCACCGGGTTGGTGTCGCTTTTCATCGCGTCGGCCTTGTTGTTTATGAGCGGGTGGTCGATGCAGTACTGGCCCGAGGAAACGGTCACCAACATGTCCGAGGGATTTTCGCCCCCACAAGAAAAAGTGGATGAAGACCTGGCCGCCTACCGGGGCAGCTGGCTCGAACAGATGCCGCTTCGGGCGACGAGCGCTTTTTCGATGAATACCTTTGCGTTTTTCTTCTGGGGGTTATGGCGGGTTGGCGGATTGATGCTCATCGGGATGGCGCTCTACAGGCTTGGCGTTTTCAGTGCCGGGCGGTCGGACAGGTTCTACAGCGTTCTCATTGGCGTCGCCGCGATCGTGGGGATCCCAACGGTCGTTTACGGAATTCGTTACAACATGGGAACTGGCTGGGACCCCCGTTACATTTTTTTCGTTGGCACCCAGTTCAACTATTGGGCGAGCGTGCTGATGAGCCTCGGGTGGATCGGCACCGTGATGCTGGTCGTCAAGAAGGGCGTGCTGAGGGGTTTGACATCCCGGCTCGCCGCGGTGGGGAGAATGGCGCTCACCAATTACGTCCTGCAGACGATCATCTGCACCACGATCTTCTTTGGACACGGGCTGGGGCTCTACGGCAGTGTGGAACGATGGCAACAGTCCTTGTTCGTATTCGCGATTTGGATCCTTCAGCTGGTTGTATCACCGATTTGGCTTCGCCATTTCCGGTTCGGTCCGTTCGAGTGGCTGTGGCGGTCGATGACCTACCGCACAACCCAGCCGATCCGGCGTCAGTAGCGGGAGTTGACACCCGTGTTGCGGGAGAGTTATGTTCTCCCAGTGTCCAGACCCCGCCGCGATCTTGGGAGCGCCTATATGCACCGATCATACGTTCTCGTCGTCCTGGCCACCGCCATCGCGGCCTGGGGCTGCGCCACGGCACCCAAAACCGTCAAGACCGACCCGTATCTGATCCCCAAGAAAGAGTTCCGTAACACGATAAAAGTAATAGCTTTAGCTAACACCGAAATCGTCGAAGGGATGCCTGACCCGGCCCCCATACAGGCCAAATTCGATTCGCTTCTCGCAGCGGGGCTCCAGCGGCTCGGATACTCGGTGGTCCAGCCTCAGGAGTATGAGGCCGTGTGGGCAAAACTCGCGGTCGGAATGGGGGGGTTCATCGATCCCGATACCGGAAAACGCGACGAAGAAAAGGTTACCCAAGCGGCGTTCCAAACCGTCCAGGCGCTCAAAGCCGATTTCCAGATCGATGCGGTGATGTTTCCCGATATCGTCGTTGTCGAAGCACCGTTTTCGGCTGGGCGTGCCGTTTGGGATGGTGTCGACCAAAAGATCCAAACCGCCGGTGCGATGTCGAGTGTGTTCTACGGATCTCAAGGCGGTATGGTCGCGGCGCTTTCGTTAAAGCTGACCGTGCGCGGACCCGACGGCACCCCGGTTTTTGTCAATTCGGGTGGCATCGAAGTTTTGGATACGTTGGAGGGTAAAACCTTTGAACCGGTGCCGCGACAGCTGCTTTTTACCGACAACGAACGAATCGAGGACGCCGTAAAGGCCGCCCTCAAACCGTTAAAGCGGTGACCTCGACGCTTCGACCGCCCTTTCTTTTCCCGAAAATTACACTGACCGCCGCACTGAGAACCTGTATGCTTGCACCGTATGAACCGATCCGTTTTTGTCGTGCTCCCCGTCTATAATGAGGGCCGTGTGGTTGCATCGGCGATCGCACCGCTCCTCGACCGCGGTTACACCGCCGTCGCCGTCGATGACGGGTCCACCGACGACACCTGGCCGATCATCCGGTCGCTCCCCATCCATTCGCTTCGGCACCCGGTCAATCTCGGTCAAGGTGCTGCACTGCAGACCGGGATGACATACGCGCTCGAGCACGGTGCCGAATATATCGTTCACTTCGACGCGGACGGGCAACACCGCGTCGAAGATGTCGATGTCTTGCTGGAACCGCTGCGTAAAAAAGAGGCTGATGTCGTTCTCGGATCCCGTTTCTTGCGCGATGAGGACCGCCGCGCCGTTCCACCGGTCCGCCGGATGCTGTTAAAAGGGGGCGTGATCTTCAATGGGCTTCTCACGCGTGTGTGGCTTACCGACGCTCACAACGGTTTTCGCGCGATGACACGGGAGGCGGCGGCAACGATCGGTCTCAGGGAGAATCGGTTTGCTCATGCATCGGAGATACTCATACAATTCCGCCGTAACAGGCTGCGCGTCGTCGAGCGGCCCACCGCTATCATTTACACCGACCGTTCGCAGGCCAAGGGCCAGTCCAGTCTCAACGCCATCAAGATCGTCGTGGATATGATACTGAGGAGGATTTTTCGATGAGACCCGTTCAGTTTATTCTCATCGTGCTGCTGCTGTTTGTCATTTACGTCTATTTCAGCCGGCTGCGGTCCGGTTTGCTCGACCGGCTGATCGTGCTGCTCTTCGCCGCAGTGGGCATTGTCATGACGGTCGTGCCCGACCTTACCACCCGGATCGCCAATTTTGTGGGGGTGGGCCGCGGTGTTGATTTGTTTTTTTATCTGACCCTTCTTGGTTTGGCGTTTATGTGTCTGTTGCTCTACTCGAAGATTCGTGATCTCGAGGCCACGATTACCGATCTCGCACGCGCCGTGGCCATCAAAAAGGCCAAACCGCCCAGCAGCGACACGCCCAGGGTGCCGGATAATAACTAACTCCAAAAGGACTTAGAGAGGGGGATTTTTATGGCAACCGACGTCAATTTCTGGGCAATCCTGGTGGCGGGAATCGCCTACTTTGTACTCGGGGGCGTGTGGTACGCGGTCGTCTGGCGCAAACCATGGACCCGAGCGCTGGCCCTCGAGCCCGATGTCAAAGAACAGGCAGAAAAGGATTTTCCCAAGGCGCTGGTCTGTCACCTTCTCAGCGGCATCCTGACCGCGGTCGTGCTGGGGTTCATTATTCGAACCGCAGGAGCCAACACATTTCTCGACGGCGTCATCTACGGTCTCTGGGTGTGGCTGGCTTTTGGTTTTACGATCAACCTCAACTCGTTTATGTTTGAAAAACGGCCCGCCCCCGTGTTTTTGACCAACGGCGGGTTTTATCTCGCTGCCTTTGCCGTCGTGGGCGGAATACTCGCGGGCTGGCAGTAATCCACATGCCGATACCGCACCAACTCCAGATGAAATCCACCCCGACGTATGCTACTATGGGTGTTCGACACCATTCAACCCGGGAGGCGCAGCCATCAAACGATCAATGACAAATCTCAGACACTACAGCATTTTGACGATCGCTTTTGCCATCGTCGTGGGCTGTCAATGGCCGGCCGCCGCCCTGGCCACCGACACTGCCAACGGCAGTGGTGACGACCGCGCCGATGAATGCACCGTCATCACCGTTGGCAAGAAGGCCTCGGGAGACGGATCGGTCATGACCTCGCACACCTGTGACAGCCACCGCACCCGGTCATGGTTCAACATCATCCCCGCGGCAAAATACAAAAAGGGATCGATGCAATCCATGTACAAACGGGTCAAGGACGACTCGCTCGCCATGCCCGCTTATGGCCATCCCGTCATTGGCGAGATCCCACAGGTCGAGCACACGAATGGATTTATCAACACTGCCTACCCGTGCATGAACGACAAGCAGCTTGCGATCGGTGAGTCCACGTTTGGCGGCCGCGAAACGCTCAAGTCCGACAGCGGGCTCATTGACTGCCAACAGCTCGTCCAGCTCATGCTCGAGCGGTGTTCGACCGCACGTGAAGCCATAAAAGTAGGCGGCGCACTGTGCGAGAAATACGGTTGGATCGATGTCGGCGAGTGCCTGTCGATTTGCGATCCCAACGAGGCCTGGCACTTTGAGATCGTGGGTCCCGGCCAGGGCAACGTTGGGGCGATCTGGGCCGCTCAGCGTGTGCCCGATGATCACATCGCGGTGAGCGCCAACGCCAGCCGCATCCGTACGGTCGATCTCGGCAACTCCGACTATTTTATGGCGTCGGAAAACCTCACCACCGTCGCGCAGGACAGCGGCTGGTGGGACCCCTCACAGGGCGAATTCGAGTTCTGCTATGCCTACGACCCGACGGGACGCGTGTCATATGCAGCGACCCGGCGTGAATGGCGCGTTTTCGATCTGTGCGCGCCGTCGTTGGGGCTTCACGCCAACGCCAACAACTTCCCGTTCTCGATCAAACCGGACACGCTGGTCACGCTCGAGAAAATGGTGTGGCTCTTTCAGGATTATTACGAGGGCACAGACTACAACTTTGTCAAAGACATCACGTGGGTGAACGGTGACGGCGAGCACGAGATTTCGCCGCTGGCCAACCCGTTTATGCCCTATGATATGAACAAAATATTCAACATCAATGGAGGCTGGGGCTGGCGCGGTGAACGGACCATCGC
>CP070631.1:298824-304886 GCA_020356045.1 Candidatus Latescibacterota bacterium
CAGCGTCAGTTTTCGACAGCGGGTGAGCACGCTGCTCTTGCCGGGTCCGAATTCGCCGCCGCTCCCCGCGGACCGTATGGAGCCGCTATCGTTGTCGTTCTTCCCCGACGGCGAACGCTGTGTTGTGCTCACCGACGATCAGGTGAACACGTATCATTATGCGTATCTACTGGATACGTCCGACCCGACGGCGATCGGATATCTTACCGAAGTCACGTATGGCAACGCGCCGGAGGTGGCGCCGGACTTTCCCTCTGGGGAGCGAATCGATGTGTCGCCGCGGAGCGACCGCGGCGTGTTTCACCAGAATGGTGCTGGGCTGTTTAGTTTTGGCGTGAACGCTGGTGGATTTACCGGTCCCACGCAGTTTTTCAATCCGGGCCCACAAGAAAACGGAATGGTGGATCAGGATTACAGCATCGACGGCGCGGTGTTGTACAGCGTGAGCACCTGGGGTGACACGCTTCAGATTTGGGATTATGCGGCTCCCGATTCAATGGTGAGGATTGCCGGCAACGCCCAAATCGGCGTGGTCGATCAAAAGCTTCCCGTGCCGCTCAAAGTCGGCGTGTTCAGCGGCGGCGCCCCGTCGCCGGGTGTTCCGGTTACGTTCGATGTAATCCTCGGTGGTGGGGTGCTGGCGGGAACGAGCACCGCCACTCAGGTCGTGTCGACAAATGCCAACGGCTATGCGGAGGTGGAGTGGATCCTCGGTTCGAGTGTTGGATCCCAGACGGTAACAGCATCGGCAAGCGGTGTAATGGGGTCTCCCATCACCTTTACGGCGGACGCGTACCTCGATCCAAACCTTATACCGCTTCAATTGGTCGCTGTGAATCCAGCGAACAATGACGTGGGTGTCGCTGTGACGACGACGATACTCGCCAGGTTTAGCCGGGCGGTGGATTCACTGAGTGTCGACACAACCAGCGTTTACTTCCACAAGGTGGGAGAAACCAATGTCGTACCGGCGGAATTCGCGTTCACCGATGGATACCGCAAGGTGTCGCTGTCGCCGTTCGGGCCATTGGATTTTGGCGCGAGCTATGAGATCACGGTGACGGACAGTGTCAAAGATACATCCGGCGGGCTGCTGCAGAATCCGGGGACGACAGTCTTCGCAACAGAAAACGCACCGGCGCTCAGTCTGTCGTCGGTGAGTCCACCCAGCGCCAGCGTTGCCGCGCCCGTGGTGTTGGCCGGTGTAAGCTTCAATCCCAACGCGGCGGCCAACCGTGTTTATTTCAACGGTGTCGAAGCGGTGCCTTTCGATGGTGGATTTGACTTCCTCAAGGTGGCAGTTCCAGTCGGCGCCACCACGGGGGATCTCTATGTCAACAACGGGTCGGCAAATTCCGGTACGTTGCCGTTTACCGTTCTCGTGCCATCGAATACCACGTCAGACGAAGTGGTGGCGACGGCAGGTACCGGTACGGCGACGAAGGCTGTGACGATCAATCCCGATGGGTCGATGGCCTATGCGGTGAGCCCGGATGCCGGCGTGGTCATTCCCATCAATGTGGAGTCCCAGCAGTCGTTGCCGGCGATTCAAGTCGGCACCACACCGGTGTCGATCGACATGCACCCGGACGGCCGGTTTGTCTATGTGGCCAATTTCAATTCGAACACGGTATCGATTATCGATGCCGATTCGAACTCAGTCAATTACCACAAGGTCGTTGGGACGTTGTCGACGGGTAACTACCCGCTCGATGTGGTGGCCAGCCCGCTTGGTGACCGGGTCTATGTGGTGACGGCGGATCCTGATACCACCCAGAACGTGGACATTATCGATGCAAACGAAAACAGTTCCAACCACCATACCGTTGTTGCCACTGTGGGGGCGGGCAAGGGAGTCAAGAGCATCACGATGAATCCGGATGGGAGCTATCTCTATGTTGGCAATGAAGAGGGATATATCGTTCTCGATGCCTCGGATTACAGTTACTCCGTCGTCGCCAGCGCTAAAACCGGCAAGGCCACCAGGAGCATCACGATCAACCCCGACGGAAGTCTACTTGTCATTCTGACTACAGAAGGCGAAGTGCTGATCGTCGATATCGTTCCAGGTAGCGTGAACGAAAACACGGTCATCGCGACGGTTGGCGGAAACACAATAACCAAATCGGTAACGATAAATCCCGACGGGACCTTGCTCTATCTCGTCCAGGAGGAAAACGACGAAATCGTCGTCGTCGAACTCAACATTATCGGCGGTGTGTCCGTTATCGACCCGGACGCCAGCGTGCCGGCGTTCTCGGTCGAGACCACCGTGATCGATACGGTCTTTGCCGGTGAGGATCCGGAGAACATCGTTTTTGACCCTCAGGGGACCGGTGTGGCGTTGGTCACAAACTCGGGTCCCCAGACGGTGACGTTTCTCAATGCGGCGTTTGTTGACATCGCTCTCGAGGCCAACACGATCATCGTGCCGGGGTATTCGCAGGTTCCGACGATCGATCTTGGCGCGATGGGTATGAAGAACGTGTCAGACCGCGATTTCACCTACAGCTACGAGGTGTCAACCGAAGGACCTTGCACGCTCCAGGGCGGTTCCGCGGCAAGCCCAGACGGCGGTGATCCGGAGAACCGGATCAAAGCCGGCTTACAGCCGTACTTGGTCGGGGCACCCGCCACGTCGATCACCGGGGTGACGCCCACATTGGCGCCCGGCGATTCGTTTGAGACAAACCGCTTTGTGCTCGATGTTCCCGAGATCAGGGAGAAAGTGCGTCAAGCGGTGATGTTCCGTGTGTCCACGGTCGAAGATCCAAACCTCGAAGCCACCGAGACCATACTGATCATCCTCACGCCACCGGTACCTGTGTTTGTCAACCGCTTTGACGCCGTCCCGGCCGAGAACGGGATCGAGCTGACCTGGGCGGTCACGGCCGACGAGGACATCCGCGGCTTTAAGATATACAGACGGGACGAGGGCGGTAACGCGGGTAATCTTCGCGACGTCTCGGGGCTGATCGCGCGGGATGAATCGATATACGTCGACCGCGACACGCAGGCGGGCCGCGAGTACGAGTATGTACTGGGTGTTGTACTCACCAACGGAGAGGAAGCCCTGTCCCGGCCAGTCAGCGCCACCACCAAGGCGCTCAAGCTGGCGTTGTTCCAGAATTACCCCAACCCGTTCAATCCGAAGACGACGATAGCATTTACGTTGCCAGTCAAACAGCACGTCACGCTGACGATCTACAATGTGGCCGGCCAGCGTGTGGCGACGCTGGTCGACGAGGTGATGACCGAGGGCCGCAAGACGATCGCGTGGGAAGGGATCAACGCCAGTGGCAATCCCGTCGGTTCGGGTGTTTATTTTTACAGGTTGCAGACCGGGGAAAAAACCCTTACAAAGAAGATGGTTCTCCTGAAGTAGATTCGGCTGGCGACGGCAGGGGTCTACGGGAACCGGAATTGATTTGTTGACGGTAGACTTCAGTAGGGGGGATGTATGTCTAGTCCTGGTATGTTTGCGACCCGCCTTGTGGTCTTGGTTTGTGCCCTCATCGTTTTAATTCCCAGCCAGTCTCAGGCCCAAACCGACCCTGTGACGACCTTTATTATAGAGGCGGACTCCGCTGCCGCGGCGGGCGGTGACGAGTCGCTTACCACCTATATCACAGATCACTCGATTCTTGTCGGCGCTGCCATTGGCCAGCTGCTCGATGTGGCGTTTGAAATCGGTCAGGCGGGTGAGACAGCGGCCGAAGAAGAGAACGTCGCGTTCGCCGAGCGTGTGGCGCGTCTGTTCCGGTCGTCGGGCGGCTCGCCGGTGCCGCTCGAACTCGTGGAGATCTACAAATCTTGGTCATCAGAACAGCGCACCGAACGGGCAAACCTCAAGGCGCTCGAAGCGCAAGCATTCGAGACACGAGACGCCGGTGAGTTCGACCAAGCCGCCGAGATGTTCAATCGGGTGATCGAGATGTGCGGTGCCATTGATGATCGCCGGACCATAGCGGTGACCTGGGGAAGTCTGGGTGTGATCCACTGGTACCGGGGTGATCTGGACTCGGTGGAGGCGAGTTACAACAGGGCGCTCGAGGCGAGACGGGCAATTGAAGACCGTATTCTCGAGGGTAAAACACTCAATGGGCTGGGATCGGTAAATTACCGCAAGGGTGACTACGAAAAAGCGATCGACTATTACACACAGGCCGCGGACCTGCGACGCCAAACCGGCGACCTCGGCGGTCTCGGAATATCGCTCACATATAAAGGCAACGCATACTATCATCTCAACCGGCTCGTCGATGCGCGGGAGACCTTCGAGGAGGCCTATGCGATTCTCGAAAAAGGGGGAAGCCCGGCGCAGCTGATAGAAATCCTCAACAGCACCGCGAACATCTATACCGAAATGGGTAGTCTCCAGCGCGCGAACGAGTGCTATCTCCGCGCGATAGACATCGCGGCCACGGTTGACCAGCCGCAGGACGAGGCCTCGTGCCGGATGAACCTGGCGGACAACTACAAACTGCAGGGGCGTTACAAAGAGGCGCTCTCACAGTTCGATGCGGCCAAACCGCTTCTCGAACGGCAGCCCGAGCCGGCCAAGACGGCATTCTTTTATGGCGCGCGGGGATCGGTTTACCTCGAGATGGGGGAGTTCGACCACGCGCGTGATGATCTTCTTCAATATGTGGAGCTCGCCGAGCAGCTCGAGGACCAGTCACATCATATCGAAGCGCTGGTCGCGCTGGGCTATCTCTACTTGGAACTCGATGCGTACGAGCAGGCCCGCGCGGTTGCCGAGAAGCTTCGTCCGCTGGCCGAAGGCACCGGGAACGGGCGTTTGATGCGGAGCGCC
This sequence comes from Candidatus Latescibacterota bacterium, assembly GCA_020356045.1. Taxonomy (GTDB): domain Bacteria; phylum Krumholzibacteriota; class Krumholzibacteriia; order WVZY01; family WVZY01. The sequence goes on from CP070631.1 coordinate 303,641, forward strand.
TACGTGTTGTCCTCGACGGCCGAACAGCGGCTGGGCAACTTCGAGGAAGCGCTGGTCCAACGGCGGTTGGCGCTGGATATCGACCGTCAGCAGGAATCTGTTCTTGGCATCGTCGAGGACGAAATGAGCATCGCGTCGCTTTACGCAGTGCTTGGCGAGAACGAGAGGGCAAGGGAGTTGTGTTATGCCAACCTGGGAACGGTGCGAGAGTGGGGACGAAAAGAGCTCGAATTGGTTGTGCATTTTGGCATCGCCCATTCGTTCGAAAAAGAAAATCCGGATAGTGCGGTGTGGCACTACGAGCGCGGTCTGGCGCTTCTCGAAGAGACACGCGAGGCCGTCGGCGGCTCAGAGATCCGAACCGGGTTTTTGGCCGGCGAACGGCGTTTTCTCTACGAAGAGGTCGCCCGTTATTATTCATCGCTTGGGGGTCAAAGCGGAGAGGGGTTGTGGTACGACCGAGCGTTTGTCACCATGGAGCGTGCGAAGGCACGCGGTCTGCTCGATCTGCTCGAACGGCCCGCGTTGATGGATATGACTTCTGCCGAAGAGTCGCTGCTCGATTCACTCTATCGGATCGAGGCCGATACACCCGCGCAACAGGAAAAGAAGAGACGGCTCGAAGAACGGTATCTGGCCATGCGCAACCAGCGTGTGGATGAATCGGTGGGTACGCTCTCGCCGGGTGGTGAGGTGGCGGGGCTCGAGGCGGTCCAGAACGCGTTGCCAAAAAAGACGGCCCTTTTTGAGTACGCGCTGGGTGACACCGTATCGTTGCTTTGGGTGGTAGACCGGAAGGGATATGATTTCTACGAGTTGCCAAACCGCAAAATGCTGGCCCCGCAAATCCAACGGTTGCGGGATGCGATCGGCCAACCGGAGCGCGGCGGTGCGGTGCTACGAAAGACGGCGCGCGATCTCTACGTAACGTTGATTGCACCGGCGGAAGACCGGCTCGGCAAGATCGAAACGGTGGTTATCGTTCCCGACGGTGCTCTTTTCGAGCTGCCGTTTGAAGTGCTCATGACTGATGAGCCGGGTGACGATGCCGGATGGGGTGAGCTGCCGTATCTGGCACGATTGTACAACACGGTGTATGCTCCGTCTGCCTCCGTGTTCACGCGGCTCAAGCAATCGAAGAAACGCAAATACGACTTTGATGTGCTTGCCATCGGGGATCCCGATTTCGACAGCGCATCGGATCTCGATCCGCTTCCATACACGAGGACTGAGATCGAAAATATCA
>CP070631.1:304986-306926 GCA_020356045.1 Candidatus Latescibacterota bacterium
AATTCGGGCATGTGAGTCGGTCCGCGTGGCTCGAGCCACGGCTGGGATTGACATGATACTATATCGGCCACATGGTGGCTCCCGCGTAGTGGGTCAGAATGGGTGTTGCGGGCTCATTTCGAAAGCATAAGACAAAGGGGGCACACCATGTATGCGCAAGAATATCCAAGTAAAGGACCACCTCAACGATTTGTCCAATTGGCCAATTATCGCATTGTCAATCAGCTGAATTTTGTCCAGGCGGCGAGTTCAACAAGCAAGTGCAGCGCTTCGATTCCACCGCAGACTCGACGAGGCGCTGGGAATGTTGTCCTTAAGCGAGGTGTCTATTCGTAAATTCGCTTGATCACCCCCCACGAATTCGGCTCGACCGGTACAGGGCCGCACGACTCCACACACCAGCTCATGGTCCACCACGTCTCGTACATATTATTGGTGAAGGATGCCTCGTAGCAGCAGTTGCCACTCGGATCGATCGTGATGTAGAAACCGCTCTGAGAATCGTTGTGACCCAAACACGCGTATGAGTACTCCGTCGGCGGCACGCCGAACCACACGCCACCGTCCAGATTGGACGAACCGACCCAGAGATCCTCGCCGCCAAATCCGATGACGGTACACTCGACGGACGCCGGTGACGGATCCGGAGTGAACTGGAACGAACAAATCGACTGGTAGTCTGGACTGAGGTTCGTAATGGTGAAATAAATACGCGCGTGGTCAGCATCAACGGTCACACACGAATCCTGACTTATGACGACCTCCATCTGTGCTTGCGCGGATGTCGCGACGGACAAAGTGAGAGCCGTGACGAGAACAAGTACATTACGTAAAAACACGCTGCACCCCCTTATCTGTTGGGTTAGAGAACTTGGGGGTCCCGGAAGGCAGGCAGAGTCAGTTGTTGTCATGCGGGACGACGTCATATTCTACCAGTAAAACACTGCAAATTCAATTCGGTTCTTTGTGCGGTTACGTCGATCCCTAAATTTGATGACCACTCCTGACGCGATTTGTCGCATCTATTTACGGTAGCCAAGCATGAATAGGGCGTGCCCGCGGTTATTGTGATCGATTTCACATGGAACTTATTTTTTACGCTGAAACTAATTCTGCGCTGGGTAATAATGGAGTATGTTAAACGCGGTTCGATGACCACCTATTGATTTCACATGCGAGATCGGCGTGGCGGCCCGCCCGTGGCGTTCGTGATCAGGGTGTGGCCATGTTGTGCCGGGAGACCGAAGATGAACCGGTTCAAAGACGAAAGCAAACATCCTATACCGCTCGAAGATGGCGCAAGAGTGGTCGTTGTCGGTGGAGGACCTGCCGGGTCCTTCTTTGCGATCCGCATGTTGAGGACGGTTAAGAAGCGTGGAAAGACAATCGATCTTGTAATCATCGAAAAGAAAAAAGAGCTCCGTTTCTACCAATCATCGTTTTCGAGCGCGCCGCGGGAGGGATGTGCCTACTGTGCCGGCGGTATTTCCCCAAAATTGGCGGACGCCCTCGCACAAGGCGAACTCACGTTACCCGATGAAATTTTGCAGGGCGAGGTCGATTCGCTCACACTCCACGGGGACTGGAAAAGCATAGAGCTTCCGATCCCCCCCGGCCGAAAGATGACCTCCGTATTCAGAGGGGCCGGGTTCAAGAACTGGCCCGAGCGTCACATGAACTTCGATGCCTTCGTGCTCGAAAAGGCGCTCGAGGAAGGTGCCCGGGTGGTTACTGGTGAAGTCCTCGATATGGACTATTCACAAAGCGGCAAACCCATTTTGGCGTATCGAGCATCCGAAGGTGCCGGTGAACCCGTCCAACATATGGAAGCCGACTTCGCCGTGTTCGCGGGCGGTGTGAACCGGACACCGGGGATCACGCTGGAAAATGATTCCAACAGCAAGTTCCTCGAACGGCACATACCGGGATTTCGTCCACCG
>CP070631.1:307026-308981 GCA_020356045.1 Candidatus Latescibacterota bacterium
CCTAACTGGCGTTTGAAGCTGCGACCTACGGTGTCACGGCTCTTGCGGGGCAAGACCCGCGCCACCCTGTTCGCAGCTTAAACGCGACCCGTTAGGCTGATTGGCGGAAGAGTTTATGTTGTTCCGTAAGAAGAAGTTCGTGCCTGAGCAGGTGCCTCGTGGGCATAACGAGTTTTTGATGGAGGCACTGATGTTAGTCCAGAACAACGACACGCGTTCGTCACGCGAGCAACTGCTTGGGATTCTGCGGAGAAGCGAGTTGTTGTTTGCGACAAAGCTGATTGACCACGACGGTGACGTAGAGTCGATATCTCCAGATAGCATCGCCGGTCTTGTCCAGCGATCGTGGAACGATCAGCCCTGCTTCTATGCATACTCTGATCCATCATTCAGCGTCGAGAATCATGACGTGTATATCGGGTTCCCCGGGGGTGCACTTGCCGGTTTCATCAAGCAATTCAATGATGAGGCGTGCCTTGTTATAAACCCGGGCGGTCCCGGCACAGTCGTTCTAAGCATGGCTGAGCTTGAAGCCATGGCAACAGACGGGATGAACGAATGAAGATAGTTCTGACAGCATTGGACGATCGTCTTCGGGAAGCGTGGGAGCGCCACTGCGGTGAACTTGATGGGGTCGAAGTGTATGCAGGTTCTATCCTCGATCTTGAGTGTGATGCGGTTGTCAGTCCTGCGAATAGTTTTGGGTTCATGGACGGCGGCATCGATTTGATTTACAGTCGTCATTTTGGCTGGCATGTGCAAGAACGCCTTCAATCGCTTATCCGCGATCATCATCACGGTGAATTGCTCGTTGGTTCCGCCGATATAGTCGAGACCGACAACGTTGCGATTCCATTCGTTATCGCGGCGCCAACGATGCGAGTTCCCATGGTGCTCGGCGAAACCGTTGCGCCATATCTGGCTGCGCGAGCTGTGCTTTTGCTCGTCGAGCACGGCAAGTTCAAGGCGGGTGAGAAGAGCGGAGTTAGAGTCAACGAGGGCGTGAAGAGCGTCGCCTTCCCAGGTCTCGGCACGGGCGTCGGCCGCGTTGGCACGGAGGTATGTGCCAAGCAGGTTCGAGCCGCGATTGATGACACGCGCGGAGGGATTCCGTTTCCGACGTCGTGGGCCGAGGCGCAGGAGCGCCACCAACGCCTGTATGGTAGTCGCGTCCGTGATCTTCAACTGGAGGACCCGTATCGATCGCAGCAAGCGATCCTAGACGGAATGCGGGGAAGGTTCAGTAGGCGACGTCGGTGATGTTTGCCAATCAGCCTAACTGGCGTTTGAAGCTGCGATCTGCGGCGTCACGCGGTCTGCAGAGCACACCGCGCGCCACCTGGTTCGCAGCTTAAACGCGACCCGTTAGGCAACCCGATAAGGCAAATGTGTGAATTCTATAAAATAAGCAAAAGGGCAGGTGCCTTAGTAATTCTCGTTGCGCTAACAGGATTGTGTGGGGCTACCGAACAAGGGGTCGTATTTAAAACCGTTCGGGCTGATTTGAACGGAGATGGATCTCAGGAGAATGTTGTCTTCATTTGCTACGACCCGATGTATGGATCTGAATACGACAGTTTTGGATACGATCGTTTTGTTCTCGATATTGGTGGGCATTTTACCATATCGCGCGGCAGCAATTTGGATGGGAATTTTCGAATCGTAGATATTGATACCTCAGATGCTTATCAGGAGATTGCTATCCCAGAGTCTGGTCCTAGCTCAGATCACCGGACTCATTTTTATCATTTTACAGGCGACTCGATTGTCTGCATGGGTACGATCCCCGGTACTCATGATCTTGAATTCGATGGTAGTGGCATCATGCGGACCAACCAACGGGGAAACATCCTGCATACGTGGTTCTATTCAGCCAAATACAAACTTACTGACGAACACCATTTGGAGCAATTACCTGAGATGCTGTACGCGATGAATACTCCAGTCACCTTGCG
>CP070631.1:309081-315195 GCA_020356045.1 Candidatus Latescibacterota bacterium
AGCTTTTCGTACGCATGCCCGCAGCGAAAAAGTACCTCCGGTTTCTTTGGGGCCAATTCCAGAGCTTGTGAAATTCGCTCCCGCGCCCTTACGCCGTTGTTAACGTCCGCGTAGTATCCGGCGAGAAAGGCCGTTACAATGGGGTCTTTGGGATCTTTCATTCGATCTGCTTCCGCCAATTCGATGGCTTTTTGATAGTTGTCGGCAGCCTTATGCCGCAAGCTATCCACTCGCGAGTACGCTTGCGCGAGATTGCCCCAGGCTGTGTGGTTTCGAAGCGGACTGTCGAACTCCACCGCCCACTCGTACATGTTGGCAGCATCAGTGTATCGCCCCTGGCCGTAATAGATCGTCCCCAGGTTCAAGCAAGCGGCAAACGATTTCTTGATCGAAAACGACGTTTCCCACTGTTTCTGCGCTTTATCCATCGAGCCTACCAAATAGTAGAAAGCACCGAGGCTGTTGTGGGACATATAGTAGCCAGGCGTCATGTCGACCAGCCTTTCGAACACGGCCACCGCGTCTTGATAACGCCCTAACGGATAGTAGAAATAACCCAGATCCTGTTGAATCGGCCAATAGTCGGGTCTGAGTTCGATGGCCCTGCGATACGCGGCCTCAGCCTCATCGTCATGTCCCATGCTGCTGTACGCATTCGCGATCCCCTTGTGCGCGGCCCAGCATACCGGGTTGAGCTTGAGGGCGGATCGAAAGTGCTCGATCGCTTCTTCATGCCGGTTCATGCTGCTGCGAACGTACCCAAGGGTCACGTATGCCGTCGACAGGCCGCCGTCGATCTCGAGAGCACGACTACCACTTGACGCCGCGCGTTCAAGCCACAGGGTATCGCCGGTTGACCTGAAGTTTCGCCAGCACGCTTCCGCGAGGCCGCAGTGCGCCCGAGCATAGGTGGAATCCGTTGCGGTCGCCTCCTCGAAGCACTCGACCGCAAGCGCGACAGACTCCTTGTCCTGCAGGTAACCGTGCCCTCGAAGATAAAGCTCATACGCCGCACCCTTTTCGGTGCCGCCGCTCGTGACCACGCGCAATTCGTTTTCATGCAGGTTTAGATCCAATACATCCGCAACATTGCTGACAAGCGCCGTCTGCAAGGTGGGCATTTGCTCACACTGATACACGATTTCCGCAGTGCGCAGCGGAGTCTGCGTTTCCGCGTCGAGCAAATTCAGCTCTAACACATGATACTCGTTTGCTGGCTTCACCTCGCCCGACACCAACAGATTAACACCGAAAACACCGCTCGCTTCGCGCACATCGTCGAGGGCTCGTTGGCGGATATCTTTTGGCGGAATTACCCAGAAAGTTTTGTCGAACTGTTCCAGCTGCATGATCTGCCTAGTCAATATTTCGAGCAACCCGTCGTACATCGGTTGGTCTGACGGTTCCAAGCCTGTGCTATCGAAGTGCATCACCATGACGCGTTTGTTGGTCGGAACCGTTGGCGTGAGAATGTCGACAAGTTTCCATACAGCAGCGCTTGTCACAAGAACTGCCACTGCAATGATCAGTGCACGCCGCACGGCGGGGTGTGGTCGTCTCCCGCTCAGGACCCGCTCCAGATCGGCCTTCATGTGCGAGACCTTCTGGTATCTGCGGTCGGGGTTTTTCTGCAATGCCTTGTCAACAATGGCCTGCAGCCCCTTGGGAATATCGCTACGGTGTTTTTTTAGGCGTTCAGGCTGGTGGTGCAGAATCCGGTAGTAAACGGCATCCTCATGGTCGGCTTCGAACGGCACATGCCCGGTAATCATTTCGTACAGCACGACGCCAAGCGTGAAAACGTCGGAACGGGCCTCTACCTTTCCTCCCTTGATATGCTCCGGGGACATGTAATAAATCGTGCCGGGGGTTCTGCCCGGCGCGGTAACTCGGGTCCGATCCCTTAGCCTGGCGATACCGAAATCAAGGATTTTGACCGTGCCGTCAACTGTGATCATGATGTTTGTCGGCTTGATGTCACGGTGCACAATATTGTGAGCGTGGGCGTGTTCAAGACCGCTCGCGATGGCTGACGCTTTCTGGACCGCATCCCAAACCGGCAGTGGCCCATTGGCAATTTTGACGTCCAGCGTTTCACCTTCGTAATAGGGCATACAGAAGAACATTCGCCCGTCGGGACTCTCGTGAATAGAACGGACGGAGCAGATGTTCGCGTGATCCAATGCGGCGAGGGCCTGGGCCTCGTGCTCGAGACGTTTCCGAGCACCTTCGTCCTGGCTCATTTCCGGCGGGAGAAACTTCAGTGCTACGGTGCTGCGTAACTTCGTGTCCTCGGCTTTGTAAAGTACACCCATCCCACCGCGACCGAGCTCTTCGAGGATTCTATAATGAGAAACGGTCTGCCCAATCATCTCGTCCCCCTGAGACGTTGGGTGGTTGTAAGCGGGAGCGTTAGCCGAGGATGAATGTCTCCACCATAGGATATTCTAGCAGGAATGGGTGGAGAATCAAAAGGGGGTAGTTGGCTGGTGGGCAATAGATTACGTTTTTCGGGTTCTATACAGTGTTAGTATAAGGTGCGAAACGCCATCTCTTAGTGTTCAGCCCTTATCTGTCCACTCACTTCTGACGGTAAACAGTTCGGACTTACCACAGATTCGTTTCTTTCCCGGGTCGAATTGACACCCTTTCAAAATCGTAGTACTATAGATATGGAATCACACCTAATGTGAACCCAGATTATACATCTTTTGCATGGCTGGATCGCCCATGGCCAAAAAGCGAAAGAAAAAATCCGGGGCACACGGCAAACCCCGCGGTGCCAGATCGACTCGGGGATCACCACCCGGAACACAGAGCGTCCTGGTGAACTGGTTCTCGAGACCGTCTACCTCCATCATCATCGTCCTTGTGCTCTCGCTCGCCATCTACGCCAACACTCTCGGTCATGAATTCGTTTGGGACGACAATGCCCTCATCGTGGAGAACCCGCTCATTCAATCACTGGATTCATCGGCCATCCTTGACATCTTCACCGTGGGTTTTTGGGAGGTCATGGGATCCGGCGGTCCGTACTACCGTCCGTTGGTTACGCTGTCATACGCAATCGACCACGAGGTCTTCGCGGGCCGGCCCGGTGGTTTTCACCTGACAAACGTCGTCTGGAATGCGCTGACATGTGTAATGGTTTTTGTATTCGTTCACCTGCTTTTCGGCAACACTATGATCGCTCTCGCGACAGCTCTTCTTTTTGCGGTGCATCCCGTTCACACAGAGGCTGTCGCCTGGGTAGCCGGTCGCACCGATGTTTTCGCCGCCTTTTGGTCACTCGTCGCGTTGACCACTTACGTATTGGCTCGGCGTAGCGGGCACCACCTGTTGCTGTTTGCATCACTGTTCGCCTTCTTCTTGAGCTTGCTATCCAAGGAATGTGCCGTATGCGTCCCACTCCTGATCGCCTTGATGGAGTTGAGCCCTATGGCAACCATAATCAGGCCACGCTCTGATCCACCTGCCCGGCCAAATATGAATCGTTCCCTCGTCTCGATTGCGTATGTCGCATCGTATTTCGTTGTTCTAGCGCTCTATTTTCTGCTTCGATACCACACGGTTGGAACGGTGACGTCGTCGCACGACGCTTATGCCCCCGGGATCCTCGGCGTTTTGGCGGTGCCGTTGTCCGTGTTTGCCGGGTACGTATATAAGTTGCTGCTGCCCATCAGACTTTCCGCCGAGTATGATGCTCCGATCCCGTCGTCACTTGCCGACGCGCCGGTTTTGATCGGCGCCGTCCTGGTTGTGATGATTGGGTGGATCGCATGGCGGTATCGAAGAACGCCCTTTCTTTTTTTTGGAATCGCGGTATTTGTAATTGGCATCGCCGCCGTTCTGAATATTGTTCCGATCGGTGAAGTGTCGGCGGAACGGTTCCTCTACTTTCCATCGCTTGGCGCGGCGCTGGTTTTCGGCGGGATATTTGGCACGGCTCTCGTGACCAAGCACAAAACAATCACGGCAAAACTTGCGCGGAGAGACCACACCAAGATGACGTCGGCGGCGCTAGTCCGATTTCTGGTTATTCTTTTCCCAATTATCATCGTTGTGTCTGTCAGTGCAACCGTCGCACGCAATGCAGTTTGGAGGAACGAGATCACGTTGTTTGCCAACACGATGGAACGCACACCAAACAATGCCCGTGCCTATGCGCTCTTTGCCAACGCAGCGCTGAGCCGGGGCGACGTCGACAGCGCCATCCGCGCCTACAGAAAAGCGCTTGCCCTCGATCCCGCCAATCCAAATACGCGGAACCTGCTCGCGGGTCTCTACGTTCGACAGGGCAAACTCGACGACGCCTTGCGTTTGGTCCGGCAGGCGCTCGAGATGTCGCCCGACGATCCACAGTTCGTCAGCAATCTAGGTTCGATCTATTTGGAGATGGGACGGTACGCGGAGGCGGAGATGCAATTCAAGAGAGCGCTTGAGCTAAATCCCAACCAACTCCGCACACATTTCAACCTCGGAATTACGCTTTTGAAACAGGGAAAAGCGGAGATAGGACGCGAGTATTTCGTCCGGGCTCTTCAGGGGGGCGCCGAGTTCAACATGGCGAACTACTATCTGGCCGTTACCGAAATCTCGATGGGCGACTCGGCACAGGCCAGAGCCTACGCCAGGCGGTTTCTGGAAGCGTACCACCCAGACGATTCATATCGGCAAACCGCGCAGTCTATACTCGTTGGTAGAGTTGCCCAGGCCCAGCCATGATCCCCGGCACGGTTGCGTGTGAAAAGATTCTCATTTGTTTGGTGGTCAAAGACAAACCCACAAGTGAAACATTGAACAACATACGATCAATTACGATCGGTTACTATGCCATTGATTCTACGCAGACAACGCCATATGTTTCTATCACGCTACTGCAGCGGTCTCACACACGGATGTCGCAGCAACTCTTCGTCAATAAATCGCCGCCGGCGCGAGCGGTAGCGACACCACCAACGCAAAGGAGTCCCACCAATGACTACAGGCACTCAAAAACATCCAAATGGAGTTAACGTCGATCAGCTTGTGCAAACCGTGAACGCCATCAAGAGTGATCCGGAACTTGCTAAGTTTAATTTCCGAGCGTCGACAAAGTGGATGGGTGGAGGTCAATCTACCACCACGATCAGAGGATTCTACGGCGCGGGCAAGGAAGACGAATCCCGGACCGCTCCATTTGTAATCCAAGGGGATGAACCACCGGTTTTGCTTGGCCAAAACGTCGGCCCCAATGCGGTCGAGTCTGTTCTGCAGGCGTTGGCATCTTGTCTGGCAGTGGGCTTTTCTTACAATGCCGCCGCTCAGGGCATCAATGTGAAAAGCCTAGAATTTGACCTCGAGGGAGAAATCGATCTGCACGGATTTCTTGGACTCTCGGAAAAGATCCGGCCGGGTTACAAGGGGATCCGTCTGACCTATCGTATCGATTGTGACGCAGCGGCGGATAAAGTCGAGGCGTTGTGGAAGCACGTGGAAAAAACGTCGCCCGTTCTCGATATCTTGCGAAACCCCGTAGACGTTAAGGTTCAGCGCGACGTATGACCAAAATGCTCAGCTTTCCTGGGTGGGACATCTTCGCATAGAAACTGGGAAGAGCGCTGGTCGGTACAATCGACCCAGCCAGGAAGGGATCAAGCGTCTTGTTTGCAGTCGAGCGCAGTTTTGGGTCGTGTCGATGGTTAGTGCAGCCAATGACCCGTTTGGGATCGCCAGCGATAAAGCCCGGATGTCGGATCATTGACCGATTCGACATCCGGGCCTTGTCTAAGGCTGGCCGGGCTACTGGCCCGCTGGAAGCTGTGCGGCGAACCTCGAATAGATGCGCTCGATAATACCCTTCTGATCCGATGGCGAAGGGAATCTGCTCACTGGATTCTCTTCATCGTTGAACAATTCGTCCACATCGGTATTAACATCGATGACGGTGCCGGCAATACCACCAATGTACGCCGCCTGCGAGAGACCGACCTCATGCGCCTCGCCCTTACTGCTCTCGACTGTTGCGTCGAATACCTGCTTGTTGTTCTCCAAATCATAAACTGAGAACGCAACGGCTATGATTCGCTCGGTTCCCAATACGTAGCCTGTCGTCACCGACCCCATTTCACCCTC
>CP070631.1:315295-321468 GCA_020356045.1 Candidatus Latescibacterota bacterium
ATGATCTCCTTTTCGTGATATTCAGCTTCGTTTTGCTGGATGAACCATGCGTTCTCGGCAAACCGGCACGCATCAAAAAAGAGAGGGATATCATATTGGTCGGTGAGCTCCCTGACACGCCGGATGTTTTCCATCGACACCGGTTGTCCACCACCGGTGTTGTTGGTGATGGTCAGATACACCAGCGGTACACGCGATCCGATGGTATCGAGCAACGTCTCGAGCGCACTGAGATCCATGTTGCCTCGGAACGGGAACTCCTCGTTGCCGGCCAGATGCTCCGGGGTTGGCAGGTTGAGCGGGATCAAACGGCTGTCTTCGATGTTCCCTTCGGTCGTGTCGAAATGCGAGTTACTGGGAATAATATAGTAAGGCCGTCGCAACCCTTTGATGCGGCTTTCGATCCGCATCTTGAGATCCGCAGGAAGCGTATCGGGCACGCCGTTGCTCGTGTCCGGCTGTGTTTTTCTCAATTCGCCTGCAAAAAGATTAAAGAAGTTGTGTTCAGCCGACCGTCCCTGATGAAAGATAAAAAAGTTTTCGCGAAGTTTGTCCGTCTGTTCCCACTCCGGCCCAAACGTAGCGGGTATCTGTTCCTTGAGCTCGAAGTAGCCCTCGTTGGACCCATAGGACTCGTCACCCATCACCATGGCCGCCCATTGTTCCAGCGTCATCGTTGTCGTTCCCGAATCCGTGAGCAAATCGCACCCTGGGATCATACGGGCGGGAAAACTAAATACGTTGAGCCCCGTCTCTTCCACCAACGCGCGACGCGCCTCGAAGTCCGTAATCGATGACGCACAGAAACGCACAGCCGCGTTTCTATAGGGTCTCGGAAGAAACCCACGCACTGGCTCGGGTTGCTCCGGTACCAGGCCTTTGAACTGCGATACAAAAAAGGTGATCGGATCGGACATTACCAGCTTCCTTCATCGGCCGCCGGGCGGTGTTCCGGCACGCCACCGGGGTTATGACTCTCCCGGGCGCCAAAACCGTTTCCCCCCGCGCCCGAATATTTTTGATAAGTCAAGCTATGATAAGCAAATATCGGACCGAATCTGACTGAAGATACCCCGACCCACCGAATCCTACAAGAACATAATCCGAACCGCTGGGGGAGCCTTTTGGAGACCATCTGACCCCGGCCGGGAACTCGGGACCGGCGCCGCGTGTACAATTCAATCGACGATATATATGGCAATCTCCGAATGATTTAGGTAAACTACACGACACATTTAGCCGCGGAACGCGCGGCTATCTCCCATTCAGGCCCGATGTCGCCAACTGCAGCGGCCGGAGAGGGGAGGAGGAAACCTCTAGATGCAATTTGCTAAAGAACTTATAGGCGGCGTACTAATAATCATCGCGGCCGGATTCATCGGGATCGCGCAAAACGCCGTCCGGGATGATTCTGTGTCGTTGGTCCCTTCGGCATCGCGCGGTTTAGCCACGCGTGATGCACAGTCGCAACCGGTTGCCGAAAAAGAGGTCGCGAACCAGCCTGACCCGCCGGCCACGGTTGCGGACGCGATGCCAGGCGGGCCTACCTCCGCCGAGCTATCCTCGGGCGAACTCGATATGAACCGAGTGCGCAGTCTCTTGGAGACGGGAGATATTGTCCTGGTTGACGCGCGTAGCGGAGCCGAGTACGAGGCGGGCCATATCACGGGTGCAGTAAACATCCCCTACGATGAACTTCTCGATTATTACGATCAGTTGAAATCAACCATCCCTGCCGATGCCGTCGTGGTGTGCTACTGCGAGAGCGTGACCTGCGACCAGAGCGAAAACCTGGCAAAGGAACTCGCCTTTATGGGATACACAAACGTACTCGTCTACAAAGGCGGATGGCAAGAATGGGAAACCGCCGGTTACCCCGTGGAAAGATCTTCAGAGGATTAGGATAACGATACTCATGAGCGACAACGTGACCACAGTCCAGAGCACAAACCCCCTCACCGTGTTGCTAACCAACAAAGCGTTCATACTGCTTTTGCGTGTATTGCTCGGCGCGCTTTTCGTCTTTTCCTCGGCTGACAAGGTCCTTCATCCCGACCGCTTCGCCGTCGCCATCCGGGCTTACGAGATCCTGCCGATAGCATTAACCAATATTTTCGCGCTCGTTGTGGCCTGGGCCGAACTCGTTGCTGGGGTGATGTTGGTTTTTGGTGTTCTTTCCCGCAAAGCAGCTTCCGCGATATTGATACTTCTCGTTGTCTTCACCGTCGCGATCGCCGCCACGATGATACGCGGTCTGGTTATCGATTGCGGCTGTTTTAGCAACGAGGGCGGGAGTCAAACCGGCGCCAAACTCATATTGCGAAACCTCTTCCTCATCGTGATCTCGCTGATGATTATCCGGTTCGATGGTGGGTATCTCGGTCTGTCCCGTTATCTCGAGGGGCGCAAGCGCGCTCGTTAGCCTCTTGGTCGCTTACTATCCCTCGTGGGTTAAACGGCAGTTTTGCCAAATATCGATCTAATTTCCTGGAACGAAATGAGGCGGAATACGAGGCATAGCACCGCGTAAACGCCTATAAAACAGATCCCCGCAGCCGCGAGCTTGATAAACGTGTCTATGGGATAGACGAGATAACCAAAATAAAGCCCCGTCCCCAATGTGGCGGCAACCAGGAACCGAAGCGCCAACTGGCCCCACGGCATCAGTTTGTAGACGGGCGTTTCGAGCAGCCGTGCCGATTTGACCATGTTGACCGTGTTCTGAACGACATTGGCGACGACTGTCGCAGTCGGAACGCCAAGCCATCCAAACGCCTTGTACATACTCACGCAAAAAACGATGTGACACAACACGGAGATGAGGTTGACCTTGAACATAAAGGCAGTTTCTTTGAACACCATGAGAACCGTTGTGGTATCCAGAGTGGATCTGAGAAAGATCAACAGATAGATCATGAATATCGGTGCAGCGTCGACGTAATCCTCGGTAAACAGGATGGTGATAAACGGCCTGGCCGAAACCTCCAAGAAAACAAATATCGGAAAAAACACAATGGCTGTCTTGAGTGTGGCACGCCGCCACAGCGCCAGTATCTCGCCGGTCTCTCCCTTTTTCTGATGCTTGGCCATCACCGGGAACACCACGTTCATGATCGAGATGCGTACAATATCAACAACAGGCAACTGATAGGCGCCAATGCTGTAGACCGCAAAAGCCTCCCTGCCCAAGAAATAGATGATCACGTATTTGTCCGTTTGGGCGAAGACCAGCAGAACGATCGTCGCAAAACCGAGCGGAATGGCATATGAGAGCTGTTCTTTGAATGTCCTGATCGAACAGTCGGATAACGACAGGCGATAGGTGGGAACGCAGTAGAGCAACGTGACCGCCATACGGAGAAACGCGAAAGCGACCAGCGCCCACAACACAAGATCCAGCCGCTGGGTCAGCCAAACGGTTAGAATAACCGTCAAGGCCTGCAATCCGTAGGCGGCCGCAACGAATATCCCCTGCTTCTCGGGCTGTTGTTCGGCGACGAACAGCTTTTCCATCACCCGGGATACCATCATGAACAACGTGAACAGACAAAACGCCCAGTAATACTGCCGGATCGCATCACCACGGCCCGGGCCCAACATGCCTGGAAGGATGGCGTAGACCACCCACGACAGCAGACCGCCAGCGATCAAGAAAATGATTGTCTGTGTCAGGTAGACTGCTTTTTCACGTCTGTTCTCGGCCCGGGGAAAGTAATAGAGAAGACTCTGAGGAATCGCGAGTATCAAGAATACGGAAACCGTGTCAAACAGCAGCCAAAACTGGCGGTAAAAGCCAAACTCGTCTTTGGTGAGCGCACGAACGTTGACGATGGGCACCAGAAACAGCGCCAGAAACGCGACCAATTGCCCTATGGTGAGAATCGCGGCCTGACTGCTGAGTGTTCGTGCCAAGTTGGATACCCGTTCATTTGGAGAGGCATTCGCTGACGGTTGCTGCAAGATATCCGAAATTCACGCCCCGTGCAAACACAAAACGGGCCCGCGGTACAACCGCAGGCCCGCTTCGAGCATTATTGCGAATCAAACCGGTACTTCACACGCTCCCGACCCGCTTATCCCACTGCAGGATGGTCTTGTAAAGCTCCCGGTTGGTCCGCGCGTTGCTAAACGCATCCAGAAACTCCGGTGTCGAACAGAGTCTGGCGATCCGAGCGAGAATCGAGATATGAAACTGGGGTTTATCCTCGTTTCCAATCAGGAAGAACACCGTTTTAACCCGTCCGTCTCCATCGCTCGAGAATGGGACCGCACGCTTCAGATAGATGGCCCCGATAATCGGGTGATCGATATCGGTAACAAACGCATGCGGAATCGCCACCCCGCCCCCAACGACGGTCGGTGCCTGACGTTCCCGACGCTCGAGTTTTTCCAGAATTGATTCGGTGGTAAGCGACTTGTTTCGTTTGGTTACGAGTTTGGAAATCCTCTGAAACAGCCGGGCCCGGCTCTGGACGATCAACCCGGTCACACACAGCGATGGATCGAGAAAGCTCGATAGATCTTCCGCGTCTTTGGCTTTCGCTCGTTTCTTCGCTCTCCCCGTCGCGGGGAGCGTGGCGCGGCGGACAAACCCTTTTGCCGGTTTGTCCTTGAGGGCTTCCCTCAGGCTGGCGAAATCCTCCGGCGCCATTCCGCTTTTCATCGCCGTAATCAAAAACTCGGCCGCCTCGGGAGTATCCTTCAAAAACTCCACCAAATCCGGGTGGATCTGTCTGGCCGTTCCAAGCAAATAAGCTTCCGAAACACCCAGCATCTCCGCTACTTGTACGATTCGCGCCTTAGGGATTTTGTGTTGTCGACCAGCTTCGATCTGGCTGAGAAATGCTGGAGACACGCCCAACTTTCTCGCCATCTCACGTAGACTGATGCCCTTGGCTTGTCTAAGAAGTCGAATTGTCGGCCCAAAGGCTATCCCTTGCATACCTTCCCCTTTCGTTGTTAGATCAGACAAACGTACAGTAAACGATTAATCCCCGAATGTCAAGCCGATTTTCCGGTCCTGAACACCTCTTTTGGCGGATTAAAATAACCGAATCGAAGATCGGGTGATTGGCTCCCGAGCTCCCGCATGAAATTTCGAACTCCAACACCCTGCCGGTAGCTGCCCTTGGGGAGCGTCCTGGCGTACAGCTCGGGGTCGATGTTGAGGTTGCGCAACTGAATTAGATCGGCGCCGCAATCCCGCATAAATTTCAGCAAAACGTCCAGCTCTGCCGCGGTGTCGGTGACCCCTGGAAAGTAGAGAAGGTTGATCGACACAAAAATTCTCCGGTCGCGCGAGATTCGAAGCGTCTGCAAAACATCCTCGAACGAGTATCCGCGCGGCCGGTAGTATGCGGTATAGATCTCCGGCCGAAGGGAGTTGAGACTGACCCGGATACTATCAAGACCGGCGTCAATCAAGTTATCCACAATTTTCGGCCGGCTCGCGTTAGTATTCAAGTTTACGGTCCCGCGCCGGGTTTTGTTCCTTATCAACAAAACCGTCTCCCGGAGAAGATTCCCGTGGATTAACGGTTCCCCCTCACACCCCTGCCCAAAACTCACCACCGCATCGGTGACTGTGTGAATGTGCCGCAACGCAACGGCTGCAACCTCATCGGGGGTTGGCGGCACGCTCAACCGGTCATGAGCCGCTTTGAACTCGCCGTCTTTCTGTAGAGACAAACAGCCGACGCATCTCGAGTTGCACGCCACGCTCGTTGGGAGCGGGGCCTCGTAACGGCCGAGGAAAAAATTCTGCGCGGCACGGCAGTTGTACACCAACGCGCACTTGTTGAGCTGGTCCACTACTCGATTGTCCGGCAGATCCGAACGCATGGCGCCGATGCGCCGCTCGATCTTGGCCCGGTCGAACCGCCACGGATCCTGTCGCTTGTCCCAGTCGACACGGGTCCCGGCCGCATAAAACCGGCCCTTGGCAAATCCGAGTGCCGTATAGGCATAAAGAGGCAACGCCGGCGCATCGGGCTGTGTCGAGAACGACGCGACGTGGCTCTGTGTATGCGCTGGAGCCATGAACGCGGCCGCCGCGTATACCGGTTGATCTTCCACGGTAGACACCACAACCCGTTCGCCCGACGCTGGATCGATCCCGACCGGGTGCCGGCCGGGCAGCATCATAAGATCGCTTCCCCGAGGCGCACGGATAA
>CP070631.1:321568-324850 GCA_020356045.1 Candidatus Latescibacterota bacterium
CACCAACCGGAAAGATCCCGTCGACAACACCCGTCCCGGTCCCATCTCCTTCGATCTCCAACACGGTAAAAGCCGAATAGTCGACTCCCGGTTCACCGGTCACCTCGACAAACTCGTAGGAATCGCCTCCAATATGGTCGGCGACAAACTCGTTGATCAACGGATCCGGAGCCGACCGTGACGATATCACCGCGGGAACCGTCACCAAACAAAGCGTCGCCGTTGCGATCACCCCGCCGCAAAAAAGCTTTATCCAACCGCTCATGGTTGCACCTCCTCGGGTGTGCACCCGCATGTGCCGTCGATTTCAAGGATTCTGGAGATACCAGTCAGAAGGTGACGTCGAAGGAAATGTTAATCTCGCGAAACTGATACTCCCGACCCCCCCTCGAAAGCAGTTTACGGAAGATTGCTGACGCGCGAGATTGTACCACAATATCGCCGCAAATGATATGGGGAATCCACAAGACGGCAGGTGTTTAGGTTGGCAGATGGATGGATTCGCCAACCCCGATCGGGAGACCGGCGACATACCAGAGAATGAGCAGCAGCGTCCACGCGACAAACGCAAAGATCGCGTACGGCATCAACAGGCTGGATACCGTTCCGATACCGGCATCTTTGTCGTATCGCTGGATCCATCCCAGGATGAGCGGAAACATTGCGTACAACGGGCTGATCCCATTGGTTACCGAATCACCGATCCGGTAGAGGAGCTGGGTGAAGGCTGGATTCAAACCGATATGGAAAAACATCGGGACAAAGATTGGCGCCATCACCACCCATTTTGCCGAGCCGCTGCCAACAAAAAGATTCAAAAACAAGGTCACTACGATAAAGGTGACAAACAACGGAATTCCCGAGAATCCGGTGGCCTGGAGAAACTCGGCTCCCTTGATCGAAATAATTTGATCGAGTTGCGACCATTGAAAAAATGCAACAAACTGCGCAACGGCAAAGATCATGGCGATGTACGGCGCGAGATCGCGGACACCGTCGATCATAAAGCGGGCAACATCCGAAGACGATTTGATGGTCCCGACAATTTTCCCATACACATAACCCACGATCACAAATAGAAAGAAAAGAATGGGCACCAGACTCTTGAAGAACGGTGAGCGCATAAAAAGCTCCGGGTCGGGGTGCCGGAGAACGCCGTTCGACGGAATGATCGTAAGCGAGACCAGCGCAAGATAAATCAGGCCGGCGATGTTGGCCCACAATAGCGCCTTTTTTTCCTTTGGGGTAAGGGTGGTCCGTGCAGTCTCCTCCTCGTCCACGATGGCGTAGCGGGCGCACATCGGAATCGTGTATCGAATCGCCACAAAGGTACCTACACCGGCAAGAACCACCGTCGCGCCAATCATGAAGTACCAGTTGCAGGTCGCCACCACCTCGGTGCCCGGCACGACCGCCTCGTAGGCCTCTGTGGTAATTGCAGCGAGCAACACATCGGTGCCCGCCGGGATGAGGTTTGCCGTAAACCCGGCCGTCGCCGCCGCATACCCCAGAACCAGCCCGGCGAGCGGGTGTTTGCCCATCCGCTTGAAAATCACCGCGGCGATGGGCGGCACGACGACGATTCCCGCGTCCGATCCGATATTACCGCAGGCGGCGGCGACGATGATCACGGGGATTACCAACCACTGTGGGACGCGGCCGATCACACGCCGGATGAGCGCTTCGAGATACCCGCCTTTTTCCGTGATTGCCACGCCCATCAACATGACCACCACGAGCCCCAGCGGCGCGAAATGGGTGAAGTTGGTGATCATGTTCTCCATGAAGTTGCGAAACCCTTCAGCAGAAAGCATGCTCACCACATACACCGCTTCATCGGTACGCGGGTCGATCGCAGACCATTTCAGACGGCTGGCGATAAACGACGCCACAAGTATGAACCCGCACAAATGGACGAAAAGAAACAGCGGGTGTGGTAGCTTGTTCCCTACGCGTTCGACAAATTTGAAAAACTTTTCCATTATGGCCCTTGGATTTTGTAAGAACTGACACGATAACAGGCCCAACGACCGAAATCAAGTGCGGGATTTGTCCACAGTTCCGCGTCCGACGGGCCCGCCGATCAATGCCGTTCCATGAATTCTATAAATCGGGGATCGTTTCGAAACGAGTCGAGATAGGGATCGTTTTTGATCCACTGTTTGTAGGCGCGGCTCTTGCTTTCCAGGGTCCGCTCGAAACAGCTGAAAAACTCCTCACGCATACCTAGCTCGCTGTAGACACATGCCGCGTTGTAAAGAACCATCAGATCGCCCTCTTCGAGCGATCGAGCCCGGCCGATCCACTCCAATGCCTTTTCACGATTGTTTAGCCCCAAGAAACCCTGGGCTCCCAAGCACCAGGCACGGGCGTCATCCGGCTCGTGTGCAACATGCCTCTCGGCAATCTCCGTTCCGCGCCGGCAGGCGTCGTGGAAACGGGTCGGGTCGTCCAAGCCTCGATAGGCGTTTGCAGCCAGGAGGACCGATTGGTAATCCTCCGGACTCACCTCACTCGCCTTGACGAAGTACTCAGCCGCTTTTTCGAGATCGCCCTGGACCCAGTGCGTTCGAGCACAGTAATAGTATGCCTCGTACAAGTTGGGTGACAAATGGATCGCCTTCTGGAATTCGGACTCTGCCTGCTCGTATTGCTCGTCCATGAGAACGGCGAGGCCAAACGATGCATGCGCCTCGGCAAGCTCGGGATCCAGCTCGAGCGCTTTCCTGCTTGCCGTCACCGCGTTTTCAATATTGGTCTCATCGCTGTCGAAATACATGTACAGCATCGAGTGACAATCCGCGAGTCCACAATAGGCCAGCACGTATTGGGGGTCTCTAATGATGGCGCTGGTGAAGAGATTGCGAGCTCGGTCCAGCGGACGTTCGCCCAACCGGTGCAGACCTTGCCGTCCGCGGATGTAGCAGTCATACGCCTCCACATCGTGGGTCGGAACCTTGTCTAACACCTGTTTTTCTTTGTCGGTGAGTGTTACCTCGAGAGATTCGACCAGCCGCTGCCCGATTTCGTCTTGAATGGCAAAAATGTCCTCTAAATCACGGTCAAACCGCTCTGACCATATATGGTAGCCATCCGCAACGTTGACCAGCTGGACCGTAATTCGAATTCGATTACCCGATTTTTGCACACCGCCTTCGAGGACGGTATCGACGTTGAGCTGCCTGCCGATTTCGCGTACGTCTTCGCGCTTATCCTTGTACGCGAACGATGACGTACGCGCCGCCACACGGAGACCCGCAATCTTGGACAGGTTGTTAATAA
>CP070631.1:324950-329369 GCA_020356045.1 Candidatus Latescibacterota bacterium
ATGGATCGCGAACCATTTGGTTACCGATGAAGCGCCAGGCACCCGAGGTAAGGCCAGCGTGCTACCAAAAATCTGGGATGTTCGAACCAAAAGCAACCCGGTTCCCACCGAGGTTCTCGAGCCGCTGTCACTTGCTGATTTCAAGGAACGGCTTGCCGCGGAACTGGAAACCTGCAAAGCGGTGGCGATCGGAGAGGTCGGTCTCGATTTTATGATCGAGCGCCCTACACCGAAGGGTCAGTTCCCCATATTGACCACGCAGTTTGAGCTGGCGGCCGAGCTCAACCTACCGGTGCTTCTCCATTGCCGCAACGGATGGGAGCTGCTTGTCTCCGCGTTGCAGCCGTTTGCCGGACGGATCAAGGGTATTTTGCATGGATACACGCGCCCGCCGGAGCTGGCCGCCCCGTTTATTCGCATCGGTTTGTATGTTGGTATCGGAGGTGCTCTAACCCGTGAAACCGCCGTGCGCACCCGGCGCAGTGCCAAAGAGCTGCCGCTCGACCGCATTGTTCTCGAAACCGATGCCCCATCGGTGGGAATGGAGGGCATCGAACCCGGGCGGACCGAGCCGTGTCACGTCTACAATGTTGCAGAGACCATGGCCGGGATCCGTGGCACCACGGTTGAGGATATCGCCGAGGCCACCACGAACAACTTTCAGGTGTTGTTCGGGATCTGACAATCGCACGAAAGACAACCGATGGTAGAGTTCAAACACATTTTATCCGCGCGCAATCACCTCCATCCCGAGATCATCTCCACACCAATGCAGCTGTGGCGCTACGCATCCACACTGACCGGTTTGTCCGTTCATCTGAAAGTCGAGAGTTTTCAGCGGACTGGATCATTCAAACCGCGCGGCGCCTGGAACAAGATTCAGATGCTTTCGGACGAGGAACGGGCGCGCGGGGTTATCTGTGCGTCTGCCGGCAACCATGCGCAAGGGGTGGCGTTTGCAGCTAGCCGCATCGGAGCAGCCGCGACTATTGTCATGCCGGTCACGGCACCGCAAGTCAAGATCGCCGAGACAAAACTTTATGGTGACCCGGAAATCATTCTCTATGGCGACGACATTGCCGAATCGCTCGTCAAGGCGCACGAGCTCCAGCAAGAACGTGGTTCGGTTTTTATCCACGCGTACGATGACGATGATGTCATCGCCGGGCAGGGGACGCTTGGGCTCGAGATTCTCGAGCAGTGTCCCGAGGCCGACACCATTGTTGTCCCCGTGGGTGGCGGTGGATTGATCGCGGGCGTCACGTTGGCCGTTCGCGAACTCAAACCGGAAGTGAAGATCATAGGCGTCCAAGCCAAAGGCTCTGACGCGATCGTCCAGTCCTTGGAGATCGGCAAACCGATCACTCTTGAACAATCATCCACCATTGCCGATGGAATCAACGTCCGCACTGCGGGCAAACGAAGTGTGGAAATCTTGTCGCGGCTGCAAGTTCCCGTCATGCGGGTATCCGACGAGGAGATTCGCGCGGCAATGATCGCTTTGTCGCAAAAGGCCAAACTGGTGGTCGAGCCCTCCGGGGCGGCGAGCTCGGCGGTGGTTCTTTTTTATCCGGACGTTTTCGAAAACTCGAATCATGTGGTATCGATCGTGTCGGGCGCCAACATCGATATTTGTTGCTACGCGTCGGTGCTGCGTGCGTTTCCCCAAAAGGCAACTGAAGACATCGGAATTGCCTGCGCGTCGTGCACAGGGGGCGACCAAAGAAGATCTTGTCTCGGCGCAGCTGCCTCCCTTCTCGCCGAGCAAGAATCCGGCAACGAGGATTGAGTCCAACTCGCTCGGGAAAACAAACGAACGGCCCGGTTTTTTTATAGAACCGGGCCGACTTTGTTTGTGCACGCAGCCAGCGTGCCGTATCAAACCATTTGGGGCAGATTAGCCGCTCGCCATGTCGCGAAACACTCTCCACTGCCCCTGCTCTTTTTTCCATATGGTCATGTAGTGCCCCCGCGCCACCACGATGCCCTTGGGCCCGGTCGCGGTCCACTGACCGATCTCGTACGCCATACCACCGGAGGCATAGACCTCGAGAATTCTCAGTTTGACCCGCTCCACACCCATGCCAAACTGTTCTTCCATAGCTTCCTGAATCTCGCTTCGACCCTCGCACATCGGCCGCAGCGGGGCAAAAACCTGTGCATCTTCCGAATAGATGCTGGCAATTGCTGCCGCATCCTTATTACGGTACGCCTCTTCATACTTTTTGTTCACTTTCTCGATCACCGCGCGAACGTCGTCTGATTCACGATCCGCCTCGACGGCGGTTCCCGAAAACAGAACACCGGCTGCCAATGCGATGGTAACAAGGGCCATCATTGCTTTTTTGTATTTCATTTTTTCCTCCTCGATTTTTTGGCCGCGGTTGTCGGGTGTACGAACAGCCGCGCCCGGTTAGTCAACACGTCTCATCAGCACGACTAGATTGTTGATATGTCGCGATGCACTTTCCAAACACCGTCTTCTTGTTTCCAGATCGTTATAAAGTACCCCTGCCAGATCGTTGTGCCGTTGGAACTCACCACCGCAAAACGCCCGATCTCGCAAACCGTCTCGCCAATCCGAAAGAGATCGTCCGTGTCCCAGTTGATCCCCCCAATGTTTTGTTCGATGAGAAACTGACAGTGACCGCGGATCTGCTCTCTGCCGACACAGGGGGGGCGCATAGAGGCATACACCTGGGCGTCTTTGGCATAGAGTGCCGTCATGGCATCGGCATCACGCCGTTTCAACGCCTCGCTGAATTGCTGATCCACCTCTCTGATGGCGTCACGAATGTCGCTTGCGACCGCGTGACGCCTGACAGAAAAATCAACACCCGGCGACATCTCCCCGTTACCGGTTGGTTTTAAATCTAGTCCGGATGGCTCCAGTCCGATCGTCAGATTGTCGACTGCGGTACGCGCTGGACTCAGCAACCCCAGCGGGACAAGCACCGCTATGAGTACGATGCCTGTTACCAGAATGGTGTTTCGTCCTGGAACTTTGCGCCGCGTTTTTGGATCCAACACCGCCGTCAGCCGGCCCGACAGCTGTGACCTGCGCGCCATCGCAACGCTGACGTACGAGCTCTTGTGTTCCGACGCCAAGGAGACGGCAATGTCGAGCAGGTTGTCTGCGTACGTGGACGGTTTTGAACCCGCCATAATGACTTGATCGTCACACGCGCGTTCGCGTTCCGCGCGCATCCGGCCCGCGGCATACCACACCAGCGGGTTGTACCAGAAGATCACGCACGCCACGTTGGCAATGCCCTGTGTAAAACAGTCGTGACGTTTGAGATGAGCGATCTCGTGTACGAGCACATCGCGGCGCTGGTCGCGGTTCCACTCACCGTAGTTGTTGGGCAGAAGGATCACACCGTGCCAGAACCCCCAGGACATGGGGGTAACCAGCCTATCGCTCCGTAGCAGCCAAACGGGACCGTGGAACCCAACCCTTTCGGCAAGCATTTTGGCGTCGCGCATCCATTCGGGGTCATCGATTGCGGTGGCCCGACGGACCAGCCAGCCCAATCTCATCAATCCGGATGACATCAGAATGAGGGTGACGAACATCCCGCTCAGCCACACCCAGAAAACGATCACGGCGGCACGATGGATCCAGCCGCCGGAGATTGTTTGAGTCTCCTCGCTTTTGTGTTCCGCCTGTCCCGCGACAGCCGAGGCGTCCCCACCGCGCGCGGCCGGTGGTGCAGCCTGTTTGGGATCCGCGGGTTCGCTGGTTGATTCCGGGAGCGATTGCACCGGCGTTTCCGCGTCCGGCTCGCCAGCCACACGCTCCTCAATCGGGCGTACCGTCACGGCCGGAATCCAATTTGGAATCCGTTCGACCCGCCAACGCGGTATGCCAAACAGAAGAAGCGGCAGCACAACCACCGCGGAGATTCCCAAGGTCCAGATCAAATGACGTGTCGATGCCGATCGGGCCCGCAGCAGCGTGCAGACAAGACCGACAAACACGAGAATCAAGCTGCTCTTGATCGTGACTCCGACAAACGACTCCAGCCACTGGGAGGTAAAAAACTGAGCAATCGAAACATGGACGACGGGCAACATCAGCGCCCCTCCTCTTTGGCCTTTTCGATCATCTTGGCTAACCGCTCGAGCTCTTCTTCGGACAGCTCCGACCCCGGCGCGTCGAGAAGCGCAGCGATCATTTGCTCTCGCGAGCCGTCAAAGAAATTGAGCAGCATCCCTTTGAGCGCCGATCTCCGCGCCTTTTCCCGTGACACCCGTGGGTGATAGACATACTTCGCGCCGTTTTGTCTGTGACGCAGCAGACCCTTCTCTTCGAGGATTCGCAGATGCGCCCTCACGGCCGAATAGCTGGGTGGGTTTTCGAGGTTCTCGAGCACCTCGCTAACCGTTGCCTGACCCAACCGGTAGATGATATCCATG
>CP070631.1:329469-331021 GCA_020356045.1 Candidatus Latescibacterota bacterium
GATAGCGCTCCACCGTTTGGGCTTTACGCGCAGCTTCACTCGGCGGCGGCCATCGTTCAGGAAGATCCATGCGTGCGGCCGCTCTCGGTCCTATGGGGGTTCTTCGACGATCCCATGAATACGAACTACGCGTGTGGTGGATGGCCCATTCAGGGTGCGATGCCGTATGGACCGGATGAGAACGGTATGTATATGCACAACGAAGTGTGGTCGCCGTGGTTCCCCGTGACGGGGGCAGGCAGTGATTATAGGCTGGAGTTTTTGGTCTACCGAGATCTCCCCCTGGACAATTTGCAGTTCTATCTTTACCACGTGCGCGCAAAGGACGCCGGAGGATGCCCGACAACGTGGCGGGACTATAACTTTGTCTATTACGGTGGACAGAAAGACTGGGTCCGCTATCAGTGGGAAGTGGGGGTTTTTATGCCCGCTGATGCGGTTGATATGCGAGTGGCGGTGGGTGCCGTCGACATGTGCGGTGCCTGGTGTGGGCTTTACGGTTCGGGCGCCTGCCACAGCCATGCCCCGGCGATCGACCAGGTGAAAGTGTTGAGAGTAAACCTGCAGGGCCCGCAGTGGAACGTTAGACGCTTAGAACTTTGGCAGGATAACTTCCCCGAGGAGGGCGGTGTGGGTCCGGAGGATTACGCCCGTTGTGACGTGGCAAATGACATCTTGCCGGGATCCAATCCAGACATTCTGCCGGGGGACTCACTGGCGCTTGAAGTGACCGATCCGAACGGCCTGGCCGATGATAATACCGGGGGCCGGCCGGGCAAGGCCGTGTATATGTTTGTCAGAGTAACGGACCGGGACGGCAATCCTAAATCGGGTAAGAACGGGACAGCAATCCAGTCACCCGACAACCAGGCTCATGCGAATGACACTTACGCCGGTCTTTTGAGATGGCCATACGTGGGAACGGTCACGGCGGACGGTGTCACGTGGGACCAGTATCGAATGGATTATGTTTATTTGCCCGGCGGAAATCTGATTCCGGATCGATATTGTTGTGATTTGATGGATCTCGGGTCGGGTTCATCCGGTCCCCACTATAATCACCCAAATGAGAACACCGCGGCGAACGTGGGCATCTTCACGCCGGGTGATGTGGTCAACTACTTCCTTGGTGCGAGGAATTCAATCGGTCTGTGGAGTTACTGGTATTGGCCGTACGCGTTGTGGGTGGCGGGGGGGGTTCGAACAACAATTATCGATGAAGCCGCCCGCAATGCGCCCGAGTGGTCGGTGCTTCCGGATGCGGGCCGGCTTCCCGGCGAGGATGGCGATATATTGTTTGTCGATGCGGCCTATAACTACGAGCAAATCTACTTCGACGGCGCATTCGAAATCCTCGGCATCAAAGACCGGGTCGATCGTTACGACGTCATGGCTCCGACGTCATTCATCGGTAACTACCTGCCCTCACGGGTCAAGGATATCGCAAACCAGATGATTGGCAGTTCGATTGAAATCTATCAGAAAGTGATTTGGAGCTCGGGATCGCAGAGCGCGGGCACGATGACCGACGGGGGGCCGCCAATCGGGGGTA
>CP070631.1:331121-337595 GCA_020356045.1 Candidatus Latescibacterota bacterium
CCATGAAGTTGATGAGATAGTTTGCGTAACAATACTTCTTAGCCTGGTCGAGATGCTCTCGGGCTTGACCAAAACGGCCTTCCATTCCCGATATTTCGGCGAGCCGCAACGCTGCGAACATTTGATAAATCTGATCGCCACCGAATTCGCGGCACTCCAGCGCTCGTTCGAAATTGTGTCTGGCGGCAAGGTAGTTCTGCCTGAACACGTTGTTGTCGCCCTCGTAAAAAAAATACAGCGCATCTTCACCGTAGGTGTTTCTATAATTCTGCAAACCCACATCAGCGCTGTCGGGGCGATCTTGATAGATCTGTCGAATGAATTCGAGATCGTCGAGATGGACTATCTTCACCGGTTCATCGAGGCTTTCCATCATGGTCTCCGCGACGTCGTGATAATAACTCATATCGGAGTTCGATTTGACGCTCTCGAATGCAACCCGCGCTTTTTTCTTTTCGCCGGTTTTTTGATGAAAGTAGCCAAGGTTTAGCATCGCAATGGGCAGGAACCAGTCCGGGTGTTCCGGGGGAGTTTCGATGAGCACGGTGAATGCGTTCATCGCGCCGGCAGGGGAGCCAAAATACATCTCGGTAAACGCTCGATTGAGCCTCAATCGCTGGACGATGCTCCAGTCGCGCGACGGATCGGCGACCGACAGATAGTCCGCAATCGCTCGCGCCTCGATGCGGCCAAACTCATGGATGGTCAGCGGACTAAAGGGGACAACAACGCTAATGGGTTCGACGAGCCGGGTATAGTAGGGGTACTGTTCGGACAGCGATATAAATTGTTCGGACCCCTCTTCGAACTTGCCCTCGAACACCATATCGATTGCGGCCAAGATCATTCGATAATCTTCCGAGAACAGACCGTCGTTTGTGGCTCCGTACTCGAGCATGTCAAAACCCTTGTCGCGGTCACCACCGGGTATGAACAGCAGCTTGGCCATAATCTTGATGAAACCCGGTATGGCATCGGCGAAATAAAGATAAGCGCCAAGCATTCCCTGGGCGTCGGGGTCATCCGGATATGCCTCTAGGTATCGTTCGAGGTCACTTTTACCGCGGCTTGCCGCCCGTCCAGCGCTCCAGTAGCTTCTCGTCAACACGTACAGCTGGGCTTTCCCGAGCCATCCGTAACCTCTGTAGAAATGAAATCTTGGATCGGGTTGGGATTGTCCGAGCGCTTCATCGCATAGATCGATAGCGCGGCTGATGACGTCGTGGATGGGTTCGGCGCCGGTGCGGATCTTTTCCTTGTTATTGTCTTCGTCGTTGAGCTTCTCGCGAAGCACCTTGGCTTTGATGAGCAGAACAAACGGGTCCTCTGGATGGTCGCGCGCGCAAGATTCCATAAAGGTCAGGGCCGAGTCCGATCTGCCCGCGTAGATGAGATTGATTACGGTGCGTGGATCAAACGAGTCGGTGACAAAGGGGAAGGGTGATGGGCTGTCGAACGATGCAGCGGTGCTGGGAATCGCGGCCAACAGTACGAGGACAAGGGATGTAACCGTATAATATTTCAAACGTTAGATCCTCCGCGGTGTCACGGCAGGTCTGCGCGCCCATCTCCCACGCATAATGCAACAGGCGCCAATCAATCGGAAGCGAAATTTTTGGCGTTGCCCCCTCTTGAGGCCATTTGGGTCTGGCACGTCAATTGCACCCCACTCGAGGTTCCTCTATGGAGTTAACTGTATGATAAGTGGGACATATAACCGCCCGGCGGGCGTCGATCAAGCTGATCGGGTCGACTTGTCGCCCGAGAGTCTCGAAAAAGCGCGCACGATCTTTTCCGCGTTGTCCAAGCTGGTTCTCGGGAAAAAGATTTACGCCCGGAACAACCCAACGCTGATCAAATTCGCCAACGAATTCGATGTCGCCCTTCATGACTTCTTCATCAATGAAGAGGAACTCGTTGTCGCCGTCGACAAGTTCGCCATCCGGTGGGCGGGCGAAGTGGTCTACGAGAACGACAAACGTGACGAGAGTCTGGCGTTTCTCCTTTACAAAGACGGTATGGGTGAAGTGAGCATCCAAAGATCAGTGACTTCCCAGGAAATGGAAGCATTCGTCGATTTGATCAAGGACGAAGTTCGGAGCACATCACAGGAAGAGGATATCGTCACCAAATTTTGGAAAGCAGATTTCGAAAACATCTCGTACCGGGTGCTCGACGAATACCTGGTTGGGGAGTTTGGCGATGGATCTCTCGGAGAATGCGAATCGGCCCTGAGCACACTTCAGCACGAGGACCATCCGGAGATTCCCAGTTTTGAAGACAAGGGCCGCGTCATCGTTGGGGACGGCGCAGATCTCGAATCAATCGGATACTTTCTGAGGGATTTGGTCTTCCGCGGAAAACCGCCCGCATCTGCGGACGAGGAGGAGGACCGTTTTCAGGACTCGATGGAGTCCATATTTGGGGTGAGCGCGGGCGAGTTGAGATACACCCATGAAGAGCTGATCAACGAGAAGCAAACGGACGGCCTGGTGAGCTTTATTGGAGGTTATCTCGATTTTACGTTGATGCGAGACAACTCACCGGCAATTCGCGACGTAATGAACGTAATCGAGCTTCTCGTCGAAAAAATGATTTCAGAGCTCAACGCGGTTGTTCTTGGCCAGACCCTGGCGGCGATTAGAGAATTCGCCGCCAATCGAATGCCGCCGCCCAACATCGAATCGTTCTGTGAAAACCTCGAAAACAAGTTGACCAACACCTCGGTGCTCATTTCTTTGGGGGACATCGCCGGTAACGCCGACGGCGACCCCAAACCCGTGTTTGAATACTACGAGCTGGTTGGTCCAAACGCGCTTCAACCGACCTTGAAGCTGCTCGAAGAAACCGACGATGCCAGGGTGCACAAGATGGCGTGCGACACACTGGTGGCCACAGCGGGCGACCAAATCCAGGACGTCATCAACGGGCTAAATATCGATAAACCTCAAATCGCCAGAGACGTGATTCGGCTGGTCAAACTTACAATGCCGCACCATGTGCCGCCAGTGATCAAAGAGCTCATATACTACCCCGATTTTCAGGTGCGGGCCGAAGCTATCCATTTTTTGGCGGCATTTGGAGACGACGACTCAGCGCTTCTTCTCGTCCGGCTGCTCGACGACGCAGAACGAAACACAAGGCTGCGCGCGATCACGGAAATGTCAGAGATGTCGCATCCAATCGTTAAAAACCGGCTCGAGGAAGTCGCCTTTGGCAAAGACATCGCGACGAGAGATCTCGACGAGCAGATCGAAATATTTCGTTCGCTTGGCAAACTCGGCGGGAGCGAAGTCATTCCCCGTCTTCGGCAGATCGTCGGGAGAAAGCCAATACTGTTCTTTGGTAGGAAGAAAAAGAAGGGCAGGAAGCTGCTTGTCGTGTACGCGCTCGAGCAGATCGCGGATTCAGATGCCGTGGCCCTGCTTGAATCGTTGGCACGTGACCCGGACGAATCGGTACGGGCAAAGGCCGCGCAAGTGCTCGAGTCGTTGGAATCGAGCGGACAGGGGCCGCATAAGAACAAAACAGGCGAGAAAGCGCCCCCGATCGATTCGATGAGCGAGGAAACCGATGGTGAGTGATCGTCAAAACATCGAAAAAGGATCGGACGCCGAGTTCTTTGCCGATATGCGCAACACTGTTGACGCCCCTGGGGCCACGGATCACGTGGCGACGGACGATGACGACGTGATCCGGGAGTTGGGTCCCGGTCTGGTCCACAGCCTGTTCAGTGCGATCAAGACCGTTCAGGTTCACGACCTCGGAAATCGTGCGACGCAGCGTTCGTTGACAGAGCTGCAAGAACACCTCAGGACACTGTTTGCCCTCGATTCGGTTGTCAGTTTGCGGGTGTCGCCGGATTACATCCACCTCAATGATGTTCGCCTCAACATCGAGTCGCAGAGTTACGGCCCGTTTACATATGTGATGGAAGGTGTGAGGGAGCGGGATGTCGAAACCATCGAGTTGTATCCCGAAGTCAATGCCGATGAATGCGGGATATTTCTGAAGGAGTTTTTTGGTGAGATTCCGGACGACGATGTTTTTGACACCGTGGAGACACGACTGTCGTCCGCCGGGGTGGTCAACATCAAGATCGTCCAATGGGTGGATCGCGAACGGCACCTTCAGGCACAAACGGATGAAAAGAGAAATATCCGAAAGGAAAGCACGCAGGTTTTCTTTCGTACCGTTCTCCTCATGGGGGAAGTGCTCCGCGGGATCGAGCAGAGGCGCGTCCTAAGGGTAAAAAAGGCGGAACGGCTCACGCAGCAAATGGTGGATATCATTCAGACCGACGAGACTATTCTTCTCGGACTGACCAGCATCCGGAACTTCGATGAATACACATTCACGCATTCGGTCAACGTGTGCATCCTATCGATGTTGATCGCTGACCGTCTGCAATTGTACAAAAGCGACATCGCACGGCTCGGTGTTGCTGCGCTGCTTCACGATATCGGAAAGACCTATGTGCCACAGTCGATACTCAACAAACCGTCGAAGCTCGACGGCCGTGACTGGGAGCTCATGAAATACCATACGTTTTTTGGTGTCAAAGAGCTATCGAGAATCAAGGCACCCAGGGAGATCATCGATGGATTGTTTGTCGCGCTTCAACACCACGTTCATTTCAACGGTGACGGATACCCGCAAAAATCGGATGGTTGGGACCTGAGGCTTTTTAGTCGAATCGTAACGGTCGCCGACTATTACGACGCGATGACGACCCCGCGCATCTACAAAATGGATCCTGTCTACCCGGACAGGGCGCTCCGGTTTGTTCTGTCGAAGAGCGGACAGATTTTCGACCCGTTGATTGCCAAAGTGTTTATTCAAGCGATGGGGCTCTATCCAATCGGAACAGTCGTTGAGTTGGATACAGCCGAACGCGGCGTCGTGGTCAAACAAAACGAGGCGAGCCGTTTTATTCACCGCCCGATGGTGACGCCTGTTTTGCCGGACGGCACGTTTAGCGCGGGTGTGGAACCTCTGGATCTGAGCGAGCGCAACCGAAACGGACGCGGATTCCGCCGTTCGATCGTGGGAACGATCTATGATGAGGTTGTCGAGTACGAGAAAGCCGACTTCTTCATGAAGGAATAGTTCCGTCTGTTGAGCAACAATCCCTCGATCTCAGCACGACCCTTGCGACCATCAGTACTTGGGGACATTTGGGTCGACATCATCCGACCATGCAAAAATCCCGCCGCGGAGATGCCATACTTTTTCAAACCCGGCCCGCCGCAGAAATTGAACGGCTGAGACCGATCTCGCCCCGGAGCTGCAATAAACGACGATCTCGCTTGCTGAATCGATTTCGTGGATTCGCGATGGTAGTTCCGCCACCGGCATGAGCTTTCCGCCGAGATGGCAGATCTGATATTCATGAGGTTCGCGAACGTCGAGCAGAACGAGCTTCTCACCGGCATCGATTCTTTTTGCCAGCTCCACCGCGGTGATTTCGGGTACGGTGTCTTTTGGGTCCGACGGTTCGCGGACGCCGCAGAACGTCTCATAGTCGATGAGCTGCGTAATGGACCTTTCGGGGCCGCATACCGGGCATTCGGGCGATTTGCGGATCTCGAACTCCCTGAAAGACATTTTGAGCGCATCAAAGAGGAGGAGCCGCCCGGCCAATCCGTCGCCGCGTCCGAGTATCAGCTTGGTAGTCTCGATGGCCTGGATCGAACCGATGACGGCGGGGAGCACACCGAGCACCCCACCCTCGGCACAGCTCGGCACGACGTGCGGAGGTGGTGGTTCGGGATAAAGACAGCGGTAGCACGGTCCGTTCTCGGCCCCAAAGACGGTGGCCTGTCCTTCAAAACGATACACACTGCCGTGGACGTTGGGTTTTCCAAGCAGCACGCAGGCGTCGTTGACAAGGTAGCGGGTGGGGAAGTTATCGGAGCCGTCGACGACAATATCGTAGCGGTCGAGGATATCCATTGCGTTAGCGCTGTTGAGTCGTATGTTGTGTGGGACGATCTCGATCTCGGGGTTGAGATCGCGAAGTCTCGCCGCGGCAACATCGGTCTTCGCCGAACCGATATCGGAAGTGCCAAATATGATCTGGCGCTGGAGATTGGTGAGATCGACATCGTCGAAATCCACGAGTCCCAGCTGCCCGATACCGGCGGCGGCGAGATAGAGCGCGACCGGGGACCCCAAACCGCCGACTCCTACGAGCAGCACACTGGCGGATCCAAGCGCAAGTTGCCCATTCATGGTTACTTCGGGCATGATGAGGTGCCGGCTGTAACGAAGCATCTGGTCGTGCGTCAGTCGATCGGTCATAAGTCGTACTCCACAGGCTTTCGGTCACGTCCCGTGACACTGGGTAAACGGGATCCACTAAGGTCCACCAAACCAACAGGTTGTCAATCGAGATCGCTCCTATTATAGGAGTCCAGGGGCGGGTCGGCAACAACGAGTACCAGGGGTGGTTTTTGGCGCAGAGGAACAGGG
>CP070631.1:337695-344218 GCA_020356045.1 Candidatus Latescibacterota bacterium
CCGCAACTGCCACAATCCGGGCCCTGAAATCGATGTTCTCACCGGCGAGTCCATCTGGATATCCGGTTCCATCAAAGGATTCGTGATGATGCCGAACCATTGGCAGCAAATCCCGGTATGAGGGAATCGGATCGAGAATGTGCTCGCCGACTTCAACGTGTTTCTCCATGGTCTTTCGTTCTTCCACCGTGAGTTTATCCGGTTTGTCCAGGATTCGCACCGGTATGCCAACCTTGCCGAGGTCATGAAGCAATGCTCCTCGTTGTAAGCTCTCGAGGGCTTTGTCACCCAGGTTGAACAAGCGGCCGATATCGAGAGCGAGGGCGGTGACTCGCTCCGAGTGACCTGCCGTCCACGGCGATTTGGCGTCGACTGCGCGGGCAAGCGCCGTCATCGTTCCCCAATTGAGTGTGTCGAGCTCGTCGATCAAACCGATGTTGGCTAACGCCATTCCAAATTCGTCGGCCACCTGGCGCGCCCGTGGAACAAATCGCCCGTAAATGGCTGATCCTTTCTTGAACCCAAAAGCGAAAAGCGCGGCAAGCTCATTGCCGACGAAAACCGGAAACACCATGTATTTCTGCGCCTCGTACTCGCACATGGGTTTGAGGTAATAGGGAAGATCCGATCCTTCATGCAGGACGACTCCGCTGGGTGATTGCCGCAATGCGTCGATCTCTTCGGGGTTCAATGCGCGTTTTTCGACCGGGTCGCACACCAAAAGTTCGTGTCCCTGAGCGTAAATTTTGAGACATCGCCGCGGTGAGGTTTCGCACAGGCAAACGGCGAGCGAGTCGGCGGGGAGCACGCGCTGGTACCGTGCCAGCAGCGTCGCGGTAGCCGCATGTTTGTCGAGGGTCGAGAGAATCTTTGTGTTAATCAACTCAACATTCCGCAGTGTATCGAATTCGGATCTAAGTCGTGCGGCCATTCGGCACAGCGAATCCCCAAACTCGTCGAAGTCATTGATGTTGGTGTCGATCTGAAAGTCGAGATCCATGCTTTGGATGGGTTCGGTTGCCGCCTGGAGTTTTCGAAGCGTCGTCACGCTTCGTCTTGCCAGTCCGATGCTGAGGAGAAATGCCATACACATGCTGATCGCCGTCAGCAACAAGATCGACTCGTCACCGGGGAGTCCGATCGACACGCGGTCGGCGATTCCGAAAAACTGGGGGTAGTAAAGGACGAGCGCGCCGAGTAGTGTCAAGACGCAGACGGCCGCAGTCAAAAACGCCCAGCGTGCCATTTTGTTTCTCAAAAGCGGGGGTATCAAGGCAGTCAATCCAGCCTCCGCCGGTTTGCCAACCCAGCCAAAACAGAATTCTTTGCGTCGTCGCCTCCAACGCCTCGAGGCTACACAGAGCCGTGGCGGACGCTGCAATATTCGTGCAAACCGTGGATACGGCAGATCGAAACAGCATATATTATTTTATATCAATAAGTTAAAATACGCCCGGTGGTTCGGCGAGCAGCGGGGGAAGCCGGCACAACTGGCATTGCGCCCGGCGGGCTATCGGCGGGTCCGCCGCAATTCGTAACGGCGTTCGGCGTAAGCGGCGTCCTCGACCCAAAGCTTGTGCGCCCTCCAACGAACAAGCGGTCTGAGCAAACCTCCCAGCGCACCCACGACGGCTTGAAACTGCGGCCGCTCCGATGTAGCCAGGGTCGCCTCGATCACTGTGGTGCGCGCGGGGTCAATTGGCGTGGCATGCGTCTCGACAACCGATCCGGCTCCCTCACCCGCAACAATCGTCATCACGATCGTCCTGGGTTCCGGACAATGGAATCGAGCGTCGACTTCGATACCAAGACGTCCGAAGACACGGTAAACAACCCGTGCGGTTATAGCGTCCTCGGTTTGATCGATGATCTTGAGACGGGCAAACGAGTGAGGATGAAAATGGACCCCGTGCCAAGGGTCGAGCCGGTTGGCAATGATATCGGTGGGCTCGCAGTTCGCTTCTTTTCGCATGA
Source organism: Candidatus Latescibacterota bacterium (assembly GCA_020356045.1). Taxonomy (GTDB): domain Bacteria; phylum Krumholzibacteriota; class Krumholzibacteriia; order WVZY01; family WVZY01. Next base: position 339,670 of record CP070631.1, read on the forward strand.
CCGCATCCAGAAAACGGCTGGGTCGCTGAGGGATTACCGGTCGTGTGACGCCATCTTGCTCCGGCCCCGGCCGCACCCACGACAAGACGCCGTCGTCGTACGATGTGACCGGTTCCCACGCGCCGTGACGTTCGCCGCCCAGCTCGAGTCCATGCCACGGACACACAACGCTGCCCTCTCGTACCTTGCCATCAGAAAGACAGGCGCCCATGTGAGGACAGGCATCCGGCGCGACTACAAGCCGGCCCCCGTCGCGCCATGCTACATAGTCCTCGCTGTTGACGCGATAGCGGCGGGGATTCTTGCCTATTTCTCTGGATGCCGCCAGCACGTACCATCCGCCGGAGGGAAGACGAAGCGCGTGTTCGAGAGCCTTTTCGATCCACGGCAGCCGCGCCTGCATCCAGTCGGGTTCGATCGATAGGGGATCTTTGGGCTCGAGTTTGTGACCAAACGTGATCAAGTTGTCCGGTGCGCTCATGCATTCTCCTTGTTGCGGTATCGTTATACGGGCAGCCGCGCCAGGATTCCCCGGCGGGATACCGATGACACGGGCTCCGGTGCCGCGTCCGTCTTCGCGAGGATGTGGTTGGCGGCTATAAAACCCGACGCCGCCGCGCGCTCCATGAGTGCGCTAGGAATAGGCAGTTTGACAAAATCACCTGCCAGGGTCACCCCGTCGAACGGTGTTTTGACACCGGGGCGCTGTGCGTGCGATCCCGGGGTAAACGCGGGGCAGTCGCCGGCCATGATATAGTGGTCGTCGACGATACGAGCGTCCCGTGTTTCCGGGTAGAGCACATGCAGCGCGCCCAAGAGCTCGTTGCGCAGTGCCTCGTCATCGTAGTGTGTCGGGACGGCGTACGCGTGAAGCTCGACGATCGACCCTCCGTTGCTTTTGACCCACTCCCGGCTCTCGTTCTCGAACAAATGGTAAATCGAGATATTGTCGAGCTGTCCGACACCGGTGGTGCCCACAAACGGAGCGCGGCCGTTTCGCACCGGTTTGTCGAGCCAAAGCCGCCACACGGCAAAGGGAAGTGTTAGCTCCAGACTGTCGATGGATGACCGCCACCCTGGATCATCGAGGTCGTGTGACGCTGCCACCAGGTGTCGTAACGCGGGCACGGTGACGGCCAAAACGACACCGTCCGATTCGATCGCGGTCTGCTCGGTTGAGACCAACCACCGCCCGCCGTCTGCGCGGCGTACACCCGTGGCGGATTCGCCCAGTCGAAACCGTACGCCAAGTCGATCCAGATACCGCTCGAATGGTTTCCAGATCGAATGGGAAAACGGGGCATCGGCGACGTCGAACACCAGACCTTCGGGATTGCCGGTGAAATAAAAATGAAACATCATCAGCAGCTCGCCGGCCGACATGTCCGCTTCCGGGTTAAAGAACGAATGCGAGAACACGTCAAACAACAAACGGCGCGCATCGACCGGAAATCGAAGCGAGTCGAGATAGTCTTTGGCGCTCATGGTATCGCGTCGCTTGTACGTCTTTTCCACATCAAACGTCAACATTTCGAGCGCGCGGCGGGCATTTACCTTTGCCAGATCGCGCAGTCCGATCGTGGGTGTGCGAGCGGTCAATACCATAACGTTGAGCGGGGTACGGCGCGGCAGCCCGGAAAAGGATTGCACATGTCCCTCCGGACCCAGAATGGGGTAATCGTCGAGCGGTTTGAGAAAACTCAGATCGGGGTCGATCCGCCGGAGCAGCGCCTTGAGATTGTAGTACTGCCGGAAAAAAGCATGGAACCCTCGTTCCATTTCAAACGAATCTCCGTTTGCCATCCGTTCGGTCCAGGCGCCGGCGCGGCCGCCCAGAAAACGCTCGCGTTCGATGATGGTGACCCGCGTTCCGCGCTCGGCGAGCACGGTGGCGGCGGCGATCCCGGCGATGCCGCCCCCAACTACGGTCACCTCGAGACCGTTCACGTCGTGCCGGTTGCCGCCCGATTGGGATGAATCAGATGTGGGCGTCACTGCTCTGCTCTCCTTGCGAGAAAACTATGGACGATACCACGCTGCCAACCATCCATCGGTTCGGTTCGAACATCGATGAAGCCCGCCCGTTTGAGCCGCTCTTCGAGTGCGGCGACGCCATCGAACTCGAGAACGCTTTCCCTGAGATAACGATAGATCGACGTTGTGCCGGTAAACACAAGACCGAGCGGAATGACGATCGTCGAGGTTACCAGCTTCCACGTCCACTGGCTGCGGCGGGAATCCGCGACGGAATACTCGTGCAGACACAGTGATCCGCCTGGTTTGAGCAACTCGTGCAATCGTGTGAGGCAGAGATCCGGATCGACCATGTTCCGGATTCCGTACGCCATCAGAATGCCGTCGTAGGGTCCTGTCGCACCGGCTGCCGCGGGATTCATTCCGTCGCCTTCGATCCATGTGACGTCTGATAGATTCTTTTTGTTGCGCGCGACCGCCAGCATCCCCGCCGACGCATCCAGACCGGTTATTGACACCCCCGGATAGCTTTTTCGGAGCGCCGCAGTCGACAAACCCGTCCCGCAACACAAATCGAGAACGCTCGCATCCCCGGCGAGCTTCAGGCGGTTCGCGCTCATTCCGAGATGCCTGATGTACCCTGGATTGAGCGCGCAGAGCAGGTCGTAACCCCGCGCGACACGCGTAAAATCGGTGGCGATCCGTTCCTTGCGTTCGCCGAGTGGTTTTGGTGTCTCGGTGTCTGTCGTCATTACTCTTTCAGTTACCTTTCAATTGTAATTGATATCAATACGGATGACGTGCGGCAGCTCCGACACATCGATCGCGGCATCCTCAAAACTCGGTGGGCCAAACCGCCCCTTTGCATTACGGGAGAATCCGTACCCCTCTTCGGGGCGACCAAAGAAATCGGTTTCCATTTTATCGTTGGCGTTTTCGTCGTGAAAGACCGACACGGCGCAACGCCCGGCGGACACGTCTTCAATCAAGAAAGTCACCCGGTCGTCATCGATTTCCATTTCCAGCCAGCGCAGAGCCTTGTCACGATCATCGGGGAAACCATCAGCGGACGAGAAAAGCGCAAGCACCACCTTGCCGTCCTGGCTATGCAAACCCGTGACTTCGATCTTGATCGTTGTTATGGGAGCAGACGCATCCGGCTGCGTTGCGGGCGGCGGCGCACCATCCCGCGTGCAGGCGGCGAAGAGAAGGATAATCAGGATCTGGAGAAAGCAGTAAATTCGCACGGCTATCCTGTTCGTTCACACGGGAAGCACATCGGCTGGAAACTTGACGAGCCGCCGTGGCGCCGCCACACGGCCCGACGATCCGATCCGAAGCGCAAACCGGCGCGGCAGATCGGCCACTGATACGCCGAGTGCCGCCGCGACATGCCCTAGTTTGTCCGGCAGTGGCACAACAGCCCGCCCCAGGAGCGGATTGCAGTCCATGCGCCTCACCCGTGCTCCGATGGCGGCGTATACGCGCCGCGCGGTACCAACCGATAACGCGCACCGCCACGACAGCGATCGAAGCCCTGTGTCCCCGGATGCATAATACCTGTCCGCTTCGCGAAGCAGATAGTCGATCGCCTGTGCGACTGATGCAACTGCAGTTTCGGGGAAGGGACTGCCGAGCCGTGAAGCCAGGTCGTGACATCCGAATTTTTCGAGCAACGGATCCGGTATATAGAGCCGTCCCAGTTCCCAGTCTTCCAGCACGTCGCGGCAGATGTTGGTAAGCTGCATCGCCATTCCCATGTGGACGGCATTGCGCGTGGCATCCTCATTGGTGACACCCATCACATGACACATCATCAAACCCACCGTGCCTGCGACGCAGTAGCAATAGCGAAGAAGAAGCTCCATGCTGTCGTAGCGTGTGGACATGACATCCATTTCCATTCCCGCGAGCAGATCCTCGGGATAGGTCCGGTGTATTGCGCAATCCTTCACCGTCACCTGAAACGCCCGGAGCGTCGGATTACCGGGATCGCGTCCCGCATAGATGTCATCGAGTTCACCCCGGAGCCGGGTCAGTGCTTGCGCCGCACCGTCTCTTCCCGCTAGATCGATGGCGTCATCAGCCCGCCGGCACCATGCGTAGACGACGACCGCTCGATCGCGGACATCCCGTGCAAACAAACGTGAAGCCAACGCGAAACTTTTGGAGTGTACTCGAATCGTGTCGTAGCACGACTTGACCGCATCAGGATCCATCATGTGAAATCCTCGATCACGAGTTTGGCGGTGGCCTTTGCCGAGTTGACCACCCCCGGCACGCCCGCACCAGGGTGTGTCCCCGCACCAACGAGATAAAGCCCGCCTATGCGGTCGTCACGGTTGTGCGGTCGGAACCAGGCGCTCTGGGTCAACTTTGGAGCGCACGAAAACGCGGACCCTTGGTACGTATTGAAAACCGACTGAAAATCGCTGGGTGTGAACCATCGTTTGGTGACAAGGTGATCGCGAAGCCCCGGAAGATGTGTCTCGAGATAGGCCAGGATACGATCCGCGTATTCTGCAGCGGCCTCATCCCAGTCGATCGGTGCGTTGCCCAGATGAGGTACGGGAGA
>CP070631.1:344318-346433 GCA_020356045.1 Candidatus Latescibacterota bacterium
ACCACCTTGCGGCGTAGAGCAAGCAAGGCAGCTTGAGGTCTTTCGCTTTTTTGAGGTTTCATGCATAAGGAGGGCGATCGGAAATGAGCGCCAAGAAGACTGTTTTTACGACCTTTGTGCTACTTGGATTGTGCGCGCTGGTCGTCGGCTGCGGAGATGATTCTGTCGCTCCTACGACCGACGAAGCGCCCATCCTTGCGCCACAAAATCTTTCAATCGTTCGCACAGTTGACGAGATTCAGCTGACCTGGGATCCGGTTGCGCAGGGCAATCTCGCCGGCTACAACGTGTACCGCACGGTATTTGGGTCGGGCGTGCTGGTGAAGTTGACCCATTCCCCGATAACTGAGACGATGTACGTGGACACTGATGTCGAGCCGGGTAAGAGCTATCGTTACCGGGTCACATCGGTGACCACGAATCTAAAAGAGAGCCCCTACGCGTTGGTGAATGCCGGCCCTCAAGGGGCCAACAGAGAGAAGCACCAAAGACCGAATCTGTAGAGTCCGTCTGGGATCAAATCCGCTGCCAAGGAAAAGGCCCTTCCCCGCCGGGAGGGCCTTTTCTTGTGGGGCGCAGGATCCTCGGCCGCCGGCCGCCAGGGTATGAGATTCTGGCTACGGAATGCGCCGGAACCGGTTCCGGCAAGGCAGCGCGGTCAAGTCGAATCGTAGGTTGGTGTCCCGTTACAACGCCGACCAGGCGAACTCCACAAAAGAGAACAACGCGCCGGCAATTACCCGCATCGGAAACGCGATGATCAAACCCAGGATTCCCGTCCACATCAATGCCAGAAGGATAAAGAAACCGTAGGGACGAATCGCGGCCAGCATCGCTGCCCACCGCGAGGGGAGAAACCGAAACAGAACCCAGTGGCCATCGAGCGGGGGAATCGGGAGCATGTTGAAAATTCCAAGCACGCAGTTGATCTGGATCAACGCCGTGAAGAAAAGCTGAAAGAAGAGAAATGAGTTGCCCCCGCCATCCTGGAGTGCCGGGACGTGTTTGTAAACCAGAAGAACAATGATGTAGAGCACCGTTCCCAGGACGGCCAGTATGAAGTTCGAAATCGGACCCGCTGCAGCAACATGTGAGTCGTGTACCAGTGGCTTTCTGAAGTATGACGGGTTTACCGGCACCGGACGAGCCCACCCGATAAGCGGGATCCGGTAGGGGCTCAAAAACATCAAAAGCGGTATCAGCACGGTGCCGATAGGATCCATGTGCGGGAGTGGGTTGAGCGTGATGCGGCCGGCGTCGCGGGCGGTTGGATCACCGTAATGTTCGGCTGACACGGCGTGGGCGTTCTCGTGAATCACAAGCGAAAAGAGAAGCACCACATAGCCGATAGCGAACCGGAGAAGATCTTCGGGAGATATGTCCACTGTCAAAACCCTGTTGTTTAGATCCCGGGCACGCGCCTTGGGTCACCGCCCGTACCCACCGCCAAAACAAACCCTGGCAATCCTACCACACTCCGAGCCCGATTCCGAACCACCTTTACCCCTATTTCACCCGCAAAAACCGGTGGCACTGAGGAATGATACGAACGTCACTCAATCGTTCGAGCGCAAACCGCTGCCCCTTTTCAAGCTTCCCGAGCAGCTCACGTCTGGAATCGGGCCGCCCTTTTTGTTTTAGCAGCGTCGACCCTTGGGGTTGCAGAACGAGCGGGATGGTTGAATCAACCTCAGCGACGATCCGAACCGCTTGCTCGATCTCTTCGATCGGCGTGCCCGAATCCACTACGATTTTTACAAAGGCGTCCGCCCCGGAGAGTGTCCTCAAAAAATCCCGGTGCACTGCCCAGTTGTCTTGCCCGGTGGCGGAAGGCAGCTTGATATCCATCGCCGTAATATCGACCAACGGCAACAAAGTCGCCATGGCCCCGGTGTGGTATCCGTTCGTGTCGAGGTAGGTTCGTAATCCATCCCGCTTGACCACGCGGGCCAACTCGGAAACAAACTCGGGCTGCTCGAGCGGTTCTCCTCCTGTGATGCTAACCGTCCGCACCGGCTCGTTGTCCCGAATCACATCTCGGAGCGCATCCATAGTCTGGCTCACGGAGAGCGGGTTGCGTAACGTCCGGCGTTCTCCTGCATGAATGACACAGAT
>CP070631.1:346533-353237 GCA_020356045.1 Candidatus Latescibacterota bacterium
GAAAACCATTAACAGATCGAACGTCTCGTGGACGGCCACCCGTTTTGCAGGGACGCCGTCGCGCCGGAGCACACGCCGGAAAAATCCGATCACCGTCGGATATTCCGGATCGCCGTGCCCGGTCAGACCTTGGCGGATCTTCAGAACTCCGAAGAACAGAAAGTGCAGCCCGATTAGCGCAAACGTGTAGTACGAGATTTGAATGTGCGCGCGCAACAATTGAAGACCCAGCACGATGACCAGTGCGCTGGCGTTGATGGCTAGCGATTTACCTCTCCAGATCCTATCCCAAAACAGTAGGGCGAACGGCATGAACGCCACCGCGCTCATCTGGGAACCGTGCCCGTTCGCACCAACGGCGACGTGGTTGGGCATCCACATCATCAGAATTCCCGCACCGGCAGCAATTAGAAAATGAACGCCTCGATCCACGAGCAGCAAGTACACCCCCAACCCCACCAAAAACACATGCAGAAGCAGCCACGTCGAATTGGGGAAATGAAGGTAGCGGGCGAGCCAACCCGCCACCAGATTGACGGGGTAAACATACGGCGTGTAAGAAAGACTGGCGTAACTCGGCATGCCCGAAAACAGGTAAGGATTCCACAATGGGTATCCGCCCATCTCCTGCATTTCCTTTTTTACCGGGGTCGCAAAGCTGGCCGCCGCCTCGATGTCGCTTGCGAAAAATACCTTGTTTTGAAAAACAAGCTCTGGATAGAGAAGACAAACCGCAACAATCAGGATTACCACGGATACCAGCAAACGCGACCGTCCGGATAACCGCCCAAAAAGCGAGTCCCGTATCGACGTTTCCGGCGCCGCCCGATCGGCTTTGCCGGTCTTAGTGGATGCCGCCCGGGGCTCGGACGCCGCGGTGCGTTTCTTTTTTGCGGCTCGATCGGTCTTGGTTTTTTTCTTCTTGCCAGCCATCTCCTAAAACCTCGTTTGCGGACCGCCCAAGTATCCGGCGTCACCCGTCAAAAGCTGCCGGCTTGATCGGCGAGTTCGAGCAGCGCCTTTTTGCAGCCGCTCCATGAAAATCGCTCCTTGTGGGCCCTGATGTTCTGTGCCATTTCATTCGAATCGGTCGATTCGAAGAATCGTATAAGTGCATCCGCGATGGCACCGGGATCCTGTGGCGGTACGACAATCCCCGTCACACCATCTTCGACAACTTCGGGGAGTCCGCCGACATTGGTGACGATAACCGGCTTGTCAAAGCTGTACGCCACCTGAACGATTGCGCTCTGTGTTGCCGACAGATACGGGAGCGCCAGAACATCACTGGCCGCGAAATACTTTTCGACTTCCTCGTTGGGCACGTAGTTGTCGACGACCATAACCCTGTCATCGAGCCCCAGTGATTTGATCTTCGCCATATAATCTTCCTTCCCACCGTAAAATTCCCCAACGATCATGAGGGTGGCGTCGATCCGTTCTGCACAACGGCCAAAACCCTCCAGAAGCACCCCCAACCCCTTGTAATCCCGTATATATCCAAAAAAAAGCACAACACGACCGCCAACGCCCAGGGCTTCTCTAGCGCTGGATTTTGTGTATGCCCCGTGTCTGAACATATCGAACACGGGAAGCGGATGGACCAGCACTTTTACATTTTTTTTCAGCTGCTTCAGGTTTGCCTCATCTTCAGTCGAATGGACGAGAAACAACCTGGCCAGCTTGAACCCTGTCTTGATCAACATCCGGTCGATCGGAGACGATTCATGCGGCAACACGTTATGACAAAGGAAAACGATGTTTACCGGCCGGCCCTTCAGAAAACGCTTCAAAAACCACAGAATTGCATAGTAGGCGACGCCAAAAAAGGGCTGCCACCACTGGAACACGACGAGATCGGGTTCAAAGCGCGCGATGGTCCCTGCTGTGCGGTGGAACGAAAATGGATTCAACGAGTCGATCGTTCGCACCGTATCCACCGCCACAGGTGACTTGCTCTCATCGAACTGTGTCTTGCCGGGAAACAGGAATGACGGGTACAAACGGCTAAAGTTGACGACGAGAACGTCATGATCTTTCTCGAATTCGGCGGTCAGAGCAGTGGTGAAGTGGGAGATTCCGCCGCGGTAAGGATACGCTGGCCCAACGAGACAGGCCTTCCTGGTCATACGTTTTCCCTGTTCTCTCCAACGTGCGTACCGGAGCGGCCCACGAGATACTCTTTGAAGACGTATTTGGGATCTCCGCCGCTTCTAGCCGATATCAGTTCGGCCAGAAGACCAATTGAGGCGATTTGAAGCGCAACGATGATCAACACAAAACCGCCCAGCATAATCGGCCGAACCCGCAAACCAGCCCCTCCGAGCCATTGAAAGAGAAAGTAAACCTGGGGAATCGCTCCGAGCGTAAAGAGGATGATGGCAATTCGGCCAAAGAAATGCAAAGGGCTCATCGCCCGCCGCGTTATGAACATCACCGTTACCAGATCGAAAAACCCGTTGAGTATTCGTTTACGGCCGTATTTGCTCTTGCCGTATTTGCGCTTGAAATGCCGCACCTGAATCTCGTCAACCCTGAATCCTTCCCAGGCTGCCAGCACAGGGATGAATCGGTGGAGCTCGCCGTACACAGATATAGACTGGACGACTTCGTTTTTGTATGCCTTGAGACCACAGTTGAAATCGTGCAAACGGATTCCACTGAGGATCGCTGTGACTTTGTTGAAGACCTTTGACAGAAAAAGTTTGGTCCATGGATCCTGGCGGTTTCGTTTCCAACCCGACACGAGATCCGCCCCATCGCCAAGCTTCTTCACCAGGCTGGGGATCTCCATCGGATCGTCCTGAAGATCGGCGTCGATGGTTACGACCACATCGCCCTGCGCCTGCTTGAACCCCACGGATAGCGCAGCAGACTTACCGTAGTTACGGCGAAAGCTGAGGACCTTGACATATTCGAAATGACGGTGCAGTTCTCTGAGAACGGCCAGCGACCGATCCACACTCCCATCGTCCACGAATATGTATTCGTAATCCCACCCGTTGTCCTTCATCACCGACTCGAGCGCGCCAAAGAGCTCGGGTAGACTTTGTTCTTCATTGTAGACCGGTATGACAACCGACAAATCCAACGGTGGCCGCCTATTCTGAATGGAGTTTTCGACGCATCGATCCGACCCACTCGATCTCTCGCACAATCCCCTCTTCCATGCCCATCTTGGGCTCGTACCCCAGCTCATTGCGCGCGAGCGCGATGTCCGCGTACGTATGCATCACATCACCTTTGACAGGGTCCGAAAAAATCACTTCCACGCCTTCATTGGGCAGCGCCCCGGTCAAAATGTCCAACGCATCGTTGAGTGCGATCCTGCTCCCGCCCCCGATGTTGAAAACGCTCTCTTCGCCGTGGTAGTCCTTCGCACGCATGCAGGCGTCCACGATATCGGAGACAAACGTAAAATCTCTCGTTTGGGTACCGTTGCCGTAAATCTCAATGGGATTGCCGTCCAGCCCGCCGGCTATAAACTTGTGGAACGCCATATCGGGTCTTTGCCTCGGCCCGTAAACAGTGAAAAACCTCAGCGCAACGGCCGGGAGCCCAAAATTCCGTTTGTAGAGCAAGCACAGCGCCTCTCCCGAAAGCTTGGTCACGCCGTACGGTGAATGCGGCTTCGTCGGATGCGCCTCGTTCATTGGGAGTTGTTCAGTGTCGCCATAGACCGAGCTCGAGCTAGCATACACAAACCGTTTGAGCGGTTTGCCGCGGCACGCCTCGCAGAGCACCTGGGTCGCCCTAATATTGGCGTCAATGTACTCGTCGAAACGCCGGGACCAACTGTCTCGAACACCGGGCTGCGCCGCCAGGTGAAACACCGCACCTGCATCAGCCACGTGCTTTTCCAGATCGAGATCGTTTAGCGAGGATTCGATGAGTTCGAAGTCCCCGTTGCCCGATATTTCATCGATGTTTATCCGTTTGATGCGAACATCGTAGTTCGGATTGAATGAATCGATACCGAGCACCTGGTATCCATCGTTGAGAAGCGCTTCGCAGAGATGGGAGCCAATGAAACCGGCGGCGCCGGTCACAACAACCTTTTCCGACATATACAGACTCCGCTCCTAGGAACGAGTTCCTAACGTCTATCCCCCGGTGCTGTCCGACCGTGCCTTCGTGCTGTCCGGTAGCTGCCCGGGCCGATCGCCCGCACTGAGCTCTTCGAGCGCGCCCCGCATCTGGGCATCATTGGGATGCCTGGCAAGATAGTTTTCGAGATAGCGTTTCGCGCTATCGATCATCTCGAACCGGAGGGCCATCCCAACCGCGCTCATCACCGCCTCACGGTGGTCCGGATCCCTTTTTATGAGCTCATCCACAGCGATGAGCGCCGAGTCGAGATGTCCAAGCCGCTCATAAACACCGGCCAAACGATAGAGCAGATCCGGCCTGTCCGGACGTCTGTCAATCTGCTCTTTGTAAAAACTGACGGCGCGCACCGAGTCACCCATTTCGAGATAGTACCAGCCGAGCCACAATAGCGCCGGTTCGAGATCCGGTGAGATTTCGAGCGCCACCTCGAGATTCTTCACCGCGTCTTCGAAGTTGTTCTCACGGCCCTTGACAAAACCGAGCTGTGTAAAAGCCGCGGCGTAGTTCTGAATCAGCCGTCGCACATAAGGCGGTCGATACAACGAATTATCGATCTTCCAATCGGCCGTGAGAATACCGCCAAAGTCAAACTTGTTCCAGATGTTGTCTTCGAGCACTTCCGCATTGACCATGTTTGTGCCCTTCCTCGGCACCACCCGGTAGGCGAGGCCCTCCATCTCGAGAAAATCGCGGTACGGCGCGTAAATCTCGGGAGGAATCGTCACGGCAAAGTAGATCGGCCGCGTGCGCGCGTTGTGCTTGAGAATTTGTTGAACGGCGATATCACGAATGAGGACCCAGCCGTCTTTGGTTCGTATGGGCATCAACCCTTCGAGTTCCTGGTCGTTCCAATTGACCTCCACTTGAGGCTCGTTGTCACGTAACTGTTTGATATACCAGGCGGTATTGAGAAGGCTCAGGTTTACCACCCGCACGTCGGTTCTGTACTTCTCGACTTCCTGTATGTACCAGAGTGGAAACGTGTCGTTGTCGCCATTCGTAAAAATAATCGCATTGGGTTCCAGCGTGACCAGCATGTTCATTGCATATTTACGGCAAATGAAATTGTTCGACCGGTCATGCGCGAAATAATGATGCTTCGCCGTCACAAACGGCATTGCAACGAGGAGAACCAGTGGAATAATGACAGGCGCGCTGCCGCTCATCCCCTTATCGACTGCAAATTTCCGAAGCTCCGACACAAGGCTCGCTGTGCCGATTCCGATAAAAACGGCGAAGTAATAAAACGCCGGAGAGTAGAAGTAGTCCCGTTCGCGCACTTCAGTGTCAGAGAAATTCAAAAACAGAATCAGTCCCAGGCTGGTAACCGCGAAGGTCACGAACAACACGACAAAGGTCTTTTTGTTCTTCGCGTAATGATCGACCATTCCCCAGATCCCCAGCGCCAGCGGAATCACCGAACCGATGTTGAGCGACCCGATGTAGGCTGCCGCCATTTGGAACTGGCCTTGGAAATAGTCGTTGAAGTGCTTTAGCTGAAAAACAAAACTCGCTTTTCTGATCAGCATGTTTGGCGGCGGGTATTGCTCGCGCCGGAGGGCAAAGTAGAGCGCACGCCACGTCTCGGGATCACCTTCATCGATCGCCGGGTTGTGGCCCGACCTGATCAGCATGTAAAGATGGACCGAAATCCCAAGCACGAACAGCAGCGTGCATATCAATGCAAATGGGGATTTTCGGGACACGGTGAGCCACAGGAGCAGCGCCAGGAACACAACCAACAGGACCGCTGTGAACGTGCCGTTCCGGTATATCGTTGCGTCGGCCAGAAAAATTGCCATCCCAAACGACGCGACAATAAACTCGATATCGGTAAACGTCTTCTTCCGGGTCATCAAAACCAGAAAAAAGATCCCCGAAAATGCCAGCACGGTGCCAAGATGGAAACCGACACTCAAGGCAAGCAGGTAGAAGAGAAGCCAGATCAACGGTGCCGATTTCTCGCCCGTCGGATTGTCGGACCATTTGAGCGCGAGCCAGGTCATGAACCCCATGAAGAAGGCGCTCAGCGAATACACTTCCGCCTCGATGGCGTTGATCCAGTAGGTGTCGCTAAAAGCGAGAAACAGCGCGCCGACCAGACCGCCTCCAACTTTGACGGCGGTGTCCAATGTCGTCTCGCTTTTCCCCTGAATCGAATCGAGAAAGCGGACGATCAGAATATACACAACCGCCACGCCACCGGCGCCAAAGAGTACCGAGATGAAGTTCACTTTGCCGGCAACGGTCAACGGAAGCGGCAGTAACGTGAAAACACGCCCAAGAATCACATAGAGCGGGGTTCCGGGAGAATGTGGAATCCCGAGTATATAGGCCGACGCAATAAACTCACCGGGGTCCCAAAACGCGGCGCTCCGACCCATGGTCGCCAGGTAGATCACCAGACTGGCCATAAATACCAGCACCGCCCCGCCATAGAACAGACGTTGGCCGGGGGGAGCGGTGGTCGACCCGGGCGGTCTGATCAACGGGTCCTGGCCCGCTCCGGGATCATTTTTGATTTTTGCCATGCTTTTCTAACTCCATATGGTCTAGCTAGATACGGCTCTTCGCGGGGTAACAATACAGTTGTA
>CP070631.1:353337-356792 GCA_020356045.1 Candidatus Latescibacterota bacterium
AGATCGTCGTTTGGAGGCGGGCTTCGCGCGGTTGTCGGTCGCAACGTTTTCATTCGAACGGAGGTTGCGTGGGGATCCGAGGGAACGCGTTTCATTTTCAAGTTTGGCGGTGGGCTGTGATGATAGCGCGGAAGCCTCGGATAACCAGCCACGGCGAACGTGGGAAGCCCGTTTGCGATCGTTCGATACTGTGGGTCATTTTGGCCATTGCGGTGCTCGGTCTAACGATGGGATGCGGTGCCAAGCAAAAAGAATTCAAAAAGCCGATCGACGTCGATTTCGACATGGCGGATATTCCCGAACCCAAAGAGCACGGCCCCAGTCAGTACTATGATTTTATCGACCGGACCTTTTTCAAAGAGACGGGGCGGCTGCTCAATCTAAACCAGCGGATCGGTCCGCCAAAGCAATCGATCAACGTCGATGCGTTCGAGCAGGTACCCAACTCGAGTTGGTTTACCAACCGGAACGGACGGCAGCGGATGTCGCTCGAGGAGATCCGGCGCGGGCCCAATCGCAACGATGGTCCCGCCGATGGGACCTGGACGGTGGTGCGGGGAAAAACACAAGGTGTGACACCCGGTTTCACGATCGAGGATCCGCGCGGCGACCGTTACATCATCAAATTCGATCCCAAAGAAAACCCCGAAATGAGCACGGCAGCGGAGATCATCTCATCAAAACTGTTCTATGCGATGGGATACAATACGACCGAGAATACGCTGGTCTCGTTCACACACGACCAGCTGATTGTGGATCGCGATGCGAAAATTGTCGATCCGCTAGGCAATAAGCGTTTGATGACCGAGGATGACTTGACACTGCTTCTCAACAGGGTGGCGAGACAAGACGATGGTACCTACCGGGCGGTGGCGAGTAAGTTTCTCGATGGGGTGCCCAAGGGGCCTTATTCGTACTATGGCACGCGCAAGGATGATCCCAACGATATTATCCGCCACGAGCACCGGCGCGATCTCCGCGGTTTGAGGATAATGGCCGCCTGGCTCGAGCACAACGACGTGCGCCGCATCAATTCGCTCGACATGTACGTCACCGAAGATAGTCGCAGCTTCATGCGACATTACCTGATCGATTTTGGCGCGACGCTGGGGAGCGCCAGCCTTTTTCCGAACCTCCCGTCCGAGGGGCACGAGTACCAGTTCGATACGTACGAGACGTTGAAATCACTCTTTACGTTTGGCATCTATAAGCGCCGTTGGCTCGATGCCCAGGAGGTCGAGTATCCGTCGGTTGGGTATTACGAGTCCGAGCTGTTCAATCCGGCGAACTGGAAGCCCAACTACCCGATACCTGCATTTCAACGTATGACCAATCTGGATGCGTTTTGGGCGGCCAAGATCGTGATGTCGTTCACCGACGAACAGATTCGCGCGGCGGTGGAAATGGGAGGCCTCACCAACGAAGCGGCGGAGAATTACCTCGTCAAAACGATCGCCGAACGCCGCGACAAAATCGGACGCTATTGGTACGCACAGGTCAACCCGCTGGACCGGTTCGTGCTGGTAGAATCGATGGACGGCCAAAGACTCCAATTCGACGACCTGGAGCTGGATGCGGGGTTTGCCGCTCGAAACGCGACGACCTATCGCTACCAGCTGGTTTACCACGGATGCGATGGCGAAGACGACGTGATCGAGGAGCAGGTGCTCGCTCCAGACGACGTCGCCAACGGTTTGCCGCTTGATCCGGATTTTGCCGAGGACGCGGTGTCTCGACGGGGCGAGGAGGGTTGCGCCAGGCGTTTCTATGTGGCGCTGCAGGTCAAACGCGATCCCGAGCTCGGCGAATGGGGAAAATGGGTCAGGGTTTACATGGATGTCATCGGCAACGACAACGACGCATTATTCGACCTGATCGGCATCGAACGGCAGGAATAGACGTCCCGCAACCCTGCAGCTCCCATTTGCGTATACTGTGTATATTTCGTATACGTGGTAAATCTCGCAAGCAACAGAATGAATAACGTGGCCGACCCTGTGTAGAAACCGCATGAAACCCGCGGCGAGAAGCGCGCGCCGATCCCGGCGCCGAACAAAGCGGTCTCGGAAAGGACGGAACCGGTTATGTTACGTGTATTGGCGGCCATCAGTATCGTAGCTCTATGGTGTGGTGTCGCCTCCTCGAGCTCTTCTCGATTTGGCGTCGGCGAATACGAGTACCGACAAGATGGCCCGTGTATATCAATGGCGCAACGGGCTGAGATCCGTGCTCGGGTCCGTGAGGAAAAAGACCGGTTGGGGCTTCGTGTCCTATCACGGGCATCGCGGGCCGACGCACCGCTTGCCTTTGTATGGCCGGTCAGAGCAGCTGCGTCGCTGACCGACCCCTCCTTCTATGGCGTTTCCGGTTTTCCCGACCACAACCCACTTTACCCCAATCAGCTCTCGGATTGGAATTGCGGCATGCGCACATACGATCTCGATGTCGGCTACAACCACGCGGGCACGGACATATTCACCTGGCCGTTTCTCTGGAACAAGATGGACAACGACGAGGTGGAAGTCATTGCGGCATATGATGGCGTCATCGTGTACTGGCTCGATGGCAACTTTGATCGTAGTTGCGGATTTGGCGGTACGGCCAATGTTATCGTGCTGAGCCATGACAACGGCTCCGTGTCGGTGTACGGACACATGAAGTCGTTCTCGCTGACCACGAAAACGGTTGGCGACACCGTCGCCGCCGGCGAGTATCTCGGCGTGGTGGGGAGTTCGGGCAGCTCGACAGGGCCCCACTTGCACTTCGAGGTGTGGGACTCGCAAGATAATCTGATCGATCCTTGGGCGGGTCCCTGCAACCCGACGGTTAGCGAGACGTGGTGGGCGGATCAGAAACCATATTACGATCCTGCAATCAATAACATATCGACCCATTTCGCCCCGGTGAGCTGGCAACCGTGTCCGCGTCAAGATGTGATATACGATAAAGACGTCTTCATTCAGGGTGATCAGGTGTTTTTCTATGTGTTTGGTCGCGATGGTCTTCGCTGGGATACCTACGACTACACCATTCGCCGGCCCGACGGGACAGTGTTCGATTCATGGACGTACGAGTTTCAGGCCGGCGAACATCTGAGCGCTTACTATATCTACTTCGAGCGCACGATTCCTCTCGACGAGCAAACGGGGAAATGGCAATACGAGGTCGAGTTCAGGGGCGGGACCTATCAGCGCGATTTTTACGTGGGCGGAGTACCGGTGTTCTTCAACGCGGTTGACGCCATCGCGCGATCCGGCGGCGTCCAAATCGAGTGGGATGTGTTCGCCGACGAGATTCTCGCCGGGTTTATGATTTATCGAAAACAGGCCGGTGCTGTTGTTGAGACCCCCGCATCGAGCCAGCTACTGCCGCCGCACACCAGGCGGTTTATCGACCGTGGTGTCAAACCGGGTACGGAATACGAATACGTTGTTAGCGCGGTTAAGCCTGATGGG
>CP070631.1:356892-358845 GCA_020356045.1 Candidatus Latescibacterota bacterium
ATCCGTGTCGAAATCTCGCTTCGGGCTCCGGGAGGCGATCGCGGATTGTTCTCTGATTCGGATTTGGCTCCGGTCACCGAGTCACCGGTTTGGGAACGGATTTACAAAAGGATTCTCGTCAACCCCGATCAGGCCGCCCCATGGCGGTCAAAACCCAAGCGCTCTAAAGAGATGGGGATGAGCGGCTCATTTGGGGCAAATGTCACCGGCCCCGCGGTTAAAATCAGCGTCCGCCACACCGGGATTCACCGCGTGGCTGCGAGCAGGTTGATCGACATTGGATTGCCTGCGGGGACCTCGGTGCCCGACCTTCACCTGTTCAAACGGGTCTATGATCGTGACGCATTGGCCGCGACGATTGTGGATATCCCATTTCGGGTCATAGAGGATCCGTTGGGCACCAGCGGCGTGTTCGACGGCGGCGATTGGATCGTTTTTTACGGCCTGCGTCTGATGGAGGACCTGTTTCAAAACGATCCGCGTGAGAAGTTTGCCGACGCCAACGTGTACTGGATGGCAGCATCATCCGGCACACCGATGTCAACCCGCGATGTGCCGCCTGGTATAGTGAGCGCGGATACGGCCTCGGCCACGTTTCCCGTTGAGACATACTACGAAGAGGACAACTGGTTTTTCGAAGGAACTCCTCCGGGTCACAAGGAGTTCTTTTTCTACGATGCCGAGTGGAAACAGCCGCTCACGGCTCCGTTCTCGGTTGGGGCTGTGGATCCCGGCGGCATGTTCCGGCTCGAGGCAGGAATCCAGGGTGGAGACCGGGACCGATACGAACGAGATGTGAAGTTGTCGATCATCAATTCGACGACGACGACAGCACTGGAACCGGCATCAGTCCCGAGAAAAAATTACGTGACCTATCAGTCCGGAGATCTTCCTGCAACGGTGGTCACACCGGGGCTAAACACGCTGCGCGTCGACAAAACCAGCGACCGGACGTATCTGGAGGCGTTGCTCGACTGGTTTACCATCGAGTACCGATCGCATTACCGTGCGATGGGAAATGTGATCGAATTCAACACGGGTACGCTCGCGGGCGATACCAGCATTACCGTCACCGGTTTGAGCCGCACGGATGTGATGCTATTTGACGTGACCGACCCATTATCAGTGCACGAAATCCCGCTTACCACGAGCCACCTAACCGATGTCGGGGGTGGGTACGCGCTCTCGATTCGCGAGTCGTTGACCGATCGCAAAAGTTACGTGCTCACGCCGCTCGACCGTATCCCCGAGGTGTCTTCGGATGACCTGCGACGCGATAATCCCAGCGCCATCATCGGGAGCCCGGCGGAAAACGGTGTGGATGTTCTGATTGTTTGCCACGCCGATTTTACCGGCGAGCTCGACGGGCTGGCCAGTTACAGACGCGCGCAAGGCTATCGGGTCTTGATGGCCGACGTGGAAGATATTTACGACGAGTTCAACGGCGGGGTCCCTCATGCGCACGCGGTCAAGGATTTCATCCGTCACTTTTTTGAGACGGGGGGAGCAAGCTTTGTCGTGCTCGTCGGTGATGCGAGCGAGGACAACAAGCGGGTCCACAGCAAATCGGGCATCAATTTTGTTCCCACCGAGTCATTTACCGAGTATGTCGGGGGCACGTTCAACCAGGACGAAGTGGTCACGACAGACAAGTGGTACGTGATGTTTGACTGCGACTACATCAATGATGATCCGTTGTGTGTCGACTTTCCCGATGTCATTCTCGGCCGTTTGCCGGTGGGAAGCACGACCGAGGCGGAAATCATGGTTGACAAGATCCTGGCGTTCGAGGAACCAGCTGGGGAAGATTTTTGGCGCCGGCGTATCATCCGTGTGGCGGACAACCCGTTTTCCCCTCGCATCAATCCCGCTTTGCTTTGCTACAAATCCAGCGAGGATGGTTTCCAGGAAGCCGAGGAGACCGCCGCCCAAATGTTCGAGGATGCGATCGAG
>CP070631.1:358945-362727 GCA_020356045.1 Candidatus Latescibacterota bacterium
AGCTTTGAAGCTCACCGGCGTTTTTCTGTTTGCACAACCAACGTTTGTGAAAATTGCGGTGACGTTGCTCCGTTCTATTCCCTGGTCGCTTCGACAGTGATTACACCACCGCCGCCGTTGCTCGAAATAACGATTTCGCCATTCTTGACTTCGCCCGCGGGATTGAATTTATCCCAGTCGATCGTCACTGTCACTTGATCGCGCTCGCCAGTGCTGGACCCAAACTGGGGTGCCACGCTGAGCCAGCCATATGTTGTCGACACGCTTGCCGACCACTCCAGCGTGCCGGTACCTCCGTTCCAAATCTCAAACGTGTTCGGACCGGGATCGGTATTGGAATTAAAGCCCAACGCCTTTGGATCGACCGCGACCACAGGGTCCGGCTGCGTGGATGTTATCGTGAATTGACCGGTGCCAGCCCAACATCCCGCATATCCCGATTCAAAAATTCTGACCTGGTAGTCCGATGCGGTGCCGCCGCCACAATCATCGACCTCCCATTCGTAGACACCGATATCATCGGTCGACGGAGTAATCTGACATTGGTGCTGACCGTCCTTGTAAAGCTCGATTCTCACCGATCCACCGGTATTCTCCGACGTCCATCTGATAACCTGCGGGATCCCTTCGGACCACACATCATCGGTTATCGGATGCGTGGCGTCGATGACGCACGGACCTTGTGGGAGCGTTGCGGTCACACGTATTGTACGGTTGCCGCCATTGCTCGTTACGTTGACCTCGGCGAGCTCGGTATCGCCAGCCTCGAAACCGCTGAAGTCGACCGTTACGGTCATCGTTGTATTGTCATCCGCCCCCTTGCTGGTTCCGCTCGTCGGCGCGATATCACACCATGTCTGATTGGAAACCGCGTTCCATTCGAGCGTTCCCTGCCCGCCATTCCAAATGGACAAATTCTCGCTCGTGTTTGGCGACGTTAAAGCAACAATGTCTTCCGACACGACAAGGGTGGCCGGATTGTTCGGTTCTGAAGGGTCGTCATCGCTGCACCCCGTCCAAACAAACGCGAGCAGCGTGACCGCTACCATCCAAAGCGCGGCCGCGGAAAACGCATTCTTCTGTTCAAACATAAACCCTCCTCGTGTTATCGGTTGGTTACTTTGCAACGAGTCACCGGGGTGCCTGCTTTGTTCTTCCACACATCACCCACCCGGCCCGGAATTGTAGGTTCACGGATTGACAATTTGAAAATCACCGGTTGTGCGCCAGCACGCGGTATTACCCACATCTCGAATATGAATGCGGTAGTCGGTGCCGTCACCTTTGCCGCAGTCGTCCACAACCCACTGGAACAACCCCACGTCGCCCGTCCACTCGGTGATGTTGCACAGGTACTCTCCACCCTTATAAAGGTCGAGCCGCACAAACCCGCCGGTGTTGGCGCTCGTCCATTCGATCTTGACCAGCTCGCCCACTGTCCACAGTGTCTGAGTGATAGGCTGAACAAACGTAAAACTACACGGACCATCCGCCATCGTCGCCCAGATGGTAATCGTACGATTGCCACCGTTGCTGGTGACCTTAACCGACGTGTTTCTCGATTCGCCGGGTGCGAATCCTTCCCAGTCCACCGTCGCGATCATTTCATTGGCGTCCGTCGTTCCCGTGCTCGTTCCACGTGGCGGTGTCAAAGTCAACCATGTGCTGCCGTGAAACGCTTCCCAATTCAGTGTGCCCTGTCCGGCATTCCATATGATGATGTGCCGGTCGGTTGTCGGTGATGAGAATCCCAGCCGGTCTTCCGACACGGCCAGGGCCGGCGGGTTATTGCCGACGGTCACGGTTTGGTCGCTGCAGCTGTTTAACACGAAACCCATTGCGGCTGCTGTAAGCACAAAGACAGTCATTGCTATCGATAGTTTTCTTCGGTCACGCATCGCTCGTCCTCTTTTTGGCTTTGTTCGTCGTTTCCGTGTCTTTTGGGGCGGCTCGACATGATGCCGGCCAGACACGCCTCGTTAGGGGGTGTTTTGGCAGAATACCATTTTTTCCGTTGGTACTCCATAGCTTAGGCTCGAGTCGCTTTGTGGGTTGTCGATTTGATGTCCGCGCGCTCCCGAGTTATTTGAATTCATGGCGGTCTGTCGTCCCGGTGGCGCCCGCCCGCTCACCGGAATTTTTGAATTTCCAGGGTTCCGTCCTCTTGGTCGCTCCGTCGCTGTTCGCTCCACGCGAGGTCAATTTGCAGCGTTCGAAAATATTCACTTGACATACCAGACATATGTCTGCTATCTTATGGTTGCTATGACACCCAAAACACCACCCGGGGAAACTCGGGAAAAGATATATACTTACGTCCGCCAGAGACTCCTCGATGGTCTCCCGCCCACCGTGCGTGAGATCCAGCAGCACTTTGGTTTTAGAGCTGTCCAGACCGTCCAGGAACACCTGCGGCGGCTGGTTGCCGAGGGGAAACTCATCAAGCAACAGGGCAAGGCCCGGGGCTATGCGCTCCCGGAGATGACCACCGTACGCGAGCAGGGACTAATGTTTATCCCGCTCATCGGCCGGGTTCCCGCCGGTGGGCTCGATGCGGCGATCGAAGATACCGAAGGTTACATCCCCGTCCAAGCGCGAGGGTCAGGGGCGGTTGTTGCCCCTCCTCATGCCGCACCTCTCCAAGGAACAAGCGGCACGTCACCACAATCAGGCGGCGCCAGACCACCACATACCGGCGTCGTGCAAAAGGGCAATGGACTGAGTGCTCCATACCAGCCCACACAGCCTGGCGGTAGCGGCCAGCTCTTCGCCCTCCGCGTCCACGGGGAAAGCATGACCGGCGCAGGGATCCTGCCCGGTGACGTTGTCATTGTGCGCTCCCAACCCACAGCCCAGTCGGGCGACATTGTTGTCGCTTTGATCGGAGACGAGGCCACTGTCAAGCGGCTTCGTCTCCGTAAGGGGCGGATCGAGCTTCATCCGGAAAACCCGGCGTTCGAACCGATCATTCCCGGCCCCAACGAGTGCACGATTCTGGGTAAAGTGATCGAAACACGCCGTTACTTCGAACCTCCAACGCTTTAGTTTTTGGTTTTGCGACGTGCGGGGTTCGACCATCTTTGCTCGCCACGCGGTGGACAGAAAAACTCGCGGCAACCAACAAAACGCGGTGATCCGTTGTAGCCCGTGAGACGGGCGGGCTACAACGAGGCACTTACTAGATACACCTCCACAAGAGGCGGTTCATCATGACAACCAACCTGGCATCGGCCGAACTCTCTTCACTGATCGCCCGCTTGGGGATTCGGCAGGGGCCGTCGCGCGAACCGGTGCCCAGCGAGTGGAATCTCGATCTCCTGGCCGGCCGTTTTGCCGAGCTTTCGAGCGAGGGGGAGACGGCTTGCGTGTCCGCCGCCATCTCGATCGTCCTGGAAGCACAGCAGCGGGGTGAGCCCACCGCGTGGGTATCCGTGGGATCGTCCACCTTTTTCCCGCCCGATGTTGGGGCGTCGGGTGTGGATCTCGAGTCGTTCCCCGTCATTATAGTAGCCAATACCCTGCAGGCGGCACGCACCGCCGACTGGCTGCTCCGCTCGGGCGCGTTCGCCGTTGTGGTTCTCGATCTGGGTTCCAGTTGTGAATTACGCATTCCCGTACAGAGCCGGCTTGTGGGACTGGCGAAAAAACATCACTCTGCGCTTCTATGTTTGACAAAGAAGCGGAGCGAAGCGGCATCTATTGGTTCGCTGGTATCCATTCGGGGTGAAGCCGGTGTGCGCAAGACGGGTTTTGACCGGTTTACCTGGAGCGTAAAGATTCTA
>CP070631.1:362827-370016 GCA_020356045.1 Candidatus Latescibacterota bacterium
ATCGAGAGCAGCGCGATAAAGATGAGAACCAGGAGCGAGCTCACAAACTCAAAACAGTAAAACAATACCATGACGGGGAGTACCACCACGGTGCTCATCAGTGAATCGCGGACTCTCTCTGCCTTACTCGGGTTCTGCGCCGGTGCGGGTGCGGCGCTTTGGGCCGACAACCCGACCGGATCGGGAAAAATACCATATGCCAGCCACACCATGATGACGGTCATGGCTGCGCCGAGTATGAGACCTCCCGCTACACCCACAACAAGCGCCGATGACTGCATCGCCACCAACGGGATCAGAAGTACGGCGATCATAAGCCACGTGATCAGGAGCGGTGATGCACCTCCACTTTTTGCGTAGAACAAATGAAGCAGCACCAACCCCGTAAACGGAATAAAAACAAGCGGATACGGAAGAAGATGGCGGCCGAGAAGAGACCCCGCCATACAGGCGACGGCGATGACCGCGACAAACAAAACACCATCCTTCAGCGTGGGCCGCGGCGCCGGAGTGGCCAAAAAGCTCAATGCAAGGACGGGGGTGAGATATGAGAGCTGCCAGCCGAATCCCATAGCAAATGCCATCGCGAGCGTCGATCCGACTGCGTAACGGAGAATCCGCAGATTGCGGAGATAATCGTCGCCACTCCCAAGCCAGCCCTCTACGGTGCCGCTTCTAACGGACATACGACAAGATCCCCCGGACACGAAGATTCACCCAGCTGATTGCGTTCAAGATGTGATAATTGCCCGTATAGACGACCACATCGGCCTGACCCCCGATACGAAGCAACCTCGCCGTCTCATCTGTTTCAAATCCGATGATGACGGGAAACCGTTGCGGATCCCGAAGCCATCCTTTCGAACTCGTAACGGTCTGGAGTTGCCCCCGGTTGGTCGGGTTTTGAGAACCAACGCCGTAGCCGACGCTTCGAACTTCGCCACGGAACACGCGCCCCGGCGCGACATCGAGCACAAACTCGACGCGGTTCCCCACCTTGATATTGGAGATGTTGTTCTCACGCATGTCCGCCTGAATCCACACATCATGAGTCGATATGAACGTCGCCAACGGTTGACCGGCCTGTGCGTAATGACCGACATCGACGTTAAAGCTTTCGATAACCCCGCGTGATGGTGCATAAATGGTCGAGAACGCCAGATCGAGCTGTGCCTGCTCGAGCGCGACGATGGCCGAGCGAAGATCCGGGTTGTCGGGCCCGACGGCGCCAAGCTGCTCCTTTGCCGTTTCGAGATCCGCTTCGGATGAGGCCACCCGTTCGACGGCCTGGGCGAGCGAGGTCTCCGCTCTGTCCCAGTCCGCCTGGGATAACGCGCCGGGGTTGTTTTCGAGCACCTGCTGAGTGCGGTTGTAGTTACGCTGCGCGCGGTCGAGCTGCGCCTTGGCCACGCCGAGTCTTGCCGCCGCCGACTTGACCGTCGCCGTGCGTGCACCCACCTGTTGGGCGGCACGGTCGAGGTTGGCTTCTGCCGAGCGAACGGCGAGTTCGTAGGGCCGTTTGTCGATTTGGAAAAGCCGGTCGTCGGCATTGACAACGCTGTGCAGCCGCACGTCGACTTCGGTTAGATAACCGGATACCTGGGGAACAATCGGGACAACCAGCGCGACGACTTTCGCCTGGTCCGTATGCGGAGTCAACCGATCGGAGAGGACATACCAAATCAGGATAACGAGGCACACGGCAAGAACAATGGCCGTTATCCTGCGGATCGGATCTGTTTTCTTGCCAGCGGATTTCGAGGTAGATTCGCCGGCCGATTTTCCGCCCCCGCCGGGGTCCGGTTTGCCGTCGGAGGCCGGCTCGGATTTCGACTCCGAGGGTGTTGGCTCCTGGTTGTTGGAATTTCGTTCATCGGACATGGAGACACCTCAAAAATTGTACATAGCTAAACGTTCGGCGTTTCCGCCTCATTCGCCGCCGCCTCTTCCGAAGCCTCGCGCATCCAGGCCGTAACCAGCTGATAACCGATCGACAGAATCACAGCACCGACAAACAAACCGATAATCCCCGCGCTGAGCATACCGCCGATCGCTCCGATCAGAATCACGATCATCGGAACCTGAACGCCGCGACCAAGAAGCACGGCCTTTAGCGGACCATCGGCACCGCTAACGACAAGACTCCAGATGAGAAAGAACACGGCAATTGCCGTACTGTCGTTTGCCGAAAACACCCAGATTGCGATAGGACCGAGGATCAAGATGGGCGGAAGCTGCATGATTGCCAGCATGAGGACGATAAGCGCCCAGAGCCCGGCTGCGGGGACGCTGGCGATCACGAGTCCAACGGCAGCAAGCAGCGACTGGATCAACGCCACCAACAACACTCCTTTCACCACACTTCGCACCGTCGCGGTTGATATATCCACCATGGCGACCCCATCATCGCCGCCGAGTCTTCGCCCGATCGCCCTTGCTGCCCCACCTGCCCCTTCGGTGTGTATCAAGAGAATCCCTGCAATGATCAGAGAGAGGATACTCTGGATGATCGCGGCGCCGACCCCGGCGACCGCAGAGGCGAATTTCGCTCCAATCGCCTTGAGCTGAGGAGCAAGTTTTTCAGCTGTGCCCTCCAGGTTGACCGAGGCGCCATACCAGATCCGGTAGGTCTCGTCACCTATCAGCGGCCAGTCTTTGACCGATTCGCTTGGTGGTGGGACTTTGAATGTGCCATCCTCGAGTTGTTGGCCAATCTCTTTGGTGCCTTCGAATAACGAGTCTGCCAGCCAGATTGTGGGCAAGATGACAATGGCAAGTCCAAGCAGGATAAACAACGCCCCGGCGAGCTTGCGGCGGCCGCCGAGCATGGATTTCATTTTCTCGAACGCTGGCTGGAGCGCCACCGCGATAATGATACCCCATACCACGGGCATAACGAACGGGCTCAAGATTTTGGCACTGACGTACAGAATGAACGCGATGACCGCCAGATGAACGGCGATGTTGATCGCCTTGTCCAGGTAATCGTGGCCACCCGGTGACCCAGCAGAATTTGTCATAATCGTTACTCCTTCCCATGAACGTCAAAGATCACCATGGCAGAGATGCTGCGGTTTATCCGGTGATTTCTCGTTCCCAAACGAATCAGCCAGCACAAATTATAAATCCAATCCAATGCCAAACGTCGACCGGAAGTCATCGCGGGCGGGAATGGTGCCATCCTCCTTGGGTGTCGGACTCTCGACACGATCCCAAACCAACGAGAAATCAAGATCGAGTATATCTCCCCAGATATCAAACGAGATTGTCCCCGCCGCATGATGGAACGAATTTCGCGTTTCCGGCACCGCCATTTGCAGGTTGTAGTCGAATAAGAATTCGATGTCGCCGGTGATGTCCCATTCGAGATCCGTCGCCGGGATCAGCGAGAAGCTGCCTTCTGCGTCATCCGCGCCCTCTTGAACGGACACATACTGGGTGTGCACATATCCCGCCGACAGACTGGCCTGCCAGTCCACATCCCCACCGCGCATGAAAACATAGCCGGCGCCCGCCGCCAACGTCGTCCTCAGATCAATGTTTTGAAACTTGTCGTGAAACAGATTGATCGCAACGGGTGTAATGAAGAACCCTTCCCGTAAAAGCATGTCCAAACTGGAAACGAAATTTTGATTGTTGATCGTCTGTTCGCCGGATACCTCACCCAAGTTCCCGTTGTACCGGTTATCCCACCTAGACCTCGGCGACTGACGGCGAACGCGGAACGACGAATTGAAATCCACCTGGTCGGTATTACCGGATCGACCGACCCAACCCAGGGTGGCTTTTGCAGACCAGAAGTCGATTTCCTTCTGTGTGCCTTCGAGGATCATGATGAGATCCGCCGTGGGGAGTTCCTGTACGCCCGTATCGGTTTGGATCTTCACGATGCCGTCGCGGATGACCGCCGTTCCGGTAAAGACGCCGGCTTCTTCGAAACGGTAGGTGAGAACACGGGCCGAGCGGAACTCGGCGACGTCGTCGATATCGACCGTCTGCATATCGAATTCGTCGCTGTCAAAATCCAAGTCCTTATCTCTCAGCCCCTTAAGCTCCCCCCACAACCACTCCCCGGACTTCATTTTGAGCCAGTCCTTTTCAGCGGTCGATGGTTCGGGCGGTTGCCAGGTCTGGGCGAACGCGACCGCGCCCCCGAACGTTGGGGCGAGCAACACCGCTATAACCAGAAGGGTCACGCCGACAAAACCATTCTTGTGGATTCTATTCATCGCTTATGTCAACCTCCTCGGTTTGCCCCTTTGTATCGGCAACCGACTCCCGGGCCCCCGACACCTGCTCTTCATAGATATGGACGTCGCGCTGTGGGAACGGGATCGATATGTCTTCCTCGTCGAAGCGCATCTTGACCGTTCGCGTCACATCCCAGTAGACGTCCCAGTAATCATCAACGGCCACCCATGGCCGCACAATGAAATCGACCGACGATTCGCCCAACGTGTGAAGCTTGACGGTGTAAGGAGGGTCGTCCAACACTTTGTCGTGTTGCCTGAGTATGTCTTCGAGAACTTTTTCGGCCTTTGGAATGTCGTCAGCGTACCCGATTCCAAAAACCATGTCGACCCGGCGGAGATCCTGTGCGGTGACGTTCTTGATCACATCACCCCAGATCTTGTTGTTGGGAACAATGATTGTCTGATTGTCGATAGTGAGAATCGTGGTCGACACGAGACTCATCTTATTGACCTTGCCAAACACACCAGCCGCGTCAACAAGATCGCCGACATCATACGGACGATAGATCAGTATCATCATACCTGCGGCAAAATTGGCCAGCGTGTCCTGAAGCGCGAACCCGACAATAAAACCGGCGACACCCAAACCGGCGAGCAGCGGTCCGAGCGTGATCCCGAGCTGGGAAAGCGCGATAAGCAACCCGAGAATCAGAACGGCATTGGCCGCCGATGTCAGAATCATACGCCGCAGAAGAGTGGAGACATTCAAACTGGATGCATCCAGCGCCCTGCCAAGGCCCTTTCGGACCAAGCGTGCCAAAATCCGGAATATGAACAGGATAATAAAAATCAATAGGAACTTGACCAGCAGACCCGGACCGTTCTCTACCAGCCAGTCCTTGGCACCTCCCACGGCGCGGCTGATCAAGCCCGCAGCGACGTCTTTGTCAAGCAATCCGGTTGTAAGGTCCCTTGTAGCCGTCACCAGTTGTGCCCGATAGTCTTCGGTGGACATTTCGAATGCGTCCATGATATCGAGCACGACCGCCATGCTCGCCGTGTTGATGTCGAGGCTCTTGTGCGCGGCCACAAGATTCACGCGCAGTTCTGCATCGTCGGGCACGTCGCTCACACGCGCGGTCAAATCGTCGATGCGTTCGAGCGCCAAACCGACCCGCCCAGACAGCTCGCGGGCACGACCGGTCAGCAGATCTTTGAACGTGATGGTCACCGCCGTCGTATCTAGACCCAGTGCTTTTCTTTTCTCTATGTGCGCTTGCCCTATTTCGTACCCGTGATCGACTCGGCTGGTGAGCATCGCGACCCGGTCCTCCAGAGCCAGACGATCCGCCCCGGTCGTCGAAAGCCGGCGCCCCCGGGTTTCGTCGATCTCACCACGTAACCTGTTTATGTAATTCCAAATACCCGGCGTGGCGTATCCGTATAATTCCTCAACTTCCGCCCTCAGCTGCTCCTGTGGCCCTTTCTCTTCGAGACCGATCAGCACATCCGCGAGCTCGTGGACGTCATCCATGAGGTACTCGACAAGCGTGGTGATCTGGAGCCGCAGCACAAGGCTGTCTTCCGCGTTGGCGGTGGTGAGCTTTTGAGTGATATCGTCACCGATATCGATGACCCGTTTGATACGCGCCACCAGATTGGCCGCACTTTCATCCAGTGAGTCTGTGGGGACGGACTCCAGGAGCGCCTGGGCGGTGGTCGTATCGGTGGGCTCTTGAGCGAAGGTAGAGTTGATCGAACCGTTCCATGTACCAAGCCCGACAGCAATCAAGATAGTCAAGCATGCGATGGTCTTACCAAACCAATTCATGGTTTCCTCCTGGATCCATCGGAGAAGTATGCTATCTGGGCGAATCCGCTGCACCGCGTATGGTGATTTTAGCCCTGATCCCAAAATAGGCAAGTGTATCCGAATTCCCATTTTACGTCGGAATAGAGCCGGGTCTCAAGTCCATTATTAACGCTGGGTGTGAGATCAGACGCGTCGCCTAGGCCATTCCGAAGCGGTTGTCTGGATAGGGCAAAAACGGAGACCGGAGACACGACCAGCCCAGTGGTGCCAGTTCAAAGGGTGGAGTGTTCCGGTGTTCAAATGCGGGCGCTGCCGGAACCACCGGCAGCGCCCGCAGAGAAGAAAGAACTCGAAACAACCGCCCAGGAACTACCCTTCTTCGTCAGCCTCTTCCTTGGATTCTTTGGTCTCTTTGGCGTCTTCGGTCTCTTTTTCGTTTAGATCGTCATCCTTCCAATATTTCGTGCCTGTAATGTCAGCGGAGGCGATGAGCCCCTTGTCGGTGATTTGATAGTACGCGATCCCATCTTTGAAAGAGGCGGCTGCGCCTGCAGCGGCATCGCCAGCAGCGGCCTGCGCTGATGTGTCCGCCTGCCAGCCTTTTTCAACAAAGCTCTCCAGCGACTTCTCGGTTTCAAACAAGAATATCACATGGTATTTCTGGCCACCGATCCCGAGTCCAATCCCGGCGGTTCCCATTTTCATATACGTGCGTTTGCCAGATTTCGCGACCGCAACGCCTTTGCCGCCACCGCCGCTGATCCCCAGCTGAAACTTGAGATTACTGAACACGGCGTATCCAACCGATTTGTCAAAAAGCGCCTTGGCGTCTGGGCTCGCCTCGAACAACTCTTTCATCGTTTCATCAGCCATGGCATCGATCTCAGCGCGCTCCTCTGCCTCCTTGTCCTTGTCTGCGAACGCGGCCGAAACAGAAAAAACCATTGCGATACAAAGCGTTACGGTGAAAATCAGTTTGCCAAACGAGCTCATATTGCCAAACGAGCTCATATCCCACTCCTTTCTCATTCACAAGTGTTTTTGGGGGTGCTCATTGAATCGAATCGTTCCGGATTGGTCGGCGGCGCGACCGGTTCCTTACACAATGTGATCCGCGTTGTTATGCCGGGGGACCGCGGAGCCGTCAACGCCTGGCCACAAACGACCCGCCGGCGTCCACAGG
>CP070631.1:370116-373519 GCA_020356045.1 Candidatus Latescibacterota bacterium
ACATAGACGACGTCAACGATCTTCTCGAACGTAGGTCGGCAGCTCGCGAGCGGCTGTCAAATGCTTCAAGGTCATCGGCAATAACCGTAAGCGGTATCGAATTCGTTACGAGGTCGGGTCTTTTTGATTTTACGGAATGCCCTCATCGATTTTACTACCGCCACGTTCTGGGTGCGGCGGGCGATACGGCCGACGTGTTGAACGATACGGCGGACCCGCAGAATCGCGCGGGCCGAAGGCGGTCGACACGCGAAGAGCTCGACGCCCGGACGCTGGGTGTGCTCCTGCACGATTTCTTGTGTGCCAGTATGTCCACAGGTGGCGGTAATGACCGCCCGAAAGGCAACGGCTTGGATGAGTTTGCCAAGCGATACGGATTGACGCGGACGCAACACAAAAAAGCGGTGCAGAGGGCGAAAAAACGGCTCGACGCTTTCGCCAAAACGCCACTCGCCAAACCAGCGGGTGAGTTGTGGGCGGAACGCCCAGTGCGGGCGCGGCTCGACCGCCTCGTATTCCGAGCAGTAATTGACAGGATGGATTCGACGGAATCCGGATACCGGATCATCGATTACAAGCTCGAAACCGAACGTGAACGGTACGCCTATCAGGTTCAGTTCTACACATGGATGCTGCGCACGCTTGGACGACAAACCGTGTGTGAATCTCTGCTCTGTTATCTACAGGTTCCGACAAAAATCGTCCCGGTTGATATATCGCCGGAGAAAATCGAAGCGATTGACCACGACGCGCGTGACCTCGAGGCAGCTGTTTCGTCCGGGCGGTTTGATCCCCGTCCCGGGGATGTCTGCAACGAGTGCGTGTTCAACAGGATGTGCCTGTCCGCCAAATGACGTCGAGCCAGGCGTCAGCCCGTCTCTGACAGCACCGCTTTTAGCGAATCTACAATTTCGGCGTGGGAGTCGAAGGTGAGATCCGCCCCGTCGAAATCGATGGCGCTCGTTTCGGGTGTGCGGATCACGACCACAGGCATCCCCGCATCATTGGCGGCAGACACGCCTTTTTCCGCGTCTTCGAAAACGAGGCACTCATGCGGGAGCAGCTCGAGCAGCTCGGCTGTGAGAAGAAAGACATCGGGGGCGGGTTTGAGTTTTGGAACGGTGTCGTTTCCCATGACGATCTCAAACGAGTTTTCATACCCCGAGTTTCGCAGCACCGCGCGGATGTCACCGCTGGAAGAGCCGCTTGCGATCGTCATCGTCTTGCCGGTTTTTGTCAGCAACGCCAGCATCTCTTTGGCTTCGTCACGTATCGGAATGCTCCCGTCCTCGCAGAATCGTGTAAATATCGGCACTTTCTCACGACGGATGGCCAACGGGTCGAGATCGAGCCCGTGACGTTCGATTTCCCCTTTTACGCCGTGACCCAACGACGTCCAATACTTGTAGTACTCCGTCTCGTCGATGCGGTGGCCAAACTTCTCGAAAACTTCGTTGTAGGCCAGAAAATGAAACCTTTCGCTGTCGGCAAGCAGCCCATCGAAGTCGAACACGAAAGCGCGGGCGTCATCGAGCAGTTTCCTGAGGCGTGTGAGCTTATCCAAGATATTTTACCTTCCGTGGGATGGGGATCAGCCGTCGGACAAAAACGTACATCGCGTAGCTTTCAACGGCGAACGGCATAAAGCCAAGAAAGCCAAGTACGGGCATTTCAAAGAGCTTGATGTGACCGAGGTAGGGGACATCGTATTGCCACTTGGTTGCCGCCCAGTAGTTCCAAAACTCCCACAGGAGCCCGCAAATGAGCCCGGCGAGAAACATAATGAGCGTGCTGCGAAACCTGCCGGTAAAGAATTCGGACAGAAACGAACGGTCGCCAAAACGCTGGTTGATGGGATCGAAAAAGTACGTCGCACCCAACCACACCAGCGGTGTCATGTATGTTGACGGCCAGATCAAGGGAATGATCATCGCGATGAGGCCAAACCCGGTCAGGGCAAAAAAGAGTCGGTTGCCAAGCCGCGGAGATTTTGCGGGGTTTTTGCCGGGCAAGTAGCTTTCGAGCAGCTCGTAGGTGACGAACATACCTGGAGAAATGGTTGCGAACGCCCATGCGTATCCAATGTAGCGCTCGACCATGTTGTCGGGAAGTCCGATGTACGCCCAGTTTTTTAAGAGGACGTTGTATCCCTCAAAAAATACCCAGCTGGGGATCGAAATCAGCACCAGCAAGGCGAACTCGAGCGGGTAATCGGTCAGGAGTGATGTGCCCTTACGGCGCCGAATGAGACTGTCGATAAAGAGGATATACCCCGTCCACATGATCGGTGTAAACCAACGGCCCACCCAGTGCACACCGGAGAAGAGCAAGACTTCGCCGGCGGCCATACCGAGGAGCCCGATGATGCCGTAGACGGCAATCCTGCCCGTCCCCGGTGGGGAGGGGGCCTCACTTGACTTGCGCGAATTTTCGTATAACATTTTTGATTGCTTCACAATACACTTACCCAAAACGATGGCACGTCGCCGGTGCCGGGCGTTGTGCCGGGCAACCTGGTGAGTTTGGGGAAGACATCCAAATAAGGTGTTTAAATGTAGGGGATAGCGTTCGATTTCGCAACCCGCATACCGGAATGCCGCGGTGACGGGATGCGCAAAAACGCCGGAACCTTCGATTCTATAGTGTGTTAAAAAGGCAAAAAACGGAGGATGAGATGGACTACGAGGTTCAAGCAATCAACGAACAGGTCGAGCGCGAAAGCCGTTTTGTACCCGAACTGCAAAAGGCCGTCCACAAGATCATTGTGGGTCAACGGTATCTCATCGACCGGTTGCTGATCGGGATGCTCTGTGACGGGCACGTGCTGATCGAAGGGGTGCCGGGGCTGGCTAAAACCCTTGCCGTTAAAACACTTGCCAAGGTGATTGACACCTCGTTCCAGCGAATCCAGTTCACCCCGGATCTTTTGCCCGCCGATATTCTAGGCACGCAGGTGTACGATGCACGCGATCATTCGTTTATGGCGAAGAAGGGACCGATATTCTCCAATTTGATTCTGACCGATGAAATCAACCGCGCCCCGGCCAAGGTGCAAAGCGCGCTCCTCGAATGCATGCAGGAACGGCAGGTGACCATAGGCGCCGAGACCTTCGAGCTCGAATACCCGTTTCTGGTCATGGCAACACAAAACCCCATCGAACAGGAAGGTACCTACCCGCTTCCCGAAGCCCAGGTCGACCGTTTTATCATGAAACTCCGGATCACCTACCCGCAACGGGACGAGGAGCGGACAATTATGGAACGTGTGACCGGCGAGGGTCTGCCGGAGATCTCTCCGGTAATCGATCCCGCCCGGTTGAGCAAAGCGCAAACATTGATCAGGGAAATCTATATCGACGAGAAGGTCAAAAACTACATCCTGGATATCGTGTTTGCCACGCGG
>CP070631.1:373619-376849 GCA_020356045.1 Candidatus Latescibacterota bacterium
AGGGACCGGAGGGGATCGTCCAGTTGAGCAAAGAAACGTCAAAACTATTGATGAAACCGTCATTGAGCACCGGTCCATTCAGCGTGTAGATCGGAACACCCGGGTTGGGAAGACCCGCACCATAGACGTGAATCGCCTGTTCGAGAGACTGGGGTTGTCCACCGAATTGCGATCCCCAGCCGATGTCAACACGAAGGATCTTGATCGGATAGTCGCCGGCCGGTGCATCGAAAACGGCGCCTGCCTGTTCGCCCGAAATGAAACAAGGACAGGCCACCGCGCCCGCACCGGTCCAGGTCTGGAGCAGGTGCTGGGTGCACTGCGCGTATGCGCTCGGCGGACGCTGGACAACCAACGCCGCTATAAAGATAGTCAGCATGACAAAGACGATCACGGCGCGCTGTGCCACCATCTTGCTTGTGAAATTCGCGGATCTCGGTCTACGCTCGAGCTGACGTCGAGGCCGATTATGTCGATCATGGAGATGGGTGGATGGCATGGGGACACTCCTTGTCGGACGGGAGGGTGGGCGGGGATCGAGTCCACAGTTACCGTCTATTATAGACCGAATGACGCGTTAATTCAATACCATTGGTGGCGATTGGCCAGCTCGGGCTGAAGCCGCATCGTCCGATAACTCGGTAGCGCAACACTAGCCGCACAACGAGTGCGTTCATCGCACAACGTGAACCATACGCCCGTAGCCGTTCCTGGCTACGTGGGTTGGCCGTCATCGGACGTGCGTGAGCACTTATTGGCGGAACATAGTCGGATCGAATGTCGTACGGTTGCCGAGCCCCGCAGGGCGTGTAATTAATCGTCACCCGCGGGCGCGCACAATAGACCGTTGTTGTAGTCGTCCAGCACGTCGGCAAGGGAGCCACCCCTGGTCGACAGCGGCACAACTGGCACCGTGATGCTGGACTTTGTGAACTGCGCGAACCACGCATCGGCGGCCACGATATCAGGTGCGACACACGCACCGTCACACCCGTTAGCGACGTTTAGTTTGGCGGCTACCAGGGCACGGCACAAAATCACTGAGTGGTCTCCTCGGGCCGGTTGGCGCAGCATTTCCATGCAGTTCTGCTTGGCGTATACGATCCCGCCGAGTGTGAGTTGCCCTACCGGCCAGGACGCCGGATGGTTCTTCCAGTAGCCGGGTGTGCGCACCCCGTTGTCGTCGTCGTCAGGCGGATCGCTGTCTATGAGTGCCGCTGGGGCATCGATCGTGCCTGGATCATCAGCGGGTCCTGCGATTTCCTGCCCGCACGAGGCTACCATCGCTAGGGATACGGTGAAAAGAATCAGCACGGCAATTGTCGTGGACTTGGTCATGACGTTGTCCTTTGGTTAATAGCGTGCACTGCACCAGCGGGGTCCAGCGGTTGCCGGGACAGCAGTCGGATTTGTTCGTTCCTGGAGCACCTGCGACTTGGAAAAGAATGGCATCATATTATACCAAACGGCTGCCATTGCTTCAATACAAACCCACACGGAACTCGACACTGTTTCTTTCGAACGCTTATCAGAGTCCATGTCGCAGCTACCAGTACTCGCACGAAGTACACAATAAGGTATACCGGCGGCGAACGCGTGAAGTGAGCGGTGGTCTTTTTGTGAATCGGTGAGTCTTATTCGAGTCTTGACATCAACTCTTTAAACCGAGGATGGTCGCGAAGCGCATCAAAGTCGCTATCCATTTCGACCCAGTTCTTGTGGCAGCACCCCGCACTCAGGGCCTTCTCGAGCTGTGTGAGGGCTTCCTCTTCTCTTCCTGTCAATGCGAAAACACAAGCGGCGCCGTACATAATCATCGGGTCCTCGGGGTCGATCGACTGCGCCCGCTCGATCCACTTCCAAGCCTCCTTCTTTTCACCAGACACGGCGAGTCCAATTGCCCGCATGTATATCGCACGGGCGTCATCCGGGTTCAGTTCCAAGTGTCTTTTGACATTCGCCAACCCCCGCTCCAAATACTCTTTGACGGGTTCATTCTGATTCAATCCTCTATACGTCTGAGCGAGGAGTAGTGGGGTGTCAAAGTCTGCCGGGTCGATGCTGATGGCTTTTTCGAAGAGTTTGGCGGCCTTGACGAGATCACCCTGGCTGTAACAGTTGCGCGCATATGAGTCGTAAGCGGTGAACAGGCGCGGGTTCAGTCTTATCGCCGTTTCGAATTCTTGCTCCGCCTCTTTATATCGAGTGCCGTGATAGAATGCACGTCCGCGTGCAACGTGCGCCTCGGCGAGTTTTGGGTCGAGCTCGAGCGACCGTTGGCTAAGAGTCATGGCGTTGTCGAGATTCGCTCTGTTGCTATCGAAGAAGCTGAACAGATAGGAATAGCAGTCCGCCAACCCCGCATACGCAAGCGCGTAGTTCGGGTCCTTTTTTATGGCGTTCTCGAACATCTCGATCGCATAGTTGATCCCCTTGCGATAGGTCTGCCGGTAGAACTGACGGCCGCGAAGGTAGAGGTCGTAAGCCTGATGGTCTTCCGTGGCTGCCTTGGTCAGGGGGTGATCTTCTGTCTCACCCAATTCGATTTCCAATGCGTCGACGACGTTCGCGGCTATTTCCTCCTGGATCGCAAATACATCCTTCAATTCGCGGTCAAATCTCCCAGACCAGAGACGATAGCCTTCTACCGCGTCTGTCATCTGCACAGTGATTCTGAGTTTGTTGCCGGCCTTGCGCACACCGCCCTCGAGCAATGTCCCGACATTCAGCTTCCTGCCGATTTCTCGGACGTTTTCTGTTTTGTTTTTGAACGCAAATGCAGAGGTTCTGGCCGCAACCCGCAGTCCCTCGAGCTGGTTGAGGGCATTCATGATTTCCTCCGCAATCCCATCGCAGAAATACTCCTGGTCTTTGTTTGGACTCATGTCCTCGAATGGGAGTACGGCAATCGAGGGCATTGTTTTGTCTCGGCGCGCTGGTGTACCACTCGCATCGATAAAGGCCGCGGACTCCGGAGCCTCGAGATGAGCGATCAACTCCGGGATGGTTTGGTATCGGTCATCGGGATTTTTGGCCATCATCTTGGAGAGAATCCTGTTGATTGCCGGCGAGATGTCCGGGCGAATTTCTGAAGCGGGTTGAGAATCATTGTTCAATATTGAATAGATGATCGCCGCGTCGGCGTCGCCTGTGAACGGAAGCTCACCTGTCAACATTTCATAGAAGCATACGCCCAGCGACCATATGTCCGTCCGGTAATCGACCGAGCG
>CP070631.1:376949-378105 GCA_020356045.1 Candidatus Latescibacterota bacterium
GGCTCCAATTCCCTGGCTCTTTCCATTTCTTGAATTGATTCCTCGACCCGTCCCATGATCGACAAGAGAATGCCATACCAGTAGTGGGCGGTCTCATAGTTCGGGTTAAGATCAATGGCTCGTTTGTATCCTCTTTCAGCAGCCGGCCAGTCCCAATCAAAAAACATCCTGGTATAAGCCTGAGACGCTACGGCTTCGGCAAGTGAACCGTCGATTTTTAACGCCATCTCAGTGGCCTTCTTGGCTCTGGTAAAGGCATCTTTTGGAGGATGAAAACCATACGTTGCCAACACTCCAAACCCATCGGCCAAACCGGAGTAGGCCAGCGCGAATCCCGGGTCCTTTTCGATTGCCTGCTGAAAATGTTCTATGGCTTTCTGTAGCCCTCCTTCATAGCGCCTGTTCCAGAAGTAGCGGCCCTTCAGATACAGGATGTACGCGTCCTGGTTTACCGTACCGCGTTTGACAAGCTTGGTTCTTTCTTCTCCCAATAATTTAACCTTAAGCTTGTCCACTATGGCCAAGGAGATCTCATCCTGGATGGCAAAAACATCTTCAAGCTCACGATTGTATCTTTCCGACCAGATATGGTAGCCGTCAGATACCTTAATAAGCTGGGCCGTAATACGTAACCGATTTCCTGCTTTCTGTATGCTGCCTTCAAGTAAAGTTTGCACATTCAGTTTTCTGCCAATCTCCCTTATATCAATATCTTTACCCCTGAACGAGAACGCGGAAGTGCGGGCCGCCACCTGCAATCCCTCCACATGTGTCAAAGCATTGATAATATCTTCCGCCACGCCCTCGCAAAGATATTCTTGGTCCTTTTGCGCGCTCATGTCTCTAAACTGAAGTACGGCAATCGAAGGCCGGGCCTTTCCCGCTACCGTTTCCCGGGCGACGCCCGATATCGCCAAACCTCTCGGCGATGTCAAATCCCGTTTGATTTCATTCACATTTTCGTACCGCTCATCCAGTTTCTTCGATAAAGCTCTCTCGACAATTTGCTCCATATCCGATGACACATCGGGCCGGAGACTCGTCACCGGCTTAGGTTCTTCGTTCAAAATCAAATAGACGATGGCGTGTTCATAGGTACCCTTGAACGGCTGCTCTCCTGTGACCATCTCGTACAACAACACTCCCAATGACCAGA
>CP070631.1:378205-384961 GCA_020356045.1 Candidatus Latescibacterota bacterium
CATGCGGGTCATCCACGACGTGGAAAACCGCGGCGGCAAAGTCACCAGCTTTAAATCGTCGACGGGTGCGCTGCCCTCGCACGAAGCCAACAACAACCCGTTTGGCTACAAGTTCTCGTGGTCGCCGCGCGGTGTGCTCCTTGCCTCGAAGAACACGGCGAAATGGCTGGCGGACGGCAAGGAAGTCAACGTCCCCGGCGAGCAGCTCTTTGAGAACTACTACATCCAGGATGTTCCGGAGACGGGCGCCTTTGAGAACTATCCAAACCGCAACTCGGTTCCGTACAAGGACATTTATGGGCTGAAAGACTCCCAGACCGTCTACCGCGGCACCTTCCGGATGACCGGCTGGTGCGAGACCATGCGCAAGGTCGTGGCGCTGGGTTGGCTGAGCGAAGAGCCCTTGAAGGACTTCGGTGGCAAGACCTACGGCGATGTGACGCGCAAGCTCATCGGTGCCTCGGCCGACGAGGACCTCTCGAAGGCAACGGCGCAATTCCTTGGTATTGAACCGTTTGCAGCGATCATCAAGCGTTTCGAGTGGCTGGGCTTGCTCGGCGACAAACCGCTTCCGGCGGACAAAGACAACCCGCTCGACTATCTCAACGTCCTCACGCTCGAGATGATGGAAATCGGCAAGGACGAGCGCGACATGATCGTCATGCACCACGAGTTCACTGCGGAATTCCCCGGAGGCGAAAAAGAAGTTCTCACGTCGACACTCGTTGATTATGGTATCCCTGGAGAGGATACTTCGGTCGCGCGGACGGTGTCGCTGCCCGCGGCACTGGCGGTCAAGCTGATCCTCGACGGAAAAATTACCGACAAGGGCTGCCACATCCCGGTATCGCCCAGCATCTATAATCCGATCCTGGACGCGTTGGAACCGTACAACGTGATATTCAAAGAAAGGACCACGAAGGTATGACAGTGGACGTCAAAAAATCCGAATACCATATGGAGCTCGAGCACACGTACGGGGCGCACAACTATCACCCCATCCCCGTCGTGATCAGCAAGGCCGAAGGTGTTTGGGTATGGGACCCGGAAGGACGCAAGTACATGGACTGTTTGTCCTCGTACAGCGCGGTCAACCAGGGTCACCGGCATCCAAAGATCATCGCCGCCATGACCGAGCAGGCGGGGCGTCTGACGCTTACGAGCCGTGCGTTTTACAACGACCGTTTGGGTGAGTTTTTGAAAAAACTCACCGAGTTTGCCCAGATGGAGATGGCACTGCC
The DNA here is from genome assembly GCA_020356045.1 of Candidatus Latescibacterota bacterium. GTDB lineage: Bacteria > Krumholzibacteriota > Krumholzibacteriia > WVZY01 > WVZY01. The sequence goes on from CP070631.1 coordinate 379,447, forward strand.
GATGAACACCGGCGCCGAAGCCGTGGAGACGGCAATCAAGATCGCGCGCAAATGGGGTTACAAAAAGAAGGGCGTCGAAGACAACAAAGCGGAGATCATTACGTGTGAAGAAAACTTCCACGGCCGCACGACGACGATTGTGGGGTTCTCCACCGATCCGATCGCTCGTGAGGGATTTGGTCCGTCAACACCCGGTTTCCGGATCATCCCGTACAACAATATCAAGGCGCTCGAGGACGCGATTACGCCAAACACGGTTGGTTTTCTTGTCGAGCCCATCCAGGGCGAGGCCGGTGTAAAGGTTCCGTCTCCAGGTTACCTCAAAGAGGCCCAAGCGGTTTGCGGGAAAAACAACGTGCTTCTCATGCTCGATGAAGTGCAAACCGGTTTCTGCCGAACGGGCAAGATGTTCTGTTGGATGCACGAGAGTGCCAAACCGGACATTCTGATGGTCGGAAAAGCGTTGGGCGGCGGTGTCTATCCCGTCTCCGCGGCGCTCGCGTCCAAAGACGTGATGTCGGTCATCGGCCCCGGCGAGCACGGAAGCACGTTTGGCGGTAACCCGCTGGCCTGTGCCGTGGCCACAGCGGCGCTCGATATCTTGGTCGACGAGAAGCTAGGTGAGAGGGCGGAAGAGCTCGGCGTGAGATTTCGCGATGGTCTGGCCGCGCTCAACTCGGACAAAATCGGCGCGATACGCGGGATGGGGCTATTGAACGCCATCGACATCAAACCCGAAGCGGGCAAAGCGCGTCAATACACCGAGAAGATGAAAGATCTTGGCGTCCTCGCCAAAGAGACGCACGAGACCACTATTCGGTTTGCGCCACCGCTCGTGATCGAGGAAGATCAAATCGATTGGCTCGTCGAGAAGATCGGCGAGGCGCTGGCGTAGAACCCGCCGGGAGAACCTGCCAATGGCTAACGGCGTCCTCCGAACGGAGGACGCCGTTTGTTGTCTGAGCGGCCTAATCGGATTGGCCCATACGCGGATCAACGCCGGACGGTCGGCAGGCATAATCCTATAGAGTTAATCGGATTTTGTGATGTAAACCCGCGGTCTAGATGGTACGATCGGGGCCATGACGGGGCGCGACCCAGCAAATGACAAATCAATCATCTCCAGTATCGTCGTCGACACCAAACCCGACGCCTGTGCGGAGATACGCAAAACGATCGAGTCTATGCCCGGGGCGGATATCGCCGCCGGGCATGAATCAAAATTGGCGGTGGTGCTCGAAACGGATTCGTCCGAGTCCGCCGCCGCTCTTGCCGAAAAAATCCGTTCGATCAAAGGAGTCACCGGCGTTCAGCTTGTGGCTCATTTTTTTGAGGACGAAACCCGGGACGAACGCGAGTCGTCCTGAGCTTCCCATTCCACGGAGGAACCGACATGTCGTTGACCAGACGCGAATTCTTGAGAAACACGGCGGCTTCGATGGCAACCGCATCCATGCTGGCGTCCTGCGCAGAAAAGAAGGACCAGGAGGCCATGACGCAAGCGAGAGGTGGGGAAGCGGATGGGCTCGGAATCACCTGGGACAAGGCGGTGTGCCGATTCTGTGGAACGGGCTGCGGCGTATTGATGGGGCAAAAGGATGGCAAGATCGTCGCTTCAAAGGGCGATCCCGAATGTTGGTCGAACAAAGGTCTCAACTGCATCAAGGGGTATTTTCTGGCCAAAATCCTTTACGGAAAAGACCGTCTGACAAAACCGTTGATTCGAAAAAACGGAAAGCTCGTTGAATCTACGTGGGAAGAAGCGCTCGATCTCATCGCGTCCAAATACGAAGACATCCTCAAAACGCACGGCAATACCGCTGTATCCATGTGGGGCTCCGGTCAGTGGACGATTTTCGAGGGGTACGCGGCCGTTAAGTTTATGAAAGCGGGACTTGGTTTTGTATCCAAAGACGGTTTGGGGTCGAACAACATCGACCCCAACGCGCGGATGTGCATGGCCAGCGCCGTGGCCGCTTTTATGCGGACGTTTCAATCCGATGAGCCGATGGGGAGCTATGAAGATATAGAGCACGCCGACACGTTTTTCCTCTGGGGGGCCAACATGGCCGAGCAGCACCCAGTGTTGTTCTCGCGGATCATGGACACGAAACTGAAAAACCCGGACCGGGTCAAGCTCATCGATCTCGGTACGCAGTACACCCGTGTGTCCGAGGAATCGGATCTATATCTCGAATTCGTTCCGCAAACCGACCTGGCCATCGCAAACTACTTCGCAAATTACATCATTGAGAAAAAACTTTACGATGAAGACTTCGTCAATGCGAACGTCGTATTTAAAAAAGGCGAAACCAACATCGGGTACGGTCTGAAGGATAAGGATGGGGATATTCCCAAAACCGCGGGGAAAATGACCAAGATCGATTTTGAAGAATATAAAAAGTTTGTGTCGACGTACACCGTCGATCATACCTCCGAGCTTTCCGGTGTACCAAAAGACAAGCTTGAAGCAGCGGCAAAATTGATCTCCGATCCCGATCGAAAGGTGTGCTCGTACTGGACGATGGGATTCAATCAGCACACGCGTGGGACGTGGGTGAATCACCTCGTCTACAACATTCATCTCTTGACCGGCAAAATCTCAAAGCCGGGTATGGGACCGTTCTCGCTGACGGGTCAGCCCAGCGCTTGTGGCACCGCGCGTGAAGTGGGTACCTTTGTCCACCGGCTTCCCGCCGACATGGTTGTGGCGAATGAGAAGCACCGGGAAATCGCCGCTAAAACTTGGAACATTCCGGTGGAAAAGATCAACCCGAAGCCGGGCAAACATACCATTGAAATGTTTCGCGCGGTCGACAGGGGAGAGATCAAATTGTTGTGGGCGCAGGTGACCAACCCCTTCCATTCGATTCCCAATCTCAACCGTTATCGCAAGGCGGCCAAGGAAAAAGATTGTTTCATCATCGTATCGGATGTGTATCCGACCCGGTCGACCGAAGTGGCAGACGTCGTGCTCCCATCTGCCATGTGGGTCGAGAAAGAGGGCGCGTACGGCAACGCGGAACGCCGCACCCAGCACTGGAACAAGATGGTCGACCCCCCGGGAGAGGCCAAGACCGATGTGTGGCAGATGGTGGAAGTGGCCAAACGGCTCAGAGTGGATGACACACAAACCGTTGCCGATATTGTGTTCAATTTCAGCCCCGATGATTTCTACCGCGAAATGTACGAGGAGTACCGGAGCTTTTCGCTGGGTATTGGTAAGGACCTGGCGCCTTACGAGGTGCTCAAGGAAAAACACGGTGTCGTGTGGCCGTTTGTTTATCGCGACAAAACGGTAAACGGTAAGGTCGACTTCGCCGATGTTTGGGGTGGGGTAGGTGCCACCGATGGCGACGCAACCAGTGTGAAATGGCGGTACAACGCGGAGTACGATCCGTACGCAGCCAAATTTATTAAGGATCATCCCGAGCGGAACCACAATGATGGCATCGTGTTTTATAAGGCCTCGAAGAACGACTACCGCGCAACCGTGCTCGCCGTACCCTTCGAGCCGGCCGCAGAATCACCCGATGCCGAGTATCCATTCTGGTTGTGCACGGGCCGCGTTCTCGAGCATTGGCACACCGGATCGATGACCATGCGCGTTCCCGAGCTGCGGCGGGCGGTGCCGAGGGCCGTTGTCAATATTAATCCCGAGGACGCCAAGCGGCTTGGGATTTCGAGGGGCGACCAGGTACGAGTGACGTCACGGCGGGGAAGCGTTGTTTTTCCGGCCGATATAAACGGCCGCTCGATACCGGCGAAAGGCAACGTCTTTGTACCGTTCTTTGACGAAACACGGATGGTCAACGACATCACGCTGGATGCCTATTGCCCGATATCCAAACAGGCCGACTACAAAAAGTGCGCGGTCAAAATTGAAAAGGTCTGACACCAAGGATCATGGATAGGCGTGATTTTTTGAAAAAAGGAATCGCGGTCGTCGTGGTGGGTGGCACCGCCGGCGGGGGTATCACTCGACTGTTGAGCGGGACCAACGCGACGGTAGTGAGACCGCCCGGGGCCGGTGAGGAAAACGATTTCCTTGCAAAGTGCATCCGCTGCGCGAAATGCGTTCAGGCCTGTCCCTACGATTCGATAAAAACGGCGGGGCTTGGGGATGGAGCCAGCATGGGAACGCCATTTCTCGAGCTGCGCGAGATTCCGTGCTACATGTGCGAGGATTTGCCTTGTGTTGGGGTGTGTCCTACCGATGCGCTCGATCCTACGTTGACCGATGCCGCGAAGATGCTGCTCGGAACCGCGGTAATCGTCGATCGCGAGGCATGTTTGTCGCTCAATGGTATCCGGTGCGAAATTTGTTATCGAGTGTGTCCGCTTATTGATAAAGCGATCGTAATCGAGAAACACGCACACCAAATAACCGGACGGCACACGGTATTCGAACCGGTAGTGCAGAAAGAGGTGTGCACCGGGTGTGGGATTTGCGAAAACGCGTGCCCGCTGGACGATACAGCCATTGCTGTCGTCCCAACCCAACGTGGTGACAAGGCAGCGCATTATGATTATCTCCGCAAGCAAGAGCGGGTCGAATTATGAAATGGAAGCTGGTACGGCGGTGTGTTCAGGTTGCGGTCATTTTGCTTATTCTGTCGCCGGCCTTGGGTTTTGGGATATTCAGTGGGACGCTGATTTCGGGGGAGCTTTTTGGCGTCGAGCTCACCGACGTTCTGGCCGCGCTCGACTATACGTTGGCGGCAAAGACGTTGACCGCTGGAATGCTCATCGGGGCAGCAGTTGTTTTGGTGTTCTATTTTTTTGTTGGTGGGCGAGTATTTTGCGGTTGGGTGTGTCCGGTGCATCTTTTTTCCGAGATGGCCAGGACGTTTAACAAGCGGTTTGGTTTTGTGTCGTTGCGGCCGCCGAGGTGGCAGAAGTACGCGGTCCTGGCGGTTGTGTTAGTTTTGTCGTTTGTGGCGTCGGTGCCAGTATTTGAAATGGTGTCCCCGATCGGCGCCGTGACGCGGGCCATGGCTACGGGTTTGCGGATCGATAGAGGTGACGGATCCACGGTCGTGGCAGACGTCGCGGGTGGTGTCGGCGAAAGTGATTTGACGGTCACGCTGGTGCTAAATGGGACATTGGTATTGCTTATGTTCATTTTGTTGATGGACGCGTTTGTCAAAAAGGCTTGGTGGTGTGAATACACATGCCCCGTAGGAGCGCTGTATTCGATCGTAGGGCGCAAGTCCCCCGTAGGTGTCCGGATTGATCACGATGCTTGTACCGATTGCGGCGACTGTTTCGGGGTTTGCCCAGTACCTCATGTATTGACACCGGCGGTGAAGGGAGAGGTCGGTTGGGTTCAAAAAGGGGATTGCAGCAACTGTCTCAATTGCGTGGATGCATGTGACGAAAAGGCGTTGGCGTTGCGTTTTTGGTCACGCGCGAGAAGATTGTAGCGCCTGACTAGGTGTCAGGCGCGAGAAGATTGTAGCGCCTGACTAGGTGCCAGGCGCGAGAAGATTGTAGCGCCTGACTAGGTGTCACG
>CP070631.1:385061-392116 GCA_020356045.1 Candidatus Latescibacterota bacterium
ACCCGGCTGTAGTAGAGTGTCGAAAACACATCAACGAACGGTGTTTCCGCCCCGTCGTCTCGCTCGAAAGGCAGCTGCGGGGGACAGGGATTTCCAGCCTTATATTTTTATGGTCGGATTGGTGCTAGGATAGACTGCCAGTCAGAAGCGGAGGCTCAACATAGAATAGCTGTCGGATTTGCGCGCGACGCACCGCACCGATAAACCGCGATTCTTATGATCACCGTTTCCAAATTAGACTTCAAGTATCCCGAAGGGGAGTTCCGGCTGTGTATCGCGGAGCTCGTAATCGAGCGGGCGTCGACGGTCGCGTTTATCGGACCCAGCGGTACGGGAAAAACGACGCTGCTCAATATTATCGCGGGTATCGTCTCCGCACCGGCTGGGAGGGTCGTGACCAACGGTGTCGATGTCTCCGCGTTGAACGACCGAGCCCGCCGCGAGTTCCGTATCAAAAACATCGGACTCGTCTTTCAGGAGTTTGAGCTCCTCTCCTATCTCGATGTGCTCGACAACATCTTGCTGCCCTACCGGATCAATCCAGCCATGCGGCTGACAAAACAGGTTCGGACGCGTGCCGTTGAGTTGGCCACGGAAGTCGGAATCGGTGACAAGCTCCGCCGCAACGCCGACTTGCTCTCGCAGGGCGAGCGCCAGCGCGTGGCTGTGTGCCGGTCGCTGTTGCCTGAGCCCGCGCTCATCCTGGCGGACGAACCGACTGGCAATCTCGATCCGGCCAATAAAGACCGTGTGCTCGACATCGTTTTTGATTATGTGACGGGTCATGACACGACTCTGGTCACGGTTACACACGACCACGCGCTTCTCGGCCGGTTCGAGCGAGTCATCGAGTTCAGCGATTTTCACACGGGTTCTGACGGCGATGGTGGCAGGGAGGTGGAACCATGAGCAGTGTCATCTATCTTGCCTGGCGGTATCTTGCCCACCATCCCGTCAAAACGACGATACTGGTGCTCTCCATCATGCTCATCGTATATCTGCCGGTAGGGCTGCGGGTCCTGGTCAATCAGAGCGAGGACGAACTAACCACTCGGGCGGAGGCAACGCCGTTGGTCATAGGCGCCAAGGGGAGCCCGCTCGAGTTGGTTCTCAACTCGCTGTACTTCGAATCGGATGTTCCCACCCCAATGCGGCATGCGGAAGTGATACGGGTGGCGGAGTCCGGAAAGGCACTGGCGATTCCGCTCTACACGAGGTTCCGCGCACGGACGCATCCAATCGTTGGCACATCGCTCGATTATTTTGCCTTTCGCGGGTTGCGGGTTGTCGAAGGCCGAAATCTCGCTGTGTTGGGTGAATGCGTGGTGGGCGCCGGTGTGGCGGAGTCGGCCGATGTCGGGCCAGGCGATGCGATAATCTCGTCACCCGAGAATGTTTTTGACCTCGCCGGTGTGTATCCTTTGAAAATGAAGGTCGTCGGTGTTCTGGAACGGTCGCACACTCCCGATGACCGTGTGATCTTTGTCGATCTCAAAACGGCGTGGGTGATCGAGGGGCTCGGACACGGTCATCAGGATCTGTCGAAGCCCGAGGCGTCATCTCAGGTGCTCCGTCGCGAGGGTAACACCTATGTTGGGAACGCGGCGGTTGTTCAATATAACGAGATCACGGAAGACAACATCGAGTCGTTTCATTTTCACGGTGACACGGGAGAGTTCCCCGTCACCGCCGTGATCGTCGTCCCGGATGACGACAAGTCGTCGGCGATCCTCCAGGGTCGATACGTGTCGCAGGATGAGGTGGTTCAGATCGTCGAACCGACCGGTGTGATGAAAGAGCTGTTGGCGACGATCCTCACCGTCCAGAGCTACGTCGTAGCTGCCGTGGTGGTCATCGGGCTCTCCACATTGGCGACAGCGGTGTTGGTATTCTTGCTGTCGCTGCGGCTGCGACGCCGCGAGATTGCCACCATGATGAAAATCGGAGGTTCTAAAAGTTATGTGATCGGGATTCTCGCGTCTGAAATTCTGGTGGTAGTGACGGCAGCAGTCGTTTTCGCCGGCGGGTTGACATTTCTTACAGCGAAGTTCGGGTCAGCGATCATACGTGCGCTCATTCTGTCATAGTGACGGGGAGGTATCATGAAAATCAGTCTGGTTTGTGTTTTTGTGATTTTGGCGATAACGTGGGGGGCGGGGTGCTCGAGTGGTGACGGCGAGCAATCGGATAAGGCGTCATCGTCCGCGCGCGATTCAGGGCGGCCCACGGTATATGTTGTCAACTATCCACTCCAGTACTTTGCTGAACGAATCGCGGGTGAGTTTGCCAGCGTGCATTTTCCGGCGCCCAGTGAAGTCGATCCCGCGTTCTGGAAACCCGGCGCCGGTGCTGTCGGCCGTTACCAACAGGCCGACCTCATTCTGCTCAACGGCGCCACCTATGCGAAGTGGATTCCGCAAGTATCGCTGCCCGCCTCAAAGCTCATCAACACATCGGAAGGTTTCCGCGATCGCTACATTGCGTTGGAGGAAGCGACGACTCACACGCATGGTCCGGGTGGCGAGCACGCACACGCGGGGACGGCGTTTACCACATGGCTCGATATGACGCTTGCCGTCGAACATGCCCGTACGGTCGGCGCGGCGTTTGCGCGGACATGGCCAGATGGCAACGCTGCGTTCGAGGCAAATTTCAACGCTCTCGAAACCGAGCTCCTCGAACTGGATCATGATTTGCGCGCCATCGCAGAGATGAATCCGCAGCAACTCTTTGTGGCTTCGCATCCCGTCTACCAGTATCTCGCCAGACGTTATGGTCTCAACCTGGAGTCGGTCCACTGGGAGCCCGACGAAATACCGAGCGACATACAGTGGAACGAGCTGATGAGTGTGCTCGAGCATCATCCGGCAGCCTGGATGATTTGGGAAGGTGAGCCACCGCCCGAAGTCACCGAACGCCTCGAGTCGATCGGTGTACAAAGCATCGTATTTGACCCATGCGCGAACACACCGGAAACAGGGGATTTCCTGGATGTGATGCGGGCCAACGTCGAAAACCTGAAGTCAGCGTTTGCTAAACCGTAGACGTGAACAGGGGCGAAATGTCTCGAACCCCACAAAATGTGGTGAGTCATCGATGCCCACAACATCTTGTGCTTGTGTTCGGCTGCAGCATCGATCAATTCGAAATCGTGTCGTCGATATAGCGGCTGCAGTATTTGCGGTAGTAAAAATAACCCAATATTTTTGACAGACAGACGGAGGAGAGCCGGGCATGAAATGGAAAACCAAGATCGTCATTGTTGCATGCCTCTTGTTCTCGCCGTTGCAGGTGCTCGCGCAGAATTCCGAAGTGACTCGTGCCACGCTTGTTGGTCTTCCCGGTGTGATGGTCTACGTCGACTCTCTGGCACAACATCTTGTGGTTCGGGGTATGACAGAGGACGTATTTAGGGTTGAAATCGAGCGGCGTCTCCTCGAAGGTGGAGTCAAGTTGCTCAACCCGGCCGTGGATGGCGCGGTTCCCGGTAATCCCATTTTGTATCTGGGCATCACGACGCTTTTTGATGAAGGGGTCGAACGCTGCCACTATGCTATTCGTCTCGAATTGACACAAACGGCGCGACTCGAACGAAACCCCGGTTTTGCCGTGTTCAACGTTCCCACCTGGAGTGTCGGCGGAATCGGTGTGTATCAAATCGAGTGGCGCAAAGCCATGATCGACGACGTGCTTGGGTTCACCGAGGAGTTTATCGAGGCATTCTTTATGGCAAACCCGCTTCTCAAACCAGAAACCAGCGACTCGACCATGAACACAGACCTCAAAGAAAATGAAGTTGATTGACAGTTTGCGCCTTTGGTATCGCAAGATCTCCGGTTCCGCCAAAGTCCCCCTGGAATCGTCGAGTCCGGCTGCTCCTTCGTCCGGACCGGCCGAGTGTCTCCGTGCCGTAAACGTCACAAAGGGTGTTGAGATTGCGGCGCGTGTCGAATGGGCCGGCACGAGCGATACTCGGCGCCGCGGTCTTCTTGGCCGCGATCATATCGACGCCGATCAAGGCATGTATATCGTTCCCACCCAGTGGATCCACATGTTTGGAATGCGCTTTCCGATTGATGTCGCGTTTCTGGCATCGGACGGCCGCGTTCTGTACGTCCATCATAATCTTCGTCCCAATCGGTTTTCGCGCCCTGTTTGGCATGCCGAAGGCGCTCTCGAGCTCGCAGCAGGTGCGCTGGAGCGGTCAGGAACGTGCGTCGGTGACGTCATCGAGCTTCGATAGGCGCAAAAACCAGACAACGATCGCTCATTCTGCACGCATCATATGTCAAAATTGAATTTTGTTTTTTGATTTACCGCGAGCATCAATGTCATCGTATGGGGAATTATGAGGACGTATGAGACATCATTGGTAGTAGCCAATGGATTCCGATGAACGCGTTGTGTGACTTGTTGGTATTTTCCCAACTTCGTGTGGGTACATCCCCGGAATCAAAGTCTAACCAAGCACACGTAGGCATACTGGCGCCGTTGACACGTTAACCAAAAGCTTATTAGTTGCAAAGAATTAGCTGCGAAATCGCAAGGTCAACCGCAAGGTTGGCCTTTTTTGGCGTAGGACTTGCCTTACTTGGGTTCCCGCCGGGGACGGATGTCCTCGACGGTCTAAATCGGCAGATCCCTCCAGACCACGTTTTTTTCGGAAGGAAATGCAATGAGGTACTTGAAGAACTTTCTGCGTGATGAGTCGGGTCAGGACATGGTCGAGTACGGCCTTCTGGCTGCGTTCATCTCGATCGTAGCGATCGCCGCGCTCCAGGCGATTGGTCCGTTGGTCAATGCTGTTTACGTCGCTATCCAGAATGCACTGACCGGCACGGGCGCCTAACTGTGATGGTCAGGTTTGTTGGGGATACGAATGCCACCACGAGGAGATCGAAGTGAGCCACACCCCTTTTTCATTATGGTGCGTTATTCCGACCATCGTCGTGGTTGTGTTGGCGATGATCACGGACCTGCGTTGGCGACGTATCCCCAACCTCCTTACCGTTCCGGCATTTTTTACAGCGATCGTAATTCGCATGTTATTTCAGGGTTGGGTTGGCCTTGCGCTTGCATTGAGCGGAGCGGTGCTAGCCCCAACTCTGCTGCTTTTGATGCACGGAGGCAGGGGGATTGGGATGGGAGATTTGAAGCTCGCTGTCGTCGTCGGGGCGTTTCTCGGCCCCGTCATGGGGGCAGTGGCAATGTTGATTACAGCGGTGGCCGGCGGGCTCTTGGCTGTTGCCACAATGCTCAAACCCGGCGGGTCGCTATCTCAATTGTTCAGCACTCTCATGATAGGCCTCCCTTTTCGCAAAAAGAACAAGGGAGAAGACACGCCGACTGAGGTCAAACATCCCGCGAGTGCAACGATGCCCTACGGCATTGCTATCGGCGTCGGTTCACTCATCACACTGGCGGTGTACTGGTGGACAGGAAACGAAAACTGGTTTCTTTCATTCGTAGGAATCACGGCCAATCTGTAATCGAGTTTGCGCTCGTTCTTCCGATGCTGCTGATCCTGTTGTTCGGAATTACCGAATTCGGTAGAGCCTGGATGACAGTCAACATTCTCACATCAGCGGCTCGCGAAGGCTGCAGGCTGGCGGTTGTGACTGCACCCGATGCAGCGATGGTAACCAATCGTGTAAATCAGGTTTGCAACTCGGCGGGCATCACCCCCACATCGGTTACCGTGGCGGGGCCCGCAGAATCCGATCCCGAACGACGGGTGACGGTCACGGTGCAAGCCGACTTCCGAATACTTTCAGGAAATATTCTGGGAGCGTTTAATGGAACAATCCCGTTGCGTGTGAATTCAGTCATGCGCCACGAGAGTATTTGAGACTCCGAAAACCGGGGAGGTAGACATGGACAAAAAAGGTGTCGCATTTCTGCTTATTGCGACGGTGCTGGCGGCTGCGGCCGGTGGTACTGTTTACCTGTACCTAAAAGGCATGCCGGTGGCGCAGGCCGATGCACCGGAGACACAGCCGGTCGTCGTGGCTACAAAGGACATGACCTTTGGTACTCTGCTCAAGGATGAGCATCTCAAACTCGTCGAATTTCCGACGTCGTCGGTCCCACCCAACTCGTATGGCGCGATTGACAGCGTGATGTCCCAGACAACCAAGGTCTTTGTCGCGGAAGGCGAGCCGATCCTGGCGTCCAAACTCTCCGCCATCGGTGGCGGTTTGTCGGTGCGTGTGGCTGAGAACATGCGTGCGATGAGCCTCGACGTCAACGATGTGACTGGTGTGAGCGGTTTTGTGCTCCCCGGTGACCGCGTTGACGTGCTAGTGACCGTGGACAACGCTGCTGGCTCGAACGTCGCGGTGACCAAGACGATCCTCCAGGATGTCGAGGTTCTCGCGGCGGGTGTGAAGACGGAGACCAAGGGCAACCATCACATCACCGTGCAAACGGTGACGGTGCTCGTGAAACCGGCCGGAGCCGAAAAACTCGCGCTTGGCGTACACCAGGGCCAAGTCCACCTCGCTCTCCGCAACCCGGTGGATCACGAGCAGGTCACGGTGAAGTCGACCAATACGAAATCGATGCTGGGTATGACGAGCTCGCGCAAGGCGACTCGCCGCCGGACTACACCCAAAGCGGTGCAAACAACCCAGAAAGATCCGGTCGAGGTCGATCCGACGTTTACGGTGATTCGTGACGGCAAAATTCTCAAGCAAGAGTCTCCGACCGGTAAGGACGAAGACGACGATTCCGAGAAGAAATAGCCGTTGTCCGAGATATAAAGCGATGAGGTAACTCGAAACGCTTCTCGATTGGAGTTTAGAGATGTCGTTCCTTCCAAACAAAAACCAAAAATGGCTGTTCGTGTCGGCCGCGGCGCTGCTGGTCGTTCTTCTCCCCGCGATGTCTGTGGCGAAGAACCCCAAGATCGACGTCACGGTTGGACAATCCGTTACGTACAAATTGGCGCAGCCGGTCAAAACCGTGTCGATCGCCGATTCCGATGTTGCCGACGTGGTTGTTGCCGGTCCGCGTGAGGTATTGATCAATGGCAAAGACATTGGTCTGACAACGCT
>CP070631.1:392216-393692 GCA_020356045.1 Candidatus Latescibacterota bacterium
CTCCCCGGTTTTCCCTCCATACCTTGGCTTGCCACGCTTTTGTACGGTCCGCTCAAAATTATCAATCCCGAAACATCGATGAGCGGTGGAACGGTCTATCTCAGAACCACACTGGATACTCAGGCGCTCACACCCACCTGGGAGAAATTGGGCCTCATGCCGTTGTGGCTCTTCTTTGCCGGAGCTTTTACGGTCGTTCTGCTCCGCCCGCGTTGGCGCGTGCGTTTGTTGGGCCTCGTCGCTGTAATCCTCATTTACGCGTACGCTAGGCTTCTTGTTCTCTTTCTGCTCGTCACCCAGGTTCGCAGCGAAAGGTTTTTTTGGCAATTCGATTACGTCTTTTACGGCTTCCTGCTGCTGCCCTTTGTTTTGAGTGCCTGGTGGCAGTGGGGATTCGAGTCGTCCCCCGCTCCCTTAGCCGCCGATGGGTCCCGTTGGGTGCGGGTAAAGACCAGCGTAACAAGCTGGCTAAAACGCTCACCTTCCGTGGACGATTCGTATCAGCACCGTCTTAGGACTGGGCGCGTGACATTTGCGGTTGTGTTGCTCGTCGGCAGTCTAGTCGCGTTTTGGGGATTTCATGATCCCGGGACGTCAAAAGACGGCCGTATTCTCATCGATGAGGGACACAGCAATTGGGAATGGACGACACAACCCTTCGACACCACGTGGTACGGCGGCCGATCAGGATATAACTACTATTGTTTGGCGGACTACTGGGATCATTTCTATCAAGTCGACACTCGGACCGATAGCTTGACAACAGAGTTTTTGAATGAGTGGGACGTATTGGTGATAAAAACACCGACATCACCATTCGCGCCCGAGGAGGTCGACGCCATTGTTGACTTCGTCCGCCGAGGGGGCGGCCTCTTCCTCATCGGTGACCATACAAACGTATTCGGGACCAGCACTTATCTAAATCCAATCGCCGAACAGTTCGGAATGTACTTCCGATATGACGCGACTTACGATCTCGTCAGCCTCGGATTGAATCTCTACGAAAAACCAAAACGCTTTGCCCACCCTGTGATCCAGGATATGCCCGATTATCTGTTCGCCACATCGTGCTCGATGTACGCGCCGCTCCTTTCTGAAAACGTGATCCTTGGCTATGGATTGAGGGCGATGTACCTCGACTATTCCGAGACGAGTTACTTTCCCACAAAGGCCGAAAAGCTGAACTACGATTTTGGACTTTTTGTTCAGGCAGGCGGTGTCAAATACGGAAAGGGCCGGGTTTTGGGATTTACTGACAGTACCTGTTTCTCCAACTTTTTTATGTTCATGCCGGGCAAGCCCGAACTGGCGCTGGCATCCATCGAGTGGCTGAATCGCACAAACCGCTGGTCGTGGCTCAGCTGGGTGTTTCTCATCACCGCATTGACAGGGTTGATTCTCACTGTAATCGAGGCGCGGCGGAACTCCGGTGTGGCGTTCTGGATGACTAGTGCTGTGGCCGGAACGTTAATTGTC
>CP070631.1:393792-399833 GCA_020356045.1 Candidatus Latescibacterota bacterium
GCCCGCGGCTCGGTGCAAAATTAAAACATAAAACAACACGAGCAAAAGACTTGCTGGTTCGTGCGTTGTCATTGAAAAAACAACGATCAACCCAATGGCAAGCATCAAAAGCCTGGGGTCTTCTGGGATAAACGGGCGTTTGTTGGGCTGTCGGCGTTGATATGAGTCGAACTGAGGGTGTGCCATCATAAAAACAACTCGGCGATCTGAACCGAATTCGTAGCTGCGCCTTTCCTGAGGTTGTCACCAACTACCCAGTACGTAATCGCGTTGGGACGTGTGGGATCGCGTCTCACCCGTCCCGCGATAACCATGTCACTGCCCGCGGCATCGAGAGGTGTAGGAACCTCATCCGAATATGTCACGCCCGGCGCGCTCTTCCACAGCTCTATGGCCCGGCCGGGTGCCAACGGTTCTTTTAGCTCCACGTTGACCGCGATGGCATGGCCGACGCGTGTCGGAACACGGACAGCGGTCGGCACGATCTTGAGCTCGGGCTCGTCGAGGATTTTTTGCGATTCTTCGACGATCTTTTCTTCTTCTTTCGTGTATCCGGACTCAAGAGCATCGCCTATAACGGGCACGCAGTTGAATGCAATCTGTCTGGGCAAGACCTCGACCTGGGGCGCTTTGTCACCCGCATCGGCTTCGATCTGCTCGTCGAGCTCACACAACGCTTCCCTGCCTGCACCCGACACGGATTGGAACGACGTCATCACAACTCGTTCGACCGGCACCGCTGCAAGGAGCGGCGCCAGAGACATGACCAGGACTATCGCCGTACAGTTCGGGCAGGCAACAAGCATTGCGTCACCGCCGACTCGGGTGGCGTTGATCTCCGGAACGACCAGTGGAACATTTCGATCCATTCGAAATGCCGTTGTGTTGTCGACAACACGGCACCCCCGATCGACGGCCTTTGGCACCAGCATCTCACTCACACTGGCGCCGGCGCTGAAAAAAGCCACATCGATTCCGCTAAAATCCACATCGTCGGGTGCGGTCAAGGTCCAGGTCTTGCCAAATGCGGTGGTTTCCTTTTGCCCCCTTCTGCCTGTGGCAACAGGAACATAATTGTCCACGGCAAATCCGCGTTCCTCCAGCACCGTCTCGATGGTGCGGCCGACGACACCTGTGGCACCGACAATGGCTATGGTTTTTGACTGGGTCGCAGGCATTTTGTTATCAGACGCGGCGCGTTGAGCTCGCTTGGGTTTGTTTGTTGTGTCGTCCGTAACGTATTGTGTGTGACGATGAAGATCACATCGTTACACACCAGGACCTGCCGGCACGGTACCACAGCGCAATCCATACTGTCAATATTGGGAGAGGCGGGCATCAGGGGCTAAATGTCGTACGAGAGACAAAACCGTGCAACACGAACAAGCGCTTGACACTCGCACAACACACGTGAAATAGTCGTGCAACCATCGCTTTGATCTGAACGCGTTCCAACGTTCCCTGGCGGTCAAATGGCAATTCGGCCAGGAGGATCTCATGAAAATCCATACCATTAAGATAGTCGTGGTTTGCGGGTTGCTCGCCGCATCGAGTTTGATGCGGGCAAACGCCGAGAGCACGAGCCGATACCAGTCGCTTCTGGCCACATCCGGCGGCCGTGACAGTCTCATTTCGCTCGCCCTTTGGGAAGACAGCCGCATCACCGGTGACGGGCGCTTGTTTCGTTACCTGCAATCCGACAACCCGCTAATCCGTTTGCGCACCGTCGAAGTGATCGGACGGATTCAAGACCCTCAGGACGTGCCACAACTGCTTCCGTACCTGGAAGACCCTGATGAACGCGTCGTTCGCGAAACGGCATTTGCACTTGGCCAAATTGGATCGATGGAGGCGGTACCTGCGCTCATCACAGCGAATCAAGGCGCTTCGATGAGCCTGACGGTGACTCTTGCGGAGGCACTGGGCAAGATCGGAGGTGCAGAGGCCGCCGCGTTCCTCGAGGAATTGTTGCACGCCTTTAATTGGGAGATTCGCGCTGCCGCCGTCCTGGCACTTGCAAGGGCGGAGCATCCGTCATCGGCCAACGCGCTGCTCATCGCCATTCACGACGGAGATCCGCGTGTGGTGGCGTTCGTCGCATACGCGCTCGAAAAAGTAGAATCCGATCGTATCGCGAAGACACTGGTTCCGGTTCTCAAAAATGAAAACCCGTTGGTGAGATCTTATGCGGCTCGCACGCTGGGTAAACAAAAAATGGAGGCTGCGGTAAAACCTCTCCTCGAATTGCTGTCCGACCCGGACATCAGGGTTGTGGTCAACGCGATTCAGGCGTTGGGGCTTATCTTGGAAGATTCAAAAGACAAGAAAGCCGTCGACCCGGTCGGACATGTACTTCAGAAACACCCGTCTCACCACGCGCGCAAGGCGGCAGCAACCGCTTTGGGCCAGGTGAGGCACAAGCAGGCCAAGGATTTTCTGGTCCAGTCCACGCTCGACAAGAGCACCGGTGTAAGAATCGAGTCCTACAAATCCCTCGCGAGGATCCTCGGCGAGCAGTCATCGATGTTCATCGCCGGTGGTCTCAATGACAGCGAGGATCTCGTCCGTGCCGCTGCGATAGAAAGCTTTGGCATTGCTGAGGACAAATCACGGCTGGAGTTTCTCATCACCACGGCAAGAAAGGACAAGAGTGCAATCATCCGTTCCGCGGCGGTTCGCGGGCTGGGGCACTTTGACAAGGATGATGTCTCAGAGATTCTCATCGAGAAATTGAATGATGACGATTGGGTTGTGGCGGCCGAGTCAGTAACCGCCATTGGAGAATCCGAAGCCAAAGACGCGATACCGGCGCTTATCGACGCCTACCAAAACAGAACAGAGCGTGAAGATGTCGACGTTTGTTTGGAGATTCTAAAGATCCTAAAACAGTTCAAGGCGAAGGAGACTGAATCTCTTGCACTCGGCGCCCTCAGCGACCCGGACAAACGCGTGCGCGAGGCGGCTGTCGAGCTGCTCAACGCGATCGGAAAAGAAGTTCCCGCCGTCAAGAGCGATCGCGAGTTTTACGAAGAAATGTTCTCCCCAAAGCGCCGTGCGAAGCTTTCACTGCCGTTCGGCATCCGAAAGGCCACCATCGAGACAGACCACGGTGCCATAGAAATCGAACTCTTTGGCGACGATGCCATACAAACAGCGGCAAACTTCGTAGCGTTGGCTGAATCGGGGTTTTACGAAAACCTGACGTTTCACCGAGTCGTCCCCAATTTCGTTATTCAGGGAGGGTGCCCGAGGGGTGATGGGTGGGGCGACCCCGGCTATACGATCCGGTCAGAGTTCAATCAGTACCATTACGGCCGCGGTTATGTGGGAATCGCGCACGCGGGCAAAGATACAGGCGGAAGTCAGTTTTTCATAACACTATCGCCGCAACCTCATCTCGATGGGCGCTATACGATATTTGGGCGGGTGACGGCTGGAATGGACGTGGTGGACAAAGTCGATCAGGGTGACAAATTCAAAATCTTCGTCGCCGATTGACAACGGGGCTCCGGGCGGCACTAACACGACTCGGCGGAGAGAAACACGATCGTCAAATTGCCGCCGCTTTATTCAATGCTCCGTATTATAGCCCGTTAGATCAGACCGGCAGCAAACTGCTTTTGGACGTCAGCCAGCGCCGTGCGGTGGGCGCGAAAGGCAATTGTCTGGGGCAGATCCGTTAGATCAAAGTAGCGGGCGTCGCTCGCGTCATCTCCACATTTGAGCTCGCCGCCCGTCCTCCGTACGAGATAGAGAACGAGGACAACTGCGGTCCTCGGATCGTCGAAAGCGGAATAGACGTCGAACAATCGGACCAATTCTACATCCAGGTTGGTCTCTTCCTTGGCTTCACGAACCGCGCAGGTCGGCGCGTCTTCATCCATTTCCATGAATCCCGCAGGAAGGGTCCACATACCGACGCGCGGTTCGTACTTCCTTTTTACCAGAAGCACGCGGCCCTCCTCTACCAGAATCACACCCGCAGCGGGGACGGGATTCTGATAATGAATGAACTCGCACGACTTACACACTTTTCTCGTTTTGTGGTCAACGGATTTCTCGACGAGCCCATCACCACACAGAGGGCAATATGAATAAAGGTTTCCCATCACTCTTCTTGCGTTTCCGTGTGCGCGGAATCGGGGAATTGCAGCCCCCCCAAAATTTTTCGCCACGCCACGTCGGTCTCTTCTGGAGTTTTCTCGTAGACCTTCACAAACGCGGCGGCGTACTCCTCGTAGTTTAGCATATTGTTCGCAGCGATGTGAAAATCGAGAAAACGATCGGTCCCGCCGAACTCCAGCAAAAAACCGATGTACGTGGCTGCCGCGGGGATCACGATGTCGGGATTCATTTGTCTTACACGGGTCGGGTCAACGATCGAACGAACGGTGGGCAGTCGATCGTTCTGAAGCAGATCGTAAGCCAGCCTCTCGAGTCGATGACCCTTGTACTCACCGATCAAGTAAAACGCGGTCCCTTCGCTCAGACCGAACGGAAGAACACCATATTGAAATGTCATGACATGGATGATTTCGTGGTCGTCTACGGGGTAAATCGAGTGGACCTCCTGAGAGTCCCAGTAAGACTTCTTCGGCTCTTTAGTGCCAATCGCCTGGTAGATCGAAAGGCTATCCGGGTACAAGAAGTGATAGATATGGGGACGATCCACTTCCGGTATTCCCAACCGCGTGGCGTAATTGTCAAAGAGCTGTTGCTGGTACTCCCTCGACCCGTCAGGGTACGGAGCCTGGTCAGTCCAGTGGAACGTGAAGTTCTTACTCACGCTGGTGTTCCATCCAATATCGGTTGGAATCTCTAGCGATATATCGTCGTACCACACAGTGCCGGTCATTCCCAGCGCGCAGTGAACAACGATATATGCCGTATTCTCGGGCAACCTAACGATGAGCTCTTCACTGATCCAGTCGTCAGATGTCTCCAATCTGGGTCTTGTCCGTTTGTCATAAAAACGTGATGAGTAAAACCTGTTTCGATCCTGGTCGTAATAGGTCAACGCCAAATTGGCCTGGGGATACTGCTGCTTGTCCCGCCTGACGTCGAGAGATCTGACGGCCCCCCGCAGCTTTATTCTCTCGACATCCTTGACCTCGACCTCTTGCGACAGCGTGAAAAACCGTCTGGTTACCGCGTCCGCCTTGAAGAAGAACGAGTTCTCACCGTCAAATGGATAGGCGGTATCGATGCCGTACTCCGCCTCCCGAGAACCTTCCATCCCTCGAAACGGATTGAGCTCCCACCCGACGGGAATGTTTCCCTCGACTTGCTCGAATGACCCGTTTGTCAAAAGGTTCGTGTCCTTGGGCGCCTCGTCTTTACCGCAGCCGCCCGCAAAAGCGATGGCCGTCAACAGCACTCCCACGAAGGTTAGACGACCACGTTTGGTACCGATGTTCATATTACAGACTCCCCTATTTCCCTGTCGTTTGGTGTGATTGAATTAACTCCGGAATATACCACCGATGACGCGCCCGGACAATCACAAACGCGACGGCGATCCAGCGGACTCACAAACCGGCGGTTCAACGAATCTGTTCGGGAACGTCGTCGCCGTGCAGACGTGATATGACCGCGCACCCCACCGTGTCACCCCAAACATTCACCGTAGTGCGGCACATGTCGAGAATCCGGTCCACGGCAAGGATCATCCCGATTCCTTCCAGCGGTAATCCGACCGCCTTGAGAACAATCGCCATCGTCACGAGCCCAGCGCTCGGGATACCCGCTGCTCCAATAGCAGCAAGGGTCGCGGTAAAAAACACCATCGCCTGCTGTGGGAATGTCAGATCGATTCCGTAGACCTGCGCAATGAACACGGCCGCCACCGATTCGTAGAGCGCGGTGCCATCCATGTTGATCGTGGCTCCAAGCGGGAGCACGAAACTGGAGATCCGTGGCGCGATACCCGCCCGTTCTTCCACACAATCCAATGTGACTGGCAGCGTCGCGCTGCTACTCGATGTTGAAAACGCTGTAGTCAATGCGGGCGACACAGACCCGACATAGCGCATCGGATTCGC
>CP070631.1:399933-402070 GCA_020356045.1 Candidatus Latescibacterota bacterium
AATACCGGTTGGGTTGGCGGCCGGTTTGGCGTGGGTAAGCGGATTAGTATTCGCCACACGCGAAATTTGCTCGACGCGGCCTTGACCGGTCAGTTGGACGATGTTCAGTACCGCCAAGACAAGCTTTTTGGATTCGAGGTGCCGCTGACGTGCCCCGAAGTTCCCGAGGACGTGCTCGAACCGTCGAACTCGTGGGGCAACAAGGACGAATACTGGAAAAAATACGACGCGCTTGCAGCGCGGTTTATCGAGAATTTCAAATTGTTCGAGAAGGGGTGTTCGCGAGAGGTGATCGACTCCGGGCCAAAACGGCTCTAGGTGCATCACGGCAAAATACCGGGGATCCTCGCCTCGGGCTTGCGGTGGTGCCGGTAATTTGGTAGTCTCGATCGCGGAGATTCGGGCTCCAAGAGCACCTTCAAGCAACTTACCCAGACACTCGCATACCCTCGGGGGGCCGGTTGCCCGCCACCGGTCTGGGGGCCAGGTGACAGAATGATCGATGGGCAGCGCCCTTCGCGGGGAGGACCATCTCCCGGACATGGCGGGGGGGCGACTTGAACGATTGACCATGAGCCAAACCGAAGAAGACCTGAAAAGGGAAGTGGCCGAGATCAAGTTTTTGATCCACGACCTTCGTGTGGAGAGCTTTATCAACGAGGTCATTCACTATCACGTGACGGTCAACACCGATCTCGAGATCTACAATGTGGAGCAGGCGCAGGCTCTTCATGGCGAAGATCTTCAGGAGCTCAAACAAAAAGCGGTGGTCAAACGAAAAATCTTTCAGGACTACTCTACGGCGGTAAAGAGCACTTCACCCTACCAGACGATCCTCAAACTCGGTGAGAAATACGTGGAGACGATTCACGATCTTTGCGAAATGGTCCTGGATCCAAGGTGGGGCCGGGTCGACCAGTTATTGTCATTTCTGCCTCCCGAATCGAGAAGCGTTCGCTCGCGTCCGCAGTACATGAACGCGCTTCGTTGGATATGCGGGGTGCTCACGCGAATTCGTCATTTCAGGGAAGAGCGAAACAACGAGGATTTGTACGAACAATTCGACGTGTCGAAGGAGCTACAGGATTTTGTAAAGAATGTCATCTATGGGTACGTGACCATGAAAAGCCGTGCCCGGGTGGAAATCCAGATCGACAAGATGGAGCCCGCGGTGTTGGCAGGCAACCGTTACCGGTTTCGCCGGATGTTTTTCAATTTGGTGATGAACGCCGTCGATGCGATGAGCGACAAAATGGTGGGCATTCTCAATATCAGCAATGAGCTCGAGGGTGAACGATCGATTCTCCGGGTTAGGGACAATGGATCGGGCATGCCGCCCGAGAAGGTCGAGCAGTTGCTCAAAGACAGGGAAAGCCTTGATGGCGAGCTTCACTCGCTCGGGTTTGTGTTTGTTAGACGAACAGTAGCCGATTTCAATGGTGAACTGTCGATCAACAGCAAGATCGATAAAGGCACAACGGTGACGGTGTCGTTGCCGATCAAAGTGGGGGCAGAGGCGTTGCCAGCCAAGCACGCGGATTGTGAGGATCTCGATTTGCTTCATGAGATCGACCAAGTGAGGCTGCAGGGTCGCGCGTCGTTTGCCACAAAAGTCGCGGCGCCGGGCGACGTTCTACACGACAAGTGTGGTGAAATCGTGTACGCGGATTACATGACATCCGATGCGCAGTTCCCCGGGTCGATTTTCGCGATAGGGGTCACGGAAGATAACAAGGTCGATTTTTTCACCCATCGGCCCTACGAACGATATTGGAATATTACACACGAGGACCTGTCGCCAATGTTCTACGAGGCGACGGTACGCGGCCGTGTCGAAGAAGACGAAGACCAAACCCCGGCACTGATACTCAAGGCGCCACAAAACGTCAGAGAGTATTTCGAATTCAGGGAGGTGCCGGAAGCGGAACGAAATGCGGCCAAACATGTGGCCATGGTGCACGACGAATACATCCGCATCGCCCGCAAGTTGGTCGAGACCGGAATGTCGCCTCAGATAGAGGTCCGTCTGACCGATGTTCAGAAAATATTTCCCGGCAATGAGGATCTGTCGGGACCAGAACCGTTTTCGCTCGAAACTCTGGCGAAGCAGCCCTTGAATTCGGAAGCGAAGCTCTGA
>CP070631.1:402170-403483 GCA_020356045.1 Candidatus Latescibacterota bacterium
CCACTCAGCCCCTACGGGGTGAGCAAAGTGGGACAAGACCTGCTCGGTTATCAATACTATATGAGTTACGGGATGGATATTGTTCGCACTCGAGGATTCAACCACACCGGGCCCCGAAGGGCTCCAGTGTTTGTCGTGTCCGACTTTGCCCGGCAAATCGTTTCTATCGAAAAAGGACTTCGCGAGCCCGTGATGTACGTAGGGAATCTGGACGCGAAACGGGACTTCTCGGATGTTCGGGACATCGTGCGAGCTTACTTTCTTGCACTGGAAAAGGGGAAGAGCGGGGAAGTCTACAACATCTGTTCGGAGTCGACCTGGCGAATCGGTGATATGCTGGACAAGTTGTTGTCGATGAGCAATGTGAAGATCGAAATCAAACAGGACCCAAATCGTCTTCGTCCATCCGATGTGCCCCGTCTGCTTGGTGATTGCTCCAAGTTCAAAAAAGATACTGGCTGGGAACCCACGATCCCGTTTGAAACCACGCTCAAAGATATGCTCGACTACTGGAGACAGCGGTAGAGGTGAACTGTGAAACGGGTTCTGGTGACAGGTTGCAGTGGGTTTGTCGGACCTTACGTCGCGGAAGCGCTTGGCGGCGAGGGGATCGACGTCTGGGGAACCGACCTGCGCCAGGCAGTCCCAGGTATGACGGCTGGCCAATTCAGCAGATGTGATCTGACGAACGATGATGCGGTACGTTCTTTGCTCGATGACATACAACCTGATGCAATCGTCCACCTGGCCGCTCAGTCGAGCGCCGGTCGGTCGTTTGCGGAACCGGCGGCGACCATAAAAAACAATGTTCTCCCCGTTCTTCACATACTGGAGTGCTTGAGGACGACACATAACGCAACCAGACTCTTGTCTGTGGGATCGGCGGACATCTATGGACCCGTCAAGGCAGAAGATCTGCCGCTGGTGGAAACACGGGCGGCAAACCCGGTCAATCCCTATTCGCTCAGCAAGACATTCCAGGAGCAGATATGCTCGCAGTATGTATCGTTTCATGGTGTGGATGTCGTCGCGACGCGGAGCTTCAATCACACGGGGAGAGGACAGCGCGACGTTTTTGTGCTGTCCAGCTTTGCCAAACAAATTGCGGAGATAAAGCTCGGCCGTCGAGAGCCAGTTGTGGCGGTTGGCAATGTCGATGTGAAGCGGGATTTCTGTGATGTTCGTGATGTCGCCAAGGCGTACTACGCATTGTTGCGAAAGGGAAAACGCGGCGAAACGTATAACGTCTGCTCGGGTCAATCACACAGCCTGCGCGAATTGCTCGAGAAGACGGCCGACATCGCTGGAGTCCG
>CP070631.1:403583-407706 GCA_020356045.1 Candidatus Latescibacterota bacterium
AGATCTCTTGCTGTATGGTAGTAGGGATTGAAATCGGGATCACCCCAGTCCCACGCCTCTTCGTGATTCACCGCTGAGTATCCCCTCAACCAGAACCAGAAATGGTCACCCCACCACGCCCAGTCGTATACATGCAATTCGTAAGGGGTGCCGGTATACAACTCGGCGGCGTTGATGACCGCCTCGGCCAGCCAAATCGACGCATTGTTCGTTTCGATCTCCAGATCTTTATCAACTCCGGTACGCCAAAATCCCAGCATGTCGAAGTTTAGAACACCGACAATATCAGTGTTCTCCATCAGCGCTTCCGTGGCATAGAAATAGCTCCCGACGAGCCCTTGTTCCTCTCCGGCAAAGCAGATGTAACGAATCGAATAGTCAAATGTGTGTTGCGACAGGATCTCCGCGGCGGTGAGCACCGCGGCGGTTCCCGTGGCGTTATCATCCGCGCCCGGAGCGGAGTTCATGGGAAGCTCGCTCAACGAATCAAAATGACCGCAGATGATGACGTACGAGTTGGGGTACTTGCTCCCGATCTGAGTCGCCTCGACCGTCCACATCTGTGCGCCCATATACTTGAACGGACGAAAGTTGGTTTGAAGCCCGTATGACACAAACGCGTCGTGGAGCGACTCGGCAACCGTCCGGTGATTTGGAGCAAAGCTGTATCGTGTCCCAAAGTCGACCAGCCATTGGATTTTGGCTCGCACTTGCTCCCAGTTCACCTGGCCCACCATATCTGCGATATCGGGATCTGGTGAGGCGACAGGCAACCAGCGCCGCACCCGTGAAGGTGGGGGCGTTGGCAGATCTCTGATAGATAGGACGGCGCATCCCTTTTTGGCGAGCTCATGCACCTTCGCCGGCTTCCCCGACACGAGAAACACACCGTTGTGCGAGCCATGCACTGTGACGGCTGCCGGTTTGGGAAGCTCGCCTCGTGTTCGTACCAGAAACAAATTGGCAGGCAGTTTTTTTTCAGCCACGTCGAACGGTTGAAGCACTGGATGCTTTGCCGGCGGGTCAACGTCCTGCAAACCGGATGTTTCTACGGCGATCGCCGGGCCCGTTACAACACTGACCAACGCGACGGCGGCTGCAAAACAACACATCGGACTGATTGGCTGGAACAAACTCGACAACAGGCGGGCGGCAAAAACGAATGGGCGACGCATGTGCGAGAACCTCCCAGGCTGCGGTTGGATATGTCGGTGGGGTCTCGAACGGTTCGCCGGTGGTCCGAAGTTCGGATGTCTATCAGGGTGATCGGATGATGTTGATTATACGACAGTCGGGTTACGCGTTAAAGCGTTTTCCGTACGAATCTGGTCAATAGAACGGGCAAAAACGTCTGGCCTTGACCCGGCTTTGCTACCGATGTAACGTGAGGTTAATCCAAAGAATCAGATATGGCCACCTCATCCAAAAAAGTCATATTTGCGGCGCTCATTGGCAACAGCTTGATTGCCATAACCAAGTTCGCGGCCGCCGCGTTCACGCGCAGCTCCGCGATGCTGTCCGAGGGCATCCACTCGTTGGTCGATACGGGCAATCAGGTTCTGCTCCTCTACGGCCTGGCTCGGTCAAAAAAGCCTGCTGACGACAATTTCCCGTTTGGTCACGGCAAGGAGCTCTACTTCTGGAGCTTTGTCGTCGCAATCTTGATCTTTGCCGTGGGAGCAGGCGTGTCGATCTACGAAGGGGTGCGTCACATCCTGCATCCCGGGCCGATCAAAAGCCCGCATGTCAATTACATCGTTCTCGGTCTGGCCATGGTTTTCGAGGGCGGCGCCTGGTTCGTGGCGTGGCGCGCGTTCAGAAAGCACAAGGGTCACCGGGGTTATCTTCGGGCCGTCCACGAGGGCAAGGATCCTTCGATGTTTGTCGTGCTCTTTGAGGATTCGGCCGCGATGCTTGGTCTTGTCGTTGCGTTTGCCGGTGTCATGCTCACCGATGTGACCGGGATTCTGTATTTTGACGGCGCGGCGTCGATCGTCATCGGGCTGATTCTGGGTGTGACGGCGGCGTGGTTGGCGTACGAGACAAAAAGCCTTCTCATCGGAGAGGCCGCCAACCCCGAAGTCGTCGACTGCATCCGCGAAATTGCCTCCGGTTATCCGCAGATCGAGCACATCAACGAAGTTCTTACCATGCACATGGGCCCCGAGTATATTCTGGTGAACTTGAGCGTCGACTTTTCCGATTCCACCGCCGTCGACCAAATCGAGGACATCATTGCCGCGATCGACCGGCGGCTAAAGGAAAAGATCCCCGAGGTCAAACGTGTGTTTGTCGAGGCCGAATCCCGTCAGGCTCCCGCGGCAAAAAAACACCAGCAGCCTCATTGAGACTGCTGGTGTGTGCACGTTTCCGGTGATGTTTTGCGGTTCCGGACTATCCCATTCCCCGCCTCGATTGGGAGCCCGATCTTTTCGCTATCACCTCCGACGCGCGTTTCGAACTTCGAACTCTTTCCGGACCCCGGCCCCTAATCAGCTTTTGTAACCAGCGTGTGGAGCTTCTCGAGCTGCTTTTGGCTGTGCTCGCTCTCCGGATTGAGCTTTAGCGCCATCTCGTAGTTCTTGATCGACTTGTCGTATTTCTCCGCGACCATGTAGGCTTCGCCGAGACTGTCATAGACGTTCCACGATTCGGGATACTCTTTGACGTTGAGCTCGAATATCGCGATCGCTTCGTCGACCTTCTTGTAGTAGAGGAACACGTAGCCGGCAGCGTTGAACTCTTTTTCGTCAAAGGTGTACGTGCCCGGCTCGGCCTTCTTCATTTTGTAGAACGTCTTGACACCTGCGTCGACGCCGTCGTGTTTCATTACTTTGACGACCTTGCACGCGGCAGATGTCTCGTTCTCGCAAACCTTCTTCATCATCGCGGAGGCCTTCTCCTCCTTGGACATCTTCTTCTTTTCTGCGTGCTCCTTCTTCTTCATTTCCTCGGCCTGTTTGGCTTTTTGTTCCTGTTCCTTCTGAGCTTTGTCATCGGTTTGCGCCTTGGCGATCGATGCCGCCTGGTCATCCGGTTGCGCCGGCTGCGAACTCCAGATACCCGCCGCCGAAATGGGAATCACCAGCGCCAACACGACCACGCCGGTCAGAAAGGCCAGTTTCCGGTTGCTCCGGTTTCGGTTGATTTTTTGGTTGAGGATGTTCATGAGTCTGTCCTTCAGGTTTGAGCTCTGTGAGATCGTTGACAATTGCCACATCGGTTTTGGCGATGCCGCCAAATCCGAAGCGATATTCATTAGAAGCTCAGCGTAGTCGGACGGTTTGGCGCCGGTCTGCAAGACCACGTTGTCGCAATCGGTTTCCCTTTCGATTCTCAGTTGTTTGACCGCGAACCATACCAGGGGGTTGAACCAATAAACGACGGTTACCAGAAGCGCCAGTGTTTCAGTCAGCGTGTCCCACCGGTTGACGTGAGCCAGCTCGTGCGATAGCACCAGCCGGCGCCGTTCTGCGGACCAGCCAACGGTATCGGATGGAACCACGATAACGGGGTTGAAAATCCCCGCTGTGATCGCCGCCTGAAGACGATTGGATTCGAGCAGCCTGACGCCGCGCCGAACATCCAGCTCTTGCGACACAACCCCCAACAAACTCGACCATTCTTTGTCCGCCGGATAGGCTTGCCGGACCAGCACTCTGACACCGGCATGCGAGATCACATACCAGCACAGATATAAGAAACCACCGGTTAGCCACGCGAGAATACCCCACGCGTACCACGGCATACCGGCTGACGATGACTCCAGCGGTTCTGCCGCTGTCGCCGGCGTGGTGATCGTCGCGGGGTACGGTGGACCGACAAACGGTTCCGGATCCTGTTTGTCGAGCCCCGGTGTGTACGCCCCCCCGCCCCACGAGGTGATTTCGGGGATGATGGGAAGGTTCCACAACGGCGAGAAAAGAGAGAATACAGGGAGCGCGAGCAGCCCGACCAGCGCGAAAACCCAGACCTTGCTGCGGACAAACGCTGACGACCGGCGCAACAAAAGAGTGATGATAGCGGCGACCGCGCAAATCAGGGCACTCTTGAGCGTGACATCGACGAAGAACCCCGACAGCTCCAACCACGGCGCATCACCAAGCCATTGCACAATGGACGA
>CP070631.1:407806-409875 GCA_020356045.1 Candidatus Latescibacterota bacterium
CCTCGATTTGCGAGGTGCTTTTTTAATCGTTTGAGCCGACCCTTTAGGCGTTGGCCGCTTTTTTATTGCCGTCGCTTTTTTCTGACGTGGCGGACGGACGGTCCGCCGCTGCATCTTTCTTGTACTGCGAGCTGCGGTAATCGGTCTGGTAGAATCCGGTTCCTTTGAGGATGATTCCGCCGCCGCCCGATATGATCCTGATCACTTTGCCACGGCACTCTGGGCAGCGTTCGCGCGGCCGCTCAGTTATTCTCTGCTCTAACTCGAATAAATTGCCGCACTTGGTGCATTCGTACTCGTAGGTTGGCATTTGGGATGACTCCTTGCGCAAATCGTATTATTTTAATTGGGTTATCGGCAAAGCTTTGATAACGTAGGCCGTAACTCATACATATTTACTAAATTCGGCCGATATTCGCAAGTATTTTAGGCCAGGCGTACGCATTCGCACTCGCGTACATGGTGCGGCCGGGCGCGGGGTGGACCAGCCGACCCTGCGGGCGTTTTGCGAGGCCGGAGAAACCATATGGCGGATATCCAATTCACTTCTGTAACAAAGACTTATGGCACCGATGTCGTTGCGCTCGAGGCGTTCTCACTCCGAATTCCATCGCCTACCCTGGTGGTTCTCGTCGGGCCGTCGGGGTGTGGAAAAACCACCCTCCTGCGTTTGATAGCTGGGTTAGAGCGACCCACCACGGGGACGATCACGCTGGGTGGCGACCGACTGGATACCGTGGACCCGAGACGGCGGGATGTGGCCATGGTGTTTCAAAACTATGCTCTCTACCCGCATATGACCGTCCGTGAAAACCTGTCTTTTGGCCTCAAAATCCGCAAGGTGCCCAGAGACGTGGTTGTCAAAAAGGTCGAAGAGGTAGCCGTGAGTTTGGAGATCAACTCGCTGCTCGACCGCCGGCCTGCGGAACTCTCCGGGGGGCAGCGGCAGCGCGTTGCCCTGGGGCGGGCGATCATCCGTGAGCCCCGGGTCTTCCTATTTGACGAGCCATTGTCAAACCTGGACGCCCGGCTCAGGGACGAGATGCGGTACTTGATTAAGAAGCTGTACAGAAAGCTAGAAACAACAACGATTTACGTAACACATGATCAGGTCGAAGCCATGACGATCGGTGAGATGCTCGTGGTGTTGAAAGATGGTAAAATTCATCAAGTGGGCTCACCGTCCGAGTGCTATGAGAAGCCTAACGATGTGTTTGTCGCCTCGTTTCTCGGCAGTCCGCCGATGAATCTTCTCAAAGGCCGGTTCTCTGGGGCGGACGGCGTGGTGGTCATTGACAACGGCGCCCACTTGACGCTTTCCGCCGTGGCCAGGAATTCGCTCGAACAAAATGGCATCGGAGAGGTGATAGTGGGAATTCGCCCCGAGAGTCTTCACCCAGGCGGTCACCTGGGTCGAAGCGATGCCCCCGTGTTAACCGGGCGGGTTGTGTTGCGAGAAACCCTTGGCCACGAAGTGCTTACACACGTCGATCTGGGTGGGAAAGAGATTGTCGCCAGAGGGAACGCCCGGTTCGAGGTGGATCGCGACGGAATGACCTTTTTGGAGGCACCCAGCGACTCGCTCCATTTCTTTGGTGGACGGGGTGGCGAACGGCTGGGCGTTCAAAACGCGGAAAACGAAGCTTGGTCAAGCTAATTGTCTTTCTTAACAAAGTGTTTCGAAGACCCGGGGTTGGGGGGCGCGAGTCGGCCGAGGCGTACTCCGAGTGGGAGTACCAATGGGGCCGATCGCTGGTCGAGGAGTATCTGGAACCGGCCCGCGACCTCGGGCGTAAGAGAGTATTGGACATCGGGTGTGGTTTAGGGGGCAAAACGGTTGCCTACGGAGAGGCCGGCGCCGCCGAGGTGTATGGAGCCGATCTAGCGGTGGAGCACGCACAGGCGAGCCAAGCGTTTGCCAGGCGCAAGACATTGAAAGCGCCTGACACAGCCAGGCGCAAGACAAATAAAGCGCCTGACAGCGACGAGAAATGGTTCCGGTGGGGTTTTACAGTGGCGGATGCTGCGCGGCTACCATTTTCGGACGAGTCTTTTGACACGGTCGTGGC
>CP070631.1:409975-416333 GCA_020356045.1 Candidatus Latescibacterota bacterium
AAGAGATCGTCGGCGGCGCCGTGGGTCAGTTTGGCAATGGTGTTTGCCGTGAGCGGGGCTACCAGGGCGAGATCCGCCCATTTGGCCAGATCGATGTGCTCGACCGCAGATACCTCGCCGACCGGCGCTCCCCCGGCGCCCATCTCCGAACCAAACATGCAAGTGTGAACCTTGTTATCGGAAAGTGTTTCGAATGTAAGCGGGGCAACAAACTCGCACGCCGCCGCGGTCATTATGACTCTTATATCGGCGCCTTCGCCGCGCAGCAACCGAACAAGGTAGGCAGACTTGTACGCGGCGATCCCACCGGTCACGCCCAGGAGTATCCGTTTTCCCTCGAGCCGGCTTTCCATTGGACTTCGTTTGACAAAAGATGGAGTTGAAAACGCCGCGAGCCAGCCGTTAAAAGGCAGGAGGACTATTCGTTTTCTTCCGCTTCCAGATCAGGCAGTTCATTGGGTTCGACGAACTGGTACTTGACCTTGTCTTCCAGCAGCCGCTTGAGCGCCATCATGGTCGGTTTTTCTTCGATCTCACCCTGGGCGCTGCGGATGAGCAGTGAGTTGATCCGTCTTGCCTCTTTGGCGATAACACGCACCGCTTCGTATTTGTTGGGAATCACCGTTGTGAGTTTCTCAATGAGCACTACGTCTTTCATCTACCTTCTCCTGCTACCTGTTTGTGTCGAACTGCCGGATATAATCATCGTCGTAACGCGTGCGCCGGCAGCGCTCGGATTCGATAATGTTGTGGATCGCGACGACGGCCTCGTCCAGTTTGTCATTTACCACGACATAATCGTAGGCGGGCAACGCCCGGATCTCTTCGCGCGCATCCTCCAACCGCCGATAAATGTCATCTTCGGTATCGGCAGCCCTGTCTCGGATCCTTTGCTCGAGCACCTCGAATGACGGTGGTAAAATAAATATCATCACCGCCTCGGGAAAGCACTTTTTCACCTGCCCGCCCCCCTGGACATCGATATTGAGCACGACGTCCCGTCCCTCGTCGAGGGCCCTCTCGAGCGCATCCCTTGGCGTCCCGTAGAGGTGCTCGTGTACCTCTGCCCATTCGATGAGGTTGCCCTCTTTTTGCGACTCGAACTCGGCGCCGCTCAAAAAAAAGTAGTCCACTCCCTCTTTTTCACCATCGCGGGGACCGCGTGTCGTACACGAGATCGACCGTCTGAGCACCGGATCGCGCGCGATTACTTTGCCGACGAGGGTGGTTTTGCCCGCCCCCGACGGGCCGGAGACAACTATGGGGAACGCCCTGGTTTTTCTCAACCGCTCCTCTCCCCGGAAATTGGCGCCGTCCACGCTCCCGTTCACAACGCGGAAACCAAGTCACTCTAGGTTTTGAACCTGTTCTCTGAGTTTCTCCGTTTCTTCTTTGAGCGAGACCATATGTTCCACGACCTCGGCATCGGCGGCTTTTGATGAGATCGTCGTTCCCTCCCGGTGTATTTCCTGAAGCAGATAAGTGAGCTTCTTTGACACCGGCCCACCGCGGTCGAGACACGCTTTGAACTGCGCCATGTGGCTGTTCAGCCGGGTTGTTTCTTCGGTAAAATCGAGGCGGTCCGCAAGAAGGGCGACTTCGGTCATCCACCGGTCGCGGTCAACTCTGACGCCCTCCATCAGTTTGGCGACGCGTTCTTTTAATGCCTTGGTGTGGTGCGCCTGCACTTTGGGCGCACGTCGTTCGACCTTTTTGATCAGTTTGTTGACGCGCGTGATACGCGATCGGATGTCCGCCTCGAGCGCCTTGCCCTCGTCCTCCCTCATTTTGACCAGCGCGGCCAGCGCCTGCTTCGTACCCTTTTTGACCAGCGGCCACAACACGTCGGCGTCGTTTTGGTTCTCCTGGAGCTCGAACACCTCTGGCAGTCCCGCGAGCGTGTTGATATCGATTTCCGTAGGCAGGGAATGTTTGTTGGCAAACTTTCTGAGCTGTGCAACATACTGTTCCATCAAGGGGAGATTGATTGCGACGTTGAATTTGGGCAATTCGGTTTCGGCGGTGATGCTGATGGAAATCCTTCCACGCGAGATCTTCTGCTTGAGCAGTTCCTTGATCTCGTGCTCGCGGTGGAGCAGCGCTTTGGGGAACTTGCTCGACACGTCAAAATAGCGGTGGTTGACAGTGCGGATCTCCACTGATACCCTTGCGGACCGGTTGGAAACCTCCGCGTGGCCGAATCCAGTCATACTGACCAACATCGGTATCGCTCCTTGGTCGACTCCTGCCCCGGCGCACCATAACGCGGGACATGGTCAGGAAATCAGGCTTCTGAGACGACCAATACTAAATGGAGACCACGCGTCTGTCAACCGGTAAATCCTCAATACATAATGACTTAATTCCCGTTTGACGATCGGCGCTCCCAATGAATCATTTTCTGCTTCATCTTTTTGTTCGTGGCGCAGGCCAAACGGTTTGTGGAAAAACGATCGGCTCCGTCAGGTACCTGGCCCCCGTGCTGTCGATCGAGCTTATCGGCGGGGCAGCCCCTTGTTTTTTGGCCTCGATCCTCTCCAGCCCCGGCCCCTTTGTCTATCTCACCGACACCGATCCGTTGGGAGGAGCCGGCACCGAGGTGTTCAAACGAATTCGGGGACTGCCGGTCGGCGCCTGCGAGCAGATCGACGACGATCGTATGGTCCGGTTCGAGCTTGGCCGCGACCGCGACCGCGTCGAACTGGTTCTCCGTCTTTTTGGCAGTGCGGGAAAGGCGCGTATTCTCGGGGCCGAATCGATCATCGAATCGCTGGATTCGCGCGAAGCGGGGCGGCCGCGGCCGGCTCCGACGACACCCCGCGCCCCAAGTCTTGCCGTGGCGGATGCGGACACGCTGATCCGCGCTGTTGAAACCGGTCCGGGTCAACCCGTGCCCGGATTGACCGAGGAGCTGATCGGGTGTTTTACGGCGGACCGCGGCCCCGTTTCGCCCGTTGATGTGCGCGGGCTTGTGGCGTGGCGCGACGAGATGATCCGAGGGAGCTGCCGTTTTCATTTGGGATCCCGGAGCGTGCGGTCCGGCGGTGTCGTCCCCCTTCCCGACCCCGTACCTTCCGGCCTCGCCATCCGTTTGGGCCCGTTTGACCGCATAGATGTCGCGTGCAGACGGGCGGGAGATTTTATTCTCGAATCGATCCGCGATGACATGATCGCCAACCACGCCGCACCACTCAAACGGCACCTCGATTCGCGTCGGCGTCTCGCCGATGATCTCGACCGCGATTTGAAGACGGCCGACTCGTTCGAGATGTGGCGAAAAGAGGCAAACGTGCTGGCCGCCTTCCAGTCAAAGATCCCACCGGGATCGTCCGCCGTGATCTTGCCCGACCCCTACGGATCGGAAAAGGAAATCACCATAAAGCTGGACCCGGCGCTTCCGGTCAGCGATCAAATCGAAAAGCGGTTCAAACGGGCCGCAAAACTGGAAAGAAGCCGCGACGCCATTGCTCAACGCATAAGAGCGGTACGCGAGGACATCGCATCGCTCGAGAAAGAGCTCGATGCCGTCGCCAAACAAGGCTCGCTTGGGGATGCGATTCGAAGCGTCGACTCGGCGATCGAGCGTTGTGGCCTCGGAGCGCGGTTACAAACCACGCCGCGAGATACGCGTCAGTCAAAAACGTACCGCCGTTTTGAACTCGACCGCATGTGGTTTGCGCTGGTGGGACGAAACAACAAAGAAAACGACGAGATCACGTTTCGCGTCGCCGCGCCCGATGACATCTGGATGCATGCGCAGCAGGTTGCCGGCTCCCACGTCATCCTCAAATCGCACGGCGCCCCCGGGAACCCATCCGACAGCATCCTCCAAACCGCGGCCGGAATTGCCGCCTATTTTTCCAAAGCCCGGCACGCGTCGCTGGTCCCGGTGATATACACACACCGGAAATACGTTCGCAAGTTCAGGGGGGCGCGCCCGGGCCAAGTCACCTGTGAGCGGGAAAAAACCATTATGGCTGAACCGGCGCTACCCGACACGCCGGCGAGAGGATCCACACCCCAATAGAAAACGAGTGCCGCGGCCAACGCCGCCGCACCCGTTTCCACCGAGGCACAGCTGCCGGATACAACCGGAAACAAGTAGAGGCACGCAGCAACTCGTGCCTCTACTCGTGTCTAAGAGGGCAATACACCAGCGGAATCAAGCTAAGGGCAAGGGCTATGATTCACTGGCCTGACGAGCCACTCAGGGGAAGGTGACAGATGCACGCTGCATCTGCTGACCTAATCGATAGAGCCTTGGCGCAGCCAGATGCATTACCCTCTTTATGCCACCGAGTGTTTCCTCTTCCTGTGTTCCGAATTTTCGAGGAACACAACCGTCTCTGGGAAAGCAGAAACGGCGTCCATTCATAGCGCAAGTACCGTGCCAACCATGGCAAATCTGCCATTCGCGGCGCATCGCTAACATCTTTTAAAAATTGGATATACAAAAAAGGCGCGCACATCTGTGGACGTGCGCACCCGAAATCCGAGGAGATCGTTAAAATATTTTACGCTCGTTAATAATTCTTACTTTTCGGTAAATCCGCCCTCGGTTAGCAGAATTCCGGACCATTCGTCTTCCGGCGGCTCGCCGTCGTAGATAAAGCGGTCTTCATCCTGCCAATAGATCCGAAGTATATTGCCAGGCGCGTCGGTCCCGCCCCCTCCGCCACCACGGGTCCGGACCGTGACTTCGATCTCATTGGCGCTGATAAACTTAAAACCTGCTACCAGCGGTACCGAACTCGTAAAAATGAGCGTTTCGCTGGCATACTCGACCGTCGTGACCCCAGGGTAGATAATCTTCTGCACGGGCAACGGCAATTGCTGGGCCGTCAGTAATCCAGGAGACACCAGGGCGACTACCAGCATCAGAGCTAGAATAGTCCCTGTTACCACTTTCATAACTCCCCCTCCTTAATGAAAGGGTGGCCGAGTGCCCGGGTCGGCACAAGACGTCGTTCAAGCGAAAATTGTCAGAATGAATACTCCCAACCTAATATAGCACAATGTCTCGGGTTCCGGAAGCCACATTACACCGAAATCTACCCCAATTGGGAGCAAAATCAACTCTCCGCGGCGGGTTTTCGCCCTATGGGTCTGGCAACTGCGGTCCGCGGCGCCGGATATTCCCATCGCGAACGGTTATCCGGTTGTCATCGCAATATTCGAGCAGTGGGATGGCGTGCTTGCGGGTGATTCCGAACAGATTCTTGAAATCGGGGACCCCAAGCTCCGAATTTGTTTCAAACCAACGAGATAACTCGCGAACACAGCGATCGAGGGCGTTTTGGTGAAGATACCCATTATCACCAATCTTCACCACCGCACCGGTGTCCCTGAGCAGCTGGAGGGCGTCGGCAAAATCGCTGGTTCCGCGCCATCCCCGGCCCAGGGCCTCGTGTTTTTCAAAGAGCAATCCGGGGTGCTCGATCCGCTTCTCGAGCCGGGCGATCTCCTCCGCAACATCGCCGGAGAGCTCGAGCTCTTCAGAGCCCGAACGGACGAGATTGTTGCGAACAAAGAGCGGCTTGATCGTTGCAATCTCGGCCAGGACGCTATTGAACAGGGCCGTCGGGTGTGGGAATTTTGTGCGCTGCCTGACTTCTTCTTTGTCGATCCCGTAACGGAGCGGATGCGCCCGGACGTAATCGTTTGACATTTTCATGACCGCATCCGCAAGCTTGTCCAGCACGGCACTCAAAAATAGAATGCCATCGACATTCTTGATGCGGCCATCTTGGATCAATTCCTCGATGTCACCAGCGGGTTGACCTTTGGCCGGAACACCGCGAAGACCCGCCGCTTCGACGGTCTGAAGCAGTATATCCTTGGGGTCGCCAAGCTCTTTGACTCGGAGCTTCTCGAGCACCACGGGATCGTTTCTTCGATGTTTGGAAGCGTGCGCATCGATAATTCGTCCACCACCAAGCACCATCGTCGGAGAGTATTTCCGAACAACAAAGTAGTCTCCCCCACCACCCACGATTGGTGACTCGAGCCGCAGCTGTACGAGCGCCTCCGCTCCAGAACGCAACTCATCCTCTTCGAGGATCGTTATCCGGCCAAGCACCTCTCGTGCCCCATGATGAACCCGGAGTCGTTCGCGCTGTTTGACCACGAACTGCGCGTAGTTGGCCACACGGATTCTGGCGTCAAACATATAACTCACGGCAAATTCCGAGGGCGCAACCAGCATGTCGCCGCGAGCTACCTCGTCGAGCTTGGCACCCTGCAAGGCGATCGCCAGCCGCTCGCCCGCATACCCGTGTTCTCTTTTCTCCCCAAAGCTTTGAAGCTCGCGAATTCGAACCGACTTCCGCCGCGGGAGCAGCTCGAGCGATTCACCCAC
>CP070631.1:416433-417729 GCA_020356045.1 Candidatus Latescibacterota bacterium
CCTTCCTCAGCACTCATCCTAATGTTATCATTGGTCTTGTACGGTTGCTGGGCTGCGTCAGAAGCCGCTTCCAGCACGCTGTGGCACAATCGGGCGCAGACCTGAGCGCCTCTCCCACCTTCTCGGCCAATCCATGAATGTGATCAGAACGTGTCCGAGCGTAAGTGTTGACGGTCAGGTCCGGTGTCGAACTTGCGGGCCGGGTGAGACGGTACATAAAGCAGAGGTGTAGTTGACGGCCCCACAGAAGGAGCCGTTCTACGGCGCCCTCGGCATCTGCATGTTGTCTTTTCGCGTCTTGGCGCTGCGCCGAATCTGGATTGGCTACGACAGAACTGGTACGATATCTCTTCCTTTCGATCTTTCCTCGTCGCAGTGCATGTATTCGAGTAGAGGGACTCCAGTGAATCCGATGCGGTGTTTGGCACTCGTTCTCTCGTTGGTTGTCGCGGGCACGCCCGCCTTTGCCTCGAGCGCCGAGCCCGTCGAGGGATCCCGGTCAACGAACGAACTCGGCCTGCGGTTTACCGCGACGGTGTCGAGCTTGTTCGGTGAGACGGCGTACGAACTCAACGCGAAGTCCGAGGATCCGGCCAATCCTGGAACGCTCGTGGACATCCGCAGCAGACTGGAGTTTCCGTTGGACGTCACCCTGCTCGGCGTGGCTGCGGGTTGGGAACCCGGCCAGGCGTCGGCACGCCGCTGGTCCGTGGCAGCCGGCGTCCACACGAATGTCTCCGATCCGTCGGACAAGATGACTGATGAAGACTGGGTGGGTTCGAAGCAGCTTGGCTACACCGAGTCTAACGCCGACCTCGAACTGATCTTCGTAACGGCGGACGTGGGATATCGGTTTCGCAAGGGAGATCGGAGCGACCTCTCTCTTCTATTTCACTTCGACTACCAGCGGATCGAGCAGCATCTCGTCGGGTTCGAAGGGTGGCGTGGCAGTCTGTTCTCGGACCAGCGCTTTCCCGTATCCGGCACCGCCCCGGTGATCGATTACGAGGTCAGCTATGTAAGCCCTCAGGTCGGCGCCGCAGGCACGTACTTGGTCGGCGCCCATGCGCGCCTGGGGGCGCAGGCCAGTATCGGTGCTGTTTATGCGTCGGACACGGACGATCACCTGCTGCGAGGGCGGATCTCGGAAGGTGAGGGCTGGGGCGTGGCGTTGAACACCCGGGTGGTCGTCGACCTGCTCCCCGGTTTTCTCCCGCTGAACGGGTTGACGATGGGTCTGGTGGGCGAGCTGCGGTTTTTCCACGCCGAGGGGGAGGTCGATCAGCGCTGGTATCG
>CP070631.1:417829-420610 GCA_020356045.1 Candidatus Latescibacterota bacterium
CGCATCCGCTTTGCGTTTGGAACTTTTGAAGATCACGAGCATTTCGGCGCCGGCAAAGCTCGCGTGCTCACCGGCACGTTCGAAGGGTCTCGGAACCAGCGCCACTCGGTAATTGAGATCGGGTGCTTCCACGGCGAGGTTGCGAAGATTCCACGCACCGGAGATCTGCATGCCAAGCTTTCCACTTTTGAAATTGTGATCGAGGACCTCCTGCTTTTCCTTTAGGGAATACTGCGCCAGCGTCTGATAAAACCCGAGCGCCTCGAGGTTTTCCGGGCTGTCAAAAACAACCTCGCCCTTGGAGTTGAGGATTCCTCCACCATTTCCCCACGCAAAGGCCATGAACTTTTTGTACAATACATAGCGCTCGCCGAGATTGAGTCCAAAACCGCTGATGGCATCGGAGAGACCGTCTATCCGGCGAGCGGCACCCAGCAAATCTTCCCACGTTTCTGGCGGGTTATCGGGATCGAGACCGGCTCGCTCGAACAAATCAACGTTGTAAAACAGCACCCGCGATCCCTGTACCCATGGCAACGCGTACGCCCGCCCGCGCCACATGGCGCTGTCCCACATCAGAAAACTATCCGCGATCTCTTCGTGGACGGCGGTTAGATCTTCGAGCACCCCCTCAAAGCTGAACCGCGGCACCCATGTCGATCCCAGCTCGCACAGATCGGGCTGAGTACCCGAAGCGATGGCCGCCTGGATCTTTTCGAGACCGCTCTGCCAGGTCAGCTGTTCTATTTCCACTTTGATTCCTGGATTGTGGGCCTCGAACTCGCGAACCAATGGTTCGATCACCCCTGTATCCCAGAACTGCCAGAATCGGATCGGGGCGCTCTCGTCATCCGCAGTCCCGCAACCTCCCGTGCTCAAAACAACAACGACCAAAACCACAATTCCCATAACACGAATCATCAAATCACCTCTCCC
The DNA here is from genome assembly GCA_020356045.1 of Candidatus Latescibacterota bacterium. GTDB lineage: Bacteria > Krumholzibacteriota > Krumholzibacteriia > WVZY01 > WVZY01. The sequence continues at coordinate 418,766 of CP070631.1, forward strand.
CCAATGCCCGCGCCAAAAATCCGTCGGCGTCACCGAGCCGCTTTTCCGCTTCTTGTTTGTCCAACCCCAACCGGGCCATCACAATGCTCACCTTAACGCTTCGCCCGGATGCGTCGAACACGCGCGCCGCCTCATCGTAATCGACGCCGGCAAGCATCACGATGATCCCCTTGGCGCGTTCGACGAGCTTTGCGCTGGTCGGCTTGAGATCGACCATCAAGTTCTCATAGACCTTGCCAAGGCGGATCATACTGGCCGTCGATATCATGTTCAGAACCATTTTTTGAGCGGTAGCGGCCTTGAGACGGGTTGAACCGGCCAGCGCTTCCGGACCGACAATCACATTGATCTGAACGTCGACCGTGATATCCGCCGGCTCGTTGCAGGTGAGAAAAACCGTCTTGGCCCCGAGTTTTCCCGCAGTCTCGAGCGCCTTTATCACATAGGGGGTACGGCGGCTCGCCGTGATTCCCACGATCGTGTCTTTGTCCGACACATCACGCGCCGCGATATCGCGTGCCGCCGCTTCTTCGTCATCTTCGACCCCCTCTCTCGACAGAAATACGGTGTCGCGCCCTCCGGCGATCACACCCAACACCATGTGGGGTTGAACGCCAAAGGTGGGCGGACATTCGGCGGCATCGAGAACACCCAGCCGCCCGCTTGTCCCCGCCCCCACGTAAACGAGTCGGCCGCCCGCTTTGAACGACTCGGTCACCAGATCCACCGCACGGGCGACATCAGGGATGGCCTCGCGAACCACATCGGCCACTCGGCGGTCCTCGGCGTTCATCAGCTCGAGGATCCCGGCTGCGGGCGCGAGATCGATCTCACGGGTACGGGGGTTGCGCCGCTCGGTGGTCAGCGACTTGAGCTCTTCGAATATCCTGTGTTTTTCATCCGTCATATTGAGTCCCGCTTTGACAAATCTCCGTCGGCGCCGCGACCGCTCTGAAAACCCGGACGAGTCTACCAGAATCTTGAGAAACTGGAAAAGCTTTAAGAAGAGGAATTATGAAAAGGAGTTACAGCGAGCCTGGTAACGGATCCCAGCCGCTGGGGACCGGCCGGTCAGACGGTGCCGGCGCAATCCGCGAACCGTACGCGAGGGTTTTCTATGGAAAGCAAGAGTGACCGGGTGGCCCGTAGTGAAAGGCAAATGTCGACAGATCCTGGAGCCCCACCTTCTGATCGCAGTTAAAGTCCGCGCACGCGTCGTAAACTCCAGAACTAAAAGGTACGGCAAAAAGCGCAAGGTCGGACAAGTTGACAACGAGATCGAGGTTGAGATCTGGGCTGCGTGCTTTTATGGGCAAACAAAGAATCGTTTCGCAGTTGGTCGACGGGTCGTAGATCAAGACGCCCTGAACAATGAGAGCCAGGCTCTCGGCGCAGCCACCGGCCGCAATGGTGCCGCTTATGGTCGTCTGCCCCGCTGCATCCGTAGGACCATCTGCGCTGGCCGACTGCGAACCACCGCAGAGTATCAGTTCATCCACCGGATCGCACTCGATCAACCAGAAATCCGTCGCCGGAATATTTGGTACGGGTTCACCCTGGTAAACGACGGTGACCTGGATGGTGGCGCCAATATCGGAGAGTCGATATCCGTCGCCCTCGGGACAGGTAACCAAACACCCGCCGGCTGACATCGCGGTCGAACCACACAAGTCCACAATTTGTGCCGGGGCCGGTACCCACGCAAGAGCGACCGCTAAGAAGATCGCGACACATGTAAACATGATATTGCCCTCCTGGCTGACGACCGGGACAATTATACCACATCCGGGGGACTTATTCTAACGCGTACGGACGAGCTTGCCGCGCTGTGTGGATTCCTTACCG
>CP070631.1:420710-428383 GCA_020356045.1 Candidatus Latescibacterota bacterium
CGCGCACGCGTGTATGTCAAACGCCGTATGAGTGGCGACGGCATCCGTGTGATCGGCGAAGCAGACAACACGCAGACCGGATTACGTCTGGTCCGTGGTCTGCAACCGGACTGCGTTCTAATCGAGCTCGAACCGACCGCCAGCCTGACTCTCGAGACGGTCAAAAAAATCAGAGAAGAGCTTCCCGACACCGGGATCATTCTCAGCTCGCACGAATCATCCCCACAGTTGATACTGAGCTGTATCCGCGCCGGGGCACAGGAGTTCGTGTCGAGACCGATCGATGCCGGCGAGCTCGAGAAAGCATTCGATCACATGCGCAAGCTGCTTGCGCGGAACGGCGGCAACGGCAAAAAACGCGGCAAGATTCTCTCTGCGTTCTCCGGAAAGGGCGGCATCGGCGCCACATCGGTGGTGGCCAATTTGGGTGTGGCACTCGCTGAGCAATCCAACGCCAAAACTGTGCTGGTCGATCTATGTTTTCACATGGGCGACCTCTGTTTGATGCTCGATCAGACGCCGAGATACAGCTTGGTGGACGCGATGAGCGACGGATCAGTGGATTCCGGGAAATTGCCGTCGGTTCTTTGCCAGCATGAATCGGGAGTGTACGTCTTGACCGTGGCCGCAAGTCCGGAAATGGCGGACGAGATCAACACGGCTCATATGACCGAACTCTTTGGGATGTTGGGTTCGATGTTCGATTATGTGATCGTCGACGTCGGACGACATCTCGACGACCGAACCGTCGAAGTGCTTTCGCTCTCCGATGGGATTCTCTTTCTGTCGGCACTGGATTTACCGACAATTCGAAATGTGAAACGGTACCTGGACATATTTGACGAGCTGGAAATCGACCGTAGTTTGATCCATCTCGTCGTCAACCGATTCCAAAAAAAGAGCCGGCTTACGTTGACGGATCTGGAAAATACGGTTGGACTGGAGACCTTCTGGGCGGTTCCCAACGATTTTGCCCCCATAAGCCTGGGAATCGACAGGGGGAATCCCGCGGTGCTCGAGGCACCCAAATCTAAAGTGGCTCAAAACTTCAAAGATCTGGCCGAGTGCGTTTGTGAATTGTACGGACGTGAAGAGTCCGTCGGTTCGATGGAAACGGCCACTGGCTAATGACTAGACCTGAGGAGAGGTGACAATGTCACTCCGAGACCGATTCAGAAGTGTTAATTCCCGTACCGAAAAGGCCGAGCGCGAGGACAGTACCGGCAATACCGCGTCCTCGGCGGTGACCGTCGACGGGAATGGAAAGGGCAATGGGAAATCGGTGGCCAACGCGCTCAACGATCGCACCAGCGGACTAAAGGCACGCATCCACAGACGAATGGTTGAGCGGATCAATCTAGCCAATCTGGATTCGATCGCCCCCGAAATGCTTCGGGCACAGATTGGCCACATTATCAACGCCCTGGTTGTTGAAGAGGGCATCCCCTTGAGCGAGAGTCAACGGTTGAGTCTCGAACAAGAGGTGATGAACGAGACGTTTGGACTTGGACCCATTGAGCCTTTGCTCCATGACCCCGACGTCTCCGATATTCTCGTCAACACCCACAACCAAGTTTATATCGAACGGTTTGGACAGCTCGAGCTGACCGAAGTGAAGTTCGACAACGATGAGCACCTGATGAAAATCATTGATCGCATCGTGTCCAGAATCGGCCGGCGCGTCGACGAGTCGTCGCCGATGGTCGACGCCCGTCTGCTGGATGGCTCGCGTGTCAACGCGATCATCCCACCGCTGGCGCTGGATGGCCCCATCCTGTCGATCCGTCGGTTTGGCGTGCGGACACTCAATCTGAGCGATCTCATGGAGCTGGGATCCGTGAGTCCCGGCATGGCCGAGATCTTAAAGGGCGCGGTCAAGGCCCGTCTGAACATGTTGATTTCGGGCGGTACCGGCTCCGGTAAAACGACGCTTTTGAACGCGATGTCTGCGTTTATCCCGGTCGAAGAGCGGATTGTAACCGTCGAGGACGCGGCCGAGCTCCAACTGCTCCAGCCGCACGTGGTGCGACTCGAAACCCGCCCGCAGAACATCGAAGGTAAGGGAGAGATCACACAGCGTGACCTGGTTCGAAACGCGCTTCGTATGCGCCCGGACCGTATCGTCGTCGGTGAGGTTCGAGGTGTCGAGGTGCTCGACATGCTCCAGGCGATGAACACCGGTCACGATGGATCGCTCACAACGGTTCACGCGAACAACCCCCGCGATGCGCTCCACCGTCTGGAGACTCTCATGCTTCTTAGCGGTGTCAATTTGCCGCCCCAGGCGATGAGAGAACAAATCAGCGCTGCGCTCGACGTCATCGTCCACGTGTCGAGAATGTCTGACGGTACACGCCGGGTGGTCGATGTCAGCGAAATCGTTGGTATGGAACGCGAAGTCGTCGCGATGCAGGAAATCTTCTCCTTCAAGCGGACGGGGATATCCGAGGACGGAAAGGTCCTTGGCCGCTACGAGGCCTCGGGCATCCGGCCCAAGTTCGCCGATCGGCTCGAAATCAGTGGCATCAGCGTACCCGCCTCTCTGTTTAGCGAAGGGCAGGTGATTTAAAAGTCATGGATATCCAACTACTCGTTCCAAGTGTAGGCGTTTTCCTGACCTTGGTGTTCGCCGCAGCGGGTGTTCTGGTCCTGGTGAAGGCCCAGGCCAACAAACGAATCCGCGATCGGCTCGAAGACGTCATATTGCTCGGCGACACGGATACCAGCGCTCGAGACGTGATCCTGCGCGATATGGATCTAAGCTCGATTCCGTTTCTAAACACACTTCTCAAAAACGCCGGCTGGGCGCGAAAGCTCGATACGCTGCTCGTGCAGGGCGACCTATCGATTCGGCTCGGCACGTTTCTCTTGATCATGTTGTTCCTCTTTGCAGCGGGAACATTTGTCACCGCGGCCGTGCTCGATCGTCCGTTGATGGCGCTCCCGATAGGTCTGTTACTGGGATCGATTCCGCTGTTCTACGCACGACACAAGAAGATGAAAAGGCTCCAGCAGTTCGAGAAGCAGTTTCCCGATGCGCTCGATATGCTAAACGGTGCTCTGCGAGCGGGTCTTGCATTGACCGGGGCAATCCAGGTTGTTGCGGAGGAGTCGCCGGACCCGGTGGCCAAGGAATTCAGAGTTCTCTTTGAGGAAAACCGTCTGGGTTTGGATATGAAAGACGCCCTCAAAAAATTTGCCGGCCGCGTCGACAGCAAGGAGCTCCATCTTTTTATAACCGCTGTTATTCTGCAGCGGGAGACGGGCGGTAACCTAGCCGAGATTCTCGAGCGGGCGGCGGCGATTATCCGCGATCGTTTCCGGATTCTCGGTGACGTACGAACGCTGACAGCGCAGGCGCGGATGTCAGGCTTTATTCTTTTTGTGCTGCCCCTTGTAATGGCTGGAATAATCATGGTGGTCGCACCCGAATATCTGCGAGGGCTCGTCGCCGATCCGATCGGAAAGTACTTGATCGGGATGGCCGTAGCGCTCCAAATCTCCGGATTCTTTATCATGCGGCGGATCGTCAACATAAAGGTGTAAGACAATGATGATTTATCTCATACCGGTTCTTACCGCTTTGACGCTTCTTGCGGCGGCGGCAGCCTTCTACCAGATCCAAGTGCGTAGAGGAAATGTGTCTGACCGTCTGCGGCGGGTCGTTGATGGTGGTGGTGAGGAGCCGGAGGAAACCCATACCCTCGAAACGGCGGATGCGCCGCTTCCTTTTTTTGGACGGTTGGTATCGTTTCTCGGGTGGCTGCTTCCCGGACAAATCTTTTCTGAAACTCTGCAGTGGGAGCTTGCACAGGCCGGCTATCGGAACATCGATAGTCGCAAGGTCTTCGCGGGCGCGCGCGTGCTCTGCATGTTGATTCTCGGTTTGTCGACGGCGCTGATCTGTCTCAATATTCACAGATCTCCGCAGGAAACGCTTACGCTTACCTTGCTGGGCGTTGTGGTTGGTTATTACCTGCCCATGATGTTTGTCCGGTCCCGGCAGTCAAAACGTCAGATGGAGATCACCCTTTCGCTTCCTGACGCGTTGGATCTTCTGGTGATCTGTGTCGAAGCGGGGCAGGGGCTCAACGCCGCGCTGCTCAAAGTGGGAAGGGAGACAGAGCTCAACTCAAAGGCGCTTTCCGAAGAGCTTAGAACGGTGAACAACGAAATGCGTGCCGGCATCACGCGGACGCAGGCGCTCAGAAATTTCGCCCTTCGGACAGGGGTCGACGAGGTTCGGGCCCTGGTGGCGGTAATGATTCAAAGCGATCGATTTGGTACCAGCATCGCCAAGGCGCTGCGCACACACGCGGAGTCTTTGCGAACCCGCCGGCGGCAGCGAGCGGAAGAGACGGCCCGGAAGGCTCCCGTCAAGCTCGTGTTCCCGCTGGTGTTTTGCATTTTCCCTGAATTGCTCGTTGTAATTCTGGCCCCGGGTATGCTGCAGCTGTTCCGGGCGTTGTCGAAAATGGTCGAGTAGCGATCATCTTCGAAGTCAATTGGTGTCCTAGAGAGGAGGCAACGGAATGTCTTTCAACATGATTCTTCTCATCCTCGGTGTGATTTTCGGGGTTGCGTATTTCGCGAAGCGCAGCCATCGCAAACAGCGGGAGATGAAGATGCGCGCCAAACGTGGTGGTGCGTAAACGGGGTTTCTTTCGTACTGCGCCCTGAGGCCAGAATCGAAACCCGGGTATCTACGAACTGGCAGCGGTATAGACCTCCCCGGTCAATGATGCGACGCCGTGAGGCGACAATCATGCCGCTACCCCGGGGCCTGGTGTGCTACACCAGGCCCCTTTTTGTTTGAGTGAAAAGCCCATCGTCAATCTGCCGTTACTCGCCGGAACGCAGGCGGCGGTGATTGCGAATGCTCCCGTAGGTGCCGCCAAAAACGATATCGCGGATCGCGTCGCTGGAGAGAAAGTTGTGTGGAAAGCCTAGGTCCACTTTGCTGGCTTCATCGAGCTGAGCCAAATGGTCGTCGGCCAGCGTGACGTTGAGCGCGCCGAGATTGTCCTCGAGCTGGGCGAGATTCCGGGCGCCGATGAGTGGAACGATGACACCGGGCTGTTGACGTACCCAGCTGATCGCTACTTGTGACGGCGTGCAGTCGAGATCGTCGGCGACCGACGCGACTGACTTGGCGATGGCCAGGTTTCGTGTGTCTTTGGCCGCTCCATCTTTGGCCCGGCCGTCGGGTTTAGATTTTCCCAGGTATTTGCCGGTGAGTACGCCGGCGCCCAGCACGCTCCACGGCGTAACGGCCATATCGAAGCTCCGGGCCATGGGGAGCAAATCTGCTTCCGCGGTGCGATCGATCAGGCTGTAACGAATTTGAAGCCCGACAAACGATGCCCAACCGCGCAACTCGGCAAGCGTGTTGGCCTGCGACACGATCCACGCCGGTGTGTCCGAAATCCCGATGTGGAGCACCTTGCCCTGACGGACGAGGTCATCCAATGCCCGCATCACTTCTTCAGCCGGGGTTGTAAAATCCCAGGCATGTACCCAGTACAAGTCGACGTAGTCGGTGCCGAGCCGTTTGAGGCTCGCCTCGAGCGACTGGACCATGTTTTTGCGATGATTGCCGCTAAAGTTGGGATCGTCGCGGCGCATAAAGAGGCTGTATTTGGTGGCGAGAACGAAGTGTTCGCGGTCACGTGAGATGAACTCGCCGACAAGTTTCTCACTGGTCCCTTCCGTGTAGCGATTGGCCGTATCGATGAAGTTGCCGCCGTCGTCGGCGAACGCTGCGAACATCTTCTTGCTCTCGGTTTTGGTGGCCCCCCAACCCCATTCCTTTCCAAAGGTCATCGCCCCGAGTCCCAGCTCGGACACTCGCATTCCGCTTCTGCCGAGTAACTTGTACAACATCGTCGACCTTCCTTTTGATTTGTTGTCAGGTGTTGGGTATTGTCAAACTAAACGGACTGTTCCTGTCGCCAAAAGTAACCGGATATTGCCCGATGTCAAACGGTTTGACGTTGGAGCCCCGGTCCGGACCGTGCACCGGCCGGGTGGTTGATTTTGACCGCCGGGGTGGTTTCTGTTAAGATGTTGTAAATAATGAACATTTGAGCCCAAGGTTGGTGAAATATCATGTTGGAAAACATCCTCGATACGATCGGCCGTACCCCTCTAGTCCGACTTGGTCGCATCAATCCGAATATCTACGCAAAGATCGAATCGTTCAACCCGGGGGGGAGCGTCAAGGACCGTATATCGCTGGCGATGATCGACGCGGCGGAGCGCGCGGGAGCGATCAAACCGGGTGATACTATTGTAGAGCCGACGTCGGGGAACACGGGAATCGGTCTTGCGATGGTTGCCGCGGTCAGAGGATACAGGCTCGTATTGACCATGCCCGAATCGATGAGCGTGGAGCGGAGAAAGCTGCTCCGGGCATACGGTGCCGAGATCATTTTGACGCCGGCGGAGAAAGGGATGAGGGGTGCGGTGGAGCAGGCGGATTCGCTGGCGCGAGGGAACGGCTTCTTTCAACCTCAGCAATTTGCCAACGCTGCCAACCCGGACGTCCATCGCCGCACAACAGCAAGGGAAATCCTGAGCGACATCGACACGTTCGACTTTTTTGTCGCCGGTGTTGGTACCGGCGGGACCATTACGGGTGTGGGCACGGTGCTCAGACGAGAGCTTCCGGACGTGACGATCGTTGCGGTCGAACCCGATGATTCGCCGGTTCTGTCCGGCGGCAAGCCGGGACCACACAAGATCCAGGGGATCGGGGCGGGGTTTGTCCCCGATGTCCTCGACACAGATGTTTATGACCGGATCATTCGCGTCCGTTCGGACGACGCGCGAGCCGCGGCGCGGATGCTCGCCCGCAAAGAGGGTATTCTGGCCGGCATTTCCTGCGGCGCGGCGCTATTTGGCGCAGTGCAGGTGGCAAACGAACACCCCGGCAAAACAGTCGTGACGGTGTTGCCCGATACGGGTGAGCGTTACCTTTCCACCGATCTGTTCGAGGAGTAACGCGATGTTCGAAGATCTCAAGTCGATATACAAGAACGATCCCGCCGCGCGGGGATTGGAGGCCCTATTGTATCCAGGCCTTCACGCCATCGTTTTTCATCGTTACATCGGTCACCCTCTCTACAAAATTAGACTGCGATTCCTCGCCAGAATGGTTTCGCAATTTTCACGTTTTCTGACTGGAATCGAGATTCACCCGGGGGCCAAGATCGGCAAAGGCCTCTTTATCGATCACGGGATGGGAATCGTCATTGGTGAAACCGCCGAGATCGGAGATGACTGCGTGATGTTTCACCAAGTGACGCTTGGTGGTACGGGTAAGCATGTGGGAAAACGGCATCCAACAATCGGCGACAACGTGATGCTTGCCACCGCCGCCACACTGCTCGGGCCGATCAAGGTGGGGAACAATGTCAAGGTCGGTGCTGAAACGTTTATTATCAATCACGATGTGCCCGACAACTGTACGGTGGTTGGTGCACCCGGTGTCATCGTCCGGAAAGATGGCGAGGAAGTGCGCATCAAGTTAAAAAAATCAAAACTGGCCGATTAGGCAAAGGCACCGGCGGCGTCCGGCTCGGCCGGACAAGGGAGGTTGGTTTTAACCATGTCGGCACACGACGACTCAAACGATCTGATGCCCAAGAAACCTATCGACCGCCTGGTGGGGC
>CP070631.1:428483-430473 GCA_020356045.1 Candidatus Latescibacterota bacterium
GTTACTCCCGCGGCGGGAGTTAAAAATCAACGAGTTACGTCGATTTTTGGCATTTTGCCCCATATCGGTGACTGCCACGCGGACCGGTTTGACCCGGTCTCGGAAGGTGATCGGGGGGGTGTGCCCGGCCACAATTGTCTCGACCTGACGGCGGGCTTGTTTCGGATCGCATCGAGCAGCGCGTCCTTGTTGGCGTCGGTAAGGATCGGTGCGACCAGCCCAATGGTGCTCAACCCGACCTCCCGCGACTCGAGAAGCCTGTAGACCTCGGGCCACCGGCGGATGCACCGGGCCGAGGCAATCCGGCGGCCGGCCGCGGAGCGGGAGTAGCCCAGTGCACCGACACAGTAGTCATAGAGCGAGCTGAACCCATACTCGAGGTAGAGCTCACGCCGATCGACTTCGGCAAGGTGCAGGAGAACGGCGAGTGTGGTTTGCTTTTCTTTGTTGACCAGCGATCGAAGCTCGGAGAGGAGTTTGGCGTCGGACAAGCGGGCGAGTGAACGGCGAGTCATGGTGAACCTCCCATGGGGAATCGTCTGTCAGGCGTCAAACGATTGATGAGCCGACGGGGAGGAGAACGTCGACGGGGGTATTATAGCATGAGGATTTTTGAGGCGCGTGCGTGCGTGTTAATGCGGCAAAACGAACCGAGGAACCATCATAACGTCAAAATGGGCAGAAAACCGAGAGCATGCTTAGGTATCGAACGCACAGGGTCAATCAGAGCCGTGCAAACACACCGGAGCAAAACGCACTCACAAACCTGTCAAACAAAAAATTTCAAAAACACAATTTTTTGGCGAATTACCCGCGTTGAACTCTCGCTGCAGAATTTTTTCAGTCAGTAGCATGCCGGGGTCAAACCCCCGTTAGACAATAACCGATTGTTTGCGCTTGGATATTTCGGCGACGTAGTTTATATTGGGCGGACTGCCCACGAATGAGGTGTCGACACGGGTTCGAAATGGGGAGACGAAAGTTGTTTGCGAGACTGAAAACCAAGCCAAAGACCAAGACAAAGCGAAAGCCTAACGGGCGCGCCATCTCGCAAATGGTTCGAGGGATGAGCAAGGCGGTTGGGCGTGAGCTGCCATCGGTGTCTCAGATGGCGCGCCAGAGGAGAGACCCCTACCGGATTCTCATTTCCACGGTATTGAGCCTCCGCACCAAAGATGAAGTCACGATGGACGCGTCAAAACGGTTGTTCTCCGTAGCTGCGACGCCCAGAAAGCTCTCCCAGACCCCAGTGCGGATTATCGAAAAGGCGATTTACCCAGTTGGCTTTTACAAAACAAAAGCGCGCAGGATCAAAGCAATAGCCAGTCAGCTCCTCAAGGACTACGATGGCAGGGTGCCCGATTCGATCGACGAACTTCTCAAATTCAAGGGTGTGGGCCGAAAAACGGCTAATCTTGTCATTACGCTTGGCTATGGGAAAAAAGGTATTTGTGTCGATACCCACGTCCATCGTGTTTCCAACCGATTGGGTCTTGTCGATACGGCGAATCCCGAACAGACTGAGTATTCGTTGATGGATGTGCTTCCGGAAAAATACTGGATCGGCTACAACGAGCTTCTAGTGAGTTTTGGTCAAATGGTGTGCAAACCCATCTCGCCGTTGTGTTCCACCTGTCCGCTCGAGAAGAGCTGCCCGCAGCACGGCGTCGACAAACACCGGTAAGCATAAGCGGCTCTCACCCGCATGACCAACCAGACGAATTCATACAAAATGCGCGATGGTCTTCTGTGTCCGGTCAGGGTCGTGAGGCTTTGAGGGAATGATGGCTTGGTCGGGGTTGTGCGACCGCGATGGTCTTCTGTGTCCGATCAGGGTCGTGAAGCTTTGAGGGAATGATGGCTTGGTCGGGGTTGTGCGACCGCGATGGTCTTCTGTGTCCGGTCAGGGTCGTGAGGCTTTGAGGGAATGATGGCTACGTCAAGGCTGTGCGACACCGATGGTGTTCGGTCTCCAGCCAGAGCTATTCAA
>CP070631.1:430573-438181 GCA_020356045.1 Candidatus Latescibacterota bacterium
AGCTCGGATACTTCCACGTGATTGCGGAACCAGTTTCCACCTGGGTCCACGAGATCTTTGACCGGGCGCCGCGGCACTGGCCCCGTTTGGTCACGAAGTTGTAGATGCCACCCTTGCCGTCCTTGTCGCCTGGGTACCAGTTCTGAACCGTCGAGTATTTGATCTGAGCATCTTCGAGAGCGACCAGCTCGACGACCGCCGCGTGGAGCTGATTTTCGTCACGCATCGGCGCCGTGCATCCCTCCAAATAGCTCACATACGCGCCCTCTTCGGCCACGATCAGCGTGCGTTCGAACTGACCCGTTTTGGCCGCGTTGATACGGAAATACGTGGACAGCTCCATCGGACACCGGACACCCTTGGGGATAAAGCAAAATGAGCCGTCGCTAAAAACAGCAGAGTTCAATGCCGCATAGAAATTGTCTTGTTGGGGAACTACCGTGCCCAGGTACTGGCGGACCAGATCGGGGTGATTCGCGACCGCATCCGAGAACGAGCAAAAAATGATGCCCTTCTCAGCAAGTTTGTCCTTGAACGTTGTGGCTACCGACACACTGTCAAACACGGCGTCGACGGCGACCCCGGCCAGCGCGAGCTGCTCTTCCAATGGAATGCCGAGCTTGTCAAATGTCTTCCGGATCTCCGGGTCGACGTCGTCCAGACTCTTTGGTGCGTCCTCGTCCGTCTTTGGTGCCGCGTAATAATGGATTTCCTGAAAATCGACCGGTGGGTAATGTACCTTGGGCCACGTCGGTTCGGTCATGGTTTGCCAGTGGGCGAACGCTTCGAGACGCCACGCGAGAAGCCACTCGGGTTCATTCTTTTTGGCCGAAATCAGCCGGATGACATCCTCATTGAGCCCCTTTGGGATCGTCTCCTGCTCGATATCGGTAACAAACCCGTATTTGTACTCCTGGTCGGTGTACTTCTTTATCGGATCGGTAGCTTTGGTCATAACTGATCTGATTAATAATAGTTAGGTGCTTCTAAGTGGTCAAGTGCCGACAGGGGCAATATATGGAAAAACTTGACAAAAATCAATTTTATAAGGTCGCTAAGAAAATAAGCCGCATCCGAGAGTAGGCACGGCTGGCGCGGGTCGTGCTCGCGGGTGTTCTCACGATGACAGATGCATTACTATGCCGGATTTTCCGATAGGATTCAACGCTTTTCTATTCTGGCACACGTGGTTACGACGCCGAAGCCGACCACCCTGGGGTGGACGGCCTCGGCGCGTTTTTGACCATTGTCGAGACGCCGCGGGTAGCGTCCCCGGGGCGGTCCGGCCGCTCACTTCCCCCTGTCCCGGCACTGCGTCCGGACGCGGAATAGATTTTGCCCGTTGGATGACACCTGCAACCAGCGCATGAGTTTCTCGGTTCCGCGATTGCCGGGGCTGATGCGTTTGGTGTCAAACGTCACGCGGGAAAAACGGCCGTCGAGAATCCCGCGTTGTTCGTCACTGACAATCGCAAAATACGGTTCACCAGATGGCCTCGGAGGCGTCTGCTGAACATCCATGGGTACGACTTTTAGCTTACCGGAAATACTGGATGCGTACTGGTATCGTCCCTTGACGTCAACGCGGACGGTTTTCTCGATGTCGATGCCACCCTCAAGATAAACAAAATCCAACGGTCCGGCACAAAATGGCTTGGGAATCATTTGATCGTAGGCCATGACTAGAGTTTCGGTTCTTGTCCCTGTTACGGTGGGCACCGAGCCGGTGACATACAAGACTGTTGCCTTGCCGTCGGTGGGAATCGGGACTGGTGACGATGCTGGACCGGGCTCCAGTCCACACATAATCTTGATCTCGTCGGGGATGCCGTTATAGATCATCTCCGGGATGTCATGATACGAGGGGAACTCGTTGATGACGTCGGTCTGGAACGGTGGAGTTCCAGGATCGAGCAGACCGCTTCGCACGAAATCTGCGACTACGATTTGTTCGGCCAGTTCCCAGGCGAGCACTTGATGATCAGCGGTGCCGGGGATCGTGATTTCGAAATGCGCGGCACCCAAGGTCCAGCATCCGTTTGAACCATACGGTGTCCCACAGTCGATCAATCTCAAGTGGAAACGCATGGGTTCGTAGGCGCCCAGCGCCAATTGGACCACCGCGCCCGTCCAGCCGCTGTCTTCGGCATAGCCAGTTTGAACGTTGCCGATAGCGTCGGTCCATTTCGCGTTGAATGGGTAAACGTCGGGCATGTCAAACGCCGTGCGATCACCGTCGAGCGACATCAAGGCCGACCGGATGGCTACCGGGTCCACGCGTCCAACAAAGATCAGGCTGACGGGATCTTGAGTGGCACTGGTGAAATCGTTGCCCGTGTAAGGCCAAAAAGTCAATTTATCGGTCTTCCAGTCGAAGTCGACCAACCCGGACGGCGGGTCGTCACCGTGCATTTGAGATTGCGAGGTTAGAAAACCAGTCATCTCCGGCAATGTTGGCGGCGCGGTGGAGTTGGGCTCGTCTCTGGAACAACCCGTGACAAAAAAGAATGTGGTGAGGATCGACAATGCGAAAGCGGACAGAATATGTGTGGCTTTCATTTTTTACCTCCCAATTTGAGGACGCATTTCTACGGATCGACAATCGACAAGGTGTTTTGAATCATTATCTCACCCCCTTGATCGACGCGCATGGCCGGGCACGGTTGCCACTCCTTGCTGTTGGATCAGCCGCGGTCTCTGCATGCGAGCCCATTGTGTTTTTACCAGCTACCTCGTCGAGTTCCAGGGACGATTTGTATGACCGCCGAGACCAATCTCGACAAACCAACCGCTCAGATTTATATCGCGTGGGTCGCTACTCGTGTGACCATACTTGGCCTCGACCCAGCCAAAATCACGGTGCGCATATCCAAAACGGCAGTGCATCATGAACTCGTTGGAAAAAGTGTGTTGAAACCCAGAAAAGACCTCGAATATCGGGGCCGTCGCTGTCCGCCGGGCCGAGCCCACGCCGGTGTCGCTGGTGAAATGACCGATTCCCGCACCGCCCCCCAATATCACGCCCGATTGCCTGGGTATCCAAATGCTGGCGCGGAGTGCGGCTTCGTAGAGGTTTGTATTGATCTTCCAACGGACGATTTTGCGGTGTGGCCAGTCTGCCCGTGCGTCGGAGTTGTCATTGTCGTGGAAGCTCAACCGAACACCCAGTGCGGTGTTTTCGGTCACAAACATTCCGATCTCACCCGCGAACGTCATCGCCGCGTCCAGAGTCAGATCGTTGTGAAGTGTGTGGATGTCTTTTTGCTCGGCCGCGCCCAGTCCCAACTGAAGAAAATAGCCGTGGGCTGCCTGTGACGTTGTGGAAAAGAGCCACAAAATCGCGGTGAGAATTATTTTCGAGTACAGCACTGTCAAACTCTGACTTCCAGTCGGTCGCTCGAGGGACCTTTGGATCGCCGCATGCAAATCACGTATTCGCGTCATCACGACTCCTCCCCGGTTTGCCGCGCCCGGTCTTTTTTTCCGATGGGGCCGATCTTGGCCGGGATAATATGAGTAGAAACTCATGTTGACAGACACATTATGAGCCAATACTCACATATTGTCAAGGGGCTTTTTTGACTTGGGCAGAGCCCCCTCGACACACCGCAAGCGCTGGACCACGATACTGAGGTTGCCATTCTCCTTAAGTTATTGAGGTAAAATAGCTTTTGTTTCCAAAGCAGAGGGAGGCGGATCCATGACCAGTGCGAGTCTAGTGGCGATAGCCGGCGGGAGAACCCGCGCCGCTTCGGGTGATGCCGGCCGCCGGCCAAGCTGCTCGACGATGCCAAACCGGGATGGTAGCCAAAGGGGTTTCTGGCTATCTCGGTCTTTCCGCCCACACGACGGCGAGATTGACAACGGTCTCAACGGCTTTTTCCATCACCTGGACGGGGACCCACTCGATCTTGCTGTGAAACGCCTCGCCACCGGCAAAGAGGTTGGGCGTCAACAAACCGTCATAGGTGAGTTTGGCGCCATCGGTCCCGCCCCGGATCAAGGTGTAATGCGGTTCGGTTCCCGTGCGGCGTATCGCCTCTTTTGCGTTCTCGAGAACCAGCGGTTCCTTTTCGATCAGATAGCGCATGTTGAGGTACTGTTCGTTGAATTCGATTTCGATCTTTGCCTTTGGATAGAGGCTCTGCACCTCTTCCACGATGCCGGTGAGAATCTTCTGCTTCGCCTTTATGCCATCCATATCGAAGTCGCGGATCAGCATCTTGACCGTCAGATGCTCTGCCTGCCCGTTAAAATCGTAGGGATGGATGTAACCTTGCCGCTCTTCGGTCGTCTCGGGCGCCATGTCTTTTGGCAAACGCGTGACAAAATCCGCAAAAACCCTGATGGCGTTGACCAGTTTGTCCTTGGCATAACCCGGGTGAACACCGATTCCCTCGATATTGAGCACGGCGAGAAACGCGTTGAACGTCTCGAACTCAATTTCTCCAAGCGGCCCGCCGTCGAGCGTGTAGGCGTAGTCGGCGCCAAACTTCTTTACATCGAAATGTTTTGTCCCCTGACCAACTTCTTCGTCAGGTGTGAAGCCAATCTTGATTGGACCGTGTTTAATGTCGGGATTTTGAGCGAGCACATCCACAGCCGTCATGATTTCGGCAACGCCCGCTTTGTCATCTGCACCGAGCAGCGTGGTGCCGTCGCTCGTGACGATGTCCATGCCGATATATCGTTTCTCGAGGTTTGGGTACTCCGATGTCTTTATGATCCGAGCCGGGTCGCCCGGTAGAACAATGTCGCCCCCCCGGTAGTTCTCGTGAACGACGGGTTTGACGTTAGTACCGCTGACTGCAGGGGATGTGTCGGCATGCGCGATAAACCCGATGGTAGGAACCGTTTGACCGGTGTCGCCTGGCAGATTGGCAGGAATGGTTCCCGTCACGTACCCGTACTGGTCGATCGCCGCGTCGCTCACTCCGAGATCCTTTAACTCATCGGCGAGAAGCCGGAGCAGATCGAGCTGCTTTGCCGTGCTCGGATAGCTCTCCGCGTCTTCCTGAGACTGTGTGTCAATTTTGACGTATCGGAGAAATCGATCGAGAACCGTTTCCTTGGGTGGGTTGAGTGACATGAGATCTCCTCGAGTTGTGGGCTGCGTTTTGGACAAGCTGTCCGATATCTTGTATCTTGTATGGTAGTAATTCGCGGATCCGCGAAGGACATCTTATCACAAGACCGTAACCTTGGCAAACTGCCCACTGGGCCGTCGTGGAGGTATTACCACAATGCGTATCACATGTCTCGCCGTACTAATCGCTCTAGTCTTGTCATCGGTTGTGCAGGCGGTTGTTGTGGACGGCACACCGATCCGCCCGGTGACGACATACTCGATCGTCGCACGGGATCCAGCGACCGGCCAGCTCGGTGTCGCTGTTCAGTCGCACTGGTTTTCGGTGGGATCGGTGGTGCCCTGGGTCAAGGCTGGAGTAGGGGCCGTGGCAACCCAGTCATTGACCGATGTCACGTATGGACCGTTGGGGCTGGAGCTCATGCAATCGGGAAAGACCGCCGAGCAAGCTTTAGCTGGACTTGTGGCGACCGATGATCACCCCGAATGGCGTCAAGTTGGAATGATCGACGCCAACGGGAACCGTGCCGTACACACGGGCCGGCAATGCATACGCGAAGCCGGACACGTGGCGGGTGACAACTTTATTGTCATGGCGAATCTGATGGAAAAGAATACCGTTTGGGAAGCCATGGCGGATGCGTTCCGAAGTTCGCCCGGTGATCTTGCCGAGCGCATGCTGGCAGCGCTCGAGGCAGCACAAGGCGAAGGTGGGGACATCCGCGGCCGGCAGTCGGCCGCCATGATCGTCGTGCGCGGAACCTCGACGGGCGCCGATTATAAAGACCGGCTCATCGACCTCCGCGTCGAGGATCACCCCACCCCTCTTCGCGAGCTCCGCCGTCTGGTTACGCTCAACCGGGCTTATCTATTGATGAATGAGGGTGACGAAAAAATGGTGGCCCGCGATACGCAAGGTGCGATGGAGGCGTACAATGGGGCCATGGAGCTGGCACCTGACGTAACTGAGATCAAATATTGGGCGGCCCTGACGATGTTTGCGGATGGGCTGGAGCGCGAAGCGCTCGAGATCTTCACCGAGGTGTTTGCGCGCGAACCGCTCTGGGTCGAGGTCACACGGCGGCTTCCCGCGGCTGGTTTGTTGATAAACGACGCCGGCGAACTGGACAGGATCTTGAGCGTGGCTCCAGAGTAAGACGGCGGCTATTCGTTCAGACGGATATCCTTGACTTCAAAAAACTCGTGCTCGTCTAGTTTTGTGTGGAACGCACAAAGCTTCTCGATATCTCCCGCTACGCTTCCTTTTCCTTTGAACGTGTAGTCGTGGACCGGTGAGTAGATCTCCACGCCCTCGGCGTCGGGGTCGGTCGTTTCCTCGGGATTGTAGCTCCTCAGCTCGAGTCCGGCGGGAATTCGGCGAAGGATGCGTTTAATATTCGACGCAACCTTTTTGTTGAACGTCTCGAATTCGAACTCGAACGACGCCACCAGGATTTCCTCATCGGAGAGAACCTCGAATTCGAGATCCGAGGCGTTTTCGATGGCGGTGAGAAATCCCTGCCGGATACGCGCCCTGCACACGATGTGCAGGTGATCGCCGCGAAACGTGAGGATGTGTCGGAGATGGTGTGTGTTGATCGGGTAGTCCTGGCAGAAGAGAAGGCCTCTCTTGATATTCTTGCCCAGCTGGTATCCTCGGATAAAACCTCTCAGCAGCTTGCCGTTGCCTTTAATTACAAGTTCGTGGTACGTGACAGCCATAGCGGCCTCCTCGAGCTTCGATATCAAATTCTAAAAGAAAACAAATGTAACGAGCAAGAACAACGGACCAAGTATCGGCAGCGAATATTTGAACAGGAATCCAAAGAAAGACGGCATGCGGACTCCCGCCTCCTCGGCGATACTTTTCACCATGAAGTTGGGTGCATTACCGATGTATGTCAGTGCTCCAAAAAATACCGCTCCCGCCGATATTGCCTTTAGGTAAAGTGCCTTCTCGGTCAGAAGTCCGTGGACACCTTCGAGATGGGGAAGTCCCGTATAAAATTTGCCCAACAGCGAGTTGAAAAACGTCAAGTACGATGGCGCGTTATCCAGAAACGCAGACAGCGAGCCTGTGATCCAGAAGTAGTGTGCGGGGGATCGGAGCGCTTCCATGACAAACCCAAGCTGTCCCTTTTCCCCTGCCTGAAGGATTGCGAGCGCGGGCACAATGGTCATAAATATCCCCGCAAATAGAATCGCCACTTCTTTGATCGGAAACCACGTAAATTCGTTTTCCGTTCGAATTTGTTTCTTTGTCGTTGCGAGCGATGCCAAACCCATCACGATGAGAAACAGATCCCGTACCTCGTGTTGGAGCCCTACGTGGATACCGAGGATCGTGATATCTCCGGGGCGCCAAATCCCGCTCATCAACACGGCGCCGACGATACCCGCCAGGAAAATCAGGTTGTGGGCGCCTTCCACACGAAGCGGGACGTTTTCGGTGGGATCAGGTTTCTTTTCTTCGCGGCGGTAATACAGTCTGTCGATGATGTAAAACAGGACGAGCAGAGGGA
>CP070631.1:438281-441705 GCA_020356045.1 Candidatus Latescibacterota bacterium
AGCTGGAGTCCGAAAGATGCTCGTCAGCACCGAGTTCGGATCCGCAAACAGACCTTTTGTGAGTAGTGGGTATGCGACCAGCCCTACGGCAAAGATCACCGTCACGTGGACTACAACGAACTTGCCCACGAAGCGAGAGAAGCGCTTGACGTTTATCGCTCATCACCCCCGATACGAGCATAATATTGCGCACAAGCGACCGCAGGAGCGGTCTTTCTTTTATTTTCCTCTCAAGCTTGTCAAGCCAACATAACAAGCTGATCCGTCGGCGGCGCTTCCTTTTCGAGGCGGAAGCGCATTACGACGGCATCCTTGCTGATCTTCGGATCAGCGACCAACGTGAGCCGGAACTCGAGGCTTAGCACAACTCTAACCGGAGCTAGCTCCCCGAAAATACCGCGAAGCCTATTCTGGTGCGCCGCGCGCTCGTCGGCGGGATGGACCTCGAGGAAAGCCGGAGAGCGGTGCTTCTCCACGAAGGCACGCATCTTCTCGTCGCTGCCGGAGTTAAAGGCGTTGAAGTAAGCCACGGCACACTGGCCAACGGTTGTGCCCGGCAGATTAGCTCGCCCACGCGCCATGGCATGATGACATGCCATCGCAAAGCACAACAAAAAGGCAACGACTCCAAACAACATCGTCGCAGGAATAGACAGCCGATTCTTCCACTCGTCGCGGAGCTTCCCGCTCATGCCTTTCGCCCTTTCGACTGTCAAAGTGGCAAAGCGGATATCGGGCGCCAATTGCTGCAGCCTAACGTCCGGGTTAACTTGCTGGTGCGCTAGCTACGGCCAAGCGCAACCCATTGTTAAAAAGGCTTTCATTGGCGATGGCCTCGAATCGTTCGTCGCGGACGGCGCCCTGAGGGGACGATACCACAGCCGTTTCCGGCTCAACAATAATCGTTCGTCTGGCCGTGGGGTGTGTTGAATCAGGTTTTCCACGCGGCGATTGGCACGATGGCAAACACCTAATGACATCTGCATGCACAAAACATGGGAGGAGTTTACCCAGGGAACCTTAGTCTGGGCACGGTGTCGCTCTGAACCGACGGGCTTGGGGACGGTCGACGATAAAGGCTCAGGCAACAGAACAACAATGCGATCGCCGCGCCCATTTCCAGCAGCTCCTCGGCGGCATATCGAACCTGATGACGCCAGAATCCCAAGTCAAGTATCAGTGAAGACGCCGCAAGAACGGCAAAAACCGACAAAAGTACAAATGTTGGTTCGTGAGGAACTTTCGGGATTGCCCGGCGTAATTTTTGCCGGTACATCACCAACAAGATCACAGTGATCACGATGGCGCCAAAGAGATACAACAACAACCAGCTGGTATTGGAACGAACCTGCTCCTCGACCACCATATATCCCAAGCCAAATAGATCATGGAGACCGTCGATTCTCATACCATGGACGACGGGCATTTCCCACCCGAAAAATCTGGCACCGCAACTCAACTCGTCGAGAAAGCCCACAAAACCGATAGCCACAAAAAAAAACGCTTTTGTACGCAGGTTGCGCACTCTCAGAAGTCCCAGACCAAGGATAAACGTGAAAAGATAGAGGGCAGCGGTGAGGTACTCTACGAGGCTATCCTCGACATAGAGGTAGGATCTGAGACCGGGCAGCCACAAGAATACCGTAACGGCAGCCAGCATACAGACCACAAGTACCGCGAAACAGCTCCCAACGTACTTCATCGGCGAAACTCTCGATCACGTCCATACGGATAACGCAAGTGAATACTACAGCTCGGTTTATAAGCATATCATAAATCGGTTCCTGCGTCTAGCTCCCATCCGGGAGGAGAGGTCCGGGGCGGAAGTTTTGCCGCAGACTCTCTGGCGGTCTGTCATCCCGCCGACCAGGGAGTTCGTTTGAGGGGATTTGTGTGATGCCGCGCAATGAGGTCTTCGACAATCGATGTCATGGTGTGGATCTTTGATTCCATCCCCACCTTGATTCCGTACGATTCGATCCGTTTGGTGGTGGCGGGCCCGATCGACACCACCGTCGCACCATTGGTGAGCCGTTGCAGCTCATCCGTTGTGAGATTCTTGGCCAATCCCGCGGCAGCGGCGCCGCTAGTAAACGTGATCACATCGGGGAGATTGGCAAACAATTTGGTTTTGGTCGCCGCCGACCACTTCGCAGGGAAGTTTCGGTAGACCTGGAGCGGAATCACCCTGGCACCCGCTTTTTCCAGCGTGGCCTCGACACGTTCGCTGCTCAGGTTGCTCCGGACACGGACGATCGTCGCCTGGGACAGATCGAATTTGGCCACCATATGATCGGCCAATGCGGCGGTCGTACCGGTGGTCCGCGCAAAATCGGGTGCAATGTTGGCCGCATGAAGAGCGCGTGCGGTCCCGTCGCCAATCGCCGCCACTTTGTATGCCCGCAAATCACGGATATCACCGATGGTCGCGTACCACTGTTTTAAGAAATACCGGACGCCGTTCTCGCTGGTGAACACCGCCCACCGATCCTCGGAGGTCACCTTGCGGAGCGCATCCCAATCGTCACTGCGAAAATCTTCGATGGTGGCGATGGTCGGATACGCGAGCACCTCGGCGCCCAGTTCGCGAAGCTCGCGGTAGAGCTCGGCCGACTGATCGGACGGACGCGTGACCATCACCCGCACGCCAAAGAGCGGTTTGTCACGGTACCAACTGAGCGCGTCGTGATAGCCGACCACTTTGCCGATAATAAACAATGCCGGCGGCCGGATGTGTGCCTCGGCAACGGCGGCCGGAAGCTCGGACAAGGTTGAGGTTACGGTGCGTTGCGTCGACACGGTGCCCCGCTCGATCGCGGCGGCGGGAAGATCCGGTGGCATCCCCGCGGCGAGGAGCTTTTCTACGATCCCGGGAATCTCGGCGACACCCATATAGATGACCAGCGTTCCGTCTTTTGCACCGCCAACCCAGTCCCAGGGGACGCTGGAGAGCATCTTGTCGACTGCTTTGTGCCCGGTCAGAAACATCACATACGACGCGTCCCTGCGATCGGTGCACGGGATCCCCGAGTACGCTGGCGCGGCTACACCTGAGGTGATTCCCGGGACGATCTCGTACGCGATGCCGTGCTCCTGCAGATATGACGCTTCCTCCGCGCCGCGGCCAAACACAAAGGGATCGCCACCCTTGAGACGCACGACTCGTTTGCCCTGCGAGGCCAACCGCACGAGAAGGTTGTTTATCTCATCCTGTGGCAGCGAGTGCTCGCCGGTTTTTTTGCCCACGTAGCGCAGATCAACGTCGACCGGCAGTGTCACGAGCAGCTCATCGGGGATGAGGCTGTCATAGACCACCGCATCGCAGTTGTCGAGAAGATACCGCGCGCGCACCGTGATCAGATCGGGATCACCGGGCCCGGCGCCCACCAGATGAACAATCCCGTCTTTTTTGCTTTTTGGCATA
>CP070631.1:441805-446149 GCA_020356045.1 Candidatus Latescibacterota bacterium
AGTGTAACTCTGGGCGCGAGCGCACGGATCCTGTTCGCGCTGGGCCGTGACAAACATTTCCCGGATTTTTTCTGCCGCATCCACCCGCGTTTCCGGACACCACATATCTCGCTATTTTTTTGCGCCGTCATTGTCGTCGTGTTCAGCTCCACCGGTATTGTTAAATTCGTCGCTTCCGTGAGTGATTTCGGCTACCTCATGGGTTTGGGGGTCATCAATCTCGCCGTCATTCCCCTGCGAAAAAAGATGCCGAACCTGCGGCGCCCGTTTCAGACGTGGTGGTTCCCGTTAATACCATGGCTTGGAATGATCACAACATGGATGTTTGTTCCCGCACTCCATCTGGAGAGCTTTTTGTTGGGCGGGGTACTTACGCTCATCGGAGCCGGTGTCTATCTGATCCGCCCGGCGAACCGCAAAGATGTCGCCGAGCTGCCTCGGCTGTTTTCGCGCAGGCTTAGATACTATGTAGCCAGACTGAGGAGTAAGATTATGCGTGTACTCATCATCGGTGGGAAAATGCAGGCCCAGAACATCGCCAATCGGCTGTTGGCCAAAGAGGAATATCGCGTGATGTTTCGTTCGGCCGAACACCAAATAACCTTCGTTGAGGAAGACGATCGTCTGTGCGAAGAATTGGAGCATCGCTACAACTGTCCCATTTATCAGGGAGACGGTACACGGCGGGAGGTCCTGGAGCAGGTCGGAACGGAAAACATCGACGTGGTCATCGCCGCCTACGAAGACGACGGGCGCAACGTCATCGCCGCCCTCCAGTCGAGACAGCTCGGATTCGAAAAGGTTATTGCGATTGTACAAGAGCCCGAGTACACGGAACTCCTCGAGAAAAACAACGTGGTGGCCATCAGCGCGCCGTGGGCGACGGCCGCCATGGTGGAGAACCTTCTGGAAAGACCCGGGTTGGCGCAGCTGTATGAATTCGGACTTGGCGCCGCGAGCCTGATCGACGCCAAGGTTCCGGAAAACGGAAGGGTCGTCGACGAGGAGATCCGCCATCTCGATATAGACGAGAAATGCCTGATCGCCGCCATCATCCGAAACAACACGTTTGTGGTACCGCGGGGGAAAACCCAGATTTCGGCGGGGGATCGGGTCATATTGATCGGGCCGGCAACTATCATCAAAAAAGCACACGACATGATCGTGCAAACAAAGTGACGCGAGGATGTCGTGTCCGTCCTAGAACTCGCGGCCCGTTACACCAGCAGCGATACATGGTGGAAGTCGACGATCTTGCCCGGCTCGTGCGATCGTACCGTGCGGGGAGCCGCGCACCGGTCATTATTGCGACCCTAATCACCGTGCTTCGTCTGGATCTGGCTATGGTATGGACGGTCCGGATGTTAAAATGGTTGTCTATAGCGCGGGAGCAACCTTTCAGGTATGCTGACAGGCGCATTCGGGGCCGACGAACCCCGCTGCGGGTACTGCGGTGCCCGTGTGTGCGGGAAACCCAGACACGAGCTATCCATGATCCGTTTCGAGCATCGAACGAAAGGAGTGGCCGCGATGAAGGCGATCACCTGGCTATTGTTGTGCTGCCTTGCCTTTGTATTCGTGGGTTCCTGTACGAAGAAAGAAAGCTCCGACGATACCGCCACGCAGAAAGAATCGACGGAAGTCACCGAGGCATCCGATGAGGTCGCCATTGTCGGCAAATGGCGAATCACCGAGTGGAAAGCCGATCATGTCGATCAGTTCGAGATGTGGCGCATCGGAGACCTGACAGTGGAGTTCCGTGGTGATGGTTCGATCGAGTCGCAGCTCGTATACAGCAACGGCGACGAACGAAAATCCGGAGGCACTTGGAAACGAAGCGCGGACAACGTGGAGATCATCATCAAGGGCGGAGGCGAAACCGAAGGTGATGAACCATTTGAACGCACCCGGGAGTTCATCATTGACGAACTGAGTCTAGACTCTTTTTCGGTGCGCGGTGAGATCGGGCCGACGGACAATCCGATTGTGCTCACCTACAAGGCGCAGCGTCTGCCTGATGCGGAGTAGTGAGCTCGACAACGAAACGCCCGGCTCCTGTGCGGGAGCCGGGCGAAATTTGCTGGGCCGGGGCCCGTCGAAAAGACCCCTCCTTACGGGCCAAAGCTGAAACCGACACCGACACCGAAAGCGTGGAGTAAGTTGTTGTCCAGGAACGGATTACCCCACAGCCAGTTGAGTTTGTAGCTCGCGGTCAACATGACCGTATCACCAATCGATACCGACACTCCCAGGGGAAATCCCAATCCGAAATTCGTCGCCGTTTCGCTGTTGTGAGACCATTCATCGCCTCCCTCGTATTTGTCCGCGACCGAAAGCGTGAGCGTTGAGAAATACATGCCAAACGCGACACCTAGGAACCCCTGTACTTTGTCTTCTCCAAACCAGTATTTGCCTCCGAGGTAAACGGGTACCGAGCTCA
This sequence comes from Candidatus Latescibacterota bacterium, assembly GCA_020356045.1. GTDB lineage: Bacteria > Krumholzibacteriota > Krumholzibacteriia > WVZY01 > WVZY01. Next base: position 444,246 of record CP070631.1, read on the forward strand.
TCGAGTAACTCGTCCTCGACGAATCTGCTTCTTCGTCTTGATTGATCTCTCCGTACCCGATGCTAAAACCGAAGGATACGGGATAGGTCCAATCCATCTTTTGATATTCCAGCCCAACAAATCCGCCATCGACATTGTCACTGGTTTCAGCCAATTTGCCGATCGCGTAGTTTAGATTTGCAAAAAACGCGCTGCTGCCGGGTTTCATCGCTGCGTTGGCACTGCCAGCCAAAAGTATCAGCGCCAAGAGCAAGAGACATACATTCCTGACCATGCGACAATCCTCCTTTTATCTACTTCTTGATCGACCGCGGTTTTGCTAGAGGAGCATTGATGAATTTTCCTAGACCAATGAACCTGTGTGGCGGTTCAAAAACCGCATTGGCCGGGCGACTGTCGAGAAAATAGCCGGACCGGTTCTGACCGGGCTACCACCCATTGGGCAAACAGTATACAGGATCCTATCAGAAACGGGAAGCGATTTGCTGGCCGAATGAGATTCGGCTAAAATGACGACGTTGTCGGCCGGCGGTGGTCAGAACGACAGGGGCCCGTGGCACCCCGCTCACGGCAACATAGACCCCGCCGCTTTGCGTGCGATGCCCAACACATCGACCTCTGCCGGGTCGATCACGCCCTCGGACATTCGTTTATGGGCGCGTGCCCAGGCGACGATTGCGACGCGTGCCTTGCGAAGTTCCGCGTTCCACCCGTTCTTTATCTCATCCAACTCGTGGTGTTGGTTGTAGTACATCTTCATGTCGGGTTCGAGCTGATCTCGAATGTCGCGTATCGCCTTCAGCGTACCGAGCATTCGGTCCTCGATGCGCAACATCTCCTCGGCGTCGATTCCGTCACGTGTATTGACTAGAGCAGCGAGAGCGGGCTCGTGTGCCAGCAGGGAATCGGCCGCGCCGGGCACGCCGAGCCGGATCGGCCTCAGAAAGGCAAGGTTGTATACGGCCTGCATCTGCCGCCGTCTGAGGAGCTCATCGGCTTTGCGAACATCACCGTACCGATCTTCGATACGGTGGCGGGTCGCGCTGACCACCGCCTCCATAGCTATTTTCAAATCGTCGAAGATTTCACCGGATGCGATTGACACCTCATCCACCAACGGCTGCGCGGCAAAGATGGCATCAAGGAATTTACGTTGTGAACGAACATTTGCCAGGATGGTGTCGACCTGACCCTGCGTGAAGGTCAACGCGGGATCCCGACCCTCGAAATCCACCGGGACAACGTCTTCGAGGTAATCTGCAAGCTCAGCGGCCTTTTCCACATCTGGCTTTCTCGAATCGCCCAGCGTCACCAACTGAATTGAGTAGGCGATCACCCCCCGGACGAGCCCTTTTGCGCGATCCGCTTCTTTTCGTAGTAGCAACAGTTCGGGCGTGTCGGTGTAGTCACGGAGGTACGTGGCCTTCTGCTGGCCAAGGCTGTATTGGATCTCGCCCGCCACGGCAATCATATCTTCAGCGAACCGACCCATGTCCAAGTGTTTCGAGGACCTGAATTTGGACTTCAAACCGGAGCAGCCGGATAACACACTAAAGAGAACGATGCCAACGAGGCAAAAACGAGCTGTTTCGCTGGATAAAAGGTTCCGAGACACGGAGCGTTTGATTCTCATAGACTTGTTTCTCCTTACAGGTTTTGCCCAACCTTTTGTTCGAGATGTTACCATTTGCTTGCCCTCGCGCACTATCAGATTCCCAAACAAGACCGACCGGAACGCGTCCAGGGGGCTGTTGGTTCCAACCTTCCGATTCTCGGCAGTTAATGCGTGCCAAAACAAGTGAATATGGTAATCTTGAGATGGACCGAGTGGCAGCGTAAGAGATTTGGATCGCGAACCATGGCTCACAACAGCGGGAATAGCGGGGGGAAGTCAGACGTCTCAT
>CP070631.1:446249-448251 GCA_020356045.1 Candidatus Latescibacterota bacterium
CAGCTTGACTTGGATGGTCAGGCTCATTTCGCCGATTTCATCGAGGAACAGAGTTCCACGATTGGCCAGCTCGAGCAAACCCTGCTTTTGCGATTTCGCGTCTGTAAACGCACCCTTTTCATGTCCAAACAGCTCGCTCTCGAGGAGCTGCTCCGGAAGCGACGCGCAGTTGATATCCATAAACGGCTTTCCCGCACGGTTGCTGAACTTGTGAACGAGCCGCGCGACCATCTCCTTGCCGACGCCGCTTTCACCCTCGATGAGAACCGTTGTGGTGTCACTCTTGGCGACCTGCTGAACCATGTCATATACCCGTTTCATCGCCTTGCTCTCGCCGAGGATGTACTCGAACCCTTCACCGATGTCCATTTGCCGTTTCAGCTGGAGCACTTCACGGCTCAAGCGGCGGCTCTCCAGGCCTTTCCGGATGATAAGCAGCAGTTGGTCGAGGTTGATCGGTTTGGTGACAAAATCGTAGGCACCCTGTTTCATTGCCTGAACCGCCGTCTCGATGTCACCGAACGCGGTTATCATCACGACACAGATCTCGGGGAACACGGACTTGATACGGCTCAGCACCTCCAAACCATCGATATCGGGAAGCTTGAGATCGAGCAATATGAGGTCGGGCACAACCTTTTGCGCCAACTCCACCGCCTCGAGCCCGGCTTTTGCCGTGTGGGCCTCGTAGCCTTCCTGCACGAGGGTTTTTTCGAGAAAGAAACGGATCGAATCCTGGTCATCGACCAGCAGAATGACCGACTTGGCTGGAGTCTCCATATTCTACCTTTTCCATTGGAAGATAAACGCTAAACACCGAACCCTTGTCCTTGGTGCTCTCTACGAGTATATACCCCCCGTGGCGTTCTATAATACTATGCGATACGTAAAGTCCTAAACCGGTCCCTGTATCCTTGGTGGTAAAGAAAGGTTCGAAAATCCTGCTTTTCTCCTCCTCGGTAAACCCTTCCCCTTCGTCTTCGACCTCGATGATAACGAAATTCTGTATCTCGTCAAATAAAACATCACTGACGTCACTGGGGTAGGATACTCGAACCGTTATCGTGCTCCCGGCTCGGCTTGCCTCAACCGCGTTTTTGAGAAGATTGATGAGAACCTGTGTGATTCGGTCCGAGTCAATTGTTAGCGAATGTAGCGTGTCCGGATATTCCGCGACAATGTTCACCTGCTTCTTCGTGGCTGCGTCCTGAACGACAGATATGCTCGTTTTGACCAGCTTATCCGGCTCTGCCGGCTGGTAGACCAGATCCTTGATCTGGACTACATTGAGAATGTCGGTGATCAAACGGTCAATGCGGTTGACCTCGTTCAATATGAAGCGCAGATTTTCACCCTGATCATCGGGAATGCCGCCGACACGCCGCAGATACTGAAGTCCGGCTACGATCCCCGCGAGCGGATTCCGAATCTCATGCGCCATACTCGACGAGAACCGGCCCAACGCGGCGAGCTTGTCGAGATGCGCGATCTTCTCCTCCATACGTTTGATCAGCGTGATGTCCATAAACACGGCGATGGTGCCCTGGATCCGGCGGTCGTCGTCGAAAAGGAGCGACGTGTTGAGCATGATGGGACGGTTTGACCCTTCCTTCTGAACGATAAAAACCTCTCGTTGAAGCCGTTTCTCACCGCGCCGCAGCGTGCGGGTAACGGGGCCCCCATCGCTTCGCTCCTTTTGATCCACGATGATACCGTCGATATGCCGGCCGATGAGCTCATCGGCCTCATACCCGGTGAGCCGTTCCGCCGCCTCGTTGGCAAGAAGAACCTTACCCTCCACATCGGCGGTAATGATCCCATTCATCATGCTATTGATGACGTTGTCGCGAAAACTTTCTTCGTGTTTGAGTTCTGCATAGAGCTGTGAGTTCTCGAGCAGCGTGCTGATCTGAAGCGCCAACGTTTCCACGGCCACCAGGTCGACTTGACTCAACACGGCGGCCTTGAACCCGTCGGTCACGCCGACAACACCAAGCACGGG
>CP070631.1:448351-450343 GCA_020356045.1 Candidatus Latescibacterota bacterium
ATGCGTCGTGTCCTTGCTGGGCAACTCCGGCAGAAAAAACCACGTGGGGCAAGTTGAAGGCGCTTTATGCCGAATAGCACATCCAGCCGCGCCTCACGTTTGATTTGCCGCAGTTGATAATTGTCAAGTATTTGAATGACGGTTGGTGTTGATAATCTTCGCGGCCTCATGTATGCTCTCTCTGTTCGTTCCAATCGTTTGCATCTTTCCAGCACACATCGAGAAAAGGGGGCGCTATGAAATGCATTATGGTTCTCTCAGTAGTCTTGCCGTTTGTTCTCTACGGAACAAGTTCAGCAGGCATAATTGACCCATGCAAGTCAAAATGCGAATTTTACCCTTCCGTGTCTCCAACGGTGCTCTTCGTGTGTCCTCAAGGTGACACGCCATCTTTTAGCGACCAGGGTTGGTGGTTAAGTCTTGAGATTGTCGATTTCAATTCCAACCCAATTGCTGACATACCCGCCGCAGATTTCTGGCTCATCGACTGCGATCCGGCATTGGATTTAGTGTTGTGCGCGGGATCAGCCTCGTCCTCCGCAGATGCTTCGACGAATAACCAGGGTTTGACAACCATGTCCGCTGGCACGATGAGGGCAGGTGGTTGTGCTGATGGTTTATCTGTGGTCGTCCAAGGCTTTGTTCTCGAAGATGAATCATCCAATTGCGACATATATTGTTATCCGATACATGTTCGAAGTCCAGATTTCGATGGAAACCTTACAGTTGATCTTGTTGATTTGTCTTTGTTCGCACAACATTTCCCAACGCCGTACGACGATTGCTATGACTTAGATATAAATGGGCACATCAACTTGGTGGATGTCTCGATGTTTGCCCAACATTACTTTCACGAGTGCCAGTGAGTGAAAGCACCTCGTTTGGTGTATTGGGTTGGGGGCCCTCCAAGCCGTACGGCGCGCGCGAGATCCGTCGGCGCCGCCATTTCATAAGGGGACACCCTGCAACGATTTGCACTGCTTGACGTTTGTATTCTTGAATTCCCCGCCAGCCTGTCCAACCTCGAAGTTGCAGTAAACGCAATTCAAAAAGATGTTATTGTTACAGTTATCTGATTTTCCGGCGCACAGCCAAAAGTGGCCGTGAGATGGCCGTCGCCCTGCCGACAGGTTTGGTCGAGGCCACTGAAGAAACGAAGTAGTCAAGGCCCGATGGTAAGCGGGTAAGAGCCGTGTCGATCTTTGGTCGCAATACTGGCAGGTTGGGCACAGTTGTGGTGACTTCTGTTTTTCTTCTGGCCAGCGGTATCATTGCTGCCAATTTTGGTTGTTCTTCTCAAGACGACAAAACCCAAATTGCCGCGGACAGCACAATCTCACCAGCGATGATGCGGGAAGATTTTGAGTTTGTGGTCCAAAAGCTCAAACGTGTTCATCCCACAACAATCGACGGGTTTTCGGATTACCAAGAAAAAGTGATTTTGACCATTCGAGATGAGCTCGATGAACCTCTTACAACGGAACAGTTCTTTTTTAAGATCAATGAGCTGTTTCATTCGTTTCACGACGCGCACACGACGCAATGGCTGGTATTCTCCCGTGAGATCGATCTTCCGCTCGTCTGGCTTCAAAGCGGGCTCTACATCGAGCGCAATACCAGGCTCTTGAAAAAAGGGGACCGCGTTCTGAGTATCGGAGGGATGGAGACCGGCCGGTTGGCGGATCGGCTCTATCAGATCTTCTGGACGGAAAATCGTCACCTCGTGAGATTAGAGGCCTCTTGGATGCTCACCGCGCGTCCGTATTTGCGGCACCTGGGATTGGTCGAGGACAACAGTGTCGAAGTAATCTGTCAGCGGGCCGGACAAAAGGTAGTAGTCCGCCTACCGATGATCAAGCTGGACCGCCCGCCCAGGGAAGAAAAGCCGACGATTGCGTATTCGACCGATAAAGCACCTGATGTGGCCCTTCTGACTCTGAATTCGTGCCGCTATGACGACGAGTATCGAAGCACAATCAGAACGCTCTTCCA
>CP070631.1:450443-455861 GCA_020356045.1 Candidatus Latescibacterota bacterium
ACCAGGCGCCGCACCATGGCCACACCGTTATTCCGGCATCGACTGCGCCGTATTCCGGCTGAACGTGGATCGCGGCGGGACCGTCATTGTCCGCACTATCCCGGGGTGGCTCCAGAATTGACACATTCGCCACATACAGACCGGCATGATCCTGGCGATACCGGATCCATGATCGTATGGTATCGGGGCGGCCGTCGGCAAACGCTTGGCTGGACTCGATCACATAGATCCGTCCATATCGATTTTCTAGTCCGTTGAGAGACCGATCCTCAACCGCTTCAAATATCTGCGTTGAGCCTGCTGTGGTTTTGTCGACATCGGTGATTGTTATCTCGAATCGTGTCTCGTATGTCCATTGGTTGCCCAGGGTCAACGGGTAGAAGCTGCGCGCCCGGGGAGGTTCCTCCGGCGACCGGGAATCCGCCATGGGCCCCACGATCGTTTGGCCTCCAATGTCTGCAGACGGCGGCGACACATCCGAACCACAACCAATCGTCAAGACGGCCATGCAGCATACCGCGACCACGTCACACTTCTGCCAAACGATACGAATCATTAGAGCTACAATTGTATCACATGGCACCTCGTTGTCGGCGGAGAATTCACCGGCACAGTGGATACCCATGCCGAAATCGGTTATAATTACCTACTCGAATCCGCCTACGCCCACGCAACCAACGCGGTCTTTCGAACAACACCGCTCTTCCGGAGAGACACGTGATCGCCGCCACACGTCAACATCGAATCGGCTATTTAGGAACGCTTCTCGCGGTCATCCTTCTCCCGGTGTCGAGCGGTGCGGCAACGTGGTACATACTCCCGGACGGAAGTGGTGACGCGCCGACGATTCAAGCCGGTGTGGATTCCGCGGCCGCCGGTGACACGGTGCTGCTCGCGACCGGCACATTTACCGGTGTGGGCAACAGGGATATCGATTTTCGTGGACAACCGATCACGGTCACGTCAGAGCACGGACCGGACTCCACCATCGTCGACTGTCAGAATCTTGGCCGAGGGTTTTATTTCGAATCCAGCGAGGGACCATCATCGGTTCTGTCACGATTGACCATACAAAACGGCAACGCGTTGACCGGTGGCGGTATTTACTGCCGGTTTGCCGGCCCCACGATATCCGGTAATGTTATCCGAAGAAACGAAGCCACAACATCAGGCGGGGGAATTTATCACGCGCTGGCGCCCGCGGGCGCCGATGGCGAGATCGTGGGCAATATCATTACCGGTAACACGGCGGGCGACCGCGGCGGCGGCATTATCGTTCAATCCGGATCGCCGTCGATTTCGGGCAACGAGATAACGGGCAACAACGCGGATCGAGGTGGTGGTCTGGTGCTGTCAACCAGCGCATCGCTGGTCACGGACAATCTCATCGAAAACAACTCGGCGACGTCGAAAGGCGGGGGAATCTACAGCATCGGCACCGGCAAAACACCGACGATCGACGGCAACACCGTCGTTGGCAACACCTGTGATCTGGTGGGTGGGGGGATCTACGTCGACATCACATCGACGATTATCGAGAACACCGTGATCGCCAATAATCAAGCGGGCACACTTGGCGGTGGCGTCTATTGTTGGGTAGAGGGCGACCCCACCATACGACACTGCACGATTGTCGGGAACGGAGGAGGCGTCAACGCGAGCGGCGTGGTCGCCACCGATGGAGATCCAACGATCCACAACACAATCATCGCCTTTAGCACGCATGGACCGGCGATGCTGTGCTTTGGCACCGCAACCCCGGTGGTTACGTGTTGTGATATTTATGGCAATGCCGGGGGCGATGTATTGTGCGGGGTCGACGGCGGCGACAATACTTACACGGATCCGCTGTTCTGCAATATCGCCGAGGGCGACTACACGCTCGATCCGGCGTCACCCTGTGCACCCGCGAACAGCCCCTGCAACCTTCTGATCGGAGCGCTTCCTGCAACTTGCGTGGGATCGGCCATCGGCGGTGGCGAACCTCCGCGTGAGACGTCCCTTTTCCAGAATGTTCCGAACCCGTTCAATCCCTCCACCACGATTCGATACACGGTCGGTGAGCCGGGAGGATACGTGAGCCTTCGTGTCTACGATGTGACCGGACGTGTGATCCGCGTGCTATTTGACGGTGCTGCCGGCCCCGGAGAAAAAACCGTGACGTGGGATGGCGATAACGAGCAAGGCAAGCGGGTTGCATCGGGGGTTTATTTCTACCGGCTCACTGCTCCTGGTTTTGCGCGAACTATGAAATTGGTCGTCCTCAAGTGATTGCCGGCGTGTATGACCGCTCGATCAACGGGTATCGATCCCCGCCCAACAAAAAGCCCGGCTGCCAAGTCTTCAACAGACTCGACAACCGGGCTTCCATACCAAAAGAGACGCGGACTACTTGAGCAAAACAACTTTGCGGTGCGCCCGCCAACCCTCCGACTCGACCCGAACCAGGTAAACGCCACTCGCCGCCTGCAATCCCGAATCGTCGGTCCCGTCCCAAACGAACCGGTGCACTCCACGTCGCCGCGCAGCGTTCTCCAACCGCCGCACCAACTCACCCCGGATGGTGTATATTTCTATCCGCAGGTGTCGTTCACGGTCGAGCTCGATGGCAATCGTCAGGGTTGGGTTGAACGGATTTGGCCACGCCGACCGAATGGCAGGCCCCGCCGGCAACACGGGTGCTTTTGGATCATCGATTCCCGTACCCCCGCCTTGCTCGTACGCACCCATATCGACGATGCCGTTGTGGATGCGCGGGAGACCGTCGTGATCAGTGGCGGAGAGATACGGAGCCGTGTTGTCGCCAGCGTCCACTGCCGGCGAACCCTGACCCAGACGAAGGTTTCCGATTGACGGCGACGCAAACAACGGATCCGCATCGAGATTGTTGCCGCCATCGACACCAAGCGTTGTATCCCAACCAGGACCGCTGCCGCTCGAGCCTTCCACGATCGAGTGCGACAAAACGGGCACGCCTTCCGCGAAGTTATAGATCTCGGCGCCGGAGTTGCCCCAGAAAATGGTATTTGTCACCGTCAGGTTGCTGTAGCTGTTGGAGAGCGCCCCGCCATAGACCCCGGTATTGTCGTAGAAGGTCCCATTTGTAATGGTCAGCATCGTTACACCGGCGTTGTGGACCGCACCACCATTGTAGGCGGCGAGGTTGCCCACAAAAATCGGGTTGATCAGCACCACGTGACCCGTCTGAACGAACAGGCCTCCACCCGCCCACGACGTATTGTTTTCGAAACGTACGTCGGTGAACACCGCTCCCGACATATCCACAATCGCCGCACCCCCGCCCATCGAGGTCGCGTTGTTGCCCGCAAAAACCACGTTCGAGAGCTTGGGTGCGCCACCGCTCGCATAGAATCCACCACCCCATGCCCCTTGGTTTTGTGTAAATATCACGTTGCAGATAGTGGGACTCGATTCGAGCGCCATCATTCCTCCACCGTGAGGCACAGTTGCATCCACGGCATTGGCCAAGGTGATCGTGAAGCCATCCAAGACGGCCGTCGAATCGTTTCCTTCGGAGACGACGATGTGATAGGTATTGTCGTCGATTGATGGATCACCAAGCTCACCGGTCAACACGCTGGGAGTAGTAGAAAGAACGCGTTGACTCAACATGGATTCGGTACCATCAAACCCACCGTACACCGCCAACCCGTTACGAAGTCGAAATCCTTCGCTCTGCAAACCGCTGATCGCGGGGCCGTAGCTGCCACCCGCTACCCAAATCTCGTTGACGCCCGAACAGAGATCCAACGACCGGAAGGCTATAGTCAGATCGGTAAATGCGTCTACCCAGGACGAGCCGTCGCGCGCGCCGGTTGCCGTTTCGTCCACATAGATCACCGGTGTGGGCGGACAGACGGGTGTCGTTTCGTACGGTCCCATGTCCACTTTGATTCCAAGAATCCTGGGTTTGCCATCGAGATCCGTCGCCGGCAGGTGCGCCGCACCGTTGTACCCGGCCTCCATCGCTGGCGAGGCAAACAACAGCCGCAGATCGCCGTTGGCCCGGTCGGCAAAAAACGGGTCGGCCTCGATATTGTTGCCGGCGTCGACACCCAGCGCGGGATCCCAGTAGGGCCCACTACCACCACAATCCTGGATCAGCGAGTGGTCGATGGTTGTGATGGCTTGTTCGATGTTCATGATCTGGTGCCCCGCATTGCCGGCGGCATTTCCCCAAAAGATTGTGTTGGTAATGCTGGTCATCGCAATAATGCCAAACTCCGCGCTGTAGAGCCCGCCGCCATTTTTGTCCGCCCAGTTATCCACAAACGACACGTTGGTGAGGCTCATGTGGCTGTTGCTCATATAAATGCCGCCGCCCCATCCCTCGGTGCCCCCCTCGTCGGTGGCGATATTGTTGTAGAACACGGTGTTTACCACGGTCGCGTCACTTTCCCCTCGTACATACAACGCGCCACCCAACCGCGCCGTGTTACCGCTGAACCAAACGTTGATAAAGGTCGGGGTACTCCCGTCCACCCGCACCGCGCCACCCGACGAAATATTGCCGGTGGCCGTATTGTCTACGAATTGGACATCGATCAATGTAGGAGAAGCGCCCTCGATGATATACATCGCGCCCCCCACGATCGCCCAGTTGTCACGAAACATCACATTGACAATTGTGGGGCTTCCTCCGTTCACGACCAGCATGCCGCCGCCCCCAAGAGTTGCCGCGCTGTGATCGGTGTTCCCATCCGAGATCACAAAACCGTCGATCACCCCGGTCGAGTCGCTGCCGCTACCGTTGACGACATGATAGGTGTTGTCATCCGGGCCGGGAGCTCCAATCTCACCACTTAGAATCGTGGGATTGACATCGAAATCCCGTTGACCCACCGACGTCTCTTCGCCGGCAAAGCCACCGTACATCACGACACCGCTCTTTATGCCAAAGCTGACGTTTCGTTCGAGCCCTGCCGTCGGTGTATAGGACCCCGCCGCCACCCAGATGGTATCCCCACTGACCGCCACGCTGATTGCCGACTGCAGATTTGTATATGCGTCCGTCCACGACGAACCGTTGTTGCCTCCCGTGGCACTGGCGTCGACAAAAATTATCGCCGCAGCGGGTGGCACCATAGACCCTACAAATACAGCCAAAACGAGTATGGGAAACACACAACGAAGGGTCGTCACCGCGAGACTCCCTTTGGACAGGACAAACCGGCCAATAAGCAGTGTTATTGGGATAAAAACAATTATACACGATTTAATGTTGGTCTTCATCGGGTTTTGGCGTAGCATGAGTGGAACCACACACAACCCACGTCGGTCTCTTTTCAGGAGGGGTGCCATGAGAATCAGACTCGGGATCGTGATTGCGTTTGTCATCGTTGTGGCGACGAGCACATCGGTATATCCATCTGGATTTGCCATCATCGAGCAAAGCGT
>CP070631.1:455961-460323 GCA_020356045.1 Candidatus Latescibacterota bacterium
AATGGGTATTTCGATGGGTTACGCCAGTCCGCTGAACGGGTTTTCTACCCTGCAGGTGTGCAAAGTGTATGTGATGTGGAACTGTGACACATGCCCGTCCACGAATATCCCGATGCCGGTCGTGAAAAACCCCAGTACCAATTTCCTTGGTTATACGGACTTCCCGAACTTTGTCCCGTTTAACGCAGTGGGATTGACGTCGCTCATCTGTGCGACGATTGCGACGGAAGAGTCGACCTGGGGTAAGGTCAAGGCCCTATACGGCGAATAGATGCGATACGAAGTGAGGCTGGATGGACCCCGAGATGGGTTCATCCAATTGTCCCCTGGTGGTTCATCCAGCATTCGCTACGTTGCCCGGAGAGCAGACAAGGGACCCGATTCCAAAGATACTCTCCCGGGCATGAGCGGAAAGCGACTGGCAACCTGCGGTTGAACCCGCTCTAGAAGCTGCATCATTTGACAATCGAGTCCTTTTCGAAGGTCGTGTTTGTTGTCTTCGCGTAAAGGAGAAGAAATGAAAAAGGCACTGTTACTCACGTTGGTTTTGGTCGTGAGTGCCAGCATGGCGTTTGCGCAGGCCGGTAGCGTTGGTCTGTTCGCGGATCCGGGTGGCGTTAACTGTAACGTGACGGATATCCCGGGTTTGCTCCCGATCTTCGCAGTCCACGTGTATCACGCGGGCGCGACGGCGTGCCAGTTCTCGGCCCCGGTCCCTGCGTGTATGATAGCAGCGATCTGGCTGTCGGATACGGCGGTTTTTCCCGTCACTGTTGGTAATTCGCAGACTGGTGTCGCAATTGGCTACGGCCTTTGTCAGGGTGCTCCGACGCACGTCCTGACAATCAACGTTTTTGCCCAGGGTTTGTCAGCGCCTTGCTGCGTGTACCCTGTACTCCCCGACCCGAACGTTCCATCCGGTCAAGTCGAGGTTGTCGACTGTAATAACAGCCTTCTGCAGGCGACAGGCGGTGTGGCTATCATCAACTCCACGCCCAACTGTAACTGCGACGTTCCGACCGAGGATACGACCTGGGGTAAAGTGAAATCGCTCTACACGAACTAGTCGTTGGCGATTTCTCCTATCTCTAGAAGTTGGAGAGCGCCCGGCCGCATCGAGCGGCCGGGCGTTTTTTGATTGCCGCGTTTCCTATCTCGTCCGTTTCAATACGCCGAAATTGCGCGTTCCGTATGAATTGCATGTTGACATTCTCCGCTTCCGTATGGTAACATCCCCGTACCACATCTGAGCAACTGCAGCGTCACGAAAACATACCCTCATTTTAAGTTGACCCGAGTAGGAGGTGCCCATCGGAGTCATTGTGAAAGGAGTCGTTATGCCACGCATCCTTGCCACCGGATTTGCGTTGATTCTGCTAGTGCTGTGCGTCGGTATCGCGAGTGCTCAAATTCCGTTCATAGGGGTTTATTTCGATAACACCTGGCAGGCGGAGGCGACCATGGCTTGTCAGTGCCCGCCGGACGGAACAATCGACACACTGTACATTGCCCTCACAAATGCAAACACATTTGTGACTGGAGTGGAGTTCAAGGTCAATTACCCAGCTGTGGCGTTTTCGTATCTCGGAGACATTTGGACCCAGCCAGTGACCGTTGGAACCACCGCCACGGGTATATCGATGGGATGGCCAAACCCCCAGAACGGGTTTACCACCATTCCTATCTGCGGCGTCATAATCGTGTGGAATTGTGGAGGCTGTTGTCCGCAAACGGACATCCCGCTGTCGGTCGTGACCAACCCGAATACGACGTTCCTGGGGTTCACCGATTTTCCGAACTTCCTTCCAGTCCCGGCTGTGGGGCTGACGTCGACGATATGTGCTTGTTCTATTCCGGTGGAGGAGTCCACTTGGGGTAAGGTCAAGTCATTGTATCAAGAGTGATATAGACGGAATTGTTAATTCCCGCCTCGCTGGGTGAAGCGGCCGACTCAAACCCTGGACCAGGGCGACCCGCTTCGCCCAGCGGCTTAATGTGGTTCCAGACGTGCAATTTGCCACGAGTAGTGTGGTGTGAGCGGCCGAATCATAGTGATCCGGCAGCCACGGTCATTCCCGCAGGGTAAAACCCTCGGGGATAGCGTGCGCTCAATTGGTGCGTTGACAACACCTTAAAGGCGACCCGAATCGTAGCAGCGCATCGGGTCTGCGAATTCAGCCTGTCCGACCACGGCAGAAAACGGTAATCCTTATATTGTGAACTATTTATGCTGCCTGTGGTACGCGGGCACCGGACAATATTCGCCGCAGTCGCAGGCGGCGGCACGGGTCTTGCCCCCAAATCACCGGGCGGCAAGTTTCTTGTCACTGATTACTTTAAGCGATTTGAGTAACAAAAGGACTTGACATAGCTTGCGCTCACGTAGAAAACTCAAGCTGTAGGGGGAGATTCTCTAGCTTTGGCTCTCATCCGTTGGTGTGACAATCCCAAGGCGTTGTACACTGACTCCACGGTTTGATGTCCGAGCCTTGGCCGAAGAAAGAGAGAGGATGGCAAGGGGAATCCTCATTCAAAAAAGAGGAGGCAATATGAAACACGTACTGATAATGACCTTGGCTCTGTTGTTGGCCGCCAGCGTTGCCATGGCCCAAGAGAGCAATGACCGGATTGGGTTGTACGCTACGCCCACACCGGCCGGCGATGCGGACTGTAATATTACAGACGCCCCCCCCGGGGGATTGTTAGCGGTTTACTGTGTCCACCTGCAGGAGCCCAGTGGTGGACCGACGATGATCGCCTCCCAGTTCCAAGCCGTGATACCGGAGTGTTTCACGGGTTCGTGGCTGTCGGATACGGCCGTTTACCCGGTGACCGTCAACAACTCCCAAGTCGGTGTGGCGATTGGTTACGGTATATGCGTGCCGTTGCCCTCGCATGTGTTGACCATCAACCTGTTCGCGTTGGGTGACACGCCACCCTGCTGCATCTACCCGGTCACCGCTGACCCGAACATCCCGTCAGGGCGAGTCGAGTTTGTGGACTGCGATGACAATCTGCTCTTTGGTTGGGGTCAGTCCGGTGTGATTAACGGTGACCAATCGTGCGAGTGCAGCACATTTGTCGCGACCGAGCACTCCACCTGGGGTAAGGTCAAGGCACTGTATCAGTAAGCAATTGATGGGCACCATTTGCCCTTGGTTATGCGGCTGGCCTCGAGCCGACGGGTTCGAGGCCAGCTTTTGTTATGTCCAAACCGCAGCGCCGGTCCCGCCTCTGTCTTGACGCCGCCGGCGCCCCGGGTGTATAATGGCGTTCACGGCTGAGGGATCAGCCTTGACTATGCCGGCACAAGGATACTATTTTTTGGTTAGTTAGCCAGCCTGACAGACGCCCCCTGCAAATTCCTCCGTATGATCGAATTCTGGGCGATCCTCTGCGTCTGGATGCGGTCTAGAGCCGGATACCCCGGGAGGTCCCTTTTTTGAAACGATTGGCAAGCTGTATTCGACCCGTTCCAGTCCTCATCCTGATGCTCGCCATTGTGATCAGTGGTCTGGCTCCTGAGTGGCCGCCGGGAGTCGCGGATGTGTGGGCTGACGGTGGAAAACCCCGGCTGACTACCGCCACCGATTCACGGATCGTTTTTGAGATCGAAATCGGTGACTACACCCTCGAGCCGTCCTCGCGGATCGTGGGGGCGGAAAAGCTCACGACACGCGGTTTGGGGAGCTTTTCCGAACCGGGTATGCCCCGGATCCCGGGCCGCGTGTATTTGGTGGCCATACCTCCCGATGCCTCGTACACGATTCGGCATAGCGTCGTTCGCTCGCTGCCGCTGGGGCGGCATCTGCTGGAGCCGGTACCTTTCCCTCTGGTTCTCGAAGATGAGAACGGCGAAACGTTTGTGACCGAGGAGTATCGGATCGACGCAGCGGTGTACAATTCTGGGCGATCGCAGATCGAGGTCGCCGCCGAACCGGAGACCCGAATCCGGCATCAGCGTGTCCTGCCGGTTCGTGTCGTACCGGTTGCCTACGAACCGGAAACCGGCGAGACGGTATTGGCGACGCGGATCCGTGTCGAGATCTCGCTTCGGGCTCCGGGAGGCGATCGCGGATTGTTCTCTGATTCGGATTTGGCTCCGGTCACCGAGTCACCGGTTTGGGAGCGGATTTATAAAAGAATTCTCGTCAACCCCGATCAGGCGGCCCCATGGCGGTCAAAACCCAAGCGCTCTAGAGAGATGGGGATGAGCGGCTCATTTAGGGCAAATGTCACCGGCCCCGCGGTTAAAATCAGTGTCCGCCACACTGGGATTCACCGCGTGGCTGCGAGCAGGTTGATCGACAATGGATTACCTGCAGGGACTTCGGTGCCCGACCTTCACCTGTTCAAACGGGT
>CP070631.1:460423-467357 GCA_020356045.1 Candidatus Latescibacterota bacterium
AAAGCGGCGAAGACTGGAAGGACAAGATCGCATTCGATCTCTCACAGATCCGCCCCGATGGTCTTACCGGTCCGCCCGATGGCCTGGTAGCGGTGTCGTACGAATTTTGTATTCCAAAGGATGAGGAGCTTCTCAATCGGGTATTGGCGGTGGACTCGACGATCAAAATCCAGCCGGAATCTCCGGGGCGAATTGGTTGCGGGAAGGACGAATACCTTTGCATAGCCAATACACACAAACCAAACTGGAAAGAGATTCTGCGCCGGATCGCGGCGCTTGACTATGTGATGCGAATCGAACGCACGCATTGGGAATAATTTTGGAAACCCCAAGGGGGTTGTTTTCGTCTAAAAAAAGAACGAATGCCTTTTCGCTCACGGAGTTCGCCCATGATAAGAAATGTCCGTTTAGGACTAAGGATCCTTCTGATACTCGGCCTCCTGTCGATGGTGGTAGGGGGCTTCCTGGTCTACAAACTGATCGCCATACCGTTTGGCCTTCTATTCAACACCGCCCTGGCGTTCGGGTTTGGCGGGCTTGTTTTATCGCTTGCTGCTGCCAGTCTTTGGCTGCTGGTCGCCAGACAATTGTGGAAGGTCCTTGCCGGCGCGGTGCTGATGTCCGTTCCGGTTCTGCTCGTTATCTTGGCGACGATCGCCACAGTCGATCATCGCAGTCTCTACCTTCGGTTGCTTCCACCAAAACCGACACCAGAAGAATGGCGTCAGGATTTCGGATATCTGACAGAGCAGCTCGTGGAAATCCATCCAAACGTGTTCGAGAAAGTCTCCGGACGACAGATCATACAAACCGTCACGGCACTCGACAGACGCATTCCGGAGATGACAGGCACCGAGTTTTTGGCCGGAGTTTTCGAACTCACGGCGCTTCCCAGAGACGGGCACACCTTTCCGTTCGTTTTTATGCCCTGTTACAAGTTTGGCGTCTTTCCATTGCAGACCTACATGTTCGACGACGGGCTCTTTATCGTAAACGGGGGGCGGGAGAACCAACGGCTCGTGGGTTCGCGTATCGTGGCAATCGGCGGCGTGAGGATCGACGATGTCATCGAGAGAATGCACCGCTATGTTCCGGCGGACGGTCCGTACAACGAGCTAGACCGCATCCCATACATGCTGATGATTGCGGAACTGCTCGAGGCGGAGGGAATCATCGAGAACCACCGTCGTGCGACTTTCACGCTGGATGTTGGCACCGGCAACGAATACGACGTGACCTTAAAACCGATCAACAATATTATATCAATGTATTGGAGCAGCATTCGGACCGTACCCAATTCCGCGTCCCCCGTGCTGCCCAACGACCGCAAAGATCCGTATTGGTTCGCGCTTCGTGACGGCCCCCGCGGGTCAAAGACCCTTTTCTTTGGGTTCAACAAGGTCATCGAGGAGTCTGGCGTCGAATCATTCGAACAATTCACGAGCCGGTTGGATTCGTTTATTGCCGACAACCAAGTCGACCGGTTGGTAATTGATATTCGCAATAACGACGGCGGCAATGGTTCTCTCGTGCCCGGCCTCGTCAGTATGATCAAGGGGCATGAGAAAATAAACCAACACGGAAAGCTCTTTGTTCTGATCGGGAGAAAAACGTTTTCCGCCGCGGTGATGTTCGCATCGATGATGGAGAACAACACCAACGCAATTTTTGTCGGTGAGCCCACTGGCCAAGGTCCTAATTTCTATTCGCAACCGAGAGTCATTACTCTGCCTCACTCCAAGCTCGAGGTCGCGATATCGACCAGTTATACCCCATCGAGCCTCGCATGGGACAACCGCCACACGATAGAACCTGACGTTTTTGTCGATTACACGATAGATGATTTTCTCATGAACAAGGATCCGGTGATGGAGGCTGTTGACAACTACACAGCACCGGAGCAACGGAAGGTTACAGCAGAAGCCGATCCCGCCGTATTGGGGCGGTACCTGTTGAGTCCGTACCAGATTGTTTTGGTGGAGCGTGGGGACGCCGGATTGACGTTCTCGATCGATGATTTCATGGACGGAAGTTGTGTCAGGGTGTCATCGAGCATTTATCCGCTCGGCGATTCGAAATTCGCGACCGACATCAGGGACGTGACGCTCGAGTTCGTCGAAAACAACATGGGAAGCATCGATCGTCTACATCTGATGTGGAAACACACCGAGAAAGTGGTTCGCCGGGTACCTGATGATTACCGTCTTCCGATGGAATTCATCGCCGACGGCGCGATCGATGATGGCATCGACTCGTTTCTCGCCAACAAGGATGTCTATGTCAGACGATTCAGGTCGCTCGAGCGTCAAGTCAACACCATGGGGTACCAATATCTCAGAGACGAGCGCTTCGATGATGCAGTCAAAATATTCAAACTCAACGTCGAGCTGTTTCCGATGTCATCAAACGTGTATGACAGTCTGGGAGAAGCCTACATGGAACGCGGTGACAAAAAACTTGCCATAACCAACTACGAAAAATCACTCGAACTCAACCCAGACAACGAAAACGCGGTGAATATGCTCAAGAGACTCCGGCAACAATAATGCATCGACAACGGTTCTAGATCTCGACAACCGCGGGAGTTGTCGCTACACTATGATTAACCGGACCGGCTGCACGGTCCGCCATCGCCGTTTCCTCCGGATTCGTGGACACAGCAACTCCACGTAAGACTTTGTGGTTATTGGAGTTACAATGACACTGCCTCTCAAGACTAGTGTGCTCTACGGCCCCGTCAACTCGCGCAGGTACGGCCGCTCGCTCGGGATCAATCTGAGTCCGTGCCGGTACAAGGAGTGTTCGTTCAATTGTGTGTACTGCCACTATGGGTTGACGGACAAGATCACCCTCAACACCAACGGTCACGACGACGGTTACACGGAATGCGCCGACGTCATCGAGCAGCTTCAGGACACCCTCGAATCCCCGCTCGAAATCGATCTCATCACGTTCTCGGGAAACGGCGAACCGACGCTTCACCCGGATTTCCCCAAAATGGTTGATGCCGTCGTCGAGCTTCGTGACAGATACCGGCCCGGGGCAAAAACCGCGTTGTTGTCCAACTCCACAGGATTGTATCGGGAAGAGGTCAGGCGGTCGGTGGCCGAAATCGACCTTCCCGTGTTCAAACTGGACGCAGGAACCGAAAGAACCTTTATGCGAATCAACCGGCCCGCAAAAGGTGTGTCTTTCGAGTCCATCGTTGAGCACCTTGCTAATCTCGACGGCATCTATGTTCAAACAGTCTGCATTGACGGTGAACCGTCGAATACGCACCCGGACGAGATGATTGCGTATTACGAACGTCTCCAGACTATTCAACCAAGAGGCGTCCACCTCTATTCCACCGACCGGCCGGTTCCATCCTCCAGTATCTCTCGGGTTGACCCAGAATGGCTCGAGGATATAGCCTCTCAGATAACGAGTGAGACAGGTGTCCCTGCCGCTGCTTACTCAAACGGGAAAAAACGCTTAGGTGCGTAGCGCAGCTGCCCACACCTGACCGATGTTTCCGGCACATTCGTCAACAGCGCCAGTGCGGGGTGCCTCGTCATCGGATCATGTCCTCAAACCCCGGAGGGACAAATGGAGGCGGGAAATCAAGATACCTCGACAGCCGTTCGTGAGCTGTCGCTTCCAATCTATCAGAGCAAAGGGTGGCTGAGGCTGCTCGGTGTATTGTCGATCGTTTCCGGATGTCTGGCCGCGATCACCATCGTTGGGATCCTGTACGCTTGGCTTCCGATCTGGGTGGGAGTATTGTTGCTGCAAGCCGCGTCATCGGTGGAGAGAGCCTACCTAAGCGGCAGCAAAGAGGTGCTATTCGACTCGCTGGGCAAGCTCAAATTGTATTTTATCATTCAGGGTGTTACGACGTTGATCGGACTGATGGTGGCGGCCATTACGCTTTTTTTCACCGGTCTCGGGGCCATCTTTGGGATACTGCAATAGCCGGTATCCTTGGCGCCGGTAAGCTCCTGTGGGAGGTCTATACAATTGCTGCAACGGTTTTTCCCCCGCGCAATCGTCTTTGTTGCCGTGGTGATGCTCACGGCGGGTTGCAAGGGTTCCTACCACGTCAACACGGATCATCTTGACGATGGAACCACGGTCACCGTGATGCAAAACAACGAGCTCAAAGTGGAGGGTGCGCTCAAGTTTCACGCGGAATCGCTCGAGGGTAACTACACTGTGGAAAAACAATTGTTCCTCGATCTGCGTAAGATCCAAAAACTCGACGAGCAGCCTATATTCGCGTTCCTTATGGAATACATCGGGACGCACTGGCTCAAAATCGAAAAAGGACGGTCGCTGGAATTAGTCGTGGACGGACGATCGTTTTACTTCTCCGGCGAGGGAGAGGTTCGGAGGGAGATGGACCCTTCTGGTGATTCGTTTTCCGAAAAAGTGGATTATCCCGTCGACTCAGACTTTCTTATACGTCTTGCCCAAGCCGAGAGCGTAGAGGTTATCGTCAACGGGCACGACGGAGAAATCGCCGGGTATTTTGACAGCGTCAACTTTGGGAACGTCCGGCGATTTGTGGCCGATCATGTGCCACAGGTTGACCGCGGCTACTAGCAAAACCATCGAGGATGTCACCATGAAGTTTACAATGTTCCTCGCATGCGCGTGCATCATGACCGCGCTGGTTGTGCCCCCTGCGGATGCTGCGGATCCCACCATCGAAGATCTGCTCGCCGCGGTTGGCATCAAACCCACGCAGAGCGAACGCGGACAGATGGATATCGTCGGATTTGTCACCACCGCCGAGCAAATGGATGCGGTGACTGCGCAAGCCCAGGAGCTTGCCGCTGATCGCCAGGCGGAATTGACGAAAACCCAGGGTTGGAACGATGCCACAAGATTTGTCGCCGGTGTGAGTCCGCACGACGACTATTACTATGCGGGGCGTCTTTATCCGTTACTCCTGTCACGGGTCAAAGCGAAAACGGTGATTCTGTTTGGCGTTTTTCACAAGGCGCGGATTTTTGACTGCCGCGATAAGCTGGTTTTCGATTCGTTCGAAACGTGGCGCGGCCCCTACGGTCCAGTCACCGTATCACCGCTTCGCGAACAAATCATCGCGCGGTTGAATAGCGCCGACTACGTGATCGACAACGACATGCAAATGGTCGAACACTCTGTTGAGGCAATTGTACCTTGGCTGCAGGCGTTCAACCGTGAGGTAGAGATCGTGTCGATTCTCGTACCCTATATGCAGTGGGATACAATGGACCGGCTGGCGGCGGACTTATCCAATGTGATCGGTGATATCATCCGCGATAAGGGGCTGAAGATGGGAGATGATGTGTGTCTTATCTCATCGGCGGACGCCATTCACTATGGCGACTGGGGTTGGGGTGGGGCGGATTATGCCGACTTTGGCACGGATGTGGAAGGGTACAAGAAGGCGGTGAAAAGGGACCTGGCGTTAGCAGAAGATTACCTGTGCGGCCCCGTTGAACGCGGCAAACTCGAGCAGTTTCTCTACACCTGTGTGGATTCGAATGATGTGACACGGTACAAGGTCACGTGGTGTGGGCGATTCTCGGTTCCATTTGGGATCAACGTTGCATCACGATTGATGGAGATGCTCGAGGGCCGTGCGCTCGAGGGCACGCTTTTGGACTACGGGACCAGTGTGAGCGAAGCATCGCTCGACACGGAGGGGCTTGGCGGATTGGGAGTCACCGCGCCAAATAACTTCCGTCATTTTGTGGGTTACGCGGCAATCGGTTATCGGTAGTTTGAACCGAAGAGCGCAGCAAAATGAGCCGGGTTCGGAACCGGCAAGATGGACCGGGCGCGAGGGCAATCAGCAGGCCCAATCGTGCTAGTCGTTTTTGCCTCCCGACCGCTTTTGGTTTTGTTCAGCTTATTTCACTCTTTTCCGGCATATTTTAGTTTGTCTGTCTTAACTCACACCAAATTGCTCGGATATTCTTTTTTCCAAAACGACACCCGCTACCCAACAGTGGGATCGATCAAACGGCGCGCCGCGCCGGGACTTGCAACCATCGGCGGGCGCCGGACGTAGTTAACCAAACCGATGGTGCGCCGTCGACCACCGTGGTACCCTTGCCTTTGGGGGGCGGTACGATTCTCACGGCCCAGATTAAGAAAAATCCTGCAGCAGTATCTATGCGTCCGAGTTTGCCTGTCATACTTGTTGCCGTTTCTCTCGTGACCGCGACATCAGCGCTGGCGCAGACGGCTGACAAACCCGCAAAGATCACACCCAAATCATTGACCGAACAGGTACGCAATCAGCAGGGTCACCATGCCACGGTGTTCTACGGTGGTACCATGATCGCGACCGGGGATACGCTCCACGGTCCAGTCATCGTGATTGGTGGACCTCTCGATGTTCAACAGGGCGCTGTGCTCGACGGCGATGCGTGGGTGGTCAACGGTTCGCTGGTGATCACCGGCCACGGTGTGGTAACCGGACGGGTTACACTGGTCAACAGCCGCAGCTTTCTGTCGCATCGCGCGGAAAGCCTTATCGATCCCGTATATTATAATTGCGAATGCCGTTTTGACGCCGAGGAATACGAAAAGACCGGTACCATCAAGTTTGTCAAAAAAGAAGATCCGATGGCGCTTCATATCAAGCCAGCAGTTGCCATCGGGCGGCCCACCCGCGTTCGTTACGATGTGATTCGTTTGGGGATCAAACGCGAAAACAAAAACCGCCGCGACCCATACGTTCGCGGGAGCGCGATGATCAATATCCCGCTCTACAAATCCACGCAGCACGGATTTTTGGGTTTTGACATCGATGCGCTCATTCCTCTGGCGGGACATACGCTGGGTTTGGAGCTTGCCGGGTACAAAACGCTTCATTCCGAGGATTTCTGGCAGGTGTCGCGGACCGAGAACGCACTGTTGCTCGTGCTCTCGGCAAATGAATACGCCAACTACTATG
>CP070631.1:467457-470376 GCA_020356045.1 Candidatus Latescibacterota bacterium
AACAACGTGGGGCAAGGTGAAGGCGCTGTACGCCGATTGACGGACCAAAAGATCTGTCTCCGGTGTGACCAGTATCCGGCTCGCCGCGATGTTTGTCGGGACCGGTCAATTGGGTTTTCTGTTCGACACGTCACCGACACGATACCAGCGGCCATCCATTTTTTTGTAGAGTTCGATCCACGCCCACACATCATCAAAACTCTTGGATTCACCGCCGCTGTACGTTCTCGTTCCCGAGACTTTCACTTGCACGATGACCCAACCGAGTGTGCCGTCATCGGACACATGCACGATGGGATCGATCAAATCACGGTATTCAGTGAACACGGTGTTTTCGAGATAATCCTTAAAACGGGGAACCCGCTCATCTCGGTTCTGAAATAGAACCTCGCCCCTGCTAACCGAGATTACCTCATCGGATTCCGGCTCTGTCAAACGGTCCACATCGTTGCTCTTGTGAGCGTCGATCAGCTCATTGTGTATGTTCAACAGTATTGTGGCATCGTCTTCCCGCGGCTTCGCGGATTCTGCGTCGATTACAGTCAAGGCCAAAACCACCGCAATGCCAACTGCCAGGGATCTTCTCATACCGGTACCCTCCTTTTCGTATGACACCACCGGCGCGGCGGCCACGCCGGATTTCACTCCAACCACGGCACCACCAACCCGTCTAAGCATATATAATTAAACAATATAAATCTCGAGCGGGGGAGTTGGTGGGCAGCGGCTTATCGATATCAGAAACGGAATCAACGCCTAGCCACGTTTCGGCAAAAATATCAACACACCTCTGGGAAGACGCTTGAAATCCCGCACGGTGTCTCCGGACACAATCTTCCTGTTCGGAAAATAGTAGAGCGTGTCCCTTTTGTTGTAGCTGTCGCCGGCGATGATTCCGGCGGGTTTGCTGGCGGTCACTTTGTACGGTCCCCGGTAGCCCACGATCATCCGCGTGTTAGCCGGCAGCCCATCCCAGTCTGAAACTTCCCGTCCATTTGCCACCCGTCCCTGAGGAAAAAAGTAAAATGTCGATGCTTTGTTGTATTCAAAACCGGCGATGTCCCAGGCCGTATGACCGTTGTCCAAGTGTTTGACCGGCCCCCGGTCCCCGTCTCTACGACCGTTTTCCAATTGATTCAACAAGACGACCGTGTTTTTGGGGATATGATTCCATCCAATCCGCGCTTCGACCTCGTCCCCGGGAATAGTTTTGCCACTTGGCAGCCGGTACAGCGTCGTTGGTAAATCATACTCATCACCCGCGATTCGCCACGCCGTGTTGGTGCCCGAGATCACGTTATTACTCTTTGTCCGGGTCCGGGCCGTCCGGGGAGCATAGTAAATCGACGCCAGCTCGGTATCGGGAACCAACCGACCGGCCTTGACATCCGGGTCAAACGGCCAGGTCGGCGCAAGTTCCGCCTGCTGGTGGTCAAAATTCTTTGCGCACCGCTTGCGCCCCCTGTGAGATTTTTTGACCCAGCGGTTTGGTTTGCCGTATGCCACCTGACTGTGAGTGAGCACGGCGCTGTCATCCAGATCGTAGATACGCTGCAGTATGTCGATAAGGAGCCCGACGGAGCGGTACTGCTTGTCGGTAATATCGCCATAATGATATCCAACAAGCTCGATGCCGATGGATATCTTGCTGATATCGGTCTGTCCGTTCCACATGCTCCGACCCGCGTGGTCTGCGATGTACCGCTTGTCCAGCGTGCGATACACGCGTCCGCTCCGCGAAACGACATAGTGGGCGTGCCCGCCGTAAGTCCGGTAGCTGCGCCGGATTTGTTTTCCCCGCGACACAACCCGCAGGGTCGAATTGACCCCTCCCTCTGATGTGTGAACAATGATGAAACGGGTGCTCTTGCGTTTGACTTTTTTGAATTTGGGGTTGAGCTGCGATCGTTTGTCGACTATTGACCGCTGGAGAGCCTGGCGCTCAGCCCCCGTGTACGAGCTCACGGGGGTGAAAGAGCAAACAAGAATGGCACTTAGGGCCACGGCAATCGCAAGTCGCCGTGTCAAAACGGCGGTGATCGATGTCCGGGCACGGGCTGCGAGCTGGCGTCTAATCATGGGACGTAAAAAATAGGCCGAGACCGTGCACCGCGTCAATAACAACCCTCACCCCCCCAAGGACTTATTTTGCGGCAACGGCGATGGGCAGATCCGCAAGAGCGCCCCACTCCTCAGCCGAGCCATCGTAGACATGCACGTCGTACCCGAGCATTCTGCCGACCACATAGGCAATGCAGGCGGATCGACCTTTGTAACAATAAGAAATAATATCAGTTCCGGGTTTGATCCCCGCGTCCTCCAATCGGGATCGAAGATCATCGGAGGAGGCGTAACACAGCGATTTATCCATAAATGTCGTCAGTGGGAGATTGATCGCTCCCGGGATGTGTCCGGCCCTGATGACGCCTTTGACGTGACCTTTGTAGTCTTTGGCCCGCCGCATATCGACCACCCGTACCCCGTCGGTGTCAAATCTTGATTTTACGTAGTCCACATCCACGAATACGTCCTTTTTGATCGACGGGGCAAAAGATCCCCATTCGTATGTGGGAACCTCGGTTGTGACCGGCAGGTCTTGCGCGTTCCAGGCCTCGAACCCGCCGTTCAAAATGTGCACGCGTTCACCCATCCCGAGATAATCGAGGACTGTCCAGGCACGCGCGACACAGGCGGCGCTAAAGGTTGTGTACGTGTGACAGAGAACGACGCGGCTGTCGTTGGAGATTCCGAGTCTTTCCAGGACCGAGTCCATTCGCTCGATCGAAAATAACTCGACGCTTGTGGCGGGGCTCGATTTTTCGAGCCAGCCCGGCCACAAAAACCTGGCGCCGGGTATGTGCCCGCGCATGTAATCAAACTCGACGTCCGCCATCTGGACGACCACCAGCGATTCATCGT
>CP070631.1:470476-474055 GCA_020356045.1 Candidatus Latescibacterota bacterium
ACAATACTCCTGGATCGTCCAGATCGGTGCTGTTCGGCGCGTATAACGCCACGGTTAGATCACCACCCGTTGTGGTTTCCGGGACCATCCTCAAAATGAGATTGGCATCGTGCATGAGTATTCTGGGGTCAAAGAAAGTCAAGTCCAAGGGCACGTACACCCGTCGCGTGACCCCGTCGGAAAGAAGCAGGTTGGTGGTCGTGAACCTTTCGATACAAAACGTCCCATCCGCGCCGATCGGATAGGATGTCTCCGTATTATCCGTGAAGCGAACCCGGAGAGTCGGCCGCAGCCCGGCATCCAAATTTTGGGTTGTCGCGTACTCCAACCTTTTTGTTGTCGTCGGATCATTCAACACCACGGCGAGCCCGTTGTTTGGCTTGTTGCCTCGAATCCAACCCTGGACCGTAGACGCTTCCAGAGGATATTCCGATGGGAAGGATGTCATCACCCGATCGATATTCGTCCCGGTGTCGTCAGGCAAGGTGTCACCAAGCGTGATGCTGGTCAGCGTATCGGTGTCTTCGAACGGCTCGTTGAGCTCGATAAAGTAAGCGTTGAGCTCATCGCGCTCTCCGATAAGCCGCAATCTAAGCTCAGCCGTTTGCACGATCTTCAGAGTGTCATCACCGGCCTGCGACAAGTCAGGACGTACCAGCAGCCACGATTCCACCTGGTCCTGTCTACCGAGAAGCATCTGATCCGTACCCAGCATCGCCGTCATCACGATAAAGCTTGTGTCTCCAGAATCGATCAGCACGGTATCCTGGAAAACTTCCCCCGGCTGGCTTGGGTTGAGACCGTCCGGAACGAACTCCGCCCCTATCGGTGTCTCAGGGTCCGAGGAGCATCCGATCGTCGCGAATACAATCAGGCCGAGCAGATATAAAAATAGTAACAATCGCTTCATGGATTTTTTGTTAGGGGGGATCAACCTTCCGGTTTTGTCGACACGACGAGCCGTGTTGCGCCCGCACCTTTCACGATGTCCATAACCTCAACAACCTTACCGTGGGACACACGCGAATCCGCCTTTAGAACCACGGCCTTCTCGGTACTTTCCTGGAGTTTCATCCCCAGAGCTGCAGCGAGCAGAGACACATCCACGGGTTCGTCGTTCAGAAATACGGCACCGGACGGATCGATATGAACGACAAGGGGTTTTTGGCGTACGGCATCGGCATGTTTGGCTTTTGGCAGCTCTAATTTGATGGCAGGGGTACTCAAAAATGTCGTCGATATCATAAAGAATATCAACAACAAAAATAGGACATCGATAAGCGGTGTCACGCTGATAATGACCGAGCGTTTCTTGGGCGGTCTAAGATCCATCGGAAATATCTCTCACTTTGGTAGAGTTTTGAATACCCATACCGGCAAAGTTCTTCAAAAGCAGATGAACGTTTGCCTCGATCTTCACGACAAATCTGTCCACGCGCGAATCAAAAAAGTTGTACGCGATCAACGCCGGAATACCAATCGACAGGCCGTACGCGGTGGTGATAAGCGCCTCAGCGATCCCTCCGGAAAGCAAACCGGCCTGACCGACACCGGCAATACTGATAACGGAAAACACTTTGATCATCCCGAAAACCGTTCCGAGCAACCCAAGGAGTGGACTTGCCGCCGCCACTGTCTCCAATACCACCAAGTATCTGGACAACCGCTTTACCTCCCGGCGTCCGGTGTCCTCCATCGCCTGCCGGATCACTGGCAGTGTTGATCCTGCTTCTTCGAGGCCTGCCAGAATGATGTTGGCAAACGGCGTATCATACCGTTTGCAGATTTTGACAGCCATTGGGATGTCGGCTGGTGATCTGACCGAATCGATGCAATTGATGATCTCCTGCTGGATCACCTTGGCCGCCCGCAGGTTGATTAGTTTCTCGATAACCACCCCGAGACCCAATATTGACAACAGGGTCAACGGGATCATTATCGGTCCCCCCTTAACGAGGATCGCCCACATCGAGATTACTCCTTGTCAAAGTATTCGTATTCGTCGCCCGGCAATAAGTAATAAAAGCCAAAGGTGATGTCCAGGTATTCTTCCGGAAAATCCTCGGGAAGCGGTCTAAACGGCGCCGCACCTTTGATTGCGTTCTGACTCGAACGATGAAGCGCGTCGTGACCTTCGGAATCGATAACCGTCAGCGACGTCATCGACCCGTCCGGGTAGATTCTGAAGTTGATCTTCGTATATCCGTGAATCGCCCCAAGCGCCGTAAACGCTAACGGCGGAAGCCAATGCTGTTTAATTCGATGTTTCAAGTCTAACAAATAGGGGGCGAAATCCCAAGCTGTGGTGTTGATCGAAATCCCGCCCACCGACGCCTTTGCCGAGGCCTCATGTTTGAAATCTGGGTTCTGCTCAGGCAAGCTGGGCGCCCGGCTCGGTGATTTTTGTGTCAAGAATTTTGATCGTTCGAACGCTTCTCCCAAATCGGTGACATCCTCGGGCAGCGGCGGAAGTTCTGTGCTTCCCCCACCTTCCGCCCCCGGCTGCGGTGAAGGCGTATCCGGGATGGGGATGGCTCCCGAGCGTTGTGGAAGCGCCGAGTCATCGTTGTCCGGCGAGTCATCACTCGCTGCCGATGACACGGTGGAAAGATACCGGCTGGGCTGGGTAGTGGGTGTTGGCTGTTCTGGCGGCGAGACCAGCTCGAACTCGATTGGTGGCAATTCTACAACACGCTCTTCGATCTTGAAGATATCCTGGGGCACCATGTTTCGGATCGCCGGGATAAGTAAAACACCGTGCAGGAGAATCGACACAACAACGCTCCAAAGTATCGTGCGGTCTTTCTGTGCCAGCGCCGCAACACCCACGGTCAACAACCCCTTTTACGCCGTCATCCGCTCGAGGCGGCAAGCGACAGTGCCGGTCACGAGTTCCTTCGCGAGCGGCACACGAGTCAACGGTTTGAGAATCTGAAACTTGGCCGGTTTGCGTTCTTCAAAGGCGATTTTGAGCTCCCGATGGCTCTTAATGATCCGGTGAAACCAACCAATGCTCATGTGGTTGAGATCGTTGTCATAAGACGCCATGATCCGCTCGAGCTTATTGTCGATATTCGCCTCCGAATCCTCCGGCATCCTTTCCTCGAGTACGTTTCGTATGGCGCCCTCGAGGTCACGCCTCCGGAATATCAAATGACACCATGGCGTGTACACATAATCATACAAATGCGAACCCAACGGGGAATAGTGTGGAGTGAAAAAAAGCCAGATCGCGCCACCTTTTTTTGTCACGCGAACCATCTCGCTAACCGCGGCTCCCGGTTTGGCGAAATGCTCCATCGCGTCGTTTGCCACGACCGTGTCAAAAGACTCGTCCGAAAATGGTAGCCGCGCAGCATCCGCCACTGTAAACCCCCACCGGAACCATTTCTCGCTGTCAGGCGCTTTAGTTGTGTTGCGCCTCGTTGTCGGGTGCTTTGACCCGCCCCCCTCCGAGGCCGTGTCAGGCGCTTTCAATGTCTTGCGCCTGGCTGTGTCAGGCGCCTTCAATGTCTTGCGCCTGGCTGTGTCAGGCGCCTTCAATGTCTTGCGCCTGGCAAACGCTTGGCTCGCCTGTGC
>CP070631.1:474155-475158 GCA_020356045.1 Candidatus Latescibacterota bacterium
CCGTGCTGTGGACGCCGTGTCATCGTTCGAATTCGGTCGAAAAGGTTTAGTACGTTGCGCTAACCGTGTCGCGAGCCGCGCGCCGTTACTCCCACTCGATCGTGCTCGGGGGTTTCGAGCTGACATCGTAGGCGACGCGGTTGACGCCCGTCACTGAATTAATAATACGGTTGGAGATCTCCTGCAAGAAGGCGTTGTCCAGCTTGGCCCAATCGGCCGTCATTCCGTCGGTGCTGGTCACGGCACGAAGCACTACCGAATAGTCGTAGGTTCGCGCATCCCCCATCACACCAACACTTCGGACGGGCAGCAGGATGGCACCCGCCTGCCAAACTTTGTCGTAAAGATCCCAACGTTTGAGACCTTCGATAAAGATATCATCCGCTTCCCGGAGAATATCGAGCTTCTTGGCGGTGATCTCACCAAGCACGCGCACTGCAAGTCCTGGGCCAGGAAACGGGTGGCGGAGAACCTGTTCGCGAGGGAGCCCGAGCGCGAAACCCAACTCGCGAACCTCATCTTTGAACAACAGCCCCAGCGGTTCCACGAGGTGGAAATTGAGTTTTTCCGGCAAACCGCCAACGTTGTGATGTGACTTGATCGTCGCCGAAGGTCCGACCGTCGACGTGCTTTCGATCCGATCCGGGTAAAGGGTCCCCTGAGCGAGAAATTCGAATGGGCCTTTCTCTTGGCTCACCTCTTCAAAAACGTCGATAAACAAATTACCGATCCGAATTCTTTTTTCTTCGGGATCGGTCACACCGGCGAGACGATCGAGAAATCGTTGGCCCGCATCGACAAAAACGAGCGGGGCGCTCAATTGCCTGTTGAGAAGCGCAACAACTTTTTGAGCTTCGTTTTTTCTAAGCAATCCGTTGTCCACAAACACGCATACGAGGTTTTTGCCGATGGCACGATCCACCAGACACGCGGTAACCGAGCTGTCGACACCGCCGCTGACGGCGCAAATCACACGCTTGTCACCAACGGTCTTTTTGATCTC
>CP070631.1:475258-479402 GCA_020356045.1 Candidatus Latescibacterota bacterium
ACCGTGCCGCGGCCGGAGAAACTCCCCGGAAGTGGCCGGTGGCCTCGTGCGATACCAGAAAAAAGGGGGCATCGCTCATGAACCGGAATTTAGTCTTCTGTCTCGTTGCTTTGGTGCTGATGGCCGGTGGTGTGGGTGCCACGCAAATCATATACCAGACGCCAAAACAAATGGGGGCGGAATCAACCCTTGTCGTAAGAGGACACGTGGCCACGGTCCGTTCGTTCTGGAACGACAGCAACACCAAAATTCTCACTGAGACGATCGTAAATATTGACGAGTCTTATAAGGGGGAAGGCGAGACCACCGCGCGTGTCTTGCAGCTTGGCGGTGTTGTCGGAACCGTTCGAATGCATGTCCACGGAGCCCCGACGTGGACACGTGGCGAAGAAGTGGTTCTTTTTCTCGAATCCATCGATGCCGCCAGTTACCGTGTGTCGGGTCTGTCGCAAGGCAAATTCAAGGTGGAGCGTGATCCGGTCACGGGAGATCCCTTTATTTCATATCCCATGATGGGTGGTGTGGAGGTGCTTGGCGCGCCAACTGCCGGGGAGGAGGGCGGCGCGCCCCGATCGATCAAGGTGCCGCTCGATGACTTTATCAGTGACGCGCTCGGAACGTCACAACAGGGGGGACGATGAAAATGCGGGTAATCAAAACGACATCTTCTCTGCTGCCCAGGCGAGATGACCCAATGCGCGGACTCGTCCATCTGTTGTGCATCGGCATCGTTTTGTTACCGTTGATCGGCGGCAACGCGTGGGCGCAGGTCAATTCAGAGATCAAGCACAGCGTCACCCAGGCGTCGTTTCTCGAGACGCTCGAAGACGATGACCAATTTGGCAACTCGGTGGCAAATATTGGTGACCTCAATGGCGACGGTACAGACGACATCGCCGTTGGCGCGTGGCATGACGGTTTTGGCGGGTTGTACAGCGGTGTGGTTTGGATTTTGTTTCTCGATACCGATGGTACGGTCAAGTACCGGCAGATGATCGGTGAGAATCGCGGCGGGTTTGACGTCACGCTCGATACTGCCGATGTGTTTGGTTATTCGGTAGCTGGTCTGGGCGACATCGATGGCGATGGCGTCGAGGATATCGCCGTAGGGAGTCCGACCGATGATGACGGGGGGACCAGCCGGGGGGCGGTTTACATCCTGTTTTTGAGAACCGATGGTACGGTCAAATCATATCAGAAGATCAGCGACACGGAGGGGGGATTTACCGGAGGGCTGCTCGATGAGAGCTGGTTTGGCTACTCGATCACATCGATCCCCGATCTGGACGGCAACACGGTTGATGATCTGGTCGTAGGCGCCGCGTGGGATGATGACGGCGGTAATGAGACCGGTGCTGTGTGGGTGTTGTTTCTCGACAGTGCCGGACTTGTCATTGATCAACAGAAAATCAGCCCGTTGGCCGGCGGTTTGTCCGCCGTGCTGCACGACGGCGACTACTTTGGGTCCTCGGTGGCGACGATCGGGGATTTGGACGATGATCTGGTGCCCGATATTGTGGTCGGAGCGGAAAACGCCGATGACGGTGGCGACGGCTTTGATCATAACGCCGGTGCGGTCCACGTGTTGTTCTTGAACACAGATGGCACGGTCAAGGCCGAGCAAAAGATTAGCGATACGGCTGGCGGATTTACGGGGGAATTGGGTAGCGTCGACGTGTTTGGCTGTGCGGTTGCGGCGCTGGGCGATTACGATAACGACGGTGTTGAAGATATCGTCGTTGGCGCCCACAGCTGGTCCGGGAGCGAGACCGGCAGTATATGGGTGCTGTTTCTCAACGATGACGGCACGGTGAAAGGCCATCAAGAGATCGGTTATCTCGTCGGCGGGATGGGCGACATTCTCAACGCCACGGATCATTTTGGCAGTGGTATTGCCGTCGTGAGTGATCTCGATGGCGACACGGTCGATGATCTCATCGTGGGAACGGAACGGGATAATGACGGCGGTACCGATCGCGGTGCCGCGTGGGTTCTTTTTATGGATCCCGCGGGAACCACTTCCTCCCAGCAAAAGATCAGTGACAGTTCTGGTGGTTTCAACCAGATCTTGAAGCCGGACGACAACTTTGGTGCCGAAATGACCGCGATCGGTGATCTAAACGGCGACGGCGTTACCGATGTGGCCGTTGGCGCTCCCGGCGATCAGGAATACAGGGGTGCGGTGTGGATTCTGTTTATGCGGTCTGACGGCAGCGTGGCGTGGCATCAGAAGATTGGCAACAACGCGGGCGCATTCGGTGGCGTCATCCGGCAGCTCGATCAGTTTGGCTATTCGGTCGATGCGTTGGGCGATCTTGACTTCGATGGAACCGAAGACATCGTTGTCGGCGCGTTGAGCGCCGATGGGTTGATACCGGGCTCGAACCAGGGTACCGTGTGGATTCTTTTCTTGAATCCCGATGGAACCGTCAAATCGTATCAGGAAATCGGTGACGGCATTGGCGGATTCGAGAGCGGCCTCGACCTCGATGACAACTTTGGTTACTCGGTTGCGTATCTGGGTGATTTCGACGACGGCGATGAGCTGTTCGAACTCGCCGTGGGGGCGATCAACGACGACGACGGGGGCACCAGCCGGGGCGCCGTTTGGATCTTGTCCATTTTTAGCGACGGATGGTGTCATTCGGCGCAGAAAATCAGTTCGCTCGAAGGCAATTTTGGCGGAACGCTCGACGATAACGACTATTTCGGTCACTCGATAACGCCCATTGGGGATCTTGACAATGATGGCGTTGCTGACGTCGCCGTCGGCGCTATCGGTGACGATGACGGAGGTGTTCCGCCGGACGCAGACCGCGGTGCGGTGTGGATACTATTTCTCGAAGCGGACCGAACGGTTAAGTCATACGCAAAAATCAGCGATACGGCGGGCTATTTTTGGGGGAGGCTCGATAACAATGATGCGTTTGGCTATTCAGTTGAATCGTTGGGTGATCTCGACGGGGATGGTGTTGAGGATTTGGGCGTTGGAGCGCCAAATGACGATGACGGTGGTCTGGATCGGGGTGCGTTGTGGATCCTCTTTCTGGATGATTGGAACGGTGCGGCCGTAAAAACCCATGTGAAGATCAGCTCGGACCGGGGGGGATTCACCGGACCTTTGCAGAGCGAGGATTGGCTTGGCACTGGGTTGACGTCGTTGGGTGATCTCAACAGCGACGATTCGCCGGACGTTTTGGTTGGGGCACAAGGGACCGACGACGGTGGCAGCGGTGTTGGTGCGGGATGGGTGTTGTTTCTCGATCCCGCGGATCCCGACGGGGATGGTGTCTATTACAATTGGGATCAATGTCCAACGGAAGACGCCTCATATTTCGATTTCGACAAGGAGGGGTGTCGGGATATTTACCACGGCGGCCGTCATGTCGAATACTGGGATTCAGCCACGACGGTGGTTTACTACATCGAGTTGGATGCGGCGCCAAATATAACCGACGGCAGCGACTTTACGGCGCTCCAGGAGGCCATGAGCACCTGGCCGTCGTTACCGGGGGGCGAGCTGCCGGTTGTATACGCCGGCACCACGGATATCGAGGAGGCGCTGCCGCTGGACGGTATGAATCTCATCACGTTCAAGGATCCCGTGATGAACAAGGACACGGGCCAGCTCTTTAGCAATGCCGTGCTCGCCGTCGGAATCGCAACGTCGTTTATCGAGCCGACCTTTCATGACGGCAAATTCTACCGGCCCGGCGAGATCGCCGATGCCGACATGCTGTTCAACCCCGCCAAAAATTACAAAACGGCGACGGCGGGAAGCGACAACGACCTCAAAAGCATTGCCGTTCATGAAGCCGGACACCTCTACGGGCTCTCGCACTCGGCGGTTCACAGCTCGACCATGTTTCCCGTCTTGCTTGGCGGCGAAGCGGCTCAGACACCGGAGACGGAAGATTCACTCTTCTTTATCAAATGTTATCCCGATCATATGTCCTTTCAGAATGTCATCCACGGAACGGTGAGCCATGGGTCTACCGGCGACCCCATTCCAAACGCCGCGGTGTTTGCGATCGATGTCGCCACGGGTGACACCGTGGCGCACGACGTCACGACCGATATGGGAGAATATGTCCTCCCGGGAGTGGTTGACGGCCTGTATTACGTATCCATCCACCCGCTGGAT
>CP070631.1:479502-481092 GCA_020356045.1 Candidatus Latescibacterota bacterium
AAAAAGATTAATCTTATCATCATCGAAAAGAAAAAAGAGCTCCACTTTTATCAATCCGCTTTTTCAAGTCCGCCTCGGGAAGGGTGCGCGTATTGCGCGGGGGGCATTTCCCCGAGATTGTCGGATGCCTTGGCAGAAGCCGGACTTGAGTTGCCCGAGCAAGTTGTGCAGGGCGAGATCAATTCGCTCACGCTCCATGGGGATTGGAAAAACATCGAGATACCGATTCCGGAGGGTAGAAAGATGACTTCGGTGTTCAGGGGGGCCGGACTCAAAAGCTGGCCTGACAGGTATATGAACTTCGATGCCTACGTGCTGGACAAAGCACTTGAGGAGGGCGCGCGGGTTGTCACGGGCGAAGTTCTGGATATGCACTATTCACAAAGCGGCAAACCCATATTGGCATATCGGACTGCTGAGTGCTCCGACGGATCCACTGAATGCATTGAAGCGGATTTTGCTGTGTTCGCGGGGGGTGTCAATCGGACTCCGGGGATGACCCTGGAGAAAGATCCACACTGCAGGTCGCTGGAAAAACAAATACCGGGATTTGGCCCTCCAAGAGTCCGGCAAGGCACTCATCTTCGAACTAACCGTCAAAGATGAGCATATAAGGCTGATGAAGGGCGAACTACATTTTGTACTGTACGGATCCAAATCTCTAAAAATCGACATGTCCTCGTTGGTACCTAAAACAAGGTGCATTACGGTTGTGCTGCTGGGTCAAACCATCGACACCGCCAAACCCTCAGAAAAAGCGAGTATTGTGCGAGAGTTCCTGGAGCTGCCACACATAAAAAGGCTGCTTCCAAAAGAGGTTATGCTCCAACCTGTATGCATTTGTAATCCAAATATGACCGTGGGAGCGGCCAGAAACCCGTTTGGTCACAGGGTTGCGATAACCGGTGACGCAGTAGTATCCAGACTTTATAAAGATGGAATATTGTCCGCGTATCTCACATCTTCCGCCTTGGCAGATTGTATTTGGGATGTCGGCATTGACAGGGCTAGCCTCAAGAAAGGTTATTGGCCAATAATCAGACGATTCGAAAGAGACTGCTGGTTTGGCAGACAAGTGTTTTTTCTCAATAGAGTGGCTTTCAGCAACGCGGCCTTGAGCAGAATCCTCTATCAGGCAGTTCTCACCGAAAGAAAGACGAAACCCAAAGATAAGAGAAGGCTGAATCATCTGTTGTGGAGCATCGCAAGCGGAGACGATACATATGAGAATATTTTCCTTGCGATGTTTCACCCCGCAACGCTTGCTCTGATAGCCACAGGTGGCGTTTTGGTCACCATTCGAAACGTTTTTGCCGAACGTTTGTTCGGACTGATGTGGAAGGACCTTCAGGGGTACACGACGGGGGTTCGGAAGGAAGCCTTTGAGGCAAGACGGAAGGAGTTCATGAATGTTATGGGAATCGAAGCGATCCCGGAGTCGCCGGAGTTCGAAAGTATGTATTCAATAATAATAAAAGGACCGCGAAATCGAATATTTAAACAACTCGGAAAGTTTGGAGAGACTGACAGAGAGTATTTTACGCCGCGGATGATAAAAGTGTATAGAACGGCGGGAAACCCAAACCAAGT
>CP070631.1:481192-486653 GCA_020356045.1 Candidatus Latescibacterota bacterium
CTCGACCTCCTTCGGCTTCGAAGAAGGTCATTTTACGACATCCTCAACCGGACACTTCTAAATGTGGCAAACCGGACATTATCATATGTGGATTACACTAGTTCGTTTACTAAATTGTTGGTTAACAGTTGACACCTACTGAAGTTCGTGATAGAATCCCCACACACGGGGGATTCTCATTTCCCCCTGCGTGCAGCATCGCGGGGGTTTTCCGCTAATCATCTATCCAACATCACTTGTGCACTCCTGCATCTTGCTCTAGGTGTGGCTAAATTGTCAGCTCTAACCTGTCGATCCTTATCCGAAAGGGGGGTAAATCGTGAAAAGGATCTTTATGCTTGGCGCACTGGTGACGTTCGTCCTGGCCATCCCGATCTCGCTCTTGTACTGGGCGCCGCCGCAGATCACGAAAAGCGGAGGCAATGTGTATCTGACGGCCGGAGGATCGGATGTAAGCATCGCCAAGAAGAAGAAAAAGAAGACAAAGAGGAAGGCAAAGAGGAAAAAAGCCAAGAGAAAGACGAAGTAACAGTCGACGAACCAATCATTGATCGACGTTCGCATCAAGGTGTGTGAGCGGCATACCAAAGACTAATTATTGAATCGTGAAAAAGCTCGCACGGCCGGGAGGGACGGTTATATCCATTTCCAGCATTTCCGTCGCCGAGCAGGCATTGTCCAATTGGCCCCGCCGTATTTTGATTCCCATATTCTTGGGAAGCGGGGCCACTTCTCTTGTCTATGAAGTCTTGTGGGTCCGGCAGTTCCACCTCGTTTTTGGCGTCAGCCAGATCGCCGTGTGCACGGTGCTGGCCGCCTTTATGGGAGGTCTCGCGCTCGGCGCATTTCTCGCGGCGCGTTGGGCGACGCGGCTCAGGCGCCCGCTCTTCACCTACGCATTACTCGAACTCTTTATCGGCGCGTATGCCCTCGCTTTTCCTCATCTGCTGCGACTGGCCACACCGGTCTATCTGACCTTTTGGCGGTCATTCGAACCCTCACCCGTCGTATTCGGTGCCTTTCAGCTTATCCTCCTGGGCGCGCTTTTGCTTCCGCCCACATTGTGCATGGGGGCCACGCTCCCGCTGCTCGCGCGGTTTGTGACACACCGGCAGTCCGAATCGGGTTTTGAGGTGGGAATCCTCTACGGTGTCAACACACTGGGGGCTGTGCTCGGAACGTTTCTGGCAGGGTTTGTTTTGCTGCCTCAGTTGGGACTGTCAACGACGACGCATTGGACCGCCGCGGCCAACGGAATTGTAGCGGTGTGCGCGCTGTTTCTGTCGCGAGCGAGCGAGCGCGATACCGGTTCAACCACCGACGCAACCGCAGCGGAGCAACCCGCCGACGTGGTGCTTCGCCTTTTGTGGCTGCTGGCCGCCCTGGCGGGGTTTGCCGCGTTGGTCTACGAAGTGACCTGGTTTCGGTTGATGGTGCTCATTCTCGGCGGCAGCACGTACGCATTTTCCATAATGCTTCTGGCGTTTCTTCTGGGCATCGGTTTGGGAGGCTGGCTCGGTGGGATGGCGACCGATGCGAGCTACCGGCGTGGCGGACGCGTCGCAGTGCTGCGGCATCTCGCATTTATCGAGGCGGGTGTAGCCGTTCTGTCACTATCAGCAATGTGGGCGTATAACGAGCTGCCGTTTGTTTTCATGTGGATGTACACGCAGGTGGAAAACTCGCCCCAATTGATCTGGCCTGCCAAGCTGACGCTGGCGCTGGTCATTATGACGCCGCCCGCGGTGCTGATGGGAGCGGCATTCCCGTATCTGGTACAGGCCGCTGCGGGCAAACCCGAAGAACTAAGCCAACCGGTGGGGAAACTCTACGCGCTAAACACGCTGGGTGCGATTGCCGGAGCAACGCTGGGTGGGTTTCTTCTGTTGCCGCTTTTCCATATCATCGGCACGGTGGTTTTTGCCGCCGCCGTCAATCTGGCCGCCGCGCTGCTTGCGGTGCTGGCCGCTGCGCTCTGCGCCGGGCAGATCCACACCAGCCGTCGCGTCTTCCGGTGGGCCGCCGTTATGGTCGTTGGGGTGTGTGTGGTGTATGTGTTCAAACCCGACTGGAAACCGTTGGTCATGACCGGTGGTGTGTACGAGCTGGTACCGGAGATCGATCCAAAAGATCGGACCCGCGAAGGATTGTTGAGCTTTACGGAAACCTGCAACGATCTCATTTTCTACGATGAAGGATTGTCCGCGATTGTCACGGTCGGTCGCGAACGCGAGACCAACAACATCTGGCTTGCCAACAACGGCAAGGTCGATGCATCGACCAAGGAAGATATGGCCACACAGGTTCTGCTGGCCCATCTGCCCATGCTGCTCCGGCCGCAGGCGGACCGGGTTCTCGTCATCGGTTTCGCCAGCGGTATCACCGCAGGTTCCGCCGCCCTTTACCCGGCGGCATCACAGTTGGATTTTGTCGAGCTCGAACCCGCGGTTGTCCGTGCGAGTCACGAATTCGATGACTACAACCACCGCCCGCTCGAAGACCCGCGTGCGAGGCTGTTTGTCAACGATGGCCGTAATCACCTGATGATCGTGGAAGATGAATCATACGACGTCGTGATTTCCGAGCCGCCCAACCCGTGGCTCACCGGCGTATCCAATTTGTTTACGCAAGAGTTTTTTGAAATCGGAAAACGGAAGCTGCGCCGTGGCGGTGTGTGGTCGCAATGGGTCCAGACCTACGCGATGGTTCCGGACGACCTGCAATCCCTGCTGGCGACATTTGCCGATACTTACGCCCACGTTGGGATCTTTCGCGTTGATTTTGCAGACTTGGTGCTCATTGGCAGCGATGAACCGTTTCAAATGACCACTTCTGTCGTCAAAGCGGTTATTGCAGACAACCCGCGGGTCGATGCGGATCTCAGGCGGGCCGGGATCAATAAACCCGAGCACATCGTCAGCATGTTTATGTTTGGCCGCGACACGATGATCGAGCTCACAGGCGATGTGCCTCGAAACACAGATGACAACATGCGGATCGAGTTCTCGGCGCCGCTTCATCTTCACGAGGCGACAGAGGACGCAAACGCGATGATGATGGAGATGGTGGCGGAAATTCCTTTGGGCGCTGTCGACGGTGAGGCCGGTTTGGTCGCGTTGGGTAAAGGGTACGCCGAATACGATCAAACGGCACGACGGCTGTTGGAGGTCATTCGCGTGGCCGCTAAAGAGTACCCAGGGAGCGAGGGTATCGAAGAGCTTCGGCGGCTGGAGTCCGAATTCGAGGACGACGAATCAGATCTCTGATCGTTCATGGTCTCAATCCGACGGTCCCGCTGCGGGCAGCGTGACCGTAAATATTGATCCTTTACCCTCAATGCTCGCCGCCTCGAGTCGTCCACCGTGTTTCCGAACGATATTCGAAGAAGTGAACAATCCAATACCTGCCTTAACCCGCGAACCCTTTTGGGAAAACGCAGGGTCAAAGAGACCCGTCATTTTGCCCGCGGGTATCCCGCATCCCGTGTCCTCGATAACAATCATCACATCGCCCTCACGGCCGCGTGTTTTGACCGTAATTACACCGTTGTCTTCGATCGCGTCGATGGCATTGGTCAACAGGTGCATGAAGACCTGATTGATCTCGGCTGGCGAGCACTTGACGCCGGGGATCTCGCCAAGATCTTTCACCACCTTGATCCGTTCGGCTAGCTGATGTTCGAGCAAGGCCAGCGTGCTCTCGAGACCGTCGTGGATGTCGTATTCTTGAATACCGGCGGTGTCGAGCTGTGCAAAGCTCTTGAGCTCACGGATGATTTTGCTAATGCGGTCACACGCATCGGCGATGACGCGATCGTTGTCGGACAACGTATCGAAATGCCTTGCCAGCGTGTCGAGCCCCTCGATGTCTTTGCTGCCGGATTGGAGAACGACCGTCATTTTTTCCAAACACCGGCGGCTTACGTCACTGGTGCTCTTGATCACACCAATGGGGGTATTGATTTCGTGAACCAAACCTGCAACCAGCGAGCCCAGCGCAGCCATCTTCTTTGAATGGATGAGCTCGGTCTGTGTCGCTTTGAGCTCCTCGTGCAGCTGTTCGATGCCGTGGAGCCGGGCGTTTTCCACGATCTGAGCCGAATAGGCCGCGATGATACCCAGCAGTCTCAAATCACCCGAGGTAAAACCAGCGGGTTCGGATTTGTTAAACACGGTGAGAATGCCAATCAGATCAGATTTGACCAGAAGCGGTACAGAAACCAGGTTACGGACGGTAGTGTCCCACCGGACGCCTTTGAAGCGATCGTCTGCTTGCGGCTCGGGAAGGTTCAACGGCTTTTTGTTGATGATCATCCAGCCCGTGAGAATCTGATCCAGGCTAAGGTTGGCGGCGCCCCCATGTGATATCGTCGATCGTACCAGCGTGGCGGAGCCCCATTCGTCGGGTTCGAGGAGAGAGATGTTCCCCTGTTCGGCACCAACGGCCCGGATTGATTTTCCAATGATTGTTTTGGCGATTCCCTCAAAATCGAATGCCAAACCAACAGACATCGAGAGATCGTTCAAAAAGGCAAGCTCTTCATTGGCTCGCCGAAGCGTCCTTAGCTCTTCACGAGCGTCGTGTTCGTTCATGTGGGACTCCGGGCAGGATGGATTGTCGTTCTATGCAAAGAGTATCAGAATGCGGGCACCACTTACAGCCCGGATTCCGTAGCATTGCCAAAGTTTGGCGCTGTGGCGGCTCGCTTGACATGTGCCCCGACGCCATGTAACCTGACATTGGTGTCCCAAGCGGCCTTGCAGCAACGCCGTAACGTGTTACATCCAGAGCGCTTTGACGGGCGACACACAGTGTGGCACATGCATGCCAGCGACCCCAGCGCTCCATTCAACTTCCGCCGGCGCACAAGACGGGTCCCATCAAACCGCAGCGTGGCGCGCGCTGCCATCTTGTTCGCCGGGTTCGTCTTTGGGTCGCGCGCATCGTGGTGTGGATGGAATTCGCGGAGTCAAAAAAGACGCCGAGGTCATCGCAATCGTGGTGGTGAAGGAATAGTCCGATGATTGGCGAAGTTCTTCAGGGTAAATACAAAATCGAGAAAAAGATCGGCGAGGGTGGTTTCGCCCACGTCTATCGTGGTTTTCATAAATCCTTGGAACGGACCGTGGCGATCAAGGTGCTCAACGATCTCGGTGACGAGTCCATGTTCAAAGAGCGGTTTCTTCGCGAGGCCGTGTCGATGGGACGGCTAAGCCACCCCAACATTGCCACGGTGTTTGATTGTGGAGAGCATGATAGTCAACCGTCCATGGTCATGGAGTATATAAACGGACCGACGCTTCTCGAACTCGTAAGCTCCACGACAATTCCTCTCAATCAAGTCTGCAATATCGGCAGGCAAGTCTGCCAGGGGATGAGTTATGCCCACAAACATGGGGTAGTTCACAGAGATTTGACCCTTCGCAACATTATGGTAAAAGAGAGTGACGAGGTGGTGAAA
>CP070631.1:486753-488315 GCA_020356045.1 Candidatus Latescibacterota bacterium
AGGTATTTGTTGAGCCAGTGGGATCGAGGTAGGTACCGGATAACAGCAGGCCGTCTAATACCCATCCGGGTGAGCTCGGCAGCTGCGGCGGGATGTCCCCTGCACACCTCCCATGCCCTCACAAATTCTTTGTGCGCGACTGAATTGTTTCCGCTCAGCTTATACACCCTGCCGAGGTTGACATGAAGCATGGGATCGAGTGGCCGGGATTCCGCGGCGCTCCTGCAAAAACGTATCGCCCGGTCGTAGTCATTTTCG
This sequence comes from Candidatus Latescibacterota bacterium, assembly GCA_020356045.1. Lineage (GTDB taxonomy): Bacteria > Krumholzibacteriota > Krumholzibacteriia > WVZY01 > WVZY01. The sequence goes on from CP070631.1 coordinate 487,012, forward strand.
ACGTGGGCGAGGCAAAACCCGAAATATGATCGGTAAGACGGATTAGCGGGCGCGATTTTCAGCGCGTCCACGAGGTCGCTCAACGCGTCCCGGTAATTGTTGCGTTTGACCTTTTCGACGGCGAGGTTGAAAAGCGTTTGCGACTCCAGAGTTGCGTCGCGGTAAGCACCTATTACCGGCACGTGTGACTCCTTTCGAGACCCCTGTTGCGATAACGAATAATGTCGTGCAACTTGCCAGCGAAAACTGGCTCGGCGACAGGAATACAATGGCGCGGCAAAAAACGTTCCACAGTTGGGTTGGATTGGCATCCGGCCGTGGGCAATCGTCAGGACTGGATGACTGTGATTCTCAAGTACTTGGGGGTGCCGGATGCCCGGAGTTATAACTTGCCCGGCCGTGTCGGGCACTGTCAATTATCTCGTGCCCGGCCGTGTCGGGCAGCATTTTCTGCCCGTGCCTTGACAAGCCTTTCTTCAGTAATCGCTCCATAAAAGATGGCAACGGCTATAAGCGGTAGCACTACTAGTTTTGTGTTCAAGAAACCAAGTATGGCAAACGCCAGTGCGATAATCTGTCCAACATCTTTGGCAAGCCGTGTCGCAGCGGGATAAGGCAGCTTGGTAGATAGGAGTCCCCGGAGAATCCGGCCGCCATCCATCGGGAACGCGGGAACCAGATTGAACAGGCCAAGCACAAGATTGATGATCAAAAGGTTTGTCAAGAAACGATCGTTGAACTCGAACTGGTCACCCCGCGCCCAGATCACCAGGGCAAGCACTCCCGCCAGAACGAAGTTGACTAGCGGCCCAGAAATCGCCACGGCGATCTCCTGCGACGGCTTCTCGGGCAGCCGCTCGGCACGGGCCACACCGCCGATCGGCAGCAACACGATATCGCGCACACGAATGCCAAACCGACGCGCTTGGAGGCTATGCCCCAACTCGTGCAAAATCACGCACACGAAGACAATCAGTACCAGCAGAACGCCCCGAAGAGCGTCGGTGACGCCACCCAGGAACCAACCTTCCGCTCCCGCCGCCGCCAATATCAACGGAAACGTGATATGGATCCTCACCGGTATCCCAAAATAAGATGCGATCTTAAATGTATATTTCATATGCCGTTAATATGTTCGCTCATGCAAAACCGGTCAACTTGCTTCTCCAAAGGCTGAAACGGCCCGACCGTATGCGAACTTAGTAATTGCGCACAGGACAACGATATGCTAGAATTACGCGCCACCAGATCTTTCTGCATACCGTCGGTACATGATGGAGTTTTATAGACAACCAAGCTTAGGG
>CP070631.1:488415-496649 GCA_020356045.1 Candidatus Latescibacterota bacterium
GAGGTCATCCGCGAACGTTTCAAACACCCGGTCCACCTCGACAAGAGCCCGACGGTGACGCTGACCATGCTCCCCGACCGCCGGCTCGATTATCTTTTCTTTGACTTGCCGGTTGGATTTGCGGCAAACTACACACGATTGGATGACTTGTACGGATCCGATCACTATCCGCTTCTCGGTTTTATCGAACCCGCCGCCCACCCTTGAGAATGGAGAAAACGTGAATCACCTAACTCGACCGTCGACCCTTGGCGCCGGCGTGATGGTTCTTTTGTCACTGATCGCTGTGGTATCGCCCTCGGCCGCACAATCGGACTCGAACTGCGAGTGTCTCGACTCCAACCACCCCGACTACAAAACCGCCGTGGTTTGGCGGGGGTCTGCACCCACGCTGACGCTTCCCGACATCGTAACGTTGGCCGCACCGATCCTGTGGTATTCCACCGATGAGCCGCTCATCGTCATGGGCGACTTTCCGCTTCCTCATGCACACCCCTGTGACGACCCCTCAGACAAGGGCGTCACGTATTATCAAGTGACAAAAATCATGCTCAGACCGGGGGTCGATGAAGTCACGATCCCCGAACAGGACGACCCAAATTTTTTTGAGAAAACAGCCAATTTTACCGTCCGGTATTATTTCTATTACCGCGAGGACGTGGGCATGAACTCGCATGTCCACGATCTCGAGGTCGCGGAGTTTGAAATCGCGTTGAATCACACCGAATCGGGGTGTTACGAAGTCGAGCTGACGAGAGTCACCGCTCTGGCCCACGGCACCGATTGGTACTCGAACGAACTTCAAATTCGTAGCGAATTTGTCAGACTACCGATCGTGTTATTCGTCGAGGAAGGTAAACACGCCACCTGCCCCGACCGCAATGCCGACGGGATTTACACACCGGGTTACGATGTGAATGTGAGGATTAACGATGCCTGGGGGGTTCGAGATGTATTTGGCTCCGGATGGCTAATCGCTCCCGGTTACAATGCTGCCATGTCCAAACCGCGCCACCCCCGGTTCAAAATGCTCCCCCCCGACTCACCCCATCGCTGTGAGATCGACCGCTTTTCCTCGTCTCTTAGGGACACGACGGATTTGACCCACTACGAGCTTCGGCCCGCCAACACGGTCGTCATGTGCGACGACGTCCCTCCGGACCGTGAGTTTCTGCTCAGCATGATGACCAAACACAAGTTTGGCGCGGGAAACGAGCCCACGCAGTTCAAATCGGCTAGCGTCAAAAAGCTCGCCGAGCCGCTGGTTGGGTATGGCAAGATGCCCTCGATTAACCTGCGATGGGACCGCGCGCTCGGAATCTCGCTCGCCGCCAGGGGGCTGCCCATCGAGGCGATCTATCTCGTTCCCAGGGCAACGTGGATCTTCCAACCTGGCGAAGTGAGCTTCGAGGGGATGCTGAGCACGTCGGCTTCACGGTTTATGGGTAGCTATATCAGCGTCGGCGCCGCGTACGAAGAGGATAAATTTAGAAACGACGAGGGCGGGGTCACCACCAATCCCGATAAGCGCTGGAACTTTGTCACCGAGACGGGAGTCAAGTTCCGTTTCCGGCTCAAAGGGAAGATACGGCTCCTGACATTGGGGTACCAGTTCGCCGGTGTTCGTTTCGGCCTTCGATTCAGCGGGTTCGACAGCTTGAAGAACGGGCGTCTAATCGTCGAGATCGGCGGCGGTGTGTGGTAATCACCAACAAGCCGTGACTGGTGGCGCGATGCCGAAAGTGATAGGAGAGTTGACCCGAAACGAGGTGGAAGGTCGCCGTCTCCGCAATAGGTCAATCTAACGAATTTTGAACCTTCACTTAATGAATCCCAAATACACGGCGGCTATACTCCCAGCGTCAATGCGGAACTGGTGGTTACACGAGACCCCGGGTGAGCGTGACCTCTTTGACCGCCACCTAAGTGGTCGCAGGTGAACCTCAGTTCGGCTCGACACCTTCTTCGATACCGGACAGCGTCGATCGGCGGTGGGTTGGGGGTTGTTAAACTGCCGGCACGAACACTTCGAGATCGGTTCACACGGCTTGAAAAACGCCCCCTCACCTCAGACTCGGGCGTTATCACCAGACCGCCGGTTCTTCGAAATCCGGCGGTCTTCTTTTTGACAGAGATTGAACCGGTTAGAACCAGGTTTGATCGCTACGGCTCGATCTGTGGATTATCGCCTGACCACACTTCCCATCCCGTACGGAAAGCGTTCGAGCTGTTCATCGGTCAATTCGGGAAGCTCAGATTTGATGTACACCCAATAGCAGCGATCGTTGTCCCAATCGTATCTCGACACACCAACAAACCGAAACTTGTCGAACCGGCGGTCTTTGGTCATTTCGTAATGCTCGGGGTAGAATTTTGCCGCAAAGAGACTTTGGGATGTAAAGATAACTGCATCGGGGTCGCGCTCGCGAATGTAATCGACCGTGAACCCGTTTTTGGCGATGTGCAGATCGGTGAGTGACTCCGGGTGGAAATCCAGTGTCGTCAGACCAGAATAGTACGGGATGGCTCCAACGTCGCTCACCGCCACCAGCGATTCCGGTGGCATGACCTCCTTGAGCCATTTGCCAAGGGGAACCGTACAAACCTGACTGCTCAGCTCAATGCGTTTGGCAATCATCCGAAGCTGAGCCAATACACCGAGATTGAGTACGACGGCCGTCAATCCAATCGTCCATATCAACCGTTTGCTCGACGAACTCACCACAAAACGAGTTGTGAGGTGCGCGGCGGGGAGCAGCGCCACCCCGACAAAGGCCGAATTGTACCGCATGCCGGGCATCCAATCCCTGAAGTTGAAATAGATCAGAGTATAGACGCTGGCAAGAATTACAGCGGTAAGCTCGGTCTGGCGGAGAGCAATCGCCGACTTGGCATGACGAACACCTATAACTGCAAATACCAAAAGCGCGACAAAATAGTAACCAACGGGCGGGTAATATCGCGCCTGCTTGACGAAATAGTATTTGAGATTGACGATCCACGCGTACCAAAGCGATTTCCCGCCACCGGCCTTCGAGAGAAGCGGCGTCGGCACTAACTCGCCAAAATAGCCTACGCGCCACCAGTGATAAACCGTCATCAAGACGACAAACACAGCGAATGCAATCAGCGTGTTCCGCAACGATGATCTGCTGCTGCGCGCTTGTCGTCCGGTCAACCCCACCACCGCGGCCACGACTGGAAACACCAGGATTCCCTCGGGCCGGCAAAGGGCGAGCAAGACACCGGTGACGGCGGCAGCAATCGAGTAAACCAGTCGGCCGGTGGCATAGACGCCGTCCAGCCACAACAGTGTCAACAGAAGCAGAAACGCAAAGAGGGGTGTCTCCATCCCCGAGACCACGTAGAGGATGAACGGGCCGGAGCTAGCAAGGATCAGCAAAGGGAAAAGCATTTGCAGGACCGATAGCCCCCGCCGCCTGAGCAGCTGCCAAAGCAAAAGGATATTGAAAATCCCCAACAGAACCCCGACCGTCGGCATCGCATACGGCAGATTCAAACCCGCCAGATAAACGACGGCACACAGAAGAATCCACAAAAGATTGCTGTACCCCTCTACCGGCGGATCCGTTGTGTTGAATCTCAAACCATGGCCGTTTGCCAAATTTTCCGCATACCTGAACGAGATGTAGGAATCATCGGGCACAAAATCCATCATAAAAAACGAAGACGCCACGCAGAGCAATACAGCGGCGAACAAAGCGTAATCAGAATGTTTCGCGGGTTGGGTCATTGTTTGTTCCAAATGGTCAAGCAGCGCTTGTTCTCTGCACCGAGCCCGTATAGTATAGACTACCGGCAGCAGGTTACCAGACCGATATGTTTACGGGTGTCGCGAATGAATTCATCCTCTAGATTTCGAATACTCATGGCGGACTCGATCCGGATCTGGGGCGGTGCGCAACGATTCATCGTGGAGCTCGCCGAGGGCCTGACCACGCGTGGTCACCACGTGACGATCCAAACGCTGCCCGGGTCGCCGCTGGCAGGCCACGCCGGCCAACGCGGTCTGCCGGTGCGTGAGGTGTGGACACGCGCCGACTCGGCCCCTTGGACAGTGATTCCACTGGTTCGGGCCATTCACCAGGCGAAATACGATGTCATCATCACCACGTTTGACAAGGATCTACGAACCACGGGTCTGGCCGGGCGCATCGTGGCGCGGCTCACGCGGCGTCCCATTACCATATTTCACACGCGCGAGTGTGATGACCCGTTAAAGAACAAGCCACGGTATCGATGGTTCTACACCAAGGTTGCCGACCATATAATAGTGAACAGCCGGGCCACTCTGGACACGACGCTTGGTTCGGCACCATGGCTGAGCCGCGACCGGATCAGCATCTTGTATAAGGGAATCGATCTTTCAGATTACGCGAATCCCGACCCGGGACCCTGGCGCCGGCGTCTCGACCCCGGCGGGGGCTCCGTCGTGATCGGATATGCGGGTCAGCTGATCGCGCGCAAGCGCATCGACGTGCTCTTAGGGCTGCTGGCATCGCCAGATCTCGCGGGCCTCGACTGGCGGCTGGCGATCGCGGGAAAAGGACCGGAAGAAGACGCGCTGCAGGACCAGGCCAGGCGTCTCGGTGTTCAAAACCGCGTCGAATTCTGCGGGTTTGTCGATGGCATTCCCGCGTGGATGTCGGCCTTGGACCTTTTTGTGCTTCCCTCTTTCATCGAAGGGTTTGGATACGTGCTCGCCGAGGCCGGTGCCGCCGGAGTTCCATCTGTTGCGTACGAGGCCAGCAGCATTCCCGAAGTGGTGATCGATGGCGAAACGGCGCTGTTGGCGCCGGAGGCCGATGATGCCGCGTTTGCCCGGCATATCAAGACGCTCATCACAGACAAGGCGTTGCGAGAACGCATGGGGCAGGCAGCGCGGCACGATGTGTTCGACCGGCACGGGCTCGACACCATGGTCGAGCGAATGGAATCCATTCTGACCGATGTATCCGCGGGACCCCACCACCGGTAGCCGCAATGACGTTTGCCAACCCGTGACACTTCACCCAACGTACAGCTTTCCATACCGGCTCGATGTACGTTTGGTGTAGTATGTTCCCATGTGCGGCATCGCGGGAATGATCGATATCAGTGGAAGACACGCGTTCAATCCGCGTGTTCTAGACCGGATGGTCGATGCACTGTATCTTCGCGGTCCCGATGACCGGGGTACGTCGATTCGTCCTCCCGTCGCCATGGGAATGCGAAGGCTTTCCATTATCGACGTCGAGGGTGGGCATCAGCCGATTGAAAACGAGGACGGCACCGTCCGTGTCGTTCAAAACGGTGAGATTTATTCGTTTCCCCAGCTTCGTACCCGACTCATCGACGCCGGTCATCGGTTCAAGACGCGATCGGATACCGAGGTTCTCGTTCACGGATACGAGGAGTGGGGGCTGGAAGGGCTGCTCGCCCAGCTCAACGGAATGTACGCGTTCGCTCTCCAAGACGAGCGCAGTGATTCTGTATATCTGGTTCGTGACCGTCTTGGCATCAAACCGCTTCTCTACTCCATCCGCGATGGCGTTTTGTATTTTGGATCGGGGCTGGCCGCACTCTTTGCTTCCGGTATGATTCCAGCCGCGCCCGATCCAATTGGCGTGCGGCTGTATCTCCAGCTCCAGTTCATACCGGGACCATTCACCGCTGTCAGTGGTGTCAAGAAGCTACGGCCGGCAAGCTATCTGGCGGTTGAAAACGGCCGTGTTCGAGGCCCCATCGAGTATTGGGGTATTCCCGGTGAGGACGAGGCGCCAAAACACTTTGATGATTGGGTGGAGGAGCTTCGCGAACTTCTCACCGACGCCGTCCGCTCGCACCTGGTAAGCGATGTCGAAGTGGGCTTGTTTCTCTCAGGCGGTGTCGATTCGTCGACCGCGTTGGGGCTGATGTCAAAATATGCCGAACAACCGGTCAGCGCATTTTCGATCGGATTCGAAGAGCGCGCCGGTTTTGACGAAACCCACTTTGTCCGAATCGCTGCCGAACGATTTGGCGCCAAGCTTTACCACACCTATTTCACCCCGTCGCACGTGTTCGATTTGGCACAGGACGTCGTCGCGCATATCGACGAACCGCTGGGCGATCCGGCGTGCCTGCCAACATTTCTGCTCGCCAGCGAGGCGCGACGGCATGTCAAAGTTGTCCTGTCTGGGGAAGGCGCGGATGAGCTTTTTGCTGGCTACGGATACTACCAACGGGTAGGTTCGGTGTCGCATCGGCTGAAACAGATCCTTCGCAATGGGTTGGATCGTGGGTTCAGATCGTCCCGGGCACGCGGACTGGCCAAGCGGTTCAAACACCGGTCTCTTATCAGCGGCTACCCTTACGCGCTGAGCCCCGGTGTAATCGAACACCTGTTGCCAGACCTCCCTTCGGGCTTGATGTCGGATATTCACGACACCACACTCCAGCTCGAGCAATCGCTCTTGCCGGCACACGGCAAGATCAGCGCGCTGGGGAGGGCGCTCCGTGTCGACGGCCGGTGCTATCTGCCTGATGATCTCTTGATGAAGGTCGACCGGATGACAATGGCACACAGTCTCGAAGCGCGTGTCCCGTTTCTCGATTACCGGATCGTCGAGTTGGCCATGCGGATGCCGTCATCTGCAAAAATCAAAAACGGTCGGAACAAAGCGGTTTTGCGATCAGCCTTCGCGGATCTCATCGGCGACGCTATTGCTGAGCGTGACAAACACGGGTTCGCATTGCCCATGCACGACTGGATCACGAATCAGCTCCGGCCCCTCATCAACGACCGTCTCACCCCCCATGGCCTTCGCGATTGCCCGTGGCTTGCCAGTGACACCGTGAGTGTCCTTCTCGATGCCCATTACTCGGGCCGGTCACGATTTGAGCGCGAAATTTGGATGCTCTACGTTCTCGTCTCGTGGTTTTCCCAATGCAGGACCAATCCACAACCCAACGGCAGCTTGCGTGAAGCCGGTGATCGTCATAACGACCCGCCGACGACCTCTAAAGACTAGCAGCCCATTTGTGAACGGTGCTCGATAAGGACACCAATCGACCGCTTCTCACCGTACCGGAATCTCAACAGTTCGCCGCCATGACGCATAACAGTTGGGTCCGCCGGCTGTCAGCACGCTCACGCCCGACCCATCCGTTGCCACCAACACAACCTCTTTAACCCCTCCAGCCCTCGCAGTCAAACTGATGTACCGGTCATCGGGAGACAGATCGGGAATCGCCTGCCTAGCGTCTAACCGACTGTTAGAAAATAGCTTGTGAAGATCGTCGCCGGCGGGTGTCATCGAGTACAGCGCAAACTTTCCCTCGGTCTCATACATTGCAGGCGACAACGCACCGCGCCCGCCAAACTCACGCCCGGACAGAAAGAAGATCCGATCGCGCCCCCGCGACCACTCGAGCCAATACACGCGGTTCACCGCTTCGTGAATTCGTTGAACCCCGCGGGTCGTGAAGTCGAGCACGTACAATTCGTGTCCCACCGCAAACACGACATGCTTTTCATCCGGCGAGAGCGCCAACGCACGGATGTATTTGTTGCCAAACTGAGGGACAAAACCGGGGTCCAAAATAGAACGTGTAATTCTAGCTCTTATATCGAGAAGAAAAATATTCGCGCCATCGCTGTACACGAGCTGGTCTCCAGTACGTGTAATGGAAACGGTCCTGATCTTGCCGTCTGCAACAACATCCTCCCTTTTGCCGGAGAGAAAAACCTGCTCGATGCCGGTGTTATGCGCGACAAACACCGAACGGCCGTCCGGAGCCCACAGCGGCGGGATCACGTCATCGACGATCAACCGATGATCCGTATCAAACTGTAAGAGCGAAAATGAAACAAAGCCATCTTCGGGTGCACCTTCCCAACCCAAGTCGGATACAACCAGCGACACATCTCTGGAGCTGACGGGAAGACCGGACGATACTCCCAAATCGTAGAACGCGATCATATTGCCATCCGGAGAGAACCGCGGCGAGATGATGGTCGTTTCTGACTCGACCATGTCAAACGCATCCTGACCATTGGCACGAATCAGCACCAGGATCCGGTATTTGCTCGAAAACACCAGCTCGAGCTCCGACTCAAACACCGTGTAGTCGTACGAGCTCCCGATAGGCGCACAGCCGGTGACGCCCATCACAACGCTCACCACAACGGCCGCTATGGCGGGCAAACAAACGATCGTATTATGTGGCGCAAACCATCTAGCCATATGGAC
>CP070631.1:496749-499128 GCA_020356045.1 Candidatus Latescibacterota bacterium
AAAGACCCAACGGGAGATCCAGCGGGCTTCGGTCAGTCTTTTCTTGCGGCCTATCGCGGGTCAGATTTTTAACTGGATCGTTGTGCACGGCTCGGATGCATCCCGTTTCGAGGAGTTCTTCAAACGGAGCGAAACGGTCTAGTTTTTTTCCATTGCCGATCCTAACCCAGTCCGTTGCCGGCACATCCGGTAGAGGAGTGACACTGTCATGGCCAACGAGCCATCCCCACACGGCGCGTTTTCACATGCGTCGGCCACTCTGGAGCTTGCGACGGTCCTCGAACTAATCGCAAAGAAATGCGTGAACCGTGATGCCGCGCTGGCCATCCGTGCGTTGAGGCCGGTATCGGATCTCGAGCAAATACGGAGGAGTTTGAACGAGATCGGACAGGTCAGAGAGTTTGAGGGGATACACGGGAGGTTGCCCATCGTCGACACCGCGGCAAAAGGTTGGGTTGAAAAGGCCGTCGACCGGCACGATGTCATTCCGCCCGAGGAGTGTCTGGCCATCGCGGCGATGGAGCGCGGGGTAATGGAGCTCGTGACACGAGTGGCAGAGGAACCCGGCTACCCGTTACTCCATTCGATTGTTGACGGGCTCGCACCGCACACGGATCTGGTGTCGATGATCGACAACGCGATCGACCGGGATGGATCCATCAAAGATGCCGCGAGTTCCAAGCTCAAGAGTCTGAGGCGAAACGTTCGGGGCGCGCGCGACGATCTACGCCGACACTCGGAGACACTGGCGCGGTCGTTTGGGTCGGATGAAATGGCGACGTTCACCGGAACGCGACATGTGCTGCTCGTTCCCCGCGATAAATGCCGGCGATCCGAGGGGCTGGTTCATTCGACTTCGCAATCGGGGGGATCGCTATACTTTGAACCGTTCTCCCTGGTTGAGAAAAACAATGCGCTCGAGACACTGATACACGATGAGCGTGCGGAGTGCGCGCGGATTTTGAGCGCCCTGACCGCCAAGGTGGTCGAATCGGCACCGGGGCTGCTCGAGAACGCGCGGGTGGTCGAGATGCTCGATACTTTGAGCTCGAAGGCCCGTTTCTCGGCGGAGTTTGGCTGCACAGCGCCCACTTTTGAATCGCAGACGATCAGATTGACCGGGGCGCGGCACCCGCTTCTCGAAACATCTCTTCGCCGCGAGGCGAAAGGCCGGACTCCGGTTCCGCTCGATCTCACGATGACCGCCGAATCCCCATTGATGGTTATTACCGGGCCCAATGCAGGCGGGAAGACGGTGACCCTAAAAACCGTCGGTCTTCTCGCACTGATGTTTCAGTCCGGATTGCCCATCCCGGCCGAAGAGGGAAGCGGGCTGCCCGTGTTTGAGTTGGTCTACGCGGATATCGGGGACGAACAATCCATCGCTTCATCGTTGAGCACGTTTACATCACATCTGCGGCATCTCGACGTCATGTGCCGGTCGGCGACATCGGGGTCGCTTTGTCTGGTGGATGAGATTGGTGACGGGACCGATCCCGACGAAGGCGCCGCACTGGCGATTGCGACGCTCGAACATCTCAAACGCAGAGCGGGGTTTGTCATCGCGACAACACATTACGGGCGGGTCAAGATGTTTGCATTGACCAGCGACGGCGTGGTCAACGCATCGATGGCGTTTGACGACGATAATGATGCGCCGCTTTACCGTCTGCTTCAGGGCACGGCCGGACGCAGCCGCGGTTTGGAGACCGCGCGTCGGATGGGATTCGAACCACCGGTGGTACGGCAGGCCGAAACGCTTGTTGGCGAAGAGGCGTTTCGGCTGGAGAACGTGCTCAGCGAGCTCGAGTCGACACTACTTGCGCTCGAGCGCGAACGGTCGGCGCTTCGTACGCAATCGGAGGCGCTGAACAAACTCATCGCCACATATGACGCCAAAGACAAAGCGTTTGCCGAGTTCGCCGACGAGCACCGAGAAAAGGTGCGACTCGAGATCGAAGCTACACTCCTCGATACGCGCAGAGAACTCGAAGCCCTGGTCAAACGGATCCGTGAGACCCGGGCCGAAAAAACGGTCGTGCGCGAAACTCACGGCCGCATCAAAAAAATGCTCGAGAAGACGCGAAAGACGCGGAAGCCCAAACCCAAACCTGCACGGATGCTGTCACCAGGTGATATCGTATCGCTAAATCCCTCGGGCCAACCGCGAGGCCGTGTGATCGAGGTTGCGAAAAATTCGGCGACCGTCGACATTAACGGTAAGAAGATCAACGTTCGCATGCGTGAGTTATATCGCGTCGATGAGGACCCAGGGGCTGGTGACGAACCCAGTGAACGATCGACCGTTCATACCCCCGTCGGTATCGAGCCGCTGCACACCACGACTGTTGACGTGCGGGGCTTCAACCAGGAAGAGGC
>CP070631.1:499228-506303 GCA_020356045.1 Candidatus Latescibacterota bacterium
ACCTTGGTACCGGCATAGAGAGACTCGACAAAATCGTCGATCGCCTTGTCTTTCGCGTCACCGGTTAGCCCTGCGGTGATCGGCTCCAACGATTTGAGCTGTTGGCCCTCCGGAAGCGCCATGGCCTTTTTGAAGAAATACGACAAAATCCGTTTGTCGGAGGATTCGTCATAGCGAAGATCGGCGAGCTCGAGCATCTTTTTACGGCGCGGCTCATCGCGATCCTGAAACCCGGGGTCGCGGTCGAGATCGTTTTTCTTTTCGTGCTCGTTGCTCCACTTGTAAACGGTGTACGCCGAGCCCATCGCATTGGCGGCGTATCCCATCCAACCGGCAATGCTGTTGAGCTCCGCATACGTCCGGTAGGTGTCGTACTGGGCCCCAATCTCATCGAGGACGGTACCGTACTTCTTTTTGAGGTCGGGGTTGGATTCCATGAATTCCCGTAGCGCTTTCTCTTCCGCCAGCTTCTTGCTGAGAAGATCGGCTTTTATGAGGCCTTCGAGCATACCCTGGTTGTTCTTGAGACCGTTGTTCAAACCTTGAATCAGCGAGGCGACCTTGATCCCCGCCTCGGGGTTTCTGGCTGCTTCGTCTTCGAGAATGGACAGCAAATCTTGGTACCGTGCGATCGATTGCGGGTACATCTGGTTCACATAATAGTCGATCGCGTACGATGTGCGGTAACGGCGGGTGGAACCCGGGTAGCCCAGCACCATCGTGAGATCGCCTTCCTTGATGGGGGCGTTCGAGAAGGGCAAAAACTTCTTGGGCTTGTATGGGAGATTCTCCTCGGCGTACTCGGCAGTCTTCCCATCCGGCGCGACGTAGGCCCGCAGAAACGAGAAGTCGCCGGTGTGCCGCGGCCACATCCAGTTGTCTTCGTCGCCACCGTAAACACCAATCGAACGTGGTGGCGCGTAGACGATGCGAATATCCTTGAGCATGAAGTACGTGTAGAGGTAATACTCGGCGCCGCCATAAAAAGCTCTCACCGTGCATTCGACATCTTGTCCTTCTTCAGCCTTTTTGACGATCTTTTTGATGTTTTCTTCGGTCTTGTCATAGCGTTCTTTGTCGGACATCTTGTCCTTTACGCCTTTCATGACCTCCTTGGTGACATCTTTGATGTCGAGTAGTACCCGCGCTTCGTAACCCAACGCCGGGATTTCCTCTTCGTGCGTTCGGGCGAGAAATCCATCTTCGATGTAATTGATCTCGACCGAGCTTTGACGCTGGAGCGCACCAAATGCCACGTGGTGGTTGGTGAGCAGCAACCCATTGGGTGACACGAACGATGCCGTTCCGCCGCCCAGTTGCACCACCGCGTCGGCCAAATCGACACCCTTCGGGTTGTAGATGCCCTTCTGATCCACTTCGAGCCCCGCTGCCTTCCATTTGTCAAAGGGACATTGATCAAGCTTGTTGAGCGTCCACATTCCTTCTCCGGCCATAACGGGTGCGGGGCCAAAGACGAACGAAGGCGCCATCGGAACGGGTACCGACAACACCGACAGCACGGCGAACGTCGTGACGACGTTCAAGACGCCGTTGCGGAGACAACGAATGCCTGTGTGCGAAAGCTTTTTCGTTGCCGCCGCGCGCAGGCGTTTGAGCTGCCGTCGCTCAATAATAGTTGGGAACAGCATACGGACCTCCTCCTAATTGTGTGTGGTAAATGGGTAATGGGACATTCTATCGCACCGCAGGCGCGAATCCAACCGAATTCATTGTTTACGAATAATAGAGGTTCACGGTTTCGGCCTTTGCGCTTGGGAACCGTACGTGCTAGAATGCGGACACAAGCATAGATAAGCATCTGTTTATACTACAACAAGATAGAATATTTTCCGGCCCGCGTCCCCTCGAGCCTGGCGGCGGCCGGGGGGCCACAATGAGAAGGGAGCCCAGCGATGACCATCAAAACCGTTCCCATACGAGACTCGCTCGAACGGGGCTGGGGGATTTTCAAAAACAACGTCCTGTTTATTGTGATCGTGTTTGTCGTCGCGTCGATTGTCTACGCGGTGGCCGAGCGGGCGGACGAGATGGCGGAGCGGTTCATCTGGCCCGGCGAACTGCTGGTGACGGTGGGTTACCTCGTGGCGTTCGCCTTTATCGAGCTCGCGCTCATATCCATCACGCTCAAGCTTGTCGATACCGGCAAGGCCGAGGTCGAGGATGCGTTTTCTTCATTTGGAGTGTTCTTCAAATTTTTTATCACCTTTCTCCTCTATGGGGCAATGGTTGCCATCGGTACGCTGTTGTTCGTAATTCCCGGAATTTACCTTGCGATCAAATTTGGCTTCTTTGGCTACTTCGTCGTCGACGAGAAACTCGAGCCGCTCGACGCGCTGCGCGCCAGCTCGCGCATCACCGATGGTGTCAAACTGGATCTATTCATGTTCTATCTGCTGGCGGCTCTGTTGTTGATCTGTGGGTTGATTCTGCTTCTCGTCGGGGTCTACATTGCGTGGCCCGTCGTCCGTCTGGCGATCGCCAATATTTACCGGAACTTGAGATCTCAAACACCTAATGCGCTTCCGGATCTGGCCGCTGGGGCCACCGGGGCTTGAGAAAACATTAACAAGCAAGTGACGGTATACCAACTGGTTACCACCGTTTTTCGATTGACTTTTTCCTTCCTTGATACCAAGTTTACATCAGCTGTTTTTGGCTGGTAGCGGCGTGCTAACACGCAAAATAAAGACGTTGCGGCGGCTGTTCGGTCGCAGCATCGACACATTGATCGCCGGCGTGTGTGCGGAAATAATTCCCATTCCTTCCAGCCGCACATACCCCGGCGATCGTGCTTTTCAGCTCAATCTCAAACCCACAAGGAGAACGGTATGAGAATGCTCGTACATGTGAAGATCCCAAACGATGAATTCAACGACGCGGTAAGGGACGGAACGGCGGGAGAAAAAATGCATGACATTCTCGAGGACGCCAAACCCGAGGCTGTTTACTTCACCGAGTATGATGGTCAGCGCGGCGCCGTAATGGTCGTTGACGTAAAAGACCCATCCGACGTCCCCAAGCTTGCCGAACCGTGGTTCTTGCTTTTTGATGCAGAAGTGGAATTCCACGTCGCGATGACCCCGCAGGATCTCGAAAAGGCGAACTTGAACAAACTGAACGAGAAATGGTCGGATTAATCCCCGCCGCGGCGCCAGTTCTACCCGTCGATCGAAACGTGCGTCCTCGGTGGGCGGCGTGTGCCGAGTGCCGGAGCTCGACTGGGGTTGAGACCGCCGGGCACTCGTGGTACACTTTGCCCTGATGGCCTTTAGCCGAGGGGGGCACAATGGCAGATCAAGTACGCAAGGTCACGTACTGCAATACGGTTGTGACCAACCGGGCCGCGCAGGGCGCTAAGATACTTGCCGAGCTCAAACGCATGGGTGTCAACCTGACCGCCTTTAGCGGGTTTCCAACCGGCGGCGGAAAGTCCCAGTTGGATTTTGTGACCGAGGACATTGCGGCGGTGCGACGGGTGTTCAAGGAAAACGGGTGGAGCCTGAGCAAATCGAAGAGAGGGTTCCTCATCCACGGCAAGGATGGCGTGGGATCCGCATTCCGGCATATCAAAAAGCTCGCCGACCAGAAGATCAACATTACCGCGGCCGACGCTGTCTATGCCGGAAAAGGCAGGTTTGGGATGATCCTTTGGGTCAAGCCAAAAGACTACCGGCGGGCGGCAAGAGTGCTCAATGCGAAATAGACGCGACGGCGTCGATAGTCCGATGAGAAGGGTTAGTCGTCATCGTGCGGAATTTCTTTGCGCAGCCTTTTGACCCTGCCGCGATGACGTTTGTCGTGGAGCCGGCGCTCCTTTGACGCTTGCGTCGGCTTTGTTTTTTTTCGTGGTTTGGGTCTCGCCGCCGCTTTTTTTATCAGCGCGACAAGCCGCTCGATCGCATCTTCCCGATTGGCCGCCTGGGTTCTGTGACGCCGCGCTGTAATGATCAACTCGCCATCGTCTGTCATCTTTTTGCCCGCAAGGCGGACAACCCGTTCACGAACATCGTCGGGAAGCGATTCCGATCCCGCCACGTCGAACCTCAGCTGAACGGCTGTTGCCACCTTGTTGACATTTTGCCCGCCGGGCCCCGACGACCGGATGAACTCGAGCGTTATTTCGGACTCATCGATCGCGATCGTATCTGTAACACGAATCATTACTGTCTCACCCAACCCAACATACCACAGCGGCCGGTGGAGAACAAGCCGGCGGCGGCGTAAATGTCGAGTGACAGCGAATTTATGCAACCTGGCACATCGCGGTGCCGTAGGTGTTGATAATATCGTCATCAAGGACGTCGAGGGGGTGTTTATGAGGCGCCGGAACCTGCTGGTTGTTGCACTAATGTCGGTGACGCTGTTGTCGCTGGAGCTTGTTTGGACTCGGCTTTTTTCGGCCGAGTTTTTTTATACCTACGCATTCTTGACGCTTTCTCTTGCCGTGTTGGGTTTGGGAATTGGGGCTCTGGCACTCCGATTGTTCCCATCGCTGTATCTGGAACGAAACGTGGGTGTGTTTCTCGCCATCGCCGGTGGGTTCGCATTATTGGGGCCGCCGACTGTGTTCCGTCTCGGGCTGGATTTTTCCAGCTTGTTTACCAGCCTTGCGATGATCGGGCGGTTTGTTTTGACACTGGTTTTGTTGGGGGCGCCCTTCTTCTTTGGCGGCGTCGCGCTAGCGATGCTTTTTAAACATGATCACGAAAATATTCACCGCCTTTACGCCGCCGATCTCATCGGTGCCGGTATTGGCGTGTTGCTGGCGATTGTTCTGATGAACCAAATTGGCACACCTGCGGCCGTATTTTGGGTCGCGTTTCCGATACTTTTTGCATCGTTCATCTCGGCGAGATGGTGGTTCAAGATTTTTCCCGTTGTGCTGGTGGCCGCGTTGGTCATGATGGCTGGCCGCGCGGACGGGCTTCTCGAGGCACCGCGAGAGGAACACGCACCGGTTGTCTACAAACACTGGGATGCCATGGCCAAGGTAAAAATGTACTGCTATGGCGAGGGTTACCGGGTGCTCAACGTAGACAACGTGGCCCATTTCTCGGTGATCCCCTTTGACGGTGATTGGGGAACGGTCGACGAAGAGTTGGGGGAAGAAGGCTGGGATATCGATGTGCGCTATCTGATAGACCGGTTCGACAGCTGTACTTTTCTCTCGTTGGGGTCGGGTGGTGGCAGTGATGTGTTTCAGGCGTTGCAGCATGGCGCGACCGAGATTCACGCGGTCGAGGTCAACCCGCATATCAACAGGATGATGCTCGAAGGCGATCCTTCGGGCTACCTCGACAATGATTCCTGTGTGGTCGATTCGACCGGCAGACTGATCACATGCGATGAAGTGTTTGGATTTCTCTACAAGGACCCGAGGGTCAAGGTCGTTAGTGAAGATGCGCGAACCTATGTCCGCCGGCACAAGAACAAATTCGATATCATTTTTTCACTGAGCTCGAACACATGGGCGGCGCTCGGATCGGGATCCTTCGCACTTGCCGAGAGCTATTTGTTCACCACCGAAGCGTTCATGGACTATTGGGAAGCCCTTACCGACGATGGCTTCCTGTCGATGGAACATCAGGTGTACATGCCGCGGCTCGTCGCCGAGCTTCTGGATGCCCTCGACCGGCTTGGCGTCGACAATCCCACCGATCATTTCGCCGTCTACAATCTCCCAACGCTGCGCCGCAATCTTTTGCTCCTTTCCAAGACTCCGCTTACCGACGAGGTCCGCCAACGCGCCTATCTGGCCATGTCGCAAAAAAGATACGATTTTATCTATCCCCTTTACCCTGCACCTGACTCGGTGAGCACCAATATTATCAATCAAATCGTGACTGGAGGTTGGGAGTCCGCCGCCGACTCAGCGGCGGTCAATCTGTCGCCCTGCACGGACGACCGGCCATTTGTTGCGCAAATGGGTATGTGGAAAAACCTCGAGCGTGACCGTCTCAAAAAAGTCAACACATATGCCGAGTTCTATGGATTTCCCCTTTCCAAAATCATCATCTACTCGATTCTCGCCGTCGTCGTGGTGCTCATGATACCGCTGATGCTCCTGCCGTACGTATTGCCAGGCAGAAATCTGCGTGCCGGCGCGTGGTTGTACTTTTTTGTCGTTGGCATCGCGTTTATGGCCGTCGAGGTCATATTGATCCAGAAATATGCGCTGTTTATCGGTGCTTCTGTATACTCGATCGCCACGGTGCTCTTGACATTGTTGGTCGCCTCGGGGATTGGAAGCCGGTTGGCCGACCGAGTGGGTGCGCGCGCAGCGTTTCTGGGCATTATCGTGTGGCTGCTTCTCGAGGTGTCTGTCCTCGGGCCGGTGACCGGCGTTCTGGTTGGGATGCCGATGCTGGCGCGGGCCGTCATAGCGGCGGCGCTGGTGTTCCCACTGGGGTTCTTTATGGGAATCCCGTTTCCAATGGGCGCGCGCCGGGTAGGTGATCTCGTCGATTGGGGATTTGCCGTAAATGGGGCTGCGTCGGTTCTGGGTGCGACGGCGATCGTTTTGGTCGCCTTTGCATACGGTTTCACGGTGGCGCTCCTGGTGGCGGCGGGGCTATATTTGATTGCAGGAGTCCTGCTGTCAATCAAGGCCAATTGGTAACCCGACGAACCCAAGGAGATCCCCATGCCAACCTATTCCAGCCAATTTCCCGATCCGGTTGTGCTCGTCACCGTTACCACCAAGGAACACACGAACGTGATGACCGTCGGGTGGGCGTCACCCGTGTCGATGAAACCACCGATCTTGATGGTGAGCATAGCGCCGCAGCGGTTCACCCACGACCTTGTTGTCGAGGCGGGAGAGTTTGGCGTGTCGATCCTCGCCGACAATCAGAAACGGCTCGCGCAGCTTGCGGGCACGCTCACCGGGAGAAAGGTCAACAAGCTCATGCGGTCCGAGTTTGATACGTTTCCGGCGGACGCCATCAACGCACCGTTGATCAGCGGCGCGCGCGCGTGGTTCGAGTGCAAACTGCACTCGCAACAGACGGTAGGAGATCACACGGTGTTTTACGGCGAGGTGATGAAGGCGAGC
>CP070631.1:506403-508659 GCA_020356045.1 Candidatus Latescibacterota bacterium
ACAGAATTCGACGTGAAGCTTTAAGGCTTTTTATTGAAAAGGGTTACAACAAGACGTCCATCGCGGACATCGAACGGGCCGCCGGGCTCGCTCCTCGCACCGGTGGCTTTTACCGCCACTTCGCGAGCAAGGCGGAGCTAGCCGTCGAAATCGGGGAAACGAGTATAATCGAGACACCACGCGAACTGGGGCTCGATCTGCTCCCCCTGGGCGACACTCGCGCCGAACTCATATTGATAGCAAAAGGATATCTCAAGGCGGCCAAACGACAGGCCCCGCTGGCCGAACTCATTTTCGAGGTACGCCAACTCGAAGAAATCCGGGCGCTCGAGACCCGCGTCAGTCAAGAGCTGCTGGAAGGGATTACCATCTGGTTGTCGCAAAAGCCAATTGCCCAGGGTAAAACCAGGAACGAGCTCATTGCGCTGACCTTGACGATCTTTGGCGGCTGGCTTTTCTACGTATCCAAACGTGATTCGGCCATCGCTCCAGGGTTCACCGACGGGTTTATGCTCGACACATGGGCGGGGTTCTGGGCCTCGACACTGGACAACCCAACGCGTGAATGGTAGACGCAACCCAACCGACGCCGGATGCCAAACGCCAAAATCCAGAATCGACCGTCGTCAGGCTAGATCGAACAGGTCATATCCTCACCACAGCACTGCGGCGATTTGACCTTGCCGTGACCATCCGGGCACTTGGCGATATCGACCTTTGCGCCGGAATCCAGCGTGAGGGTATCATGGACAAGTTCTTTGCCACACTCGCCACACGTCATCGTTCCAATGCTCATGCCGCACTTATCACATTTGTAGATAGCCATGCGTTTCTCCTTTTGAATAATCCGCGTGATGCCTGAACACCATAATCGATCCCTACTCGAAAATCAAGCCGCGTCACCCTTGGGATGGACGGCTGCCTGGTTTTGACCACGCGACCGCGAGACTTGGCCGCCATGCTTCCCAGGGGCCAAAGCGTTTCAATATGAGGGCGAACAATATACTCAACGTTTTGTAGAACACCCGCGATTTTACACTATTGCCCTTCTCATGCTTCTGCGGGTACTCGGAACAGAGATCTTGTGCACCGAGCGGTTTGAGCACATCCCTGGCCTCGAAGTAAGAATACTGACGCAATCCCTGGCGTAACAGGTCCTCGGTCGATCGATCTTTCCATCGCCAGGACGCAAACGTCCGCGCGTACCAGGCACCGAGTCCCGTCGGCAACCAGGCCGCAAACCACAACCCGGTCGTATGCGTGTCCTTCGGAAACAGCCTGTTTGGCGTCGTGATGACGATGATTCCGCCAGGTTTGAGTTTTGCATAGAGCGTTTGAAGAGCTTGACGTCGATAGCGCGGCAGAATGTGTTCGAAGACCTCGGATGCGACAATCAAATCGAGCGACCCGTTGTCGATCATCGACAGCTCATCATTCTCTTTGACATGAATAAATCTGCACTTTTCCGTATACCCCATATCCTCGAGATACGTCCGCGATAACTTCAATAACTTGTTGTCAATTTCAGCCAGGAGAACCTCAGAGGCGCCGCGTTCAAAAAAGAATGGGCTCAATTGACCCAATCCGGATCCGAAATCCAATACTTTGCACCCGCTCAGCCGTGGACAGAACCGCTCCACCAACTTTTTGGGCTCTTCGTTAAACGTATCGTTACAGAGTCTCTCCCCTATGAAGTGAAAGAACCCGCGGGAGTCCCAATCCAGCAGTTGCCTAATGAATTTTGAGCTAAACGGCAGATCAACGGCACACGCTTCGCACGTCCTCGCCCCCTTTGCGGAGTCATGCGTATGAGGTCCTTTCGTGTGTACCCGTCTGAACTCGCCCAGGTCCTCTATTTGAAATTCTGCCTCCATGTGCAGATTAACTCTTTTTTGATTCTTTATACTCCGCGTACGCTTTTTGTTGTTCCTCCGTGAGAACGGCGTTTATCTGCTTGTCCATGTCGGCCTGTATCGATTTGACCGACTTGGCCAGCTTGATTTTCTTGGGCGCGGTCAGCTTTTTGTCCGCGTTCTCGAAAATAAGACGCACCATGTCGAGCATCCCCTTTCCCATTATGGGCGCGAGCTGCTCGACCTGCTCATCGGTGAGCGTGCATTTGGGTTGGATATCCATCAAGCGAATCTCCGCGACATCGGACATCATTTCCGTCATTACCGCATCCACCATCGCCAGGTAGCCCTCGTATTGCTCCTTGGAGAGGATCTTTTGCAGTTCCTTGCGGTAGTCGTCGCG
>CP070631.1:508759-515561 GCA_020356045.1 Candidatus Latescibacterota bacterium
GGTTCCCATGGCGCCAAACGATTTTTGCGGCCAACCGTGTGGATTGCCCTCTGCGACGACGATGGTTCCGTGAACAACCAGATGAGTGCCCAGCTCGCTGAGATCGAGTACGTCGTCATCGATATAAAAGACTCCGACGATCTCGATCATCGGTTGTCGGCTGCTCGCGCCGCAACCGGGACACCGAGCGGTCTCGTCGGGGCCGACTCGGCCGTCGCCAGCGCACCGCCAACAAACACCGTTTTTTGGATAACAATTCCGGATCCAATCGAGAAACGTGGATGCCGATTGGAAATAGTGCCCGTCCCCATCACCGGGGATCGGGGTTGTGACGTGCTCCGACGCGGCCGGATACGTCAGCGACCCGGTGGTAAGATGGTAATACGCGGCGAAATCGGGCAGCGGATGTTCCCGGATCCCGGATCCAGGGCTCCGCAGACGCACTGGGCTCGAACCCATCGCGATGCGATAATCCGTGTCCCCGTCGGACAGCGTCACGCCGCCGGACACTACGGAGCGGCCGGCGGTCAGCGTCGTCTGGTTTTTGCTGGCAAAGACGTTGTCCGTTTTCCCGTCGAGATCCAGATCGAATCCAACCGCTGCCTCGTTCAAGTTTTCGAAGTCGCGCAACTCACCGGTGTCTTCGATAACAACGTCGGTTCCGCTTAGGCGTCCAAAGACCACAGCCGGAGAGGTGGAGTGTGGGGTTCCGACCACAACCCCCGCGGTGCCGGTCGTGTTGCCATAGACCGTCGCGCCGCTGTTTACATCGAGGGACCCGCCGCCGGCAGCGTTGGCATGAACGTCTCCGATGATTACACAACTCTGGCCGATGTACGGACCGATGTCGATCCCGTCGCCGGCGAGAAGGACGTAGGCGAACGGGTCCGCTTGCCGGGACCAGAACCCCTCTAACGACACGGATTCGCCTCCTGTTTTACCGGTGGCCACAACGCGGACATAACCCGGCGGAATCTGGGGGTCGTAGAGTCCACGGCCGTCGTCGGTGCCGTCGAAGATCTGGACATCCACGACGCCCTGCTCGAGCATTATGGTCTCCAACCCGTCACGCCAATCGGGGTCGATGGTCAGCGTTTCGATCGACTGATCCAATGCGCTTTTTGCGGCGCGAAATGCCCCCGCCTTCGCTGGGTTCCCGTCGTTGGCGGGAAGCCGCTTTTTGTGGTCGAGCGCATGGTGTCTGATGGCTACCGCCACGATGACGGCGATGGCGGTCATGATCAACGCACGCGGAGTCTGGGGAATCCGGTAAACGGGGATGAGGCTCATATCGATCCCATCAACTGTTTTGACAACTGAAAAATCGTTGGCGGTCTACCAGCTCGAACACTCCTGAACCATGCCGGACGAGGATATCCGTATGCTTTTGAGAGTGCCGTCCTTGTCGGTGAGCTTGAGGACAACCGGCACGTCGTGACTGACGATGGCACCGGTCTCATCGATTTCGATAAAACCGTCGGCCGGCCGGCTATCCGGGCTGATGGACACACCCCTTGGAAAGTCGCACTCGCTGTCCGGCGAATCCAGGACCCATTGGCCTTTGGCACTCCGCCTGTAAATCCTACACACGCCTTCGTGGTAGTCGCAGTGGATCCGGTAACGGGTGTTGCTGGCCATCGCCTTTTGCCGGGTGAGCAGAATCTGGCTCGAAACAAGCTCGGCTGCCTTCTCGATGCCCTCCGCCTTTGGAGGTCCATAACCCGTGGAGCTGTACTCGACAAACAGCACCGCCAGGACAAAGACAAACAAGAATATCTTCAGGTGGACGGTTTTCGACTTGATGATCGGTTTCATAGGATGCGTGTGCTGTCGGTGTTACCCTCGTGTCAATCAGCCTGTGCAACCCGGACGATCCCGGATGATCGACATCTTGCAATTTTCGTTCCTTTGGCCATGATGACGGAGGGGGGGAGCCCCGCCAGTGCCGAGTGGTCGTGACTCTATATCGTTTTTTTAAACAAACACTTACAAAGGCGGTGTTTTGCGGGCTCGGCGCGGAGGCCGGCGTGACCGGAGTGGGGATCGCCGTGGTGAAGCGACATATGACCGGGAGCGGGCACTCGTGCGATCTACCTGACGTATTTTGCACGTCTTCGGGGTGCCGGGCCGATGCGGTCGCGCGGCTGTTCCACCGCCAAAGTGTGTCAAGACGGCGTTGACACGACGGGGACGGCTAATTAGTATCCGCTAGAGCAAAACAGAGACCGGGCTGGGAAAACCGCATTCCCGCGCGGCAGACATGGTTGTGCCCCGGCCGCATGTACGGGCGGGGCACCGTACACATCTAACAGGAGACCGGTATGACTCCATCGCGGGGCAAATCCAGCAAGACGCCAAAACGAAAGCCGTCGAGAAAAACCGCGTCGGGCGGCGCCAAAAAAACCAAACGTAAGCCATCGAGCCGTGGCAAAACGAAGGCGAAACCGGCGAAGGCGGGCAAGAGTTCCGGCAAACGGTCATCGAAGACCCGGAGAACGACAACCGCCAAACGCAAAAAGGTGACCGCCAAAGCTTCCGGCAAGCGCGTAAAGAAAGCGGTCTCGAAGGGACGTGCGAAGTCAAAGGGACGGGGACAGGCTCGCAAGGCAGCAAAACCTCGGACGGCAAAACCAACGACACGCCGATCACCCGGGGCCGAGGGCTCGATAGATGGATTGCCGCTTTTCGACAACGAGACAACCGGGGCAGCCGCGGAGACGGCCGTTCAGGATTTGTCTCCGGCGGTTATCGAAACGCCGGTGGTCGAGGTCGAAGCTCCCGCCGGAAAAGCGCCGCCGGCCGCCAAAAAAGGCTACCAAACCGCCAAGTCGATAGCCAAGCGACAGCGCGAGATCTCGATCAGTGAGTTTTTTGCCAAGAACCGGCATCTGTTGGGGTTCGACAGTCTACCCAAGGCCCTGTTAACCGCGGTCAAGGAAGCGGTGGACAACTCGCTCGACGCGTGCGAGGAAGCGGGGATCACACCGGATCTACTTGTCGAGATACGTGAGATCGCCGAGAACCGGTACATCCTCCGTGTTGGGGATTCGGGTCCGGGAATCGTCAAATCGCAGGTTCCCAAGATTTTTGGAAAGCTGCTCTACGGGTCCAAGTTTCACATCCTGAAACAGGCGAGGGGCCAACAGGGGATTGGCATCTCGGCGGCTGTGATGTACTCGCAGCTCACCACGGGAAAACCGGTCAAGGTGATTGCCAAAACCAATCCCGCCAGGAAGGGGCATGTCTACGAACTGCAAATCCACACCAAAACGAACACGCCGGTTATTGTCAGCGAGGACACCATCGAGTGGGATCAGCCCCACGGCACGTTGATCGAGATGGAGCTGCTTGCCGCCTACAAGAAAGGAATCCGCTCAGTGGACTCCTATCTGCATCAAGTCGCGCTGGCCAACCCCCACGCCCGCATTGTGTACCGTCCCCCGCGTGGTGATCAGATGATCTACGAAAGGCTCACCGAGCAACTACCAGTCGAGGCCAAGGCGATCAAACCGCACCCGCACGGTGTAGAGCTGGGTGTGCTGTTGGACATGCTCAAGATGACAAAAGCGCGGAACGTCAAAGGATTTCTCGAACGTGAGTTTTCGAGAATGAGCGCACGAGCATCCGTCGATGTGCTCGAGAAGGCCGGCGTGCCGCCAAAGACATCGCCCAAGCGGATCACACGCGATCAGGCAGACAAGCTGATTCAGGCGTTTGCCGGGGCGAAGATCATGAAACCGCCCACGGATTGTCTGTCCCCAATCGGCGAGGATCTCCTTGTCAAAAGCGTGGAACGCGAAGTCGAGCCGGATTTTTTTACCGCCGTCACCCGGCCGCCCGCCGTATATCGGGGCAATCCGTTTCAGATCGAGGTGGCGCTTGCCTATGGAGGTCCGAAGCTCGCGGACGAAGAGATCATCAAGCTGAATCGGTTCGCCAACCGCGCGCCGTTGGTTTACCAGCAATCGGCCTGCGCCATCACCAACGGTGTGATCAACACGGCTTGGCGCGGTTATGGCGTCGCGCAATCGCGTGGGGCACTGCCGTCGGGTCCAATGTTGATCCTCGTCCACATTGCCTCCGCGTGGGTTCCGTTTACGTCCGAAAGCAAGGAAGCGATCGCCCATTACCCGGAGATCATCAAGGAAATCAAACTCGCGCTGCAGGAATGCGGCCGGCGGCTCGCCCGCTTCATCCGCAGGGGCGTCCGCGCGCGCGAGGAGGCAAAGAAACGGTCGTACATCGAACAGTACATCCCGCATATCGGAGCGGCGCTCCGCGAGATCCTCTCGTTTTCCGAGCGCGAGGAGCAGCGCGTGGTTGCCAAGCTCAGCACGACGCTCGAGAGAAGCCGCAAGAACTAAACGGTAATACAACAAGGAGAAATCCCCGGTGAGCAACAACACAGTCGTCAAGAAGATCAAGAGCGAAGCCACACGGATCAAGGGCACCATCATAAAGGGCAAGAAACCGTCCATGAAATTCCCTCTGCGTGCCTTGTCGAACGTGAGATACCACGCCAAAAACGGCTTTTTTGAGATGAGGGGTCGTAAGAAGGAGCGGACGCTGACGGTAAACACCGTCAAGACCTTTGCACAGACGCTTCGAATGATGGCGTTGTCCAAAGAGCTCATCGAGACGGACGATATCGCGACAAAGCGAGAGGCGTACTACGTGTCAAAAAACTGGGATGCGGCGCGGTTTAACGAGCAGCCAGAGTCGGACGCGGTGATCGACGACGTCGAGGCGTTCTTTGGTATGAACCGCGAACAGCTTGGCTTTATCCCCGAGGAAAAGGGCGGCGATGTTGCCGGCAAACTCGTCGTGGTCGACAAGGACCGGGATACGGGGAGAACGCTCAAGATCGACTGTACCAAGTTTGGCAGCGGCGCTTATTCGATACCCATCGCCGTCGAGCATCTCGAATTCGAGACCAAGGCCGATTTTATCCTCGTGATCGAAACCGCCGGAATGTTCCAGCGCCTGGTCAAACACAACTATTGGAAAAAGGCTAACTGCATCCTGATATCGATGGGTGGTGTGCCGACGCGGGCGTGCCGACGTTTTATCCGCCGGTTGGCCGACAGCAAAAAAATACCGGTCTACGTGTTTGTCGACGGGGACCCGTACGGAATCAGCAACATCTACCGAACCCT
The DNA here is from genome assembly GCA_020356045.1 of Candidatus Latescibacterota bacterium. Classification (GTDB taxonomy): domain Bacteria; phylum Krumholzibacteriota; class Krumholzibacteriia; order WVZY01; family WVZY01. The sequence continues at coordinate 513,916 of CP070631.1, forward strand.
AAAGGTGGGGAGCGGTAACGCGGCACATTTGAACGAGTTCTTCTGCGTCCCGCAAGCGCGTTTTCTCGGGATAACGCCGCAGGATATCCAGACGTACAAGCTGCCGACTCACCCGCTCAAAGAAGTCGATGTCAAGCGGGCAAAGGATGCGATCAAGAACGATCCATTTGTCCTTCATCACAAGCCGTGGCAGCGGGCGTTACAACAGTTGATCAAGATGGGGGTAAGGGCGGAGCAGCAAGCTCTTGCCAAACACGGACTCAACTACGTGATGGATACGTACCTGCCGGAAAAGCTCAAGCATCCGGAGCAGTTCCTGCCGTAAAGGCCCGCTCGTCAATCGTCATCCATGTGCGGCTCGAGCTCGACCCCGAGACCATTGGCCAACCGGTCGGCGTAGCTGAAGAACGCAGCAACCTGGGCGATATCGAGGATGTCGATATCTTTGAACCCCGCTTCTCTCAACGCGTCCACATCTTTTTTTTCGGTGCTCGACGAATCGGCGGCTAGCTTCTTGGCGTATTCGAGCATCGCGATATCTTTTTCCGGAACGTCGGCTTCGTGAAAATCGTTTTCTATCGCACCGATGAGAAACGGGTTTTTCGTTAGTTGATACAGGCTTTTTTTGTGGTGCTTGAGGCAGTACTCACAGTTGTTTACCTTTGCGACCACCACCCCTATCATTTCGCGTTGCATGCGGCTGAGTCCCGACTTGCCGGTGGTGAGATGTTTGAAGAGGTCGTAATGATGGCGGAGAGAATCGGGTTTGAGACTGAGCGCCTTCAAGATGTTTGGGACACCTTCGAACGGATCGCCATATTTCTTGTAGTAGGTCTTCAAATAATCCGTCGCCTTGTCTTCGGGAATCGTTCGTATCCAGGTCATTCGATACGCCTCCAGTGGATCGTTGGATGAGTTGAATTGAACAGATGGAGATTATGGCAGACTTTTTGGTTGGAGAAAAGCGGATCTTGACGAGCGGTGGTTCAATCGCCGACCACGACAAAGGGTGTGAGCATGGCGAGCTGGCCGTGTCCCTTTAATGAATATCCGCCGCCTGGCAGATTTGCGATTCCAATCTCTCCGGGATTGACGGGATCGGCGTTCCACAGAACCGCGGTAGCGGCTCTCGTGAATGGGTTCGTTGGATAGGTTCCGCCGGGTAGAAGCGATTGGAGTTCGGCATCATCCGCTGGTTGCGGATAAACGGCGACGTGATCGATCGCGAACACTTCTATCCCGGTCTGGATGACGTGGATGTTGCTCCGCACCGAACCTTCCTTCGATCTTCGCACCAGACGCTGGTAGTTGGGGATAGCGATGACGGTCAGCACCGCGATGATCAACACGACGATCATCAGCTCGATAAGTGTGAATCCCGCCGTTCTGGATTTGAACCGGTTGAAATCACGCTTTCGCCATATTTGAGCTGATCTCATATGGTCACCGGCCGACTGTTAAAGATGTTCTCTCCGCGATCGAGTTCGAGCACGCCTGGTCGAAGCCGTTCGTTTTGGAAGAAGAAAAAACCATGCCATTGGAGGGGATTGTGGCGGTACTTTTAAGGCATTGCAATATAATGAATTATGGGAATCGTATGTGACCGGCGGCATGTCGAATCTTTCTGCATTTGCGTGCCTTGGCGA
>CP070631.1:515661-522561 GCA_020356045.1 Candidatus Latescibacterota bacterium
CATTGGGGTTTTCTCGGGGGCGATGATGCACTCGCGGATCGTACCTGTCGTCACCATGACTTCGACCGCTGGCACCATACCCTGACCGTCGAGCCGGGGAAGCAGGCGCTGACAAATCACCGATTGAAGCGTTGCCGCGAGGAGATAGCGGATCTCCTGGTGTTGGTGGGGTGGAAAAAATGTGATGATCCGGTTGACGGTCTGCGTCGCATCGACCGTGTGGAGCGTGCTCAAAACCAGGTGACCGGTGTCCGCCGCTTTGAGCGCGATTTCCATGGTCTCGCGATCGCGGATCTCGCCGATCAGAATCACGTCGGGATCTTGGCGGAGGATATGACGCAGCGCCTCATGATACGACTCCGTGTCGCTCCCCACTTCCCGTTGATTGACAATGCTTTTCTCGTCGCGGTGGAGAAACTCGATGGGATCCTCGATCGTGATGATCGACGAGTTGAGATTCTGGTTGATCATTTTGACCATCGAGGCCAGCGTCGTCGATTTACCGCTACCCACCGTACCGGTCACGAGGATGAGCCCCCTGGGGCGCAGCGCCAGCTCACCGATGACGGGAGGCAAACCCAGCTCGTCGACCGCCCGGATGATCACCGGTACGTGCCGGAATACCATGGCGATGGTGTTGCGCTGGACATAAAAATTGGCGCGGAACCGTGCAAGACCGGTCACGCCAAATGCAAAATCGACCTCGCGCGTCCGTTCGAACTTCTCACGCTGCACGGGCGTAAGTATCTGTTTGGCAACGTCTTCAGATTCTTTTGGAGAGGGGGCGGGTTGATCGAGCCGTTGCAGCTTTCCGTGCAGGCGAATCGTCGGTGAGATCCCGGGTTTAATGTGAAGGTCTGAGGCCCCGAGCTGCACCATCTGATCGAGCAGCTGCTTGATGTTCATCGATCACCCTCCTCGTAACTTACGTAGGCTCAAGAAGAAACAGAGGCTGGCCAAATTCGACCGGCTGGCCGTTTTCGACAAGCACTTTCCGGACTATGCCCCGGAACTCCGCCCCAATTTCGTTCATCAATTTCATCGCCTCTACGATGCAAATTGTCTGCCCAACTTCGATCCCCTGCCCCACATCGACAAACGGGGCGGCGTCGGGGGCCGGTGCCCGGTAAAAAGTGCCAACCATGGGTGATACGATCTCTTTCAAGTTTGATGCCAGCTCCGGTGCCGGTGCGGCTGAGGCGGCCGCGGCATCGGACGGTGCCGGCTGGGGCGCCGCGGCAGCCGCTACAACCTCCACGGGCGCATCGGCGGGGGCCACTGGCCGGTTTTTGGTTATCCTGATTTTGCTTTTCCCCTCGCAGATCTCGAGCTCACTGATCTTGCTTTCTTCGACAAGGCGGATCAACTCCTGTATCTCCTGCTTGCGCATTGCGTGCTCCTCGTGGGTTCGTGATCAGACCCGCGCCAGATATTTGCCCGTCCGCGTGTCGATACGGACGACGTCTCCGACTTCGATAAACAACGGGACCTGGACGACAAGACCGGTTTCCATCGTCGCCGGTTTGGTTGCCCCCTGCGCCGTATCCCCTCTTATCCCGGGTTCGGTTTCTTTGACGTTGAGCTCGACAAAGTTGGGCAGTTCTACAATCAGCGGTTTGTCATTGTGCATATAGATACCGACATCGGCGTTCTCCTGGAGGTATCCTTTGACATCCTGCACCATGGACTCGTCGAGCGGGATTTGATCGTATGTATTCTTGTCCATCATGTAATACATTCCGCCGCTGTTATATAAATATTGGTAGGTCCGCTTTTCGACCCGAACCTCGTTGACCCGCTCCCCCGCCCGAAAGGTATTGTCCTTAACCTGGCCGGTAACCAGGTTCTTGATCTTGGTGCGCACAAACGCACCGCCTTTACCGGGCTTGACGTGCTGAAACTCGACAATGGTCCAAAACACTCCGTCGATGTCCAGAATCATGCCGTTGCGAAAATCGCTGGTGTCCGCCATCGGCCCATCTCCTTCTCGAAAACAACTTCCAAGGGTAGCATCGCAATCCAGAGGGAATGCATCCGCTCCCCAATACGCTCGGACTAGATGGTAAGAAATCACCTGAAATATTTACAACGGAAATCGCTGTGCAAAGCGTATTTTTCAGGGGGGTGGCGGCGGGGTCGAACCGTTTCAGGCTGGTAGCCAGTCTAATCTTTCATCTTCTTGAGCCACTGTCTAAAGTGGTTGAGACTGTCCTCATCACCGATAGCCGGCCGATAAGTGTCGTCATGGGGATCATCCACCGCATGGGTATCGCGCTCACCCCGCTCGGTGCCGGTATCGGTCGTTGTCTCGGCGGGTGTTTTGACACCTGTCTTTTTGGCTTTGGCACCGCGATCAACCGGCGTGTCCGCGGAAAGGTCGTTCCAAATGTCCTCATCCGCTACATCATCATCGCTGGCTGCACCGGTAGTTGGAATGTCCCCGTTTTCAGCATCTTTACCGGTTTCATCCGCGGGCTCTCCAACGGACCCGTCATCCGGGAGATCGCCATACCGGTTGGCGTTATCGGCTGCCGTTCGGGTGGCCGCGTCGTTCCAGGACCCGGTTGTTCGGCTTGCCGCGCCGGGGTCGTCGTCGCCCGAAACGTATTGCCCGTCATCGCTCGATGCGGCCGTCAACTCGTCGAGTTTTTTGCGGACGGCCTCGTTGCCGGGTTGTTTGTTCAAAACCTCTCGGTAAATCTTCTCCGCTTTGGATGTGTAGCCCTGGGCGGCAAATATATCGGCCAGAGTGATCGAGGCAAGCTCCTCGGATGTTTCGACTGGTTCGATGTCCGGCCGGTGTGATCCATCGGGCTCATCCGCACGGGGCTCTACCGTCCCAAAATCGGCCCCCGGTGACAGACCATCCCGCGTCGACGGCTCGGTCTCGGATCCATCGTCCGTTCTCGCGAGCGAGTCATCTGTATCCATCGTGGCGTCGGATCCCTCGACCGGTTTGATCTCTTCCAACACATCGGTGACCGAGGCCACCAATACGTCCTCGCTTTCGACCACGTGCTCGCGTTCTTCGACCTCACGGATGATCCGTTTGATCTCTCTGTTTTCCGGGTCTACGGCAAGAATTTTTTGGAAATAACCCCGGGCAGCGTCAAGCTGACCGGCATCGGCCGCGATCATACCAAGAAACTTGAGGGCAACAAGATTGTTGTCATCCAACAACAAAACACGCTCAAACGTCTCACAGGCGGTATCGTAGTCCCCGCGATCATACAGACACTTGCCCTTGACCACATGCCCACTGGCATAGCCCGGGTGCCGCTCGACGCCTTTCTCGCAAATCTCGAGCGCCTCGTCGAGCCGTCCTTGTTTTCTACACGCATCGGCGAGCGGTACAAATAGATAGCTGTCCGGCGCCTGCCGGTACTTCTCAAAAAGTTCGTCGAGACCTGGGTCGCCGGGCGTTGTGGTTTTTCTCATGAGTCGGCTTTCGAGGATCAACGCGTCGTCCGAGTGTCACGAACCCAGCCACACACCTACCGCATTGAATCTACGTCAGTTATGACGGGTCCGCCTTTTTGCCAAAAATCGTCAATCTGCTGAAAAGTATGCACTTACCGTGCCAAATCACTCGTATCTGAACGTTTCGGCCAACGCTTGCAGCTCGCGGAAGTGCGGGTGCTTGGGGAGCCCGGGTGCAAACACGAGGATGTCGATCACCCAGAGTAGACGCTCGCGTTCCTCGAACACAAAAAAGGTTTTGTAGAACCCGCCGGCGAGCGCGTTGGTGTTGCTCCAATAACCCTCCATTTTGATTACAGGGTATTCGGCCAAGCGATCGTGTGTAAACGCGACGCGTGTCGAATCCATCACATCGCCGTCGTACCGTTCCCACACATAGCTCGCGCGGGCATCGTAGAGCGCCGTCGAATCGGCCAACGTCGGGGTGTCCTTCCAATCGAGCCAGAACACGCCGAGAAGCCGTGCAGGCCCCTCGCGAAGAAGCTCGATGCCTGGTGGCTGACTCTTTTCGCTGAGCAATTCGTATAGAATGGGAACGCGGAGGGTAAAACCGTACGTTTCCCGGAGTCTTTTTGTGAGGTTCTTGTTCTCGTGCTTGAGAAGGTAATGTCTGAGCCGGTTTCTACAGCTCTCTTCGATGGTTTCCGCGACCTCATCACCGCGCTCGTCGATAAGCTCGGCGAGCTTGGACGACGAACCGGCGGTAACGATCACTGTGAGCTGACCAGGGCCGGGAAGATTTTCACGGCGAAAAATGTTTGCCCGTCCTGCCTTGACCTGTTCGACTGCTCCCCCACCGAGCTGCGAGACGATGTTTCGGCCCACATCGGTCACGGGGTTTGCCACTCCACAGATCAACACGTTTTTGACCGCTGGCACCTCGACCATATCCACGGCCCGCGCGTGCTCGACGAGGAACTGGTTCTCCTCGCCGATATAGAAATCGAGCATCTTGGTCAGGTGCGGTTCGAGCTCGCGGGCAAAGGGGTCATCCGCTCCCTCCTCCGTAATCAGCATGATCTTGGAATAGGAACCGGCTGGAGGAATGTCCAGTTCGAGACAACCGGCGGAAAACACCGACAAGAGAACGGCAATGCCGACAAATGTGACGGTCGATCTAGGCATTCTACTGATATAGTAGGATGGTGGGGGACACGCCCGCAAAGAAAATCGGACTTATTTGCGGCCGGAATCGGCGTCGCACTTCTCCAATTCGGACTGAAGAAGCTCGACCTGCTGTTCGAGCTGGCGGATCCGGTAGGTTTCCCGGCGTGTTTGGAGATATCGCGCCATGAGCGAATCCACGTCGAGGGTCTGCTTGCCTGTCGAACTCGTCCGGCCGGCGACGGGTGATCCGGACGAAACGAACCGCGGTCCACCCTGAAACGAGAACCATGGTACGGCAGGCGGTGCACCACGGGTCGTAGGGGTCGACGGGCGCGTACCGGATGTCGGCGTGTTTGCTGCGACCTTGGGCATCTCGTCAAAGCGGAGCCCCTGATCGGAGGTCGTCATCGGACCGGTGGAGGGTCCGACGCCCGACCGAATTAGAAAGAAACCAGCTGCAACAACCAGAACAAACGTGGACAGCGCGCTCAGCGCAAACCGCGTATTCCACCATTTGAACCAGAGCCGCTCGGAACCAGCGTCCGCCCGCAAACCGTTTCTCTCTCGGGCAAGACGAAGCCGGAGCTTCCAGTTGAAGTTCTCGTCCGGTTTGACCGGTGGAACCCGGTGAAGCAGATCCAGACTTTTGTTCAGACCGGTAGCCATCGCCTCACAGGCGGTGCATTCACCGATATGACGCTCCAGACCGATTCGGTCCTGGTCGGAGATCATACCGTCGATGTAATCGAAAATTAGTTTTTTGGCACGACGGCACTTCATTGACATCTCCCCTTAAAAATCGACCCCTCTGTCCACAATGGGTTCCACGAGTTTTCTAAAATAATTCCTTGCACGATTTATCCTGGAGCGAACCGTTCCGAGCTTCAACCCGGTCACGGCAGCGATCTCCTCATAGCTCAGTTGGTTGATTTCTCTCAGCACAAAACTCACCCGATACTTTTCCGGTATTTTTTCGATGGCATCGTTGATGATCTCGCTCAGCTCCGTGTCGTTGAATTGGCTGTCCGGTTGACGGGAGTGATCCACCAGGTCGATTGTCCGTCCATCGTCCTCCGAATCACTGTTGTGGCTCCACAACGACAGAAAACGAGGGGCGCGTTTTTTGGCTCGAAGACGGTTGCGAACGAGATTGGTGGCAATCGTGTAGAGCCATGTGGAGAACTTTGCGATGGTTTTGTATTTACCCGCATGGATGAACGCCTTGACAAATGTCTCCTGTGCTATCTCTTCCGCCTCGTCCTCGTTTCTCACCAATCGGAATAAATAGTTGTAAAGACGTATCTTATAACGATCGACGAGAATGTCGAAACTGACGTTGTTGCCCTCGGCGACCTTGAGGATCAGCTCTTCGTCGCTAAGCTCCTTGAGCTTCGACTTCTCTTTGAGCGAGTCGGCGTGCACGCCTTTCCTTTCGTCGCCCACTTATACGCCTCCCCTGCACCGAAGTTCCCGGCACCAGCGGTCTAACCGGTGTCGGACGACCGGATTTTGCACCGCCATCGCCGGGACTCCACATGCATAATGACCTCGCTTAACCGGACCACCCCTTTGGCGTCCGACTCCCACCGGTAATCGACCTCTAGCTGGTCCGCTCCATCACGGGAGAACACCGGCCAGCTGACGTCGTCGATCCGGCGATGCCCGGCGCCAAACACCACCCGAAACGACCGCCCACGGTGTTTGCCCGAGAATTCCAGCTTGCCTCCCGACCCGAGTTTGTAGTCGAGATCGTCGAGCTCATCGCACCCGGGGTGCCCGCCCAGCGCCAGCGCGAGCGCCGCCGGAACCGCAAAATCCGCCTCGAGCGATTCACGCAGCACCGCCTCCGCCTCCTCGCCCTCATAGAATTCTCCACGTTCCCTGTCGATGATCCGAAGCGTATCGTCGACCAGCGAGAACACAAAATCCTCGCGCTTGCTGCCAAACAGAATGCTGCTGGTGAACTCGAACACGATGTGCCGCGGAGAGTCCACATCCACCTGGATCTTGCCTCGGATTCTGTTTTGATTGGCATCGATGGTCGCTTTGCCCTGGATCGTCAACCGCGGTGCAAAACCCGATCCCTCGTAAAGAGAATCAAACACCGCGCACACGGTCGGATCGGCACCGGTGCGAACGGATGTCGACCCGCACCCGGCCGTTATCAGGACACAGAGCATGGTTGCCATCAGCATCCCGATACGGCTCGTGCCGGTGCGATCACTGGCGGTTGACCCGTTGCCGGGCGGCATCGATTTTCTCCTGGATTTCTTCGATGTCGACACGGTCGTTACGAACCTCATACGACCGCTC
>CP070631.1:522661-529409 GCA_020356045.1 Candidatus Latescibacterota bacterium
CAGGATCGCCGTCAAAAAACCGATCGTTCGTAAAACTCCAAATGCCATGCTTCCCCCCTTGATGAGTTCGTTTTGGACAGAACTTCCTGAAAGAAAACCGGAGCGGGGACACTGAAGCTCGATTGAATTGCGGTAACTCGATTACCCGACTCCTAAGTGATTCGGGAAGCTCGTCATGTCTAGTTACCTTATCACGATCGCCTCGGAATGTAAAATTACGTTTCAGGCCCGGCGGATACGAACTCGGCGGCGGCAAAAACTTGCCGTAGGGTGCTAATCTCCAATTGGCTCTGGGAACACGCGCCGCCAAAAACGATAACGCCGAATATCGTTGATAGAACGCGCTCACAGAATATAGCGGTTCACAAGAATCGTTGTGACTGGGAAATAACAGATGTGTTTACATGAAGTGGTACGCGACTTTGGCATTGGCTGTCCCGATACGGGATTCTCCACACACAATCGCAAGCCCGGATCCGTCGGTTGGGAAAACGAGGGTCATGTTGAGAACTTTCGCCAGTTCGACGGCCAAGTCCGTTGGTCTCGAATAACTGATGACCATCTGTATCTTCGCTCTGGCGGCTTTTTGTACTAACTCCTGACTGTTTCTCGACGACAAAACAAGGATTTTGGCAATTGATAGCTTTCCCGTCATTAGGGCTCTTCCGATTACCTTGTCCAACGCGTTGTGCCGACCGATGTCCTCGGCAAAGGCGATCGCCCGCAGCTGGTCATCGAGCAACAACGCTGCATGTGACCCCCTGGTGGACTGGTAGTATTTCTGATTCTGGGCAAGCATGTTGATGCAGTCAAAAATCCGGTTGACCTCAACCTCGAGACTGTTTTCCACCGGGGACAGTTTCTGATAAAGATCTTCTACCAGCTGTTTGCCGCAAATACCGCAGCTCGATTGACTTACGAAGCTCCGCCGTCGAAGCACATCGGGAATCCGTTCACGTCTCTCTGGTTGCAGCCACACATCGATGACATTGGGATCCGAATACTCGTCATAACCGATGTTACCGAGGTCGTCGCGCGAGTCGATTATCCCCTCCCCAAGACAAAAACCCACCGCGTGAAACAACTCGTCACCGGGAGTCCGCATCACCGTCGCATAGGGCTTGTCATCAACACGAATGAGGAGGGGTTCTTCAGCGATCAGTTCGAGAGACTCGCGCTCCAAACCACAATTTGTGCAGCGAAATGCCTCGTGAGTCTTTGTGTTCTTTCGTCTTTTCACTGGTTGCCGATCTATTCCCTACTGATCGACCGCCCTGTATCAACGGCCGACACTGTCCAAACCGAGCCTATTTCCCGGGTGCGGACCCCGCGCCACCGCCTGGAAAAACGAGGGCCTCGGTCAATACGAACGCCGCCTGAGCATACGATGTCGGGCACAACGGAAAACACGCCTTACAGTCGTTGCACTCTTTCGCGGCGATTTCCGGAACAAAACTGATCTCCTTGCGGATCCCCCTGTCTATGAATCCCACCGCGTTCTTTCCGACAATTTCGGCACAGTACCGGACACACAGACCACAGTGGATGCAGAACGACGCGTCTTGTTCGTAACGGTGTTTGTCTGCGCCGTACTCCGCGGCCAAGGTGGTGAGCGGGGGCGAATCCGGAGCATGAGCAAGCAACAGCTCGAGAATACCCTTACGGATCTTGCCTAGCTTTTCCGACTGGGTCGTGACCTTTATGTCCGGTTCGACGTTGTACACGCAGGACACCACGAGCTTGGTCCAGCCCCGAATCTCGACTTCGACCATACAGAGACGGCACCCCCCGTAAGGCACCAGCTTCTCATGGTGACAGAGGGTGGGTATCGAAATGCCCACACTCTGCGCCGCCTCCAATAGGGTCATCCCTTCATCGGCGCTAACGTTTTTCCCATCGATTTCGAGTTGGATCTTGTTCATTTCTTTTTGCTCTTTCGTACGATCTTTCGCTGCTCTTCGGGGATTGCGGCGGGCACCGGTTCGCCGGATATCTTGACCACCGCGTTGAATTTGGGCGGGCAGACCTCCAGACATGTCCCGCAGTTGTTGCACTTGTCCTGATCGATGACATGGATCAAGCCCTTGCCGCCGATAACTCCCTCCGACGGACACTTTCTCATGCAGATCAAACAGCCGGCGCACTTCTCGGGATCGATGTAGTGCGCAATCAACCCCTTGCACGACAACGCCGTACAGCGCTTGTCTTTGATATGGGCTTCGTATTCGTCCCTGAAGTATCTCAGCGTGCTCAAAAACGGGTTGGGTGCACTCTTGCCAAGCGCGCACAACGACGCATCGATGGCCAGCTCGGATAGCTCTTCGAGTGTTTCGATGTCACCTTCTTTCCCTTTTCCTTCCGTAATCCTGGTCAGGATCTTATCCATCTGCCTGAGGCCCTCGCGGCAAGGAATGCACTTACCACAGGATTCGTCGGTGAGGAAATGGATGAAATACTTGGCCACGTCTACCATGCAGGTATCCTCATCCATCACGATCATGCCGCCGGACCCCATCATCGATCCGGCTTTGGTCAGCTCGTCGAAATCCACTTCCAGATCCAACAGTGATTCCGGTATACACCCGCCGGACGGGCCGCCGGTCTGCACGGCTTTGAATTTTTTGCCGTCGGGAATTCCACCGCCGATCTTGTAGATGATATCTCTCAGGGTGATTCCCATTGGGACTTCCACCAGACCGGTGTTGGTGATCTTGCCGACCAACGAGAATATCTTGGTGCCCTTGCTACCTTCGGTGCCAAACTGGGTAAACCAGTCCGCACCGTTATTGATGATCAACGGGACATTGGCCCATGTCTCGACGTTGTTCAGGACGCTGGGTTTGCCCCAGAGTCCCTTTATGTTAGAGCGAATATACTTGGGTCTGGGTTCACCCGCCCTGCCTTCCAAGGCGGTCATTAACGCCGTCGATTCACCACAGACAAACGCGCCGGCACCTTGATGTACTTTGACCGCAAAATTGAATCCGGAGCCGAGGATATTCTCCCCGACAAAGCCACAATCTTCAGCTTGCGCAATCGCACGATTGATGTTTTTTACAGCGAGCGGGTATTCCTGTCGAACGTAGACATAACCCTCGCGGGCACCGATGGCGTAGCCGCCAATGATCAATCCCTCCAGAATCGAGTGGGGATTGCCTTCGAGAAGCGCCCGATCCATAAAGGCGCCTGGGTCCCCCTCGTCGGCGTTGACGATCACGTATTTGACTTTTTCGGGCGCGTCGCGGGATCCCTCCCATTTTCGCCCAGCGGGAAAACCGCCACCACCCCTCCCTCTGATGTTGGATTTCTTGACTTCCTCCAAAACATCTTCGGCGGTCATCTGGCACAGAGCTTTGGACAGCGCTGAATAGCCTCCGATGGAGAGGTAATCATCGATACTCTTGGAATCGATCTTGATATTACTGGAGAGGAGATTTCGTTCCTGAAACCTGTAAAAAGGTATATCGGATTCGTGCGTCGCTTTGTCTCCGTTGTTTGGATCCGTGTAAAGGAGGCGATCGACCACCTTTTTTTCCGCGATGGTCTGCGCGATGATTTCGGGTACGTCTTTTGGTGTGACGCCTAGGTAACAGATCTCCTCGGGGTGGATCACCACCACCGGACCTCTTTCACAAAACCCAGGGCAACCAGTTCCCTTCGTATCAACGGTCGCTGCCAGATCCTGTGCGATTATCTCCGCATTGAAGGCATCGATTACTTCGGCGGCGCCGTACGCCAGGCATCCGGCGCCCGCGCAAACGGAAATGCAGGGTTTGTTGGAATCTCTTTGGGTCAAGAGCCCCTGCCTATACGCTTCCAGTGCTTCCGGCGAACTCAACTGCGCCATCATTTGCCTCTATTCGTATTGATCCAGTATATCGGCTGTGTCGGCCGTCTTTACGTTACCGTGTGTTTTCCCGTCGATCTCCACCACCGGCCCCAGGGCGCAACAGCCGAGACAATTGACCGTCTCCAGGCTGAATTTGAGCTCCAAATCCGTTTCTCCCGGATGAATTCCCGTAAGATCCTGCATCGAGTCGAGCACCCTCGTCGCACCACGCACATGACAGGCGGTACCCAAACAAACGTGCACCTCATGGCGCCCCCTCGGAACCAGGCTGAACGCTTTGTAGAACGTAGCGATGTGCTGGATCCGTGACATTGGAACCCGTAGTTTCTCACCGACCCGCTGCAGGGCAGATTTTGGAAGCCAGTGATATTCGCTTTGAATATCCAGTAACACTTGAATGAGGTAATCGGACTTGCTCTGATACTTGTCAATAATTCGATCGATGCGTTCAGTATCCATCGCCTGCTCTTTCATACGTGCTATGTCATCCTACGAGCGAATAACGGCTGCTATCCGTATCGAACTTGACCAGCCCTTGCCGCGATGAACTGTTCATGTATTTTGCCACCTCGGATGGGCTCAAGCCCAGGTTCTCCGAGATCTCGCCTGTTGACAGCGGTTTCTCCCGCAGGAGTGACACGATGCGGCTAATGGCCAAGTTGCCAAACACGACTTCATCAAACAACCGGTTGACCTCGTCGCTTGCGTAAAACTCGCGGTAGCCCTCTTCCGAACGGACGGGCACACGCAGCTTTTCCCGCTCGACCAGTCTCAAGTACGGGATCAGTTTACGGACCGCATCGAGGTCGTGTTTGAGTATGTTTTTGTCGATTCCCTCCGACTCGCCGATGGGCCCAATCTCCTTTATCTTTTGGACAAAACCATTGACGACATCGGCCAAACGATTGCCATCACCACCAGACATAAACTCGATGCTGAGTCTGTCGGGATTGAGACCGATACGCTCCATGATCTTTTTGCATATATATGTGTTACCCAGCGCGTCGTAGTTTCCGTGTGTGATATAATTGCACTCGTTCAGCTTGCATCCGCCGATCAGCACACCGTCCTGCCAGTTGGCAAAGGACCTAAACACGAATTCCAGATCGACCCGCCCCGAGCACATGACCCGGATTAAACGGATTTCACTCGCATATTGAAGACGGGCAACTCCCGCCGTATCCGCCGCGCCGTACCCTCACCAATGGCATACAAAACCGATAGTTTTCGGTTTGAACTCAACGCTTGCGCTCATCGGTTTTTCTCTCCTCTATCCGTCTATACCTTTTCGAATACTTCGTCCAACTGACGTTGGATCTCCTCAAACGTCCCTGCGGCGTCGATCTGGCTCAATATCGCTTCATCGGTAAAATGCTTGAGCGCGATCGCATTGGTTGGACATTTGGTACAGCAGAGGCCGTCCCCTTTGCAGAGCACAGGATTGACCCAGGCTTTTAGCCCCTTGTCGGTGTCGCGAAATTCAATCGCGTCGTATGTGCATGCTGTAATGCACGCTCCGCACGACACACAGTCGTGCTCTTTGACCTCACATACCGCCCCCGACGCAACAACGGTATCACGCGACACGAGCGCCACCGCTCGGCCCGCCGCACCGTACGCCTGGTTTATCGTTTCCTCTATATGCTTTGGATAGTGCGCCATCCCACAGAGGAATACGCCATCGGTGGCGAACTCGACCGGGCGTAGTTTGACGTGGGCTTCCTTGAAAAAACCGTCGGGATTGAGCGTGACCTTGAACAAACCGGCGATCGCCTTGGTCCGCTCGGACGGCACCACCGCAGCGGCCAACGATAAAATGTCGGCGTCCAGCTCGAGACGGCCGCCCAAAATGGGATCGGAGACAGTGACCTTAATACACGGGTTGCCCGCCTCGTTCGTACCTTCCGCAACTTCGGGCGCGTTCTCGGGTTCGAATTGAATAAAGTTCACACCCTTGTCCGCCGCCTCGCGGTAATAGTCTTCTTTGAGCCCGTACGTCCTCATATCCCGAAAGAGAATGTAGATCGTCATGTCGGGATCGAGTTCTTTTAAATGAAGAGCGTTCTTGATCGCGTGGCTGCAGCATACCCGGCTGCAGTAATCCCGATCTTCGTTTCGGCACCCAACACACTGGATCATCACCAGGCTCTCCGCTTGCGTTACCGTGTCATCGCGGCCGGCGATCTTCTCCCCCAGCTCGAGATGGGTTATGACCCGATCGTTTTCCCCGTACAGGTATTCGGTCGGTTGATAGACGTCGGCCCCGATTGCGATGATAGTGGCGCCGTGCTGGATCTCCCGAGTCCTGCCCTCCGTCTCGACGATCGTCTCGAAGTTTCCGATATATCCGGACACGCTTTTTATGACGGCCTCGTGCGATATGTGGATCAACGGGTTTTTGTAAACCGACTGGATCAATTGATCTACATAAGTCTGGACATCCATACCCTCCAGGGTGGTGTTGATCCGGCGTGCCATTCCACCAAGCTGTTTTTCTTTTTCCACCAGATGGACCGGATACCCCTGGTTGGCGATCGAGAGCGCGCTGGTCATGCCGGCGATACCACCTCCGACCACGAGGGTGGTCTTGTTGACCGGGAGGTCGAATTCCTGCAGGGGCTCCAAATGACCGGCCCGCGCCACCGACATCCGGATGATGTCCTTGGCCTTCTCAGTGGCTTCCTTCTTTTGTTTGGAATGCACCCACGAGCACTGCTCGCGGATATTCGCCATATCGCAGAAATACTGATTGAGCCCGGCTTCACGCATCGTATCGCGGAACAGGGCCTCGAGCGTCCTCGGCGAACAGGCGGCAATAACCACCCGGTTGAGCCCTTTTTCTTCGGCAAGCTCTGTAATCTCGTTGATCGCGTTGTTGGCACATGAAAATAGTTGTTC
>CP070631.1:529509-537733 GCA_020356045.1 Candidatus Latescibacterota bacterium
CGGGGTGTGGATCAAAACGCGGAGTTTATGGCCGGAGACATTCTTATGACCGCGATCCTCCCCGAGAGCGATGGGTCCAGCGAGAACTGGAACGACGAGCAGGTGGCGGGGGCACTGCAGGGCGCTTTTGGGGCCGGAATCGCTTACCAAGAGACGTTTGGTACCACGCCAATGCACATTATCTTTCGCTCGGAAGAACTCGTCCCCACGCCTCACGAGCCCATACAGACCGGTATGGACGAACATTACATATGGGTTATGGACTTGATGGACGAATTGGGTATTCCTGGGATGCAGGATGACATCTTGATGACCCATGAGTACAACAACCGCCAACGCCGGTACTATCAAGCTGACTGGGCGTTCACGGCATTTGTCGCCAACAGCGAGCACGCGCCCAATCACCGTTTTGCCGATCAGTGGTATACCGCTTACGCAAATCTGGGCGGCCCCTACATGGTGATGCCGTATCCTGCCGGAGAGAATCCGTACGATGTCGATCCCATCCTCGTATACTCGACCGTTTACCAACACGAAATGGCGCATATCTTCTGGGCGCTCGACGAGTATCCGGCCGAATTCAATCTCAGCACCTGCGGGTCCCATTCCGGCTATCTCAGTTTCGCACACCGCAACAAGGTCACCCGGGCGATTGACGGGACGCTGCTCTTTTGCCCCGGGCACGAGGTCGAGCTGTGTATCATGTGGCGCGCCAAGGAGGATCTTGGACGGCCTGTTTGCACATACACGGCGGGCCAGATCGGGGTCATCGACAACAACGGCAACAATATCCCCGATGTGTACGACATGCCGCCGACAGTAGAGTTCGAAACCGCGCGTGTCGAAACTGTCCAATCGCCCGATGTTACCATCAACATGACGGCGATCTCGCTCCCGGTCGAGAATCGGAACCCGTTTCAAGATGACGAGGCGCGGATGAGCTATGCCGCACCGCTCGCCGACGCGTGGCTTACCGTAAACGGGGTGGGACCGGTCTATCTCGATCCGCTGGATGACGCGTGGGATGAGGTCGAGGAAGATCTCACGCTCGCCCTGAAGGGAATCCCTGTGGGTGTCACCGACATCGCGGTAACAGTGAGAAATGTGGCAGGCCGGGATTCGGAACCCATGGTAAAGTCCATCTATTTCGCGGGGATCCAATACGCACTCTTTGATGTCGATATTAAGGAAGAGGGCATTAATCTGTCGTGGAGCACCGTCGGCGATGAGTTCGACACACGGCTGGATTTGCACCGGATCGATGCGAGCTCGGGGTCCTTGGAGTCAACGGTGCTCGCCTCAGACATGGAACCCAAGGCCGAGCACAGCCTTTACAAACTTTTTGAGTTTTTTGACACCGACGTCGAACCTGGAAACGAGTACAAATATTTTGTACGCGGGTACTTCACGATGGAATACCCCGACACGACGATCGAATATAAAGCGGATTCGCATACCTATTCGGCGCGAAGCATGTTCCCGATCAGTCCAAACAGTTTGACCTCAAATGTAGCGCCAAATCCATTTCGCGATGTGGCCAACATTTCGGTGCGTGTCCCCGCGTCGGTGACGGCCGGCCAAAGCGGTGGTGCGTCCGCTTCCATCGGTTCGGTGCCGGTCAGGACCGACGTCGAGATCAGGGTGTACGATGTCGCGGGCCGGTTTGTCAAAGAGGTCTACCGCGGTCGTCAGTACGGCGGTGTGCAAACCTTTACCTGGGATGGGACCAACGCCAATAACGAGCGTGTTCCATCGGGGATCTATTTCGTCAAGACGGTCGCCGGTGCTGCCTCAGAAGTCAAAAAAGTGGTTTTGGTCCGGTAAAACCCAACTCTAGCGAGAGTCCAACCCCATGACCCCACGTCTCTCCAAAGTCAAGTACGTCCAAAATATTCTCGAAACCATCGGAAGCACCCCCCTCGTCAAACTCAACAATGTGACTTCGGGAGTCAGACCCACCATCCTTGGCAAAGTTGAGTTTTTTAATCCCGGGGGGAGCGTCAAAGACCGTATCGGTGTTGGTATCATCGAGGACGCCGTGCAAAAGGGTCAATTGAAGCCGGGCGGCACCATCGTCGAGTGCACATCGGGCAATACGGGCGTCGGCCTCGCGCTGGTCGCTGCGGTGCGCGGATACCGGGTCATCTTTACCATGCCCGACAAGATGAGTAAGGAAAAAATACGGCTGCTCAAGGCATTTGGTGCCGAGGTGATTACGTGTCCGACCGCGGTTCCGCCGGATTCGGAGAAGAGCTACTACTCGGTGGCGAGACGAATCGTCGAATCGACACCCAACTCGATCCTCGCCAACCAGTATTTCAACCCACGCAACCCCGAAGCCCACTATCTCACCACTGGTCCAGAGATCTGGGAGGACACGGGGGGACAGATCGACTGCTTTGTGGCGGGTGCGGGAACCGGTGGCACGGTAAGCGGCGTTGGCCGGTATCTCAAAGAGAAAAACCCGGACGTGAAGGTTGTCGCCGTCGATACCGAAGGCAGTATCCTGCGCGAGTACTTCTATACCGGTGGTGTCGGAAAAGGCAGACCATATCTCGTCGAAGGTATTGGAGAGGATATCATACCGGACACATTCGAGACCGAGTACGTTGATGATGTGATCACCGTTTCGGACAAAGACTCGTTTATCATGGCACGGCGTCTCGCCCGCGAAGAGGGGTTGATGTGCGGGGGGTCGTGCGGATCCGCAGTTCATGCGGCTGTTGAAGTAGCCAAGAATCTCGATCACGACAAGCTTGTGGTTGTTCTGCTTCCCGATACTGGGGAAAGGTATCTGTCGAAATTCCACTCGGACGAATGGATGCGCGAACACCGTTTGATCGATGTCCGGCAGTTGTCGGTCGGTGACCTCGTCGCCAGCAAGTCCGGTGCTTTGCCGCCGATCGTATTCGTGGAGCCGGATGACACGATCCGCATCGCATTGGAGTTGATGAAAAAACACAATATCTCGCAGCTTCCCGTGGTTCGGGAACACGAATTTGTTGGGAAAATCGTCGAAGGTGATTTGATGGATCTGCTTCTCAGCGGGAAAGTCACTCGGGAAGAGCAGATCGATCGCGTTATGAGCGATCCGTTTCCCATGCTGGAAGTTAGCGCCCATTACGGCGAAGCTCTTCGGTTGATGTCCAAACGGAACTTTGCCGTTGTGGTTAGGAAGGGAGAAGAGACGGTCGGGATTCTCACCAAATACGATCTCGTCGAGTTCATGCTCACCGAAATGGAATAGCGCCAGCGGTCCTATTTTGCGACGGGCCGCGCCGCGCGGTCCGGCTTTGTTTGTGTAACCGCCCGGTTACACGCGATGGTTGTTTTTGTTGGAGGTCAATGATGGGGTTTTCAACCGATGCCGTTCACGGCGGCCAGCAAGCCGAACCAACCACCGGTGCCGTGATGACACCGATTTTCCAGACGTCGACATTCAAACAGGATGGTCTTGGCCGCCACCGCGGGTACGAGTATGCCCGAACCCAAAACCCTACACGCGAGGCCCTGGAGCGTAATATAGCGGTTCTCGAACGAGGCAAGCACGCTGTGGCCTACGCATCGGGTCTATCGGCCATCGCAGCAATTATGCATCTTTTCAAATCGGGCGACGAGGTCGTTGTGACGGAAAACGTGTATGGAGGCACCTATCGTTTGGCTGACACGATCTTGTCTCAGTACGGGCTGCGTTTCAAGTTTGTCGATACGTCGAATCTCGATGTCGTCAAACAAGCCGTCACTGAAAACACCAAACTCGTCTTTGTCGAAACACCAACAAACCCGCTTCTTCATTTAACGGACATTCAGACGGTTGCGTCGCTCGCCCACTCGAGTGGGGCGCTAGTCGCCGTCGACAACACCTTTATGAGCCCCTACTTTCAAAACCCGCTCGAGTTGGGTGCCGATGTCGTCGTCCACAGTTCAACAAAGTTCCTAAACGGACACAGCGACATGGTTGGTGGCGTCGTTGTTGTGAATGACGAGGCATTAGCCGAACGATTTCGCTACATTCAAAATTCGGTCGGCGCCGTTCCCGGGCCGTTTGATTGTTTTCTCGCGCTCAGGGGAACAAAAACGCTTGCGCTTCGCATGCGACAACATGAAGCAAACGCACGCCATCTTGCCGGTTGGCTGTCAAAGCATTCGTCGGTGACACGGTTATACTACCCTGGGCTCGACACGCATCCACAGCATGAACTTGCCAAAAAACAGGCACGTGGTTATGGCGGGATTATCGCACTCGATGTTGGTCCTCTCGAACACGCGCAACACGTTCTCGAAAACGTATCACTGTTCACGTTGGCGGAGAGTCTCGGTGGTGTTGAAAGTTTGATCAGTCATCCAGCAACGATGACACACGCAAGCGTACCAAGAGAAGATCGTTTGCGTCTTGGTATCAGTGATGGACTCGTTCGTTTGTCCGTTGGTATCGAAGACGTCGAAGATCTCGAAAACGATTTGGCCGATGCGCTCAGCTTCTGATTTCGTTTCCGCTTAAACCAAACGTCAACAATCGAATAAACGGAACGTCTTGCGTCAGCCTTACCGGTGTGATATATTGCTGTTTGTTGCTGCTTTACCAATACCGCTTTTTTTGAACTGGCTTGCATTTTGTGCTTGACGGAGTTGTACTGATCCTCTAGGTTTGCACAATATATTGTGTGGTGACCTCATCCAAGCACAGCATCCTGTGGCTCCCCTAGACAGGTGATCTGATCACTCAAACGCTGAGGAGAGTCGAAATGGCCAAGCCAGATAAAGCGGCGTTGCTTAGAAAAGACAAGGAATACGTAAAGTTTATGCAATTGTTGGACAGGGCGGAATCTGAGGGGCGGTTGGACGGAAGGCACACATGCAGGCTCTGCGGGATGAAATTTCACACGCGGGAGCAGGCAGACGATTGTTGTAAGATTCCCGTGTCCTAGATCCAAGTCGGTAAACCATACCGATGCCAAGCACGAAGACGAATACGATTGAGCAATACTGTTCCGTCTGCAAAGACCAGTTCGATATGGAGGTGGTCAAGCAGGGCAGCAGTAAGGGTGTGATCTGGCTCAAATGCCCCGGTTGCCAGGGATATCTGCCGTACATGCCCGAAGAAAACGAGGAAACAGAGGATAGCGCTGGCGGTGATGCCGCGAATCCAGAGCTCGCCCTCGAAGATCTTGATATCGAGAACGCGAGAGAGTACTCGGAAAGCGATACATACGAGGTGGGTGAGATCGTTCACCATCGCTCTTGGAACGATTATGGCAAAGTCCTTTCAAAGGACGAGCTGCCTGGTAATCGCAAGACAGTCTGGGTTCAGTTTTTGCGGCAGGGAAAGATCCAGCTCCTCGAAGGTGTCGAATAAGACGGATTTCTGACTATTTGTTGATCGAGTTTCGGCGAGTGCCCGGGACAAGGAGGCTAATTCTCCTCGTCAGCGGGCTTTTGTCTTTTGTGGTTCTTGCAGCGGCACCCTGCTTGGCGGTTGGGCCCTACCTGGATGCAGCGCGGATGTCCGCCTTTATTCGCGCGCCACACGATCCCGCCGTTATCGGGATGATCACCCACTCCGAGGCAGACGATCACGGTGCGTCATACTATTGGTTGGGCGGCGATTTTCCGGTTAGAACCAAGTTTCTTCTCCAACTAGAGGTGCCCTATATCGACCTGGCCTTTGACGATGAACTCAGAGACGGGTTTGGGGACGCCCGGCTTCGCGCAAAAGCCCGCGCGTGGACCTGGAGCGGTGGGGCTGTGTATCTGCTTGGCGGGATCTTGTTTGGGTCGGGGTCGGCGGACCTGTTTCCCTATTCGACACAGAGCACCGACTGGGAGATCGGGGCCGCGGTTGTCGACACGCTGGGCGTGAGGGATGAGCGCGGACATCCCCAGCCACTCTCTTCGGTATCCCTTTGGGCGAGCGTGTCGGCCGTCTATGTGACGCGGCTCAGCGACCGGATCAAAACGAATGATCTTCATGGAAACTATGCCTCGCTTGGGTTTGGCGCCATCTACCCCTTGTCCCTGCGCTTTGAAGTCGAGGCGGGGGGGCTGATGCTCGGTTTCCGAAACGGCGGTACCCGCATGATCTTCTACGGACAACTCGCGTTTCACTACTCGACATCGACCCAGCTCTTTGCCACGCTGCAAGCAGAAGCAGGGCGCCGGGAAGATCGTGCGTCGGACTATTCTGCGGCTATTGGGATGGGGATCGGTTTATAGCCAGCTCGGGCATGGATGCCGTCCCGTCCGGCGTCCATCTTGTGTCCACATCCAATCGATCCTAAGGTTACCGGTCGACGCCGGCGCCTGCCGTTGCACCTCTCCGAGTCCCTTTTGCAGTTTGCTTCCTTGGTGTTGACCGGGCCGGCCGGGGTGAGCCCCGCCACCACCGTGCCCATGCCGTTAGCCGGTTTCCATCGATTGCCTTAAGGGGCACACGATGGGTGATGCCGACCCGCGCTTCCCGGTCCCGCAACCCCCTTTGTCCCATAGGAATAGGCGTTTTTGATGGCACGGAGTTTGCGGTTGCCACCTCCAGCAAGACCCTCTCGCAAGCGAGGACGCAACACAGTAAAAATCATCTTGGGCTCGCGGCGGGATTACGGCCGCAGGGTCCAGCGGAGGGATAGTGAGGACGTTATTCTTTGTTGACGACGACGGGTTGATGCGGGAAATGGTCACCCGCCTTTTGGAGAAAAACCACTACGTCGTCAAGTCGTTTCGTTCACCCGTCGATGCGCTCGATGCCATCCACGCCGGATACCCCGATGTTCTAATCTCCGACGTCCAAATGCCGGAAATGACCGGTCTGGAGCTGGTGCGGCGCGCCCGTGAGCGTGACGCCGACCTTCCAACTGTTCTGGTTACCGCGCATGTGACTCCCGAGATCGAAAACGAAGCGTCGGATCTGGGTGTCCTCCGTGTGTTTAGAAAGCCACTGAGGGATGTGGCCGACTTGTGCTCGGTGCTCCGGGACGCGGTTGCCAGACGCGAGGAAGCACGTACGCTTGCGGGGTTCGATAAGCTCCGGTTGTGTTTTCTCACGGGATTGGCGCACGAACTGCGAACACCTCTGACCGCTATCAAACTGGCCCTGGATAGCCTATTCGGAACCCAATCGGCCGCGTTGCCACCGGCTCAGGGCCGGATGCTGGCAATTGGTCAGCGCAACCTCGACCGAATCATCCGGTTGGTCGAAGGTCAGCTCGATTTGCTCCAGATCACGTTGGGTGATGTGTCGGTCTCGAGACGTTTGGTAGTCATAGAGGATGCGTTGAAGCGCGCCATATCGGCGACGTCCCCAGGGGTCCGCCGGTCGCTCGATGTGGGCGATCCCGTGTGCGACACTCCAGTTCATCTTTTTACCGATCCCGATCGTCTTTGCGCAATCGTACAGTACGTGTTGGAAAACGGTTGCACGGGAGGGCGGCGTCCCAGTTTGAGCGTGCTCCCCGTCGCGGCGGACATTACGGGTGACGTGGTCATCGAATTCGACAACACGTGCTTACCCACTGTGCCGTGTAATGGGAATGGTGACGGATGTGTCCCCGAAACGGCGAGAAAAGGCGGCAGCGTGTCCGATGGCGTTGGGCAGGAGAGTTTTGAAGCGCGCGCGTTTGGCCGTCTCGTCGACTCGCTATCCGGCGAGATCCGGGTGGCCACCGACGGTTCTCACAGCCGGCTTCGTCTTGTCATTCCCATGTGCCCCCCGTTTCACGGGGAACTTGATTTTGTTGTTCCCATAAATGGTCTGCGCGAAGCGGCCATGCTGAGCGGGCGCGTGGTGACCATGCTCAAGTGCGAAGTGCAGGACGATGCCCGTAAAGAGGGCTGCATCTCGAATGTTGATCTCCAGTTTTTCGGCAAATGCGCGTCGGCGCTTTCGGAAGGCGACGCACTGGTGCGAAGCCGTCACGATGGCACCTATTATATGGTTCTGATCGGACGGACCAACGAAGAAGTGACGCATATCGTCGAATTCCTCAACGGAAACATCGGTGATGGGGTCGCGAAGATCGAGGCGCTGCGGTCGCTCTCCCCGGGGGCCGGTCAGGACTCGGGGTTGTTGTTCGATCTGGAACCCATCGTTTGATTTCCTGGGATTCTGTCAATCCGTGACAGCGAGGTTATGGTGGACCGGTTTGCGCTCGTTTGGTGGACCGGTTTGCGTTCGGGTGTACGCCGGCGCGTTGGTTTTTTCAGACGTGAAGAGCGGCGAATCACCGTTTGC
>CP070631.1:537833-541217 GCA_020356045.1 Candidatus Latescibacterota bacterium
GCCTTCGCCGGTGACTTCCTCGACAACGAGCTGCAGCAGATCGACTCCCTCTCCAGAGTATCCGAATCGTTCACCAGGTGACGAATAGATCCTTAGTTTGCCGTCCTCGGTGAGTATACGCCAGTTGGGAAATCCGGTCGTGTGGCTGAGGACAATACGTGCCGTGATCTGTCTGTGGCGGTCGTCACCAGCGAGATCCGAGTACGCTGGATAATCGGGGAGTGGTTTTGGAAGATACTCGTGCAGGGGTTTGTCGAGGTCGATCACACCGTCCTCGACCAGCCCAAGCGTCAGATACGCGAAAACGGTTTTGCTAAACGACGCGGCGGCAAATACTGTGGCTTTATCGACTGGTTGATCTGTGCCGCGCTCCCTGACACCAAAACCCCTGACAAAAACGATTCGTCCATCGTTGATGATCGCGCAGGAGAGCCCCGGGACACCGGCTTTTATCATGATGTCGGTGATCGCGTGCTCGACGTGGACGACAGACACGACCTCACCATCAAGACGTGTGATCGTATCCTCAGCCGCCGCTGCAGCCGGCCCCGCCGACACGCCGACCACACCCAGCGCTACGCAAAACAACCAGGCAGTAATCTTTATTCGGTCAGTCTCTATTTGCACCACTCATCCAGCCACGCGATCACGGTATCGTGCCAAAGAATGCTGTTGTGAGGTTTTAAGACCCAGTGATTTTCGTCGGGGAAATAGAGAAACTTGCTCGGAATCCCGCGGCGCTGAAGCGCGGTAAAGGTCGACATCCCCTGGGTTTCCACCACGCGAAAATCGAGCGCTCCGTGGATCACCAGCATCGGCGTCTGCCAGTTACCGACAAAGTTTACCGGGTTGTGGTGTTCGTACCCATCGGGATTGTCCCAAGGTGTGCCCTGATGATCCCACTCGGGAAACCACAGCTCCTCGGTGTCGTAATAGGCGAGGCGTTCGTCGAGATTGCCATCGTGGTT
Source organism: Candidatus Latescibacterota bacterium (assembly GCA_020356045.1). Taxonomy (GTDB): domain Bacteria; phylum Krumholzibacteriota; class Krumholzibacteriia; order WVZY01; family WVZY01. The sequence goes on from CP070631.1 coordinate 538,802, forward strand.
AACGAGACATTTGAACCGATCGGGCCAGTTACCCGCGATCCAGTTGATCATATAGCCGCCAAAAGACGCGCCGAGCGCGCCAACGCGGTCGCCGTCCATCCATGGATATTTCTCGAGTGCTGCCGCGAGACCCTTCTTTAGATCCTCGAGCGGTTTGCCACCCCAGTCACCGGTGATCGCATCGGTAAAGTCCTGTCCGTAGCCGACCGATCCATGGAAATCCACCATGACCGCGGCATAACCGGCGCCTGCGTAGGCCTGCGGGTTCCAACGATAGTGAAAATCATTGCCAAACGATCCTTGCGGTCCGCCATGAATCAAGAAGGCAACGGGATATGTTTTGGTGGGGTCAAAATCCACCGGTTTGACGATGTAGCCATATACCGTTTCGTCATTCCAGCCACTGAATGTGAATTGCTCGGTTTCACCCATTCGCGTTTTGGCAAGCGTGTTCGAGTTGATCGTTGTCACCGCCCGCAGATCCTTGCCGTTGGTTTTGACCGAGTAGAGCTCGACGGGAGACTTCAAGCTGTCCATTCCAAACAGAATCCGTTTGCCGGCAAGCGATGGCGAGCGGACTGTGCCCTTTTCCAGCAGCATTTTTACCTCGCCCGATTTGACATCGATTTCGTAAAGCGACCGCTGTCCGAGATTGTCCGCCACCGTGTAGATCTTTTTCCCATTGTCGGACCACACGATATACCGTGGCGAACGATCCCAGTCTTCGGTGAGTACACGCGATTCGCCATCCGGCCAAGACTTCAGCACGATCCTCAACCGGTCCGATTCATACCCGGGGCGTTTCATTGCCAGATAGGCCAAGGTTCTTCCGTCGGGCGAGAAGACGGGGTTGGTATCCCACGCCTGGTTCGATTCGGTCAAACATTGTGGCGACCTGGTACCGCCAATCGGCGACAGATACAGATCGAAGTCGGTTGACCACGCCTCCTCTCTTCCGACGTCGCGGGCCCCAAACACAATCCCCGATCCGTCTGGTGTAAACGCAATCTCTTCGGGACCGCCAAACGGCTTTGACGGACTGTCCGCGTCCATCCCCGGCATGATATCGACCGCGTCACCGCCCTCGATCGGCATGACAAACACGTGCGATCGGCGGCCGTCTTTCCAAAAATCCCAATGCCGGATAAACAAACGGTCAAAAATAACGCCGGTGCTTTTGCTCTTTTCTATCTCCTCAAGCCGGTCCGTCGTGCAGTCGAGAGTCTCGCAGTCGGGGTACACCTCCATGGTGAACGCCATGTGTTTTCCATCCGGTGACACCACGAGATTACCCACGTCGAGCGGCTGGTCGGTCACCTGATGTGCCTCTCCGCCATCCACGTGTATCCGCCACACCTGCGCGGACCCCGAACGGCTCGACAGAAAGAGAACGCTTCTGCCATCGGTGGACCAACGGGGATTCCAGTCACCGGCAGGATCGGCGGTCAGACGTTTGAAACCGGCGCCGTCCAGACCGACGAGCCAGATATCGGTGCGGCCTTTGTTGGCGTCCAAATCCGTGGTCCGAAGCACAAAGGTGATCCATTTTCCATCGGGGGACACCTGCGGGTCACTGATTCGGTCCATAGCGAGCATGTCGTGGATGGAAAACGGATGCGTGTCCTGGGCGAACACACCGCCTGTGGCGGTCACCAACAATACCACTGCAAAGGCGGCGATGACGTTACTCTTGCACATGTCCAATGACTCCCGGGCAAAAAGGGTTGAGGGTGATTTGTACTATCGAAGGTGTGGCAGCCGATTAGGGTCCGAGGGACGTCAGACCGTCGGCTTCGAGAAAATGTCGCGCATCTTCTGACTTGCGCAGCTCGATCTGTTCCCATTCCGCTTCGAGAATCGCGTAATGGCTCTTCTCCATACTGGCCATGTAGGTCAGCGTCGATTTGGCTGAAAATTCATTTGTTTTCTTGGCCAATTCCGAATAGAACTCCTCAGCCATCTTCTCGGCCTGCATACCGATATCAAAGAGCTCTTTGAGACTGGCTTGCTTGTCGAGAATATCGGTGACGGCGGGAACAATCGCCTTTGGCGGCAGCGCGAGCTCCATGTCGGGAAACTTTTTTTCGTATACCTCTTTGAGAATCTTTTCGTGTTTTTCTTCCTGCGAGATCAAGAAATCAAATTTTTCTTTTAGATCGTCGCTGTCGACCATCTCTTTCATCTTGGTATAGAGTTTTACCGCATCGATTTCCGATCGAATCGCTATGGCGAGAATCTCGAGGGTGGTTAAACCTTCTTGCATATCATTGTCCTTTCAACTGGTAATCCGCAGCGGCGGCCGGCACGTCGTTGTCAATCATCCAATCAGTGACACTATCACAATTTCTTATCACAGTCCACAGCCGCACCCTACGGTCATCGGAGCGCAGATCACCCATCGCAGACAAAATTCAAA
>CP070631.1:541317-547522 GCA_020356045.1 Candidatus Latescibacterota bacterium
ATCGATCCATCGTATCCTAATTTACCGTCTGACGCTCACCGCCGTTATCATTTCCGTGGTTTTTGGGATCATTGTTTATCTGAGTGAGGGACGGAAGGTTGACGCGCGTGTGAAGGACCGGGCCATTCAAGGAGCCGACCGGTTCAGCGCTTATGCCAAATCGCTCTTCGATCAGCCGGGATTGCCCGACCGTCCGGGAATTCAGCGTGAACTAGACGCGTTCTCATCGGTGCAAATGATCGAAAAAACCGGGGTATTTGTGTATGTAGATATCACGGACACAGGGGGAGCGGATGTTGCGTCCCTTTTCTACGGAGAGTACGCCGATACGCAGGCGGTTCGTGAGATGATCGCCCAAACGCACGACCGCGTCCCAACAGTTATGGGAGAGGGAGAATATTGGGAGTGGTCAAAGTGGATCCGAGGAATTCCCTATGTGGTCGTGGCGGTGCCGATGTCAAACTCGCGTGGTGAGATCGTGGCGCGGCTGGAGGGTGTTTATGCTGTGGCACCCGAGATCGTGTCGGACGTGCGCCGCCGGGTGATCCGAACGGCGTTGATCGTTGTCGGGATCGTTTTGGTGACTACGGTGCTTCTTTATCCGATGATCGTAACGCTGATGCGCCGGCTGACCCGAATGACCTACAATCTGCTCGATGCCAATCTGGAAACCCTCCGCGTGCTGGGGAGCGCTGTAGCGAAACGTGATAGTGATACCGACGCGCACAACTTCCGGGTGACCATCATGTCTGTGCGGCTCGGGGAATCGGTTGGTCTCGATCGGCAGGAAATGAGAGGATTGATAAAAGGAGCGTTTCTTCACGACGTGGGGAAAATCGGTATCCGGGACGCCGTGCTGCTAAAACCGGGACCGCTTTCCGACGAGGAATTCCGTGTGATGAAAGGTCACGTGACTCACGGGTTGGATATTGTGTCGCGATCCGAGTGGCTCAACGATGCTACCGAAGTCGTCGGGTATCACCACGAAAAGTACGATGGAACCGGTTATCGCAGCGGGCTCAAAGGGTCCGACATCCCGATTGGCGCACGAATCTTTGCCATCGCAGATGTATTCGATGCGTTGACGTCGAAACGGCCGTACAAGGAGCCGTTTTCGCTCGAAGAAGCGTTGGATGTTTTGGAAAAAGGAAGGGGGAGTCATTTCGATCCCGATCTCCTCGACGCGTTCAAGGCGTTGGCGCGCGGGCTTCACGAGGAGCTCGCGAACCGCGAGGATGATGGACTGCGTAAGGAGTTGGACGAGATTCTGACCGTGTATTTTGGTAGAGATGTGGAAGTTTTGATCTAGACCACGAAGGAGTGACAACATGCTTAGAAAAACGATCTACTTGATGATGCTATCCGCACTAGTTCTGTTGGCCGGATGCGGTTCGAGTGATGAAAAAGCAGACAAATCCGAAGACACTGCTACCAATGAGCCGGTGGCCGAGCAGCGAGTCGAGCCCGACTTTGTGACCGTTCAACACATCTTGATTGCTTTCGAAGGGACCCTTCCCAATAAGGATGTCACCCGCACGCGAGACGAGGCCGCCAAACTCGCCGAGGAGCTGCTCGAGAAGGCGAAATCCGGTGCCGACTTCGACGCGCTGGTCAAGGAGTACACAGACGATCAACACCCCGGCATTTACACAATGGCGAACCTTGGGGTGCAAGCCAATCCGGCGCAAGAAGTGTATCCGCGGGCTCGCATGGTAAAATCATTTGGAGATGTTGGGTTCTCGCTCGAGGTGGGCGAGGTTGGTGTGGCGGTCTTCGATCCCGCCGCGAGCAAGTACGGTTGGCATATCATCAAGCGCGTCGAGTAAAACAGGGATCTTTGGATCCGCACGCCGTGGATTCCTGCGAGGGGTTGATTTGGGACCTGGAAGTGTGATACGGTGGGATTTCCTACAAAAGGTGCTCATCCTCAGTTTGAAAGATCGAAAAACGATGTTGTGAGAAACCTGAATTGCTCCAGCCGTGGAGCAGAGGAGGGCGATATGGCAGAGAGTGTGTACAAAATTATCGAGTTGGTCGGTTCCAGTTCGGAATCCTGGGAAAAAGCCGCCGCCGCAGCGGTGGCCAAGGCCTCAAAGACGATTCGCGACCTTCGGATTGCCGAGATATCCGAACTCGACCTGTTGATCAACGAGGGAAATATCGAGGCGTACCGGGCCAAGGTGAAAGTATCGTTCAAATACGAAGACTAGGCCCAGACGTGCCGTCTTAAATTGACCAAACCGACAAACCATCCCGGGTCCGATCCGGGCCCGGGACTGGTTGCTTTTGTTATGCGCCGCGGTTTCGCGTTCGTGAGAGCGCGTGAACACCCGCGGTGGGGTGTGGCGCGTCCGCGCCCGACCGTTATTTTGAAAGGAGCTGATTATGAGCGTTTTGACAGCGAAAGAGGCCCCCGATTTTACGGCGGCGGCGGTAATGCCGGATGGTTCCATCAAGGAAGATTTCAAGCTCTCGGATCTTCGAGGCAAGTATGTCGTTCTCTTTTTCTGGCCGATGGATTTCACCTTTGTGTGCCCGACTGAGATTATTGCGCATGACCACCGGATCGACGAATTCAAAAATCGTGGTGCCGAAGTCGTCGGTGTGTCAATCGACACAAAGCATACGCATGTTGCCTGGCGAAGCACCCCGGTCGAGAAGGGTGGGGTCGGACCGATTCAGTATCCAATGGTCGCGGATGTCAAACACGAGATCAGTCTGGCCTACGGTGTCGAACACCCCGACGGAGTTGCCATGCGCGCTTCGTTTCTCATTGACAAGGACGGAATTGTCCAGCACCAGGTGGTCAACAATTTGCCACTCGGCCGCAATGTCGACGAGATGCTCAGAATGGTCGATGCGCTCCAGCATCACGAGAAATACGGCGAGGTATGCCCCGCTGGCTGGCAAGAGGGTGATACCGGTATGAAAGAGACACCGGACAGCGTGGCTGGCTACTTGTCGGAACATTCGAAAAAGCTGTAATCGCAAACAGTTATAACTGTGTACGCCCCGGAGACACTGTGATGCTCCGGGGCGTCATTTGTTTGGAACACACGCCTGTGTACAGCCGGTTTGAAATGTGTATATGATTACGCGGGTTGGAGAGATGGTGTGATGGGTAGCAGGACATTGGGCAAACGAGACGACGGCAGGAGTTGCTCCGATGAAGAAAAAGAATATTCGAGTGACGCTGATAGGGTTTTTGCTGGTGGGGCTGTTGGGGTCTATGAGCTCGTGCACGACCGATTATGTCACCGGACGAAAGACCTTTTCTTTGATCAGCGAATCGCAGGAAGTGGCGATGGGTAAGGAGGCCGACCCGCAGATCGTCGCCGAGTATGGTGTCTACGACGATCCAGATCTGGCCGCGTATGTCAGCAACCTTGGCAAACAGCTTGCTGAAAAATCACACCGGCCTCAGTTGGAGTACACGTTTCGTCTTTTGGATAGCCCGGTGGTGAACGCGTTTGCGCTTCCCGGAGGCTACGTATACGTGACCCGCGGAATTCTTGCCCATTTCAATTCAGAGGATGAGTTGGCAGGTGTGCTCGGTCATGAAATCGGACATGTCGTTGCGCGGCACAGTGCTGAACAGTTATCGCGTCAGCAATTGGCCGGTTTGGGTCTCGGGCTCGGTGTCGTATTGTGGGAAGATTTTAGGCCTTATGCCGAGATGGCCGGAGCCAGTCTCAACCTTCTCCTGCTCAAGTACAGCCGCGGACAAGAGTCCGAATCCGATATGCTCGGTGTTGAATACTCGTCAAAGCTCGGATACGACGCGCGTGACATGGCCGGTTTTTTTGGCACGCTCAAAGCGCTAGGTGCAGAAAGCGGTCAGAGTCTGCCGTCGTTCATGTCGACGCATCCGGATCCCGGCGATCGCGAGGTGCGTGTCAATCGGTTGGCCGGAGAGGCTCAACAAAAAGCCGGTTACAAACCGCTCAACGTCGACCGATATGAATACCTCAGACGGATCGACGGGATCGTCTATGGTGACGACCCACGCCAGGGATATGTGGAGAACAACGTGTTCTATCACCCCGAGATGCGATTTCAGTTTCCGGTTCCGGCAGACTGGATTGTGATGAACACTCCCAGCACGGTGCTGATGGCCAGCCCGGATAAAAAGGCAGTGATTCAACTGACGTTGGGAAAGGCCGACTCTCCAGCGCTCGAGGCGGACGAGTTTGTTGCTGGCGAGGGCATAACGGTGATCGCACGACGCAACACATCGGTGCGCGGTTTTACAGCGGTTATACTTGAAACCCAGATCGCTTCCCAAGATGGACTGATCCGTGTTCTGTCTTATTTTATCCAAAAAGATAATCATGTGTATGTGTTTCATGGGTATTCGCTGACCGAGCAATTCGCCGGTTACTCTCAGACGTTTGTCTCGGTTATGGGGGGATTTGACAAGGTTACCGATCAGACCGTGCTGAATAAACAGCCGTCGCGGCTACGTGTGCGAAAGGTGACAACGGGAGGAAGCCTGGAAAGCGTGTTGAGGCAAATGGGCGTACCCGAGGCCAAACTCAGCGAGCTGGCGATCGTAAACGGCAAAAAGCTTTCGGACCCGGTCAAAACCGGCGAGTGGGTGAAAACCGTGGGTAACTAACCCTGACGGTATTGGTCGGTGAAGAGCCCCCTGAAGGGCTAATGATGGGTGGAGCGGTGCGGGGGCATCAGCCTGCTCGAAATCAGCAAGGTCGGGGGAACGGTTTCTTCTCCCTTGGCGAGCCGGTCGAAATACCGCTGGCGTCCCTCGATGACCCAATCCATCAGATATTCCCCGTGATAAAAATTCATCGCATAGGCCTCCCAACGGGCGGCGGATTCATATCGACCTTTGGCCGCATAGATCTCTGCGATACGCGTACACCCAATCATCTGATAGGTGTGGTCCCAGCGGGGAACATTCAGCTGGACGATCTCGGAATAGAACTGGAACGCGTTCTCCAGCTCTCCCGCCAACAACAAGGTCTCCGCCAAATAAAATTTCGCGATGAGCGATCCGGCGGCGATGCTTTTGAAACGCGACTCGAGTGCCCGGAGCGAATCGGGGTCGCCCTCATAAAGGGTTGCCACCCATGAATCGATATCCGCAGCAGCGGCAGGGTCGGCGTAATTGTTGTATGTCTCGATATCCTTTAGCAGCGCCTTGGCTTCGTCCCTGAGGTATCCCGGAGAACCGTTTTTTCGCACCGCTTCAAACAGCTCAGCCGCCGACCGGCGGTCTCCCCGCGACGCGTACAAACGCCCCAGCTCCAGCCGTGCGGAGTATTCAACCCAGTCGGGATGCCGCGGTGCCTCTTGTATGAGAGTTCTCAATCTGGTGAGGGCTGCCTTCGAGTTGTTGCAGTAGCGGTCACCGTATGCTCGATAAAATTGAACGAGGTGGAGAGCGTTGCTGTCGACCTCCTGATGCGGGGCGGCGTACAGACGATTAACCGTCTCGGTTACCATCATATTGTTTTCATCAGCGAGCTGGGGAGCGCAGAGCCTCGAGACGGCTAGGGGAATTGCCGTTCGCGGGTAACGCGGATGTCGTTGGTTCATTTGCTGCAATCCGGCGAGCCCTTCTTCGTAACGCCCCTCAAAGTAAAAGTAGACGTTGTACAGAATCAACCGCCAATCGGTTTCGAGAAGACCACCAACACGAACGGAAGCCTCCAAAAGCTCCAACCCTCTGACTCTGTCGCCGGTCGGCAGACGCAAAAGCTTTGACAAGAATTTGAAAGCGTCTGGAATCGTATCTGCAAAATAGAGAAAGGAGCCAAGCAGACCGTTTGCCGTTGGGTCGTTCGGGTGCTCGGTAAGATACCGTTCGAGATCTTTCTTACCACGCCCGGCGTCACGGCCAGCCTTGTACAGACTGCGTGTCATGGACCGCACATAGGCTTTGGCCATCCATGCCCATCCGCGGTAGTAATAGTATATCGGGTCGGGGTTGTCTGCCTGAAGTTGTCGAGAGCACACATCGATGCACTTGTCGAGTTCCACGAGCGACGGTTCGGAGAGCTGTTTGCCGCGGGTGGTGTTGGCGTCGTCCATGGGGATCTGCTCTTGGTAACACCGCGCGCGCATGAGCAAGAAGAGTGGCTCGCCGTCACATTCGGGCTGCAACGAATCGAGCACGGTCATCGCGGTAAGAGGGCGACCGTCAAATATGTGGTCGAGCACGAGGGCGGCTTCGGACTCGTTG
>CP070631.1:547622-551800 GCA_020356045.1 Candidatus Latescibacterota bacterium
ACGGGGTGGCTCATTGCACCGCTCAGAAATATCCCGCCACCCGACGGCGCGCCGTTGCCACTAATGGTGTTGTTGAAAATCCGCGGCCACGCGTCTGACAGAGACATACCGCCCCCGTTCGCTGTTGCGGTGTTGCCGGTTATCACATTGAAACCCACCGATGCATTTGACCAACAGCGTGCCAGATACAGCCCACCGCCGCGCTCTGCGGTGCATCCGGTTATCGTATTGTTGATGATATCGGGATTGCAGTTGCTGCTGCTGTAGATTCCTCCACCGTTCTTCCCAGCGGTGCAATTTCGTATGTCGTTGTCCGTGATCCGGGGAGACGCGCCGTAGTTGCACATGATGGCGCCGCCATAATATGCGTCGTAGCCGTTCTCGATGGTCAATCCCGAAATCACCGTGGTATTGGTGACATCAAATCCCATATAAATTGCACGCTGGGCTCCTTCGCAGTCAATGATGGTCGCGGCCGCACCCGCCTCTGAAATCACGCTGACATTTTTGCGGTTGATCCAGATATTGCGGTTGCCCCCACCGGTGTAGGTGCCGGGAGCCAGCATTAGTGTGTCTCCGCTGGCGGCTGTATCTACCCCGGCCTGTATCGTGGGAACGTCACCGGTACCGTCGGGATTGATGTACCAAGTTTTTGTAGCGGCAGACACGGGGAAGGTGATCGCGTAGACGGCAACCATCAACGCAATCGATATAGGCTTCATCACACCCCCCTTCGTGTGGTGTCAGCCGGCATGGCGGTTGCATTAATAGTATATTGCGATTTTGGATATCCTGCACGGTCGCGCGGGGTTTGCCGTGCAACCTATTTAAACATAAAGGCTTTACGCGTTAGGGTGCGTCGACCCGGCGCCAGGCGCATTGAGAAGACGCCGCTCACCACCCGGTGTGGGAAGACGGAATGCACGGGGATAACGAGGCTAATGTTGAACGCTATGGAGGGATGTGGATTTGGCGACGTTTTTCGTAACGCGTGAAGCTGTTCTACTTCGAATGTTCGTTGATATGCTCGATCACTTTTTCGATTCGACGCTCACGGGTGTCGGGCCGTTTGGCATCGAGGATCCATCGCAGGATCCCACGGCGTTTTGACGGAGTAAACGCGTTAAAGGTCGCCGTCGCACCTTTGACTCGTCTGAGCGCCGAGGCAACATCCTTCGGAGTTGGAATCTCGCGCGACCGCGTGTCGATACGAAGAACAAAACTCACCCGGTCGGACGTGTCGGCGCCGATAGCGTTGCGCATCTCGCCGTTGACATATAACCGATGCCGCCCGCCGCCTTTTGGAACAAGCGTAGCGCGAATACGGTATCCGTCGATCGTACCGGTGACCGGGACGAGCCCTCGTTTGCCAAATGTATCAGACACCCGTTTGGGCACGTCGACACACCGGTTGATTCCGATCTTGTATATCTTCGCGGAGAATTCCTGCGTTTTGTGCGTGGTGCTCATGGTCTTCAAAACTGCGAGACGAGTCCCAGATGGGCCGCGACCCAAATCCCTGTTATTTCTCCGGTGCAGCCATCTCAATCACAGTAGGGTCAGCCCTCCGCAGGCACCGCCAATGGTCACACGGCCACGCTAGACATCCGCCGATGGTCACACAGCCACGTTAGACATCCGCAAATGGTCACACAGCCACGTTAGACATCCGCTGGCGGTGTTTTTGATGGCGATCCGTCGGAGGCTTCATACCGGCGCCCAAAACCAGTGATCGCCGCAATCAGCATTACAGCGGCGAGAAACCACCCGTGGAGGACAAAGGGCCATACCTGTGTCGGCGACACGGCTTGAACAAAATCGTATGTCCCTTCGAGATTACGAATGGTTTGATAGCCGATCAGCACACCGCCACCCCACGGAAAGATGTATCCAAGCGCCGAGGTCACCGCATCGAGCATGTTGGCCCTTCGGTAGGGGTGAAGTTTGAACTTTTTCCCCAGCTGTGAGACGACAGGGGCTGCGGTTATCTCCGCGGCGGTATTGATGGTGATAAAGATGTTCAATGCAAAGACGATTTTCCAAATGGCAATCTCCGCACGCGCAACCGAACGCCCGGCAAACCGGGCCAACCCGTTGACAATGGCATCCAGCGCGCCGCCGATCTTCATGATGTGTCCGCCGGCGACGATCATCAATATCAGTATCGCCATCGACAGATATCCCGTTATGCCCGTCACCAGCGCGCCTCCCACACGTTTGGCATCGGTATCCAGCAATATGATCTGATGGGGCTCGATCAGGTTGAACGCCAAACCAAAAACGACCGCAGCGATGATGCCCCAGGTCAGAGTGACGAGAATGTGGTAACCGCGCAACGCCAGGCCGATAACCAACGCAAAGGGGATCAGCAGAATCAAACCATCCGGTGATGCCGTCTCCGCAAATATCCGCTCCGCCTGCGCGGGATCGACGGCCGAGCCACCACCGCCAAAAATCGAAAAGAGAATCAATGCGGGAATCGCTGCGGTTATGGCGTATTTGAACCGCGACCGTACCACACCCGGAATATCCGTCTCTTGTGTCGCCGCCGATACGACGGTGGTGTCGGAGACCGGGGCCAGGTTGTCGCCAAACGCGGCGCCCGACAAAATGGCAGCGAGCAGCCACACCGGATCCGCACCCATGATCAGACCTGCGGGGTACATTAGCGTACAAAACGCCACCGCGGTTCCATACCCCGTTCCCACCGCTGAGGCGAATGTGGCGGCCAACACGAACGTTGCGCCGACGAATACGCCGCCCGAGGCGTTCGACGCATCCCCAAGCCAAACGAGACCATCGACCAGCCCGCCCTCGCGAAGCACCTGTGCAAACATCCCTGCCCAAAACCACGCGACGATCGCCACCGTGGCGATGCGGTTGGCCATCCCGGCAAACACCTGTTCGGCATAATCCCACCACCTGTCGCGACAGAAAAACATTCCCGCCACGAGTCCGATGGCGGCGCCCAGGATCAAACCATTCTCATCCGGCGCGCCCGCCACGCAGATCGCGATGGCCCAGCCGATAAAAAACAAAAGGGGAAGCGCCGATACGGCCTTCCCACCATAGAAACGCAGCTTGGGTTCGGTCATCGTTTACCGTCCTGGGGTACGGGTGGAGTCGATTCCGTTGCCGCGCCGGTGACCCCGCGCGGCGCGCATGTCGGTCTACTCTATCTGCCGGGAGGGATGGGCGTCAAGCAACCGTTCGGCAAGAGGATGGACACAGTCGGACGCGTTATCGCTAGCGTATTGCAAATCTGATGCCCCGAGCACGCGGTTACGCCTTGACTTTAAAGGGCGTGCCTTTGCCGGTTTCGCAGTACAGCTTGAGGCTTCTTATGTAGTAACCCCAATGGTAATTGCAGCTCGCGTAAAAATCGGTCATCGCACGCCACTCGGTGTGTTGAAACCTCAAAAGCGTTTGATCGCCTTTTTTTTCCAAATCGAAAACAAACCGGGTTCCGACCCATTCCTTGTCACCCTCCAAACATTCCCATTCGACCCGCTCATCGGGTTCGAGTGCGACAACCCGCATCTTGTCGTAGTAACGGTCGCCAAACCGGAACTCGGCATACGAGCCGACCTCGGGAGTTGCCACCGTGTCGTGGGTCCACCAGGATGCCAGACCATCCTGTTCGGTAATCGCCCGATACACCTTGTCAACCGGCGCGTCGATGAGAAGCATGTGCCGGATTTCAGCCATATCGTTTTCCTCCATTTATCCTCGAATCAAACCTCAGAGCGGTCAATTCACCATGGTCATCAACGCCGGCACGTACAGCAGTGCAAACAGTATCGAAGTCGACAAGAGACTGGCGGCAAACTCGACATCGAGCTTTGCCAGCGACGAGAAGACCAACGTGTTGTACCCCACGGGCGCCGCTCCGCAAATCACCAACACCGATCGGGTCAATCCATCAAGACCAAACAACGCCGAGAGTACCAGCGCGAGAACGAGACCACCACCCGATCGAATAACGAGGACGGTGATCAGAAGGCGCCATTTGACCAATCTGGGTGAAAAATAAATCCCCAAGGCAAGCATCACAAGCGGCACGACGAGGTTTCCGATCGATGTGAGAAAATGGCTGATGTGCGGGTGCAACCCGATACCGGCCGCGTTCATCGCCAGCCCGGCAACGAGCGCCCACAGTGGCGGCGAGGCGGCCAATC
>CP070631.1:551900-555016 GCA_020356045.1 Candidatus Latescibacterota bacterium
CATTGACGAAAACACTCTACTGGTGAACTGTGCGGTCAAGAAACTCTCGCGATATTAGCGGATGGCAGCCGTTGCGTCTTGCCGAATGTTCGAGCAACGAAAATGCCCTGCAACATAACCCGCTGCAGGGCATTGAATTATGAGTTGGCTCCCCGGATGCGACATTTCTCGAACAGCTACGGCCTTCGTGGCTGCGCTGCTGGCCTGCTAATCCTAATTTCCGGTGAAAATGAGTTGGCTCCCCGAGCGTAACCCTCTTCGGAATGTTCTCTGGTTTACGGAAGGGCCAAAATCGGCCAAATGACGTTATTTGTGTTAGCCGAGAACATCACGGGCCCGAAGGCCACGAGTCGCGTCAAATTGAATTCGATGGATGCATCAGACATCGAGATATCATAACGCTTGTATCGACAAGCACATGGGTATTTCGGAAAACAGCCCGAGAGTCGGGCCACCCATACGCGGACTCTCAGAGTGTGTTGGACTCTCATGGTATACCCGAAATCACCACATATGAGGTTCACGACGCGTTAAGCAGACATCTATGTAGATCGTGACATCACGGGTTTCAAAAAGCGAGAGACATGAGCCGAATGCTAGCGATCCGTGGTATGCTACGTGTTTAGTTGTCACCATGAGATCCTCATTAAATTGACGCGTGACCCTGCCGGGTCGCCGCCAACGGCAAAACAAGGAGGCACCCCATGATTGCCGACCGAATCGCCGTACGAAGCTCGAAGCTTTTGGTGACGCTCTCGACGGCGCTCGTCGCCATCGCACTGGCCGCGCAGCTCGCGGCGGCCCAGAACCATTTGTGGAGTCAGCAGTTTGGTGGCATAAGTGGAGAATGGGGTAATTCTGTGACCGCCGATAGAAAAGGCAATGTCGTTCTGACCGGGAATTTCGGAGCCAGCGTAGACTTCGGCGGCGGTTCGCTGACCAGCGCCGGATTGAGCGACATCTTCCTGGCGAAGTACGATGTCAACGGCGTGCACCAATGGAGCAAACGCTTCGGAAATACCGAGGCGGATTGGGGCGATGCCGTCGTGGTGGACGCGTCTCTCAACGTGCTGTGCCTGGGTAACTTCAAGGGCACTGTTGATTTTGGCGGCGGTCCGCTGGCCAGCGCCGGAGTGACCGATATCGTCCTGGCAAAGTATGATGCCAACGGCGTGCACCAGTGGAGTCAGCGATTTGGTGGCACCGGTTCCGACCAGTGCTATAGCATCGCAGTGGATGACATTGGTAATGTTTACATAACTGGGCTTTTCGAGGGCACCGTGAACTTTGGCGGGAGCGACCTGATCAGCGCAGGGTCCCAGGATATCATAATAGCCAAATACAATGCTAACGGCGATCACGTGTGGAGTTTCAGGTTTGGAGATACTCTCTCCGACTTCGGCCGTGCTGTTCGCGTTGATGACGCAGGTAACGTCATCTTCACGGGAGCGTTCTCGGGATCTGTCAACTTCGGCAGTGGTCCACTCGTAAGCGTGGGGGGCCGGGACATTTTTCTTGTGAAGCTCGACAGCAACGGAGCGCATCAGTGGAGCAAGGGCTTCGGCTCATCGAGTTTCGAATCCGGATACGGACTCGTCATAGACCAGTCGTCCGATGTCATCGTGACCGGGGATTTCAATGACACCGTTGACTTCGGCGGCGGCGCTCTCGTATCGGCCGGCGGCGACGACATTTTCCTGGCGAAATACACCACAGGCGGCGTGCATGTGTGGAGCCAGCGATTCGGCAGCACGGGCTCCGATTTCGGCACCGGTGTCGACCTTGACGTTCAAGGAAATGTGTTCCTCTCGGCCCAATTCGCGCTGAGTGTGGATTTCGGCGGGGGCTCGCTGGTGAGCGCAGGATCATATGATATCGCTCTGGCCAAGTACGACGCCGACGGTGGACACATATGGAGTCAGCGGTTTGGCGGTACCGGCTCCGACTCGCCCGCGACGCCCTCGGTGGATGGTGCGGGTAATGTCCTTCTAACCGGAAATTTCGACAGCAATATTAACTTTGGCGGAGGGACGTTCTCAAGCGCGGGCGGCCGGGACACGTTTCTCGCCAAGTTCGATACGCCGCTGATCCTGCCGAGCATCAGCTCCGTACTCGACGTGGGCAACGACCAGGGCGGATCCGTTCGCGTTACGTTTCAAGCGACGAACAAGGACTTCCCCGGCTCGACCACACCGGTGTTAGAGTACGGCGCCTACAGGCGCATCGACACGCTTCCGTCGATGGCGTTGCGCGAACGCTCCTACCCCGATGCGCCGGAGCCAGACATTGAGCCGGCAACGGACATCGCTTTCGACGAACAACAGGGGGGCGCTTTTATGGAAGGGTGGGAGTTCGTCGGCTCGATTCCCGCCAGCGGCGAGCCTGTCTATAGCATGATTGTTCCAACACTCGCCGACTCGACCATAGCGAGCGGTCAGCACTGGTCCACATTCTTCGTCCGAGGTTTCACGGCGGATCCTTACACGTTCTTCGATTCTCCACCCGATTCGGGCTACTCCCTGGACAACCTGTCGCCCTCGGTGCCACAGAATCTGGTTTTTGCTACATCAGACCTGCTTGTTTGGGATCAGGTGCCCGATGCTGATTTTGACTACTATAGTGTCTACGGGTCGTTGTCACCCGTTTTTGATGAAACCGCCCTGGTGGTCGATTTCACGACCGGCACCTCATCCAACGTCGGGTGGACCTCATATCCGTATTTCTTTGTGACCGCCACCGATTTCTCCGGGAACGAAAGTGGGCCCTCCAGCCCTGGGTCTCCGACTGGCATCGGTGATACCCCCTTGCCGCATACGCCGGCGCTGTCATCCCACCCGAACCCGTTCAACCCCACTACTACGATCACATTCACGGTGGCATCCCCCGGACCGGTGACCCTGGCCGTTTACGATGTCGACGGTGGACTGATCGAGACGCTCCTTGACCGGGAGTACCGGACTCCGGACACGTACGAGATGCAATTCCGGCCTCCGAGTGCATCGGGCGTCTACTTTGCCAGACTCGAGGCCGCTGGTCGGACTTGGAGCATCAAGTTGGTATTATTGAAATGATGTAGGAACGGCGGTGTCAGCCTCGGACGGCGATGCGTCTGGGAA
>CP070631.1:555116-558572 GCA_020356045.1 Candidatus Latescibacterota bacterium
CCAAGCCAAAATCCATGATTTTGACATGGTTCTCGTTGGTTACCATTATGTTGGTGCTCTTGATATCTCGATGGATCACGCCCCTGCCGTGCGCCGCCTTTAGCCCGCGCGTCAGCTGGATCGCGACGCGCAGCGCTTCGCCGATCTCGAGTGGCCCAGATTCGATTTTTTCTTTCAGAGTTACGCCCTCGATGTGTGCCATGGAGATAAAGATCTCCTCGCCGGTCTCATCGATTTCGTAAATGGTGCAGATATTGGGGTGATCCAACGCGGCAGCAGCCTGCGCTTCGCGGAGAAACCGTTGCCTTTGCTCTTCGTCGCCAAATGCCTGCGGCCGGAAAAACTTTAGAGCGACGGTGCGTTTGAGCCTCGTATCCTCGGCCTTGTAGACTATGCCCATCCCGCCACGCCCAAGCTCGCCGAGTATCCTGTAATGAGATATCGTTCGCCCGATCATGTACGCGCCCCCCGGCCGTCGATACGCTCCAGACCGGATATGGCATCCGGTCAGCTGTCCAAACCAGTTTGTTTAAGAAGATCGGCATACCTCTCGTCTGTTCGAAGCCCGTCCAGCGCCGGATGAACCTTGAGCGTTTCCATCCAGTGGTCACGCTCCTGACAGGCTTTGTCCAGCCACCAGAAGGCTTTGTCGTTCTGGCCGAGCCCCACATAGACCAACGCCACCCGGAACGGTGAGACGTACCGATGTTTGGCAAGATCCTGGAGTTCGTCCAAAACTTCCCGTGCGTTGTCTTTCTTGCCCGATAGCGAATAGATGATCCCAAGCTGGGTCAATATCAGCGAATCCCCTTCGCCGGCGATCGCCATCGCTCGTTGCGCTGTCCGCAAAGCGTCGTCGTACATGGCTCGTTGTGCATACGTCAGCGCCAGAAAAAAATGGGCGACCAAAAAACCTGGATCCATCTCCAGGGTTTTGCGAAGTTGATAGATGGCTTCGTCGTACCGACGGGCAAAATAATAAACCTGCCCCAAATCGTTACTGATGATGAGTGATAGCGGATCCAACTCGAGCGCTTTTTTGGCCTCGGTGATCGAGTCGTCGTGCCGGCCCATATAGGTTAGAAGCTCCGCGTACCACTGGTGGGCGGTCGCATAGTTGGGATTTAGCTCCAGGGCCCTGTTGTACTGCTTTTCCGCGTTCGCCCAGTCCCAATCGTAGTTGGCGCTGATCCACCCCGACGACGCATGGGCCTCGGCCAACGTATCGTCGAGCTCCATCGCCCGCTCGGCCGCTTTTCTGGCCCGCGGAAACGCCTCCTGCGGAGACAGATACCCGTACCACCCGAGCAGATCATAGCTATCCGCGATGCCTGCGTAGGCCAGTGCGTACGATGGGTCCTGATCGGTGGCTTGACGAAAATACTCGAGGCCTTTGAGGTATCCCGTTTCGGTCCGCTTGTTCCAGAAAAACCGGCCTTTGAGATAGAGGTTGTACGCCTCGACGTCCTCCGTGTACCGCTTGACCAGCGCGTCCTTTTCTTCACCGAGAAGCGTGACCTTGAGCTTGTCCACGATGGCCATCGTAATCTCGTCCTGAATCGTAAACACGTCTTCCATCTCGCGGTCGTAACGTTCCGACCACAGATGGTATCCGTCCGAGGCTGTAATCAACTGAGCGGTGATGCGGAGCCTGTCACCTGCCTTGCGGACGCTGCCCTCGAGAAGGGTGTCGACACCAAGCTTTCGGCCGATCTCACGGATGTCTTCGTTCTTGTCCTTGAACGAAAAGGCCGATGTACGTGCAACCACGTGCAGCCCCTCCACCTGGGCGAGGTGGTTGATGATCTCTTCGGCGATCCCATCACAAAGATAGTCCTGGTCTTTCTTCTGACTGACATCCGCAAATGGAAGCACGGCGATTCCAACAGCTTTTGGCCCCTCATCGGCATCTGACCCGGGCAACGGCTCGAGCGTTACGACTTTGCTGGGTGACTCCAGGTGAACTATCATGCTGGCAGCATCCTGATAGCGATTGTCAGGACGCTTCGCCATGGCTCGTTCCACGATCTGCTGGATATCATCCGGGACATCCCGGTTCAGTTCTCTCAATGGGCGCGGCGGTTCATTGATAACCGAATACACCACGGCCGCGTCGTAATCCCCGGTAAACGGCAGCTCGCCGGTGAGCATTTCATACATCACAACCCCGAGCGCCCAGATGTCGGTTCGATGGTCCGCCTTTTCCCTGCGCCCCTGCTCGGGGGCCATATAGGCGGCCGTGCCGATACTCATCGTGGCTTTGGAGATTTCCTTGCTACCGACGATCCTCGCCAGGCCAAAATCGGTGATCTTTACCTGACCGTCCTCGGTAATCATGATGTTGGCGCTCTTGATGTCACGGTGGATAACGCCCTTTTTGTGCGCGGCCTCCAGTCCTCTGGCAATCTGTGTGGCGTAATCGATGGTGGTTTCGAGCGATAGGTGCCCGTTCTTGATCTTGCGTTTGAGATCCTCACCGTCGATAAACGCCATTGCCATAAATACGTGCTCGCCGTCCTCGTCAAATTCGTAAATCGTGCAGATATTCGGGTGATCGAGCGCCGCCGCGACCTGAGCCTCGCGGATGAACCGTTGCCTGTGCTCATCGCTCTCGAACGATTGCGGGTTTAGAAACTTGAGGGCGACGACACGTTTCAGCTTGGTGTCTTCGGCCTTGTAGACGGTACCCATTCCGCCTTCGCCGATTTTCTCGATAATCTTATAGTGGGTTACAGTTTTTCCGATCATGGCCGGTCCCTGAACGGGCTCGTGAGGCGGGGGATGGGTCGCTCGTAAGTGTATGTGTTTACCTTATGTATAACTATATACGGAATCCAACGCAATAAGGTTCCCACCGATTGACCGGCGGCTCTCCAAAGTGCCGCAAATGACGCTTACGCTCGATATTTTTCCTCCGGGACGACTCCCGTTCCTATTTCTTACCCCACCGATCGGCGTGTATTCAACATGCCAAAAATCGTGTACAATGTTGGCGACCCCCCTGGAAATGGAGATCCTTCATGATAACACCCTTCACCCGTCTCAAAAAAAGCATTTTACCTCTGTCGACACTGGTGGTTGCGCTGATTTGCTCCGTCTTGTGGACACTTGGGTGCACGTCATATAGGGACCCGCGGGCAGAGGTCTCGGTCACCTCGAACCGGCCCGATGCGGCGGTGTATCTGGTGCCGATCAAAGAACCGCTGCCCAAACCGTTGACAACCGGAGCGATGAAACCCTACTACGCGGGGAAAACCTCGGATCGGGGCGGTGTCTGGGTTCATCACGGGTACTACTGGATTGTTCTCGAAAAAGGCGGAAAGTGGTCGAATCCTGTCGAGTTCGAGGTGCGGCTCGACTATCTCAACAAGGTCCATGTGGATTTCTGAGGGGATACCGGGTGAGATTTCAGATCGATCGTGGTTACTTGTTGATACCCACCCGCCTTTTCAGATC
>CP070631.1:558672-560558 GCA_020356045.1 Candidatus Latescibacterota bacterium
GATTCCGGGTAGACGGGAAGGGAGTTCTCCGTTCACCCCGATGTGTTGTTGGTGCGATCCGGACCATGCGTTTGGTCGTCGGGTGCCGGCAAGGATTCTGGAGGTTGTCCGTTGTGACTCGGCCGGTGAAGATAGTAGTAACAGGTTCGTTTCACGACCTCGCGAAGCAGGCACGAATCCCGAAAGTATATTCCGCAACGGAAACACAACTCCTGTGGTCCGGTTTCCAGATCGACAATGTCCGCGGATAGCCGATCGAGCAGCTTGGTGGTTTGAACAAAATCCGACGGCATAAACTGGCGAAACAGACCGTCGAGCACTTGGTTCTGAACCGATTCGTATCGCTCCAGCAATGCGTTGCCTTCATCCGTAGTCGACAAGTGCGTTACGCGTCTGTCATTCGAGGATTCGATCCGGCGAACCAATCCGCGGCGCACGAGCCGGTCGACGGATTTGCTCGCCGCGGCGTTGGACACGCGGCAAAACGTCGCCACGTCGCTAATGCTTTCGATATTGGCCGCGGCCACAAGTTTGAGGAGTTTGAGTTGTGCGATCGTTAGCTCGCCCTTGAGATCCACGCGGAGCTGTTCTTCGATCAATTCGTTAACTGCCGAGTAAAATACGTGCAAGCTCCCGAGGAATTCATTAATGATCCTCGCTCGGTCGGCCACCGCCATGATTGGTCACTTCCCTCTGGGACCGCTGCGAATACGGAGTCGGTCGGGTTGGTCTAAATCTTTGTATAATGTGATGTCTTGTGCTATATTGTGAAACGATTCACAATACCGTTTCTACCATAGACCAGGTTAAGTATTTTGACAAGCACGATTTTGTGGACCGGACTCGTCGGTAGTGGCGGAGAAGATCTATTTATTTTGTTTAACAGCAATAGGTTATGATTTATGTGCCTCTTTTGACGTGATTTTGACCACTGGGGCCGCCAAGACAGTGCTTGGCATCTTAATTAACATAGTATATGGTCAACCCAGTACTGTGACTTCGATATCATTTCAATGGGATATTCCGATCAGAAAAGGATCTGAAATATGCGACTCGATGAACGAACCAAGGTCATAAACGATTTTCTGGCAAGCACTCACATTTTCTACTCGGCGATCAACGAGTTGATGGAAGAACAGCTTCGGGAGGATGTGGGCAACGAGCTCACCGTGCCCCAATACAGGCTTCTCAAGCTGGTCGATGCCACGATGATCGAGAGCATCAGCGATGTGGCCACCGTCAGCAGGGTGACCAACGCGGCGGCGAGTAAGGCCGTCGACCGCCTGGTCCGCCGGGGATTGATGACACGAACCGAATCGACCGACGACCGCCGGGTGAGTTTGTTGTCGCTGACCGCGGAGGGACAGGAATTGTTAAAGCGGTACGAAGCGGTTCAAGGCCAGGTGCTGGAGAGCCTCTTTCGCCAGTTCATGCCAGAGGATTTTGTACGTACGGCAAGGCTGCTCGATCGGTTATCCGCAGACATTGTTGATATGGAGTCGGGACCGCAGGAGATGTGCTTCAGGTGTGGTATTTATTTCCGCGACAAGTGCCTCGTACGCGACGTTGTGCAACGGGAGTGTTCCTACCACCTTCATAAAAAAGACCGCGGTGACAAAAGCGAAGACCCCGGGGCGGCAGGCTGATGCCGAAACCATCCGCCGGGCGGATGCCCGCTGCGAATGCTCGCGGCGGTGGAGTGTTCCATGGCGATTGATAAGTGCGAATCCATCTTTGCCGGTTTCGACGGCGATCCCGGTGATCTGATTCCGATTCTTCAAAGAATCCAGGAAGAAGACGGGTTTGTTTCCGAAGAATCGGTGGCGCGAATTTCGCGATTCCTGAGGATTTCTGAGAATCAGATTTATGGTGTTGCGTCCTTCTAC
>CP070631.1:560658-562361 GCA_020356045.1 Candidatus Latescibacterota bacterium
GGATTTGAAACGTCGATTATTCGAAGGCCATTCGATCCGTCGGCGACATAGGCGTAGTCGCCCGCGAGGAAAACGGCATCTGCATTGCCACCCGTGTCGTAGAATCCGCTCTCGGCGGGAACCAGGGGATTTGAAACGTCCAAGATCCTGAGACCGTCCGAGCCATTCGCGAGATAGACGTAGTCCGCCGAAAAGACAACATCCGCTACACTCCCGTTTGTGTCATATTGGCCAACTTGCACGGGGTTTTCTAAATTAGAAACGTCCATGACGCGCAGACCATCGTCGGCCGCCACGAAGGCGTAGTCACCTGAAACAGCGGCGCTATTGGTGGTGTAAGCCGCTTCATAATAGCCAACCTCGGACGGGGTTGAGGGATCCTGCACGTTGATGAGCCGCAGGCCTGTTGTATATGCTGCCACAGCGACATAATCACCGGAAAGGGCTATGTTCCACCCCATGCCAAAAATATCGGCGGAGCTGAGCGAAGCGGGATTTGTCGGATCCGAAACGTCAATAATGTGGAGATAACCGATTCTCTCCGCCAGATAGACGAGGTTTCCTGAGACTATCACGTCATAGGCGTCATCGTTTATAGCGTAAGAACCTACTTCAACCGGGCTAGCTGGAGTTGATACATCGATTATCCGTAGGCCATCCCCAAGATCTGCCACATAGGCATAGTCACCCAAGACCGTGACCTCCACCGCCTCGCCCGCCGTATCATAAGATCCGACCTCGTTCGGACTCGCAGGATTAGATATATCGATTACTCGCAATCCAGCAGTTTGGTCAGCTACGTACGCATAGTTTCCAGACGTTGCAACATCGCGCGCTGTGACAGTCGGGTAAAACCCGACTTCGACCGGCATGGTCGGATCAGAGATCTCGAGAACCCGTAGTCCGCTCGTTCCCCCAGCCACATAGGCATAATTCCCGGCGATGGCAGAACCAGATGCTCCAACGGCGTCATAAACACCGATCTCGGTCGGATTCGAAGGATCGGAGACATCGACAATTCTAAGAACGCCAGCTGCCACAAACGCATGATTTCCGGAAAGCGTGATTTCTGAAACTTCATTGGGCAACAGCAAATTCCCCAACTTCACAGGCTGAGACTTGTCTGTCACATCGAGAACTGTAAAAGTAGTGAGGAATGAACAGTAGGCGATATTGCCGTCCATTGCTGCGCTCCAACAGCGTCCTCCTTCGGCAATGCCAACAAACTGAACGTTCCAGCTGTCGCCGGTTCCGGTTTGGACGAAACGGACATCGCTTGGTTGTCCGGGAGGACTAGCTGGTCGCGGATACGAAATGGACGGGTAGGGTAGGCTCGATACTGCCAGAATCAGCAGCACGGACACGGCTTTCCAGTGCACCGCTCTTTCCCCCCTTGGTTGAATTCAATCACAGTCTAGCTCAACTCGGACTGAGTTTCAAACCGCGACCAGTCTCTCAAAACATTAAGCTGTTGTGATATAGATGGTTGCGCGTATGAGAAGGTAAGTTCTAACGGTGTCCAACCTGGAGAGGTGGTTCGCAGCTCATCCAGCTCAGGGCGCGCGCCGTACGTTTTTACGAACTCTCGGTACTTCTACGGTAATGGTTCGCAAAACGTCCCATACGGGGAGCCAGCTCATTTCAGAGGTTCGCACCAAAAATAGCCCCCAGAAGCACCATGACCATGATGAGCCATGTTCTCA
>CP070631.1:562461-571510 GCA_020356045.1 Candidatus Latescibacterota bacterium
AGAGGGTCCGTTTTACCGCGCCGCACCCAAAGGATTTTCCCGCCCCGCTTCTCGACGTCATCGCCGATCATCCAAAGGTATGCAGGCACATCCACCTGCCGCTTCAGGCGGGTGGCGACCGTGTTCTCGAGCTCATGAACCGCACCTACACAAACGCTGAGTTCAAGAATCTCGTGGACACGATCCGCGGCCGGATCCCGGGTGTGGCGATTTCCACCGACATTATCGTCGGGTTTCCCACCGAAACCGATGCCGAATACGAGGATACGTACCGGATGCTCGAAGAAATCCGTTTTGATTTCGCATTTATCTTCAAGTATTCTGAACGAAAGGGAACAACCGCCGCACGCAAGCTGAATGACGATGTCCCGGCGGAAAAGAAAACCGAACGAATCGTCCGTTTGGTCGAGCTGCAGAAACAAATTACGGGTGAGATCAACCAGACCTACGTCGGTACGACCGTCGAAGTTCTGGTAGAGGACGAACCGAGAAAGCATCCCGGTTCGCTCAGCGGGAGAACCGAGACGTTCAAGAACACGATATTCCCCGCAACGGATGCCCATTTGGGTGACATCGTCAACGTCCATATCGAACGGTCGCGCGGCAGCGGGCTCTTTGGCCGTATTGTATAGCGGGCGAGCCAATACAAAGGGAACCTTGGGGCCTTATGATCCCCGTGAAGAAGTTCTTTTTAACGATCCTGGGTTGGATTTATTTGTTTTTCGCCAACATCTGGATGCGTCAGGACAAGGTTTGCACCGAGTGCGGTTGGACGGGGCGGCGAATCATGGACGATGATGAATGCCCCAAGTGTAGGGGAAGGCTCGAGAGCGCATAGTCGAAGAGTGGAACGGTAGGAGCCGCAGCTCCGAATATGATTGACCGTTTGAACGATGCGTGGCGAGCGAAAGACGACAATATATAATGGCGGGTGGTGATGAGATGTGAGAGACGATACGGCTGTCAAAATTACCGATGCGAAAGGAACTCATTCCATGTCCGATGAAATGTGGGCGCTGGCATTCGATCGGTCAAAAAGCGATTGGGACAAATCTAGGGGGCTGGGCAAGGTTCGAGTGCCCAAACCGGTGTTGGACGAGAGCCGCAACCCGCTCGACGCGGAGCGTGTCATCATCAAGGTCCACTACACGGGGTTCTGCGGTTCGGACAAGGGCATCTGGAACCGCAATGCGTTTAAGGACATGATCTTTGGTTCGCTCGACGAAGAGGGCAAGGACTACCGGGTGACCGGGCACGAGTTGCTTGGAGAGGTGGCGGAAGCGGGATCCTTGGCCGAGAAGCACTACGGTTTCCGTCCGGGCGATATGGTGACCACCGAGTCGCACATCACCTGTGGCAAATGTCTCCAGTGCCGGATCGGGCAGCGCGAAGTGTGTCAGAATGAGTTGATCATCGGGTTTTCGCTCGATGGGTGCTTTGCCCAGTACATCAAGCTGCCCGCCAAGGTGCTGTGGAAGAGCGATCCGAACAAGATACGACCGGAGGTCGGTGCCATCCAGGAGCCGTTTGGCAACGCTGTTCACGCATGCACCAAAGTGGATCTTCGCGGTAAGAGCCTGGCGGTTTTCGGGTGCGGGACGATCGGGCTGTTTACGATCTTGACCGCCAGAGCGCTTGGGGTGTCGAAGATCATTGGGGTGGAACCCAAAGAAGAAAACGCACGGCTCGCAGAGCGGATCGGAGCCGACGAGGTCATTCGTTTCGAACCAAAAGACGGCTGGCGAAGTGACCCGGGTGTTGTCACGGCGGTTCGTGAGTTTGGCGGCGATGGCGTCGATGTAGCGATCGAGATGGCAGGTTACAATTCGTCGGTTAATAACGCGCTGAGGTCGGTGCGCATGGGCGGCGAGGTCGTGTTGTTTGGAATCAAAACGGGGGATTTTCAGATCGAGAGGCTGGATCGGGTCATCGTCGCCGGGGTAACCATGTACAGCGTGATTGGACGGCGGATCTTCGAGACGTGGAACATTTCGACAAATCTGCTCGAAGCACGCGAGAATCAGATTCAGGACCGGATCTTTGATGTGATTTTGGACAAGGGCAAAGATACGGTGATCCCGATTACCGACTTCGATCCCGATGATTTTGAACGGCGCTTTGACGCGCACCCGAAGGTTATCATTAAATGGATATAACAACGAGCATGGTGCGATGACGGTTACAGGCCGATCAGGCACTTTGAAGAAGGAGGCGGCATGTACGGCGAGTTGAAACAGGCCTTGGGCAAGGAGCTGGGGTCGATAAAGGAGGCGGGTCTTTACAAGGACGAGCGATTGATCCTTGGTCCGCAGGCCGCGAAAATCAAGGTCGCGGACGGAGACGTCATCAACTTCTGCGCCAACAACTACCTGGGCTTGTCGTCGCATCCAAAGATCATCGAGGCAGCGCACCGCGGACTGGACGACTGGGGATTTGGCATGTCGTCGGTGCGGTTTATTTGCGGGACTCAGGACATCCACAAACAACTCGAAGCCAAAATCGCCGATTTTCTCGGGATGGATGACACCATTTTGTACACATCGTGTTTTGACGCCAACGGCGGTCTCTTTGAAGCGATCCTCCAGGAAGGCGATGTCATCATCAGCGATCAGCTCAACCACGCCAGCATCATTGACGGTATCCGCCTCTGCAAGGCCGACCGCAAGCGATACCGCAACTGCGATATGAACGACCTCGAGGACAAGCTCAACGAATCCAAGGATCACCGCGTCCGCCTGATCGCTACCGATGGTGTGTTTAGCATGGATGGGTTTATCGCCAAATTGAACGAGATCTGTGATCTCGCCGAAAAATACGATGCTCTCGTTATGGTGGATGACTCTCACGCTACCGGGTTTGTGGGAAAGACCGGCCGCGGGACGCCCGAATACCGGAACGTTATGGGCCGGATCGATATTATTACATCGACGCTGGGTAAGGCGCTCGGTGGAGCGTCGGGTGGTTTTACCACGGGCCGCCAGGAGATCATCGACTTTTTGCGCCAGCGGTCGCGCCCCTATCTTTTCTCAAATACGCTGGCACCGCCCATCGTCATGGCTGGGCTCAAGGTGATTGATCTCTTGAAGGAGACGACCGAGCTTCGCGACAAGCTCGAAGACAACACGACGTATTTCCGTACCAAAATCTCAGAAATCGGTTTTGATATCAAGGAGGGCACACACCCGATCGTGCCGATCATGCTTGGCGACGCAAAATTGGCCTCGGATATTGCCCGCGATCTCCTGGGTCACGGGATTTACGTGATCGGATTTAGCTACCCGGTGGTTCCAAAGGGTGAGGCACGGATCCGCGTACAAATCTCTGCGGCACACGAACGCGAGCACCTCGACACTGCAGTGACGGCATTTGCCGAGGTAGGCCGCAAACACGGTGTCGTCAACTAAACATTGGGGCCGGTCTTCGGCGAGCTGCCTCTCGTTGTTGACTGGGATGTTGTGAACGTGGCTTCGAACGTTCACTGGGCAAGATCATATGAGTGACGCCGTGTGTTACCGATTTGGCGATGGTGACCGCGTCACCGGGTAACCGCAGGGACGGATTATGCGTTTAACACCGCTCGTCATTGGAATGATGATTTTCACGTTGATGTCGTCCGCCGTGCTGGCAGTGGATTTCGGCAGTCACTGGCACGATGGCAGGGCGGAGATCGACGGATACCGGCTCACCGTCGACCGTTACGGGGAAGAACGGACGGGAACATGCGTGATGATTTATGTGACCGAACCGTTTAGCGAGTCCAAACGGGTCAAGGCCGACGATCCGAACGCCAAACCCGATGATACCTTCGAAGTCCTCAAGCTCAACTTGATCCGCGATTTCCAGACGGGAATCTACGATTACAACACCATGCTGTCGGTGTATGCGCGAACCGCTGACTTTTCCCCTGTGAAAATCTCGTTTACCAGCTCTGAGTGGTGCGGCAATGTGTACGAGGATATGCTTTTCTATCCCGACAAGATCACCGGGCACCATTACAGTTATTTCGAGGGTGAGTCGGGTCCCATCGAGCTAAAAAACGTCAGCGGCGGTGTCGCCGAGGACAACCTGTTTATCCTGCTTCGCGGGTTGAAGGGCGAATTCCTCGAACCGGGGGCAAAACGTGAAATGCGTGTGCTGCCAAGTGTTTACGCATGTCGGCTCGCCCACACCCCCCCTGATTGGGTGGACGCCGTGATCGGCCGTGTGGCCGCGCCGCAGACGATTGAGGTCCCCGCGGGTGAATTTACGGTAACGGTTTATACCGTCGAGATCGCCGGCGGGCGTGTGGGCGCCTTTTATATAGAAGAGGCATATCCGCACCGGGTGATTCGATGGGAAATGCCCCCGGATATCAAGGGGGAACTGACTGGGTCCGAGCGTCTGGTATACTGGAAGCTCAACCGGAATGGGGACGAAAAGTATCTGCGTTCCCTCGGGCTGGAGCAACCGTGAATTGGCAAGCGGTTTTCCAAAGCGGCGGCGATTGCCGTCAATGACTGCAAAGGAGGAGCGACGATCATGAAACAATTTGCGTTATTTATTACGGGTCTGATGGTTCTTGCGTGCACGTTTGCCGTCCCGCGGGCGGGTACGGTGATGGTGGTCGAGTCGTGGTCGTACGACCAGCATTCGGAGAGCGGGACCCGCACGTGGTACTTCGAGTCGGATCGTGCTCGTGTGGATTTCAAGGGCAAAGAGAGCGATGTGACCGTGATCTACCGGCTGGACAACGACAAACCCGTGATGTGGGTGATCGATAACCAGAATACGCAGTACACCGAGCTGGATGCAAAGGCGGTCAAGAAAGCGTACGGACAAATGCAGCAGCAGATGGAAATGATGGACACTTACATGCAAAAAATGTCCGCCGAGGAACGCGAAAACATCAAGACGCAGTATGCCAAACAAATCCGTCAGGCAAACAAGCTTATGACCTTCGAAGAACGCGGCAAGAAGATGTCGTATGAAAAGGTCGAGGGCGGGGTAGACTTCAACGGTTGGACCTGCGATCACTACAACGCAATGTTCAAAAAGGACCGTTACTCGGAGGTCTGGGTGGCGGACTGGAAAACGCTGGGCATCGAACAGACAGATGTCGCGGTGTTGAACCAGATGGGTGAGCAGTTCAAGGGGTTTGCCGGTGACATGATCCCGCTCGTTGACAGAAAGGGTAAGGATGGCAATGTCAACGGGTTTCCCGTCAAGGCATTGTTGTACGAAGATGGGAACAAGTACATGAAACGCGAGGTAAAAGAGGTACGTAAGGAAGATCTGGATGCGGCGCTGTTCGAGATTCCCGAGGGCGTCGATAAAATTGAAACCGAATAGGACGGACGATTGTCCAGTTAACAGATGGGCGGCTGGCCGTGGCCGCCGCATCGTGGCCGGAGGTGTTCGATATTGATTTCAAAGCCATTTAGTTGCGGACGGAGATACCACGTGTTGGGGTATCTCGCCGTGGTGCTCCTGTTTGTTGGCGCCGCCGCGTCGAGTGTTGAGGCCGGTAACGTCATTGAGCTCAAAACCGTCTATTTCGATGGCAGCAAGCCCGATGAAAAAACGACGATCTACGTTGACGAAGGCCGGCTTCGCTTCGACGCGATGGAAAACGGCAAGCAGATGATCCTGATCATCACCCTCGATGAGGCTGGGGATCCGATTTGCCGTGTGATCGACCCCAACGAAAAGTCGTATACGGAAATTACGCGGGAGAGCTCTGATAAGGTCAAGGCGCAGATCAAAGAGGGAAAAAAGCAGATGGAGGAGCAGCTCAAGCAGCTGCCCGCCGAGCAGCAGCAACACATGCGGCAGATGATGGAAAAGCAGCTGGGCCAGTTCGAAAAAGTGGTCAACATTGAGTTCAAACAGATCGCAACCGGCGTCGACATCAAAAAGTGGAGCTGCGTTCAATACGAGTCGTTACTCGATGGCGACAAACACGAGGACATTTGGACGGCCGACTGGAAACAGATCGGCCTCAAGAAGTCGGATGCCGCTATTTTCAAGCAGTTCGGCAGCCTCTTTGTGGGGATCAGCCCCGAGACCAACGCGTTTTTTCACACCGGTGGGTCGGCGAGCGATGGAGGGTTCGACGGTTTTCCCGTGATGGTTGTCGAGTACAAGGACGGAGTGAAATACGAAAAATCGGAAGTCACGGCCATCAGCGAGAAAAAGCTCGAGGATGAACTCTTTGCGCTTCCCAAAGGACTTACAAAGGTGTCGCTTTTCGAACGGTAAATGGCGTGTGCCGTGGTGGGAAGTGGGTACATCGTTCAATGCTATGAAGCCGGTGGCCGGTCCAGGCCGGTCATCGGCCCATCCGCGGCAATATTCCTATCCCGTTTTACTTATCGTTAAATCCCGAGCGCAGCCAAGCTGGGATCCGTCACCCACCCTAAAAACAGCAACGCGCTATTTGCGCCTGTCCTACGCAACTCCCAGTGTCCGAACTGCGTACGAAGTGAATCACCCGACCGACCGTCGTTGGAGGTTACTATGAGTTACCGAGCCTTTGTTGTTATTGGTGTGGCCGCCGTTGCGGTGATCGTCGGGATGCCGGTACCGGCCGCAGCCGCCTCGCAAGTGCTGGTCAGATTAGAAGACATGGACGCGGGGGACGTCGAAATGGGCGGGTTTGTGCTCGACACGGGCGGCGAGGTCTCGATCGAAGCCGTGGGATTTCGAGCCCGCGGTCGCGGGGACGATTTGAGATTTAGCAGTGCGTGGATCCTCAATTCCGAGACGCGAAAAGTCGCGTGGCATCTCAAACAGGCCGACTCGGAAAAGCTGTCCAAACATCTCATCGAGTACACCGCTGAAACCAAACTGCCCAAAGGTCGCTACGAGGTCTATTACTCGACGTATCCGTCTTTCTGGTCACACTCGGATATCGACATCGAAGGTGTTGGTGATTTTATCTCAAATATTCTCGAGAACGCGTTTGACAAGGGTGTTGACTACGACGAATACAGAGCAGTCGCCGAGGATTTTTACATCGAGATACGCGGTGAAGGCCAGCCGCTTGGCAGCCAACAGGTTCGCGATTTTCAGAAGACTCTTGGCAAAAACGCTGTTGTCTCGATAGCAGCGTTGGGTAACGACCACTATGAAACGGTAGGGCTCCAGTTGGAGAAGCCGATGGATCTTCAGATCTATGCGATCGGTGAGATCAGAGAGGGTGGCAGTTATGACTATTGCTGGATCACCGACGTAGATTCCTACCGGAAGGTGTGGCGATTCGAATTCAGGAACTCGGTTCATGCCGGCGGTGCCAAAAAGAACAGAATGTTCAAGGGAGCTGTAAAACTACGCGCAGGTTCCTACGCGTTGTACTGTGTGACCGACGACTCGCACGCGTTTGGCAAATGGAACGCAGCGCCGCCCCACGATCCCTATTTCTGGGGTGTGACCGTGCAAACCGCCGACCCAAAAATGGCACGGTACGTGCAGGTCGTACCTTACGAGCATCTCGGGGAAGGCAATGCCATCGTCGAGCTCACACGGCTGGGTGACGACGAAACCGCGTCGCAGGGGTTTACGCTCGATACCCGCATGCAGCTCCGCGTATTCGCGCTCGGTGAGGGTGGGGACGACGAGATGTACGACTATAGTTGGATAGCGGACGCCCACACACGCGGACGTGTGTGGGAGATGAGACCGGCAATGACAGAACATGCCGGCGGTGCGAGCAAGAACCGGGTGTTTGACGGCGTGATCACGCTCGATGCCGGCGATTACATTGTATACGCCATCACGGATGGATCGCACTCTTACGAGCATTGGAACGCATCCGCCCCGCACGACCCCGAACGTTGGGGAATCACAGTTT
Organism: Candidatus Latescibacterota bacterium; assembly: GCA_020356045.1. Lineage (GTDB taxonomy): Bacteria > Krumholzibacteriota > Krumholzibacteriia > WVZY01 > WVZY01. Next base: position 570,290 of record CP070631.1, read on the forward strand.
TGGTGGGCGAGTCGGATCGCGCCGGCGTGGGCACTTACTCGGAGGATAACGATCCGTCGATTCTGGCGAAGATCACCGCTGTCGGCAACGGCAAACACAAGATGGCGGATTTTGACATCGAGAGCAACAGCACGGTTCGCATATATGCCATTGGCGAAGGCGGACGCGGAGAGATGCACGATTATGCATGGATCGAAAATCGGGAGACGGGCCGCACGGTGTGGGAAATGACGTACCGTATGACGGATCACGCAGGGGGCGCACAGAAAAACCGGATGTTCAACGATACGATCGCGCTCGAAGCGGGCCAATACGCCGTGCACTATCGAACCGACGATTCACATTCGTTTAGCCGCTGGAACGCGAGCCCCCCGCACGATCCTGCCGCGTGGGGCGTAACGGTCAAACTGGTAAAGGACTAATAATGCGTCGACGAGCCGGTCTGCTTGGTATGGTGACGGTTTTGTTTATGTTGGGACTTATCGCACCGTCCTTGGCAGCATCTTTGGATCTAGCGTATAAGAATGTCGGTATCAGTTTGGGCAACTCCCCACGGCTGACCGGGGTGCGACTGAATTTTGTCGACCGCAACGTTGAGGAGATCAATGGTATCAACCTCACAGTGTGGAAGCCCGGGCCGAGCCCCAGGGGTCGCGTGAACGGTATTTCTCTGGCGCTGATCGGTATCAGCATGGAAAGGCTGGCCGGCGTCCACGTCGCCACCATCGGGATGGCTGCGGATCGGATGTGGGGGATCAATGCTGCGCTGATCGGGCTGGCGCCCAAAAAGCAGCTTACAGGTGTGGGAATCGGGCTTATCGGCGTCGGTGGCGGTGATTTCAAAGGGTTCACCGTGGGTGGCATCGGCGTCGGGGGCGAGGAGATTGAGGGAATCACGATTGGGGGTCTCGGTGTCGGGGCCGAAGAAATTCGCGGGTTTGGCATTGGGCTTATCGGCGTGGGCGCCGAACGGCTCGGTGGCGTGTTTCTCGGCGGTATTGGCGTCGGCGGTGAAAAGATGTCGGGAGTGGCCTTGGGGATTGTTGGCGCCGGTGGTGAAGACCTCAAAGGATTCTTTGCTGGTGGAATCGGCGCCGGGGGCGAAACGCTCACCGGTGTTGGGTTGGGTCTGCTGGGCGTGGGCGCCAAAGAGCTTCGCGGGGCCGCGCTCGGGGGGTTGGGGTGCCAGGTCCACTATGCGAAGGGTCTGACGACAGGGCT
>CP070631.1:571610-573607 GCA_020356045.1 Candidatus Latescibacterota bacterium
GCTGACAACAACGAGCATTCCCAAGCCCATATTGAATACATGGTACATTTCCTTCGGGTCCACTTCTCCCCGGCTTTGAAGAAAACCAAACACGCTCAGCACGGGCCACGAACCCTTGCGGATGACGGCGTTGCAGTCCTTTGGCAAAATTCGTGAGAGATTATCGACTATTCCGCCCCCGGTAATGTGCGCGAGGCCTTTGACCGCGGCGACAGAGCAGATTTTGTCGTAGGCATCGAGATATGACCGGTGGATCTTGAGGAGCTCTTCAGCGACCGTACAGCCAAGCTCGCTGACAAAATCATTGATTCGAAGCCCCAGCTTTTCAAAGATGATTTTGCGGACCAACGAGTAGCCGTTGGTGTGGAGTCCGTTCGAGGGCAACCCAAGAATACGGTCGCCTGGTTTGATACCGGACCCGTCGATTATCGCGGCGCGATTGACCACGCCGACGATACAGCCGGCGAGGTCGAAATCCTCACCCTGATACACGTCGGGCATCTCCGCCGTCTCGCCTCCGATCAACGCGCAACGGTGGGCGCGGCATGCGATCGTAATCCCCTCGATGACCGAGGCAACAACCTCCGTGGAAAGCGACCCGCTGGCGATATAGTCGAGAAAAAAAAGCGGTCTGGCGCCCTGAACCAAAATGTCGTCCACGCAATGGTTCACCAGATCCTGCCCGACGGTATCGTATCTGTCGGCCATGCGGGCGGCAATCAGTTTGGTCCCAACACCATCCACGCTTCCGACGAGCACCGGATCGTCGTAACCCGGACCAAGTCTGAACAAACCTCCAAAGGCACCCGTGTCCGATAGCACCTCTGGCCCCCACGTCGAACTGACGTGTTTGGCCATGGCTTTTTTGGCCTTTTTGCCTCGTTCAATATCCACACCGGAATCTTTGTATTTCATCCTGCTTCCTCCCCAGGGACCGGCTGCGAAGCAATGAGGGCTGTGGTCCAAACCTCAACCGGTTCTAGAGCCTTTCTTTGAGGGAATCGTAAATCGCCGTTGTAGGATCCGTCTCCACAATCAAAGCGAACTCACCGCTCTTGATCATCTTGATGATGAGATTCGCAACATCGAGATCGAATTGGGCCCCTTTGTACTTTGCGAACTGGTCGAGGACGGCATCGAGCGGCAGTCCCTTGCGGTACGGCCGGTCCGATGTCATGGCATCAAACGCATCGGCACAAAGCAGTATCCGCGACCCCACGGGAATTTCGTCGCCCTTGAGACCCTCCGGATAGCCCTTGCCATCGGGCTGCTCATGATGATAACGGACGATCACGGCCGCTTCTTTAAGAAACTTGAGGTTTTCTACGATATCAGCGCCGGTGCTGGGATGAGCCTTCAACGACCTGAATTCGTCGTCGGTTAACCGGCCCGCTTTGTGGAGTATCTCTTTTTGAATCGCGATTTTGCCGATGTCGTGTAACAACGCGCTGTACTCGAGTATCTCGAGGTCCTTCGACGACAATCCCATAGCGCTTCCCAAACGCATTGCGTAGCGCGACACCCGGTACGAATGGCCGTGTGTGTATGGATCGTTGGCGTCGAGCGCGGATGTGAGCGCGGCCACCGTGTTGATGTGCGCCTCCTTCATCTCTATGTAGAGCTGGAACGTATAACGCGCGAGGAAAAGCGGCACGACAAACAATGCGATGGTCCACATTCCGCTTTTCATATAGACGAGCGCGATAATCGCTGCGACCGGGAGAAACGCCAGAATGTGGAAGAAGTTCCACATGTAGTTGAGCTTCCATATTCGAAACGGGTTTTTGTTCTCGCTCAGCCCGATCACGGTGCTGATCGACACCGTATTCACCAGGTAATAGACCAAACCGCAGACGAGCAGCGGCAGCAGGAACCTGGGCGAATCGAGAGACGTCCACTCGGGGCCAAAGCTTTCGTACGCGAGACCGGCAAGACCCACCGTAAGTATCAGCAGAGGAACGTTGAACGCGATCCGAAACGCCGCACGGCGCTGGATA
>CP070631.1:573707-576983 GCA_020356045.1 Candidatus Latescibacterota bacterium
AGCACCGCCGCCCCGGGGATCCACCGAGAGGAGACCGACAAACGTGACACGTGCTGGCGTGAAAATCATTCTCGTGCTGTTGTACATCGCTGCGGTGTGGCTCCGTCTCAACAGCCTGAGTGATATCGTCTACCCGTACTATAAGGGTGTTTCGGCGACGAATTACCGGCAGACGCTCCAGGTCATCGAGGACGGTACGTTGCCCGAGATCGATCAACGAGCCGCGTGGCCCGACGGCTTCGAGCCGTCCCGTGTCAAACCCAACGGGGTTGAATACCTTGCCGGCTTCGTTTTCAGATTTGCCGCGCCGTTTACGGATATGCCGGAACAGCGTTTCGTGCGACGATTCATCGTCTTGTTGTCTTCGCTCAGCGTTTTCACCATCTATGGGCTTGTACGCCGGCTTTGGTCCTGCCAGGCTGCCGCGGTGTTCGCCGCTTTTCTGACTACCGCCACGGTTCCGTTGATCCAGCTGACCAACGGATCCCAGTATCTTCACGCGCCCATCGCGGTTGTCCTGGTGTCTCTTCATCTCATCTTTGTCCTCGCGGCCCCGAGGGGTCGAGTCGTTCTCAACACGCTTCTGGCCGCCCTCACAGCTGTCGCGCTGCTTGCCGCGTGGGATTCAGCGGCGTTGTATCTCGTCGTCGTCTCTTGTGCAATACTGCTATTCCCGAGATTGGCCAATTCGGTGAGGGCGCGTTTGCTCGTTGGACAGCTCACCGCCATAATGGCCGCCGGATTGATTCTCCCGCACCTCCAGGCCCGGCGGTTTATCCTCGACTGGCCTACATTCTGGGTCCTGTCGACCACGTTGTATGCGTTCTTTGGGCACAGGCTTCCGCGTAAAGTTCCCGGACTGGCTTACGTCGCCGGCGGCACCGTAATTCTCACGTTCACGGCAAAATCCATTCAGAGCGGCGGGCTGGACGTGTTGTCATCGTTGGACTACTGGTATCACCGGGTTCGGTATTTGACGGGAAAACCGGATGATCCCAGCCTGTTGTCAGCTATGCTTCGAAACGTCTGGACGCACGATCATTCGTACCCGCGCGCCTATACTGTCTTCGCGTTTTTCTTGCCCCTGCTATTTATGGCCGTTCCAGCGTTGGCTGGGCTTCGGGAGCTTCGCGGCAAGATCCGTTTTGCCTGGTCGATTCCATCGCTCGTTGTTGGGATCGGTATCCTCGTCATGCTACTCGATCGGCAGGCGATCCCTTTCGCGGGGCTCTTGCTTTTTCCCATCGTGTCGGCCGCCCTGTTTTCGTTTCGGGCTCACATACGGACGCGGCTCGCACCCGTCGCCATCGCGGCATTGCTCGTTGCCATAAACGCCTGGGCCCCGACGGGTCCGGCGAACCCGATGTTTCGCATTGGATCAGCGCTCGGCATGTCACCGACGGTACCCGATGGCTTTCACTGGGTTAGCCTCGGCAATGCCGACGCTGGACTGATTCGCCATGTCCTCACACGAACGTCGGCGCGTCACGACGTCGTTCTCGCGACGCCCGAGCAATCCTCGTTGATCAATACGTTCGCAGGGCGGATCACGGTGCTGGTCCCGGGAGTTCATACGCGCGCTATGACCGATCGGGCCACGACCGCCTTGGGTTTGTTCTACTCGAGTGAGGATGAGCTTCATAAGTTCTGTGCGGACAATGGAGTCACTTACGTTCTCTACTCGATCGACATGTTGCTGGACACGTCCAGGTATTCACCGCTTTATCTAGCCGGCCGAACCTCGACAGACGAGACTTCGGTAGCGTACACCATGCATTTCGCACCCGAGACGCTTCGCCATTTTCACTTGGTTTTTGAAAACGACAACTACCGTTTGTTTCGCGTAACTGGGCAAGTTCAACCGCTGTTTATCACCGATCATCCGCCGGTATACCAGCCGCGGATATTGCGGGATCACGGCGATGATTTTGAATCGTTTTACGCTCGAATTGTCGACATCCTGCTTGCGTATCAAAGCGGTGTCGATGAGCAGTCACGGGGCAACGATCAAGGAGCGATACCCCGGTTTCGGTACAGTCTCGATCGTGCGCCACTCTTTACCCGTGCGAGACTGGGAGAGGGAGACTCGCACTTTCGTCTCGGTGACTACGAATCGGCGCTGGATTCATACCGCCGTGTGATCAGCTACGCCCCCGACAACACTCACGCGTTGTACTACGCGGCGTTGTGCCTGGCATACCTGGGTCGAGGTGAGGAGGCGATGCCATTGATCGACTTGATTTTTTCAGCGACCGGTGATCGTGACACCCGGCTCCAGGCCTCGGAGCTGAAAGCGATATTGGAGAGCGGCCAACCGTTGGTAGCTCCAGGGCCACAAAAGCAAAACCCCCGGGAAACACCCAGAGGTGAACAGTAAATGGTGGGGACTACTGGATTTGAACCAGTGACTTCTACCGTGTGAAGGTAGCACTCTCCCGCTGAGTTAAGCCCCCACCCCAGATTTTGCACTGTTTATTATTATCACCGGAAACGACGTTCTCGCAAGTGTTTTGTTGGCAAGAGGCCCCCTCCGGGGCTGCAGGTTTTTGATTGCAGTTAGGCACAGATCGCATTAAAATGGCTACGGAGTTCGCTCGCCCTGTTCTTTAACCAACCCCGAGACACGAGGAACGGTTATGTTTTCCGAACCCTCTCAGCCGTTTCACATCCGGTCCATGCAGCCTGCTGACAAAGAGGCCATACTCGAGCTGTCGAGGTCACTCACTTCTTTTTTCCCTGACGACGTAATCCCGATGATATCGTCAGGTCTTGACAAAGATCCGGTACTCGTTGGCGAAATCGGTTCCGAGATCGTCGGTTTTATCGTCTACTCGATCCGCGATCCACAAACGGCAGAGATCATTTGGCTTGGAGTGAAAGAGGAGTACCACGGGTTGGGGCTAGGTAGCATGCTGCTCGAAACGCTCGAACAACTCCTCAACCGTAAGAACATCAAGAAACTCGTCGCTTCGACGCTCTCGTACACGGTGAAATACAAACCGTTCGAGAAAGTCCGAACCTTTTACTACCACCGCGGTTTCAAGTCGCTCGGGATCCAGAGCAATTACTACGATGACGGTGTCGACCGCCTGATCCTCCTAAAAAATCTCTAGGCGAAACCACCTGACGATGAACAGTTGAATAGCTCTGGCTGGAGACCGAACACCATCGGTGTCGCACAGCCTTGACGTAGCCAGCGATCCCTTTAAGCTGCGTAACCCTGACCGGACACAGAAGACCATCGCGCATTTTGTATGAATTCGTCTGGTTGGTCAT
>CP070631.1:577083-580258 GCA_020356045.1 Candidatus Latescibacterota bacterium
CGTGATCGCGCGCGACGGTTCGGTGAGCACGTCAGTCTCGGTAAACGGATCATCCTCGATCGTCCCGGTCAGATAGGCCTCCCGGAGTCCGAAATGAATCGCATCGAGCCGGGAGGGAAACCACACGTCGACACGGTTTGTCCAACGCGCGTTCATGACGTCCTCGACGAGGAATTCCCCCAATCCGGAGACGTGGACCCGGTCGCCAAAGGAAAACGGTGCTCCGGGTGTGAATTCCCTGAGGAGATCACGGGAGAGGGCCAGAATACCCTCTCTTGTGGAGGTGTTGGCGGCCGTGAGAAACGGTGTCTCGTCGGTCTCGAACACCGAGCTCGAATAGCCAGTGGCCACGACCTTTACGTGGATCTTGTTGCCCATGTAAACCGCCGTGCCCGAATCCAGAACGTGCTCGGTAAGCTTGTCATTTTCATCGAGAAGCTCCCTAAGGGACGCCTTTAGAAAAGCGACCTCGCTGGCGGACTCGGCGCTCCACGATTGGAATGCCCTGCGCGTATCTGAGTGGTTACCTTTTTCTATGAAATATGCGGTCGCCGGAGCAGCGATCAATATCGCCAACACACACGCAGCAACCACTTTTGCCGGTGAGAGCCGGCGTTTTACGGAAAACGGAAGCGCCGCAATCTCACCAATCGATCTGCGAACAAGAATAACCAATGTCATCCAAGCGATTCTGGATGAGAACACGAATTGATTTGCTTTCTTTGTCGCCCGATTTAGCAATTCGGACTTGGTAACGCGAGTCATTGTTCCTCCAAAACAAAAAACCAACTGTGTGTTGGCTCTACTCAGGTGTCAGCTCTCTCGGCCGAAATGCCGTTCAGAAGCCTATTTAACACCTAATAATTATATTACGGTTGTTCTCAAAGCGTCAACGGCAAAAAACCGCATACGCAAGCGATAAAGTTCGCACGGAGGTCCCTTGTTCTGTAATTTGTTTTGCTTTAGCTGGTTCGGGACCTTGTTTCAAGTAGACTATTGCAAAATGCAATGTCCTAGAACTCTCGATCTAAAAAAGTTTTTTACTTGGGTTCTTTCGGCTTAACGTATTTGGGCTTTAGATTGCCCTTGAAAGCGCTCTCGAGAAATACTTCGGTTGTCGCGGACGGAAAATCCATATACACCGGTATGCGCGTTTTCGGGTCGAAGTAAGTGAAATACGGAGCGGAGTTCTTCATCGCCACAGCGTACTTGTTGCATACGGTCGGCTTGGGGGATGTTGCGATTTCGATTTCGCTGTCAAGCGTGGCGACGGTCGGAAAGGACATGAAATCGGAAGGTAAAAGCACCGAAAAATGCAGATATGGATCTGTGGCCTTATCGATTGCCCACGCCAAGACGATTTGGTGGTCCGACACGTAGTTTTCGAACAAATATACTGGACCTTCCATACGTTCGCCGGACTTGAAATGCTCGCCGTCCAGCGCATTGTCGGCGGAGATCGAATCGCCGTCCGTCCAAAGGGTACCTTCGAACTTCATCCCGCTTCTTACCCCCTCGTACCGGAAGAATCGCGGTCGGAGGCTTTCTTTCTCGATCTCTGTGCGGCTCGATATCTGGAGTTTGTATTCTTCAAATTTGATTTCGCTTGTCGATTCGAATACGTGAGCGTCGCCATCCTCGCCGATGCCCACGACGCACTTGCCCGCGTACTCACCCTGAATGTAAAAGAGATACGTGACTTTTTCCGGGAGTTCCGCTGCGCTGGGGACCAGAGCCCCAAATAGCACGATCGTGAAGATGATCATGAGAATTCTTTTCATTTCGAGTTGCCCCTTATCGTTTGACGCGTATCGGATTAAACACAAGTTTCTTCCGGCGGTTCCAACAAGTTTACAGATTGTGACGTGACCTCAAAGTGTCTCCAGTGCTAGAGTGTATCACAGGGGCCCGGGAGCCCTCCGTAGTGGAGCTCTTTGCTTTGAGTGGAAAAAAATCCCAGTCAGTAGTATCCTAAATCGACGCAGGCTTTTCCACTCAAAAAACAAGGTGGACAGGATGTCCCGATCGATGTCGATTTTGATGTATCCCCCGATTCGGAGCATCCACGGTAGACAACACACGAGCATTTTTCTGATCCGTTGAGCTAGGTAACAGGCCATGGAAGCTTTGTTCGCGTTGAGTGTTGGAATCATCCTTTACACCTATGTGATCTATCCGTTGATCATAGTTGTGTGGGGGACCGTTGCGCCAAAGCCGGTAAAATCCGGACCGATGGAGCTGCCCGTATCGGTAGTCGTCGCTGTACGAAACGGCGAACATCAAGTGCGGGAAAGAATAGACAATCTGTTGGCGCAGGACTATCCGCAAGAACACATCGAGGTCATCGTCGTGTCGAACGGATCCACGGATCGTACGGTCGAGGAGGCGAGATCCGTGACGGATCCCAGGGTACGGGTCATCGAGATCGAAGAATCTGTGGGCAAATCGCAGGCGATCAACGTTGGTGTTCGCGCCGCGACTCACGATATCGTGGTTTTCGCCGACGTCCGGCAACAGTTTGACCGCAATGCGATCTCGGAGCTCACAGCGGCGTTTTATGATGCAAACGTTGGTGCGGTCAGCGGTGAGCTCGTCATCCAGCGAAGCGCCGATAGCGACGTCGCTGAAGGGGTTGGTCTGTACTGGGAGTACGAAAAACTCATTCGCCGAAAGGAAGGCGCTGTCGGTTCGGTGGTGGGTGCGACTGGCTCGATCTACGCGATTCGTAAGCACCTTTTCACGCCGCTCGTCCCACAGACAATTCTGGATGATTTCATCGTGCCGATGCGTGTGGTGCTCGCGGGACAACGAGTGGTTTTTTCCAGCACGGCGATCGCCCGCGACTGGGCTTCCGATACCTCTGCGCATGAGTTCGCCCGCAAGGTGCGAACCCTCGCCGGCAATTTTCAAGCGTTTGCGCTCGAAAAAAATCTATTGTTGCCGTGGAAAAACCCGGTGTTTTTCCAGATGCTATCGCACAAAATCGCCCGGCTAATTGTCCCCTACTGTCTCATACTGGCATTTTTCTCAAACCTGTTTTTGCAGGGGGAATTCTTCGATTTCACCCTTTTGCTCCAGGTGTTCTTTTACCTGCTCGTCGCCCTCCGGTTCACGCCAGTGGCAGATTCACCGCTTGGCGGGATCATTCGTGTCGCCTGGACATTTATTGTTCTGA
>CP070631.1:580358-589403 GCA_020356045.1 Candidatus Latescibacterota bacterium
CATCAGATCGCCAAGCGTCAACACATCGGTGGCACCTTCGATCGGGTCAAACGAGTACACGTAGAGAAGATGAGGAAGATTGTCACGGATCGAGCGTATCTTTTCGTACTGGTCCTGGTTGGACACAAAAACGGCCCGCGATTCGGAATCCCTGAGTATGAACTCGACTTGGTTCGCCGGGAGCGTGGCGTAGATGGGGACATTGACACAGCCTGCGGAGAGAATGGCCAGATCCGCGATGGCCCATTCGAGCCGGTTCTCCGACATCAGCGCGATGCGGTCGCCTGTGGCGAGCTGGGACGCCAGAATTCCCCGCGTGGCCTTCTCCACCGCAGCGAGCATGTCGCGATGCGACACGTCTACATACCGTCCTTGCGCCTTATATTTGAACGCATCGGATTTATCGTAAGCTGTAACGGAATGAAGGAACAAATCAGGGATGGTTTCGACTGACATGATACGCCGGACCAGGCAATAGGAATTGCAGACCAAGACTTGATCGATTAATTTACAGTATCTTTTCAGGACCTGCCGGGTCAACAGGTTTTAAGAGCCCGGCCGCGGTAGCCGTCGGTGCGGACGGCGGGTGGCCGCGAGCACGAAATCGATTCCGAATCAAACGCGGGTTATGGCAATTTCGGTTAACAACAACAAAGCTATCACGGGGAAGGTCGATTTGCCGGTGGATCAGACAAACGCGATCATCGCGCAGCGTCAGGATCTTGGGAATGGAATCTGGGTGATCAACGTCGTCCCGGATGGGTGGCGGCTGTCTGATTATCAGCCGGGCCAGTACACGACGCTTGGCATCCCCGGAACCGTCCCGCGTTGCGAAGGCGTGCTTCCCGAAATCCCATTAAAAAAACCTGAGAAGCTTATAAAACGCGCGTACTCGATCGTCTCGAGCCCGCAGGAAAAAGGACACCTCGAGTTTTACCTGGTGTTGATCGAAAACGGAACACTGACACCGAGGCTCTTTACGCTTTTCCCGGGCGACCGGCTGTGGATGTCTCCCAAAATCACCGGATCGTTTGTTCTTTCGCGAGCCCCAGAGGATGTCAACCTTGTGCTCGTAGCCACGGGGACGGGAATCGCCCCATATGTGAGCATGCTACGGACGGTTCTCCGGCCCGACACCAAACGGCGAATCGCCCTTCTTCACGGTGTTCGCGAATCCTGCGATCTGGGTTACATGAGCGAGCTGTTGGCGATGGAACGGGTGTCGCCAAACTTTACCTACATTCCAACGGTGAGCCGGACTGGTAACGAGATCGTTCCGTGGACGGGGCGGAAAGGGTATGTCCAGCAAATATGGGAATCACGCGTCCTCGATCAAACGTGGGGAGTTGAGCCGACGCCGGAGAACACGCACGTGTTTCTTTGCGGAAGCCCCGCGATGATCGAGTCGATGATCGATCATCTCGGTAGGGATGGTTTTACCGAGCACACGCGTGCGCACCCCGGGCAAATCCACGTCGAACGATATTGGTAGCCGGCGCTACTCCTCGAGAAAATCTCTCGGCGTCAAAAAATAGAAATGGTTTGTCGGACCGTGGCCTTGGCCGATGTCCAACGCGTTTTCGATGGCGCGGGTGATATAGGTTTTGGCATTCTTGATGGCCTCCGCCAGCGGTTCGCCAAGTGCAACCCGTGCCGTTATCGCCGCTGAGTAGGTGCAGCCGGTCCCGTGCAAATTACTGGTGTCGATGTACGGTGCCTGGAAGAGGTGAAACTCCACGCCGTCGAAGAGCACGTCTGTCGCCCGGTTGAACTCGGCGTGCCCGCCTTTGACGAGCACGTGTCGTGGACCGTAATCACGGATACGTCGCGCGGCGTCTTTCATCGCGTCCATCGAGTCGATGGCGTGACCGGCCAGAAGTTCAGCCTCGTGGATATTTGGTGTGACGACAAGCGCCAAGGGCAGCAGAAACATTTTCAAGTTGTTGACGGCATCGCCTTTCAAAAGTTTGAAACCGCTTTTTGAAATCATCACCGGGTCGACGACGAGCCGTTCCACTTTCCGTTTGCGCAACCCCGCGGCAACGGCCTCGACGATGGCGGCCGACGAAAGCATCCCCGTTTTGACGGCCGCGATGTCGAAATCCTCGAACACGGCATCCAGTTGAGCATCGATAAGTTCGCAGGGGAGTTCGAACGCATCGGTTACGGCGACGGTGTTTTGAGCGGTGATCGCTGTAAGAACCGATGCTCCAAAAACACCGTGCGCGTGAAAGGTCTTGAGATCCGCCTGTATACCCGCCCCGCCGCCGGAATCCGATCCGGCGACCGTCAGCACTTGTTTCATAAGGTTTCCTTCCTGCTTGACCAAGGCTCTGCTCGATGCGGGGCGACCCATCGCTGCGGCGGGCCGACCGGCGCTAGTCGACCAGCGCCGCATCAATCCGTGATCTCAATCGGCGGGTAGCCAATGCCGGGTCGTCCTGGGCACATACGGCACCAATCACGGCGATGCCCCACGCACCCGTTTTGACAACGGCATCGATGTTGTCGAGATCGATGCCGCCAATCGCGATCACCGGTATCCCGAGCGCCGCCTGTACGTCGCGAAGCATGTCCGGCCCCTTCGGGAATCCGTTTTTGACTTTGGATTCGGTCGCGTAGATGTGACCAAAACCCACATAATCCGCACCCATCCGTTCGGTTGCAACGGCCTGATCGATCGTGGAGGCCGAGCCTCCGATGATCATGCCGTCTCCCAACAATTTGCGCGCCGCTTGGACGGGGAGGTCGTTCTGACCCAAGTGGACGCCGTCGGCTCCGGCGGCGAGGGCTACGTCCGCGCGATCATTTACAACAAACAGCACGCCGGCTCTCCGGCACACCTCTCCGACTGCACGCGCGGTTTTGATAAGCTCACCGGCGCTCACGTTTTTGTCTCTCAATTGAATGGTATCCGCACCACCTTTGATGGCGAGCCGCGCCAATTCGGCGTGTGTGTAACGGGACTGGATCGTTTGATCCGTCAACACGTGGAGCCGTCCGATTTTCGTCTTCTTCATAATGGTCCCATCACCTTTGAAAACGCGTCGACAGCACCGGCAATGTCATCCATCGCGAGAACGGCTGAGATCAACGCCACACCTGCGGCGCCGTGGTCGAGGCATGCCGCGGTTCGTGCCGGTGTGATTCCCCCTATGGCAAACACCGGGATCGTTACCGAGCTGGCGACATCGGCAAGCGCTTTGAGTCCCTGCGGAGGTCCGTACGCCATCTTTGATGGTGTGGGGAACATGGGGCCAAACGTTATGAAATCAGCACCCAAGCGTTGCGCCTCTCGAGCGCGTTCCAGCGAGTGTGTGCTGGCTCCCACGTGCCGGGATCGTCCGAGAAGCCGTTTTGCTTCGGGGATGGAAATACCGTGTTCGGGACAATGAACCCCGTCCGCTCCCGTTGTCAGCGCGATGTCGACACGGTCGTTAACAAAAAGCTTGGTCTCGTAGCGGCTGGTGATGTCGCGAACCGTTTGTGTCAACGCGTAGCGCGGTCTGGCGTCGAGATCCTTTTCACGGATTTGCACGGCCCGTACACCGGCACGGCACGCCGTCTCGATCGCTGTCGCCAGCGCGGATTCGTCGCTCCCGCCCTGGATGAACTGGCGATCGCTGATCAGGTACAATCGAAATTCAATCATTGGGTTCGGTCTCGATCAAACCGTCGGCTGGGCTCGACGCGGCGGCGTAAAGCCTCTTTGGGATCCGTCCAGCGAGAAAAGCGAGACGCCCCGCCTCGGCCGCAAGCCGCATAGCGCGCGCCATCTGCACCGGATGTTTGGCTTCGGCCACCGCCGTGTTCATGAGCACACCATCGCAACCCAACTCCATGGCAACGGCGACGTCCGAGGCGGTTCCGACACCGGCATCGACGATGATGGGGACATCGACAACGTCCCGGATGATCCGAAGGTTGTAAGGGTTGCGGATGCCCATCCCCGAGCCGATCGGGGCGCCGAGGGGCATGACCGCCGGACATCCCATGTCCGAAAGCTTTTTGCAGGTGATGGGATCATCATTGCAGTAGGGGAGCACCACAAAACCGTCGGCGAGCAGGGTTTCGGCGGCACTTAGAAGTTCCGGCACATCAGGGAAAAGCGTGTCGTCATCGCCAATGACTTCCAGTTTGATCCAGTTGGTTTCGAGCGCTTCACGCGCGAGCTGCGCGGTGAGAACCGCTTCCTTGGCCGTAAAACATCCCGCCGTGTTTGGCAGAATGGTGTAGCTTTCGTTCTTGAGCAAACTGAGGACGCTCTCGCCCGAACGGTCGCCCATATTTACCCGGCGTATGGCAACGGTCACCATTTCCGTGCCGCTGGCCTCGAGTGCCTCGAGCATTGTCTGCGGGTTGGGGTATCGTGCCGAGCCGAGTATCAGTCGTGATTCGAATGTGCGATCCGCTATTTTGAGTTTTTCCATAGTCATTGACCCTTGTTCCAAATGCGTGGCTGTGTCAACCGCCCTGGACGGCGTGGATGACTTCGATGGAATCACCGGCGTTGAGCGTTGTTGATTTCCACTGGCTTTTTGGGATTACCGTATCGTTTACGGCAACAGCTAGCCCTTTTGACTCGGTTGTATATCCCAATCGCTTCATCAAATCCTCGAGCGTGGCGACGTTTCCGGCGTCCTTTTTTTCACCATTGATTATTAGATCCATTCTCTACCCCTGTATTGTATTTGGAACTCAATCCCGAGCGCGTTTCTTGCGCATGAAACGCGTTGGTTTGAACGGCTCAAAAAGCGGCGGCAACTTGCCGTCGAGAATGACATCGGTCATCGCATAGGCGGTGATCGGCGCGAGTAGGATCCCGTGACGGTGATGACCAGTTGCGTAATACAACCGATCGACATCGCTCGCTCCGACGAGTGGTTCGTTGTCGCGGCTTCCCGGCCGCAGTCCCACGTCGACGCTTTCCAGCGGAAGATCGTAAATTGATGGAATGGCCTCCCAACCTCGTTCGAGCAGTCTCATAACGGGTCCCGCCGTTGGAGTGATATCAAACCCCATCTCTTCCTGGGTGGCTCCGACGAGCAGCCGTCCGTCATTTTTTGGCAATAGGTACACGTCCGGTGCGCGGACGACGTGGCCGAACTCATAGTCGCCATCCATCCGCAGCGTGACGATCTGGCCTTTGACGGGACGAACGGGCGCGCGTGACTCGCCGGGGATCCCATCGATTCCACCCGACCAACAGCCAGCCGCAACCACCACCGCCGCCGCCGTGATCTCATCCGTAGCCGTCGTTACCCCCGTCGCACGTCCGGCCTCGATATTGACGGACTCAACGGGTGTCATTTCCTTGAGCACGCCACCGCGGTTGACAAACGCGAGTGCCAGCGCATCCAACAACTCCAAATTGTTGACTTGCGTGTCGTCGGGGAGCCAGATTGACGCTGTGATTTTTGGCGACAGCAACGGTTCGATGTCACGGCCCGCGCTCCCGGGGAGCCACTTGACGGGCAGCCCCAAATGCTCTCTGAATTCATAGAGCCGGCGTATACGTTCGGTGTCATCCCGGTGAAATCCGACGATCAGCGTACCGCGATCATCGAGCTCGACGCGGCGGTCCGAGTCGGTTTCGAGCTCGTCGAGGAATCGGGGAAAGTCTTCCAGTCCCGCGACGCCAAGCTTCAGAAAATCTTCTTCTTCAAAACCGACTTCAGAGTGGGGAGCGAGCATTCCCGCCGCGACCCGGCTGGCTGCCTGACCGGTTTTGCCGCGTTCGTACAAGACAACCGGCACACCGCGTCTCGACAGTTGCCAGCCGACCGACAGACCGATGATTCCACCGCCGATTACAACGATGGGAAGGTCTCTAGTTTTCTCTCGCCTGGCCATGCAGCGCCCATTCTCCCTTTGGTTGCCGATAGTGGTTGCCCGGCACCAAAAAAACCGCTGATCCTCAGTTCGAAGAGAGCACCAGCGGCGTGGCAGTCGTTGAGGTTCCTTCGCCGGCATTATCCGGATCAGGTTCAACGGGTGTGTTCTCAGCCTGCCCTCTGCGGACGAGCACCCCGTAAGTGACGATTTCAATTATAGAAAACATAGCACAGCCCCGACGGATGTCAAGCGCGCCTCGGTTCGCAGGACTTCGATGACCCGGTTTGGCGTTGGATGGTCAACGCGGTGGGCAGCCGCCGTCGATTTTGTCAGCGCATCGGCGGGTTTTGCGGTATAATCCCCGGAATCCCTTTTCATCACAACAGGAGGTAACGACGTGACTCTCTCAAACAGCAGGTGGGTACGAATTGCCGGCCTTGCGGCGATATTCGCATTGGTGGTGGTTGTGGCTGCGTTGGTGCTCCCGGTTAGCTCCGGTGTCGCCGAGACCAAGACATTCAAATACCCGCCGGCAAAAAAGGACAATGTCACCGATGATTTCCACGGCACGATCGTGGCGGATCCATACCGTTGGCTGGAGGATGCAGAATCTCCAGCAACCGTTGCCTGGGTCGACGCCGAGAACATCATTACTCAGGAGTTCATCCGAGCCGTACCCGTTCGGGAGGGTCTCGAGAAGCGTTTGACCGATATATGGAACTATCCGAAGTACTCGCTCCCCTATAAGCATGGTGACCGGTATTTCTTTTACAAGAACGATGGTCTTCAGAATCAGTCTGTTCTCTTTGTTCAAGAGACGCTAAAAAGTGAACCGAAAGTCGTTATAAATCCCAACACGCTCAGCGAAGATGGCACCATCGCAATGAGGAGCACCGGGTTTTCCGAAAACGGGAAATACCTGGCCTACGGTCTGTCAAAAAGCGGGAGTGATTGGCAGGAGGTCTATGTTCGCGACATCGATACGGGCAATGATTTCGACGAAGTTCTGAAATGGTGCAAGTTCCCCAGCCTCGCGTGGACACACGACCATTCCGGTTTTTATTACAACCGTATGCCCGAAGAGGGAAGCGTTCCCGACGAGGACAGGAACAACTACAGCAGGGTCTATTGGCACGCCCTTGGTACGCCTCAGTCGGAAGACAAGCTTATTCACGAAGACCCCGAGAATAAAGAACACGGTTTCTATCCATATGTCACCGATGACGGCAAGTATCTTGGCATCGGTGTCTACCATGGTACAGATCCGAGAAACGGGCTTCTATACCGCGAGATCGATTCCGACGGTGAGTTCACCACGCTGGTCGAGCTTGGCGTGGCAAAGTTCGATTTCATCGACAACATCGGAACTACTTTTTATTTCAACACCGATCTCGACGCACCCAAGGGGCGGATTATTGCTATCGACTGCACGACACCCGGTCGCGACCAGTGGAAGGAGATCATACCCGAGAGCGACGATGTGATCCACTATGCCTCGATGGTGAACAACAACTTTGTTGTGGCCTACATGCACGATGCCCACCACAAGGTCAGGATCTTTGGGCTAGGCGGTGTGTTCATCCGCGACCTCGAGCTGCCGACCATCGGAAGCGTGTACGGATTGTCGGGTGAGCGTGAAGACACCGAAATGTTTTTTGGGCTGACCTCGTTTCTTTTTCCGACCACTGCGTTTCACTACGATTTTACCAAAGGCGAAGTGTCGGTGTTCCGCCAGCCCGAGATCGATTTTGATGGGTCCAAGTACGAGACCAAACAGGTTTTCTACAAGTCGAAGGACGGCACGCGTGTGCCCATGTTCATCACGCACAAAAAAGGTTTGGTTCTCAATGGCGACAACCCGACCATTCTCTATGGTTACGGCGGCTTCAACGCCAGTATGACGCCCTATTTCTCGATCACGCGGCTTCTCTGGATCGAAAATGGTGGGGTGTATGCGGTAGCCAACATTCGCGGCGGCGACGAATACGGTGAAGAGTGGCACCAGGCGGGAATGCTCGAGAACAAACAGAATGTGTTCGACGACTTTATCGCCGGCGCGGAGTGGCTCATCGAAAACAAGTACACGAATACGGAACGTCTCGCCATCATGGGCGGCAGCAACGGCGGGCTTCTCGTGGCCGCCTGTATGCTTCAGCGCCCTGAGCTTTTTGGCGCGGTGATCTGCCAAGTGCCGGTTACCGATATGCTCCGGTATCACAAAAAGACGGTTGGGCGGTATTGGGTGCCCGAATACGGAAATGCGGAGGAGAATCCCGAACATTTCAAGTTTCTCTATGCGTATTCACCGCTTCACAATGTAAAGAGTGGGGTGGCGTATCCGGCGACGTTGATCACCACGGCGGATACAGATGACCGGGTCGACCCGATGCATTCGAAAAAGTATGCCGCCACGCTCCAGGCAGCCGACGCGGGTGATCGTCCCATCCTGATCCGCATCGAGACCAAGGCCGGTCACGGGGGCGGCAAGCCGACCGTGAAACGAATTGAAGAGGCTGCGGATACATACGCATTTCTCTTCAAGGTGCTCGACATGAACATGACCGTTGCGGGCCAGTAGAGCGGTCACGCACCGGTCAGGGCAGTCATTGATGGACACCGGGGCGTGATCGACAGATCGCGCCCCAGTGTTTGCCCTGTCATCAGCCGCGATGAACGGTAAACAACAACCCACGATATCCATCATCATTCCGGTCTGTCACGAGGCGGAGCGCATCAACCACTTGGTTGCACATCTGCGCATGATCGACACCCGCCGGGATTGCGAGCTCATCGTCGTCGATGGATCGGCCGATTCGGGGACAATTGATGTTCTCGATGACAACGACGTGATCAAGCTGAGGTCACGAAAGGGACGGGCCAGACAAATGAATGCCGGTGCGGCTGCGGCCAGCGGCAGCATCTTGCTGTTTTTACATGCAGATACAACTCTGCCACGAGAGGCGATCGAATCGATCGAGAACGCTCTCGATGCTGATGACACTGTCGGTGGGGCGTTCCGTGTTCGATTTGATCCCGACCGGTTTGTCTATCGAGTGTTCGCCTGGATCGATTCATGGCGATCCCGGGTGACTCGGATCCCGTACGGCGATCAGGCGATTTTTGTCCGACGCGACTATTTTGATCAAAACGGGGGATTCAGCGATATTCCGCTGATGGAGGATGTCGATCTCATGCGCCGGATTCGTCGGC
>CP070631.1:589503-593828 GCA_020356045.1 Candidatus Latescibacterota bacterium
CGTGCGCGATCGCGTCGATGGCCAGACCCAGATTGACGTTGTCCCCGCCTGAGAACACGTTGTCCAATTTGGTCTTCTGCTTGTCATCGACCTTGATCCAGTCTCTGCCCTCGATCAGCTCATCAAAGCCGGTGAAGTTTGGCTCCTGGCTGACCGCGGCGATCAGACAGCTAAAGTCCAGATCGAATGTGTCACCCTCGATCGGGACCGGACGGCGACGTCCGGACGAATCGGGCTCACCCAGCTCCATGCGCTGGCATTTCATTCCGGTCGCGGTGCCGTCGTTGGTGTAGATCTCGGCCGGCGCGGCGAGGAAATCGATTTTGACTCCCTCTTCGATGGCGCCGTCGATTTCTTCATCGATCGCGGGCATCTCGGTCTTTGTGCGTCGGTAGAGGATGGTGACGTCGGCGCCCATCCGGCGTGACACACGAGCGGCATCGATCGCGGTATCGCCGCCGCCGATAACGACGACTTTGTCACCGATCTCGACTTTTTCACCGGTGTTGACCCGGTGGAGAAAATCCGTGCCCGTGAAGACGTTTGGCGCATCCTCACCTTCGACGCGCAGTTTGTAGCCCTGGTGCGCACCGATGGCCACGAATATCGCCTTGTATTCCTTGCGTAGATCATCCATCGACACATCGGTACCAACCGCAGTGTTGAGCTTGAGCTCGACACCCATATCAAGGATGCGATCGACTTCGGCATCGAGAATATCCCAGGGAAGCCGGTACTGTGGGATACCGTAGCGGAGCATCCCTCCGGTTTTGGGAAAGGCCTCGAAAACGGTGACCGGATACCCACGCCTTGCGAGGTGGTACGCCGCTGTCATTCCGCCGGGGCCGGAACCGATGACAGCGATTTTCTCGGATCGTTTCTCTTCGGTAAGCTTCTTGGGTTTCAGCCCTTTCTCGAGACCAAAGTCGCCGATAAAGCGCTCGACCTTGTTGATGCTCACCGCCCCCTCCTTATCCTTGCGATTACACTCGGTCTCGCACGGGTGCGGGCACACGCGGCCACACACCGAGGGGAACGGTGTGGTCTCGAGGAAAATGTAAAAGGCCTCCTCCAACGCCTGTTCGATAGGTTTCTCGTAATCCTCGGCTTTCGAAATCGTCATCAGCATTTTGCGGATGCCGTTATGATTCGGGCAGGCTTTTTTGCAGGGCGGAAGCTTTTCGACAAAATGCGGCCGCAGGTTCGATTGCCCCCGGTCACCGGCACCACCGCCCATGCTTCTCAGAGATCTGAGACCCTTCTTTTTCTTTTTGACTACTTTTGCCATGTTGTTACCCGCTTGTTGTACTCCAGCGATCTACTGATTTAGACCAACCGTCTCTGCCACGCCTTCACGCGGCGCGATTGTTACGGTTTGCCGCGTATGCCGCAGCCTTGGAAACAAGGGATGGGGCCCAATCCGGGACTCCATCCGAGTGAATATGTGTGTAACACGCCAGGGTGTTACCGCTAAATATCCCGTCTCTCGATTCTCCCAACCCCACACCCGTGTCGACAGTCATACAGCTCGCTAAATTCTCCCCTCCGCCAATCGGTGCCGAATAGTGAAATTCGTGCCCTCGGATCGAGGTTCCCACCGGGTAGAACGGATTTTGCGTATCCACCCGCGTAATCGAGTATCCGTGACCTGCAGGCCGCCGGTGCATTTCGAGATCGACCGGAAAAACACCCACCATCGGATAAACATTTTCATTCCAGTGCAACGATCGCGCCAGGTAGATCAGGCCGCCACATTCCGCGTAAATGGGCAGACCATCGGCGGCGGCCTTTTTGACCGACGCCATCATCGAACGGTTCCGCGCCAACTGTTCGGCATGTGTCTCCGGAAAACCGCCCCCGATGTACAGCGCATCGATATCGGGGAGTTTCTGGTCGCTCAAAGATGAAATTGGAATCAGACGTGCACCGTGTTTTTCCAATGCCTCCAGGTTCTCCGGATAGTAGAACGTGAAGACGGTATCTTTGAAATATCCGACCTTTGTTTTTCCCCGTTTGCCGTTCCTTATCTCCGCAACCGTCTCGACGTCGACCGGCCCCGCGTCCCGGGCAATATCGATTATTGCGTCGATGTCGAGATGATCCTCCGCAATATCACGCAGCCGGTTTTCCAGCGTTTCCCCGGACTCGAATTCAGCCGGTGTCACCAATCCCAGGTGACGCCCGGGGATCAGCGCCGCATTATCACCAAGCCTTGGAATCGCGCCTAAGACGGACACTCCGCAGTAGGCCTCGATCGATTCGCTGATAACAGCCAGATGCCGTTTGCCCGCGACCCGGTTCAAAACGACGCCCGCGATATTCACATCGTGGTCAAATTCAATACAGCCTTTGACCACCGCGGCGACCGTCCGCGTCGTTTTCGTCGCATTCACGACCAGGACGACGGGAGCACCGAGAAGCTTTGCCAGCTCCGCGGTGCTGTGCGTTCCTTCGGCATCCCTGCCATCGAAGATACCCCGGTTACCTTCGATGACAGCGATGTCGGTATCGCCTGCGTGACTGACAAACCGTTGCGAGACAATCGCCGGTTCCACCATAAAGGTGTCGAGGTTCCGGCATGCAGTCCCGGCAGCCTCTGAAAGCCAGGCCGGATCGATATAATCCGGCCCCTTCTTGAAGACGGAGACTGAGAAACCTCTCTGTCTCAACGCTGTCAGAAAGCCAAGGCTTACTATCGTCTTGCCCGAGTCGCCGGACATTCCGGCGATCACAATCCTCGACACGTTCGTCGCCATAGATGCCGGTCCCAAAAGCTGCGTCAGTCGTTGGCCGCGCCTTCTCTATGCGGGATCTCGATATAGCTCCCACCGAAATACGTGTATACACATCTTCCGGATTCGATGAGCTGCTTGATGGCGGTTTTGCAGGTCTTTTTGTCGACCTCGCCTTCATACATTTGCAGCATCGCTTTGGTGAGATCCATGGGCTTCAGCTTTTTAACGCCGAACGCTTCTTTGACCATAGCGTACATGGCGTCGGCTATTTCATCGACGGTCTTTGCCATTCGAAAACCCCTTAGAAGCTCAAATGTGTCGAACGCTTATAGGTCAGACCGGCATGTTTGAAGTCATCGATGTGTTCCTTCTGGAACTCGATGCCGGCCATATCGAAAAATTTCGGCCAACCGATACGCTCGATCCACTCGCCCATTCTTTCATACTTCTTGGCGTTTGCCGCCCAGAGTTCGACGAGGTTCCGTACGGCTTCCACGGTTTCCGGCCAGCGCGGCGGTGTGTTGGGAAGATACGGAATAGCGAGCTTTGAAAACATGGGCTCGCTACGCGCGTTGGACACCTTGCCGCCGACCCAGATCGACACGCCGTCGTTGAGCGGGTCGTTGAGAGGCATCGACGGGCACACGGTGTAGCAGTTGGCGCAGAACATACAAAGCTCTTCGATCACCTCAACGGACGGATTGCCGTCGACTTCCGCTGGGCGGATGGCCGCGGTCGGGCACGACGCCGTCACGTTCGGGATCTCGCACATTTTTTTGAGCTTTGAATGATCAACCTTTGGCGGGCGGCGGTGGATACCCAGAATCGCGATATCCGAGCAGTGCACCGCGCCGCACATATTGAGACAGCAAGCCAGGGCGATGCGAAGCTTGCCCGGCAGCTTGGTGTCTTCGAAGTACTCGATCAGTTCGTCCATGACAGACTTGACGATGCCCGAGGCATCCGTCGCCGCTGAGTGACAGTGAATCCAACCCTGGGTGTGGACCATGCTCGAGATCGCGTTGCCGATACCACCGACCGGGTGACCCATGTCCTGGAGCTCCTTGATCAACGGATCGATGTTCTCCGACTTGTCTGTCAGGAACTCGACGTTGTGCCGGCTCGTGAACCGGAGATACCCATCGCAGTATTTGTCAGCAAGATCGCAGTACAAGCGGATCTTGTTGACGGAGATGAGCCGTCCCGAGCTGGCGCGTATCGTGTAGAGCTTGTCACCGCTTTCACCGACGTGCACCATCACACCCGGCTTGATGATCTCATGGTACTTCCACTTGCCGTAATTTGCCTTGATGATGGGCGGCAAGAACTGTTCGTAATGCGGAGGACCGTAGTCAGTCCGTCTTTCTTGCTTTGCTTCAGCCATTGTTTTACCTCGATTCCGTAATGGTCATTATCCGTTTTGTGGTTAACCCTCTGAACTCTCGTCTTCGTCTTCTTCGAAATACTCTTCGTAGAACACGTATGGGTTCTCACGAGGGTGAGCGACCATTTCGGCCGTCGGTTCAACTTCGATTGCCTCGAGGAAGTTGCCCATACCGACGCGCTGGATGAACTCACCCACACGCTCAC
>CP070631.1:593928-597655 GCA_020356045.1 Candidatus Latescibacterota bacterium
CCGCTGTTTCTCGACCCCAATCTCCACATTATATTCGCCGTTACGTTGATGGCGATTCTTGGCGTAGCCAGCGTCACCCCGGCGTTCCCGCTGATCGCCAAGGAGTTTGGGGTGTCGCCAAAACAGGTGGGATATCTGATCACGTACTTTACGTTTCCCGGCGTGTTTCTCTCGCCGATCCTTGGCGTGCTGGGCGACCGTGTCGGCCGTAAGAAAATCCTGGTGCCGTCGCTGTTTCTGTTTGGCATTGCGGGCGGCGCGTGCGCACTGGTGCGGGATTTCCATCTGCTTCTGGCGCTTCGACTTGTTCAGGGAATCGGTGCTGCAGCGCTGGCTGCTCTCAACGTCACCATTATGGGTGACCTTTACAAAGGCAAACAACGGACCACAGCGATGGGGTACAACGCCAGCGTTCTCAGCATTGGCACCGCGACATATCCGCTTATCGGCGGCGCGATGGCGATGCTGGGTTGGCACTATCCATTTGCGCTTCCCGTGGTGGCAATCCCGGTAGGATTTCTCGTGATGTATTCGCTCAAATCACCCGAGCCGCGCAACAGCCAGCGTCTGGGCATCTATATTCTCAAAGTGTGGCGGAGTCTGCACAGCGCACAGGTCATCGGGCTTTTGCTTGGCGGGTTTGTTACGTTTGTGGTGCTGTACGGCTCGTACCTGACGTTCCTGCCGTTTCTGATCGAGAACTCGTTTGACGGGTCACCGCTCGCCATCGGGCTGATCATGTGCGCCGCGTCAATTGCCACGGCAATTGTGTCGGCACGCCTCGGTGTTCTCGCGCGGCGATATTCCGAGAAGTCGCTGCTCATATTGGGATACATTTTGTATGCGGCGTCGCTGGTGATGATCCCATTTGTGAAAAGCATGTGGCTTCTTCTGATTCCGTCGGCGCTCTTTGGCGTGGCGGCGGGGATCAACATTCCCAACATTATTTCGCTGCTGGCCGGCGTGGCCCCGATGAGCCGGCGCGGCGCCGTGATGTCGATCAATGGCATGGTTCTTCGGTTGGGTCAAACGCTCGGGCCGTTGGTAATGGCCGCGGTGTTTGGTTTTTGGAGCCTCGAAGCCGTGTTCCACGTGGGAGCGCTATTTTCGTTGGGGATGTTTGTTGTGGCTATTATAATGATAAGGCAAGTGGACGAGCGGGGCATGTGACGGCGGGCCAATTTCATTGCAGACAGTTTCGGCTGCGGCGCTCGATGCCCCGCGGAACCCGAAACAGGCGGTAATCCAATGAAATACGTCATTGCCATAGCGGTAACCGGGGGCCTCCTCGCGGCTTCATCGATGCCCTCGAAGGCGGACACGATCGCGTTATATGGCGATACGCTTCGCACGACGTGCAGTCTCGAACAACGCGAGGATTTCAATCTGTTGGTGTACGTTTACCACCAGGCAGGAGCCGGGGCAACGGGGTGCCGGTTTAGGGTCCCCTTTCAAAACTGTCTCGTGGACATCAGCGGGCCCGCGCAGCTAAATCAATTTCCAAACACGACCGGAAGAGCGGTGGACGGCGTGGCGGTTTATTACGGCGACGCATTGACCGGCTGGGTACACGTGATGACGCTCCTCTATTGGAGCACGTTTTACCCGGGGTTTCCGCATTGCTGCGAGCAGCCCATTACACCTCATCCTAGCTCGGAGACCGGCGAGGTCGAAGCGTTCGATGTAGACGGTGACGCGGAGATCGCTGCGACGCTGTCTGGAATTTACGAAGGCGACGCGAGCTGTCCGTGCACCACACCGACTGGGATTCCCGATCAAGAAGATTCGACGTGGAGCCGGGTTAAGGCTCTGTATTCTGCCCGATAGACACTGGTCCAAGGTTTGGAGTCATACGAAAGGAGTGCTTGGTGGCCAATCACGTATACAAATCGATCGAGCTGACAGGCTCGTCACAAACCTCGATCGAAGATGCGGTGAACAACGCGATCAACAGGGCGGCAAAAACGGTTCGCAACATGCGGTGGTTCGTGATCACCGAGACCCGTGGGCATATCGATGAGGGCAAGGTGAATCACTGGCAGGTCACCCTGAAGGTCGGATTTACGCTCGAAGACTGACAGCATGTAATGGCTGTGGCCCGAGACTGAGCCCTCTCCGACCCACAACACAAAACGCCGGTTCGACGACGTCCAACCCAGGGCGTCGTCAACCGGCGTCTGATTGTACACTTGGGCAGGCCACCCTCCGCCGCACTCGTAAGTAATCAACTGCCATTTGATCGTACCCTGGGCAGGTCATCTTCCGCCGCATCCGTGAGTGATCAGCCGCCGTTTGTCTCAGCGAGCTTGTTGAGCTCGTCGACGACGGCATCGATTTCTTCGTCCGAGAACCCCTTCTTTTTGGCGGCGTCTTCGAGGGTTCCCCACGTGGGCTCACCACACGCAAGACATCTGATGTTTTTGGTTCGCAAAAAGGTCACCGCTTTTGGCAGCACCTTTACGAGGTCCTCGATAAGAATGGTTTTCTCGATCTTCATCGACGCCTCTTTGCAGGTCTGAAAAACCCCAAGGGCAAAAACATGGGCACGCGGTTCTGGTACATACGGTATTCCTCGCCGAACTCGTCGAGCAGCTTGCGCTCCTCCAGATGCGCCCCGACGATGAGGTACACCGTCAAAATGATGTTGGAGATCAACCGCGCCACTGACACATCGGTTGCCCAGATAAACGCAATCGCACCCGTGTACCACGGGTGACGGGTGATTGCCAGCATCCCTCCGGTCTCCAACCGGCCAACGCCGGCGAGACTACGGCTCTGTTCGCGTCGGTCGATTTGT
The DNA here is from genome assembly GCA_020356045.1 of Candidatus Latescibacterota bacterium. Classification (GTDB taxonomy): domain Bacteria; phylum Krumholzibacteriota; class Krumholzibacteriia; order WVZY01; family WVZY01. The sequence goes on from CP070631.1 coordinate 596,726, forward strand.
CGAAGCCCTAGGAATTCTTTAAAGTCATAGTGACGTCCGCCGCCGATGAAAAAAACCAACGCAATGGCGAAGAGAACGAATGGAACGACACGCCCAGTGCCTTCCCAACGCCACACCCATTCTTTGTCGATGCTCAGCGCAAACACCAGAACCGCAACAAATGTGACCGCCGAAATCACGTTGAAAAGCAACCGGTAGAACCGGCCAATCGTCCAGGGTATCTTTTCGACCGCTCGAAGAACGGGTGCCGAAATCATCGCGCTATGAAGCGCACACCAGCCGATCCACAACCCGGCGAGTTTCAGATATTGCAGCACCATAATAGATTGTAATCGGGTCAATTGGAATGGGATGCCATTCGAGTCCGGCAAACCCCTAAGGCAATGACAAATCAATATTTCGAGCCGGCCGCCTGCTCAGGATCCTCCCCCGCGTCCTTGAGCCAGTCGGTCGCGCTATCCATGTCCTCAAAATAATGGATATTGTACCAGCCTCTGTTTTTGGCGACCGTCTCAAAAAACCTGTGGTTTTTTCTGTCATCTTCATCGTCGGACATTACGACCGCCACTCTGTCGCACGTTCTCAGCCCCAGCTCGTAAAGCTCGAGCGCATAGAGGTAGATGTCCACAGTCGACGCTTTTATGGTTGCTTTTGTCCAATCCAACAAAAACCGCCTACAACAATGCTTGCGGCCAAGTGCCAATCCCAAACGAGTGTTCTCCTCGGCAAGGGGCTTGGTCACCTCTCCCTCAATCACTTCAAAAACATGCTTGCGATCTGGATCGTAGGTATGGGTGTATATCATCTTGATGATCTCCTTGGCGGTCGAATAGGAGTTTTTCGACTTCGTTCAACGTCTAGGGCGTTGTGGCCCTGGATGCGGCCTCAGATACGCGGGGATGCTTCCCGCACATTTCGGTTGCGCGTCTC
>CP070631.1:597755-602739 GCA_020356045.1 Candidatus Latescibacterota bacterium
ACTACTACGGGCTAGCGGCAATCGAAGGCAACATCATTTACGTACGCGGCCGCGCGTTTTATTACGGCCGGCAAAGCGACGTCGAACCCGAGATCAAAATCTTTAAGATGGAAGACCGCGAGGAGAACACGCTGGCCAAGAACGCCGGCGGCTACGCGCTGTCCAACGATGGCAAAAAACTGCTTACACGGTCGAATGGCGCGTTCAAGCTCTACGATGCCAAGGCCAAACCGGGCGACCCCAAGACGGTATCGACCAAGGGTCTCGTCGTCGATCGCGTGCCCGCCGAAGAGTGGGCAGTGATCTTTGACGAAGTGTGGCGGCGGTTCCGCGACTTTTTCTATGTAGAAAACATGCACGGGTACGACTGGGACGCCATTGGTGACCGCTATCGCCCGCTGCTCGAGCATGTCGCGCACCGGGCCGATCTGAACTATGTGTTGGGCGAGATGGTCGCTGAGCTCAACACATCGCACTCGTACATCCAGGGCGGTGACTATGAGACACCCGACCGACCACAGGTTGCGCTCATGGGTGCCCGTCTCGAGCTGGACAAACAGGCGAACCGCTACAAGATCACCAAGATTTTCCAGGGTCAAAATGAGGAAGACCGATACCGCTCCCCGCTCACGGCGATCGGTGTCGATATCAACGAGGGTGACTACATTCTCGCCATCGACGGCGAGGAACTCACCGGCGACATGAACCCCTACGAGAAGCTCCGGTACAAGGCGGACCGCCCGGTCGAGCTCACCGTAAACTCGGCCGCGACCGACAAAGACTCGCGCAAGGTCACTTATGAGCCCATCACGGGCGAACGCGGCCTGTTGTATCTCGGCTGGGTAAACCAGAACCGCGAGTATGTCGACGAGCAAACCGGCGGCAGGGTCGGATACCTGCACGTCCCCGACATGGGTTCAGATGGGATCCGCGAGTTCATCAAATGGTTTTACGGTCAGATCCGAAAAGAGGGATTGATCATCGACGTCCGTGGCAACGGCGGCGGCAACGTCTCGCAGATGCTGATCGAGCGTCTGCGCAGAGAGCTCTTGAGCCTCGACTACTCGCGGAATAGCGAGTATATGTCGCCCTACCCGGCGACGGTGTTTCACGGACATCTGGTGTGTCTGTTGAGTGAGACATCGGCATCCGACGGCGATATCTTCCCGGCGATGTTTCGCAAGGCGGGACTGGGACCCTTGATCGGAAAACGGTCGTGGGGCGGTGTGATCGGTATCTCGGGCCGTGGACCATTGATCGATGGCGGTTCGGTGTATGTGCCCGAGTTCGGATTTGTCAGCACCGACGGCGAGTGGGACATCGAGAACTGGGGGGTCGAGCCCGACATCGTGGTCGAGAACGATCCCAAATCGGTAATCGAAGGCCGGGATCCGCAGCTCGATCGCGGGATCCAGGAAGTAATGTCGATGATCGAGACGGAACCGAAAAAGATTCCCAAGCGCCCGCCGGACCCTGTGCGCACGAAGTAGTTGTTGAGGGCATGATGGAGTGTTCGTTCTCATGTTGCGCGCGGAACCAAGCTCAGCCGGTAGGCACCGGCGCGACCGCCGCGCAAAAATCGAACTTACACTCCATCATGCCCCATTTGGGCGGCTGGCACCGCCACCCCACTGCCCACTCAGCAGAGGTCGGTATTTGCATTTTCGAAAAAAAGCGTTAGAATACTGACATGAACAGAGATGCGAGAATACTTTCAGGAATTCAGCCGACGGGCAAACTGCATTTGGGCAACTACCTGGGCGCGCTCAAAAACTGGGTGGCGCTCCAGGATGAGTTTCCCCATGCCTGCTACTACTGCATCGTCGACCTTCATGCGATAACGGCCCCCTACGATCCAAAAGAGCTCAAGACCAATGTCTTTGACACGGCGCTGGATTTCCTCGCGGCGGGGCTCGACCCCGACAAGGCCGCGATCTTTATCCAGTCGCAGGTCAGCGAGCACAGCGAGCTGGCGTGGCTTCTCAATACCATCACCCCGATCGGCATGCTCGAGCGGATGACCCAGTACAAAGACAAAAAGAAAAAGCATGTCGACCACATCAACGCGGGACTCCTCAACTATCCCGTACTGATGGCTGCGGACATACTATTGTACAAGGCAACGATGGTTCCCGTCGGTGATGACCAAGTTCAACACCTCGAACTCACACGTGAGATCGCACGCAAATTCAATCACTCGTTTGGTGATGTTTTCCCAGAGCCGGAGCCGCGTCTGACGCGTGGTGCACGTATCATGTCGCTTCTCGCCCCGGACAATAAAATGAGCAAGAGCGACACCGAGAAGAGCTACATCACACTCGATGAGGATCCCGAAAGAATCAAGAACAAGCTCAAGAAGGCCGTGACCGACGCCGGGACGTCGGGCGAGCTGGGACCGGGGGCCAAAAACCTCCTCACTATAATGGAGGTGGTCGACCCCGATGCCGCAGACAGGTTTGCCAAAGACGCCACCGAGGGGCAAATTCGTTACTCGGATCTAAAGATGCATCTGGCGGACAAACTTGGTGAGTACTTTGCCCCGTTCCGTGAACGGCGGCGGGAGCTGGCCGCACGACCCGATACAGTTTGGGAGCTGCTGCTCGATGGCACCCAACAGGCCCGCCGGATCGCGTCCGCGACGTTCAAAGAAGCCAAGGAGAAGATGGGGTTTATTTGACGCCCCGCATCTCGTCCTACAACGAACCGCCCGGTTGAACACCGGGCGGTTTTTGTTTTCTCAATGGGGTGGATGACGGGACTTGAACCCGCGACGACTGGATCCACAATCCAGGGCTCTACCAACTGAGCTACATCCACCGTCACAAAATTCTGCCGAGAAAACAATTTAGCACCTTAGCGCCGGGTAGGCAACCCGGAATATCGGCCACGATCCCGAAAAGACGGTGGTGCGGGATTCTCGAGTGTGGAATCGGGGATTTCAATCCGGGCGGTATGCAATGAGCGGGCCGCGGGGCGAAACGAGTTTGATGGGTTGGTTCAACCGTTTCGCCACCGCGGAAGGCAGCAACGTACTTACCATCCTTCGCTCATAATCTCAACAGACCTCTCTGTGGGCATAGCTTTCCTGACCATCACGAAACGACCGCCCGTCCGTGCTGCGAGCGTCACCACGACCCTCGTCCTCGCCGGACGGGCGATCCCGTCATCGTCGCACCTCCGGCTTGGCACCGGGTGTGCGATAATGATCGGAAGGGTCAGAATCTTGCTTACGCAATTCGCGTGTCTTGCCGCGTCTGGAGAGTTCTTAGGGCAGTCACGAAGAAGCGCAAGAATGAGTCAGATTTGCAGGGACTCAAAACCTGATAGCAAATATGCCGCTAGTTACCTCCTTTTGTTTGTGAGCCAGGGCGGTGCTTATGACTCCACCCCCCCTCTTATACACGATATAGCACCACTTTGGCGATCCGGCAACGTCTCCACACAGGAAAAAACGTCATATGTTTCGATTTTCAAAACTCCGATGAACAGCGTCGGTATGCGACAAACGCTGTACTATCAAAGTTCGCGTTTTACAGGCCGTCTGACGTGATTTGAGCCAAGGTGGGCGCGAAAATCACATTGTGCAAGAATCAGCGGTCAGGTCGCGATTCACCGTTTTGCAGGCGAAGACCTATACGGAATGCGGCGAAAACCAGGCCAAGCGACCACAACACAAAAATCAGGGCCATAAACCCATCGGAGTCTGGGTGTAACGACGGCGGGATGGCGGTTGGCCGGTGGAGCGCGCGGACGTAGGTCCATGGAACCTCGAGGACCCTCCACAGCGCCGTAGGTATGTGCGGCAAAAAGCTAAAAAACCCCTTTCCCCACAGCATGTTCCACCCGGGATCCGTCTCACCGGATAGCGACCCTGACGCCACACGCAACCACTGAACCAGATTGAGTGATGCAAGTGCGTACACGGCAGCCCGCCACGCCCTGCCCCGGGCATCCACGGCAGCCAGTCCGACGGCCACCAGCGGAACACAATCGACAAAGCGGCGGGCGCCAAACGACCACCCACCCCACCAGTCGATTGGGAGCGAGTTGACAAACCACTGGATAACAAAACCAACGATGGCAGCAAGACCCAACGCCCGTGTGTCGCGACGCCGAATCAACATCACCCAGCCGGCCGCAGCAAGCGCGATCACAGGCGACCAAGCGATCAGGCCGTGACGCGCCGCAAAGAGGACATTCCACAACCGGTCGATGGAAAACTGCAGAAAACCACTCCCCTGCGGGATCTGGAAGACGCTGCCGTAAATGACCGACCAGGCGGCAAGTTGTATCGCAAACACAACAAGCGCCGCACCGGTGTAAATTCCGGCTTGCAACACATCCTTTCGTTGCCGCATTGCACCGCCGTACCAACCAATTATTAGCGGAATAAACCAGAAACCGAGCTCCTGAACACGAACCAAACCAGCGAGCCCCAACACCAACCCCAGCATCACCGCTCGGCGATTCGTCCACTCCGATCGCCACCGCAGCGACAGATAAAGCAGCAGCGTCACTACAAACGCCGAACATGCGTGCGAGTAGCTAGGCATTTGCAGGACAAAATAAATCAGCGGCGTGCCAAAAAACGCACCAAAGACCGCCGCGCGTTTTCCGCCGCCTGGCAGCGTCTCGCGCAGGATCAGAACAATCAACAATAACGCAGCAGCAACATAGGTCCACGTACCCATGTGCACGGCCAGCAATATCGAGGTTCCAAACCCGTCGGTCGCTACATTGAATCCGGCTGCGCTCGCTGCAAACCCAAGAACGGCAACGATCGCGACAAAAGGCAGCCATAGAACCGCACTGCCGATGCCAAACGGGTTACCCGGCCTGCCCGCCTCCGTCAACGCCCCAAACGCGATCCCCGGCTCGCTCTCGATTGACCCCAAACGCTGGTAATCATTGGTGAAATCCAGGTCGGCGTCCCACAATAGTGATCGTGCATAGGCGATGTGCGCGGCGCTGTCGGGGATCAAAT
>CP070631.1:602839-604925 GCA_020356045.1 Candidatus Latescibacterota bacterium
CACGAATCAGCTCATCGATTGCTGCCCTTGTTGATTTACTGATCTGACAGCAAGATTACACGGCACGGGGCAGACACGTAAGACACCCCATTTACCCAACCGGTTTAACTCGTCCAACACATGGCGCGGATGAAGCCAGCCCGGCGTTTGCCATCTAAATTGGTGTCGAGCTGTTATTGCAACCTGCACACAGGGGGGACTGCAATGAAGAAGTGTCTTTTGCTGCCCGCGTTGCTGCTTGTCGCAGTGCTCGTGGGTAGCTGTAGTGAAGAGCCGCCGGTGGCTCCGGAGACGGATTCGCCACAGATAGCTGGGCTCGATCTCGATCCCGCAGCGGTAGCCGCCGAACTGGTGGCGAAAAGCGGTTGGGTGGTGGACGAGGCCTCTACGGGCGCTGACGCGTCGAGCGTGCCCACCAACTATGTGACCCATGTCAACAGTGAACCACTTCACGGCGATATCGTTCACTACAGTTACGATATTCCAGTAGGGCCCGGCCCGTATGACATGATACGTCTGCATCGCGTCGTCAAGGAGGGGGGAAACGACGGACCGATTCGGTCGCGCAAGACCATTTTTCTGTTGCACGGTGATCTCATCGGCTTTGTCAAATTCATCTTTGGTTCGGTGACGCCCTATTTGCCAGACAACTACTCGCTGGCTGTTTTTCTGGCCGAAAATGGGGTAGACGTGTGGGGAATGGACCAAAACTGGGTGCTCGTCCCCGGGGGGTTAGCCGACTATTCGTTTAGCGCGGGGTGGGATGTCCAGAACCAGGTGGACAACCTTCGCGCGGGGATGTCGATCGCCCGCGAGGCTCGTTTGATGACGGGTAATGGATTTGGCAAATTGAATCTTCTTGGTTACAGCAGCGGTGGCGCAACCGGTTACGCTTACATCAACGAAGAAACCCAGCTCCCACCGGGGCACCGCAATGTAAAGGGATTCATCGCTGCCGATATCGGTATCAAGTTCGACACATCGAAGTTCGAGTGGAACCGTCAGTACTGGTGTGAAACGGCTGACTACTATCAGTCGCTTCTCGATTCGGGAGTGTACAACCCCGGCTGGGGTGATTTCTTTACGGCGATGGGCTACCTGGCCGAGACGGCGCCCGACGATCCATCACCGTTGATCCCCGGATTTACCAATCTCCAGGTGGCCTTGTACCTCGGAGCGGTTCCAGAGGTTCCCGAAAACGATTGGTATCACTATGTAGCCGGTATTTTTGTCGACGATTTTCCGGTAGATCTCCGTTTCACACAGATCGGATCGTGGTTGGACTTTGTCCAAACCGCCGCGCCGTTTGAACCGTTGAGCTTTACTGCCGAGTATTCGAGACTGTTTTGTGACGAAGTGGACCTGCCATACGACGACTATCTGGATGAGGTAACGATCCCAGTATTGTTGGTGTCCGCCGCTGGTGGATTTGGGGAGACCGGGTTTTACTCTCTCGATCTCCTGGGGAGCAGTGATAAGACAATTCATCACGTTTCACTCAACCCGCCCGAGCTTCTCGACTTCGGTCATATCGATCTGTGGACCGCGGACAACTCCAAAATGGACGCTTGGGTCCCGATTCTCGAATGGATCGACGACCGTACGCCGGGTCGCGGCAACACCGGGCAAAAACACAGCGATTAGGCAGACCCATTCATGACCCTCCGAAACGGAGGATCAGGTGTGACGGAGGTCCTGCGGGAGCAAATGAGGCTTGCGGCCCAAAAACGGCCCCGGCATCGTGCCGGGGCCGTCCCTTATTCGCCGGTCGCATGGCTGTCGCAACTCCAAGCCCTTAACACGAAATAAGATGGACATGGCGGACTCAGAAAGGTATCATTGAGGGTCGATGTGATCCCAACAAGAAGGACAGACACTGGCGGGAACGGAACCCTCGAGCCGTTGGGTTCTGATCACGGTTTTGATTGCCGGTGTGGCATGCGTTGCCGTCGGCGCGGCCTCTTGGCCTGCGGGTCGATCCGAAGACGAGCCTTAAGATGGACGAGCCGCGGCGCCACTGCTCGATCGGATCGACTGCTATGCCATCATCATCGACCCCAAAAAACTGATTTTTTTTGCGACTTAC
>CP070631.1:605025-607206 GCA_020356045.1 Candidatus Latescibacterota bacterium
CGAACGCATCGTCGAGATGACACGGGAAACGCGTGAAGATTTTGACGAGCTGCTCGGGCAGTTCAAAGAGTATGAGTCATTTATCGGGCTGAACTATTCCGAGCTCAAGCAGACGATCAAAAAGGTCAAAGGATTTAGACGGCGCCGGAGCATAAAGATCAACGGCAAGGGTACCTGGTCGCTCGATATGCTCGAGGATTTCGAGCGTAAGATGCGGCAGATTAGAAAGGACCTGGCAAAGCTCGAAAAAGAGGAAAGCGTAACGGCTGAGGAACTCTTTCGTCTGGTTGATAGCATCGATCGCGGCGAGTACATGGGTGAGAAGGCCAAACGCGAGATGATCGAAGCCAACGTCCGTCTCGTGATCGCGATCGCCAAACGTTACACGAACCGTGGGCTCGAATTCCTCGATTTGATCCAAGAGGGAAACAGTGGGCTAATGCGTGCCGTCGACAAATTTGACTACCGCAAGGGCTACAAGTTTTCGACCTATGCGACGTGGTGGATCCGTCAGGCTATCACGCGTGCGATCGCCGACCAGGCACGGACCATTCGCGTGCCGGTGCATATGATCGAAGCGATCAACAAAGTCTCGCGGGCCGCACGAAAACTCGTCCAGGAGAATGGACGCGATCCAACACCCGAAGAAGTGGCGAAGAAGCTCGCCTACCCGGTAGACAAGGTCAAGAGTGTCATGAAGGCGTCGATGGAGCCGATTTCGCTTGACCGGCCTATCGGAGAGGATGAGGATAGTAACTTGTCTGACTTTATCGAGGACACCGGAGCGGCGTCCCCCGCGCAAAGCGCGGCGCACGCAATGTTGCGCGAACAGCTCACCAAGGTGTTGAGCACGCTGACGCGGCGCGAAGAAAAGGTGATCCGTCTTCGCTTCGGGCTTGGTGATGGTACACCTCGTACGCTCGAGGAAGTTGGGACGATATTCAACGTCACGCGCGAGCGTGTCCGTCAAATAGAAGCCAAGGCGCTCAAAAAGCTGCAACACCCCAGCAGGGCCAGAAAGCTCAAAGGGTACACCGACATCGTATAGGCCCACGGCTGGGGCTCGGGCGCAACCGTAGCCTTCGATCGGGGCCCATAGCTCAGTTGGTTAGAGCTACCGGCTCATAACCGGTTGGTCCCAGGTTCAAGTCCTGGTGGGCCCACCAAGATAAACCAAGCCCCTCCATAATGGAGGGGCTTCTTTTGTTTTCACACGTACAGACCTCAGATTTATCTCTAGCGGCGGTATGCTCTGGCGTCTGGCGGCCCGAGAGTATTTGTCCGATGGTCCGGGAATTCCTCCCGCCCACGAGGTCATGCACTTGACAGTCCAGGGGGTAGAGCCTATGTTTACCAACGTCAGCAGCGAAAATAGACTACCCTAACTTGATATGTTCGTCCCTGGAAAGGAGATCGCCGCATGAAACGCAATACCTTGCTCGCGTTTGTCACCGGTGCGGTGGCCGCGGTCGCAGTCGTCGCCGTGTTCTTTACGGTTCAGCTCCCGACGTCGCATGCGTCGCCACCACCCTCGCAACCGGAATGGTCACCCACCAAGCCGGCTCCCGAATTGGATGTGTACTATCCGGGCGCTGAGGCGCTTGCCCCCGACGAAATGCGTGTCGTCGCGCTGGGTACCGGCATGCCCAATCAGCGTCCCAAGCAGGCAGCGGCGTGCTGGCTGGTGGAGTTGGGCAATGGGGACAAGTTCCTCTTTGACATCGGAACCGGGTCATCGGAGCGCATCGCCGCAATGAAGATCCCCTACGACTACCTCGACAAAGTCTTTATCGGGCACTTGCACGCGGATCACTTTGGCGACCTCGATGCGCTGTGGATCGGCGGGGTTGTGTCGAACCGCATCAACAAGCTCCGCGTGTGGGGTCCGGATGGGCCGAAAAAGGAATGGAGCACGTCGTACGCGCTCGACCTGCTACAGAAAATGTATGCGTGGGATCTCGCCACGCGGTCCGGCGTCGTCGACGGGCGCGGGCTCGAGATGGAAGTCAACGAGTTTGACCGTCAGGGAATCAATCAGGTTATCTACGAGGAGAACGGTGTCGTCATTCGATCGATCCCCGCAATTCACGGCACCGACGGGCCAGTGAGCTTCATCCTCGAGTGGAACGGGCTCAAGTTCTCGTTCTCGAGCGATACGTATCCCAACAAGTGGTGGATCGA
>CP070631.1:607306-608928 GCA_020356045.1 Candidatus Latescibacterota bacterium
ACCAATGGGGATGGCCACCACCACCATCGTCACGCCCGATCATTACCTTGTTCCAACCGGTCACATTGGTAAACTTCGCCCATACCTCGATCGTAAAGCTTGCGTCGTACGCCCAATCGAGCGATGGATCGTCAGACACCGTGATGTAATTGTTCGTCCCGTTGAAGTCTTGGGCACCGCCAATTAGGCCGGCTGCCGGTGTTGGCGCAGGCTCGGATCCGGTGCCATCGTTTCCATCGTAGTAATCATCGTAGACTGTTCCACTCGTCTCATCGAGCTTCCAGTACGATATCAATCCAGTTGGACAAACAGGTGCCGGCTCCACAACAACGATAAAGTCCTGAACATCCGTTCCCTTTGCATTCGACGCTTCGACCGTCACCTGAGCGCTTCCCGGCGATGCCGGTGTCCATTGGATAAACCCATCAGCCGGTCCGATGGTCATACCGGTCGGGAAGACGGTAAGCGCGTAGGCGGGCTCCGGATAACCCGTGGCATCGACATCGTAAGTGTACAGTTGTCCTTCAGTTGCGCTTGTCACTGGGGTCGAGGTGATCGCCGGAGCAATCGAATCGACCGAACAGTAACCGTCGCCCGAAAGCCCCTTGCTGTAAAATGACGACACTTCTGCGGCAGTCAACGCTTTGTCAAAGGTGGCAAGTTCGTCGATGATGCCCTCATAACGATAATGGTGCGACAAATTGATATATCCAATATTTAATGGAACGTTGCTGCCAAACCCGGCCGTGTAGTCATGGTATGCAGAGTCTCTCTTGACGCCGTCGACATAAATCCGATTCATATTTGAATCATTATCGCGCACCGCAACGACAAAGTGCCAAACACCGTCATTGAGCGCATTGCCCTTGTTGCCGATATAGACACCGTTTCCATTGATATCCCTCAACTGAAACCGCTCCTTACCGGTGTCATCGCATCCAACCCACCAATGAAGATCGGAACCGCCGTCATCTCTGGCGGCGATCACACGGTTGCCCGATGTGCTCGCACTTGTTTTCATCCAGTAAGCGATCGAGAAACTGTCATCCTTACCCCAATCCCACGAATTGTCATCGGTGGCGTTGACCTCATCGTCTAGCCCGTCGAAATTCTGGGCGCCACCGATAATCCCCGTAGCGGCCGCAGGACAATTCGTGCAGGTCGCGTCATTTCCACCATAGTAATCTTCGTACGGCGGGCCGGAAGTCTCCTCAAACATCCAGTAGTGCGTCATGCTTGGTGGGCACGGCGGTGGGTCCGTCACAGCGATCGTAAAGCTTTGGGAGTCTGTCCCTTCGGAGTTCGTGGCTTCCACGGTCACCTGCGCGCTTCCGGCAACCGTCGGTGTCCACTCGATGACACCCGAGAGTGTATTGATCGTCATACCTGCCGGGAATACCGTAAGGCCATAAGTCGGAGCGGGTAAGCCAGAAGCGTTTACGTCATAGACGTAGAGCTCATTGGTCGTGGCATCGGTCACCGGGGTAGAGACGATGGTTGGCGCAACGGAGTCCTCGCTGCAGTATCCGTCACCGGACATCCCATTGGTGTAGTGCGACAAGATCTCCGCATCGGACAACGACCGGTCGTAAATCGCTATCTCGTCCAATAGACCGTCGTAG
>CP070631.1:609028-617524 GCA_020356045.1 Candidatus Latescibacterota bacterium
CCATGTATCTCCCACTCGTGAATCCAACAGCACCGCCGCAGCCCCGTCGCTCGTCGGGGCACAGTGAAGCCGCCGCAACGGATCGGACACCAACGGGCTCGTCATCACGTCATCGATGGTCACGGCCCGCCGGAACTGGGCTTTGGGGTTTCGTACCGCATTTCCGTGGTTCTTGACGGCGACACGATGCCACGCGGATTCGGGCACCCCATAGGACTGTTGGTAAGCGCGTGTCACCAGCGCGCCCAACGCAGGTAGGGTGGCGCCGTACGCCCGGTCATGCGGATTTTCGCGCTCGGACAATATTCCCGCCGTTTCAGCTGGCGGCCGGTGCGTCATTTTTTCGAATCCCACAACCAGAGTGCCATCGCAGTTTTTTGGATCGGCGCTGGCGTGCTCGAGCGCGGTATAGAGCGCTTCGCCGCCCGTTCTATACACGCCGTGAAACTCAGCCCTGATTTCGGGGAATCCGTGTCTTACCAGGTCCTTTGTCCACTCCATCGGGTCGGGGATCTGACAGAGGTCGGCGGGTGCGTACGCCGCGACAAAGATGTGGCGGACACGTCGGTTGTCCGTATCGCGAAGAACACCTCTGAGGGCCTCGAGCGTTATCGCCCCAATGTCCCCTTCCAGTCTTCCAAACGACGTCATATAGGATGATTTGATCTTGATTTTTTCCACGGTGAGTTATCTTATAGTACCATCTTCGCAATGTCAATCAACCGGCGGCGATGTTTGTCAGGCCGGACATGCCATCGCGCACCGGGGAAGGATCGAATGCTTCATACGATAGGAATCGCCTCTCTGATAGCCGGGCTGGGAGCGCAGCTAATGAAAGTGGTCATCGCGTTTTACAGAACGCGAAAACTTCGTTTTGATCGATTCTTTGATACGGGTGGAATGCCCAGCTCACATACGGCGCTGGTGACGACGCTCACCATCGGAGTCGCCCTGGATAGCGGCATCAACTCGGCGATGTTTAGTATTGCGTTGATTTTTAGTATGTACGTTGTTTTCGAGGCCGCCGGTCTTCGGCAAGAAGTAGGTAAACAGGCCCGTCTGTTAAACGAATTGGTCGACGACCTTCTCGTTACCCACCATATCAATACGGCGCGGCTCAAAGAGCTGGTCGGCCATACCTGGGGCGAAGTCACTGTCGGATTCCTCTTTGGCCTGCTGGTCGCGCTGATTGCCTATCGGCTGTAACCCATATAATTATATTTGGTTGCGACGAGCGACGGGGTCGGGAAAAGGGTGGATTTCGCTTGCCCGCAGGGGGCGCTGGTCACTATTTTGTGGATGAGGCCCCGCTTCGCCAACGGTTTGCTGCAGCCGGATGATTGGATCATATGAGAAATAAAATAATCGCCCCTGCCGGCTTGTTCGTCGCGGTCTTTCTCGCCGGGCTGCTCGCGTGTGATGTCAACGATCCCGACCGGTTTTTACGCCCCCCCATTATCAAGAACTACGCGCCCCTGTCGCCGACGCTGACGACGGCTATCGGGGACACGGTGCGCTTTTCGATGGCCGCGTTTGACCCTGACGACAAAGAACTCGAATACACGTTTAGCCTGGATGACAGTCTCACCTCGCGTTCCGACCACTGGTTGTACGTTGTTCATGAAGAGGGAGAAGTAAATGTTGTCGGCCGTGTGACAAATGGTTTCACCGAGTCAAAAGTCCGATGGCAGCTGTCCCGCATCCGGCCGGTGAACCGCCCTCCCGAGATTGTTTTTGTCGAGCCGCCCGATTCCGAAATCACGATTGTCGTTGGCGCCTCGATCGATTTCTCGATCGGAGCCGAGGATCCCGAAAACAAACCCCTGAGTTATGTCTATACGGTCGACGGCTCGATCGCTGGTGTTTCGCGTCATTTCACTTATCATTCGACGTTTGTCGGTTTGGTTGAGATCAGGGCTTTGGTGTCCGATGGCGAAGCGTTTGCATCGAACACGTGGATGCTTCGTGTTGCTGCCGAGCCCGATTCAGTTGTGCCGGCTCGAGTCGTGGTCACCGACCTTTCGCCCGGGGCTGGAGTGGGTGAGCTCGATGTTGAGTGGACTGGTGTCGGAGATGACGACATGGAAGGTTTGCCGGCGCATTACATCGTTCGAACATCGGGTCAACCAATTACCGATGAACACTCGTGGAACGCGGCGAGCGACCGGCCCGGCGAACCGGATCCGGGTCAACCCGGTACCCTTCACAATATGGTGATTAGTGATCTCCCGCCTGCCGAGCTGGTCTATGTGGCCGTCCGCGCGATGGATGATTTTGGCAATCTATCAGCGATCTCCGCACCGGTGGGTGAGCGTGCACGGGGTATGACGGTGACCGGGATGGTTCGTGATGCGGTGACGAACGACCCGGTACCCGGTATGTGGGTCCGAATGATTAGCGCAGTCGATACCACGGAATCGGATGGCTTGTTCACTCTGACCGATCTGCCGGCCGGCTATGCCCATGTGTATTTCTGGGACGGTGTGAGTCATGCCGTTTTGGAAAACTACTTCGATATCATTTACTCGCCGTACGAGATCGTCGATGGTGGCCACATTGACATGTGGATGCTTCCAAACGTCGATCTCGATTCGGAAGACTACATGGATTTCCTCGAGTTCTTCGTTGAAATGACTCGATTGGATGGAAACGCGGCGGATGTTCTGGGAACATGGGAGCTGCCGTGCCAGGTATACGTTCCGCCTCTGATAGCGAACAACCTCGACTACAAACAAATCATCGAGCAGGTATTTCTGGAGTGGGAAGAGGTGATCGAGCTCGACGTTTTCGAGTTTGTCGACGAGATACCCGAGACTGGAGTTTATGTCCACTACACGGACAATACGTCCACACGCGAACACTACTTGGTGATGAGAACCGATGAAAACGGCGTGCCGCTTCAGGGTAGAATAACGCTCAAGAATACCTACGACGAGACCAACCTGTCCCTCATGAAGGTGATTGTCCGCCATGAGGTTGGACACGCCTTGGGAATGAACCACAGCTCCGATCCCAATCACATCATGGTGGGAGGACGGTCGCCAATCGCGGATGTGCCCTCACCAGACGAAGTTTTACTCGCCAGGGCCATGTACAGAGTCCCCCGATACTTTATTCTCGAGTGGTTTCGCCGCGACTAACCCCTTTTTGTCGTCTGCACTGCCGTCCCGGCGCCGGCCGTAGCCTGCCATCTCGCACAGTTGCAATGCCACAATATCATGCCATTTTGGCATGCACAGTCAGATCTGAACGGCCCACACGGAACGAATGACGCTATCTTATTATTATAAAACACGATAATTATACCAGCTTTCTGGCATCGTTTGTGCGGTACGTTGGGCCCGGACAAACTATCAACACACCAATGATCGACCACATTGAGAAAGGGGTCCGGAGATGATTGACAAACTAACCGAAAAAGCGAGGGCGGCGCTGAGTGCCGCCAGCGAATCGGCCTTTTTGAAAAACAACCCAGAAGTCACACCGTGGCATTTGTTCGAGGGGCTTCTCGAGCAAGACGGTGGTGTCCTCAGATCGCTGCTGGAGAGTATGGAGGTCGCTCCCGCCCGTGTGAGCGAGGTTGTTGACCGGCAATTGGAAAGCCTTCCAACGCAGGAGGGCGGCTCCGCGCAGCCGTATATGTCGGGTGCGCTCAAAAAGGTGATCCAGGGGGCGTTTACCGAGGCCGAGGTGTTGAAGGACAGGTTCGTTTCGACCGAGCATCTCATACTCGCCATGGTGAGCGATGCCAAATCCGACATCGCCGAGTGGATGAATGGGATGGATGTGGACCGCGAACGCGTTCTCGCCGCGCTCAAGAAGCTGCGGGGTTCGGAGACCGTCAACGACGCCAACGCAGAAGATACCTATCAAGCCCTCGACCGGTTTACCATCGACCTCGTTCAAACCGCGCTCAAGGGAAAAGTCGATCCGGTGATCGGGAGGGACGAAGAGATCCGGCGCGTGAGCCAGATTTTGTCGCGTCGGACCAAAAACAATCCTGTTTTGATTGGTGATCCCGGAGTGGGCAAGACGGCGATCGTCGAAGGATTGGCACAACGCATAGCCGACGGCGATGTCCCGGACGCGCTCAAGGATAAGCGGCTGCTGGCTCTCGATATGGGCTCGATGGTTGCCGGCACCAAATTCCGCGGCGAATTCGAGCAGCGGTTCAAAGCGGTGTTAAAGGCAATACAAAATGCGGAAGGCAGCATCATTCTGTTTATCGATGAGCTTCATACCCTCATCGGAGCGGGAGCCGCCGAAGGGTCGTTGGACGCCTCCAATATGATCAAGCCGGCGTTGGCGCGCGGTGATTTGAAATGTATCGGAGCAACAACCATCGACGAATACCGCAAACACATCGAGAAGGATGCAGCGCTCGAACGCCGGTTTCAGGTAGTGACTATTGAGCAGCCGACTGTGGACGAAACCATTGCGATCCTCAGGGGGCTGAAGGAACGCTACGAGGTTCACCACGGCGTGCGTATTACGGACAAAGCGCTCGTCGCGGCGGCAGGGCTGTCGAACCGATACATCTCGGACCGGTTTCTGCCAGACAAGGCGATCGATTTGATCGACGAGGCGGCCTCCAAACTCCGTTTGGAACTGGACAGCCAGCCGGCGCCTGTTGCCGAAATCGATGAAAGACTTACACAGCTCCAAATCGAGAAAAAAGTATTGGAGAAAGAGGATGATGACAACTCGCGGCAGCGGCTCGAAGAAATCGAAGCGGCTGTTGCGGCGCTTGGAGAAGAGAAGTCGGCGATGGTTTTGGAGTGGGACAATGAGAAACGATCGATACAAAGAATTCGAGAAATCAAAGAGAAAATAGATGCGGCCAAGCGGGATGAACAACTCGCAACTCGTGAGAACAATCTCGAGCGACTCGGAGAGATCAGATACGGTGTACTTCCGACACTCGAGGCAGAACTGGAGCGCGCCAACGCTGATCTTGTAGAAATTCAAAAGAGCGGCGCCAAGCTCAAGGAAGTTGTCGGCGATGAAGAGATTGCCGACATCGTAGCGCGTTGGACGGGAATTCCAGTGACACGGATGGTGGAAGCGGAGACGGACAAGCTTTTGAATCTCGAACACCGGCTCCGCGAACGGGTTGTTGGACAGAGCGAAGCCGTGACTGCCGTGTCGGAGGCTGTGCGCCGGTCGCGCGCCGGGCTCAGCGTGGCCACGCGGCCGGTAGGGTCCTTTCTCTTTGTGGGACCCACCGGTGTAGGAAAAACGGAACTCGCGAAGGCACTAGCCGAAACTCTATTTGATGATGAGCACAAAATCGTGCGGATGGATATGTCGGAGTTTATGGAAAAGCACTCGGTCGCCAGACTCATCGGTGCGCCTCCCGGATATGTTGGCTACGAGGAAGGTGGTTATTTAACCGAGGCGATCCGGCGCCATCCATACTCGGTGGTCCTGATGGACGAGATCGCAAAGGCCCACCCCGATGTCTTCAATATCTTGTTGCAGATTCTCGACGATGGCCGTCTGACGGATGGACAAGGACGGACGGTCGATTTTACAAACAGTATTGTCATTATGACCTCGAACCTCGGCACCGGGCAGCAGGACGTGTCGCACAACTATGACGCGATGAAGTCCGACGTTCTGGATGTCGTTCGGTCAAGCTTTAAGCCGGAGTTTCTCAACAGACTGGACGATATCATTGTTTTTCATGCCCTGTCCGACGAAGAGATTCTTCGGATCACCGAGCTCCAGATTGAGTTGCTTGCCGCACGGCTGGCTGACCGGGGTCTTTTGCTCGACGTTGCGAGAGAAGCCGTACAAGCCATTGCACGGCAAGGATTTGATCCCGTGTATGGCGCACGGCCGTTAAAGCGGCTGATCCAAAAACGCATCGAAAATGGGATAGCGACCGCGCTGCTCGAAGGTTCTATCGGAGAAGGCGATACGGTAAAAGTGAACATGAATGGAGATGGGTTCGACATTGGACCAACTCGCTAAACGTGACGGCGGTTTGCCCGGTTGCTCTTGGCGTCGCCCGGGCTTGCCGCGGCGTCTACCATGCGGGTGGTTCTTAGCTTCTGGCAAAACATCGGAAATCCGCGAAGATGCGCGTCCCCAAGCCCTAATCGCTGCTTGACTTTCGCGCTCAAACCGTTTATAATTGTTCACCACCAAACATGGTGTGTCCTAATGGTGTGTCGCACGATGAAGCGAACTTCTCCGCACTAAAGGAGCGAGACTACCCGCACTGCTACTGCTTGAATGTTGGATCTCTAGGTCTACCAATTTGTCGCCGCTACAAAGATTTGTCAGAGGCAGCTCAGATTAGGCAACTGCCTGCTTTGTAGTTCATATTGCATCATAGTCCAAGGAGGAACCCATGGCGCGCAAGCCTGCCCTGTGTCCTGCATCTTTGGTGTGTCTGCTGGTTGGGTTGGTGCTGGTTTTGGGCCTCGTCGGTCCGTCAAACGCGGAGACGTTGTCCTACCCGTTGTCGCTGTCGAGGAGCGACGTGCGCATCGGTACGGATCTCGGTTTCACGAGTCTAAAGATCACATCTGATGATTACGCCCACACAACGGAAGCAGGTGCTCCACAGCTTCCGTACCGAATCGTAAACGTGCTGTTGCCGCAAGGACAGCTTGTCGACACTTTCGAATTTGTGCCGGGCCCCGGCGTGATTCTAGCCGAAAACACAAACATTAAGATCGCGCCCGCGACGATCGCGGAAGACGGGACCGTTGGATCGGGTTCCAGTCTTGTTGAAGTTGTAGAAGGCAGCGCGTTCCCCGCGACCCATGGCCGTTACCTGGGGACCGGTTTTCTGCATGGCCGCGCGATTGCATCGTTTGCGGTATTCCCGCTGAGTCTAGACGGATCGAAGCTTACGCTTTTTGAAGATATCCGGCTTGACATCGGTACAAAGGACGGTGGCAGCGATTGGGATCCGGTGGTCAGGCAGCGTCATCGCAAGAATTTTCAGGACAAGGTTGCGCGCACTTTGTCCGATCTTGTGATCAACGCCGATGTCAATCTTGGGTATCATTTCGATGAGGTGCGGGTAAAAGAGAAAAAGGGTGGGTTTCAACCGACCTCTTACCCGTCGCTCGAAGGCAGCCCCGTCGACTATCTCATTATAACAACCGATGCCCTCGCTTCCGAGTTTCAGCGGCTTGCCGACTGGAAAACGGAGAAGGGTGTTCCCACCGTGGTTCGGACGGTCGAGTTCATCGAGGCGAACACACGCAACGGCGTGGATCTCCAGGAAACGATGCGGTTCTTTATTCAGGACGCATATGCCAAATGGGGGATCACCTATGTGCTTCTCGGTGGCGATACCGATGTGCTTCCCCCGCGGTATGCGATGAGCCGTTTTTATCTCGGAGGTACTGAGCTGCCGGTCGACATGTACTTTACCTGTCTAGACGGATCCTGGAACGATACTCACGACAAATACTGGGGCGAAGGATTTAACGTCGTTCCTTACGACAACGCGGATCTGTATGCTGAGGTCTACAACGGAAGAATCCCTCGCTCGACCCCGGCCGATGTATCCCAAATGATCGATAAGATCCTCGCCTATGAAACACCGTGTGATATGACCTATCAGAACAGATATCTTTTCGAGGCCGAAGTCCTCTTTCCTGTGGACTGGCAACCGCCGGATTTGATTAGTCTCAATGGAGCGGATTTCGCCGAATTCGTCTATGCGCTGAGTCTTGCGGGTAAACCGTTGGACGTCGTGAAGATGTATGAAACCGATTGGTTATACACGAACGCGGTTCCTGAGAGCAGACAAGCGGCCATTGACTCTATGGTGGTCGGTTTCAATCAGGTTAACCACGTTGGACACGGGTTCCGCTTCAACATGTCTGTAGCCGACGCCAGCATCCTCAACACGGACGCGGATGCCATGACCAACGGATGCCGCTATTTCAACCTATATATGCTCAACTGTACGGCAGCCGCTTACAATTTCTTCTGTCTGGGTGAACATTTCCTTGCGAACCCGAATGGCGGTGCCGTGTCGGTAATTGGCGCCAACGAAAGTGCGTTCCCAAACGCCTCGGGCAACTACATGAGCGAGTACTACAGTCTTCTGTACAACCACGATGTGACCCACATCGGTGAAGCGTTTGCCCGCTCGAGGCTCCCGCGCACACCGGTTGCGGAATCGGGTGACAACGTCGACCTGTGGACGCATTACATTTACACGATCCTGGCTGACCCTGAGATGCCGTTGTTTACGGGGGAGGTTCAAACAGCAGACGTCGTTTTCCCGGCTAATGTGGGGCTGGGATCCAACAATATACTGGTCAATGTCACCACCGGCGGCCAGCCGGTCGACTCCGCTCACGTATGCCTGTCCAAGGGTAACGATGATTATCAATACGGTGCCACCAACTCGCTGGGGAACGTGGTGTTCGACTTTGTGGCCGAATCCCCGGGAGATATCAAGGTGGTGGTCACGGGGTTGAACCTGGCCCGCTACGAGGGCGCAATTACGGTCGACCCGTC
>CP070631.1:617624-621387 GCA_020356045.1 Candidatus Latescibacterota bacterium
CTCAGGTCGTACTTTGGACGACCACATCTTGGACAAAGGAACGCACGTTGGCTGATTTCATTACCGCAGTCTTCACACTTGACAAGGTTCATCAGTCAGTCCTCCTCTTGAGTGGCATACTTTCGGCCCGTGTAACCGGGTGGGTCCGTTAAACAATGCCCGGTCAGTTCAGAGCATATTGCAGTGTGGACCCCTACCTGCTCTCATAATGCCGCAAGATTTACAGCAAGACTACGTCGAATTTCGTCCAATCTGTGGAGCCAATTTGAACCGCTCATGGAACCCTTGGCAATTCGATAGAAACGGTTCGCAAATCGTCCAGACCGGGGATTCACCTCTTTTTGCGAACCCGCGGGACCGCCACAGGGATAGTTCACAAAACGACCAATTCGGGAAGATCAAGACCGCTCAGAAGCGGAACCAGTGCGGAGCTGTGATATACTTAATAAGTTACGGCCCGGTGTCCAGCCAAACCCACAACCTCTCCTCCAGAGCAACGGAGATACATATGCGTTCGACGGCACTTCTCATGATCCTAGTAACAACGGCGTTTCTTATACTCTTTTCTTGCGGATCCGACGACTCCTGCGAGCCACCGGACCCAACAGAAAACCCCATCGTGGTGATCGAAACGACCCTCGGAGACATCACTGTTGAACTCTACCCTCTTAACTCACCGATAACCGTCGGCAATTTCTTGAATTACGTTCACGAGTCGTTCTACAACGGTTTGATATTCCACCGCGTCATCAAGAATTTCATGATTCAAGGCGGAGGACTGGATGAGTCCATGCTAAAGAAAACTCCAACGCACGGCCCAATTCCCAACGAGGCCAACAACGGACTATCCAACTTATTGGGCACGATAGCTATGGCGCGGACCGCTGATCCCCACAGTGCGACATGCCAGTTTTTTATAAACGTCAACGATAACAAACCGCTGGATTATCGCGACGAGACCCCGGGTGGATGGGGCTATTGCGTGTTTGGTAAGGTCATTGGTGGTATGGATGTTGTGGACGCAATACGGTCAGTTGAAACTACACAGAGAAACGGATATACGGATGTTCCCGTGGAACCGATAATCATCTCACGAATTTACCGCAAACACTGACGCCTCACTGCTGACGAAATCCAGAATTGGCGCCGAACACCCTCGGCCCGGCCCGGGTCAAGTGTGATACCCCGCGGGGACTAGTTCGCAAATCATCCAGTTCGGGGGGCGTACCGTACGTTTTTGCGAACTCTCGGCGCCTCGACTGGAATAGTTCGCAAATCGTCCAGACCGCGGAGCCTAAAGCATTATACAAACCGGTGCGGTGTTACTAAGTGCCTAGTCTAAAGACAACGCCCGTCCAGCAGGACGGGCGTTTGATTGATTCTCTTGTGGTGGGGTTCTACTCGGGAACCTTCGCGTTCGATCCATACTGCTCGTTGATCTCAGCGTAGATCTCTTTGAGTATGTCCTTGTGAACAACGCGACCCGAAAGCATGTCCTTCGACATTTCTGTCCGCTGCAACGACGGATCGGGTGGAACCAACGGGATTGTTGAAGGCTGCGGCCAAATATCCTCGTCCACCGCCGCCATCCGGACCCGGATCTTTTCCTTTGTTACGTTGAAAACCATGTAATCTACAGCAAGCGCCAACGGTCCGTCGTAGGTGCGGCGCACGTCACGCAAAACCTGAGGCGCCGTGTCAAAGTCATTGAAAAAGTGATAGCCTACCGCCATCCGCGGTTTAGTCTCGGCCATGACCTTTCCAAACTGCGCCGGTGATGTGTGGATCTGCGTGCCTACATTAAGTGCCGCCTCGGGCGTGAACCCCTGCTTTTCTACCAACGATTCCGGTGTAATGAACGCTTCGTGGATAGAAATGTCAGCCCCTTTTGTATGTTCGATCCACCACTTGTTCGGAAAGGTGTCGGAGCTATAACAGAACTTCAAACCATTCCACTCCAGGATAAAGCTCACCGCCCCGTCAAAAATGTGAACCGCGGGAATCGTGCGGATGGTTACGCCGTTCTCTTCGTATATGATCTTGTTGACTGCCTTATAGTCGAATTCCGTGACCTTTAGAAAAGCACCTCGCGTGTCTGTGTTGCCCATCCGTGTGTCTATGTCCCACGCCAGCATGCCCTCGAAATGCTCCATGGCGACCTTGGTTCCGTACTTGGGCTCAATACTGTTCGGCCCCCAAACTCGCAGGGGCACCACACGGTTGGCGACTATACCACCGCAGTAAAGCGCGTCGAGATCGCCAAAATGGTCGGAGTGCAAGTGTCCTATGAAGACTTTGTTCAGGTAGTTGTACGGGATTTTCATCGCGGCAATTCGTTCGGCGGAACCGGTACCGATATCAAATAGAAACTTGTCTCCGTTGCCCAATTCCACGAGCCAACAGGCGGCCGCTTGTTTGGGCCGCGCGTTTGGCATGCCGGTTCCGCAGGCCGTTACACGCATTTCGTCCGGAGCCAGATCTTCCGTGCCGGGGTAATACACCTCGCGTTCCGCCAGGGCTTTAACCGGCGAAGCTTTTGATGGGTCGGCCTGGGCGGTGTCGGAGCCAAACCCGCCGGCTGCCGCCAGATAGTAACCAACCGCGAAGGCGACGCACACAATACCGATTACGATAAGCTTGCGGTGAACCATCATCATGAACCTCCTGCGAAAACTCGTCTTCACACATAAAGGCAATGTTCGGTTCGCGATAGATCATAATAAGAATAAGTCGTTAGGGGCCGCAACTCCTTACAGCCAAAATGGTAAGAATATGTCATATCCATCATGAGGACAGAGCCAAAAACCGTTCGCAAATCATCCAGCTCGGGGGGCGAACCGTACGTTTTTGCGAACTCGGGGGACCTCCACAGGCAAAGTTCGCAAGACGTTCAATTCGGGGACCAGGGCCCAACCGAGCCCTGGTTCCACTTTATTTCATGAGCCTGTTTCCCTGCGGATACCGAGATTTTGGATAGCCTTAATGAGCGCGGCTATCATGTCGAGAACTGCAATGATGGCCGCGGAGATGTAGGCCCCGATTACGAGCAGGGCTTCCTGGAATCGACCGTCTAACCAGAACAATGCAACGAAAACCGCAGCGACGACCGCAAGGACGACCATCATGGGGCCGATGAGCTTGGGCTTGGTCCATCCTTTGCCCAGTTCAACATCCGATTTGCTCATTTGGAAGACCTCCGTTCGGTTATTGAAGTTTGAACTTTGCCGATTGTATGGCCAGGGGATTGTGAATTCAAAGTATTAATGGCGATAATTCGGAGAATGAAGCAAGTTACAGCTGTCTCTTCTATTTGTTCGTCCGGCCCTTCGAATGAGCTGTTAGGCAGGTGGGCTGAGAGATCGCGATTGGTCGTATTGAGCCCTATTCTCAAGACACTCTCAGAAAGGTTCGCAGCGAGTCTCGTTCGGGGAGCCATTCTGTTAGATCCGTCAACCTCTTGCCAGCTCCACAGGAACGGTTCGCAAATCGTCCAGCCCGGGGAGGTAGGGATTTTGGGAAGAATCGTAACGGGTCGCGCATCAGTTGAAGGGCGGGTTGGCGCGAGCCCTGGCCGGAGGTCAGGAGGCGCTTGGTATCTTCTACCTTTCCTGTAAAAGTATAAAAGCGACCACGCCTCCCAAAATAACTCCAACGCGAATTCCGTTAGCAGTACTGTCGAGTACCCCCCCCACCAACGCCCCAAGAGCACCACCTATTAAAATGCAAGGTATTGCAGTCTTAAGATTAGTGACGATAATCATTC
>CP070631.1:621487-622537 GCA_020356045.1 Candidatus Latescibacterota bacterium
CGCTCGAACAAGAGGTTTTGACACCATGATAACGTTCGAGGTACCAGGCGATTCTTTGCGGACCGAGATGGTAGACACGTCTGAGATGGAGGACCTTCTCAACCACCTCTGGGGCGAGTTGACGTGGATGGCGCCTCGCGATGGGTTTCTTTCGGATCAGCCCTTCGATGCCCTCTTTTTCAAAGGCTCGTTTCCAGCGATAGAACGATGATCGCGGCACATCGAACTCGCGACACTCTTTGCTAACGTTTCTGGCGTCGGAGACAAACTGCACAACAAACATTTTACGGCGGATCACCAGAGCGTCAGCCAGTGCTTTTTCCATGAATTCGACCTCCCAATGTCCATTGCGAACATAGCACAATGTGTCTCAGAAGGTCTGGTATTCCTACAGCATGCAGGAGACTGGTGTTGACGTGCTTCGACCAACCGCTCGGTAGTGGGACAGAGGGTTCGGTGGGCATGATTCGACTCCATGAAATTCGGTTGAGCTTTGGGGACTCTCAGCATCATAACATACGAA
Source organism: Candidatus Latescibacterota bacterium (assembly GCA_020356045.1). Lineage (GTDB taxonomy): Bacteria > Krumholzibacteriota > Krumholzibacteriia > WVZY01 > WVZY01. The sequence continues at coordinate 622,011 of CP070631.1, forward strand.
TCATCATGGAGTTTTCAGCCCAGGAATGACCTGATGAAATCGGTGGACAAATACGCCATCTGCCCGAAAGTCAAGAAGAACGTGATACCGTTTCAGGGGGCAGGCCACCCACGCCGGTTTCAAGGGTTCTTAGGAGAGCTCGATTCTGCGCCGGTTGGGGGAGTCTTCGAGAGTTGAACAAAAAAGGTCGTGCCTACGCCGAGGCTCGACCGGACCTCGATATTACCTCCGTGGGCCTCGACGATCTTTTTGGCCACGGGGAGCCCGAGACCGGTACCCTTTGCGGATTTGGTGGTGTAGAACCGATCAAAGACACGCCTTGCCGTATCCTCACTCATGCCGATCCCGTTGTCCTCAATCGTGAATAATAAATCCTCACCACGATCATGGCTCTTTATTTTGACCAAGTCACCGCTCGCGGAATCGACACACGCATCAACCGCGTTACTCACAAGGTTCAGGAAAACCTGGTACACGGCAACCTTGTCGATGGGCAAGGGTTCCATAAGATCATCGAGATCAACCCG
>CP070631.1:622637-623967 GCA_020356045.1 Candidatus Latescibacterota bacterium
AGATACGTTGGCACTCTGTCCTCTCGAATGCATCTTTATGATTTTCCTCTCGACCGGCAAACAGTTCGAATCGAGGCCGTAATGGCAAGCCGGAACCCGCTGGTTTTGAATCTCGATCGGAACGACATCGGCAAGATGGATACACTTACCGTGGCTGATTGGCGTGTCGAGGATGGCAACGCGTACCCGTCTGCTTTCAAGGTTTTCGATCGAGAACTGCCCTCAGTTGTCTATGAGATCGAAACAACACGGTATTTTGGATACTATCTGTGGAAGGTGATCGTTCCGCTGGCTCTGATCGTTTTTATGTCGTGGGCTGTCTTCTGGATCGACCCCAGCGCGTTTGCGCCTCAAATTGGCGCCGCCACCGCGTCGATGTTGACGCTGATCGCCTACCGTTTTGCGCTTGGCGGGCTCGTGCCCAAGATCTCGTACTTTACACGCATGGACATCTTCATTACCGGTGCGACCCTCATGGTGTTCTTTGCGCTCCTTCAGGCGATCCTGACCAGCCGGCTGGCCAGCAAAGGCAGTACCGGTCCCGCGCAACGAACCGACGATGTGTGCCGGTGGCTTTTCCCAGGCGCGTTCGTGGCTTTGGTCATTTTTTCCTTTATGATTTGAGTTGCCCGCGACGCCGGTGATCCGACCCCCAGCCAGAATCCTCTTGCCCACCCGCGAACGACAACATCAACGGCCAAATTAACTCGATCGCCGTATGGGTCGGAAGCCGCGTAAGTCGTTGATTTATCACTCCCGCCGCGGGAGCGATATTATGCTAACTAGAACCGCTTCTAATGCCATATTGTCAAAGGCCTTATCCAATAAACCAGGTTAAATATCCGGCGTTATGTTAACTAGAATTGCATCAACCGCGCGTGTGATTTCTCCGAAAAATAGACAAGACCCCCGTCGGCATTGGAGGTCTTGTCTTTCTACAGAATCAGTTAAGAGTCCGAGCACGCTCAGCGCAGAAGAACCGCCTTGCGTGTCAAAGTCCGGCTGCCCGAGGTCAACTGGTAGAAATAAATACCACTGGCCACCGATCTTCCCTTATCGTCGCGTGCGTCCCACTCCTCCGTGTGTGATCCCGCACTCATACTGCGGTTGACGAGCGTGCGGACGCGGGTCCCCGATACATCATAAATGATCAGGCTAACCATCGCTTCTTTGTCCAGACTAAACCGGATCCGAGTGCTGGGATTAAACGGATTCGGATGGTTCTGGTCGAGCGCGAATGTCAGCGGCCGGCTTGGATCGACTCCCGTTAGTGGATCATGACCCTCACCGGTGCAGGACACGTCGCTGCAAAGGGCGTCTCCAGTTTCGA
>CP070631.1:624067-626265 GCA_020356045.1 Candidatus Latescibacterota bacterium
AGATTAGTAACCACGATCTGGTCGATCAGACTGCCGTTGCGCTGGAAGAAGTTGATCGTAGCCGTGCCGCCATTGCCACCACAGATCCTAAAGCCGAACTCCGACTGGTCGAAATCGAACAGAACGGCGAAGCAACCCTCGCCACCACCGGAAAAGTCTGGATAACCCGGTGGTCCCCAACCAGTAAGGATCTGAGTCGGCCCGCAGCTAGGTGCTTCCACCACGCCTACGTTGTGATTGGGGGCGCCTACCTGCAGAGAGAGCGGACCTGACGGGGTTCCCGACAGAATGTCGAAATTACCATTGATCGTCAGGGTCTGCCCAACGAATCGCTCCGCGAAGTCCGCCCCGTCTGATTCGATGACGTCGTCGTAATGCGTGCCAGGCTGGATACCGCCGGTGATGTCGTCAAACTGAATGATGCCGTCACACGTCAACGTGTCCGGGTCAACTACCAGGATACCACCATTCGACGATGTCATTCGTGGAATTCCCTCAAAGGTCCGATCGACGTTTAATCCCATCTCATCGGCAAACATTGACTGCTCGATTTGAGGCATTTCCGGTTGATCACTGAAACAGCCGACCATAAACGCAAGTAATAGTACCAACAATACTGCAGTGAGCATATATACTACTTTCTTTCCCATTTATGGGTCTCCTTTGTCATCAGGATTACTGTTTTTGAAGATTCGAAGAAGAAACAGTGGAGAAAAACTGTTGAGTACGCGCTGCTCACCTCCTTCCTCAACTCCCCCATGAGGTTGCAAAGCGGTGAATTGTAGCATACCCAAGCCACAAAATCAAGTATCAAAGTATAGTCGACAAGATGGACTGCACCCCTGCCATTGAACAAATGAATGCCTAACCTAGCGGCGGCCTGATAAGGTCAGAACCAAGGAGGCCTTGTTATGTCGTCGAGACGATCCTACACTCGTGAATTTAAGGCGGGACTGGTAGAAGAGTACCTCTCTGGACGATCAAGTGTGGCGCAGCTGAGCCGGCGCCACGAGATCTCTCCACAGCTGATCTACCGTTGGAAGAGGCACTACACTCAGGGTGAACTGACCAGCGCCAACTCGAAGGAGGACATGACGCTGAAGCTTCGGATGTTGGAGTTGGAGAAGTTGGTCGTGGACTTCTCCATCGAAAATCAGCCTTTAAAAAAAGCCAGGGACCTAGCACGCGAGATCAAAAACGAGCGTTCCTCGATCGTGAGCGGCCCTCACTCTCGTCGATGCAAAGGGGGTGCGAAGTGACGGGGGCTCTCACGAAGCAGCTACTACTACCGAGGGAAAGGACGGGCAGAGGCGAAGCTCAAGGAGGACGCTCACGTCCAGGATCGCTTGGAGGCTTTGGCACTCAAATTTTCACGCTATGGGTACCGACGGGTGACGGCGCAGCTAAAGCGAGAAGGCTTTCCAGTCAACCACAAGCGGGTGCTTGGGATCATGCGAGAGGCGGGTTTGCTGGTCAAGACGAGGAAGCGGTATGTGCACACGACCGAGAGCCGACACAGCTACGTCGTCTACCCGACCCTCTACAAGGATGCCCAGATCCAAGGGATCGACGCGGTGTGGGTCGCCGACATCAGTTACATTCGGATCCTTTTGGGCTTTGTCTACTTGGCAGTGACCTTGGACGCGTTCTCGCGGAAGGTGATCGGATATGCGATCTCGAAGTCGTTGGATGCGCGCTTGACGGTCTCGGCACTTGAATCGGCGTTGAGGGCACGGCAGCCGAACCGAGGCTGTTGTCACCACTCGGACCGGGGTGTGCAGTACGCCGGCGAGGACTACATTCAACTTCTCAAGACGCATGGTTTTCGGATCAGCATGTCATCGAAGGCAAACCCCTACGAGAATGCGCAGGTCGAGAGCTTCTTCAAGACGCTCAAGACCGAAGAAGTTTACCTGATGGATTATCGGGATTGGGATGACGTCGTTCGCCACTTACCCGTTTTCATCGAAGACGTCTACAATCGGGAGCGACTTCACTCCGCCCTGGGTTACATGAGCCCCGATGAGTTTGAGCAGACGTTGGATAGACCGAAGCAGATGGCTGCTGGATAGACACACACTTGTCCGGTCGAAGGGGTTTCCCCCGAGGCATTTGACAAAACTCAATTGACGTTTGCCCCTACGCTATGGTAAGATCTCACTCCTCCACTGGGCAGGTAGTGGATACATCAGCTCACC
>CP070631.1:626365-636094 GCA_020356045.1 Candidatus Latescibacterota bacterium
ATCCCGTGATACCATGCGTTATCGCAAATGAGCACGGGACCAGACCAAGTTGAATGGGCTGCCCTAATATTTTCGGGCATGGCGTCGGACCACCTTGGGTGCTGATGCAGGACTACAGAAGAGCCCGAAATCTGGTTCGCCTAAATCGTGAGGATATACTTTGGCCAGGGACAAACGGGTGCATGCCCGAAACAACCTCGAGGCACCGCGAACACTAAGTGGCTGGAAGGTCTGTCAACCCCCACCGTGCATGCCCACGCTGCCAGGCATGAGGCGCCCCAAGTCCCTTCCGGATGATGTCTTATTATACCCGATCCTTCCCTGTATGTAAAGTGTTAGCCAGGGTGAATCGTGTGCGTAACGCTATGTGCCACATATTTTTACGTCACAACCAACCAGATACGCGAACAAGATCCCCAATCGACCCCGGCGGTGTAAAACTTCCCTGACAGTCGCGTGCCGTCATCACGTCTTGAATTTCATGCGCCTGCTCTTGTACCCTCATAACACTATGTTAACCAGACTTTTTGTCGCGGCGGCGCTCGTTTCCGTTCTGGGATCAAACCTTTGGGGTCAACAAATAGATTCCGGCGGCCCGCCGAATCTTGCCGAGATCGTTGCCGAGTTCAAAAACGACCCGCAGGGACCGTTTGCATCGGTCCATTGGTTCTGCGCGGATGGAACCATCAACCCGGCCGACGAACCGTGCGATTCGGTTGGTGGTATTCGTCACGCGGTCCACACAGACCAAGTGGTCCGAATTGCCCGGCACTATGGAATCCATATCGGACAGATTCTCGCTGGAACCGATTTCGACGCGTTCCTCGACTCACACCGTTTCTTCTCGCGAGCCAAGCAATATCAGATCGACAAGTACCTTCGAGATACCGACGATGGCTGGGTGCTGCGTCAAGCGCGCAACTTCGAAGGCGCCATCAACAATGAGGACGAAATCGATTGGGGACGGCGGTTTCTTTTGTCATTGTGCGGGGACGATGATCTTCTTGCCACACAGTTCTTTCTCGTCCGGGAGTTGACGCGGGATATCCCCCACCGTCCGGCGGACACGGTCTATTCCGGGTACCGATACGCGGGAGCTGACTCGCTCACCGTCCTTCTCACGAGAATACCCGAAGAATCCGTGGTTTGGAGCCAGCTCAATAGGTTCATCAACGATGACACCAACGACCCGGGTGCCGTCTCGCAACTCGCGGACATGCTCTGGACCATCCGCGCCGAGCTGACCGACATTAACCCGGATTGGCGGCCGGCAATGTTGGATCTCTCTTTGGAACTCGAGTTGCTTCTCGCAGAGCGGGCAGCGTCCTGGCGGCCAGCAACGGCGGGCGAATGGCTGAAAAAGAATCAGACGCTGGCCCTGGCAACAGCCGGGTGCGGCTATCTCGAGGTGTGGGAATGGCATCGGCTCAAACCATACCTGGATCTGGACCCTGTGGCGTCGTCGATGGCGCCGGGTGACTTCTCGTCCCGCATTGAAGCCGCCCGCCGCACACGCGATTGGGCTCTGGCAATGATCCGCGTTCATTATGATCCGGTCGTCGAACTCTATGGTGGTTTTGAACCATTGACCCACGGGTTCCTGCCGGCTCGTCTGTCATCGTCAGTGCTGTTTTCGTTGGCGCAATCCCTCGAATCATTGGAATCGGCGGTAGCGACAGCAGCGGGCGGGGCCTTCCGGAACGAGTATCGCGACACTACAACTGTCGTGCGCTTCCGCGGCGTGGCGCCTGGCACTGCCGTCGGTCCACTTGCCGTCGTCACCGATCCCGACTCGGTTGCGTTGTTTGCCACGGATGCGATCTATGCGTCGACAACCCGCCCGGTCACGGGAACTCGCGCGCTGGGATTCATCTGCGCGGCAGACAGCGTCGCGTTATCTCCCGAGCTATTGATTGCACAAGCGACACCCGCTCCGGTGGCTGCGGTAACAACCGATGATCTGTCCAATCTGGCGCCGTTTTTGGGAACACCATTCTTTTTCGCCGTCTCTCCCGCCGGCCAGGTAGTCTTCAAGCCGACCGCAGATCTGGTCGGCGACGAGGCCGCCGTCGCCGGGATGAGCGCCGCGGCCGATGATGAGCGTAGATTCGATACGCACGATCTCGATTTGAAACTGACTCGGTTGATCCCGATCGACTCGTTGGACACGTATGGACCGGACCGATTTTGCGGTCTCAAATCGTTGAGGCTCGCCCGGCTGACATCAATGTTTCCGAATTTTGTCGCCGCGGGGTTCGTGGTTCCATTTGGTGTCTTTCGTGAACATTTGGACGATACCATGCCGGGCACCGACCGGTCGTTTTGGTCGTTTCTCGAAGATACGATTGATCGGGCCGAGCAATGGAGAGCGGACGGCGAACTGGAACGGGTAATCGATCATTTTGTGTCGATGCGGCTTTCCCAGCTCAGTGAGGCGGTTCGGGCGATGCGGGTTCGCGGTGTCTTTCACGACGACCTTCGGCGGACATTCCAGGACGTATTTGGCGCGCCGCTTGGGACAGTCCCGGTTCTGGTTCGCGGCGACATCAACCTTGCCGGTGTGGGCGAGCCGGATGCGGCGGATCTCGACGTGACCGTCGTCAACGTCATCAGCGAAGCCGCCGTACTCGACGCCATCAAGGCCGTGTGGGCATCGGTTTTCTCACAGCCAAGCTATGAGCGGCGGCAACGTTTTCTATCCGATCCGGAGAGTCTCTACCCGTCTGTCCTGATTCAAATGGTGGTTGATGTCGAGAAATCCGGCGTCGTTTTGACCACGGGCGGGCCGGGCTATGACACGGACGACGTTTTCGTTGCGTTCAGCTGGGGTGTCGGCGACATAACGATGGAGTCGCGTCCCGAACGATACGTGCTCATGCACAATGGGACCGACATGCTTCTCTCGCCTGTTCGTGAGTCCCGGTTTGCGGTTTTCTCCGCGGCGGGAGGGCTCGAGGAGAGATACTCTCCCAGGATGACACCGGTCCTCAATATGATTGAACGCCTGGCCATCCGTTACATCGCTGGGGTGCTTCGCGATATGTTACCGCATATCGACGGTTTTGAAGCTGGAGGACCCTACGAAATCGAAATGGGGATTGATCACGGCAATGTGTGGTTGTTCCAGGTGAGCGATCGGTCATTGAATAAAACGGCCGGCCGCACTGCGTACCTTTATGAACTAGATCAAAATCTGTTGTCCGAAAATCCGATCGAACTCGGCGGCGCGTTCCCCCCCGAACCGGCGCCTGTTCCCAGCGCCGATTCGCTCGAGGTAGACACAAACCCGAATTGAACCCCGCGACACGTCTTACTCGTCACGCCATTTCTCGAGCGCGCTAACACCAACTCCATTGATCTCCCATGCACGGTCCTCGCTGGCTGCCTCGGTGTAACACCGCAGCTCGGGCGCGTTGCCTGATGGGCGCAGGTGAACGATTTCGTCGTTTTCGAACGTGATGCGAAGGCCATCGGTGGTATCGGTGATCTTTACGGAGCCAAAATCGGGAAACATCGACTCGATCACCGCGTTGCCGCCGTTGATCATACTTTTGATCTTTACCGCGCTTTTTTCGGTGGGAAATTCTTTGAGCCGTCCGCTTGCCGTGAACCGTTGCGGAAGCGATGACAAGAGCGACGAAATCGGACGCTTTTCACGCGCACTGAGCGACAGGACGGCGAGATGAACGACAACGGGATCCCGCGTAGGCAGCGGTACCAGGTTACCGCCCTCCATGACGATCGACGACCCGGTTAGAAATCCGCCATTGGCCTCGTACCCCACCACACACCGCGCTCCGGCGTCTCTCGCCCGAATCATTTCCTCGATCACAAAGGGCGAGCCAATCCGTGTCCGCCGGACCGATTCGAAATACCCCGATTTCTCAACCGCCGTGTTGCAACTCACCGGAGTGACAACCACATCAGCGCCGAGAAATCGCGCCGTCAGAATCCCGGCGACATCACCTCTGAGCCAGTGTCCGTTTTCATCGCTGATCAGCGGCCGGTCGCTGTCGCCATCCGTGGAAACAACGGCGTCGAGCCCGTGCTCGCGGGTCCATTTTGGAGCGGCCTCGACGTCCTGCGGGCGGATCGCCTCGGTATCCACCGGTATAAACGATTCGGACCGGGCCAACCGGATCACCTCGGCACCAAGTTCCTGGTAGATCCGGCACATCAGATCACGACCGACCGCGGAGTGTTCGAACACGCCGATTCGTTTTCCCGAGAGCACACCGGCCGGGAAGGCATCCAGCCACCTTTGGACGTACATCTCGGCGGCGCGGTTTGACACCTCAGCCATTGGGTGATCCCCGGCAAACATCCCTTGCGAGTCAAAAAGATCGGGTATCTCTACCGTCTGCTCTTTGATCCCCGCTTCGTCCGATTTGAGGATTTCTCCCGACCGTTTGTTATATTTGATACCGTTGCGATCATCGGGGATGTGACTGCCGGTTACCATGACCGCGGGTATGGCTTCGCGAAGTCCGAACAAAGCCACCGCCGGTGAGGGGATCTTGCCGCAATTGACCGGTTCGTATCCGCGGTCGCCAACCGCTTTCGCCACCGCCACCATAATCCGGTGGGTGCTCGAGCGGTAGTCACCCGCGATGGCAATCCGCCGGTCCGCCGCGGGCAGCTCGCCCGCCCTCTCGAGGTACTGGATAAAACCCGCCGTATATGTGTAACAGACGCGATCCGTCATATCGGTTACCAAACCGCGGGCGCCGCTAGTACCAAACTTTACACCACTGGTTTCCATTAGCTCAGAAATCAGAATCGGCATACTCAACTCATCACCCTTTCAATCCGCACGTGTGTCTCGCGAAACCATGCCCGGCGAGTTTGGTCAACCGATCGCGACGAGCTCGATTTCGAAGCTGAGCGCTTTGCCCGCCAGCGGGTGATTCGCATCGAGTCTTATCGTGTCGGGTGTGACCTCGATCACCTTGACGACAAACGATTGATCTTCCTGCCGCATTTCGAGCTGCTCACCAACGGCCGGCTCGAGATCGGGGGGCATTTCGCTGCGATCGACCACGAGCACCAGTTCATCACGGTGGGGTCCATAGGCATCGTCCACCGGAATCGTCACCGATTTGGTTTCACCTTCGCTCATCCCGACCACGGCGGCATCGAACCCTTTTATCACCATTCCCTCTCCCAGTTTGAACTCGAGAGGATCGCGATCCATCGAACTGTCAAACTGTGTGCCATCCTCGAGGGTCCCCGTGTAGTGTACCCTAACGGTATCGCCATTCTTTGCTTCCGCCAACTGACTCACCTATCTTTCTTTGTGTTGGGCCTTTGCGCGTGGCAATCCGCAAACAAAAGGGACCAGGCATGCGCCGGGTCCCACCGTCGAGTCCGCTCAGAATGTCACACGACCAGAACGATGCGCTTCTCTCTGACCGTCAACATAGAGCAAACATGTACAGGTGTCAAGCTGCCGGCCGAACGCTTTATTTATCAATTAGTTACATGTTTTCTGTTGGGACATGGACCCGCTGTGCCCTGCCCGGCTGGGATGGTCGCGGGTACGAGCGGCCGTGGCCGGTCGGCGTTACCCGATCAAAAAGGCTTGCGTCCGGTCGTGTTATTCCACAGATTCACGTCAAAAATGCTCGACAGCCCAGTACAGCTGCTATTAGAATCCGGACGGTTTTTTTTGGACGGCCGATCACGGCAAAATTCTCCGCGTGGCAACAACCAGAAAGGTCCAGACTAAACGCATATGAACACACCGATTCGCACAACGATCGTCGGCACGGGTAGTTACATCCCGACCCGCAGAATCCCCAATTCCTACTTTCTGGATCGCGAGTTTTATGATCCGGACGGGAACAGAATCGATCGCGATGGCGCTGAGGTCATCGAGAAATTCGAGGCAATCACGGGGATCAAGGAGCGGCGTTACGTGACCGATGACCTCAACACATCCGATGTCGCCTTTCTGGCAGCCAAAGATGCCCTCGAGTCTTCGGGTATCGACAAAGAATCACTCGACTACATCATCGTTGGGCACAACATTGGCGATCTCAGACACGACAACCGGCGGGCGGATTTTGTCCCCTCGCTGGGTTCGAGAGTCAAATACCTGCTCGAGATCGAAAACCCAAATACGATTCCCTACGATATCCCCTTTGGGTGCCCGGGGTGGCTTCAGGGAATGATTCAGGCCGATTACTTTATCAAATCGGGCGATGCCAAACGCGCACTGGTGATCGGCGCCGAAATCATATCCAGGGCCACCGACCCGCACGACCGCGACAGCATGATCTACGCAGACGGCGCGGGCGCGACGATTCTTGAAGGCGTCGCGACCGATTCGCCGATCGGCGTTCTTGCCCACCATAACCGCTCGGATACGCGCAAATTCGCCTATATGCTGTGGATGGGTGAGTCGTGGAAGAAGGATTACGAGAATAACGAGCTGTTCATAAAGATGCACGGCCACAAGCTCTATGAATACGCGCTTCGGACCGTGCCAAAAGTGATCAAACAGTGCATGGAAAAGGCAGGCGTTACCGTTTCCGATATTTCAAAGGTTCTCTTGCACCAGGCGAATGCCAAGATGGATGACGCCATGCTCAAACGCACGTTCAAACTCTATGGTGTCGATGACATCCCGGATCACGTCATGCCGATGACGATTTCGTGGCTGGGCAACAGCTCGGTAGCAACGCTTCCCACGCTCTATGATTTGATCATCAAAGAGAAGCTCAACAACCATAAGCTCGAGTCGGGACAAAACGTGCTATTTGCATCGGTGGGCGCCGGAATGAATATCAACGCGATGGTTTACCGTCTTCCCTGATTTGTGCCAACGGAAATTCGCAGTGCGGCTCATGCCGCACCGCGAACGCCCGCTAATCCGCATCACTCCACAAACATCTCTTCAACCTTAACGATGGTCACGTTTTCCGGTTTGACCACCAACGGATAGACCTCGATCTTTTTGTCTTCTTCGAGTACCTCCGCCGGCTTTTCGGATTGGTATGTGATGGGAGACGGCTCGTTTGAAACCAGCGTTTTCTTCAATCCCTCAGCGTCGGGTGTGATAAACGCAATCTTGACGTTTTCAAAGCTGAGGTGTTTCTTCAACGCCGCGTTGACATCATCGCGTGTGAGCTTATCAAGCATTGCAGCATACGTGTCCCAGTGCCCATCTTTGATCCCATAGAATTGATCGTCCATGGCGTACCCCAGCTTCATCATCGTGGTCGGCGCATAGTGGAGGTTGTATCCACGTAAAAACTTCTTGGTCAGCTCGAAATCGCTCTCGCTCATTCCGTTTTCGATCAGGCGTTGGAGCTCCCGCATCGCCGCGCGAAACGCAAACACGCGTGTTTCGTTTGGCACCGGCCGTATCCATACCTGAAATATTTGATGACGGCGCGCAACGTTTGGCGGTGGAAACTGCCGGCGGTGACCGTTGGGAAAATGCTCGATATACGCGTAGTCACCGTAGTTCAATCCGCGAGCCTCGCGGATCACGGCATAGAGATGCGAGAAGCTGTTGCGGTGTTCGCCGAGCCACGCCGTCGCGATGGCCAGCGCGTAAAAATCCTTACTCCCTCGCGTGACATCAATGGGAAAACCAAAGCTGATCGCCGTCGCGGTGGCGTCTTTTTCCACGATTTTGACATGGAGCCCCTCGATCGCGGCGGGCTTTGGTGCCGGGACCGCGGACGCTGCTCCTTCGGGGAGCACTTCGAAGTCCTTTGTTACTCTGTTGGTGAATGTCTCGTCGACGGCGCCGCCAAGCCCGATGACCATATTCGCCCGGTTGTAGTGCGTCGCGTAAAACGCTTTGACATCGTCCAGTGTGATCGAGTTGAGGCTCGCTTCGGTCCCCTCTTCAACGTGGCCGTACGGCGTTCCGGCAAAAATAAAGCCCGAGAGCGTCTCCTTGCCGAGCACCTCATCCTGCGAATAGCGCAGCGACGTTTTTACATGATTGAGAAAGTCGCTTTTCACCCGTGCGAAGTCCTCCTCGCTAAACGACGGCTCGAGGATGACCTCCTTGAACAGCTCGTAATAGGGCTCGAGATTGTCGACGTGCGTGCGGCCGGTAATGACGGTCATCTCCTTGTCCACCTGATCCGAGATGGAGGCGGCCATCGGGTAGAGCTTTTCGAGCACCTGCTCGTACGAGTGTTTCTTTGTGGATCCTTGGGTAATCATCGTTGCGGTAAGAGCCGCGAGCCCCTCCTTCCCTGCGGGATCGTTCTGCGACCCTACGTTAAAGAGCACGCGAAACGACACCGTTGGGTCATCCGCTACCGGGAGCACGACTACTTTCTGACCGTCCGTCGCAAAGGAGGCGCCGAAAACAATCAATGTCAATACGGTTGTAATAATGAACGTTCTCACGACTTGTCTCCTTTCAGAACGAGGACGGTGCGGCGGTCTTTTTCCAGATACCGTTGCGCCGCGGCTTTGATATCCTCAGGCGTTATCGTGGCGATAGTGGAGTAGAGCTGGTCGACCGCGTCGATACCTCCCGTTAACGCGATCGTTCGCGCCAGCGCGGATGCAACATTGCCCGGTGTGTCCAGCCGCATGAGATATCCGTACCGGGTGCGCATTTTGATATTGTTGAGCTCGTCCTCGCTCACCAGATCGGTCTTGAATTTTTCTGCGGCCGCATCGATCTCTCCGATGACGTAATCGATGTCGGCCTCGTCTTTGACCCGGGTATACACGTCGTAAAGCTTTGGATCCCTGTTGAATCCGAAGTCACCGGCAATCCACTGGACTTTTTGCTCGCGGATTACGAGTTTTTTGTAAATCTCGCTGTTTTCGCCAAACGCGAGATCCGCAAGCAGGTAGGCCGATGCAACCGCCTTGCTCGAGGGGTCAAACGCATCGCCCTTAAAGGCCATCCACACCAACGGCAGCGTACGCCCCTTGTAAGTCACATCGACAGATCGCTCGCCTTTTTGCGGGGGTTCGGGGTCGATTTTTGGTTCTACATACCCCGGTTCCCATCCACCGTAGTATTTCTCAATCATCGGCTTGACCTTATTGGATTCGAAATCACCGACGATCATCAGCACGCAGTTCTCGGGCCGGTAGTAGCGGTTGAAGAACGAAATGCTGTATTCGTACATGTTGGGCATATCGATAATGTCTTTTTCAAACCCCATCGTCGTGTGTTTGTAGGTGTGTTGGTCAAATGCGGTATCCAGCATCTTCTCGTAAGCGATACGAAACGGACTTGTAAAGTTCTTGCGGTATTCACCGTAAACCGCCCCCGCCTCGGTGCGGAACGGACCCTCTTCATAGGAGAGGTTTTGAAACCGGTCGCTTTCGAGGTCCATTGCGGTCTCCAGCTCGGCGCTGGGAATCACCATGTAGTAACAGGTGATGTCATCGCTGGTGTAGGCATTGGCATTGGCGCCCATCTCGCTCACCAGACGGTTGTACTCGTCCGCTGGGTACTTCTCGGTTCCACGAAACATCATGTGCTCGAAAAAATGTGCAAACCCGCTTCTCCCCGGTTCCCACTCGTCACGACTTCCTGTCCGTACCACCGTATAGTACGCAACGAGACCGCTGCCTTTCATCGGGATCAACACCGATTTGAAACCGTTTTCCAACGCGTAGTTCTCGAACGCATACGGGAAAAACCGCTCGGCTGGCGGTCCGGCGATCGCCGCTCCCGTGACGAGAACCAGCAATAGAGCCAATAAGCCAAGAGCTCGCATGGGACGTTTCCTCCTG
>CP070631.1:636194-637653 GCA_020356045.1 Candidatus Latescibacterota bacterium
CCTTGATACCCGTCGGGTCGTCGTTATTGGGTTCGAGATTGGGCCAGTCCGACATCGATTCGACGGTCGCTGGATTGGGAACGACATAGATTTGGTCTTCGGTGTATGACCACGCCGGCTGTGAGACGCTTAGCGGCTGGACGTAGGTGAAGTTCGAAGAGGGGTCGCCCGCCTTGCCTTCCGCCAGATTTTCGTCCTCGTCAAACGCGTGATCCATCGCGGTGACCGAGTAGAAGTAGTGACGGCCAAGATGCATCGATGCATCCGTGTAACGATAATACTGACGGCCACCCTCCACACCCAGCTCCCATTTGGCCAGCTTCACCAGCGTGTCGCAAACTGCTTCGGTCACACCCTGCGGACACGGCGGGTCGTTTGACGGGAACTCGAGTATGTACTGTTTAATCGATTCAATGAAGTCTCGCTTTTGCAATGGACTGAGAACCTTGGTGAGCGGTTCGTACCGGTATCTGTCCAGGCCGGTATCATCACCAAAGTTGTTGATGACGTCCGACTGGAAAAGAAGCTTCCAAAGCTCGGCCGCCGGCCCGTTGTCGATAGAGCTTCCCAACGGCCGGTTCCAGTTGTCCGCCCGCCAGACGCGGTAACCCTCGAAGTCGAACCTCTGAGTTTTGACATCGGGTACCGTCTCGCTAAAGTTATCCCAGTAGATGACGAGACCATCTCTGGCGTGGTCGTCGAGACGCATGTTTGGCGGCGGGGGCGCCGTACCGACGATCCAGTTGATCTGAGTTTCCTTCCCATCAACACCCGTTTTGTATTTCAGGCTGTCGTCTTCGGTGTAGCCGCAGAACGTGGCAAAAAAGTCTTCTCTCGCACAGTCGTTGTTGATCCACACAGTGGTTCCACGCGGGATCAAGGGGATCGGGTTTCGCAGCTCGACACGGCAGGTGTCGATGGCGATGTTCTCCGCCGGTCCGTGAACCGGTGTTTCCCTGGCGTCGACACCGGTGTTGCGGTTACCGTCAAGGTTGAACCACGCACCGTCGTAGGTGAGCTGCGCGTTGGCGGCGTTGGTGATCATCCCGTCTTTGCCCTCGCCGATGACAAACGCCGTCTGGAAAACCAGCGTGCTCTCGGGGAGCAGCTCGAGAAATGGACCCGCGCTCATGAGCATACGGTAGTCGCGGGGTACCACGGCGTCTCTCTCGATCGTCTCCTGTGAAAGCAATTCATAGGCCTCAAAGTCGTTTGTCGGGTCGCCACCCTCTTCGAATGATTGCCTGCCCGAGAAGTTGGCGTAGGTGCTGATACCGACTCGCCGCGGTGCCGTTTCACCGGTCGGGTCGGTGGTATGACCGAGGAACATCACGCCAAAGTAACCCAGGGTTTGTCCGTTATCCCCGTCGGCGTCGTAGGTGAACGCGATATCCAACTGAACGGGACCGAGGTCGGTGCACCGTGCCGGCAAAAAGACACGACCCGTGGCGTCGTCCTC
>CP070631.1:637753-640335 GCA_020356045.1 Candidatus Latescibacterota bacterium
AATTCTGGTTAACAATCCCAATAAATCAGGCAGAATGGTTGGACTACGCTACTCTAACGGGCGCATGATAACATAAATGCAGGCAGATTTCAATTCCTCTCTGCCGATAACTGCACCGGACCATGGCATACGCGGTGACAGCCTGGGCGAAGGACGCGCCAAGTGTGTCGACCGCACGTCCCCACACAAAACGACAATGGCCAGGACACATGTGATGCCATTGTGGCGCATCTGCTTTATTTAGAACCCGTCGGGACGTTTCGAGCACCGTCGCGGCAGTGGCTCCCCATGTTCGCCAAAACGTACGGTTTGCCCCCCAGACTGGGCCGAGTTCGACATGGTCTGGTCGGAAACATTCATCTATAATCTGATAAATGTCAATTTCGTCCTTCTCCCCAGTATAAAGGATTGTGGAGCTAACCCCGCACAATGAGCAGTACCAATATGACAACGGGGACATCGCGTGTACCGGCCGTGTTCACCGCCGCATTTGTTGTTGTCTTACTGAGCGGTAACGCTGGCGCGCTGGGTGCGTGTGGTCCTGCGACGACCACGGGAGCCATTTCATGCGGCGACACCTTGAATCTATCGGGATACGCCATCACTACGCACATCTATGAGTTCGAGGTGACTGCCGGAGATAAAATAGCATTCATAGCGTGGCATCAGCCAGGCGGCACGCTTGAAATAGCGATAAAAGATGCCGATTGTACGACTACGATTATGTCGGACGGGGATGCTTATTCTACGGCGAAGGCTTCCATTTGCCCCTTTTTCGCACGGGAGACATCGACGTACGTTCTGTACGTCAGTGCGGTGGGTATGCGCTACGTTCCTTTTTCGGCGACCATGATATGCATAGACGACGCCGAATACTGCGCTACTGTACCTGTTGAGGAACGAACGTGGGGCCATATCAAAACGCTTTACCAGTGACTGGTTGGCCTGGATCTTAACGGTCGCTTCCATTAATTCACAGATACACACGTATTGATTCAACGACTTTCCCAGCCAGAAGGCAGCACTCGACCCCCTGACGATATAGGACTACGGTTTACCTCTCGAGCTTGGACGAAGTTAGAACTCGACTCGTCGCAAACAATCGCCTATAGTCTCTGTCACAATGGGACACGTTCTAGACCGCACACGGACGTGATGATGGATCGATGAAAAAGCCGTCGACGGCTTTGATGAATCGGCCGGGAGGCGAAACATGACGGTGCCGGAAAATATCGAAGATTTGAGGCGAGAAATCCAGGTCCAGTTGGCCGATATTTCCAGATTGCTGGAAATGATGAGCAACGATGATGACATCGTCCACCAAGCCAGAACCTCTTTTCTCAAGCTGTCCGTTCTGGTCGGCCGCGCACTGGATCTAGAAATACAGTGAATAAGACGGCATTCGTAATAGCGAGACGCTTCATTCGAAAGGGCGCAGCAGCGCACAGTCGTCCATCGCTCAGAAAAAAGATTCGAACAGTCGAAATAGACGAAAGCAATGCTACCCGGATCTTGTGTCACCAGCTCCACTACCGGGCGGCTTGACCAGGAGGTCGATCAATTGAGCAAGCCAATCTCAATAGTACGGACTGTGCTGATCGGGCTTTTGCTGATGCTCGGCATCCAGGACGCGAGTGTGTCTGCGATGTCGTCGGGTACGCTGGATGCCGACACTCACCGGCAGGTGCTCGTCGAGGTAGCCGATGTGATCCGGGATCGCTACGCCGACCCGAAGGTCGGCCAGGCTATTGCCGATACCATTATGACCTATGTAAAACAGGGCGGGGCGGACTCTTCCATTGATGCGGAGGCGTTGGTTGCCCATGTGATGGGCGTGATCCGTTCGATGGTGGCGGACAGACATTTCGACTTCTCCGACCGATCCGCAGAGCAAGACGACTCGGATCCGTCGCCTGCTCGCAAGCGGAGCAAACACGGCCTGCGGACCGCGCGGATGCTGGCGAACCAAACAGCCTACTTCGAGTTCGACGGCTTCCCGGGTGACGACGAATCGTTGACGGCCGTCGCGAAGGCGATTGAGGAACAGCCCGCTATGCAGGCTGTCATCTTTGACGTTCGCGACAACAACGGCGGAGCCGGCGATATGGTAGTTTTGCTCTGCAACCACCTCCTCGAGACCGATCAACTGTTGTACACCTTCGCCGGTCGTTCCGACGCCGCCGCCACGGAAGTGAGGTCCTCTGCTGGCGACCAGTATTTCGGCACGGCGATGCCGGTGTATATCCTGACGAGCGAGAACACGCTGTCGGCCGCCGAGGCCTTTACCTACATCCTTCAGGACCTGGACCGTGCGACGGTCGTCGGCGAGCGTACGGCGGGAATGGCCAACCCGTCGCGAACCTTTACGATCGCCGGACGCTTCGATCTGACAGTGCCGTTTCTGATAATGCGCTACGGGAAGAGCGGCGGAACCTTTGCCGGGGTCGGCGTAACCCCGGACATCGAGGTCTCTGCGGATTCCGCGTTGGACACGGTTCTAGAGAAGCTGGAAGCGGACGGGTAACATTCCGGCGCGTCTCCGTTCTTGGCGATCTGACCGTAACATGACAACGATTTGCCTC
>CP070631.1:640435-644645 GCA_020356045.1 Candidatus Latescibacterota bacterium
AAGCTTCACCGTATTCACCACCTCCCCGCAGGTTTGCTATGGCGTAGATTCCGCCTAGTTGAAGCCAGGCGTGGTGCCAATTACGAAAACCCGGCATGAGGGGTATACCCCAACCACCGTAACCGTAGAGCAGCACTTTTGCCGCGCCGTCGATGGGTGTGTCCTTGCGTTTCATGATGCTCATCGGAACACGCGTACCGTCTTTCGAGTGGTAAAAGACCCGCGTCACCTCGAAGTCGTCGAACTCGGCAGGCACCTCGACCGACTTAAGTAGTGTCAACGTCCCCGTGCCCGTGTCGTACGTGTACACCGAATGCGGAACGAGAAATGATTGGAGACCGACATACAAAATGGGATCGTCTTTAAGCGTCTTTATCGAGGTAACCGAACCCAGAAACGGCAGCTCGATCTCACCTTGCGGATTTCCATCGAGATCGAAGACTCGAATGACGTGCGCGTTGTGATCAATGTAGGTCACATAGAGTCGGTCCGAGTGAAGAACAACTTTGTCGAGGTTGCTCCCACCATACATCGAAATCGGCTGAGATGACTCGGACACCACTTCACGCAAATTCTCGATCCCGGGCTGATCGAAGTTCACAGCCACGATCCGCCAGTTGGGCGCTTCGTAGTCGGTCACGAGGAATAGTTCGGATCCTTTGCAGCCGACGTACGCGAACTTATGTTTGGGATCGGGGTCGATGAGCCAGGAGACCACCGTGCCACGGTCGCCTTCGAGCTCACGTATGCCCCACCCGCCCTTCGAACTCATGATGTTCGTATCATTGATGAGGAGATACTCTTTGTCGTCGCTCAACACCGCCGTGGCGCCAAACATTCCCTCCCAGGACCTTTCATACACGAGAACATCGTCGTCGATCGGTGTTCCTATCGTATGGCGATACACGCCAGGCGTCCGTTTGACGTCCTGCCCCGGCGCTCCCGGTATATCCAGATGGGTATAGAAAAATCCGGACTCGTCCGGAAGCCAATCGGTGACCCACGAGTAGCTGGCCGGTATCACCTCGTCGAGCTTTTGGTTTGTCTCGGTGTCAAAAAAGTGCGTCTCCCCCGCATCTGCGCCCGCGTAGTGTATGTCCCAGGACACGTACCGTCCCTTTGGGCTCACCGTGATCTCCCGCAACGTTGACCGCGTACCATCGGGATCGTTTTTGTTGAGGTCGAAAACAACTTCCGGCTCACCGCCATCTTTTTGAACGTAAAGAACGGCGTGGTTCTCCCCCTCAGCGGGTTCCCACAAGAACTCGCGGTCGCCTTTTCGGACCGGTACTCCGAGAACGCCCTCGATCCAATTCGCCGCAAGGTAAGCCTCAACCACGGCACGCACATCAAGCTGATCAAAAAACCGCTCCGCGATGCCGGACTGGACGGCGAGCCAAGCTTGCGTTTCCGGTGACTGTTCGTCTTCCATCCATCGATAGGGGTCGGGGACCGACACGCCGTGATAGACATCTGTTTCTTCGCCTCTTTCTGCCGCCGGATACTCGATCCAACTCAAGTCAACGGTTTGCTTTTGCTCGCACCCTAATCCAACGATCAGAAGAAATGACGCAGCAATAATCATCCCGAGCAATATTGATCTACCCGTACCGGCTGTTGGCGGTAAACTCATGGGATCTGTCCTTTCGATTTTGCATACTATGGCGGGTCTATCGGAGACCAGCTCCCCCAAACGACGCATTGCCCTCCGGACCTGTTAGCCGGGTTTGAAGTAACTTCAGGTTGACCGTAATGATACCCGAGTTCATCGAAAATCGCGCTGACTAATTCTAAGACGCATCACCGTCTGTACCATATGGAACCGGCTGGACTCCGGTCTTCGTCGCGGATTGATATTGATAGTCAACGGTGATCACTGCACCAACACCATTTTGCACGCGGCAAACCACCCGCCCTGTCTCACATGGGCAAAATAAACACCCGACGCCACGTTTTCCCCGTTGTGATTCTGCCCTGGCCAGCTGACCGCCTGCCATCCGGGCGCGGCCGGGTTGAGCTTGCGGCTCCAGATTTCGCGTCCGGTTACATCGAACACGCGTAGCCGTGTTGGGCCCGCTTCGGGCAACTTGAATCTAATCGTCGTACCCGGGTTGAACGGATTTGGATAGGCGCCAAGTTCGAGTTCGGGATGGGGCGGAGATTCCGCGATTCCCGTCAACACCCTCGATATGGCCGAATAGATGCGAAGCTTTCCCGCACCCCATCGGTTGGGATTGGTTGTGTAGCCGTCCTGCCCCGCACCCGCACGCAGATACTCGCGGCATTTCCCGTTGTCGAGATCGGGAAAGAGCTCCTTTAGAAGCGCCGCCGCTCCGGCCACATGAGGCCCGGCGCCGCTGGTCCCTGCGAAATAGCTAAAGTCACCCGCGTTCCACGGGCTCGCGCTGTAAACGCTTCGGCCCGGCGCGGCAATATCGACGATCGGCTGTTCGTCGATGCGAGGCCCCCAACCGCTATAGGAATCGATGTCGCCATCACCGGCAACCGTGTATGCGGTTACGGTGATCGCCGAATCCGCTGTGGCGGGCCAGGTGACCGTGTAATCCTGTGACTGTCCGTTTACCCAGTAGCTATCGGATGTCCAGCTAAACGTGTTCTCGCCAAAGTAGCCGTGAATATCGGTGTCCGGACCCGTAAACGAAAACACCCAGTCGCCCCCGACCGAACCACCCTCGGGGTTTGTGGCCATGCGGAGATCGAGCCGCCGTGTCCCACGCGTTGACACCGAGAAGTTTGAGTAGATCTTGTACGCCGGCGTAAACAACGTCGTTCCATCCGCCGGGATCAGCACGGGCGATTCCCCCGGGGGCGCAATGTACAAATCCGTGAACGATGTCTCGCTCCGCCACAATAGGCTGGGCCAGAGAATCGTATGCGAAGCGTGGGCACGAATGACCTCACCGTCGTTGCTGTTAAAACGCGTATGCATACGGCCCGTCGCGAGATTACCCGCGGGTACGATAAAGATGACGCTGTCATCGGCAGCGAATTCGTTGATCATGATCTCGACGTTTGACGATCCGTCCAGATACTCCCACACCCACTCACCATCTTCGATAATGATCACATTGGCACCCTCGGCGACCGCCCAAGCCATCCCGGCTTCGATTGGCAGCAGGAACGGTGGTTCCGCCGCAAAGTCGTAGTCGACATGGAGGCTCTCGATCCCTGGTGCGATACCGCTCATTTCATGCAGCCCAACCCAACCGCCGCCAAAGATCCCGGTAACCTGCGTGCCGTGACCCCACGAGTCCGATTCAGAACTGAGCAGATCGATTCCGCGTCTGTGGATGGATCCGTCTCTATTATAGATGGCCCGGATTCGTGTTTGTCCGAGCGCTAGAAGCGTTTCACCCACGTCGAGCAGACCATTGTCGTTTGTGTCGTCGGTCAAAAAGACACGCTCGCCATAGCAGGGATCGTTTTCTCCATAGGTAGGAGGTCCGTAATCGCGAGCGGAGTTGTTGTTGGCATCGTTGTACAGAAAATCGAAATCGGTATCGTAAGCGGTGGGATTGTTGCCGTGTTGGCTGGTTCCCGCGCTCTCGTGCCAGCGAAGATGTTCGCCCAAATCGAAAGAACCGTTGTTGTTGAGGTCGACTGCGTCACCCGTGGTCAGCGTGCCGCTCATGTCCACATCGAGCCAATCAAAGGATTCACCGCTCAATTTGAAAAAGACCGAGTGCAGATAGTTTACACCGGTGTCGATGTCGCAAACGATCACACCGTCACCCGATAGCGTTCCGCCTCCGGGGGCGTTCACCTGCCAGGCCAGATCCGCCTCGACCTGCGGCCTGCTGACAGCCAACGGCGGGGGTGTGCGGCGGTCGCGCGCACATTCGACCGCAATGAGGAAATCAAGTGTCTTCAACCGCTCGACGGCTTTAAAGGGTATTTTCGCCGGATAGACTGTACGGCTGCCCACACGTCCGCGGCCGTAGTCAAAAAACTCGACGCCGAGATCCTCCAACGCCTCGAACTCTCGCCCGGCGGGCTCGGCGGCAAATCGCAAAGACCCCATGAAGTGAGCGCCGTCCACCCGTTTGGCTTTTTCCCACATAATACGAGCGTCCACATGGACGCCGGCCGCAGCTTGTGTTGAAGTAAGCAAAACTATGATCGAGAATAGAACGATGTACCGGTGCATGAGCGTCCCTTCGCATGTTGCCGGTGTGGAGTTGGTGGGGAT
>CP070631.1:644745-646172 GCA_020356045.1 Candidatus Latescibacterota bacterium
TACGCATCCGTACTGATCTCTCTGTATTCCAAGCCGGTCTTGAACTTGTGGTTGCCGAGGATTACGGTCCCTTTGGTCTCGATACTCGTCCGGCTGCTTGATTGCTCGAAGGTGCCGGCCGAGCCTCCTGACCAGATCCCGTTCACCTCGTCGATGAATAGTGAATCGCTCCGACCGCGCTCCGTCGCCGGCTCGTTTCTGTGCACTCGATCATTTCTGGACACGGTCACCTCGAATAGCGTCCGGTCATTCATCAAGTAGTTGCCGTACAGCGACAACGCTGTTCCGCCTGACCTTTGTTCTCTTAGAACCGGATCGAGATTGGCCAGGGAATCTCCCGGTCCCACCTCGGCAACGGCATCGCGAAATCCCGGATCCCCAAAAACAGAGAACGCGACGTTGATTTTCTCAGCCGCCTTCCACGTGAGCTTGCCGGAGAAAACATGAGCGATATTCTCATCCTTTTGAAATCCAAAACCCGGAGTTTCCACGTCCCTTTGCTCAACGGTGGGATTATAGGCCGCAAAAAACCATAACTTGTCCCGTGAGACGGGGCCGCCAAGACTAAACCCGAGGTCATATTCCGAGAACTCGGTCGCTGGAGGTTCGTATACGCCTTGTTTGGGATCCTGTGTGAACCGGTCGCTTGTGAAGAAGCCAAACACCTGCCCGTGAAATTCATTGCCTCCGGAGTTTGTTATTACGTTTACGACGCCACCTAGTGAACTTCGATATTCCGCCTCGTAGCTTCCCGTTCGCACCTCGACTTCGCGCATGAAATTATAGGGCAGGTCGATCCCGGTCCTGCTTTGGTAGGGATCTGTGACATCGACTCCGTCGACGAAATATCTGTTCTCAAAACCTGTGCCGCCCACAAAGTTAATCCCGTCTCCGAAAAAGTTCTCGTCGACCTGGGGGAGCAGCGCCGGTATGTTCCGATAATCCCTTGCGATGGGCAGGACTTCAAAATCCTCTCGTACGAGATTGGCCCCGACGGTTGTGGTCGTCACATCGAGAAGCGGCTTCTTTTCCGTAACGACGACTTCCGGCACCTCGTACACCCGATAGGACAGCTTTATCTCCCCCATTGTGGTGGTCCTTCCCAAACGAACCATGACATCTTCGTGCCTGACTTCCTGGAAGCTCACATGGGCGAACGCCACCGAGTACGTGCCCACGGGGAGTTTGAATACACCAAAGTAGCCGTCGGATGTCGACATGACGCTCCGTGTGCCCTGGAGACTCGGGCTTGATACGGTGATGGTGACAAAGGGTATTGGTTCCCCCGTTTCGTCGAGGATTCGACCTTCAATGTTTCCGGTTATTTCCTGGCCTAAAGCTGGAGCAACGTACAAAAAAGCATTAAGCACCAAAGCGAGTGCTATCGAGGTCTTCATAATATCTGCCCCCTATTGCGATATGAAAGA
>CP070631.1:646272-651853 GCA_020356045.1 Candidatus Latescibacterota bacterium
TGCAAAAGCGAGACTTCATTGAATCGATTAAACAGTACATACTCGAGTTCCCGTCAAACGACCCGCCGTGTCCGCAGGGTGTGACCGAAGCAGTTTGCGACACGCTGGTGAAGCTGGCCCAATGGGAGCTGGGTGTCGAGGGCGGCCGTCAGTACTACCGTTACATCGACAGATCAATGCACCTTGGCCGTCACTACTTCTATGCGGTCACCGCGATGGATCACGCGTTTGACGACGACGACAATCTGGCGCAAGGCAAGGCGGGCGACCCCTCTTCGAACTTCACCTACGTCCAGCCGCTAAGCGTCTCACAGCCGGCGTGGTCATACACCGAGGATCAGATCTTTGTGGTTCCCAACCCCGCCACTGTACAAACCATGTCCGACTGGCCCGACCTCGAACCCAATAACGACGACCCGACGGGGATCAAGATAGAGTTCCGCAACCTCCCCGCCTCGAGAGGCACGATCCGTGTGTACACACTTGCCGGCGACCTCGTAATCGAGATTCCGTTCGACGGAACAAACGGCGTCGGAACAGTGCCTTGGGATTTGGTCAGCCGAAATGGCCAGGACATCGCGAGCGGCGTGTACATCTACGCGGTGGAGAGCGATGACAAGAACTTCTCACGGCATATCGACAAGTTTGTCGTGATTCGTTGACGGCTGGTCGTGCGACCGCAATCAAAAATGAAGGCCCCGGCTCATGCCGGGGCCTTCATTTTGATCGACCGAACCCGCCCGTTCTACCGTGCGCAAACCCGAAGGTGCGCGGGTCGAGTATGCCCATCCGGCGGGTCAATACCCTGTGGAAATGACTAGCCCTCTACGATTTTCTTGAACTCTTCCGTCAAGAGCGGGACCACATCAAAGAGATCGCCCTCGATTCCGTAATCGGCGTGTTGAAAAATGGGGGCATTCGCATCCTTGTTGATCGCTACGATTACTTTCGATGTCCTCATCCCGACGAGATGCTGGATCGCACCCGAGATACCACAAGCGATATACAGCTTGGGATTGACTACCTTCCCCGTCTGACCAACCTGTTGCGAGTGTGGTGCGTAACCCGCATCCACAGCAGCCCGCGAGGCACCGACAGAGGCACCCAGCACGTCGGCGAGCTCTTCAAGAATCTTGAAGTTTTCCTCGCTCTTGAGCGAGCGGCCGCCCGCCACGATAATCTCGGCTTCCGTTACGTCCTTTCGCCCGGCAGCCGTGCTCTCGATAGCGGTGACCATCGCACCGATATTGTCCGCCGATAGATCACACGCCACATCGACCAGCTCGGCGGGATCGCCTCCCTGATCAGAGGCGGGATAGATATTGGGACGAACCGATGCCATTTTGATACCGTCGTTCGTCGACACAACGTTCGCATAGACTTTGCCGGAAAACACCGGGCGCTTGACTTTGAGCGAGCCATCTTCGAGATCGACCTCGGTACAGTCCGTCAGAAGAGCGGCACCAAGCCTGGCTGCCACACGAGCGGACAGATCCTTGCCCATTGCCGTGGCGCCAAAAAGCACGATTGCTGGTTCAGCTTGCTTTACCACGGCCTCCAATGCGTCCGCGAACCCTTGAGTGGAATAATTGGCCAGAACCGCATTTTTGACAGCGTACACCTTTTGAATTGGATACTTTCGAGCATCTTCGATCGCCGCGTCAATATCGCCACCGAGCGCAGCCACATTGACCGCACCACCCGATTTCTCCGCCAAATTCAGACCGGCCGAGATCAATTCAGCGTTGATCTTTTTAAAGCTTCCATCTCGAATTTCAGCAAATACCAGAATGTCGTTGGTCATTGCTATTCGCCCTTCTCCTTTGTCGTCCTGTATCGTGTCCTCATATAACCTTTGATTCTTCACGAAGTGCGCGCACCAGATCAGCGGCCTGCTGCGCCGGCTCGCCCTCTAACATTCGGCATGACGGCCGCTGAGCCAAGGACTCGTACCCGACAATTTTGGTTGTCGACCCCATGGATCCGACGTCGTCAGCTGTTAGACCGTCCAAATCGGCGAGCCCGATCTTTTTGATCTCTTTCTTTTTCGCTTTCATAATTCCGGGGAGCGACGCGTAACGCGGTTCGTTCAACCCTTTTTCACAGGTGACAACCGCAGGCAATTTAATGTCTACGACTTCGTCTCCACCTTCAATACGTCTGCGTGCGACGAGCGCGGTTTTGTCCTCGCTGAGTTCGAGCGCAATGACGATCTGCACCTGTGGGATGCCGAGGTGCTCGGCCACCGCAGCGCAGGTCTGCATGGCGTCATAGTCGATCCCCTGCTTGCCACCGAGAATCAAATCGAATCCTATCTTCTCGATTACCTTGGCCAGGATTCTCGCGTTGGTCAACATGTCGCCGCCCTCGAAGGCGTCGTCCCAAACGTGAACCGCGTCATCGGCGCCCATCGCTAACGCGGTCCGGAGTGTTTCCACAACACGATCCGGGCCGAGCGAGACAACCGTTACCGTTGCGTCGTCCTTTATTTTCTCCTTGAACTGCAGCGCCGCCTCGACGGCGTACTCATCGAAGGGGTTCATAACAAACTTGACACCCTGCGTTTCGATGCCCGTCCCATCCGATGTAAGTTTGATTTTTGTCTCGGTATCCGGGACGTTCTTGACAAGAACTCCTATCTTCAATCTGTGACCTCCTGTAACCTGTTCGTTCAGTTTTTTTTTGCCCGGTCGCAGCTCTAATCGAGGAACAGCCGGGATTTACGCCTGCAGATACGAGCGCGAAATCACGATCCGCTGAACCTCGCTCGTGCCCTCGTACAACTCGGTAATCCTCGCGTCGCGGAAATACCGTTCGACAGGGAAATCTTTGAGATACCCCGCCCCACCGTGAATCTGTACGGCTTCGCGAGCCGCCCGATTCGCGGCTTCGGATGCAAACAATTTGGCCATGGCGGCTTCTTTGGTGTGGGGCACATCCATATCGCGCATTCTTGCCGCGCGATACACCATCAGACGCGAGGCTTCGATCGCCGTCGCCATGTCAGCAATCTTCCACTGGATTGCCTGGAACTCACCGATTTTCCTGCCGAACTGTTCACGTTCCTTGGCGTAGGCGACTGACGCATCCAAACATGCCTGAGCGATACCGACCGCTTGCGTCCCGATGCCGATTCTTCCGCCATCCAACGTCGCCATCGCTATTACGAATCCAATGCCCTCTTCGCCGATCAAGTTTTTGGCCGGCAACCGGCAGTCCTCGAATATGAGCTCGGTCGTGCTCGAGCCTCTCAGGCCAAGCTTGTTTTCCTTCTTGCCGACTTTGAATCCTGGCGTGTCGCGTTCGACCACAAACGCGCTTATTCCTTTTGATCTCTTTTCGGTATCTGTTCTGAGCATGACGATAAACAGATCGGCGTGAGCGCCCGTGGTGACCCAAAGCTTGGTGCCGTTTACGACGTACTCATCGCCGTCCTTGACGGCCCGGCATTTTAGTGACGCTGCATCGCTCCCCGCCTCCGCCTCGCTCAACGCATACGCGCCAAGCATCTCGCTGGTCGCTAATTTGGGAAGGTAGGTCTCTTTCAGATAGTCGCTGCCGAACTTGATGATCGGCGACGTCGCCAGCGAGTTGTGGACCGACATCGTCACACCGGTCGACGCACACACACGGTTTATCTCCTCGAGCGCCAACACGAGACAGAAATTTCCGAGTCCGGCTCCACCGTATTTTTCAGGGATGAGCATCCCCATAAAACCGAGTTCCGCCAGCTTTTTTACGATGTCCGCCGGGAACCGTCCTTCCGCGTCGTTATTTGCCGCAACGGGCGCGATTTCCGAGTCGGCAAACTCGCGCGCGGTTTCCTGAACCATTCGTTCTTCGTCGGAAAGACCGAGTTTCATTGGTATGATTCCCCCTCATTGATCCAAAAGAAGCCCGCGTGGTCCGCACGGAACTGTTTAAATGAATCGGGTTTACAAATGGATTATTCCGAATACTCTACCACCACATTCCACGAATTGTCAAACGGATTTGCCCCGTGAGGAAATCCAGGACGGCGGCGCTCGCCGCCCGATAACGGTCATCCACACAAAAAAAACCACCCGGCTACCGTGGTCGCGAAACTCGACAGCCGGGCGGCTCTTGCCCCATCGCGTTTTATGTTGTGATGTTACTTCAGTATCACGAGTTTTTTCACATCCTGAAACTCGCCGCCCACCGTGAGTTTGTACAAGTAAAGTCCCGAGGCCACTGGCGCGTCTGCATCGTTGCGCCCGTTCCAAACGACCGAAAAGCCATTGGCATTCGGTGCCTGAACCTCGTCGACAAGCGTTTTTACCAGCTGACCCGCCGCGTTGTAAATCCTGAGCGTCACCTGCGCGCGCTCCTTGATTGCGTACCGGATCGTAGTTGTCGGGTTGAACGGATTGGGCTGATTCTGGTAGAGCGCGTTGGTCGATGCCAGATCCGGACTGTCGATACTCGCCGCGGTCGACGTCACCTCAAACCCGTCGCTAAGGATCGACTCCTGGCCGTCCGGATTCTGGACCACCACGTCGTACAATCCCGTGGGCACACCGTTTAGATCGATTTCACCGGCAAGCCATCCCTTGCCGATCCATACGACCTGCGAGGCAGCAAAGTCCAACATGCTCCCGTCGCGGAGCGAAAACGTGGCGCCGCGCACAAATCCCGAGCCCGCCACTTCGGGTATGCTCACGATCTGCTCGTTATCCGCCGTCGCCGGGCTGATGGAGGTTATCGCCGGCGGGAAGCACCCGCCGCGCATGTCTGCCGTCATCACCGCTCCAGCCGCACTGATGTTTTCGACCAGCGCCATCGTTGCGTACGAATTGTGACTCAGGCTGTTGGGACTGGTCGAACTGTTAAATGTCGTATTACCGGACAACCCCGGAAACACATCGCCCTCATCACCCCGATTGAACCCGTAGCGGAGATGATCTAAACCGTCCGCCTCTTCGAGCATGTTGCCGCGTGTGGTGTTGTTCGACGTCCCCCCGGAGTTACCCAGTGATGTTCTCATTACGTCGGCTTCGACGTGGTAGATTACCAGTCCCTCACCGTTGAGGTGTTGTTCGAACTGAGCCCCGGCACCGTTGCGGTTTTCGACCAGAAAGTACTCCTTGACGGGGTTTTTGACGCGGTCGTAGTGCCACCCATCCTCACATGTCTCAAAATCAGCATAATAGCTCTCTCCGCCGCCTGTGACCGAGACGTTGTCGAACTTGAACGGTCCATGGCCACCCGAAATATATTCGCCATCCTCGTCCGCGTATCCCCAGTCTGATATGAATTGGAAAATCAGCTCGTAACTCGACGCTCCACTACCATTGAGATACGACGTCAAATCGATAACTGCATGAGTTTTTGATGTGGTTCCGTCGTACTGTGCAAGCTCGGAGACGACTCCGTTAACATCAATTTTGACATAGCAGTAATCCCAGTTTGGTTCGGTGTCACACGAATAATCGTATTCGAGCGTGACCGGGTTCGATCCGTCGTAAGAAAAATTCCTGCGGACAGCTTCGTCCCAGCCGTTACCGTAACCCGCGCCCCCGGGCCAACCACGTGTGCTGGCCTCCGCGGCCGTCAACCCACA
>CP070631.1:651953-656139 GCA_020356045.1 Candidatus Latescibacterota bacterium
ATCGAATCTTGCGTTGGCCGGAACCGAATTGGGGAACTCGACATAGGTCAGCGTGTCGTCGAGACTGAGCGTCACATCCGCGCCACCGTTATTGGAAACTCCCACACGGATCGTCCACGCATTATCCTGACCCTCCGTAACGGGATCGGTAGTGGGGTCGATAAACGTGATCTGTATGCCTGCAGCACCCTGAACGATGACGGTGCCCTGGGCCCCGGCATCCGACGTCGCCACGACCCGCTGATCCGTATTGCTTTCGATTGCCGTCACACGACTGTCAATCGCAAATGTGTCGGGGGCACCGGTGCCTGTGATGGGGAATACAAGCGTTCCCGACTCCCCGCCGGCGAGTTCCAGAAGACCGCTTTCATCGATCACATCGGGTTTGTCATATAACCACCCGGGGTCGTTTGGCGTGAACGCGAGCTGTGCCGAATCGGGCAGCTCGAGCCGCACGGTCGCGGATTGCGGATCCGGGTTGCTGACCCCGATATCGACCGTCCACCCCGTCTGGCCTTCGGTGACCGGTGACTGGCTTACCGACGTACCGGTGATAACAAGTGCTCCCGGTTTCTGAACGGTAAAGCTGCCACCAACGGCATCATCGGATACCGGCTCCGCCGTCACGGCATCTTGGCCCTCGGCATGGCCGTTCAACACAATCGTTCCTAGCGTCGTGCCGGTGGTTCTCACCCAGTAAACGAGCGTGCCCGTATCCCCAGCCTCAAGCCGCGTGCCGCCGATGGGGTCCTCGAAACCTGTCGGACGGTCCAGCGGTTCGTATTCGGCGGTAACCACCCCGTCGTTTACCGATACAAAGTCTATTGTAGTCGCACCCACCCCAAGATCCACATCGATGGGCGCCTGACCATTGTTGGTCAGTTTCATTTCCACATACCAATCATTGTCTTGGCCGGCGGTAACCGTAGAGATCATCGGGGCTTCTATGCTCTCGATGGCCAACACCGACGGTTCGACAACGACAATCGAGTCTTCCAGCGTGATCACAGGGGGAGTGTAGGAATTGCCGTTCTGGGTTCCGACGAGTCGGAGTTGTATAGGGTACGTCCCGGCATCAATGCTCGGGTCCACCACACTCTGATTGAATCGAAGCTCTGTTATCCCGGCAGGGATGGTTGAGTTGGGGTCTGGGTTGAGCTCGGCCGAATACAACGCCGACGCAAACTGGATCGTCGTTGCGGCGGGATCCAGAACCACAGTGGCCGGTACACTCGGGATATTGTCCACCCGGAGCGTAAACCCACCGGTCTGACCTTGTGCGAGCGTATCCGGGCTTGCCGTGCCCGGCACGTACCGGACATCGGGGAGTTCCTGAACCTCCACTGCATCGACCTCGGTCGAGTCGGCGGTACCCGGTATATTGGTATTCAATTCGACAAATGGTAGCGTAACTTGAATATCGACTGGCCCGTATTGAGACACTGTGCCCGTAGTGCTGACAGTAAAGGTGATGGTTTGAGTCGCGCCGCCAGCGATGTCGATCGTGCCCGCAAGTTGTTCAACGACAAATCCGCTCGCACCGTTGGAGAACTGGACTTGCGATGATCCCAGGTCGACACGCGCCGCGCTGCCACCGGTGTTGGTCGCATCGACGATGACTGTCCAGTCACCCTGGGTCGCTCCCGCGGTCACCGACGGTTGAGACGAACTAATCGAAAGCGACAGTTCTGCATGCGACAGGACCGTGACAACCCCGCCGCTCGATGGCGCGAGCGATCCCTGGCGCTGCGCCTGATTGTTCTTCTCGGTGGCCGTTACCGTGCTGCCGATCTGGTATGGTAAGGGACTCGCGGCTCCCGTACCCGTGATCGTAAACTCCAGAATATCCTCTTCACCGCTGATAAGATCCAGATCACCGCTGTTTGGCAGATTGGGCCGATCATACTGCCAACCTAGATCCGCCGGGACAAAGTCGAGCGAGGCACCCAGAGGAAGATTGAGCCGAAGTGTTGCCCCACCAGTATTGCGGACCCGTGCGTAGACCGTCCATCCCGATTGATCCTCCGTCACACTCGAGTACTGCGCCCACACATTGTCAACCACCAGTACACCTGGTGCTTGAATCACGAGCGAGCCGGACCCACTGGCGCTGAGCTGGTTGTTGCTGACGTCGGTCACCCACACCTGGCTTTCGATCGTGTAGTTCCCGATGGGCATCGAATTGCCGCCGTTGTCTTCGACACTGAATCTGAGCGTATCGTTGGGCGGGCTGGGGGGGATGGTCGAACCGGTCGAGAAAAGCGGAGTGATCACAAATCGATCCGAGTAATCCACACCGCCAAGAACCATACGGATCTCTGCGTTATCCAAACGAACGTTTCCGCCATTATTCGACACCACCACGGCCACGTTGACCGGTGTGCTCAACTCGTCTCTTGTGATAGTGTCGGGTGACGCCGACGTCGACGGGATGGTGATGTCCGCCGCGGGCTGCACTACAAGCGGGTCGGTTGAATCGACCGTTATCACACGTGTGATCCCGTTCTCGGTGCCAACCAGCCGGACTCTTGGGAAATACGTACCCGCCGCCGAATTGACAGTCGCGGGGTTGAATGTGAGTAACGTATCGCCCGTCGGTATACGCGCACCGGGGCCCGCGTTAATCGTGGCCTCATATCCTGAAAAGTAGATTGTACACGAATCGGCCCAAAGCTCGAGCTTCGCGCCGCCGGAGTTGTTCACGCCAAAATTGAGCGCTTCACCAGAGAGCCTTGTAACGGTCTGTGGATCGAGCGTACCGTCGTTGTACAACAGGGCGATCGGTGTGACGATTTCCAACTGATCAGCAATTGTCAAGTCGTCGGTGTAAGAGCCGCCGTTTTCTGTTCCCACCAGATGGAGATCCACGGGCCAAAAACCCGGCTGGAACCCCCCGGCGATTTGCACGTCGTTGAATTCGAGGGTCACGGTTTGCCCTGCACTGATGGCCGTGTTGGTTTTCAAAAAGGCTTGGTAAGGGTTCGAACCATCGGTGAACGCGAGATAGGAGCCGGTTTGAAGCGATACCGTGGCATCACCGTCGTTGTATAACCGGACGGTAAACCCATGCGTCTGCCCCTGCGACGCAACCATTGGGTCCAGTGATCCGTCAACGTACAGAAGCGACGCACCCTCCACAACGTCCCAAGAAGACAAGTAACCCGACGAAATCATAAAAGGAGCGGTATCGACAATCCCGGACACAGTGGCTCCGATTTGATAGTTCCCTGCGTTTGTGGATGGTCGTACAAAAACGTCCACCGGTATCGGATGATTGTTGGTCAACGCGGGTACAACAACCGGGCCGCTAAATGACACGTCGTAATCGCCGCCGGTAAACTCGAGAGCGACCGAAGTCACCGACGCGGGGACGCCGCCTTGATTGTTAACCAACACGGTTACCTGGTATGAATTGCCCCTGACAACAGGATCCGGGTTGCCGATTCCGGCAATCTCCATCGCCACCACATTCAGCGATTGAGCGGGAAGCGAGGCGGTCTGCGAAAACAGCTCGCCAAACTCGTCCTGACCGGCGAAGTCGATAGTCGGGGTTAAAGATCCGGGTGGCATGTTGCCGGCAACGGTTGTGCTGTCAAACTCGAGCACCTTCGTTTCGCCGCCGCCCACCCAATGGGGTGACGACGCCGCCAGCGGCGCAAAGTAGTTGACCCCGGCATTTTCGAATTCGAAAACCGTACCCGCGGTGAGCAACACACCTGTGTTCGTCGTATTCCGCACCGTGGCCCGGAACCCGACATACTGACCCGGGAAAACCGTACTCGGCACCGGATCAACCTCGTTACAAACAAGTACTGGCACGGGGGCAAAATAGGCAGCCGCCGAACCCGTCACACCGGCGTCATCGACCGACACAAATCCCAGATTGGCAACCTGAAGGGTCGTTTCGACGCTGGACCTGAGAACAAAAGAAAACCGCCCGTCTGCACCGGTGGCGCGCTGAAGTCCTGGGGCGGGGTCAACATCGTCCGAAATAATCGTACCGCGGTCAGTCGACACCGTAATCAGAGTGCCCTCGGCAACCAGATTGGTATTCGCATCACGAATCGGGTCGGAGATCACATCGGTTGTCTTGACGCCATTCGCGGTTATGGTATCGGGATCCGCCGCAGCCGTTATCGTGCCCGACGGCGGACCCGGTATGATCGTTATAGGGTCGCTTGTCCCG
>CP070631.1:656239-660321 GCA_020356045.1 Candidatus Latescibacterota bacterium
CGAGCTCAACCACATCGTGATCGAGAAAGATGCCATCGGTCATCCAACGGTCAGCCGGTTCACTGAACGGTTTCCTGACGCCGAGATCACGACGTGCGGTTCACCGGAGGACAGGCCGAAGTGCGTTGGACGCGTTGGATCTCCAAGACACGCCGTTTATCTCGGGTTACGGCGAGGTCCGTACCTCAAAATGTTCCCGCAACACCCGTGGTACGGCGTGCGCGATCAATGCCGGTACAACCTGATACTCGGGTACAACTGCACAGCCTCTTGCCGTTACTGTTTTGTACAGACAATCTTCGACGATCCAATCCCCACGATCTTTGTCGATTCTGCCGAGATGACCACTGAACTACGGAATTTTCTCAGCCAAACCCCGGACGCCGGCGTATCGACCGGTGAGTACATCGACAGTTTTCTCTTTGATGAAATCACTGGCCACACCCGTGAGCTTATGGATGTATTCGCCTCGTTTCCCGAGAGCACGCTTGAGTTACGCACCAAAAGCGCGAGAATCGGTCATCTACCTCCCGACCCAATTCCTCAGATTCTGGTTTCATATTCAGTCAATCCGCCCGACGTCGTAACCTTCGCCGAACCGGCAACACCTAGTCTCGAGACACGGCTGATCAAGGCGGGCGAGCTCCACGATCGCGGGTACCGGATCGCCCTGCGTATCGATCCCGTTATACCGGCCAAAGAATTTGAAAAGGGCTACCGCGCGCTCGCTGGACTGGTTGAACAACACCTCGGCTGGCACCGGGTATACAGAGTTTTTCTTGGGGTGCTTCGCTTTGACCACGCGCTGCTCGAACGGTTGACCCAAACTGCCGGCGGCAGGCAGCTGATCGACTCGGAATTCGTTCCCTGTCCCGACGGCAAATATCGGCCGTTCACACACCAACGGGTCGAAATCTTTCGGATGCTCGTCGGCGAGATTCGCGAATACGCGCCAGCAATTGATTTCTCGATCACAATGGAACCTGATTACGTTTGGCGGGCGGTCTTGGGTCCTTAGCAGCCCCACGCGGCAACAGCCGCCGGCATGCCCGCGCGCAAAACCGGCGGGAGGCGTTACCGTTTTGAACCGAAAGCATCGCTCAGGTGGCTAGTATCATTTAGGAGCTCGATGCGGGGATCGCCGTTTGGAAAGACCACGGCGGATACCGAACCGTTGAGGATTTTGAACCGCCAGAGATCATCGAGTTTCAGACCCAGTAAGCTGGTTAGGTATGCGCAGATCACGCCACCATGCGCAAACACGATGATGCTCTCCGTCTCGTGACTTCGCCGGATGTGAGACAAGGCCCGTGTGACTCGCTGTCTAAAAGACCGTAGCGGTTCAGCCCCTTCGATCCTGACCCGGGATGGCTTACGGAACCACAGATCGGTTTCCGAGGGTAAACGTCGCTTGAGCTCGGAGACCTTGGCCCCTTCCCAAACACCTAAGTTGATCTCACGAAGCGCCTCTCTTGTCTCGATCACAAACCGATGTCCGACGGCGATATGCCCGGTCTCTACGGCTCGCGTGGCGGGACTCGAGTACACGACATCGATTCTCTCATGGTCCAAACGCACCCGGAGCCTTTCGGCCTGCTCGCGGCCAAGTTCACTCAGCCGGCTGTCCCGAAAACCTTGTATCCGGCCGTCGCGGTTCGAATCCGTTTCGCCATGACGTATCAAAATCAGTCTTTGCATCCCGCTATTTTTCCGCTAGATATTAGGCATGCCTTAGAA
The DNA here is from genome assembly GCA_020356045.1 of Candidatus Latescibacterota bacterium. Lineage (GTDB taxonomy): Bacteria > Krumholzibacteriota > Krumholzibacteriia > WVZY01 > WVZY01. Next base: position 657,977 of record CP070631.1, read on the forward strand.
TTCAACGTGATCGTTGCGATCAATATAAAGTGAAAACCGTAACGAAACAACAAAAGCAAACGACTCCGGGGCGTTACGTTGTGGTCTTCGGGGCGTTCGCAAAAAACCATTTGCACCGCGTAACAATACGCGGTCTGCGGACCGATTCCCGAGGCACAAACCCTCTAAGAATGGCCTGTTAGGCAAAAAGGGCTTTGACGGAATTTCGAAGATCGGCTAGAATCCGCGAAAGTTGTAGTCGGCGGAGCACGACCGACCAGGACACGAAATCCAGATTGCCACCCCGTCCAGTGGGGACGAGTTTGAGTTTTAAAAACGGCGCAAACGAGTACCTAGAAGTCCAATATGAACTTTCCAGACGAAATCAAACGAATAAGAGCCTTTTGGAACAGATTCCCCGAACAGGTTAAACGCCTTTCGATCGCACTGGTGATCTTCATCGTTGTGTTGATTCCGGTGAGAAACATGTTGGTACCTCCAGGCTTCGGGGACCTTGGCCACTACCGGGCTGCCTCGCTGCAAGAGAACAGCGCCCAAAACATACATTATGCCGGTCGGACCGTCTGTATCGATTGCCACGATGACATCGTGTCAGTCAACAAAAAAGGATACCATAGGGACGTCGCGTGTGAAACTTGCCACGGACCCTCCGCAGCGCACGTAGACGATCCCGACGGCAACTCATTGCGTGTTCCGCGCGATAGAGGTTATTGCCCGCTCTGTCACGAGTATATTTCGTCGAGACCAACCGGGTTTCCACAAATCGTTTCGGCGTCCCATAACCCGTTGGAACCGTGCATCACGTGCCACAACCCGCATGACCCGGTACCCCCCGAAACGCCCAAGGAGTGTAGGGCTTGCCATGCCGAGATCGCCAGAACCAAATCGGTATCTTATCACGTTCATGTCGAGTGCGTCCGCTGCCACGACACACCGGAAGAACACAAACTGGATCCAAGGGCGGTTCGCCCCAGCAAACCCATGACCCGTGAATTCTGCGGTGGGTGCCATTCCGAAGATGCCCCGGCCACGAACGGAATAAGCAGGATCGATATGGAAACCCACGAACCGAGATACGTGTGCTGGCAGTGCCATTATCCACATTTGCCGGAGGCAAGATGAAAAGCAACAACGACAAGCGCGAGAAAAGTGAACAGAAATACGGAAGACGAACGTTTGTCAAAAAAGCTCTTTTTTCGATCGCGTCCCTGTTAGTGCCCGGTTTTCTTGCAGCGCGCGAGACGAAACAAAAAGAGAACGCCGCCGCGATCCTCGCCGGCGGTTACAACCCTTACGAACATCATTGGGGAATGGGGATCGACATTGGCAAATGTATTGGGTGTGGCCGGTGCGTAGAAGCGTGCAAGGAGGAAAACAACGTACCGAGGGAACCATTTTTCTTTCGCACCTGGGTGGAACGCTACCGCGTTCTCGAGAATGGTGAGACGGTTGTAGACAGTCCGAATGGGGCGATAAACGGTTTTGACGACAAATCGCTCGATGAACCCGTCGTCAGAAGCTTTTTCGTCCCGAAACTCTGCAATCATTGCGACAACCCTCCTTGCGTTCAAGTCTGCCCGGTTGGCGCCACTTTCAAATCGCCCGACGGGGTCGTGCTGGTCGACCCAAGCTACTGTATCGGCTGCCGCTACTGCATACAGGCATGCCCCTACGGGGCTCGTTTCCTCCATCCCGAGACCCGGACCGCGGAGAAGTGCACGTTTTGTTATCACAGAATCACGAGAGGACTCCTCCCGGCCTGTGTTGAGGCGTGCCCCACGCAAGCGCGGCTATTTGGCGAGCTTCACAAGAAGGCCAACCCGCTTCAGCGGTTTTTGAGGATGAACAAGGTTGCCATTTTGAAACCCGATTTGAACACTGAACCTAAGGTGTTCTATACGAATTTCGATATGGAGGTGAGCTAGCCTTGGAAGAACTCATCGACCACCTTTCAAAAGCCCTCCAGGAGATTCAAGGGTACATTTATCCAAATGAGGTTGAATTGCATTGGGGCCTACTTGTCGTGATTTATCCATACGTGACAGGATTGGTTGCTGGGGCCTTCATTCTAGCCTCTCTGGTAAAGGTTTTTAAGGTCAAAGAACTTCAACCCACCTACAGGATGTCGCTGCTGACCGCACTCGCCTTTCTTCTCGTCGCCCCCCTACCCCTCCTGGCGCACCTCGGTCATCCGGAGAGGTCTTTCGAAATATTTCTTACTCCCAACAGGGAGTCTGCGATGGCCATGTTCGGATTTGTGTATGCATGGTATTTAATGGCAGTTTTGCTGCTCGAAATCTGGTTTGACTACCGCAGAGATCTTATCCATTGGGGACAAACTGAAA
>CP070631.1:660421-664539 GCA_020356045.1 Candidatus Latescibacterota bacterium
TGACCGTCGTCATGGTGTGGCTGGCATATGGTATTTTCCCCGATCCGGTCGGGTTGTCGGCCCAAAACACCGCACCCGCATCGGCGCAGACCCCGAATGAGGCAGAGAGAGTCCGCGATTCACTGTTGAGCACCGTGGTGGTACTCCCCGTCATGGTATTGTTTTACTGTTTTGAGTTTGTGAGCTCGCTCCTGGTTCTCATCTTTATCGCGCTGCTCTCGATGCAGCCCAGTTTCGCAAAAAACTTCAAGGCTGGCTTTGCGCTCATCATTGGAAATGTCATCGGCGGCGTCGCCGCGATTGTTTTCTATAATCTTCTCGTTATCGTTCCCGAATTCGTGTTCCTGATCGTACTGACGTTGCTCGCCGGATTGGTTTTTGGCACGCGCGTATTTTCAGGCAAAAAGACCGCACCGCTCTATGGAATGGCGTTTTCGACGGTTCTTCTCGTTATCGGTTCCGTGACGAGTTCGACTGATGATGCCGGGTCAAAAGTTTACACACGGATCGCGCAAATTATGCTCGCCGTGGCGTACGTAGTTGCGGCATTTGGCATAATCGAGCGAATTGAAAAACGACGGGCAGGCGCAGCGTGAAACGGCTCTTTTTTCTCATCACGGTAATTTATGTCGCCGGCTGCACGATGGGGCCCGACTACGAGCGTCCGCCAATCGACGAGCCCGTTGCCTACCGCGATTCGTTTCCGCCCAGTGAATCGATAGCCAACATCGCCTGGTGGGAGCTGTTTGGCGATACGGTCCTTCAAAGCCTAATAGACACCGCGTTGGTTCATAACCGCAATCTGCGGGCTTCGATGGCGCGCATAGATGAGGCACGCGCGACGCTTGGCATTGTCAGGGCGGATCTTTTCCCACGCTTGAATTACGCCGCCGACGGTGTCTACGAGGGAACCTCGGCGGGTGACGGCAGCACATCGAGCAGCGCGCTGATTGCGCTCAACGCCTCTTACGTGGTGGATCTGTGGGGTCGGGTCCGACGCTCGAATGAAGCGGCGCTCGCCGAGCTATTGGCGACGGAGGAAGCGTATCGTGGCGTGACGATCACGCTGGTCGCCGAAGTGGCCAACGCGTACTTTCTTCTCCGCGATCTCGACAACCGGCTCACGATATCCGAACAAACCGCCGAGGCCTGGCGTCAGAGTCTCGATGTCGTCCGCTCGCGTTACGAGGCGGGAATGGTATCGGAAGTCGACGTCAACCAGGCGGAGATCCAGGTGTACGAGGCCGACGTGTCGGTTCAGACGTTCCGACGGCTGCGAGCACAGACCGAAAACGCGATCAGTGTATTATTGGGTAAACCGCCGATGTCGATCGAACGGGGACTGGATCTGGTGGAGCAAGTGCTGCCACCCGATGTCCCCGCCGGGCTGCCATCGGAACTGCTGGCACGCCGCCCCGACATACGCGAGTCCGAACATCGGCTTCACGCGCAAACGGCACGGATCGGTGTTGCGGAGGCGTACAAATTCCCGCAATTCGATTTGACCGGTGATCTGGGAGCCTCGTTCAATAGCGGAACGAGCGGGTTCTTTGGGCTTGGCGCGCAGATTTTTGGTCCGTTGTTCAACTCGGGTGAATTCCAGCGGCGAGTCGATGTGGAAGTCGCCCGGACCGAGCAGTTAATCAATAGCTTTGAACAAACGATACTGAACGCGTATCGCGAAGTGGATGACGCGCTGGTCGCCGTGCGCACGTACAAATCGGAGACCGAAGCGCGGCGGCGTCAACTCGCGTCCGCCGAGAACGCCGCGATACTCTCCTGGGTGCGGTATGAAGGCGGGATGACGAGTTATCTCGAGGTTCTCGATCTTCAAAGATCGTTGTTTAGTTCGCAGCTCAAAGTGTCTGAGACCTATCAGCTTCAGCTGACATCCGTTGTTCAGCTGTATCAGGCCCTGGGTGGGGGATGGATTGCGGAACAGGACTCAATGGCAGTGTCCGGTAGCTCACCTCCGGAGAACGACTCGGAGCGTTAACGATAAATCATTTGGGCAACGAGGCGGAAAGAGGAGATATGACGAGGATTGACCGAATCTTGCGCAAGAGGCGAAATGGCTCGCGCGGCGCAACCCGGGTAGCTATGCTGCTTGCACTTCTATTGGCAATGTTGTCCAGCTCGTTGGTCGCACAAGAAAAACGTGCGGATAACAAAACCGCACCGGTTGATTCCGCACCCGCGGATACCATCCCTCCCGATCTGGCCCGTGCTCATGAAATTCTGGGACAGCTGGATGCCGTGTTCGACACACTCCTCGTTATTGAAAAAAGGTTGATAGGAAAGAACGACGAGGAGTTCGAGATTCTTCGGGTCAGGGCACAACGGGAACTGGAATCGATCGAGGGCATCCAAGCCGAACTGCTCAAGCTGATTCCCAAGCTCGAGCAATCGGGACTGGAGACGGATGAGATCAGAAAACGTTTTCTGGACATTCTCATTACCGAAATGGATTTGTGTGAGCGCTCATTGAAATGGTGGGCGCAAGAGTTAGACGATCTTCGGGAGGCGCGGGCGTCGACCGAGCCCCAACAACTCGACGAGCTCGAATCGCGAATTGCCGAGGCCCGCAGTAAACTGGATGGCATCCTCGGATTCCAGGCAGAAACGCTGACAACGGCCGACTCGTTGGCGATTGATACGGGAAGGGAGTGGCAGCGTCTGGAGCGAACCCTCAAAGAACGGGCGGAAATGCTCGTCGGCCGGCTCCAGATCGCCGTGAACGCGCGTGACCAGCTCGAAAAGAAGGTTCATGACATGGATCGTGCCAGCGCTCCAGCGGACAAGCTTGGCGAGGAACGCGCTCGATTCCAGGTGGCCAAACGACGGGTCGAGGGCGTCGCCGAAAGCCTCGAGCACACCGCGGATATGCTTGGCGCGAGGGGTTTTGAAACCGCCCAATACCGGCAGTTCATTATCAAGACCACTGGAGAGATTACCGAACGAATCCTCGATCCGAAAGTCCTTATCGGGTTGGTGAGCGATCTGTTCAAAGACATGTGGGAGTGGATCAAGGACAACGCCCCCACCTTTTTTGTCAAACTTCTGATCCTTCTCATTTTCATCATCGTGTTTCGCGTGGCGTTTCGCCTGGCGTGGTGGCTGCTTCGGATCGTGGGTCTGGCGAGGCTCTCGCGTCTTATGACCGATCTGGTCGGCCGAATGATCAATCCGTTTGCATCGCTTCTGGGTTTGATCAGTGGGCTTTGGTTTCTCGGCGTCAATCCCACAACGTTACTCGCCGGTCTGGGGGTTGCCGGTATCATTGTTGGTCTGGCGCTTCAGGACTCGCTGTCCAATCTCGCATCAGGTTTTTTTATCCTCGTCACACGGCCGTTCGATGTGGACGACACGATCATGGGGGGTGGTGTCCTGGGAACGGTCAAGGAAATGGGACTGGCCAATACGACGATTGTCACCTTTGACGGCCGGCGGCTCATGGTGCCCAACCGAAAGATTTGGGGGGATGTAATCGAAAATCGATCGGCGGAGCCTGTCCGGCGTGTCGAGATCACCGTGCGGGTGAGCTACACCGAGGACCTGGATAATGCGCTCGATATCCTTCATGATTTGTGCAAAAACGACGAGCGGGTACTCGCAACACCCGAACCTTTGATCTTTGTCTCGAATCTCGACGATTCATGGGTGGAAATCGACGTGCGGCCCTGGGTCCGCAATCGGGACTGGTGGCCGATGCTGACCGACCTGCCGCGTCTCGTCCGGCTCCGTTTTGCCAAAGAGGGAATCGAGATACCGTACCCTCGAACGGAATTCTCGACACCGGGTGACCGTAGTCCGGACTCGATATCACCTGACCGCGACCAAAAAAAATAATCACAGACCGCACAACATAATCCAACCAACCGGGATGCTGGTTAGCGAACCGGTATGCACAGAAAGGAGATCGACATGCGGGTCCGAAAGGTCACCTACGGGGTATTGTGCGCCGTATTGGCGCTCGCTTTGACTGACTCAATTCAAGCGGCGGAAACGACCTTCAAATATGGCGGCTATATCAAGCTTGATTTGAACCACAGCTATTACTACAACGGCGATGTCGGTCCAGAAAGCCCGCTTCGTGATTTTCATTTCCCCGCAGGAAA
>CP070631.1:664639-674335 GCA_020356045.1 Candidatus Latescibacterota bacterium
AACACCGTTCGTTGATGTGTTGTCGACACTCTACAACAGCCGGGTTTGAACCGCAACGCCTATTCAACCGGCGTCGAGGGACTGTCCGTGACCGACGTGATTTGGTCCCGGATGCCCAGGTTCTCCACCTCCAACGCCGACACTCGTCGCGCTCACGCAACAGGATTCTACCGGGTAGACCTGAGACGGCGGCGCGGTTAGAATAACAAACACACCGTCCACAACCGATCAGGAGGCTCCACAATGACGACTCGATTTTTGTCTCTCGTGATGATTTTGTGCGTGGTGATCCCTGCCCACGCGGATTACTCCTCACAAACCATCGACTTTCTCGAAGTTCCGGATGTCGACATCAACGCCGCCGGTCCGCTGCTCGTTCAAATGGATGTCGAACGCAACCGTTTGATCGTGGCAAACACCCTGAGTTCTTCGCTAACGCTTATCGACTGCAGCACCCACGCAATAACAAATATACCGATGCGTGGGCGCGCGTTGCAGCATCTCAAATCGGAGTCAATGGCAATCAACCAGCGAACTGGTGATGTGTGTCTCATCGGTGCTAACTGTCTCTTCGCTGTCGATGTGACGACCAAAACGGCAAACACCATTGCCACCGATGTCCAATTCGAATCCGTGGCCATCGATGACAACACGGGACATGCATTTGCCGCCGGCCGCGAGAGCAAATCGCTGGGGACATACAAGCCGGGTGATAAAAAGATCAAATCGATCGAGTGGCTGGAAACCAGCAAAGCGTTGATCAATCTCAACCAAACACCACCACCGCCAATCCGCAGAGTCATCGTCGACAGCCGCCTCGGACAACTGATCGCCATCGACGGGGACACGTCAACACTCTACGTCTTCGACACCGACAAGACCAAGCTTCTTCGATCGCGGTCACTGGATTTGAAGTCCGGTGGCAGGTGGCACTTGGCTGGTTACGACCAGCCCTCACACGCGCTGTTTCTGGTAACGGAAACGGACACACGCAATGTCATCCAGGCCGCCCGAATCGACATCGTTGGTGGCAGTGATGTGGTGGTTCCGCTGCCCGAACTACGGGAGGGTGTGGGAATCACCTACAATCCAAAGCGCAATGAGGTGTACGTGGCGTACGACAATCATGCAACGGTCCACGTCATCACCTTTGACAATGGCGGAGAGGTGGACGAGATCAAGATCCCCGCCTACGGCAATGACGCCGCCGTCGTCGACACCAAAAACGAAGTTCTATACGTGGCGAGCTGGGCGCATGGTGAAGTGGATGTCATCGATCTCGCGGGCCGCCGACTCGAGAAACGAATCGCCGGACTCGGTATCATTCCGCACATGTTTGCGATGGCGTTCAACCCAAACAACAATCTCATTTATTACCCAAAAGGCGCATCCGCGGTCAACGGCACCTTTGGCTCGGCGATTAGCGAGCTCGATCCGGCGGCGGAAACCGTATCCAAGATACACACCGGCTGGGCGCCGATCGACATGATCGAGCTGCCGGAACGCGACAGATTTCTCGTCTTCAATTCCGAAGACCAATTTGCCGAGGTGCTTTATGACGGGTCATACCAGACTCATACATTACCCTACGACTACCCCATCGAGACGACGCACAATCACGAAGGTGACGTTTACCTCGCCTACGGGCCGCACCAAAGCTACTGGCCGACCGTGTATATCTGGGGAGCCAAAAACGGCGTATTGACCATCGATGCCCAGAGCTTCGAGTTCTACGACCGCCGCGTTCCCCGTCAGGCCCACGAAATTGCGCTGGACGGCAGCGGCGTTCTTTACGGGACACAAAACAACTGGGGCAAGGAAGAACAATTCATTGCCACACTCGAAGATCCCGTCAGGCTATATGAGGCCAACAACCGTCTGCGGCTCGAGGACGAGGTGGAGCGTGAGATCACCCAGCGGATCCTCGAATATGATCCCGAGACAAACCGGCTCTATTTGGTACGCATTGGAGAAAAGGATGAGGATCCCAGCATACTCCAGGTGATCGATCCGTCGGAGAAAAAGGTCTTGGCGAGGGTAACGCTCGGACTGACGGCGTCTGATCTGGTTTTTGACCACAAAAATATCTATGTGGCCAATTTCGACTCGAAAAGTGTGTCGGTCATCGACAAGACGGACTATACCGTAACCGAGTTCGAGGCAGGCGACGCGCCGCTGAGTCTTTGTTTGACCGGAGGCCGGGTGTTTTCGATCGGTCATCTCGACAATCGGCTCCGCGAAATTGGGGGCAAGGGCAAAACGTACAAGATCCCGTTCAAAGGGTTCCCCAACAACGTGTTTCCGTGGGGTGAAACGCTCGTCGTCACCTCCCACAATACCGGCGAAATGGGCGTGCTGCAGTTCGATCCCGTGCGCGAGTCCTTCTCAACCCTGCTAAAGACAAAATACCCCTACGGGGACACCCGTTTTGACACGCGCAATGTATCGTTCTATGTGAGGGGACAGTACGGCGATGCAGTTTTTGAAATCACACAAGGCAGGGCCGCCCGTGACGGACGGTTGTGGGTGACTGACTTCCTCGCTGGAAAAGCCTATATAATAGAGGAATCGGACACACCCCGCTAGCGGGCCGAACCCGATCACCATATACGGTGGCTGGCCCTCGGCCATGCGGGACCCTACCGGACCAGAACCATTTTCTTTGCGGCGACACGCCCGGCTGCTTCCAGACGGTAGAAATACACACCGGAGCTCACCGGGGTACCCTTGGCGTCGGTCCCATCCCAGCGGGCCTCGCCGGGACCCGCCGGGCGGCGTTCGTCGATAAGCATCCTGATCAGCCGCCCCGCGGCATCATAGACGCCGAGACGGACATCGGTCTTGACGCTCAATGAAAACACAATGGTCGTAACCGGGTTGAATGGGTTTGGGTGGTTTTGCATCAGCTCTATGTTCACGAGCTCCGCGACGCCGCTACCGATGCCTGTCACATCGCTGATCGTCGTCGTCCAGATACTCAGGACTCCGTTATCCATCCGCATCCATATGGGATGAACCACACCGCCGATCGCGGCGATGTTGATATAGTCACCAAAGAACACACCGGCGTCGGGGTAAAACGTCGACTCGCTAATTTTGAAGTTGGTAAAGGTGGCACCGCCATCATCTGACCGGGCGGCATAGACATCTGTGCCCACTCCCGTTGTCGCTCTACGATCGTAAAACACGACCCAGAGAAAACCGGTGACGGGATCGACGCACGCCCACGGAAAGAACTGATGATTGCCGGCGTCGTCGTTGTTTATCCGTTTGAACCCGCCCCAGCTCGCGCCGCCATCGGTCGATTTCATCAGAAACACATCGGTGTCATCCAAACCCGAACGCTGGTCGGACCAAACGATGTACACGGTTCCACGGTGTGGACCATGGCTGACGTCACAGACCGTCGTGGGAAATCCATTTGCACGGTAAATACCGGGAACATCAAAGGCCCATCCACCGGGTTGTGTTGTCACAAAAACGTCGGTGCCAAACGTCTCCCCCCCATCGGTCGAGCGGTCGAACATGATACCCAAAGGCCCCGACCACGCGATGTAGACCTCGCCGTTTGGACCGACCGCGGGCACACCTCCCTCGACCGTGTGGTCGTCATCGATGCAGTTGCCCCCCATGTCGCTCAACCGAACGGGCGCTGACCAGAGCGTCCCCCCGTTTGTCGAACGTGAGAACAAAATCCGCGTGCTGTCCGTGGGCGCCGCGCTGCCGTAAACGTCAAATTCGGTCCACGCCATATAGAGGTTGTTCCGATAAGGCGAATTGGTAATATCCGCGACGATCCACTCCTTGTCCTGGTCCTTTGGCGGGTTGAGCCCAACACCCACCCCGTCGCTCCAGGTCACCCCACCGTCGGTAGATTTTTGAACGACGATACGATCGAGCCAGCTTCCCGATGCCGGCCACGACAGGTGTGCATAGAACGCATGGCCATCCGCATCAAATGCAACAGAGGGATCCCCATACACCCCAAGCGTCGATGACAGCTCGTCCTCCTGCCAGGTCATCCCGCCATCTGTCGAATAGTAGAAGTACCTGATATTGGCGCCGGCGACGAGATTCGACGGATCTGCCGGGTTGATGGCGAGTGTGACTTCTTCTGGATCTGTGCTTGCGGGATCGCTTACGCGGACGTTTGGGTACTGGGCAAAAACACCTGTGGGAAACAAAAACAATACAATGATCAAAAGCGTTACGCGACGACGAGAAATCATCGAAGGCCCTTTCTGATGCGCGGCCGACGAGGAGAGCGGCGGCTAACCCAGATAGGTATACCGAAGAGTATATTCAATTTTCGGTTGCATCGCAATTACCCCTGTGATTGCATGGTACCGTTACCGGGGGTCCCCGGACAATTCACTTACCAGAGGAGGATCCTTTATGAACTACCCGTTTTGGGACGTGGGGATCGGGTATGGGATCTTGATGGCTGTGATCGCTATTACCCACGTCTTTGTCTCGCATTTTGCCATCGGCGGGGGGCTTTATCTCGTCGTGGCGGAAACCGCGGCGCGCCGAGCCAACGATGTAATGAGGCTCGAGTACCTTCGCAAACTCACCAAGTTCTTTGTTCTGACAACCCTTGTGTTTGGTGCGCTCTCCGGCGTGGGGATCTGGGTCATCATCGGTCTCCTCAACCCTGCCGCGACTGAAGCACTGATCCACAATTTTGTGTGGGGATGGGCCACAGAGTGGACGTTTTTTATTGTCGAGATCTGCGCGGCAATCATCTATTTCTACGGTTGGAAAACCATGACGGCGCGAAGCCACCAGACGGTGGGTTGGATTTATTTCGCCGCCGCCTGGCTGTCGTTGGTGGTAATCAACGGTATTATCTGCTTCATGCTCACGCCAGGTAAGTGGCTGGAAACGGGCAACTTCTGGCATGGCTTCTTCAACCCGACCTATTGGCCCTCACTGGTGTTCCGGACCGGGATCTGCGTAATGCTCGCGGGTATTTACTCGATGGCCGTGGCATCGACATACCCGGCGGACGATTTCAAGGCGAGGACGGTCCGATACAACGCCTGGTGGTCCGTAATAGGTCTCGCGGTGATCGCCGTATCGTGGCTGTGGTACTGGAAGGCGATTCCCGCCGACATCACAACGCGGGCGATAGAAATGATGTCGACTCCGATGGCGGCCATCGACCTTGCCTATTGGTTTCTTGGCATACTCGCGGTGATCGTCGTGATATTCGGACTCGCGATTCCAAAATTTATGCACACAGCGGTCGCTGTGGTGTTGCTCGCGCTCGGACTCGGATTCTTTGGCGGGTTCGAATGGATGCGCGAATCGATCCGCAAGCCGTATGTGATCTACGACTACATGTACGGCAATGCCGTCGAGCTCGCCCACACCGATACCTATCAACGCGAGGGCTATCTCTCGCAGATGGCCTTCCGCACCGGCGATGACGGTGCCGACCTCTTTCGCCGTGCCTGCCGGAGCTGTCACACCATGGACGGGTACCAACCGCTCAAGCCGGCATTCGACGGAACCGACGCCGCATTTATCAAGGCTGTGATTCTCGGATCGCACACGCTGAGGGGAAACATGCCGCGCTTCCTGGGAACGGACGAGGAAGCGGGGCTTATCGCCGGACACATCTGGGACCAAGTCGATCAGCGTCCGATGCGCGACGTCTACCGTGTCAAGGATGTAGAGCTTGGCAAGAAGGTCTACGACATCCGCTGTGGAAAATGTCACGTAATCGGCGGATACAACGACAAGACCGAATCGCTGGCCGGTCTGTCCGAAGACGAATTTGCCGACATTCTGGATAACGCGAGCGACTATGGCGAAGAGATGCCGGCGTTCACAGGTGACGAATACGAACGAAAGGCGCTCATCCAATACCTCGGAACGCTCGAGGAAGGAGGTGAGCAGTGATGAATCTACCCGACTACAACTTTTTGCCCGCACCTCTTTGGCTTGTCACAATACTGCATGTCGTCACACTGACGCTCCACTTCGTGGCGATGAACTTCTTGTTTGGCGGGATGATTATTCTGGTGTTTGGAAAAATGCCAAACAAGTGGCAGGACCCCACCGTTCGCCGGTTTCTCAAACTGTTCCCCTCGGCGGTGGCTGCCACAGTGACGCTGGGCGTGGCGCCGCTTCTTTTTGCCCAGCTCGTCTACTATCGCCAGGTGTACGCGGCCACGATTGTCAGCGCATGGTTCTGGCTGGACATGGTGTTTGCCGTGATGGTCGCTTACTACCTCTTGTATGCGGCCGCATTCAAGAGTGGAGGCAAAAACGGCCGCGTGGCGGTGTTCGTGGGACTGGCCGCGATCATTTTTGTCTACGTGTCGTTTGTCTTTAGCACCGTTTTTTCGATGGGCGAGCGGCCCGATGTGTACACGTCGCTCTATGCGGCCAACCAGTCCGGACTGGTGATCAACAACGAGCCCGGCTCTTGGATCTTCCGTTGGCTTCATATGGTCCTTGGCGCAGTCACCGTGGGCGGCTTTTTTGTCGGGGTTCTCGGGAAGGACAACGAGCCGGCTTGGAATCTTGGCAAGAAGGCGTTTTTGTGGGGAATGGTCGCCGCGATGGTTATCGGTCTGGTCTATTTGTTCACGTTGGGCGATGCGCTGATGGCCATGATGCGGTCGATCGCTATTTGGTTGATTGTGGCCGCTATCGTGCTGTCGCTGGGCGCACTGCACTTTTTCTTTAGAAGGCAGTTCGTCCTTTCGGGTTTGCTGCTGTTTGTCTCGATCGTAGGAATGGTGGTCAACCGGCACATGCTGCGGCTTATTCTTCTCGATGGCAAGTTCGATCCGGCGACGATACCGATCGTGCCGCAGTGGTCGGTGTTCCTGATGTTTCTCGTCTGTTTTGTGATTGCCATCGGACTCGTGTGGTATATGCTCCGCGCATTTATTACCGAGCGCACCGCGTAGGCGTTCGTTTGTACCGGATGTGAGAAGGCCCGCGTACCCCACGCGGGCCGTCTTTGCATGATTTCCTGTCCACCGGATCGTACAAGGGGGCAACATCCGTGGTTTGTCGTCCCGCCGGTCACGATCCTCTTTTCGCCACTCCTCTCGCCGCCAGTGCCACAGCTATCGCCGCCCAACCGTTCATGATGAGCTCAATCGATATAAAAAGACCGATCACGACGAGCGAAGACGCGGGCCATCTCGTCAGGATCATCACTCCAAGCACGATGGCGGCAATTCCTCCGACCATCACCCAAAACCACTCCCGGGTTTCCCGGAGCTGCCACGCCATGATCGATCGCATGACTCCGACCGCCATGATCACAAAGGCCAGAATCAGCGTAAAGACACTGGATGCCAGGGCAGGATTCCTGATGACGACGATGCCCGCAAGAATGTACGCGAGACTAATCAACAGATGCCACCACCGCCCGTTCCACCCTGTGGTTTTGAACCACTGGACAAGCTGCGCACCCCCATCGACCAAAAGCATGATTCCGTAGAAGATCATGCTGGCCAATGTGACAAACACCGCCATCCCCAGTCCCCACATCCCCAAAAGAAACGACAGGATTCCAAACGCAAACAGCCAGCCCCAGTTCTTCCCCACCTCACCAAAAACGCGTCTTGCGGGGAGTTTGGATTCGTCCATTGAGGTCATCGGATCCTCCTTGAATTTGACCGGTTGATGAGTGAACGCACAGCGCTCCACAACGGAGCACGTTTCTCACCGGCACCCACACGACCGATATCGAAGGGATGTAGAATCAGATAGGCTGCACACGACGAATTCTGAAAAGGATAACAAAATCATCCGGGCCTGAAAGCAAAAACTGAGGGGCATGGCGGGCAGGCTCAGAACCGGACCAGCATGCGTTTGGCAAACGCGCCGTGAAGGCGGCCGAAAAGCTTCGCCAGGTGAAGCGTGAGCAGAAGCCACAGGACGCCGACCGCAACAACAACGGGCATGAGCCACCCGGGTACGAAGTAACTGTTGTTGCCGATGTTCACCGTGGGCTCACCAAAACCATACTGCCAGACCGGTGAGGCGATGCCAGCCAATCCAAACGCAATCGCGGTGACAAATAGGGTGAAGTAGAAGATCCCAAGCGGAAGCTGGACGATCATGTAGACCATCGTGAACCATATACGCCGGTCGGTAAACAAGCGGACAAACCGGGTCCACAGTTTGAGATGTTTCTCCGATGACGGTGGGCGTCTGGGCATGCGGACGCCCAGCAATCCTTCGACGATCCGCCCTTCGACCAGCGACAACCCTCGAATCGAAAGCATGAACAACGCGAGAACCGGGATACCGATGATCAGGATCAGAAAGCTCAACGATATCGACACACCGCTGACCACCCAGGTGAAGTAGAAGATACCCGTCGCCAGCGAGAAGAACATATAAAAGAGCGCCCCGTACGCACGGGGATCGATAAACGCCCCAAAAAACCGCGCCGCCGCCGAGCGTCCGTTGGGTTTGTCCGATGGCGCAAACGGTGGGGCCAGATGCTTTTCGATCGCCTTATAGGCGGCGGCCACTTCGGCCGGCGAACCGTACTCCCCCATGACCCGCTCGAGCGCATCCGATTCTTCGAGTTGGGGTTGGCTCGCGAGAATCTGATCGATGCCATCCCTAAGATACTCCTCGGCATCCGCCGCCGCGTCCTGCACCGTCGCGGGATCGCAGCCCGCCATCTCGCGCCGCAGCTGTTCCAGGTAGCCGTCGATGCCGTTACTCATGTTTATCCCCTCCCAACACGGTGTCCACAAACCGTTTCGTTTGGCGCCACATCCCGATCCACCGTCCGAGCGCGTCACGGCCCGTGTCCGTAATTGAGTAATACCGTCTAGGTGGTCCGGACGTGGACGGTTCCACCCGGCTTTCCAGCAACCCGCTGCTTTCCAGCGACCTGAGCACCGGGTAGAGCGCGCCGTGTTTCATCATCGGTATGTCCGTATTGGTGTTCTCGATATGCTTGACGATCTGGTACCCGTACATCGGTTCCGCGGCCCGGCCGAGCACACTAAGCAGAACCAGAGCCGAGGTCCCGGAGTTGAGTTCTTTTTGGAACTTCTTGTTGGCGAATTCGATGTCGGCCACGGCTTAGTGCCTTTCCTTACCCTCTTATTTACAACGAGTTATCGCGGAGGATCCCAATGAATCCGGCGTTTGCAGCCGCCTATTACATACCTACGAATATGATCTAGTTAATGTTACTAATAAGTTCACAATAGTCAACAGAAAAACGGCCTCATCACCGACCGACTGAACTCCCGTGGCGAAAACTCGATTACCTGTTGATTTTAAACGGATTACCGAATATCTATTGAACCCAGGCGGTGGATTTGTCGTAGTATGGGATAACCTCGGCCCACACGCTCGGGGCGTTTGAATTTCCACAGACCCCTAAGGAGTAGAATCTCATGACGTGCTCGATCCGAACCCATTTCATCCGTTTCATTCTGTTGGTCCTGCTCACCGCGGCGATCCTGTGTGTGGCAGCCAGCAGCGCGTCGGCGGGCGATGAAAACCCGGCCGACACCAAACGGCTTCAAGAACAGTATCAGGACGCCCTTGACCGAGGGGATTTGGCTGCAGCTGCAGAGTTCGCGGAGGAAATCTATTGGGCCCGGCTCCCCGCCACGCTCGATGCCATGTACGACGTTACCTCGCTTTACTGTCAGCTTGGTGACATGGAACAAGCCTACCGATGGCTGGAGCATT
>CP070631.1:674435-684581 GCA_020356045.1 Candidatus Latescibacterota bacterium
GCTGCTTTTTGTCCCGCCGGCTGAGAAAAGCGATCTTATTCCCGTCCGGCGAAAAGGCCGGTGCGAAATAGTTTTTTGTCGTTCGTGTGATCTGCAATGTGATCGTGTCTCGAGTACTCGACAAAAAGATATTGCGTTTGAATTTGCTGTCTTTTTTGTCGGGTGTCGATTTGACCCACACGACCCATTGCCCATCGGATGAGATGTCGAACTCCCGCGCGGATTCCATATAAATTACCTCATCCACGGTGAGAGGGTTGGGAGCCTGGGCCGCGGTGGGGCTGCCGTAGGTTATGACAGCAATCACAAAACAAATTATGGTTGTCAAAAACTTCACGTCGACCATAGTCATCCTCCAGGAATGGTGCGAAATGTAGTGAAACCCAGATTGTAGCGTCCCGGCGAGTCGTTTTGTACTCAAAACTCCATCATCGCGGGCAGCGCTGGTTTGGACGGGGTTGAACCCCCACTTCGAATTACCTATATTGAACAGGATTCTCCGCTTATCTTCGTTTATTCCACCAGCCGAAAAGGAGCCAGCTTTTGCGTGTTGCGATTATCTCGGATATACACGACAACATCCCAAAGTTGAGATCGGCGTTGGCCGGTTTGAATGACATCGATGAGATCATTTGCCTGGGTGACTTATGCTCGCCCTTTATTGTCAAAGAACTCAGTCTGGGTTTTTCCGGTCCTGTGCACGTTGTTTTTGGCAACAACGACGGCGATCGCTACCGGATAACCGAGGCAACCAACAAATACTCGAACGTCAGGATTCACGGGGAGTACGTCGAGCTAGCGATCGGTGGGAAGACGTTTTCGGTCAATCACTTTGACAATGTCGGCCGGGCTATCGTCGCCAGCCAAACTCACGATGTCGTGTGTTTTGGTCACAGCCATCAGTACGGTGTCGAATCGGTGGGCCGGTCGCTCGTCGTCAACCCAGGCGAGATTTTTGGTCTCCTGACCGGTAAGTCCACGTTTGTCGTGTACGACACTGATACGGGTCAAGCTCAACGGGTAGATGTCGAATGATGATGGCGACATGAAAATCAGGGAGTGGATCGCATTTTTGTCGCTCACCCTGATCTGGGGTGCGTCGTTTCTTTGGATCAAGATTGCCGTTCAGGAGGTCAGCCCGTACTCGCTGGTTGTCTTCCGGATCATGCTCGGACTCCTCGGGCTTGTCGTTTTTTTTCCGCTAAAAAAGCCAAAGATCCCGCGCCGGTTGCGTACATGGGTCGATCTGGCCATTCTTGGCGTGTTTAGCTCGGCGGTTCCATGGCTGCTGATTTCATGGGCGGAGCAGTCGATCGATTCGGCGCTCGCCGGAGTACTCAACGGCACCGTCCCGCTCTTTACGATTGTAATTGCCCATCTATTTATTCATGACGATCGGATGACGATGGGCAGGGTGATGGGGCTGCTTGCCGGTTTTGCCGGTGTCGTGGTGTTGACTCAACGCGACGGCGGGGGCGAGGTGCTCGCCGCAGGTCTAAACCGGAATCTGCTTGGTCAGGGTGCGATGCTTCTCGCATCGTTGTCGTATGCCATAAGCGGTGTCCACGCCCGCCGCCATCTTCGTGATGTCGGTGCGCTCAACCAGGCGTTTTTCTCGATGGCGTTCTCTCTTGCCATTCTGCTTGTGGTTGGCCGTGTGGCGGGACAGTCCCTCGGGCTCCCCAGAGAAATCGATACCTGGGTAGCGCTGGGATGGTTGGGAATCCTGGGTGCCGGCGTGGCGTCGTTCGTTTTCTACTACCTGCTCCATGCAATCGGACCAACAAGGGCTTCGCTGGTTACCTACACGATTCCGGTGGTCGGCGTGACGCTGGGAGTGTTAGTCTTGCACGAACGATTGGACTGGGCGCTGGCGGTGGGAACCTTTCTTATCGTATCGGGTGTTTGGGTGGTCAACCGGAAGACATCGTAAGGAGCGTGAAGATGGATGGGAGAATGTTGAGAATTACCGTTTTAATGTTGGCTGGAATGGTGATGTTGTTTCTCAACGGTTGTGAGGGGAGACGGCACAAAGACCGGTTTCAATGGGCAAATTTTGTCAACGATGCGGTGAAGCTCAAAGCGTCAGGCCAGACCGAAGCCGTTTATTTCGACGTGCCGCGGATTATGCCGTTTGAATGGGAAAAGTTTTATGTTTTCGCGCCCAGAACGACCGTCGAGACAATTGAGAAGACAATCGGATTCGGATGGCGAGCGGCAAAGAAAACCAAAATCAGCGAGCGTGACGACATCACTTTGCTAGTTTTTGTCGCCGGCTTCACCATCCACGAGTACATCGTCCAGCCGCGCGCAGAGGGCGATTTTTCCGAATTGAAGACGGCGCATCCCTATACACGGCGTCAGGCCTATTTCGAGATTGTCGAGCGCGATCATGACGGTCAGAAATGGTATGTCTTTATCGAGGCCGAACGAAATAGGTGATGAAACGCGTCGATATCATGCGTTGCGGTACCCTCATTATATTTTTTGCGGTCGTGGCTCAGGCCGCCTGGTGCCAGGCGGAAGAGATCCATGTGTCTGATGCCGCCCAGCTCCAGGAACTTTTGTCACAGCCTCTCGCCGATGTGACCATCCGTCTCGCACCTGGTACGTACGAGTTGACACCTCAGTCCGCGGTGGATTCAACCTGCGGTAACTGCGAGGATCCTGCCACGGAGGTGCCCATCACGGTGGGCGTCCGGATCTCGGGGAGAAACGTGGTCCTCCAGGGTCCCGAGTTGGGCGAGGCGCTCATCGTTACCCACGCGGGTTACGGATTGTATGTCAAAGATTGTATGGATTGCCGTATCGAGGGGCTGGTCATTACCGGTGGTGAGCGCGACCCGGATGGCAACGCCACCGACGCGGCTATCGTCGCCAAGTACAGCACGCTCGATATCGTCAACAATCGAATCCTCGACAACATCGGCGATTCGACCACGGTGAACACCACGGTGGTCGGCATCATGGGTATCTGCGGGCGCGAGGGTGCAAAGCTCACCATCGAGGGCAACGAGATCATACGCAACTCGTGGGATGGGATCGCGCTTTATAGGCGGGCGTCGGCGACGATCGTGCGGAACGTTATCGATGGTGTCGACAAAGCACGCGGAAAACAGGTCGGCGGTGGCCGTGGAGTCGGAATCGGCGTGACTTGGAACGCCACCGCGGAAATCGGTGGCAACATCGTCAAGCGGTATTGGAAAGGTATCGGAGTGTTTGTCGACGCATGGGCATCGGTGCGCGGCAATGTCGTCGAAGACATCATCACTTGGGGTGTCACGCTGTGGGATGCGGACAAGGGGACTCCATTGGGAGTTTTTGAAGACAACGTGATCTACAATACCGGTGCGTGTGGCGCATCGATCACGCGGTCAAAACCACTCGATCCCGACATCGACGGCCGGTTTGTTCGCAATGTCTTTGTCAAAACCGCACAAAATCCCAAATACGACGACCCGGAGTACTACTGTTTTCAAACCTCCCTGGCGCTTCACGCGGTACCGGAAAGATTTGAAATCGCCGACAACCTGTTTTACGACAACCGGCGCGCGACCGACGACCTGGCTGATTTTGACGTGGCACGTGATGAGTTTATGAAATCAATCGACAACGTGTGCAAGCGGATCGCCCGGTCTCCGCTCCTCTCGAAGACCGATTTTGCCCGCGATTACTGTGGCGTGGGGAAAAAGCAATAAGAACTCGAGCGCGCAGGACTAGTCGAGCAAATCCTTCTGCGCAGTTTTATCCCCCCAGCTCTCCAGCTTGAACTGGTTGGGCCGCGATGACATCACGTTTTCCAGCCACGTCTCGGGGTAGCCAACTTCTTGCGGCCGCCCCTTCTCATCTTTGACGTATCCGTCATTGTATTTGCAGATAACAAACTCGCAGAGCTCGCGCCATCGATCGACCATCATTTCGGCGTTGCCAACCGAATAATCGGTTAGATAACGCGTCAAAAGCGAGGGGTCTTTTTTGGCCAGTTCGAGCGCGTTTTTCTCCACAACGGGCTGGAGCGAAAAGAACGTGGACTCGAGGTCAGTCTGCACTGACTGGATGTCCTCGATGATGTGCGAGTATTTGAGGTTTGCGTAGTTGGCGGTCAGGTTGAACACCCACCAGGCCGAGTCCCAAGAAAACTTGCCCAGCGATCCCGTGCGAAAGGACTCTGGAATCTCGTTGATTCCGCAGTACATCGGGACATAGCAGGTCGTATACGTATCGTCGACTCCATACCATAAGACACCGCCCACCGCGTCGGGAAGCCACGACCTCGATTGCGACACGTACGAAAATCCGGTCTGCTGGGTCGAGATCGGCCGTTCCCAGCTGTACGTCGCGCCATCGTTGTCCCATGTCATCGGACGCCAGCGGTTGGGGCTGCCAAAGGGTCCCGCGTCGACCCCTTTGGTCATGTCGTATTCGGTTCCCTCGTAGTGATCGCGCATTAGGGCAAACACGTCGGCCGTCGATATTTTTTTGTCGGGTTTGATCCACAGCGGATAACGTTCGGCACCCGGTACACCGCGGTGATAATCGGGTGACCAGTTTTGTGATGGCGCCACGCGTCTGAACAAGCTCCACACCCGGGTGGCCGCATAACGGAGCATCTCGGGGTGCGGCGGGTTGTATGCGTGGTTGAACCGGAACGGCTCGCCGGTGCCGGGATCGTAGTATCCTTTGTCGACGGCAAACGAGATGACATTTTCCGAATACAAACAGTTCTCCGGATCGTCGAGAGGGAACTCGCCGATTCGCGACATATTGGCGTGCGCGCAAACGTATCCGTCGGGCACGCGCATGGCCACCCACTGCGCACCTTCACCGCCGGGACCCGGCCCGATCATTTCCATCAGCCAGGCTTCGTTAGGGTCGGCAATTGAAAACGACTCGCCAGTGCTCCGGTATCCATACTCGGCCACGAGGCTTGTCATGACCTCGATGGCCTCACGTGCCGTCTTGGCCCGCTCGAGCGCCAGCCGCATCAGCCACCAGTAATGGAGAAGGCCATCGGGGTTCTCCAGCTCCTCGCGGCCGCCAAACGTCGTCTCACCGATCACGAGTTGGTGTTCGTTCATCAAGTAGACCACCGCATAGGTGTGAGGCACCTGTTTGACGGTGCCGTGGACGTTGCCGCTCCAGTCTTTGATCTCGACGACGGAGTCGGGCTCATGATCCGCGGCGGGGTAGTACCGCATCCGCGGGTGGAATTCCCCATCGCACGTGTACGTGATGGTGACCGACCCGTCAGTCGTGGCCCCCTTGGTCACGATCAGGTTTGTACAGGCCAGGGTGGGCGGAGTGGCTGAGGTGATGAGTGTTATGGCAAGGCTGGCGGCGAGGGCGGCGGTTGCGAGCGCTTTCATGGGTTCCTCCCTTTGGGGTTCTGTTTATGGGACCCGTCCATTATACGCCCGCCCGGCGGGTTTTCCAATCGGATATCAGATCGTGCACTATGTTGATATATTGTAGTTTATGCTTTCTGGGACGAGGTGCGCCCACCGGGTCAAAAAAAGATGGGCCGACCGGCAAAGAGGGGCTTTTTTCCGGCCGTAATATTGCGTATATTGACAGCTCCGGTGTGCAGCCAGCCGAGATTCCCCCCGGCGAAACAAACAATTAAACGGACATGGATTGAGGAGGAAAGGGATGTTTCACCCCACCGATACATGGCAA
Source organism: Candidatus Latescibacterota bacterium (assembly GCA_020356045.1). Taxonomy (GTDB): domain Bacteria; phylum Krumholzibacteriota; class Krumholzibacteriia; order WVZY01; family WVZY01. The sequence goes on from CP070631.1 coordinate 680,112, forward strand.
CGCTCGCGAGGAATCGCGTTTATCGGAAATTATCTGCCCCGCGTGTGCGGCATCGCGACGTTTACGCACGATCTCGCCGAAGCCGTCGCGAGGCACGCCGGCAAAGACCAGCCGGTGATCGTGACTGCGATGAACGACACACCCGAGGGATACGCGTATCCGGATCGTGTCAAGTTTGAGGTGCGTCAGGACTACCAGATCGACTACTCGCGCGCGGCGGACTTTTTGAACTTCAGTCACGTGGATGTCATCAATCTCCAACACGAGTATGGAATATTTGGCGGTGAGTGGGGATCCAACCTGTTGTCATTGGTCCGTGATCTCAACCGCCCGTTGGTGATGACCTGTCACACCATTCTCGAGGCGACCGATACCGTTCAAAAAGAGGTGTTCACCGAGCTGGCGGCGAGGGCAGCCAAGCTGGTGGTGATGAGCGACAAAGCGGTCGCTTTTCTCGAAGACATATATGAAATCGATCGCGACAAGATTGTCGTGATTCCGCATGGTATCCACGACGTGCCCTTTATCGATCCCAACTATTACAAAGACAAGTTTGGTGTCGAGGGGCGCAACATGCTGCTAACCTTCGGACTTCTCCATCAGAACAAGGGGATCGAGCACATGATCGAGGCGCTTCCCGCCATCGTGGAGAGTCACCCCCAGACCACTTACCTCGTGCTTGGCGCCACGCACCCACATGTCGTCGAGAAAGAGGGTGAATCGTACCGTCTCAGTCTTCAAAGACGGATACGGGAATTGGGGCTGGAGGAACATGTCCTTTTTCATCCGCGTTTTGTCGAGCTCAACGAGCTGCTCGAATATATCGGTGCGTCGGATATCTGCGTGACGCCTTACCTCAACATGGAGCAGATCACCAGCGGTGCGCTCTCGTATGCATTGGGAAGCGGCAAGGCGGTCGTGTCGACGCCGTACTGGCATGCCGAGGAGCTGCTGGCCGATGGACGCGGACGGCTGGTGCCGGTGGAGGACCCGGAGGCGTTGTCGCGGACGATTCTCGATCTTCTCGACAATCCCGTCGAGCTCAACGCGATGCGCAAGCGTGCCTATCTCTACTGCCGCGGTATGACCTGGGGGGCGACGGCGGCGGAGTATGTCAAACTCTTTGACGACGTGCGGAGCCGGATCCCCAAATCGATCCCGACGGCGTCGGCGATGCGCCGGCCGCTGGCGGCAACCAACCTGCCGCTGCCAAAGATTGACCATCTCGTGCGTCTGAGCGATGACACCGGTCCCGCGCATCACGCCACGCACGCGCTGCCCGACTGGCGGTACGGGTATCGGATGGAGGACGCCGCCGCGGCGCTCGTTGCGGCCATTAAACACGAACGTCAGTTCTCGGGCGGCGAGTCGGAGCGACTGATCGAGACCTATCTGGGGCTCCTACACGTGTTGATCGGCGACGGTCGGCGGCCTGCCGAGGGACTCGACTATGCGCGCAACACGGCAGGCGCGGCGTCGCAGGCGTCGCTGGGCAAAGCTGTGTGGGCGTTGGGTTATATGGTGAGCCACGGAACGCCACTGCTGGCGTCGGCTGCCAACGATCTCTTCCAGCAGCTGCTACCCTACGCAAACTTTGACTCGTTTCGTGAGTGCGGGTATGCGATCCTTGGCGCCAAAAATTATTTGGAACGATTTCCCGGCGCCTCGGATGTTCGACGATATCTCATCCGTCACGCGGATTGCCTCGAAGCTGGATGTGGGTCTTCCGACTGGATCGATAAGTGGAACTCATCGGACTGGCCGGTCGCCGTGCAGGCACTGATAGTTGCCGCGACGATATTGGGACGCGGTAGCATGCGCGAGTTGTCAACCAAGCTCGTTGGTGAGCTGCTCGAGATTACCTCGAACGGTACCGTGTTTTTGAAACGAGGAAATAATCCAAACGATGAGGAACATCCCGTCACGGCGGCCTCGTTTATCGAAGCGATCGGTGCGGCGTTTTATGACTCGCGTGACCGAGAGTTGTTCGGGCCGATTCGCGCGGCGGCGGACTGGTTTTTGGGTGACAACCGCAGGGGTGAGGCGATATACCAATTTGCGACCGGTGGGTGTTATGATGCGGTGACCGCGAGCGGGCTCAACCGCAACCAGGGAACCGAGGCGACGGCCTACTGTCTGATCGCGTTTGCAACGCTCCACCGTCTGGCGGGCATGGACGCGTCGGCGGCGCCGGAAGATGCGATGGGCTGATGATTCAGTCGGCCGTTTGACGATTTTGGAATTGCAGTCAAAATGAAAACAGCTAAATGGAACCGCAAACTCCACCGGTGGGGCGCCGTTTTCGTCGCGTTGCCGGTTATCATCGTTATCGTCACCGGCGTGTTACTCCAGTTCAAAAAACAATCCGATTGGATCCAGCCGCCGACAATAACGGGTACGGCGGGTGAATTGACCGTCAGCTTTGATCGCATCCTCGAGATCGCGAGGACGGTTCCCGAGGCCGGGGTTACGACATGGGATGACATCGACCGTCTCGACGTGCGTCCAGGCAAGGGTATCGTCAAGGTCCGTTGCAAGAACCGCCGGGAAGTTCAAATCGATACTGCGAACGGTGAGGTGCTCCAGGTATCGGTGCGCCGGTCGGATCTGATCGAGAGCATCCACGATGGGAGCTTCTTTTTTGAGGGAGCCAAGGTGTGGGTATTTTTCCCCGCGGCGCTGATCCTTACGGGGTTGTGGGGGACGGGGCTCTACCTGTTCATCCGGCCATACATCGCAAAGCGAGGAAGATCAAAAGGTTAGCCCGGCAACTTGATTGCGGGGCAGCCAACACTCAGCAACGGGAATATCAGTCTCGGCCCTCGTTTGGGCGAATCATTCCCCAATATCCCACGTGACCTAAATCGTTTTTTATCAACGGAATAAATATCTTCGAAGTCGATCGGGGACGGCGCGCTGGAGAGTCCGCTCGCGCGCTTCACCTGGTAATAGGCGGTATCGAAAGACAGGCTGTACCTAGCAGGTTGCGACGGTCCACCGGCACGCGATCCTGCATCCAAGATCAAAAAATTAGGCAAACCTTAGTTGTTTTCTTTGTAAGGTTTTATAATTTTTGTCGACCCATTTGAACGAAAGGGTGCTGCTAAGAAACGAGGCTCAATGCCCTACTAAAGCGAGCGGAGGCTGTTTCTTGGTCTCGTGTGCCGTTCGGTTTTTGTGGGTTTTGCATTTTGATGGCTTGGGGGCACGCGACCAGCCGCGCCAGCACCGTTCTTCGTCAAATCGGACCAGTAATCCTCGATCCGGAAAGAGGTAAACGTTATGAAATTCGGAAACGCGATTGTCTTTTCTCTTGTGCTCGCCGTGCTCGCGGGTGTGTTTGCGGCACCAGCGTTGGCCAAGGACAAAAAAGAACCCGTCCAGGTGCTCATCACAAATGTGATGGTGTGGGACGGAACCAGCGATGCCTCGATCGAGGCGGATGTTCTTGTCGAAGGCAACAAGATCAAACAAGTCGGCAAGGGTATCCGCGCACCGCGCGGCGCCGTCACAATTGACGGTCAGGGTGGCACCATGACCCCGGGGCTTATCGATATGCACCAGCACCTGACGCTAAACGGAGGTACCGGTGCGGGCAACAACTGGGACGCCTACGTGCAGGGCGCCCACGCCTCGCGGGCGGCGGAGTACCTGCTGCGCAGTGGCTTTACAACCATCCGCGACATCGCCGGGAACTCGATTGGCATCAAGCGTGCGATTAACTCCGGCATTTTACCCGGTCCGCGGGTTTACACCAGCGGCCCAGCGCTCGGCCCCACCGGCGGTCACAGTGATTGGGGCAGCCGTGTCGCCGCGCCCGGTGAGTCGAGCTACCAGCTCAAGGTCCAGAACACCATGGTGCTCGACGGGGTCCCCGAGTGGCTCAAGGGTGCACGCTGGAATATGCGCAACGGGGCCGATTTCTTGAAGGTCATGTCGGGCGGCGGAGTCGCCAGCGAGTTCGACCCGATAGACCTCAACTCGCCTTCGCTCGAGGAAATGAAGGCGGCGGTCCAGGTGGCCAACGAGTACGGAAGCTACGTCGCCATCCACGGCTACACCGACGCCGCGTACAACAAGTCGTTGGACGCGGGGGTGAAGTCCTATGAACATGGATTCCTTGTTTCGGAGGAAACCGTGATGCGAATGGCGAAAGAGGGCGTGTGGTGGTCGTGGCAACCCTATGGCAGCTACAACACGTTTGGTATGGGCAATTTCCCGGATTGGTTCACGGCCGACATGCGTGAAAAGGGGGCCCTGGTCGCCGAGGGATCCGTGCGCGTTCCCAAGTGGATGAAGAAGCACGGGGTCAAGATGTTCGTCGGCTCGGACATGTTTGGCTGGGACAACTGGCACAACGCGATAGTGAACGTGACCTACCCAGTGGAAATCCCCGACAGCCCGTTTAGTTCTCTCGATGCCATGAAGTTGTCGACTTCCTATCCCGGACAAGCCCTGCTGGAGCTCTCC
>CP070631.1:684681-686604 GCA_020356045.1 Candidatus Latescibacterota bacterium
CGGATCACATCGTGCCCCTGGCTCTTGAGAAAATGCTCGATGGCCCGCTGATAGAGCTGGCTTCGTGAGATTCCCAGCCGCGAGGCCAACTTCTCCGCCGCCTCGAACAGATTGCCGGGTATAGAGATCGCCGTTTTCATACCATAAGTATAACCATGGTTATACCTTTGGTCAAGACCGGTTTTGGGTATGAAACCAGTGATGACACGGATCTGCGCAACGCGGGACAGCCGCCGCGACGTCACCTGCCGGCGAGAACATGCGCGGTTTGGTGAGGTGTTCGGCCCCGGTCGAGAGCCGGAATCAGCTAGCGTTTGCGTTTGGGATCGGTTTTGTCGAGCGCGCGCCTGGCCTTGCTGATCCACTTCCATCGCCGTTTGTCCCGGCCGGCCTGGGTCGGATCCCGGCGGCGTTCGGCCGAGGCCAGCTCACGTTGGAGTTTGTGATAGCTGTCCAGACGGGATTCGTCGAGCTCCCCGGACGCCACGGCCGCGGCCACCGCGCACCCCGGCTCACCCTGATGTTGACAGTCGCGAAACCGGCAGGACGCAGCCAACGCGGCGATATCGGAGAACAGCGTGTCGACACCGCCGCCGTCCTCGGCGAGCCCAAACTCGCGCATCCCCGGTGTGTCGATCAGAATACCGCCGCCGGGAAGCTCGATCAGCTCGCGGCGCGTCGTCGCGTGACGCCCTTTTCCATCTTTGCGAAGGGTCCGCGTGTGCTGAATATCGCGCCCCATCAGCCGATTGACGAGCGACGATTTGCCGACACCCGATGAACCGATGAGCCCAATAGTTTTACCGGGAGCCAAATGGTCACGAATGTCTTCGACACCCTCACCGGTGAGCGCACTCACGCAAACAACGGGTACGCCAAAAGCAATCTCGCCGATATCCTCGATCATGTCGTCGATCGCCTCACCGAGGTCAATCTTATTGAGCACCACCACGGGTTCCGCTTCGCTGTCCCAAACGGCGGCCACGTAGCGCTCGAGACGACGGAGATTGAAATCGCGGTCGGCCGAGGTCACGACAAAAAATGTGTCTACATTGGCGGCTACGATTTGAACGGCCGTCTCCGATCCGGCGGCGCGACGGATCAACCCGGTGCGCCGCTCCAACACATGATGGATAACCGCGCGCTCGACACCATCGGCAATCATGACCCAGTCGCCGGTTACGGGCCGCTCGGCCGGGCCAAGCTCGTGCCTGAGACGCCCGCGCAGCTCGGCGGTCGACGCCTGGCACCCGCGGACAACGTAAAGCCCCCGGCCCTCGGCCACAATGCGCGCCGGGACGAGATCCGGACACCCGAGGCTATCCAGCTGATCGGCAAAGAAAGGCGAAAATCCCAATGCTTCCAAATCGTTCACCGCTCTGCTCCATATCAAGAAAATTGAAACGCCACCGGTACTCCACCCGTCCAATCAACAGGCAAACAGATGAGATCGTTGCCCAACCCAGCAGCATCTTACGATTCCATAGTACAGGGGAGTATCGATATGAGGAAATGGATTATCGCGACACTGATTTCATTTATATTCGCGCCCGCACCATCCGACGGTGAAAGCTCAAAGGTAGAGCAAAGAATCCAGCGGATCGAAAACGGGCTCGTCGCGTTCACTTCGCCCAAGGACATGATCGAACCGAGCATGTCGGACACCGTCACCACACATCCCCTTGCCAAACGAATGACCCACTACAACATCCCCGGTGTAAGCGTCGCCGTCATCGACCACACCAACCCGGGCTGGGCGAGGGGTTACGGAGTGACCCGCGCCGGAGAGAGCCAGACCGTCAACCAGAACACGCTTTTTCAGGCGGCATCGACGAGCAAGTTGATTGTATCGGTGATCACGCTGCGTCATGTCGAACTGGGGCTCATTGATCTGGATGAGGACGTAAACACCAAACTGCGATC
>CP070631.1:686704-689656 GCA_020356045.1 Candidatus Latescibacterota bacterium
AAAAAGACCGCAGAAGCAATCGTGATGGTTGTGAGCGTCATCGCGCTGATGGCTGGAATCGATTTGGTCAACGACTGCGCCCGGACGCCGGACATTGTTCTGGTGGTGCTTGGTGCCTTTGGGGTTGGCGCCAGCAGTACCGGCTACGTAGAGGTGGTTGGGAAAAAATAGCGGGAAACCCATTCGATCCCATCGTGGATCGTACCGTCGACCCGCCTAGTGCGCGCGGATAGATATTCGAGCACAACGTGGCGTGCGCGGCACGGCAGGGTTCAGGCTCTCACGACCGGGAGGGCATATTCGCACCCGTGGTGAGAACACTTTTGATTGTTCTGATTATTGGCGGGATTCACTGGCTCGCAAACCTGGGGCTGCTTCTTCTGGAAATGCACACGGCCGGGTTCTTGGGTATTTTTCACGAACCCGGGCACGGATTGGCATCCGGCGCTCTGAGAGCTATCGAATTCCCGCTTCTGCGTTTCTTGGGTTCCGCCGATGATTCCTGGTACCTGCCGGTGATGATATTGAACAGTCTGCTGTGGGGCGCGCTGGTCTACGCGGTGCTTCGGGCGATTAGAAAAAGGTGGCGGGCTGCAAAATAATCCGAATCAACCAAATGTAGATTAGGAGGTGTAACTAGTGTCCAAAGAAAAAGTTCCGAGCCATCATGAATCGCTAAAGTCGCGATTTCCGGGGATGATGAGCGCGTTGGAGGCGTTGGGGAGCGCGGTTCGTTCGGATGGGCCGTTGGATTCGAAGACGAGCCAGTTGATACAGTTGGCGGCGGCTGCCGTGATTCAGTCCGAAGGCGGAGTGCACAGCCACACGCGGCGTGCGCTCGAGGCGGGTGCATCAGCGGAAGAGATCTACCATGCCCTCGTATTGTTGGTGACTCCGATCGGCTTTCCACGAGCGGCGGCTGCGATCAGTTGGGCGGACGATGTCATCAAAAAATGATAGACCATGGGGCCCGCGGCGGGCTCAGCGTGCCGGCGAGTCCTGGCGTCAGTGACAGGTAATCAACGAAACGAGCGATTACCGCAATGGTAAGAGAACCCAGAGAATTGACGGAACTTCCAAACATCGGTCCGACTCTGGCCGAGGAGCTCTCGAAGATAGGCGTGCAAAACGAACAGCATCTCAAGAAACTAGGCAGCGTCGATGCCGCGGTTCGGATCTCGTATGCGGGAAGGGGAGCGTGCTACAATCTGCTTTACGCGCTCGAGGGGGCGATTCGCAACGTCAGGTGGCATCTGATACCAAAGGCAGACCGCGAACGCATAAAGAGGCGCTTTGACAGAAAACGCGGCGCGCTGTGACTCCATGCGTTCGGGTGGAAACCATCATCTCTAGCGAAGGAGCTCCATGGAAATGAGCCGCCGGGTGATCATTCTCCTGTGCGCGATCGCAGGTCTTTGTCTAGCGGGGTGCGGTGACGACGACGGGACGCGGCCTCCACCACGAGAACCTAGAGCACTCATTGTAAAAGCCGACGGGATGGGGGAATTTCCCAATATTCAGGCGGCGGTTGCTGCGGCCATCGACGGCGACACCATCATGCTCGATAGCGGCACCTTTAGCGGCCCGGGGAATCGTGACGTTGACTATAGCGGGAAACGTATCGTCATCCGATCCATGACAGGGCATCCGAGTTCCGTGACGATCGACTGCGTTCCGGACGAGGGAAGCGACAACAATCACAGAGGGTTCTACTTCCATTCCGGCGAGGGCCCCGCCGCGGTGCTGGAAGGACTAACAATAATCAACGGGAGTGCCACCGGCGGTGGTGTGCGGGTGGATTCATCTTCCAGCCCCACGATTAGAAACGTAGTCTTTAGGGAGAACTCTGCGCTCGGTCTGTATTGCTGGGGGTCATCTCCGATCGTCGAACGATGCATATTCACCCGTAACTCGCCCAGGGGGGCGATGGAATGTTACGCGGAATCCGCCCCCGTGGTTCGGTATTGCCAGTTCGTTCGAAATTATTCCGATTATGGAGGCGCGGGCTTCGCCTCGTACCTGTCCGCACCCGTACTGGCACACTGCGTGTTCTGGGACAACCAATCCAAACTCGGCGGCGGTGGCGCGCAGATAGGCATCAGCTCGGAGACGGCACTTGGGGAGTTTTCGATATCTTATTGTGTGTTCTCGGATAACATTGCTGGATCCTTTGGCGGCGGGCTCCTCATCGGCGGGACAGACGGGACGGTATCTGATTGCGTGTTTAGGAGCAATTGGGCAAGCCGCGGTGGCGGGCTGTATGTCGGACAAAACGTAACGGCAGCGATCGATCACTCCACGATTGTTACAAACTATGCATCGAAGGGTGCGGGGATATGGCTTTACTCTGGGGCAACCGTGACGATCGGGAACACGATTATTGCATTTAACAACCAAGGTGCCGCGGTTGAGTGTGATTCGGAATTCTCGATTAGCGAGGCAACGCTCACCTGCTGCGACGTGTATGGAAATGCCGGCGGGAACTGGGTAGACTGCCTCCAGGGTCAGTTGAGCCGTAACAAGAACGTTTCGGCTGACCCGCTCTTCTGCGACATGGATTCGGGCAATCTGCTTTTGCATGCGGATTCGCCGTGCATCAATGATAGCTGTGGCGTAATCGGAATGTATGGAGTAGGGTGCGGTCTCTAGCCGATCGAGCACGGAGACTGGGAACCGCCTGAGTCCGATTCGAGAAAGGATGGTGACGTGAAAGACAGAATTCGATTGATGGCGTTGGTGTTGGTCATTGCCGGATCGTTGGGTTGTGCGCAGCGCGGAGGTGAAGAAGCTGTCGTTGCGAAACCCGAAGGTCCGCCGATCATGTTTTTCAGTATAACCAGCAGTGGTATCGAGGATACGCACGCGGTGACGATGGCGCTTCAGCTGGCCGGGCACGCGCTGGATGACGAGCGCAAAGTCGTTTTGTTTTTCAACGTGCGTGGCGTGGATGTG
>CP070631.1:689756-699821 GCA_020356045.1 Candidatus Latescibacterota bacterium
AAAAAAATCGTCGAATACAAATCGGAACAGCTCGCACGAATGAGTCACGAATACATTGACGACGTGCTCCACTCCGAGCCCGAGGTCATGGCATTTTTCCGCGAGGCCCAGGCCAAAAACCTCACCCTCTTTATGGAGTTTTTGAAAAAAGCGCAGGCACGTGGTGACATGCGGCCGATGCGCCCCGAGCTTATTCTTGCGGTTCTAGACAAGCTAAACGAAATCGCCCGTGATGAGGCATTGATAGAGCTATACGGAGATCATGTCGAGTTCATCCGCGAAATCCAGCTGTTTCTCTTTTACGGTATCCTCCCAGCACAGGAGAACAAATCATGAACGCGATGATAGGCAACGCTCGCATAGTATCGGCACTGGTTGTAGTGGCCGCTCTTTGTTGCGCGCCCATGCATACGGGACCAACAGCCGCACAGAACACCGCCGGCGATGACGTCATCCAAGAGATCATCAAAGAAATCGACGAGCTTTACCGGAGCAAATCGAGCTATGCGGAGTTTGAAATGCACGTCGTCACACCGCACTGGGAACGGACCATGGCTATGAACGCGTGGTCGGCGGGTATGGATCGGACGTTCATTCGTATTACCGCTCCGCGAAAAGACAACGGCGTAGCAACCCTCCGCATTGGAAACGAGATGTGGAACTATCTGCCCAAGACCAACAAGATCATCAAGATCCCACCCTCTATGATGATGAGCTCGTGGATGGGTTCCGATTTTACCAACGACGACATCGTCAGAGAGTTTTCCCTTTATGAGGATTACAGTTACGCTGAGACTTCCGTAGGGGATCCGGATTCGAACCTAATATACATCGATTGCGTACCCCGTGCCGATTTGGCCGTGGTGTGGCGACACGTGGTCATCGCGGTGCGCCGATCGGATCACCTCCCCGTGTGGCAGAAGTACTACGATGAAAAGGATGAGTTGATGCGGGTCATGAATTTTCGCGACATCAAGACCTTTGGAAAGCGGACCATTCCGTCTGTCATGGAAATCGTTCCGCAAAACAAAGAGGGTCATCGAACCCAAGTCAGGTATCTAAAACTCGAGTTCGACATCGATGTCGACGAGAATATTTTCTCCTTGAGAAATCTGCGGACGCAAACGTAGAGGTCTGGTTGTGATCACGCTCAAAATCGCATTCAGGAATATCTTTCGTCAAAAGCGCCGGACATTGCTTACCGTACTGACCATGTTTGGCGGATTCACATTGTGCTCGTTTTCGATCGGGTGGATGGATGGTTCCTATAACTACATCATCGATATGTTCACTCGGTATCAACTCGGACACATCCAGATTCACAACCGCGGATACATAGACCGGCCCTCGCTCTACGATACAATCGATGATTACGAATCCGTGGCATCCACCGTGGAACGGATCCCCGGCGTAACGAGAACCAGTCCGCGGCTGTATTCAGCAGGACTGGTGTCGGTAGGGGAAAAAAGTGCCATCGCCAGGATCATCGGGATCGATCCCAGACAGGAAAACGCCGCCACTCTTTTTGATAAAAAGATCGTCGGAGGGCAAACCTTTGCATCGCCAGGCACCGTGGCTCGCGAAGCGGTTATCGGCAAAGGATTGGCCAAACGCATTGATGCCAGTCCCGGCGATGACATCGTAGTGGTCTCGCAAGGGGCGGACGGATCAATCGCCAACGACGTGTACACAATCGCCGGCATCATCGAGACGGGTGACCCCGCTGGTGATCAAACGGCCTTGTATCTCGAGCTTGGCGAGGCTCAGGAGCTGCTCGTCCTCGACGGCCGCATTCACGAGATCGCCGTGGTTGCCGATGATCTCGGAGGCGTCCGGCGTTTGGCGTCGCGGCTTGAGGATGGTCTTGCCGACCCGGGTCTTGCCGTGGAGCCATGGCAGGTGTTTGCGAAGTCGTTCTACGACGCCATGATGGCGGACAAGGCGGGTGGATGGGTGATGCTCTTGGTCATCGTGTTTGTCGTCGCGATCGGAGTGCTAAACACGGTTCTAATGAACGTGCTCGAGCGATCCCGCGAGTACGGGCTTCTTCGAGCAGTGGGGACCCGACCGCGCCAAATTTTCTGGCTGGTCATCACCGAGGTTTGCATCATGGCCGTCGTGAGCGCGGCGGTTGGCTGTATCGCCGGCTGGGCGATCAATTACGGTCTGTCGATCAAGGGGATCCCCATGCCCATGGAATTCACCTACGGCGGGATGGAGTTCAGCCATGCGTTCACCGAAGTAAACACTCGGAGCTTTGTCATACCAATCGTTGTCGTGATCTTGTCCGCGGTGCTGGTGTCGACATTTCCCGCACTACGGGCCGCACGGACGGCGCCCGCTGAAGCGATGAGAACGAGGTAGGAGGCGGCGGCATGTCGTTGTTTATGAAACTTGCCTGGCGAAACATCTTTCGCAACAAACGACGAACCATCATAACTGGCGTGGCCATCGGTGTTGGGCTGGCGTCGCTGGTTTTTGTCGATGCGCTCATTCTCGGTTTTGAGAAAAACATCATCCACACGGCCACCGGCTCGTTTCTTGGCGAGGGGCAGATTCATGGCGAAGGGTTTAGAGAGCTTCTCACCGTCGAGACCACCATCGAGGATATCGACGGCGTAACACAACGTCTCGAGGACGAGTCCATCGTTGAGCGATTCACCGTTCGTGCGATGAGCTTTGGAATGATAAGCTCCCCAGCCAACCTGACGGGGGTGTCGATTGTCGGCATCGATCCCACGACGGAGCAATACCTGTCGCAAATCGATGATGCATTGATCGAAGGAGACTATTTCAAAGGTGATGACAGCCGCAACCTCGTCATCGGGAGCAAGCTCGCCGATATGCTCGAGGTTGGAATTGGAGACCGGGTGGTGCTCACCACTGCGGAGTCTGGTACCGGAGATCTCGCCCAGGAAATGTTCCGGGTGTCAGGAATCTATCACTTCAATGTCCCCGAGATGGACGGGGCCATGGCATTCATCCGTCTGAACAAAGCCCGGGCGATGCTCGGGCTCGGGAATCAGGCGCACGAGATCGCGATCAAGTTCACCGACGCCCGCTTTGGGCGTGACAAGGAGCACCCCTTCTGGGGCAGGTACTCGCTGGGCGGCAACGAGGCTGTAGGGTGGCCCGTGATCCTTCCGCAGGTTGAAGCCTACTTTGAGATATCGTGGTTTAGCACGCTGTTCACCGGAGTGATCATATTTGGCATCGTCGTTTTGGGCATCATCAATACGCTATTTATGTCGCTCCACGAAAGAATGTTCGAGTTCGGCGTCATTCGAGCTGTCGGTACCAGCCCCACTGCGGTGGGCCGGCTGATCGTCTTTGAAGCGGCATCGCTGGCCATCGTGAGCATCGTAATCGGTGTCATCATGGCCTTTGGGATCACGTGGCTCGTTTCAAAGGGTGGGATCGATTACTCGGGGATCGAATTTGGCGGTGTGACGCTTCGCGAACGGATGTATCCGATCATGAAGATCCACCAGTTCGTACTCTACCCCGCTCTGGTTTTTGTGTTCACGACACTGATTGGTATCTTCCCCGCTATTCGAGCGGCACGAATGTCGCCTGCCGACGCGATGAGAAAGAGTTTTTGAAAAGGAATCCATAATGAACGCGCAACACACAGATAGAGTCGTCGTGACAAAAAACGTCACCAAGGAGTACAAGGACAATGGCGTACCGGTCCGCGCCGTCCAAGGAATCGATCTCGAGATCGGTAGAGGTGAATTCACCGCAATCGTGGGTCCATCGGGTTCCGGCAAGACAACGTTTTTGAACGTCATCTCGGGTCTCGACAAGGCCACAGACGGCCAGGTGTGGCTTGCGGGCAAACAACTTTCCGAGATGAGCGGGCGCGAGCTGTCTGATTTCCGCCGCGATCATATCGGATTTATTTTCCAGGCGTACAATCTCATTCCGGTCCTCACCGTAACGGAGAACGTCGAGTACATCATGTTGCTCCAGGGTGTACACCCTGGGGAACGGCGCCGGCGGGTGAGCAAAATACTCGGCGAGCTGGGTCTCGAGGGTGTCGAGAATCGGTTCCCCACACAGCTCTCCGGCGGTCAACAACAACGGGTCGCTGTAGCCCGGGCGATCGTTTCCGAACCCGCACTAGTTCTTGCTGATGAACCGACGGCCAATCTTGATTCGCAAACAGCCATCGACCTCATTGACCGGATGCGTGAGCTAAACGAGTCACACGGCGTAACGTTCATCTTTTCGACACATGACACCAAAATCATGGAGCGGGCACGGAGGCTGATCGCACTCAAAGATGGCCGAATCGACACGGATGAGGTGCGTTCGTAAGAACGTGGCGATTTCGAATCTCCAAGGAGCTTTCAAGCGGCTGAACTACGATGCCAACACACCGACGATACCTAACCTTGATGTTGCTTGCCGTCTCGCTCGTCTTCTCGATCGAGGCCCGGGCTTTTGACCTGAGCGGCTACTTCAAGACGTTTTTTGTCGCCAACCACCTGCCTGGCGCCGTTTACCAGCGTGTCGGGTTGGAGGGCCCATGGGTCGGATCGGTGAGCCAGCGGCTGAGGCTCGATACGTTTCACCGATTCAACGAGCGGCTGGCCTTCAATCTGTCCTATGCGATCGTGGCGCGCGTCCAGGACCCGTTGTTGTTTGGCAACTTGTTATTCGACGATCCCAGACTTGCCGCCTTTGCCAACGCCTCGGGGTATCGAGCCTACGATCTGGACGTCGTCCTTCTGCCAAGAAACGAATCCGACATCCACAGCTTTGCTATTCTTCAAAACCTGGATCGGCTGTTTTTCACCGTGAATTTTAAACGGTTCGATCTTTTTGTTGGCCGACAGGCCATTGCCTGGGGCTCCGCGCGGGTGGTGAATCCAACCGATGTTCTTGCGCCGTTCCAGTATTCCGAGCTCGACACCGAAGACAGAATCGGTATCGATGCGGCACGCCTACGAGCTCCACTTGGAGCGCTGGGCGAGTTCGACGTCGGTTACGTCGCAGGAGAAAATTTTGAGACTACCGAGAGCGCGTTTTTTGCCCGGGGAAAGACTTATGCCGCAGCAACGGATCTTGCCGCTCTTGTGCTCGGATTCCGCGAGCATCTCATGGTGGGCGCCGATGTGACCCGTGCGATTGGAGGCGCCGGTTCGTGGCTCGAAGCCGCGTATGTTTTTGCCTATGCGTTGAGCGGCGACCGCAAAGGCACCGATGAAGATTACCTGAGACTGTCGGTTGGGCTTGACTACAGCTTCCCCAATAATATCTACACCTACGTCGAGTATCATTACAACCAGCCGGGCGCGTCGGATCCCGATGACTACACTGGGGGATCGGGCCCCGATGACTCCACGGGGATCATCGATACCCCCGCCTATCGTGACGGCGCCGTTTTTCTCCTTGGTCAACACTATTTGATCCCAGGAGCATCCTTTCAGATTACGCCGCTGTTGAGTCTGCTGGGACAGACCCTCATGAACCTCACCGATCCGTCGGTTTTGCTCGTCGGCGTTCTCGATTACAATGTCAGCGAGGATATCTTCCTCGAATTCGGAGCCTATCTCGGACTTGGCGACAGCCCCGAGCTCTACACATCATCGTTTGTCGAAAGACCTTTCGTCACCTTCAATTCGGAGTTCGGGTCGTTCGCCGACATGCTCTATACATCGTTTCGGATTTACTTCTAACGAATCAGACCGCCGTGTAAGCGGCGGTCCGAAACGGTCCGTGGGTCGTGTTGGGTTCGCATATATAATTACTGTGTCAGACGCAGCACGATCTGGCGGGCGACCTGCTCAAATACATATGACAGCTGGCTCGGTTCGGGCGCAAAAAAGAACCCGCCTTCCGGTTGATTTGGATCGTAATTGGGGTTCACTATGATACCCCCGCCCTGAGGGTCGATGCCATCAGGAGCGTTTGCCATTTCGATGAGCATCCTGGCATTGGGCTGTTTCCAATGCTCGGCGGCGCTCGGATTCCCCAGCCCAATCGTGTAGACCACAATGTCTTGTGCGCGGGCGGCTCTGGCCGCTGCCAAGAGCTTCTGGTTGACCAACGCCTGGAGGTTCGTTGTCGTTCTCGCCGATCCGTCTGGGAGTGTGTCTCCCGTGAAATTCATACCGTTCATCCTGCGATGGAGCCGATTATAATAGTACAGTTCGTCGTCAACACCACCTGTGGGATCTTGAGAACCGGTCAAGACGGCATCCACGTTACTGCCGTTGACCTCGAACACACCGCGAAGTGCCGTTGGACGCCCATCGGTGAAGAAAACCAACGCCTGAACCCCGGCCAGCCGGTCCGGGTCGTTCTCCAGCTCACGTCGTCCCGTAATGAATCCGTCACCCAAATTTGTTTTTCGAATCGCGGTCATCGATCGCACACGCGACGTAATGGTTGAACGGAAATCGTGCCCCAACGAAAACGGCACCTCGGTCCCCGTGGAGAAAAGAACGAGGGCCATCTTGTCCATGTCTTCATCGAAATACCATAGAAAATCTTCCGCTGCATCGCGGAGATAACCAATCGCATTTACACCTGTGAAGTTTGGGTGCAGCGAATAGGAGTTGTCGAGCACCAAGGCCACGGATAGTGGACGCCGCTCCGCCTCAGCATTGGCGACAACGGTGACATTTCTGATTCCGACCAGCTGGAGAAACAATGTAGGCATTTGAGCGGCGCCCTTTACACCGACGATCGCCTGTGTCGGATCCGATTCGAAGTGAACCCGGAAACGGTGGTCGGTGGTGCTCATGAAACCTTTGCCAAAATTCATCTGAGCGTACTCGTGCGCGGCGGATCTCGCACGGTCCCGCCCCGCCGGCAGCACACTCGCTCCTGCCAATGCACCGCCATCGACGGCTTTTGACAACTGTGCCTTGACGACTACATATCGTCCAAGATCGACGGCCAGACCCAGAACCGCCAACAACGCAAACAGCGCGACTGCTGACATCACGACGGCCTGACCCCGATTGTTACTCGTTAGAGATTGATATTTTTTCATGGCATTAAAACGCTGCGAGGCTCCGGAGCACGATAGTCCCTTCGCCCGGCGCAATTTCTGCGTTGCTAAGGAGAAACCGTTGCGCCGAGAACAACTCGACCACCGCGATCGACATTCCCGGGTGTAGATCTCGACCGTTCGGTATCGTCGCGGGGGCTGTGGCGGCGCCAGCGGGTAACGTCCCTACCCGGCTCGGCCGGGTGAGACTTCCAATTGAGCGTTGCGCTGTAATAACGGGTCTTCCCCTGTTATCCAGCGCGATTCTTGTCAGTATGATTCGTCCGGCATCGCCGTCGAGCTGCAGCGCTCCGTCGGCGTTGGTGATCGCTGCGAACGTTTCCTCGAATCCCGCGCCGCGTGAGAACACGCTGGCCGCTTCGCGGCCCAGATGCACAAGCGTGAGCTGCTCGTCGAGGAGCATGCACAGATCGACGAGTCCGACCAAGAGTAAGAGCAAAAGTGGGAGCAGGACTGTGAACTCGATAAACGCATTGCCTCGTTGATTCAACCCTGGGACTTGTCGAGCGAAGTTCACGCCTGGTCTCCTTAGTCGTCAAAAAGCTCGTTTTGCGCCACGATGGCGACGGAGTAGTGGTGAACACCACCTTCGAAGAGCGGTTTTATGATCGGGGTCAACAGATCGATGTCGTAGTCGACACGAATCGTGACCACGTCGCCGGGACCACCCGGATCGCCAGGACCGTTGGGTCCCGTTATGATCACGTTGCTGGCGTCAACATCGAGGCCCGGCGCTAGATTCTGGACCTTTGATACAATGGACTCCATGCGCGATAGAAACTCTCCGGGGTTGTCCGGATCGGGCAGCGTATTGCCGGTAACCGTAAATCGCGACGCTTCGCGCACCGCGCTATGGATGGCAAACTGAATATAAAACAGACGTCCGAACTCGAAGACGCTGAGAATCAGACCCATGAAAACCAACAACACAATCGAGAATTCGATGACGGCGTTGCCGCGGTTTCCGATATTTTGTTTTTTGATCATTGCCATAAACTCGTTTCTGCGAGGTCTTCGATTGGGGCTGGGGCGCACTGATCGATTCGAAGGCAGACGCCGCCTATTTGTCCCCCACGGACGCAATTTCGTTTTGTCCGAATTCTCAAACGGAGGAGAGCTCCCCAGCGCAGTTACCGCATGCAGGCGGATCATATTAAGGCAAGATGTATGACATTTGGGCCTCGAGATCGTGCTCGAGCGCCGATGAGAGAAGCCTTCATGAGGAAATCGCCGTCGGTATGCGGTCTTTTTTTTTGACTGGCATACGGTCGCGTGGATTTCCCCCCGTGGGCAGCGGTGTGCGGGCAGCGATTCTTGGGAGGAATCCCCCAACCCTACGAGGAGTTATGCGGAATTTTACGAAATCGAAGCCCCATCCCTCCGGGTACCCTCCTTTGATGAGGGCCCTGGGGTGAGCTGTTGGCGGCTGGCGGGAGTGATGGACTCGCTTGGTCCAAATCGTTACGCGCCGGGGCGCTGAGAGCGGACGCACCAGTCCTCGCGAGCGTTATCCGCGTGAAATGGTTCGCCGTGACGTGCCAGTGCCAGACCTTTAACGCTCAAACCGCGTCAAACGCCTGCTTGAGATCGGCGATCAAATCATCGGGATGTTCGACACCGATCGACAGCCGGATCATGTTGTCACCTATGCCCTGTTTGGCGCGATCCTCGGGTTTGACATCCGAGTGCGTCATCGCTGCCGGATGCTGAGCCAACGACTCGGTTCCGCCGAGGCTCACCGCGATGTGAAAAAGCTTGAGCGCGTCGAGCCATTCGAATGCTTCTCGCTCACCACCCTTGATGTCGAACGAGATGACCCCGCCATCACCGAGGCATTGTTTTTTGTATATGTGATACTGCGGATGATCTTCGGTGATATTGCCCAGATAGTGCACCTTCTCGACTTTCGGATGGTCGGCCAGAAAGTCGGCAACATAACGGGCGTTTTTATTCTGACAGGTCATCCGGAGCTTTAGCGTCTCGAGGCTTCTCAACAACAGCCAGCAGGTCATCGGTGAGCTCATGGTGCCGATAAAGCTCCGAAGCCCCCGAACAGGCTCGACAAGGTCTGCCGGACCAAGCAGCACACCACCGATGACATCGCTGTGCCCACCGAGGTATTTGGTGGCGGAGTAAATCACCATGTGGGCGCCGTGTTCGAGTGGTTTTTGGAACAGAGGGCCAAGAAACGTGTTATCTACGACCACCGGGACGTTCCAATCAGAACGCGAGTATTTTTTGGCGATATCAACGCACTCTTCGATGTCTACCAGCGCGTTTGTCGGGTTGGCTGGTGTCTCGACAAGGATCATTCTCAGACGATTGGCATGACCGGAGTTGTCGAGATGCCCCTCGATTTCCTCACGTGTCGCTCCCGCACAGAAACCAATCGTGTGAATCCCAAATCTCGGCAATACCTCCTTGAACAGATATTCCGTTCCCCCATACAGCGGCTCACTGTGATACAACAAATCGCCGGGACCACAGTACGCGAGCACGGTGGTCGCGATCGATGCCATCCCGCTGGCAAACATTGCACACGATTCGGCGTCATCCCATAATGTCAGGCGATCCTCGAGAATCTCCACGTCCGGATTGTTGATTCGGCTGTAGATGAGCCCAGTCGACTCACCGGGCCCCGGTTCACGTTCGCCGAGCGCGAACTCAAAAAACGCCTTTCCATCCTTAGCTTTTTTGAACGAGAAGGTCGCGGTCTGAAAGATCGGGGTTTTGATCGCACCCTCGGACCATTCGGGTTTGTAGCCATAACTCATCATCAGACTCTCGGGACGGATGACCTTATCGCCGATCTTTACTTTTCGCTCTTTCTTGGCCACGAGTTACCTCCTCGACTTTTCAGTATCGACTTTGGTCACGAAGTCATGACGTTCCGGGCCTCCGCAAATCGAGCGCCCTTCGCTAGCGCATGCGGCATATCGGACGTTATCGTAATCAGTTTACTTCCGCAGTGCTCACTCGTCAACGGGTCCCGTAGGTTATCCCGGTTGATATGATCCTAGATGCCATCGAGTTGCACTCAC
>CP070631.1:699921-702678 GCA_020356045.1 Candidatus Latescibacterota bacterium
CCATTTTTTTTTTTTATCGTTAAACTTTCTGACTACACCGGGTCGGCCAGCACCCCGCGCGGTGTACCGCGCCGCTTGTCCCGCGGCTCGCCGCCGAAGCCGACGATAAACACTGATCCCGATTGTTGCGGTCACAAACGCCATTATCAGACCCGAAAGGATAATCAAATCGAGAACACCGTCTTCGCCAGAAGTGGTAACTGGTTCTGGCTGGGTAACAGGCGCTTCTTCGGCAATTTCCTCGAACGTCCCCTGGACGTTCCGGTGGACGAACCCTTGAATCCCAGCCGCAACCAATCCACCAAACATTACACAGGCTATAACAACAAAAATGGTGCTCCTTGTGAGAGTACCGTGGATCCAGCCGTCCCGGATAATTCTGAGAAAACCGCTGAAGCCTTGTTCGACAGAGTTCTTTTCGATGGTACGTGCGAATCGGCTGACCCTGCGCAACATGAGCGTGGCGAGAACAACTGCAAAGCCAAGGGCGAGCCATGGGCCCAAGGACCAAACGAGTCCCCAAAGCCACAATTGAAATGTCGTAAGGTCGGAGTTCATTTTCTTTCGCCGGGCTCCGGGGCCTGAAGCGGGACGTGCGATCGGTCACGCATTCTTAAAAACAAAGTACAAAGCCAGAAATGACAAGACCGATCCGGAAAACGCTACGAGCAGGGCCACTACAATGCTCGATAAAGAAAAAGGCTTGTTATTCGCTCGGGAGTTTAAGACTGCGACAACCACCGCGATCGCGTAACAAACGCAAAACACGCTCGTTGCGACCGTCGTTACAAGATCTGAATATGTCGGAAACGCATCCATGGAAGTGTCTTCATACGTTTTTGGCGAACCTGGTTCCTTTGAGGAGACGGGCATATCCCGTGCCAGATAGAGCCGGATCTTTGGAATATACCGCTTCGCCAATTGCCGCCATTCCCAACCGCATGACTTGTTAGGGAGCGAAGCACTCGTAATGCGTTGGTCGGGTGGGTTTGGATGCTGGTAACTCTCTGTCGTTAGGCGGCTTGCGAAATAGCCGTTTTCCGCCACTACGCTCATCTTACAGTTATCTTACACTAATAAATCGCCAATATGTCTGAATTGGGGCATGTCGTGGCAATCTCCATGTTTGGATCTGGCGACGGCTACGTCTGGGTAACTGGGCGGGGCGACTCGGCCACTTTGAATTTGGCTGCGTCCGCAATACCTGATCACACGACCCCGGGACTCATACGCCTGACAACACCCGACTTCTGTGGTATAATGTCAGCCACAATGGGTTGATTTGACTCGATCTTCTGTGAGAGGGCTCGGAGTCCGCGGTCATCATGGCTGGGGGAATTCGCCCTTTTGGAAACCCGCCTTTGACTCGATTCGATCACCTCTCTCCGTAGGGCAATTCTAAATCGTACGATTCTTGTGCGCTTTTCGAGGTTTCCTTCAAAAGGGGGGAAGAGATGAGCAAGCTCGCGGTGACCGTGTTGTTTGTCGTCTGTGTGTGCCTGGTATTTGTGCAACCCGCTTCCGGGGCCGACGCGCCTCTCGGTGTGTATTTTGACACTGCTGGTACGCAGCGGACGGCGAGTGTTGTTCCAGGTGTTCCGTTTAGCTTCTACGTTGTGTCACATGACGTACCCCATTTAATCGGCGGATACGAATTTGGAGTCGCCGTTCCTCCGGAGATAATAGTCCTCTCTCGAACCGTCCCGGTTGGTACTAATTTTGGGACAGGAGACAACTTTTTGGTGGGGACGGGTGTCTGTGTTCCCGGAACGGGGCCGGTCGTACTTGCCGAGTATTTAGCAGTAGTCTTATCTCCTTATCAGGATCTAGTAGTTGGGTTGCTTCCGTCTACTCCCTCATCGTTTACTCCGCCGAGTCCGGGCTATGCTGACTGTATTACTCCTGAAAACCTTTACGCGTTTACGTGTTGGGAGACTGGAGGAGGTGGTGAGGGAATTGTCAATCCGGTCACCCTCACACCAAGCGAATGTCCCGGCAGCAACAATCCACCCGTGGCGGACGCAGGAGGACCGTATAATGCCGAGTGTACGGGGCCGACTGGAACCGAGGTACAGCTCGACGGCACTGGGTCGTCCGACCCCGATGGCGACCCGTTAACATACTCATGGTCTACATCAGCGGGTACGTTTGACGATCCGAACTCGCCGACACCGATCGGAACGTTTCCGCTCGGGGTGACGACCGTTACACTGGTCGTTGATGACGGTAACGGAGCGATAGACTCCCAAGATGTTGATGTCACTGTGGAGGACACCACGCCACCCGAGCTTTCGGTCCGGCTCAACCGCCGGGTGCTGTGGCCGCCCAATCACAAGTGGGTGGACATTAGAGCGTTTGTCACGGTTACCGATGTCTGCTGCCCCGATCCCAACTGGAGACTCGTCGATGTCAGAAGCAACGAGCCTGCCAACGGCAAGGGTGACGGCAACACCGACGTCGACATCGAGATCATCACCCGCCGTCACGTACGGCTTCGCTCCGAGCGCGCCGGTGGTGGTGACGGCCGTGTATACACCTTCATCTTCAGGGCTCGAGACTGTTCCAACAACCGCACAACCGTCCTCAGACGCGTGAGGGTACCTCACGATCATTCCGGATGGGCGTTCGCGTCGGTTGGAATGTCCGGTGCCGGTATCGGAGTCGACAACGGGATCGACCAGGTGGCGTTGGTCTTGCGGTCATCACCCGGGCAAGTTGAGATTGATGGAAACGGCAACGAAGTGTTCATCGCCGAAC
>CP070631.1:702778-713107 GCA_020356045.1 Candidatus Latescibacterota bacterium
GCATGAGTCGCCGGATGGTATCATCCTCTCTCAACTCGCTATAGTCCACCGCGCGGAGCGAACCGTAGTCGACGAGATGATTCAAAGGAAAAAGCTCAACCACGGCGGGAAAGTACGTCCGCTCCTCCCACCGCATCATGATGGGCTTGTTGTTGGCAATGACAGGGGCCAGATACGAAACGGCGAACATCAGCACGATGAGCGCCAACGCGGTGACGGCAAGCTTGTCGCGTTTGAATCGCTGCCAGACGATCCGCCAGTACGTTGGGCTCTCGCGCGTGGGGCGCTCCGGCCCGTCGTTATGCTGCTTAGGTTTATTCATACGTGATCCGTGGATCTGCCCATGCACAGAGCAAATCAGAGAGCAGCGTGCTGAGAAGCACCATCACTGCCGTGATAAAGCTAAGGCCCATCACCGTTGGGTAATCTCTCGAGAGAACTGCCTCAAAGAACAAGGCACCGATCCCCGGCCAGCTAAATATGTACTCGAGGATGACGCTGCCGCTGATAACCGTCGGGAGAAGGATCCCGAGCAGGGTCAAGACGGGTATGAGCGTGTTTTTGAACACATGTCTGTAAACGACTCGGGTGTCGTCGAGTCCTTTCGCCCGCGCAGTCCGTATGTAGTCCTGACGGATGACTTCGAGCGTCGATCCGCGTACAAACCGTGACAGAAATGCCAGCGATCCGTAGGTCAGACAGATCACCGGCAGCACCATATGAAGGATTCGGTCACCCAAGTATCCAAAGAAACCCAGCTCGCGTGCGCCGATCGATTCCATACCGATAAATGGCAGCAGTTGGAGTTTGACTCCCAAAAACATGATTAACAACAGCGCCACCCAGAACTCGGGGAGCGAATAGAGCATGTAGAGAACCGTTCCCCCGACCTTGTCAAAAACCGAATACTGACGCACCGCTGAGTACAGCCCTAGAGGGACCGCGAGCAAGAGCGCCAACACCAGCGAGGCAACATTGAGAAGCAACGTCGGTGGCAGACGTTCCCAAATCTTGGTCATCACCGGCCGGTGGTCGAGAAATGAATTGCCAAAGTCGAGGGTGAGAAGACGTTTTAGCCAGACAACATAGCGGACGTGGATGGGCTGGTCGAGTCCATACAAATGAAGCATCGAGTTGTAGGCCTCGATCGAGATTGCGCTGCTCATCGTGCCCGATTGGATCAGTTCGACGGGGTTGCCAGGTGCCAGGGATATAATGACAAAAGTGACGACAGTGATTCCAAGGAGGGTGGGGATCAAATATGCCAGGCGCCGCAGCGTGTATGTCAGCATACCGAACCGGTTGGTTTATTCTGGTGCCGGTTGCCGCTCATCCCCGATTGAGCAGCGTGTGTGCCGGCTATTTCTCTTCTTTGACAAACCAGTAGATCGAACCGGGGTAGAAATCGAAAGGTCCCGCCGGTGAGATCACCACGTTGCCGATTCGCTTATTTATCGGCCGCTTTTCGGGAACGGAGTTCAGAAACGTGTACGGCTGATCGTCGTGGATCAATTGATGAGCACGGTGATAGATATCCCGCCGCTTGTTCTGGTCTACCTCCGCGCGGCCCCGTTCTAGAAGCTGATCGACCTCCGGATTGCTGTAAAAGGTGTGGTTCAATCCGATCGGCGGGACCTGGGTCGAATGAAAGGTGTCAAAAATATCGGGGTCGTTGTCCAGCCGCCAGGCCAGCACACCGGCGTCGTACTCGCCTTTGAACATCTTGTCAAAAAACGTCGCGCCTTCGAGCGGCCGCGCGTTGACGACGATGCCGGCGCGCTCGCACGATTCGCGCAAAAGCTCGGCAAACCGAATCGCTGTTTTGTTGCCGCTTATCACATAAAAATCAAACTCGAATTTGATCCCGTCCTGATCGCGGATCCCGTCGCCGTCGCTGTCGGTCCACCCGGCCTCGTCGAGCAGCTGTTTGGCTGCGTTTGGGTCGAACGGCAGAGGCTCAATCGATGAGTCGTAGGCCCACGAGTTGACATAAAAGGGGCCGGTGACGATCTTGGCGTGTCCGGAATACAACTCGGCGTTGACCGTTTTCCGGTCAAAAAGCATTGTCATCGCCCTTCGCACCCGCGCGTCACGAAACCATATCGACCGGCAGTTCCAGGCGAAATAGTTGTATTGGGGGATGTCGTAGCGCTGCCTGTTGAACTTACGTTTAAAATCGGCGTTGTCTGTCTGTTCGTCCCACTGGATCTGGTTGACCCGCATCTCATCGAGTTCGCCGGTTTTGAGCGCGGCAAGCGCCACCGACCGGTCCGGGATGATCTTGAAAACCACGCGCTCGAGGTGAGCCGGGGAGCCATAGTAGTTGTCGTTTCGTACCACGCTGATCCTCTGGCCGGTCCGCCATTCTTCGAATTTGAAAGCGCCGCTCCCCACCGGCTCTCGGTTGGCAGGGTGTTTGAGAAAATCGCCGTCGCCATAGATGTGCTTGGGGATCGGGGCGAGCTGGGTCAACGCGTGCAAGCTGGGGCCGTACGGCTCTTTCCACACAAACACCATGGTTTTCTCGTCGACGATCTCGACATCGTCGAGCCGCGAGAACCAGCCTTCTTTGTTCACAGCCGGCACGGTGGGATCGAGGATCTTGTCGACGGTGAACTTGACGTCCTCAGATGTGATCGGCTCGCCGTCGTGCCAGAACAACGAGTCCTTTAACGCGACCGTGATACGCAGGCCGTCCTTGCTGACGTCAAAGCTCTCCGCCAGGACGGGGACGATATCGAGATGCTGATCGTAGTCGAGGAGATAGTCGTAGAGATGCCGGAGGACATAGATTTCGTAGTTGGTGTTATAAAGAACCCAGTTGAGCGTTTTGCAGTCGGATTCGAGATGACGGAATATCACGCCACCCTGAAGCGGGGTCTCTTTGGCAATTTGGGGGCGGCTCTCGGAGGCCTGCTCCCCGCCACCACCTCCGCAAGATGCCAACGGCAACGACAGTGCGAGACAAAAGATTCCGATAAGAAATCCGCGCCCGACAAACCTCATGTGTCATCCTCCTCGATTCGGTCAACGTGTGGGTGCCAACCGCTTATATCAATGCTCTATTTTGACTATTAATCATGGCGGGGGATTTTGTAAAGCCAAAAGCGAGACAAGTTTTCGTTGGTGCCGCCTTCTCGATTGGGCCTCGTCGCCCGGCTGGTGCGCAACGAGAATTGGCTTTACGTTTGCCGCAGTCGCAAATATGATCTCTGCTAAATCACGCCAACGAGTATCAGGGACGGAGCTTTGAGCACCACACACATTGCCGGCATTCTAATCACGTTTGTCGTTCTCGTCATCCTTGCGGGTGGATTGTTCTACGACGTAGCGCTGGAAAAGCCCGAGTCGAGCGCTTGCGACAACGTGGAACTGGGCCCCGCTCTCCAAAATGTGTCGGCGGACAGCATCTTGGCCACCGTCAAAACGCTTTGCGGTCATCGTTCGCGGCGTTTTACGACTCCGGGAGCTGCCGCAGCGGTTGGCCATATAACGGCGACCTTGCGGCGTCTGGGATTGCCGGTCGAGCACCACCGCGTCGATGCGCGCGACCGACATGGCGACACCGTCGTAGTGACCAATGTGGTCGTCCCGCTCGGTCCGGTCGACGACAATGCATTGATAATTTGCGCGCATTACGACAGCCGGGGTGAGGATTGGCTCGAGCCGGCACCAGGGGCCGATGACAACGCAAGCGGTGTAGCCGTGCTACTCGAAACCGCGAGGGTGATCCGCGATGCGGACATCGAGCCTGCGGTGACGCTGGTGTTTTTTGGCGGGGAAGAGGACGACTTGATCGGATCACGTGCGTTTGCCCGGCATCTCGCCGAGAAAGGCAACTCCTATCGGGGTGTGATCAACGTCGACATGGTTGGGTACGACGAGCACGGACCTCGGGACGTCGTCATATTTACAAACCCGCAGTCGATACCGTTGGTTACCGAAATGTGGGACGCCGCTCTGCCGTTTAGCGATCTTGTGGTGGACACGACGGTTACTTCGATGGGCAATAGCGATCACGCCGCGTTCTGGGAGCACGCGCTACAGGCCGTTTCGATTTGGGAGGGTTACGATCACAACCCTTACCACCAGACACGCGAGGACATGCCGTCGAAGTTGACCAGAGGTTTTCTCGAAGACGTAACGCGGTGGATCGTCGCGGCGGCGGTGTGCATGTCACCCAGACAGTAATTACCACTGAGCGAGGCGATTACGCCGCTGGTTGCCGGCGGCCGCGATCCATTGCTTTGGAGACGATTCTGCCGTTTTTGGCGTCGAATAGCGCGGTGTTGCTGCCCCCCCTTTTGACAAGCGGCCATCAAGGTCGTAACGAACTGGTATTGAACGTGTTAATCACCGCGCCAGATCTCTGCAACAAAATCGAGCTTCAATAAACCGCGTCCGTATGCTATAATCCGCCACAAAGTTAAGGGCATTGGGTTTCGTGGCGGACGGCAACCCGGAAACTACCTGCACTTACCGGTTTTTGGGCCGCAGAAACCCGGATGGGGGCCGTATTGGGGGGCCAGACGGCTCAGCGGAACAGGTACGACGACTATGGGCGCTCGGCACCGCCTCGACAAACTGGTTTTACTCTCCATCCTTATGGCGTTAATACCGGGCACGGGAGTGGCGGGCGAGCCATGCCTGCTCGCCTACCCGATGGATGCGGTCGTGTTCCACTACAATTCCACGCAGTACGACGCAATCAGCTCATCCCACCCCAACTATGATCCATCTTATGGCGTCTCCGGGCTCATGCTTTGGGACTACGATGCCGATCGTGTGGCCGCCGAAGTCTATCGTGCGCCAGGGCTCAACGGATTCGAGACGTCGCCGAGCGGTGACAACGAGTTCTTTAATGTAGGCAACATCACCACGATCCGTATCGATGGTTTTTCGGACACGCCAAGACAACTCAACGACATCTTTGTCGAATTCAGGCCCTACCCGTTTCACTCGACGCCAAATATTTACGTCAATGATGACAAGCTCGATGGCCTTCGATATTACATTCCACGTCTCGTCGTATCCACGCCCACTGAGGATGGCTTCTATGCAGACGTCATCGATGTCGATGTGAAATGGAACGGGGCGCAGACGATGACGATCATCGTTTTTGCAGACAAAAACGGCAACCGTGTTCTCGATGGAGAGCCGATGTTTCGCATCGTCATGGAAGATTGGACGGTGCCGACTGAGAACAAGACGTGGGGTGCCATCAAAGCTCTATACAAGAATCCATAAAACGCACTGTTTGCAGCGCGCTGGCAACCGTTCCCGCGGTGGGAACGGTATTTTTTTGCGCTCAGCCGAGGGGCGGACGGGGTGCCGTGTGATAAGGCGTGCTCTAGCTCACCCGCATAACAGGAAGTATTGACAAACCGCAGGTCCCGTATCATGGTTGAGACGGCATCGGTTGGCCGTTGGGAGAGGGATTGCCTGCGATGGGAAGAGGTGGTCCGGATGGACAAAAGCAAGCTCAAGATTCTGTACGAAGACAATCATCTGCTCGGTGTAGTCAAACCGGCGGGTGTGCTCGTCCAGGGTGACCGCACCGGTGATGTGACTCTCCTGGATGTCGCAAAGTCGTATATAAAGGATGCGTACGGCAAACCGGGCAATGTCTACCTCGGGTTGGTTCACCGGTTGGATCGACCGGTGTCCGGCGTGGTTCTCTACGCGCGCACATCAAAGGCGGCATCCCGGTTGGTCAAGGAATTTCAGGAACGGCGGGTCGAGAAGAAATACCTCGCCGTGACGATGGGGCGAGTGCAACGTGACCACGGCGAGCTGACCGGTTTTATCGAACGCGTCAGAATGAAATCCCGAATGGCGCCAAGGGCGAGTGACACCGCCAAAGAGGCGGTTCTCTCTTACCGGGTGCTTGCACGGGCAGGAGGGAATAGCCTGCTCGAGATCGATCCCAAGACCGGGCGGCACCACCAGATCCGTTTGCAACTTGCCGACTTAGGACATCCGATAATCGGTGATGTGAAATACGGTGCCGGCGATATGCTCCCCGATAAGTCGATTGCGCTTCACGCGTGCCTGCTTGCAGTAAAACACCCAACCCGCGACATCGTCGTGCGGCTCGAGGCGCCTCCGGATCCAGGAGCGCTCTGGCAGCTGTTCGCGTCTACCATCGAAGCTCGTTTTGGAGCACGTGAATAAGGACACCCTCTCGCACGCCGCCGTGGTTTGGTTGAAGAACGCGTTTGTTTACGTTTTTCATCACCGACAACACGATAGCCAATCCCGCGCAAATGATGTCGGCCCGATCCGGCTCGAGCCCCTTGATACGCTTTCTGTCGCGAAGAGGCATTGCCAGACAGCGGTCGAGAAACTCCTTCACCTGACGCGACGAGACGTTTGGCAACGGTGTAATCCTGGCAAACCGTGGTTTTGGAAATGTCGTTCGACCGGCCATTACCAGTGAGAGGGTTCCGATTGTTCCGCCGGATGCGACGAGATCGATCGAGTCGGCGGGCTGTCCGGCGAGATCCGTGGCAGCGGCAACACGACGCCATGTGCGGTCGACGTGGTCGGTCAACGCCTTGAATTCGTCGTCATCAACAGGGTCGGCCTGTATGAATCGTTCGGTGAGGCCCAGTGCGCCAATGGGGAGCGAGCGGGCGTGACGCACACGACCGCGATCCGCCACAACCAACTCGGTTGAGCCGCCTCCGACGTCGATCAGAACGGTGCGACGCCGCTTGAGCGCAAGATTCTCCTTCGCGCTCAGGTAGGCATAACGAGCCTCCTCTTTGCCGCCGAGGATTCGAATTGGCGCTCCGACGGCACGCTCGAGGGTCGCAATGACGGTTCCGGTGGTATCGGTGCGTTTTAGCTCGCGAAGTCCCTGCGTACCAAACACGAATGTGTGCCGACAATCGAACGAGCGAATCGTTTTGTCCAATGTCGCCAAAACGGCGACGTTGGTGTCGATACACGCTGGTTGCGCCCGATCTTCGGCACGAATTCTCGATGTCTGGCGCAAAAAATGATCGATTTCGAACCGGCGTGTCTTGTGCGCATGGGCGATGAGGAGCTTGACCGAGTTGGTCCCTATATCGACAACCGCGATTCTATGCGGGGATGGTTTCACTTCTCGTTCTCGAGGGATTCGATTCGATCGCGGATCTCGGTGTCGTCGGGCGACACCTCAGCCGCCCGTTTATAGTAATCCAACGCATTGATCTTGTCGCCGGCGTCCAGATAAAGATCGGCCAGCCGCAGATACGATCGACCGCTTAGAGCAGGGCTCTTTGCGGCAATAAGAAAGTCTTCGACCGCCTCTTCGCTTCGACCGAGTTGCACGAGCGTGAGACCGAGCTCGAAATGGGCTTCAGCGTCCTGACCCGGTGACTTCGAGATCAGGGTTCGGAGTAGTTCTTCGGCACCCTCCGGATGGCCTGAGAGGCGGTAAACGTTGGCCGCGCCAAAAACAGCTTTGCGATGGGTTGGAACACCTTTGAGGATCGTTCGGTACGCTCGGATGGCATTTTCGTACTGCTCGAGTTTAATGTAACAGTCGGCAAGCATCTCCAACGTGAGAACGGCATATTGGTCGCTGCCGCCAACCGCGACCAATCTCGCGACGGCCTTCTCGCATTTGTTGTCCGACCAGTACAACCGACCAAGGTTATATTCGACATTTCGGGCGACGAGAAGATAACCCTGTTTGGGATACCGCGCGTGGATACTTCGCGCCTCTTCATACTCGCGGATCGCGTTCTCCGTATCTCCTTTGTTGAGGTAAGCGTTTCCAAGCGTGTAGTGCGACAAGGCATCCTCGTTGATCCGGTTCTCCTGGAACCGCACGAAATCGAGATTTATAGCTAGGAGACAAACTGCCAAAAGCCCCAGCGATTTCCATGCGTCGCCTCGGTTGCGGCGCCAAAGCTCAACGAGATAAAATACCCCGTAGGCGGCAAAGATGATCAATACGGGGATGATAGGTAGCCGGAATCGTGCATTGACAAAAAAGGCGATGACACCGGCCATATAGCTCAGGACAAATAGGTACAGGATCCAGACTTCGGGTTTGTTACGCCGGTGGCGCCAAAGCAGAATCGTTCCAAAAAGCCCCAACGGTGCCACCAGCCAGAAACCGGGCAGTGGGACACCACCCATTCCCGTTTGGTGCCAGAAAAAATAGATGTACTTGTTGTTGGATCTCTCGCCGCCCGCCCAGAACAACAAGAATTTCTTGCCAAGCAGCGGGATCGATTGGTCCGGTGATGAAAACACAAATCCAAGGCCTTTGCGGAGATAATAGTTGGACACCTCGGAAGGTTTGAGCGAGCGTCCCGCGTCGGTTTCGGCGATTTGAATCGCATCCTGATAACCGCCCCACCAATCCCAGCGCGTGCCCGGCACGATGGCCGTCCTGCCGTCGGATTCGGGGTTGTTACCGATGTAAAAATTGACTCCGCCCTGTGATGCGATGGGGACCAGGTCACGCCCGACCGCATAATTGCGCACCAGGACCGGTAGAATAACGATGGCAGCAGCCGCAAAAACGAGCAGGCTCTGACGAATCCAACCGCGGCGAGGGTCGGCCAAAATAATGGCCAAAGGGAGGACGGGAAGAAAAATCAAAACGCTTGGGCGAGCGGTCGCAGAGAGTCCGATGGCTAGACCAGCAACGACAAACAGCAGATGCCGCCGGTTTGACGTCCGTTGGATTGCCAGGACCAGCGCCAGCAACGCCACGAGATCCAACATGACGATGAGCGTCACGATCAGCAGATCAGCCTCGAAATACAGGAATGGCCAGTAAGTGGCGGCGATCAGTCCGGCAAGCAGAGCAACGGCGGGAAGAAACAAGCGGCGGGCGAGAAGGTATACGAGTGATGCGCTGACAACACCGATGAGATGTTGAATGAATATGGCAAAACCAATGCTCGATCCGCTGATCTTGTATATAAAGGCGAGCAGATACGGATACAAAGGCGCACGGAAGAATACCTCGTTCCCCCAGAAATTGCCCGCAACAATCTCCTTCGCCCATTCATGATGATATTTCCCATCCATGATGGGGTAGTCGAACAGTGGGTTATTTTCTTTATTGAGTAAATAAAAAACGATCCGGATTAGCAGTGCCGCAATTATGACGACGATTAGGTTCCGTGTGTCAGAACGGCTCCAGCGCCCGCGCGCCGCCAGGATTTCGAATGGTTCCGTTGGCGGCCGGGGGGGGTGTTTTTTCTTCTTTATGGGTTTTCTAGCCATCGTTTGACTGTATGACTTTTTATTGGCTCTCGCGCCGCGCATTGAGTTCAGCCTGAATCTCTCGATCGTTCGGGTACGCGTTGCGGAGGCGTGTCAGTATTTCGAGAGCGGAATCCACGTCACCGGTCTTGCTTAGCAAACGCGCGAGTTCGAGATACGCGTCCCTCCGGTGAGAGCTGCTAGTAGCGGCCAGCCGGTAGTTCAACACCGCGCCGTCGATGTCGCCTTTGAGCGCCAGCGTACGGGCAAGCTCGAGGCGAACGATCCCATCGGGTTGATTTTCGAGTTCGAGCACCCTGCCAAAGGCGGCCGCCGAGCGTTCATAGTCGCCTTTCATCCGGTATGCGACGCCCAGACCCATGACGCTGCGCGCGTCGTCGGGCTTTTGTTCAAAAATGCGGATTGCGTCGTCGACGCGCCCTCGTGTGATGTAACATTCCGCCAGAATCAACTTGGCCTGGTCGGATCGTGGATAGTCATCGCGGATCCGTTCCAATGCATCGATCGCCCGTGTGTACAACCCCTTCTCCCAATAAATCATCCCGATTTGGAAGTCGACGGAACCAGCGATTTGCAGGTAACCGCGTGTCGGATATTGGACTTGAATCGAGTGGGCTCTCTCGAACTCGGCGAGCGCGGCGTCCTTGTCTTCGAGCCTGAGGAAAGCGTTGCCCAGTTCGTAATACGAGATGGCCTCGTCGAGCGCTCTCACCCCGCGGAACGAAATGTAATCGTAGTTTACAAAGGCGACGCACACCAGAAGAATCAAAATCACTTTGAGAAGATCAGCACGTCTCGATCGAACCGATAAGATGACATGATGGATTGCGTACGACGCAAAAATAATCAGAATTGGCGTGACAGGTAGTCTAAAGCGGCCGTTGACAAAAAACAGAACTACACCGGCCATGTAAGTAAGAACAAAAAGGTAGAGCAGCGATAAGCGGCGCTTGCGCGGCCACAGCACGGCACCGCCGAGGAGTCCCAACGGGCCAATCAGCCAGAATCCGGCGAGCGGTATCATCCCGAGTCCAAATCGATTCCAGAAGAACTGAATGAACTTGTTGTTGGATCGCTCTTGTGCCGCCCAAA
>CP070631.1:713207-714735 GCA_020356045.1 Candidatus Latescibacterota bacterium
CGGCGTCCTGCTCGATCGCACCGCTCTCACGGAGGTCGGACAGCATCGGCCGCTTGTCGCCGCCGCGCGCTTCAACGGCACGCG
This sequence comes from Candidatus Latescibacterota bacterium, assembly GCA_020356045.1. Lineage (GTDB taxonomy): Bacteria > Krumholzibacteriota > Krumholzibacteriia > WVZY01 > WVZY01. Next base: position 713,292 of record CP070631.1, read on the forward strand.
ACAACTGCGAGAGACAGATCACTGGGATATCGAGCTCTTTGGCCAGGCTCTTCAAGTTGCGCGAGATCATCGCAATCTGCTGCTGGCGGCTTTCCATGGCCTCACGAACCGTAATCAGCTGCAGGTAATCGATCACAATGCAACCGACGTTTACCTCCGCTTTGAGCCGCCGCGCTTTCGCCCGCAGCTCCATCATCGTCACCCCGGCCGAATCGTCGATATACAAGGGAGCCTCGGCCAGATAACCGGCGACCATGGCCAGCTCGGCAAATTCGGAGCTCTTTATATAACCGCCGCGCAACCGGTGTGAGTCCACCCGCGCCTCACTGCACAGCAAACGCATCACGAGCTGTTCGGATGACATCTCGAGACTGAACACGCCCATGGGCAGCTTTTCTTTGATGGCGAGATATTGCGCGATATTGAGAGCGAAACTGGTTTTGCCCATCGACGGCCGTCCCGCTACGATAACCAGCTCGGCGTTTTGAAAACCCGACGTGTACGAGTCGAGTTCGTCAAACGGCGACGGCAGCCCCGAGATGCCTCCGCGTTCGGAGAGCTCCTCCAGGTTGCCAAAACGATCCTTGATGATCTTGCCGATTGGTTCGAACCCCTTGCGGATTCCACGCTCGGAAACTTCGAATATCAACCGCTCAGCTTCATCGAGAACCGCACGCGCGTTCTCTCTGCCAAGAAGCGCATGTGTCGATATGTCCGCCGATATCGTGATCAGCCGCCTCAGGAGAAACTTATCGAACACCTCTTGAGCATAGTACTCCGCGTTCGCAGCGGTGTGCACACTGTCCATGATTTGAGTCAGATAGGTGGGACCACCGACAGCCTGAAACACACCGAGCCGTTTGAGCTCTTCGGCCAGCGTAATGACGTCTACGGCCTCGCCGCGCTGGCTCAGCGACGCCATCGCGCGAAAGATCTCCTGGTGCGCCTTTTTGTAAAATGTCTCTACCGAGAGATGTTCGGTAATGACGGAGAGCGCCGAGTTGTCGATGAGCACAGCGCCAATGACAGCCATTTCGGCTTCGTTCGAGTGCGGGGGTAACTTGTCTCTGCGTTCGGTTTTTGAAGGATCAGCCACATCAACCTCCCAATCTGCCCGGGTTATCAGCCGCGCGAAGACCCTAGTCTCCGCCAAAGACACAATATCTTGATGTTATTAGGTATCGGAAATTATCGCTTTCAATCGTTTGAAATCCTCCCATGCCCCTTTCTTCAACCCTGGGTTTCTCAACAGGGCTGCTGGATGATAGGTAACCAGCACAGGAATCCCGCAGTACTCGTTGTCGGCCTGGCGCAGCCGTGACAACGGATCCTTGGTCTGAAGCAGCCACTGCGCAGCGACGCGACCAAGCGCACAGATCAGCCGTGGCTTGATCAGTTCGATCTGATCGACGAGGTACGTCTCACAACACCGGACTTCTTCCTC
>CP070631.1:714835-717623 GCA_020356045.1 Candidatus Latescibacterota bacterium
CTCTGCGATGGCCAGTCTCATTTCAACGCTCGAACGCGCCGACTCGTCGGTTGAAATTACCATTGCCAACTCGTTGTGGGGCCGGGACGGTTTTGAGTTCGCCCACGAGTTTCTCAAAACCAACAAGGCGTATTTTGGAGCCGAAGTGACCACACTCGATTTTGATGATCCGAAATCCGCTCAGACAATCAACAGATGGGTTGAGGAAGCCACACAAGGCAAAATCGACAGCATTGTCGAGCGGATCCCGCCTCACATCGTTCTTTTTCTCATCAACGCCATATATTTTAACGGCCAGTGGCAATTCGAGTTCGACCCCAGCATGACGCAGGATCAAACCTGGCATCTTTCCGATGGGGGCGAAGAAACCGCCGCCATGATGACACGATTCGGGTCGTACCTCTATCTCCGACGCGAAGGATTTCAGGCCGTCCGCCTGCCCTACGGTACCGGAAGGCTCGCCATGTACGTGTTTCTTCCCGATTCGCCGTCGGGGCTCGAGCAGCTGCTCGCAGGCCTCAACGTCGACACCTGGTCACAATGGATTGCGTCATTCCGGTCCAAGGACGGCGTTGTGATGCTTCCGCGTTTCAAGATCGAGTATATGAGCAGGCTCAATTCAGCACTCGAGGCGATGGGGATGGGTGTCGCGTTCCAGGAAGGCCGCGCCGATTTCTCGGGCATGCCCGCCGCACCCGCCGATCTTTTTGTATCCGAGGTGATTCACAAGGCGGTTGTTGAGGTCAACGAGGAAGGCACCGAGGCTGCAGCGGTTACCAAGGTCAGCATTGGTGTTACTTCGGTACAGCCCGAAGAGGAACGATTCGAATTCGTCGCCGATCACCCGTTTTTCTTTGTCATATACGACGAACTCTCTCAAAGCATCCTGTTCCTCGGGATATTGAACAACCCCAGCGAACAGTGATCGCCGTGCAAAAGCGACCATAAAAAAGCCCGGTCCGTGACCGGGCTTTTTTGCTGCGGCGATGTGCTGTCGATTAATCAACGTCGACTTTGCGGCCGACGCTCTCGGCCTTCTTGGCCAGCGTGATTTTGAGCACGCCGTTCTCCAGCTTCGCCTTGATGTCGTCGCGATCGATGGTGCGGCCGAGCGAAAAGCTTCTGCGAAACTTTTCCTCACGGATCTCACGGCGGCGCAAACCCTCGGACTCGAGCTTTTCGGATCGTTCTGCGGTCACGACGAGATCGTCACCTTCGATCGATACGTCGACGTCCTTTTTGAGAACACCGGGCATTTCCATGGTGACGACATAACCGCTATCCGTTTCGTTGATGTTTGTCATCGGCAACCGGAACGAGTCGCGGTCGGTCCTCATCGTCGGGAAAAAATCGCGGTCGAGTGAATCAATAAACGATCCAAACGTCAGTCCGGGTTTGTATTTGGTCAAAAACATGTCACTACCTCCTGTTTATGTCTACGTTGTCAAATCCAGACGCGTGATTCTCTGTTTTGCGATCGCCCGGGATATTGCAACAGGAGTGCCAAACGATCCGACTGGGGGACCCAAATCTATGTTGTTATTTAACAGATGATTACAGTCTCACAGTTTCTGGCGGCAAAACGGCACAACCAATAACTGCCACGCTGGCATGACAGCATGACATCAAATCGGACGCGCCGTCAGGAATTTGTGTCTCGGGGTTCTTCGAGTCTGGTGCTCAAAAGGATGTTGGCGAGGGCGAACACCAGCGCGATCCAGAAGAGCGTCTGCACACCGAGAATCTGGATGATCACCCCGCCAATGACGGGGGTGAGCATAAACGGTGCTGAAAGGCTGTTCATAAAACCAACGTAGAGTGGCCGTTTCGACTCGGGTGCGAACTCGAGAAGATAGGTAATGTTGCTGATCAACCGCCCGCTTCGGATAAAACCGTTGATGGCAAATGTACTCGCGATGAGAACCATCAGAACGGCTCCACCCGTGTGTTCGATCAACCACCCGTCGATCGCAATAACGGCGATTGGCGGAAGCGCTCCAAGAACCGCCGTGGCGGTCAGCACGATCTTGTTTCCTCTCCGGTCCATGAGCTGCCCCCAAAAATAATTGGAAAAGATACCCGATCCCACCCACACAGAGAGGAACAGACCGATGGTGCTCGCGGAAATTTGCATCGTTTGGTAGGCATAGGTCGCGTAAAATGGAAATGCCATGGCGGTAAACTGCCAGCACACACGGGCAAAGAAAAACCGCCTGTAGTTTGTATTCCGCCTCAACAACGACAAGCCGTGTCTTAATTGATCGAGCAGTCGTGAAGATCCTTCGACTTTCGCGGCTGGGGGTTCACCGGCGAAACAAAACACGAGAGTCCCAACGGCCATAAAAACGGCACCCAAAAGAAAAATAACGCCAAAATCCGTTGGAAACGCGTGACCATCCAAACCGAGTTTTCCAACAACGGCCTCAACAAAATCGAAAACACGACCGCTCATCCACTGGCGCTCGGAGCGTTGATCGAGAACGATTCCGACGACCATTCCGGCCCCGATCCCAAGAATGCCACCGATAAATCGCCGCGTCCCAAAAAACATACCACGCCGTGTGGGCGGAATGGTTTTGCTCACGATCTCTAGCAGCGGCACCGCGGCAACACCTGCTGACACATAGGCAAAAATGAGCGCCACGATGAACGCCGTCATCAACAATCCGGGCCGAGACAAGTCACCGTATATAACGATCGCGGCGGTTGCGGCGAAACCCAAAATCCGCGGAATCGACGACACACGAAAGATATTGATCAGATATCGCCGGGTTGCTGCCAGACGTGA
>CP070631.1:717723-722738 GCA_020356045.1 Candidatus Latescibacterota bacterium
CCGTCGATACGCGGACAAAATAGACACCCGAGGCGACTGCGTGGCCACTGTCGTTGCGACCGTTCCAGCGCAATTCATTCTCACCCGCGGCAAAGGGGCGCTCGTTGGCGAGGACTCTCACCTTTGCACCCGTCACCGACCACACCTCCGCAGTCACCGGCATCCGCTGCGGGAGCGAAAACCGGATTGTAGCCGATGGGTTAAAGGGGTTTGGCGCCACCGACATGATTCTAAACGGCATGGGTGCTGCGCCGTCGCCCACGGCGGTTACAACATCGAGTGTCACCGGGATTGTTGTGGGGTTGTTGGCTGCGTTGCTCGACACATCGATCGTGCAGTTGAAGGGCCCCGGCGCGTCCGGCGTGACACACACAACGAGCGTCGCGGTGTCTCCCGGCGCCACCGCGTGATCGGTCATCGCGGTGTCCAGGCTAAACGGGGGATCGGTACAACCGCTGATACCATCGATCACCAGCAGCGACGGCCCATCATTAACAATATAGACGGTGTCACACTCGGTTTGATTGACCGGCACAGGGTCAAATTGAACCGATGGTGGAGACAACGTGACCGTGGGTGCATCGGTACACTCGCAGCCTTTCTCAATGCTTCTGACAGAGATATTGTCGATGAACATTCCGGTGGAGGTTCCCACTGCAGGATCGGTTCCCATATCAAAGAGCAGCTTGATCGTCGTGCCCGCCAGCCCCGGAAACTGGAGATGAACCGGGCCAAAATCCGGTGTGACGTCTGACGACCAGCAGGACAGATCCTGGAGCGGCTGCGACGAGCTGCTGCTTCGATTGATCTGCCACGGATAGAATGGATCAAACAGCGACGCGAATGCACCCGCCAGTCTGGTCTGAACGCTTCCGTCATTGATCTCGATCTTTAGCAGCGCGCCGTCCCACGCCTTGCGCTCGAAGTCAAGTTCGATGTCATGCGTGATGTCAAATTTGACATCGACCAAGTCACAATTCAGCGGTACGGCAATCGCCGGACTGGTGAGCCTATTGCCGCTGGTTGTTGAAATGTCCGCGCAAAACACGGAGTTGACACCGGATGAGGCGTATGTCGTAGACGTCACCCACGGGTTCGCAGCCCCCGAAAAGGTCGATGTCGACCACCCCGCGGGAAGGACCGGTGCCGTCACCCCTTCAAAATTTTCATCGAGCAGCGGCGACTGGACGGGCACACCCGTCGTTAGATCAAACGGAATCTGTGCAGCCCCTGCCGACGAATTGATCAGGACCATCAAATCGATCGACTGCCCACAGGGAAAACTCGGGTCCAGCTGGATGACAAATGGTGTGAGGTTGGCCGCCGTGGTTCCGACACCGCTCAGGTTGCCAAAGGTGGCGGCACCCGTTGTCACCGTCACACCTGGTGTTGACGTCGTTAGTTGTCCCTGGACCCCAGTGACCCCAGCCACACAGTTGCTGTACTGCTGAACGGTCACGGTGATCTCGACCGTCTCTCCCGGTTCGATGTACCCGTTACCCGACGAGCACCCATACTCGTTGATGCCAGAGGCCGAGTAGCGAAGCGGCGCATCCGCAGGCACCGCCAACGACACGTCGACATACGTGTCCGGAGCGTATGTCAAATACGACGGCGCATCGGTTGCCGCAAACGAGGTATAAAGGACACCGTTATCCGACACGCATTGGTTGTAGTCACCAATGTTGGGTTGGCTGGTCGTGTTGCCGTACTCAGCGTGAAACGGCTTGTCGGTGAGCGGTGTGGGACAGGCCCAGGTCACGCCACCGTCGAACGAATGTGTGTGAAACACATCGGTCAGGTCCGACGTTCCCGTACCGTTGATCTGTGAGTACCAGATGACATCGATGCGCCCATCAGTTTGATCGACGCTGTTCCAGTTAAAGAACTGCGCACGGTCGTTACCCGGGTTGGAGTTGATCGCCACCGGAGCGCTCCATGTGAACCCACCATCGGTTGATCGGGTAAAGTATATATCGGAGAAGTCGGGAGGGTTATGCCTCGAAGCATAGGTAAGGTAAATGTTGCCGTTACTGTTATCGATGTCCATCGCGGGGAACCCCGCAATGCGGTCGGATCCGTAGGGATTCATCGGGTTTACCGTATTGGGGACAATCGCCGTCGGAGCGCTCCAGGTCACACCGTTATCCGTGGACCTGACAAACTGAATGTCATTGGGAGTCGGTTCCCCACGCCGTCTCCACGCGATGTATACATTGTCGCTCTGCCCATCCGCACGCGGGATTGATCCCTGCCCGACATTCGAGGAGAACACCCACGGACCGTTCCAGGTCAGCCCGAAGTCATCCGAGTAAGTGACACGCATCGTCGTCGTGGCGCCAAAATTTGTCCAGCTGACAAAGAGACGTCCTGTCTCGGGGTCGACGCACAAAAACTCCTTGTCGGGAAAATCGCCTCCGTTGGTGGCGGTCGTTACCTCGCGGGGTCCGATCCACGTCGCCCCCCCATCGGTCGATACGTGGATGCAGAGACTGCTCTGGCTGCCCACCTCCACAACCCCCGGCGTCACGTACAACGACGAAAAGAAAAAATAAACGTCATTGGTGTTGGGATCGGTCCAGGTTTTGACATCGGGATCGCCGTAGACGGCGCTGGCACCACCGGCTGTGGGCAGCTGGTTGCCATCGGTCCAGGTCGCCCCCCCGTCGGACGAGTATGCGTATCCCGACACCGATACGTTTGTCAGATAAAACCCACGGATGTCGTTGAACCCGGCAACCACATAGTTGCCGTTCTGGGCAATGGACGTTTCACTTTGAAAATCGATAGCCGTCGGGCTGTGAACGAGCTGGTCGGCCCCCTGCAGTCCCGTTGGGGCACGCATCGGCAGATGAGCCCGCGGGGAGCGGTGCATGACGTCCTCACGTTTTGGAATTGGGACATCGCCACGCGCGATCGCCCCCATGGGTGAGATCTCCGGTGTCCACGCTGCCGATTTTTTGTCGGTCGAGAACACCGAACTGGGCCCAAAATATACGAGAGCAAAAACGCTGAGTGCCACGAGTGAACACACGAGCACAAGCGCGGGGACACGTCGTCTCACCCACCGGGCCGTTTTGCCGGAGCGGGTAGACGAGTACTTGGGCTGCAATTCCTGCAACGTTAACCTCCTCGCTGCCAAACATCTGGATTGATTAGAGTCAACACACCGCTGCCGATCGCCTCTGGACCGAGGACTTCGCAAGGATGTCGTTTATCAGTGGCTGCTTGCGTGGAACGCCGGTAATTATATCATAAATTTTGAGTTACGTAAAGAAACGATTGCGGCGTAGTTCGTTGCAGGTTCAAGCGGCAAAGCAAAACGGGTGAACAGCGATCGCTCACCCGTTCATAAATATCGGCACGATGCAACGCTTATAGCAAACTGTTCGATTTTGCCCAATCGTAGAACCCCTGCTCGAGTTGCTCGAACGACTCGATCACAAACAGCAGCTCCTGCATATGCCAGACATCATAGTCCTGCTCCGACATCACTGCGAGATCAAACGGCCGCTTTTCCACCTTGTCCGTCAGGCTGTACTGCGATTCGGCATACGAAGACAATATCCCGTTTCCATATATGCGGAGCCCCTCGGATGTATCGATCAAACCAAATTCGACGGTGAACCAATAAATCCGTTCGAGCCGGCGCCGAAACGGCCCCTCGGCATTCATCGACGCCTCGCCGATCTTCTGATAAAAATCGGCAAACTGTGGATTGGTGATCATTGGCGTATGGCCAAAGATATCGTGAAAAAGATCGGGCGCGGGAGTGTAGTCGAGCTCGTTGCGCGGCCGTATGTAATCCGTCGACGGGAACACACGGCGCGCCAGTCGTGAAAAGAAATCCCCTTCGAACAAGAGCCCCGGGACGCGCGCCACTTGCCAGTTCGTGGTTTTTTCGAGCACGCGGCCGACGTCGCCGAGGTACGGTATCTTGTCTTCGGGGAAGTCCATGAGTTCGACCCCATCGAGATACTCGCGGCACGCACTGCCGGGCAACAACTTGCGCTGGCGCCCGTAGAGGATTTTCCACGTTTCATGCTCCTCGGCCGAATAGTCCGGATAGACGATATCGTTGCCCTCGGGCGCGGGTCCGTCGAGCGTGATCGGCACGCACCGCGGGTCGTCGCCGCTCATTGCCGCTTTTTCGTATGCGGACAACTCTTCGTTTTCTTTCTTTTTATCATCTTCGCTCATCGCGGACCCCTTCGTTTTGGGGCTACACCCGGCGCCACGCGTCCGGCTTACCAACCCAGTTCGGCGTCATAAACATAAAGCTCGGGCGGCACCATGTACAACGGCATTCCCGGATTGTTCACAATCGCGCGGAGGTACGTCCACTCGGGATTGAGCACGGTATCGAGTTCGTCATCCACGTCATCCTGGAACAGACTGAACAGTTTGAAACCAAATGGACTCGGGCCACCCAACCTGATGTTGAACGGCGGCATCTTGGGCAGCTCGACGATCTCAATCTTCTCGTCGTCGTCGATCCCCGCCGCCGTTCGCGCCGCTAGAATCGCCGCCTCCATGCCACCGATCCCGTCGACCAGACCGATGTCTTTGCCGCGGGTGCCGCTAAACACGTGACCCTGGGCCACTTCTTCAACCGCTTCCTTTGTCATCTTGCGGCCGTTCGCCACCCTGGCGACAAAACCGTCGTACATTTTGAGGATTTCTTGTTTCGCACGCTCGCGCTCTTCGTCGGTTACATTCCGCTTCGGCAGCATCGGACCACCGAGAAGCAGGCGGATCCCGTACCCAAGATCGGCATGGTCACCCACTTTGACAAAATCGGATGTGTGTCCGATCTTTTCACCAAAACCTTCATCCCAAACCCATCCCATGATGACACCGATCGATCCGGTAATCGTTGTCGGAAGCGCATAGATCTCGGTGCCGTACATCGAGATCCAGTATCCGCCCGAACCAGCTACATCACCCTGGCTGATGATGACGGGCTTTCTCTCCGCGCATTTGCGGAGCGCCTCGGCGACGACGTCGGATGCCAA
>CP070631.1:722838-729495 GCA_020356045.1 Candidatus Latescibacterota bacterium
CCGGAGTCGTCTGGGCCGCGGTGGGTCATCATGTCCCGCATGCGCTCGAGCACCGAGGCCTGGACCGGAGTTCCGTCCGATCGAGCTATGCCCACTATCCCGCACATCAGCTTACCTCAATTCACCGGTATGCCAGCCCAGTTCAACCGATCCGGCGCCACCCTTGTACAGACGGTCAAAAACGTTCAAATCCCACACAAATCCACGTCCACGCGTCTCTTAGATGCTGCAACTTATTGATATTCGTCAATTTTGGCCGTTGATTTGGCACTGTACCGGTACAGGATCCCGGCAACCCGTAACGACTTGACGGAGGCGGTGACTCGAATCTATATTGTACACAAGTTCTTACGATCCATCAAAAGGCAATTCCCCTACGAAAACCATGAAGCAAATCTTACTACAACTCGTTGTTATTGCAATAGTTTTGTCATCCGGGTGCAGTGAAGACGATAACGGCGTCAACCCGAATGACCGTCTCTGCGGCGGGCAGTCGGGGCTGGCCGCCCGGATCACCGGAACCCCCGAACCGCTCGAGATGTGTGTGTCCAACCAGGACACACGGGTCGACTACACGCCCCCAGGGGGCAGCGTTTCGGCAGGGTTATATGAAACCACATCGACCTACACCTCGGGTGATCTCACCATCGAGATTTCGACACTGTTTTATGCGCACGCTACACCACCTCAGACCCTCAATGTGACCGGCAACCGCGCGGAAGCAGAGTTTGACCCCGATGGTTTCTGGGTTTACTACCGTGAGATCAAAGACGGCGGCTACGACGTGACGTCGACAACCGTTACCGGGACCGCGACGTTAACATACAACGACCAAACCGTCGCCGTGGTCACGTTCTCAAATCTGGAAATTATGCTCGTCGACACCGCGACCCAGTCAACCGCGGCGGGTGAGCGGAGAATTCCCGAAGGGTACCTCAATGTGACCGTGGACTAGACGCGTTGCGGTGTGGTCAAGACGGGACCCCGGCCGGGTTAGTCTGCGGAGAAGGATCGATGACGGCGAATCCGATGATCGGCGTAATCGGCGCGGGAACCTGTGACGATAGAGTCCGCGATCTGGCCTATCGTGTGGGAGAGGGCATCGCCAAAGCGGGTTACCCGCTGATCTGTGGTGGCCTCGGCGGCGTTATGGAGGCGGCGTGTCACGGCGCCTTCGACGCGGGTGGGACCACCATCGGCATCCTCCCCGGTGAATCCACAGCATCAGCCAACCGGTATGTAGTGCTTCCCATCGCGACGGGAATCGGAATTGCACGAAATGTGATCATCGTCCGGTCGTCGCGTGTGTTGATCGCCGTAAGCGGCGGCCCGGGCACTTTGTCCGAGATGGCGTTCGCGCTTCAACTCGGGGTCCCCGTCGTCAGCCTCGAAAGCCATACCCCTTCACAGGCGATCACGATCGCAGACGACCCGGATGACGCCGTGTGCAAGGCGCTCCGGCTTGCCGGGCTCGACAAGGAGAGACAGATGTCAAACCTACGTCAAGTCGGAACTACCAGGATCGTCACGGTCCGTGGTGATATCACCAAGCAGGCTACCGATGCGATTGTCAATGCGGCCAACTCAACGTTGATGGGCGGTGGTGGTGTCGACGGCGCCATACATCGGGCGGGCGGCCCGAAAATTTTGGAGGAGTGCGAGGCGATCGTGGAGGAATCGGGTCAGTGCCCCACCGGCGACGCGGTCATCACCACGGGGGGCAACTTGCCCGCCAAGTGGGTCGTTCATACTGTCGGACCGATTTGGCGCGGAGGTAACCACGACGAACCGGAGCTTCTCGCCAGCGCTTATCAAAACTCGCTTGCGGTTGCCAGGAGCCGCGGCGTCCAAACAATTTCGTTCCCGTCAATCAGCACCGGTGCGTACCGGTTTCCCGTCGACAAGGCGGCTACGATCGCACTCACCACAGTGGCAGAATACGTTAAAGCGAACCCATTTGACGAAGTCCGCTTTGTGCTCTTCTCCGAGGACGACCTCAACACCTATTCGGCGGCGCTGGCCAATCTCACGCTCGACTGACCGCGTCCGGAATCATGATTTTGTGCGGTGGGGTTTTTTGAAATTGCCCGCGCGTTCGCGGAGACGTTTCTCGAGCGGTTGTGGAAGCTTTTTCGCGTTGAGAAGCGCGAGATCCACCGCGGCCACTTCGGCGGCGTCTTCGCGGTCGCTCTTGGAGGGAACGTAGGGTTCGAGCTCGAGCAGGGCGTGAAGGATCGACTTCGCCGCCTCTTTGTCGGGGATCAACCCTCTGGCAGTCACATCGGGGTCGGTCTGTGAAAACGGTGGTATCGGCGATCCCACACACGACGGGCACCCGTTTTCGCACGGGCAGCGGTCGATCAACGCGAGACAGCCCGACATTATATCTTCGATCATTTCATACGCTTTGTGTGCAAAGCCCAACCCACCGGGGAACCGATCAAACACGAAGATGCCCGGCGCATTCGCAGCCGACGAGTCCACCGACGCGCCGATATCCATTGTGTCGCACATCGCATAGATGGGAATGACCTCTTTGATCACGTTCGAGATGCCAAGAAGACCCTCGCGCGGTACCCGCCCCGATTTGCGGACGTGTTTGTAAGTGTCTTCGAGCGGTATCAACCAGGTACCACTGGTCAGCAACGTTTGCGGCGGCAGATCGAGCGCGCCAAAACCAAGTGAGTCGCGGCTTCCAAATTTGATTTTCTTGAACATATATGTCACCGACGTGACCGACAGATCACCAAAGTGGCACTCACTCAGACGCCACGTCTTGCCAAGCTCTTCGTCTTCTATCTTGATTTTGACCTCGGTCAACGACTGCGTATAGTAGTCGGTGTCTACCTTTTCGACAAAAGCGATCTTTTTGACCAGGTCGAGCTCGTTGACGAAATAGGTTTCTCCCGCGTGCATGTAGACCGCTTCCGGATGAACCTGCATATGCGCGCTGATTTCGTCGATCGTGCCGATCACACGGTTGTCCGCACCCTGCTCGATAATCGTGTAGACGGCATCACCTATGTTCCGCAACGACACATCTGCAGATGGGTAGCTTCCACCCGACCAGTAGTACTTGCTGCCTTTCCGCTTGAGCTGGTGATCCTCTTCCAGAATCTGAAGGATGGCGCCACAATACTCGCCAAACGATTCCCAATCCTTCTTCTCGACTGGAAGTTCGAAGGCGGCCGACCGCATCTGTGAGAGCACGATGTGGGGGTTTTTCGAATCGATGACGGCGTTCTCCGGCGAACGCCCGAAAAAGTAATCTGGATGCTGAACCATATACTGATCGATCGGCGAATCATGCGGTATCAACACAACCAACGATGGTTCCTTGCCGCGCCCAGCGCGTCCCGCCTGTTGCCACGTCGATGCAATGCTCCCTGGATAACCCACGAGAACAGCGCTCTCCAAACTCCCCACGTCGATCCCCAACTCGAGTGCGTTCGTGCTCACCACCGCCTGCAGCTCTCCCGAGAAAAGCGCCTGCTCGATTCTCCTGCGCTCCTCGGGCAGGTAACCGCCCCGGTACGAGCGAACTGCTCGTGCCCGCGACGGCGACATCTGCTCGAGAATATCCTTTGCGTATTTGGTTATGACCTCGCTCACCACCCGCGCTCGAACAAACGCGATCACCTTGTGGTCCTCGGCGACGAGATCACTCAAAACATTTGCCGCCTCGACGTTTGCACTTTTCCTCTCCATGCGGTCGTCACCAATATGGGGTGGGTTCCAAAATACAAACGTCTTCTCGCCCCGGGGCGACCCGTCATCATCGACCAGCGTCATCGACTTTCCCGTAAGCTTCTCCGCAAGCTCGAGCGGGTTGCGAATGGTCGCCGAGCAACAGACGAACACCGGTTTGGCGCCGTAGTGGTCACAAATCCGGTTGAGTCGGTTTAACACATGGGCCACGTTCGAGCCAAACACTCCACGGTAGGTGTGGATCTCATCGATGACCACATATTCGAGCCGGCTAAAGAAATGCGCCCACGATCCATGATTTGGGAGGATGCCGGAGTGGAGCATATCGGGGTTGGTAAGAAGCACGTTGGCTTCGTTCTTGAGCTTGCGGCGTGTCGCCGGCGGTGTGTCACCATCATACGTTCCCGTCCTCAGCGGCAGCTCCAGATCGATCGTCTGGTAACGATGAAGCGTTCGCAGTTGATCCTGTGCAAGAGCTTTGGTCGGGTAGAGGTAAAGCGCGCATGCCGACGGTTGGCCGATGATTCGTTCGAGCACAGGAACGTTGTAACAGAGCGTTTTGCCGCTCGCCGTACCCGTGACCACAACGACATTGTCGCCCGCGCGCACATTCTCGATCGATGCAGCCTGGTGGGTGTACAGATCCGTGATTTTTTCTTTTTTGAGTATCCGCGCCACGCGGTCCATCAACGGTGGTGATAACCGATGATAACGGGCCGCGCGTTCATCGAGCCGTTCCGTGTGGACCACTTGCCCAGCATAATAGTTGGATGACTTGAGCCTGATTAGAAACTGTTCTACCTTCATGATCGGCGGTATTCTACCATTCCCCTGCGTTCAAAAAAAGATCTATTCGCAATTTGCCGTGTCGTATGAGTTTGTTGCGGATCAAGGGGAAAAGAAATCGGGCGGCGGCTCAGTCATGTTTGGGACATCTAACGAGCTGTCAGATAGTTGAGAATAGTACCCATGGTCAGGAGATCCATTCGGTTGTGATAGAGGATCTGCTTGATCCGGCTCGCATCGCCGTCGCGAACAAACGAGTGATAGGCCTCCGGGATCTCGCTCCCCGGGATGTCGCCCTCACGGTCCTGGCCGCGAAGATGCCGCTCGATGGTCTCGAGCCTGCAGTTTGGCAGCCTGTCGGCGAACTCTCCCCGCGCGGGATAGAGAAGGTCGATGTGTTGTTTTGGCCCCGCGTAATCGATCTTTCCCACCGCCATACGGGTCGTAATGAACGGCACATCGAACGACCGGCCGTTGTAGGTCACGAGAGTGTCAAATCGACCCAGCAGCTCCCGCGTATAGAGGAGCATCCCGATCTCTTCGGCGTAATCACGCGCAAATAACTGCTCGATCACAAATCCGCCGTTTTCGTAAAACATCGTGCCGCACAAAAACACATACGTGTTTGGCGAGAGTCCCGTGGTTTCGATATCGAAAAAGCACACATCCTGCGCCTCTGCTCGAAGCGCCGAACCGCGACGGGCACCTGCCGGCAGAAAGCGATCGGTCCACCGTGGATCACGGGCGACCCGCGCAAAATTCTCCGCTACCTCAGGCGCTTCATTCGCATCCGCATCGGCCGTGGTCCGGATACGATAGAATGGGCACGATTCAATGATGTGTTCTTCCCCCGGCGCCGCAGCGGACAAGCTGATCGGTTTGGATTGCGCACCCCAGAGTTGCGGTGGAGGCGCATTCTCACGAAGCTCCCGCAGTCTCTTGGCGCGGTCTTTTATGATCGCGAGTCTTTTTTTGAGCAGGTTTTCCGTGTTCCGCATGGTTGTTCTTCTCGGCTGTGCACGACGCGACAGATTTATCGCGTGTTATCCCACATCATATCCCGCATCGCGATCGGCTGCAATGATTGAGATTGCGTGTGCTCGCTTGCGGGTGTTATACTCAAGTAATGATTTCACAACCACTTTGCACGAACTCATCCCGACCACGGAGGCGTCGATGACAGTCCAACCCAAGCTCCGCGTCCTGACGTGTGTTTTTGCACTTTTTCTACTGACGATCACCTGTTTTGGCGCTGCAGCAAACGCCGAACAGTATATTGTGCGCATCCCTCTCAAGGGTCCCCATATTTACAGATCCCTCGTCGAACAAAACATTGAAATTTTGGCGCTCAACCGCGACGGACTCCTCGATGTGCTCGCCGATGCCAAACAATTGGATTATCTGCAAACCATCGGGGTGCCCATCTCGGTGATCCATACGCCAGATATGCAGGGTGTCGGCGCCGCGCTCGATGATAACCTTGGCATGTACCACACCTACGCGGAGATGGAAACGGTTCTTACTGACCTGAATACCCACTACCCGTCGCTCGCCGCATTAGATGTGATGGGAACGAGTATCGAAGGCCGCAATATCTACGTCCTCAAGATATCGGACAACGTAACCTCGAGTGAGGGTGAGCCGGAAGTGTTGATTATGGGCTGCCATCACGCGCGTGAATTAATGAGCGTCGACGTTCCGTTGCGGTTTGCCGTTTATCTTCTTGAAAACTACGGTATCGACCCCACGGTAACCGAGATGGTCAACGAGCGGGAAATCTACATCGCCCCGATGATCAACCCGGACGGGCATGTATACGTCCAACAGAACCACGACGGCTCGCCCAGCAGCTGGTGGCGGAAAAACCGTCGTGACAACGGCGACGGCAGCATCGGTGTCGATCTCAACCGTAATTACGGCTATGAGTGGGGATACGATAACATCGGGTCCTCACCAAGCCCATGGGAAATCACGTACCGCGGGTCGGGGCCATTCTCGGAACCCGAGACCCAGGCAGTCCGTGATTTCTGCAACAGCCATCGAATTACGATGTGGCTCTCCTATCACACCTACGGAGAGCTTCTGCTCTACCCCTGGGGCTTTGACGCGCTGTACACGCCGGATCACGATGTTTATCTCGCACTGGGCGACACGCTGACGTCG
>CP070631.1:729595-731475 GCA_020356045.1 Candidatus Latescibacterota bacterium
AGATAGCCGATCTCCACTGCAGCCCGGTCGATCTTTTCCCCGTCGAGCCGGCAGAACACACGAAACGTTCCGTGCGTCGCCGGATGCGTCGGGCCGATGTTGATCAACATCGGTTCGGTGTCGAGATCGTCGAGCGTCGTTTCATCGACGATATCGAGATCCGTCTGGAGCAGCGGGTCGCGCCCGGGCTTATTTGCGTCTTTCGGATCCATCGTTGCCTGTGGTTTATTCTCTTTCCAGATCGGGACGAAGGTCGCTCGTACTCGTGGCCCATTGCCCTTTCAACGTCGGATAGTCTTTACGAAGCGCGTGACCAACAAACTCACGATGACAGAGGATCCTCTCGAGGTTGGGATGTCCCTCAAAATTGAAACCGAACATGTCGAACGCCTCACGCTCGCCCCAGTTCGCCGCCTGCCACAAGCCCGTGGCTGACGGAACATTCAGATCGTCCTCGGGTACGTAGACTTTGACCCGCAAACGCAAATCCTGACCCACCGAATAAAGCATATAGACCAGTTCGAACCGCTCCGGGGCTTCGCGTTTCATATTATCGACACCGGCGATGTCGAGAAGCAGATCGAATCCCTCCTGCTTCAACGATGTGAGAACGTCGAGAAGCTGCGATTTGGCCACAACCATAACCGCGTCACCAAAGGAATCCTCGACCGACACATCGGCATCGGCGTGCCTGTCCTTGATCACATTCAATATGTCGTCAAGATTCGCCATGTTCTCTTCCGATATGCCGGAGTCCGCGCTGCGGCTCCTTGGCGATTTTTTCTTGCAGTTTGACGATTGCGTTCAACACTGCATCGGGCCGCGGCGGGCATCCCGGTATAAACACGTCAACCGGAACGATTTGATCGATTCCCTGAATCGCCGCGTAGTTGTCGTAAAATCCACCCGAGCACGCACACGCTCCCATCGAGATCACGTATTTCGGCTCGCACATCTGATCGTAAATCCGCCGCATGACCGGGCCGATCTTATAATTGATGGTACCGGCGACCAGCATCAAGTCGGACTGCCGCGGGGAAAACCGGACGATTTCGGCGCCGAATCTGGAGAGATCGAACGGGCTCGACACCACACCCATAAACTCGATGGCGCAGCACGCCGTCCCGAACGGAAGCGGCCACAACGAGTTCTTGCGGCCCCAACGGAGCACCTCGTCCAACTTGGTTGTTATAATGCCGGATTCATGTTTAGTGCCCGGCGTCATTTTTACTCCCATTCCAAAGCTCCTTTCCTCCAAACGTAGGCAAGTGCAAACAGCAGTATAATGAGGAAAACAGCCATCTCGATAAAACCAAACAGGCCGAGCTGTCTGAACAACACGGCCCACGGAAAAATAAATACCGTCTCAACGTCAAAGATCAAAAACAACAACGCCACGAGGAAAAACTTGATCGAGAACCGCCGCCGCGCGTCGCCCTCTGGGTGAACACCGCTCTCAAACGGTGTGTGTTTCTCCGGCGTCGGGCGAGTCCTCGAAACGGCGCCAGCGATAACGACCAGTGCCAGCGGTATCGCGACGCAGAGGACAAAGAGAATTACCAGAGAAGAATACTTCAGCCCGAGTGGCATAACGCAATTCTGTTTTGAATTTTGTGCTCTTAATACAAACGAATGCCGGACACGCTGGCATTCGCTCCTACTTTGTGAGGCAGGATTTGATTTAAGTCTATAGAACTTAGAGGGATTCGGCCCGGTTGTCAAGATTTTTTGGGCCCGGCCATTGGGGCTCGTGGGGCGGGCTTCCAGTCCTCCAGAAAGGGTCAAAAGCGGGCCGCGCGTCACCTCGTGGTCGGGATTTCGGGCGGTCTCCAAGTTGTCCGGGGGCTTCCATGATCCGTGGCCCCACCAAAACCGCGGTC
>CP070631.1:731575-737080 GCA_020356045.1 Candidatus Latescibacterota bacterium
CAGGTTTGACATCTCATCCGATAGGGGCGTTACCGTTCGAATAGAGATACCGATCGCAGATGATCTATAAGACCATTTTAGTAGACGATGAACCCCTCGCGCTCACCCGGCTGCGGCGGCTGCTCGATCCATATGCCGGCAGGATCGATATTGTGGGAACCGCTGACAACGGCGCGGACGCTGTCGCGTTGATCAATCGAATCCGGCCCGATCTCGTTTTTCTCGACATCCAGATGCCGGAACTCAACGGATTCGACGTGCTGGAACGTCTCGACTACACCCCGCTGGTGATCTTTTCAACCGCTTACGATCAGTATGCGCTTCGGGCGTTTGAGGTCAATTCCATCGATTATCTTCTCAAACCGGTGGACCCCGTACGGCTTGAGAAAGCCATCAACAAACTGATGCGTCTGTCGGATGCGGCTGCCGGCGATCTGCGTGACCGCATAGCCAGGATGCTGGAGTCGGTACCCGGTGCCGCTTCACACCGTATTCAGATTCGGCTGGGTGACAAAATCAAATTGATTCCCGTCTCCGAGATCACCTTTTTTCGCGCCAGCGACAAATATGTCGAAGTTCATTCGCAAGGGCGGGTACACCTCATCACTAAATCGCTCTCCCAACTCGAATCTGAGCTGCCCTCGGACGACTTTGTCAGGGTTCACCGGTCGATCATCGTCAATGTCAATTTTGTCGAGGAGTTCGCAAAAGATTTTGGCGGCGGTTACGTCGTCCGCATGAACGATCCCGGCCGAACGACACTTCCCGTAAGCCGCCGCTACAAATCGCGTCTGAATTTGCGCTAACGGCCCAAACCGCACCTTTTCCTCTGGCCATAACGGTCCTACCCGCGGTATGGTCTCCAGATGTATGAAATTCTCGATGCCATAAACGGAGTGGTGTGGGGCAAGCTCCTCATTTACCTTCTTCTCGCCGCCGGCCTCTATTTCACCATCCGCACCGGTTTTGTTCAGTTTCGTCATTTTGGGCATGTGTTTGCAGTCATGCACCGGAGTCTCCGTGCCGAACTGGGGGGCATTTCTTCGTTTGGAGCCTTTGCCACGGGAATGGCGCAGCGTGTTGGGACGGGCAATATCGTGGGTGTCGGGCTGGCGCTCACCGTTGGTGGTCCCGGCGCGGTCTTCTGGATGTGGATAGTAGCTATGGTGGGGATGGCAACCAGTTTTGTCGAAAACACGCTCGCTCAATTGTACAAAATCCGCGACGAGGACGGTACATTCCGAGGCGGGCCAGCTTATTATATGCAACGTGGGCTTCGCGCACGCTGGATGGGAGTATTGTTCTCGGTTCTCCTGGTGACATCCTTCGGTTTTGTGTTCAACGCTGTTCACGCGAATTCAATGACCGACGCACTCCACACCGGTTTTGGTTTTAACCGTTGGTTGAGCGGCGCCGTGATCGTCGCGATCGCCGCGTTGGTGGTATTTGGCGGAATTCGGCGCATCGCGCACTTCGCCGAGGCCGTAGTACCGCTTATGGCGCTGGCCTACCTGGGGGTAGCCTTCGTCGTGGTCGCACGTCATCTCCCCGAGGTGCCGGGAGTCATCGCGCTGATCGTCCGCAGCGCGTTTGGGTTGGAGCAAGCGGCCGCGGGTGGCATGGGGTGGGCAGTTTCTCAGGCAATGATGCAGGGGGTGCGCCGGGGACTTTTTTCCAACGAAGCCGGTATGGGAAGCTCGCCCAATGCAGCCGCCACCGCCGAGGTCAAACACCCCGCTGCGCAGGGTTTTGTTCAAATGCTGGGCGTCTTTGGGGACACGATCATCATCTGCACCGCAACCGCGTCAATAATTTTGCTGTCGGGTTTGTATGAACCAAACGGCGAACTCACCGGGGTGCCGCTAACTCAAGAATCACTTAATCTCCAAGTGGGTGCGTGGGGCAGCCCCTTTGTAGCAATCGTTCTCCAGTTCTTCTCTTTTACCACCATTGTGGCCAATTTCTATTTTGGCGAGACCAACGCGGTGTTTGTCGCGGGAACCCGGCGTGTCGTATTGCCGTTTCGTCTCGTGTTGCTCGCCTGTGTAATGGTGGGGTCGGTTGCCGCCCTGGAGACCGTGTGGAAGATGGCCGACCTGGCGATGGGATTGATGGCGCTGGTCAACCTGGCGGCAATTCTCTTGCTTTCGCCAACCGCCGCTAAGGTGATGCGTGATTACACCGACCAGCTGGGCCGCGGGATCGAGCCGGTCTTCGATCCAACAAAATTTCCGGAGCTCGACGGCCAGCTCGAACGCGACGTGTGGTAAACCCGTTCCAATCGCCACCGCGCCATTTTGCGGCACCCTCGGTTCGCACAACACATCAAATATGGCATGCAAGCTATTGCTAAACAATTAGATAGATTAACCACACGATAGCCGAGGCTGAGTTGGACCAGTTTGGGTGTGGGTGGCGCCCGCACCGAGGTGCGAGCTAGTTAACATAATATCACTCCCGCTGCGGGAGCGATATTATGTTAACTAGCCCCGGTGAAACCGCCACGACAAGTATCGCCAGCCATCCCAACAACGACACGATGTGCGGCCAGATGGGCGGGTTGTACTTTAACGAAAGCTTGTGCTCCCCACGCGAAAGTCCCTCGACACGAAGCAGCCCCCAAGACCCCATTCCCAGATGGGTATCACCGCCATTCTCGAGATGCCAAAAGGGGTGGTAGGACACTTTGGCGAGAATCGACGCACCGGTATCGACCAGTTTGACATTGGCATCGATGCGTCCGGTGTCGTACCTATCGATCGTGACCGTGGCACGTCCTTCTATCGGTTCCACCCACCCAAACGCACCGTCTTTTGTTGCAAATACGGTGAATCGGCCGACTTCGGCGAGCCGGTCAAAAACTCCAGTTCTGTGGATTCTGGCAGCGGCGGCGGGATCTGACGTTACGAGGTGCGTGGCATTGGACAAACGCATCCGGGTTTCAAGCTCGGACACGTGCTGGTCACGCGAAACCCGCATCCCGTAAAGCAGTCCCACCTGGCTCATGGTCCACCCGTTGGTTTCGAACGGCACGACACCATAATACGGTCCAAGCTGACGAACTCCCGTCTTGTGCGCGGTAAGCGTTAGTATGTGCGAACGCCACAGCCCCGAGGATCTTGGTGGTGTCATAAACGTATCCTGAAGATAGACGCGTCCCCACTCTTCGCGCTTGTTTTCTGCGAGCCAGGCCCATAGTCCGCGCACTTCTGTCATCTCGGCGCTGTCACCGGCCGGCGCATCGTCACGGAGCGGTTCGCTCCACCACATCGTCAGCGCGACGCACACCACCCCGATTGCCCACGCGGCCCAGCCCCGGGCACACGCGTTGAATCTTTTCTCCACAACCATCAAGAGGGGGATCGCGCCGAGCGCCAGACCCAATCGAACAAAATAAACCAGCCGCCAACTTACCGGGCCAAATAGACGTGCGTTCGAAGCCGGCGCCACAAACGCGACGAGGACCAGAACGATCAGCGCCGCGGCAAGCCCGTACAGCGGTACCGCAGCTGCTCTTTTTCGATGCCAAAACAACACGGTGAAGCCCGCCGCGATCAGAATGCACATGGGTATCGCGTCGACGACAAGCCGAGTCGTGATGGCGGGAAGCTCCCCCTTGACGAGCTCGATGATGTCGGTCGGCAAAAAAAGCCGGGCAAACACCATTTGCGGAGCGAGGTTCTGCGGGGCAAACACGACGCTCTCAGCCGAGAGAGCCATGGGGGCCCAGTAGGATGCCGCCGCGAGGATACCGGCAAACACGGCGGCGGCCTGGAGCAAAAGCTCTTTGGGACGCGTTCGTTTCCACAACGAGAAGCCCACATGAATCGCGCCGAGGACGGCCAGCGGTACGATGACAAATAGATGGGTCGATAAGATAAGCCCCGACAGCACCGCGATCCATACGAGATCGCGGCGTGTCCGGACCGGCTCGATCAGCCGCGGCACGAGAAGCAGCCACAACGCAGCGGCCAAATAGTACGTCCACATCCCCGCCAGGGGCGAACCGAGTCCCACCAGAGAAGGCCGTTGAATCAACAAAAAGTACGCGAGAAGACCCGCCATCACCGGACCCAGGCCGCGTCTGGCAACGGCGTATAAAGCAAGCGGAGTTGCGACAAACCCGGCAAAGAGCATTAGCGCATACAAAAGTCCCCCGGGCACGCCAATCCAGACCAGCGCACCCATCGTTTTGTACCAGAACGGCGAATGAAGCGTGCCGATCGGAAAACCGCAAAACCCGATATCCGACCACCCTTGGAACTGCTCGTCGGCAAGGCTGTAAATCTCGGCAAGATGCACAGGGTTGTCGGCATACGTGAGATATCCGTCGGTAATAACCGGCCACGACAGTACCAGCGCGGCCACCAACAGAAACCCCACCGCTGCCACATCCGCAGTCGTGGCGGTAGACATATCGGTCGGCGATTTTGGTTTGTTCTTGCGATCCAACTGGTTTCCTTGTGGTTTGTCCGGCTGGATGTCAATCGTACATCATTCATTGACAGATCGCATCCGTTTTGTGGAGATATCACCCAAGACCGTCAAATGAATCGTGCACCCGGACCCGTTGTCCTCAATACAAAACAAGCTCTTTGTACCGCTCACCACCGATGCGCAAAACACTGGAAACGGAGACCTGGTTCTGGTAGCTTGACTAAAGAGAAAGGAGGCTGAGATGCCATTTGAATTGCCCAAGCTACCCTACGCAGAAGACGCGCTCGCGCCGCACATTTCTAAAGAGACTCTCGAATACCATTACGGAAAGCATCATAAGACTTACGTCGACAATTTGAACAATTTCGTTCCGGGCACCGAGTACGAAGGCAAGGATCTCGAAGACATCGTCAAAACCAGCTCGGGCGCTATTTTCAATAACGCCGCACAGGTTTGGAACCACACATTTTATTGGAATTGCCTGAGCCCAGAGGGTGGCGGTGCACCGACGGGTGAATTGGCCGCAAAGATCGACGAGACTTTTGGTTCCTTCGACAAACTCAAAGAAGAGTTCTCGAAACTATCGATAGGCACTTTTGGCTCCGGATGGGGATGGCTCGTCAAACGCCAGGACGGCAGTCTGGCACTCCAAAGCACCAGCAACGCGGCCACACCGCTGACAACCGGTGACACACCCCTGCTGACCTGTGACGTGTGGGAACACGCCTACTATATAGACTATCGCAACGCGCGGCCGAAATATGTCGAAGCGTTCTGGAATCTCGTCAACTGGGATTTTGTCGCGGAAAATTACGGCGGATAGAATCATATCCCCGTCAAAGGGTCGGTAGAACGCCGGCGGCGCAAACGATCGCCTCGCCCCGTCGGCGTTCTGTCTTTGTGTCTTGTAACGGACCACTCTGTTTGCCGCTTACGAATCAATGGTTGTGGTATACTCGAGTCATGACAAAACTGCCGCCTCTATGCCCGGTCGTATTGCGTGGGACTGCTCGGATGGCGAAGGAGCGCGTGTCGTTAGTGGTGTATATTTTCTCAGGCTGTTATCCG
>CP070631.1:737180-741936 GCA_020356045.1 Candidatus Latescibacterota bacterium
CCCACGCGTTTGCGAGGACGTTGTTCGACATGCCGCGGACCGCTACGTGTGTTCCCTCGAGCACGTGAACGTTGCCGCCGCTGTCGTAAATCGTATCGGGGCGTTCGCGCGTATAGGCTGGCGGTGTGAGGACCAGATCCAGATCCATCACCACGGGTTTGTTGACCACTGTAATGGTGTACGATGGCGTGCGCTGATCGCCTCGTTGAAAATAATACGAGACCGTGCCACGCAAATCGCGGAACAGGTATACATGTTGTCGGGCATCGGAATCGTCGCCGGGGATGTCTTTAGCCTCCGTGGGCTCCGTTTTCCAGAATTCAGTCGACAGATTATAGGTGAGCGTGACGGGTTCTTGCGATCCGCCAAAATCCCGGACGGCCACCTCGACATCCGAACCCGAGAGCACGGTGACGTCGCCGGGAGAACAAAAGAGATTGGCTTCGTGAACGACGGCGGCGACGTCGCGTGGTGATGTGATCCGTTTGCCCGCATCGAGGAGCGTGCCTGGTGACACCAATGCAACTACCGTGAGAATCAGCATCGCGCCATAGGCGAGCGGGACAAACAGCAGATGCCGGCGGTCGACAAACAAGAATCTCACTTCGAGCCCTTTGATTGACCGGACGGCCTGGCGGATCACTTCGCGGATCAGCCCGGGCGAGTACCGGGCGGCCGCTTCCTTGTCGCGTGAAAATTCGTACCCCGCCTCGACGAGATCTTGGAAGTCTTTGCGGCTTTCCAGTTCAAATGCAAGCCGGCGCAGCCGCGGCGTTCTTGCGATCGGATACACCACGCAGCCGACAAACAACAACGCGATCACCACGAGGACGATACGGCTGACCGTAAGGGTCTGCCCCAGCGGGGGCGCACCAGTGAGCGCCGCCCAGATGACGACGAGCATGAACACCCACGCGGCCATCGCGACAAAGGTGAGCACACCGGATGCCGCACGCAGCAAAAGCGTCTTTGCGTGGATCTTGCGGAGCTCGCGCCGGAGTTCCGTCTCAAATGGGTTGGCTGCAGTTTTCGGTTGCTCGTTCATCGTCACCGGTCCGGAGTATCAGGGGATCGCGTTTTGGGTAATGGCGTACATTAATATATTTACAGCCATGCGGATGGCCAGTTCCCGCTTCTCGGGCGGGTCATCGTGCACGCGCGGGTCCTCGAGCCCGTCGCCGATATCCGATTCGTACGAGTAGAAAAGCACCAGACGGTCGTCCAGGGTGATCCCAAACCCCTGCGGCGATTTGCCGTCGTGTTCGTGGATCTTTGGCAGGCCCGGTAAGTCGTAGAAAACATGATAGATCGGGTGTGCGTTGGGCAGCTGCTCGA
This sequence comes from Candidatus Latescibacterota bacterium, assembly GCA_020356045.1. Classification (GTDB taxonomy): domain Bacteria; phylum Krumholzibacteriota; class Krumholzibacteriia; order WVZY01; family WVZY01. Next base: position 738,516 of record CP070631.1, read on the forward strand.
GATCCTTCTCGGGGAACAGCCGCCGCACGAGCTCACGGAACGACTTGTCCATGCCATAGTTGTCATCCGCATACAAAAACCCACCCGCCTCCAAATACTGCCGAAGGGCTTCGATCTCGTCGGGGCTCAGCCGCACGGTCCCGTGCCCGGTCAGATAAAGAAACGGATAGGCGCGGAGGTTCTCGTCCATTATTGAGACGATCTTCTCCTCGGGGTAGGTCTTGATTCCGGTACGTTTCTCGAACTCTTTTAACCAGTTGGGGATAGACGATGGGTCCGAGTACCAATCCCCCCCACCGCCATATTTGAGCCGGGCGATGCGGACCCCGTACTCTTCCCTGGGGTCGGTGCCGACATCGGCGCTCACGAATCCGGGCACAAGCGCCGCCAAGGCCACCAGCACCACCAACTTCGTACCCATGAGGGTGGAGTCAAAAAAGCGCGTCGAACCCGGCGACGCGATCGTGTTCGGTCGTCTGCTGGACACGGTTTGTCCTTCTGTTGGTTGGGCAAAGGCTTCTATTAAGTATAGGAAAACCAGGCGGCTCACGCAATCGGGGTCTGCGGGGTGCGGTATGGGATCGACGCAGGTCTACGGGATACCGTTCTTGGGGTGTGCTGTCCGGCGCGTTGGAATAAGTTCGAAACCTGTTTGTGATCCGACTGATCTTTGCGCTGTGGCGAACAAAACACGTCGTCGCCTCGATGACCCCGCAGCGCTAAACTCCGATGGCCACGGCTGGGTTCATTTTAACGAAACCACTTTGCGCGTCTCCACGACGTCGCCCGCGATGAAACGGCAAAAGTTAACGCCGCTGGCAACCATTGTTCCTGCGTTGTCCCTGCCATCCCAAACGGTATCGTGGTACCCGCATCACACACGACGGCGATTGAGCAACCATACGATCTGCCCGCCGAGGGCAACCTAGACAGGGAGAGTTCTGTGGCTCGAATCGACAAGGACTGATATAGTCGGCACGAGCACCATTATGGACACGCTAACGTTGACACTGATCCTCCATTTGACCGTGACATCGGCGATGTGCGGGATCATCTGGTTTGTACAGGTCGTACATTACCCATTGTTTCGACGGGTTGGAGAACCCGGCTTTACAAACTATCAAACGGCCCACGAACGCCGCACGTCATTTGTCGTCATCCCGCTGATGGTCGTCGAGGTCATTACGGCCGTCAGCCTGGTCGTATGGATGCCAGCGCAGCCGTTGGTGTGGCTCGGGCTGGGGATGCTGGTGTTGATCTGGATATCGACATTTTGTTTGCAGGTCCCCCAACACCGTCAGTTGGAGTCCGGATTCGACGTGCGTACGCACCGGCGTCTCGTCCACACAAACTGGCTGCGCACGATCTTGTGGAGCGCGCGTGTTGTGCTCGCCGCCGTCTTGTCATCAAATGCGGCATAGACGGGCTGTAAAGGAAATCTCAAGTATGTCCACACCAAAACCGATTCCACCGGGCCCCGGACAAGAATCCGTGTGGGATTACCCGCGTCCACCGCGGCTCGAAGATTGCGCCGCCCACATACTGGTCGTGTTCAACGGCGTCACCATCGCGGATACTCACCGGGCAAAACGCGTTCTCGAGACCAGCCACCCTCCCAACTACTACATTCCGCCGGACGACGTACGAATGGCGTATCTTCAAAAGGCAACAGGCTCTTCGCTTTGCGAATGGAAAGGGGCGGCGGTGTACTTCTCTGTCGTGGTGGAGTCGGTTCGTGCCGAACGCGCTGTGTGGTCGTACCCGGCACCCACAAAACCATTTGCCGCCATCCGCGACTATCTGGCGTTCTACGCCGGTGCGATGGATGCGTGTTATGTAGACGGCGAGAGGGTGACGCCGCAACCGGGCGGTTTTTATGGCGGTTGGATAACCAAAAACATTGTGGGCCCATTCAAGGGTGAGCCCGGCACCATGGGGTGGTAGAACCGCGTTCGACTGGATTCGCAATGTTTTGTCGAGCCTCGTCGCGATCGTCACACGGATCGCTCGCGCGTGGTGGCCCGTCGCACCGCCCAAACTCCCAGATAACATATCGGTGTGTCGGCCGCGGCAATGACCACCTTGACCACATACACGGCCAGAATGATTCCCACCAAATCGCCAAACGTCCCAGAAAACACTGTGGGGTTCTTGTACAAAAAGATCATGTTGACGGTGACGCTGTCTACCAACTGGGAAATCATCGTCGATCCGTTGTTGCGAAGCCAAAGATACCGGCCCTCTGTCAACCGCCTCCAAAAATGGAACAACTGCACATCGATCATCTGAGCCAACAGATATGCGGCCATTGAACCAAACAGCAGCCGCCAGATTGGTCCGAAGATGTTCACATAGTCTTGCTGCAGGGGATACGAATCGGCCACGGGCAGTGCGATACCGACCAGCGAGAACGCCAGCAGCACCAAACTCATCGCAAATCCAAAGACGACCATCCGCCGCGCCCGCGCGGCGCCGTACACTTCGGAGACGATATCGGTCACCAAAAAGGTGAGCGGGTACCACAGGATGCTCACGGGCAGCGTAACGCCAACGATTGTGAACAGTTTGACACCGACGGTATTCGTCAACACCACAAAGGTAACGAATAACACCGTCAAACTGAGATAGATCGACTCGTAGCGGCTGGCGGTTTGGGGTGGCTCCATAGCCCCACGGTAGTCCACTCAACGCCACGATGCAAGGTGTCGTTGACGGACCCGGTCCATCCTTGAGACTTACGCGAGCTGTTCGTGCGGGGCAAAGCTGTATTTGGTCGAAAACGACATTCTCCGGTTGCGCGTTCAACTGCTAGAATGGTGGCCGACCGGCGTGGTCCGGCACGATCGGTCAGCATCGCCCCGACCAACGTATGTCATGAACAACCGCTCGCAAAATCTCGGCGCCATCGTATCCTGTGCGATCTGCGCGATTCTCGTGTCCATCGGTGTGGTGCGTTTGTTGTCATACTCGCTGGGCCCCGTGGGCGATGTGTTGCGAAGTTCGATTGTCGGTTTTCTGTGTTACGACCCCGATTCTCTCTTTAGCGTTCAGTTTTTCAAACTTCTGGCCACACCAACCGTGGTTGCCGGGATCTACTTCTTTTTCCGCTGGCGAAACTCGGGCAGACCGACCTCGCCCGAGGCGGCGCAGTTGCGTAGGGCTCACCGGCTCGATTTTGAATCACCGCTTCTGCGAGGAGTATTGACGACTCTGATCACGCTCCATTGGCTTGCGATGGAATGGTGGAAGTTCAACACCGAGGGGTTCTACCCCTGGTCGCCGCTGGAGAGCCGCTGGTTAAACCTTGGCGTGCTGATTGCCAGTCAGGCGCTCGCGTTCTGGTCAATGAAATACCTGTCTTTTGAGCCCCTAAACCGCGATGGTGCGTGATCCCGGGTTTGAGTCCGCCGGGGTCCAGGCG
>CP070631.1:742036-747841 GCA_020356045.1 Candidatus Latescibacterota bacterium
ACCGGATACCTGCAAGCTGATCGAGGCGTGGTCTTTCTTCCAGGCATCATAGAACTCACTTGCTCCCTCACTGCCAAAGTCAGCGAGAGCCGCAACAAAGTCGGTTTCCGTCAGGGGGCGATGATGGAACTCCTTCAGGAGGTACCGTTGCAAATCAAGGAAGCGATCCGGACCAACCAGCAGCGACTGCAGATAGACAGCGACCGCAGCCTTGCCATGGCGAATCATCGAGCCGTAATCAAAGTCGAGCTGTCGCGCTTCTTCTTCGGGCAGTCCGATTTGCTGATTGTAGTTGCCCGCGACTGCGGTGAAGTACCGTCGAAACGAGCGTCCACTCTTGAGCCACTGTTCATGCACAGAGATTCCATCTCGTTCCGCGAGATAAAGCTGATCCGACCAGATGCCGAGCGAGAGCATCAGCCAGTGCAAGTCGGATGCTTCACTGAGTACGGTGAACCCCCAGTAGTAGTGACCCAGCTCATGTGCAGTAATCCAGGTGACGAAGTCTTCACCGAGAGTTCCGAGATGTAGCATGTACATGTTCGGGAGAGGATACCCGCCACTCCACGTTGGATGCCCCTGGACGATGCCGACCTGTTCTAAGGGGAAGAACCCATATGTCCTCTTATACCAGGATGCGGCCTGCACCGTTCGATCGATGACCTTTGAGAATCGTTCGGCATACTTCGGATCATAGAACGCAACGACGGGAATGGCGCCGTCCTCGCGACGAGTCACCTCGAACCCTTCACCTGCGACAATCGCGAAACCTCTGGAGCGTTTCACAAGGTACTCCACGGCTGCCCGATTGCCCCTCCCTTGCCGCTCACCCTGCCCTCCCGTGGTCAAAACCGAAAGAGTCGAAGGATACTCTAGGCGAACATGAAAGTCCGCGAATGAGAAGGGCTTGCCACTGGCCTGAAGCAGCTCGGGGTAGAGAGGGCTACCGGAGTACATGTAGTAGCCAAACTGTTCCGAGGCACTCTTGCTGACACGAAAGGAGTACTCAAAAACGATCTTCTCTCGTCCCTCCCCCAGATCAACTTCGAGCGTGCGGTTGGCATTTAGAACACGGTAGTCGAGTTGGTGTCCCGCGTTCCCGGTGATTCGATCGATGCGGATCGCCGGCTCGTCAGAATTGGTGATGTCGAGCCTGACCGAGCCATTCCCAATAGCAGAAGGTGGTAGCTGAACAATCGCGCGAATCGAACAGCGCTCTTCGGCGGGATCGAAATCGAGATCAAGTTCATACATCGGAATCTGTGCTGTCTCCGCGGCAGCCGGAGAAAAGCACAAGAACGCGAACAGGCAGAAAAGGGCCTTTCTCATGTCTACTCTTTCCATTGTTCACTAGCCAAAATCACGTCTGAGAATCGCAGTTTTCGAACAGTAGATCACAACCCACGTAACTAGTCGAGCGCCGCATTGACCCATGTTGGACCCAAACCCGCCAGCTCGTTGTTCTACAAGGAGTTAACTGTCCGGTGATATGGTGGAGGTTGGAAATCGACCAAGCGCTCGAACCAGCAACCCCTTCCACGACAACGCGAAAGTGCTTCATTGAATAATTGGCTCTCCGTTTTGGTGTTTGGGAGGGTGGTTTTGTGGGATCGAGTGGAGTTGGTGTTACGCTGTGTGACTAGAGGGCGGACTATTGGGTCCGAGAACCAGGAGAAAAGTGGTATAATTACAGAGGATAGGTTGGGGGGTTTGTCTCGAGGTGATCCTCCTCGGAAAGCGCGCGTGCATCGAGACCGACGGTAGAAAAATACGCCGGGCGTTTCTCTGTGCCCCCGCGAAACGATGCGCCTGCATCACGCCAATGAGGGGGCCCCCGCGGTAAAACCACACCGGATGAACAACGCAAACATACCCGGGAGGTAACTACCATGAGACCCACGGCATTATGTCTCAGCGTCATTTTATTGTTGAGTGCTACCACGATCCACGCTCAGTGGGTCGAGGACGGCGTGCCCGTCACCACGCTATTTGGTTCCAGCGAGAAAGCAATAGTCGTATCCGACGACGCGGGCGGTGCGATCATCTTCTGGCAGGAATGGGTCTCTACCGACCACGACATCTTTGCCCAACGCATTGACGCCTACGGGCGAACACTATGGACGACCAACGGCGTCATCGTGTGTGACGAACCCCAGAGTCAGACCATCCCCTTCGCGATGGCTGACGGTAACGGCGGTGCCTGGGTGGTATGGTTGGACTGGCGTAATCTCAACTATGATATCTACATCAACCACATCGATGGCAATGGCACGTTGCATTGGGGTTCGTCGGGATATGACGTCTGCACAGCTTCGGGGGATCAGAACAATCCCATGCTTGTCCCGGATGGCGTAGGCGGCGTGGTTGTCGTGTGGCACGACGCCCGCCTGGGGGACAACATTTATGCCGAGCGCGTGCACCGCGTCAACGGCAAACCCTGGGGTATCACTAACGGGAGCCCGGTCTGCGACAATCTGGCGGCTGCGTACCCGCACGCCGTCTTCGATGGCGTGGCGGATGTGTACGTTGTGTGGCGGGACGAACGAAACATTGCGACCAGCGGCCAGGATATCTACCTACAGAAGCTCAGCACCTACAGTGGCAATCGCGCTTTTGGAAACTACGGAACTGCTGTCTGCACCGAGTGGTCTTCCCAGGAATACCCGCAGATCGTCAGCGACGGCGCTGGTGGCGCGATCATCGTATGGGACGACAACCGTTCCGTCACCGACAAGAACATATACGCGCAGCGGGTGAACGACACCGGGGCCGCCTATTGGACGCCCGGCGGTGTCGTCGCATGCTCGACGAGCGCGTCCCAGGCACTCCCCAAAATGATAGAGGATGGAAGCGGCGGTGTCGTTATCACGTGGACCGACTACCGCAACTCCAACTTTGACATCTTCGCCCAGCGCCTCGACAGCTCGGGCGTCCGGCAGTGGAACCCGCTCGGCATCGGGATCTCAACCGAAACCGGAAACCAGATGTACCCCCAGATCGTCAGCGACGATGCCGGGGGTGCCATTATCGTGTTCGAGGACAATCAAGTATCGCCCAAGCTTGTGACCGCGCAACGCGTGGACGCTTCGGGCAACGTGTTGTGGACCGGCGGTGGAGAAACCCTCTGCGACGCCGTCGGCGACAGAGACTACTATCGCGTAGCCACCGATGGGGCCGGTGGTGCCATCGTCAGCTGGGGAGATGACCGCTACGGCGGCACCGACGACATCTTCGCCCAGCAAATTGCATCAAACGGGCAAGTCGGTTTTATGGCGCCCGAGATTGAGGCCGTCCGCGACGTTCCCGGTGATCAAGGCGGGGTTGTTTACCTCGCGTGGCACGCGTGCCGCCTCGATCGCTTTGCATTCAGCGAGATGTCACACTACACGGTGTGGCGGGCAATCAGCGAGAGCGCGGCGACCGCGTCCCTCGATGGTTCTGCGAAACTCATCGACGACAACGCGTTCAAATTCGCCGCCCCCGGTGTCATCCGTCTTCAGCGAGTCGATGGCCAGACCTATTACTGGGAGTACGTTGCGCAGCAGGACTGCTTCTATCTCGATAGGTACGCCATGACCACACCCACGCTCTTCGACTCAACCGACGTAGCGAACGAGATGCACTACTTCCAAATCATCGGCCACACTACCGATTCTCAATTGTATTGGATCTCAGCGGTCGACAGCGGATACTCCGTCGACAATCTCCCACCGGCCGCACCGCAGCAGCTCACCGGCAGCTACGACGCGGCGGCGCACTTGTTCCACCTCATCTGGCTGCAGAATCTCGAGGCGGATTTGGCCAGCTACGGCGTCTATCGAGGTGACAACGCCGGCTTCATACCTTCGGAGGGAAACCGGGTCGCCTCCACCGCCGACACGACGGTGCTCGCCGGCCCCGAAGGTTGGCCGGTTGACACGTGGTTCAAGGTGTCGGCGATCGACGAACACGGGAACGAGAGTCCATTCGCGGTATTGGGACCCGACCTCGTGACCGGCGCCGAGCCCCTGCGGGCAAAGACGTTCTCGCTCTCGCAGAATGTGCCCAACCCGTTCAACCCGGAGACGTCGATAGAGTTCTCGCTCGATCACGAGCAACGGGTGACGCTGTCGATTTTCGACGTGGCCGGGCGACTGGTGGTCACACTCGTCGACGAAGTGATGCCGGCGGGACCACACCGTACGCAATGGAGTGGTCGCAATGATCGGGGCGCCACCTCGCCCAGCGGTGTGTACTTCGTACGCTTGAGCTCGGGCGACCGTTCGATAACGCGCAAGGCGGTGAAGCTCAAATAGACAGATGTTGTTGAATTGAGTAGCCAGCAAGTCTCAGGTAAACTTGCGTATATTAAAGAGGCCACCCTCAACTGAGAGCGACAGAGGCGTTAACCGGAAGACCCCCAGTTCCTAACCAAAAACAATTCGCTCCCCCGTTGGGCTGATGTCCGAACTGGTTTGGCGGCAGGATTTCTAAGATGAAATTTGGCTTCCCGGTCTGGACGATTTGTCCCATCGGCCGTTCCGGGCGAATCCAGCCCTATGCTCAGCTTGTGAAATGCATCACAACTCAATATCTTATAACAAGTTACATCTTGCCAGCCGGCTCTGCCTCTGTTAAATTCCTTGTATCCGCGGTGCGAGCAACACGCCCCAAGTCTCACTAGCATCGCACCCAAGTTCTACATCATGGCGGAGCCATGGATGCGTTCATCGACGTGTTCGTTTTGGCCGGAAGCAAAGGTAATCATCCGTATCGTAAACCCGAGGAGATAAAGAATGCGAAAGTCCATCCTTGCCGCAGCCGTTCTGGTCGGCGTGTTGGCAATGTTTCAATCAACGATTCTAGGTCACGGCAATTCATCGGACGAGAAATCAGCCGGCAAGTCTGCCCCGAACATGGAGACCCTGCTCAAGACCGTCCTTGAAGGGGTCGACGGCACAGAAGTCATCGTCAGCCGAGTCACCATTCCGCCGAGCACATCTCTGCCGAAACACTGGCACCCCGGTGAGGTGTTCGCCTACGTCCTTGAGGGAACGATCACTCTGTGGCAGAAGGGCAAGGACGACGTCGCCGTTAAGCAGGGTGATGTCGTGAGGGTCCCTTTGAAGCAGGTTCATACCGCGATCACGAAGGACGAAGGCGCAACGATTCTGGTCTTTCGCGTGCATGAGCAGGGGCAACCCGAGCGTGTTCTCGTTGAAGACAACTGATTGGTTTTTGGCGCTACCTCACGTGTATGTTCGTAACGTCAACTTCGATCACTTGTGGGTCTGCCAGCAAACGGGCAGAAGCAGAGGATCAAAAGCTTGGAACCACCCACTCTCAAAAAAAAACCTCAGAGAAGTCAGAAACCAAACTTGGCCATCGACTGAATGTCTTACCTACGAGAGTTGCTCGACGTTACAGCCTTTTCCGCCTGGCCATTGTCTTGCGCGCCTGTTCGACATCACCTTGTATGTGGATCGGGTGGTAATGGTCGCGGTTCCCGGCGGGAGTCTGGTAGAAAAACGGTAGAAAAACCGGCAGTTATTACATCAGCAGCGTCAGGAACACACCCGCCGCAATCGCGGATCCGATAACACCCGCCACATTCGGTCCCATCGCGGGCATCAGGGGATTGACTTTGCCGTCCGTCTGCTCGGACACGAAGTTCTGAACCACGCGGGCCGACATGGGTACGGCGGACACTCCGGCCGCTCCGATGCATGGATTGATCTTCTTGCCCTGCGGCAGGAAGATATTCATGATCTTGCCAAAGATTACGCCCCCCGCCGTGCTGAACGAAAAGGCTACCGCACCGAGTAC
>CP070631.1:747941-750744 GCA_020356045.1 Candidatus Latescibacterota bacterium
ACATCATAGCCTGTTGTGTAGCTCCAAATAAAAGCGCCCGTCGTAGCGTTCAAGCAATAAACTTTGTCGTCCTTCGACCCAACATAGACACGGCCGCCGTACACAGCGGGAGAGGAAATAACATAACTTCCTGTTGTGTAGTTCCAAAGGGGAGCCCCGGTTGAGGCATCCAGGCAGTAGACATTGTTGTCATGTGATCCAAAGTAGACCCTGCCGTCGACGACTGCACACGACGACTGGACATTACCCCCTGTGGAAAATGTCCACACCGTGTCGTTTGTCGTAGGTGCCCTTGAGCTAGAATGCCCAGAATGTGCTGGATCGTGGAGATACATGGGCCACCAGTCCTCTTGCGCATGCGCTGACCCCGCGAACGCAGACGCAAACAAACTTAACAAAAGCATTATTAAGACTACTCGCAAAACCTCATGACTAAACATTGGTATTCATCCCCCCTTGCCGCGTCTCGACAACTCACTGGCTGAGTCGCCAAAGTGGACGGAAAGAACCACCTCTTGGTCGAGATGGTATCGAGCGTTGAGTGCAGGTCTCTAAGTGGAAAAGAGTAGGATCAAAACGGCTGCGCAAGTTTTGTAACGGCGGTTGCGATGACGCTTTGCGTATAAACGAGGGCTGATGATGAGGCTATGGGCTCACTGACAGGGCCCGGTGAGGCAACCCCCTTGATCCCGCTGCTCCAAACGATACATGTGAATTATAGCATAAGCAGGGTCGGCGGACTACCTTCTCGGTTTTGCTCACGAGGAATTTCTCCGTTTCTCCCGGTGATGAGTAATCGGATTGGCCTTGATCGCATCTTTCGTTCTCGGTGTGTGCTACGCCGTAGCCCTCTTGTATCACAGCGCTTACGCTCTCTGAGTCTAGTCTGCCCTGAGGCGTCCCTCAATCGCCGGATTGGGTGTGCTCGAACCCGTCCGGCGGTCGATGATGGTGAGCAATTGAGACAAGCACGGCCAGATCACTGAGATTTCCAGTCTCCAGATCTATGTTTCCCACGGCCAATATTCCTTTCTTAAAACCAAATATTACGATATCGTCTATCGCCCAACCATTGGTCTCATCGGCTGTGGGCAGTGTTAAACCCATTTCGTGTTCGTATCCATCAAAAAAATTGATTTCCTTAAAAGGTTCGCCTGGCTCGAGGTCCCAAAACACGACTGCGTTGATATATTTCTTACCATGAACGATTACGTCTCGCACGTGAACTAGATTGACCCAACTATCACCATCCACGCCAGGGCACGGTCTACATTCTGAAAAATCATCCTTAACCTCCCACGCCGGCGCCGACATATCATGAATCATTCCATCGTAGACCTGTCCAAATATCTTATCAGCCGGGTACGCCGTCAAATCACAATCGGCGGATAGATAATGTTCATCCTCTTTTAACCACCATAGCCGCTTACGTTCCGTACGGAAAACAAACGTCCCGTCTCCGAAAACCATCTTAACGCCGGTCATTGCACCCGTTTCGTAAGGCACTGTTTCTACCCCGACCATCATGCTCGTGAAAGATTCTCCTGAATCAAGCCATTCGTACGTCCTGATCCCATAGGCCCGTGGATTGGAGGACCAATAGTCAGCCATCCAATATTTCTTTAGCCTGATGTTCTCTTGCTGAACCGCGGTGGTTACATCAATCACTTCCGGTCCCTCGGGTCGGTCGTAGTTGCAGCCAACGATATTCAACACCACAAGAGCACATATATACAGCCTCGGTAATTTCGTCATGGCGATCTCCTGTCTTTTCGGCCAATTAATCGTTCTTAATTGAATAGTTGATTGAGCATCAAAGGAATGCGTTTCCCCCCTATGGTAGGAGCCGTCTCATATGATGCTGGAACGCGGATGAAGCAGATTGCTCAGTTGAGGTACCCGGGCTGGACGGCAAATAGTATAACACAGAACATTACTGTTAACAACGTGTTATTGGGACGAAGCGTTAGCCAGTGGCGGGCAATTAGAACGGTCACGGCTTCTTGTGCCGGACGCTGGTTGAACTGCCGGACCGTCGAGACGACGGATCAGCGAAGCAATATCGGATCGTTTTACGCCCAACGCACGTGGTCTCAGCCAATTTCAAAGTGTAAAACAGTTGTAAGATAGGGGAATTGCCAGAATCCGGCGATTTTATAAGTTGCCTAACGACAGCGGGTTTCGCAGGCCAAAACCCGCCGAACCAACGCATTACGAGTGCGTAACTCTGGCAGAAGTCAAAATGTCGTCGTAGCTCCTATTGTTTAATTCTTTAATTCGTCACAGAGTCTTTTGCTGTTGTGTCGATCCATTGCTCATTTGCAGACCCCAACGACTCCCATGTGCCCCGGAGGACCGAAGTGCGCGGCAAAGGTAGCGAGGTCTTGGAGATTTATAATTCCGTCGCAGTTAAGATCGGCACAAAAGTAATAGGGCTGCGGTGGCCAGCTATTTGCAAATATTGATAAATCAACCAAGTCCACGACCGCGTTGAAATCCAAATCAGGTGTTCGCCAACTCGGAGCGGTCGGGCTTCCGCTGTTATCGCCCCCAGGGCAATTTAGGTAACATTGGCTGAAGCTATTAGAGGCTGAAAGACTCAACGCTAGGACTGAAATCACAATTACTGCAAGACTTATCCATGTCGGCTTCATGGTTGGCCTCCAGGTTTTTTGGTTCGTATAACAGAAGTGGTTACAGTTGATCAGCCGTTGTTTGGTCTGGCAGTTGCCGTCCTCGACCTTATTAGTATAGCACTGAATACAGCACCGTGCACGACGCCTGACAGTTGGGTTGTGTAACA
>CP070631.1:750844-753325 GCA_020356045.1 Candidatus Latescibacterota bacterium
ATGGGCCGATGGTTCGCGGGGTGGGAAACCGAATTCACGGTCAGCGGGCTAAGTCGGCTCATCGAGGAACGTGGATTACGGGTCGTTGGAATCTATGGACACAACCCATCGCCTCCGATATGGTATCGAGGTTTGAGACGCATTCTTCTCAAGACCGGCCTGCGTCTGCCCATGTACCCGAAGGGGCCGGGAATCCTGGCCGGTGTGCGCAGGCTGCTCGGGTCGGCTGTCCCCAATAAAATCAAGTTGAACACAGCAATGGTAATCGGCTGTCTCGCCGAGAAAAGGTAGCGCGGAGTTCGAATTGGCCAAGTTTGTTGCCGTCAATTGGAGGGATCTCAAGAACCCGGATGCCGGAGGAGCAGAGGTCCACATGCACGAGATCCTTCGGCGGCTGGTAACGAACGGTCACGAGGTGACTTACTTCGTGAGCGGTTATGAGGGTGGTTCCGAAGAGGATGAGCATGACGGAATCCGTATCGTCCGCAAAGGCCACTGGTTCAACGCCAATTTTGTCTTACCTCATCATGTTCGGGGTTTTCTCAAAGACCACCCGGCCGATCTCGTGCTGGAGGACATCAACAAAATCCCGTTTTTTCTTCCCAGGTTGACAGCCCATCGGGTGGTTCCGATCATCCCGCATCTGTTCGGGACGACGGTGTTCCGTGAGACCAACCCACTCTTTGCCGCCTATGTGTATTTCTGGGAACGGCTGATCCCATTTGTCTACAATAGATGTCGGTTTGTTGTTATTAGCCCGAGCACAAAGGATGACCTTGTCGCCCGTGGTATTCCCGCCGGCCAGATCGACGTGGTGCTCTGTGGGCTGGATCACGCGACCTACCGGGTGCTCGACGGAGTCGAGCGGTTTGGCAAACCGACAATCATCCATTTTGGCCGCCTACGAAAGTACAAGTCGATCGATGTCGTCATCGATGCCGTTGCTCTCGTGAGGGAACGGCTGCCCGAGGCACGGTTGATGATCGCGGGGGGTGGCCCCGAGGAGAGAAACCTGATCGATTTTGTGAAAAGACGCGGATTGACCCACGCCGTACAGTTTCTCGGAACATTGGAAACATCCGAGCTGGTCAAGTTGCTCAACCGGGCCCATCTTTTTTTGAACGCCAGCCCAAAAGAAGGGTGGGGACTTACCGTAGTGGAGGCCAATGCGTGCGGGATGCCGGTTGTGGCCAGCCGTCGGCCCGGTTTGCAGGACTCGGTGAAGGACGGGGAGACAGGGTATCTTGTCGAATATGGTAACCCCCGGGCGTTCGCCGACAAGGCCATCGAGTTGCTCACCGACGCGGAGCGGTGGCGGCGGATGAGCGGCGCGGCCGTCGGATGGGCGCGCTCGCTGACCTGGGAGCGTACCGGACGTGAGATGGAAGACATCTTTCTCGAAGAGATCCAATCGGCGGGAGGAGAGGGCAAATGAGAATGCCGGGGCGAGGGTTCAGACTCATTCTCAAGATCGTGGTGAGCGCCGGACTCCTCGGTTTTCTTCTGACCAAAATTTCAACGGATCAGTTGCTGGCCTTGATCGAAGCGCTAGATCGTCGGTTGATTGCAGCCGCGATGGGTGTGTTTCTGACCAGTAACATCCTCGGCAGCTTTCAATGGCACGTGTTGCTGAGGTCGAGCGGTGTAGACATTCCGTTTAAAAAAACGATTCGCTTCTATTTCGTTGGGCTCTTTTTCAACAATTTTCTTCCCGCGAATATCGGCGGTGACGCCGTCAAGGTCTATGACGTGTCCCGAGTCGGGAACAGCGTGTGGCAGGTGGTCGCGGTTACCCTGCTCGACAGAATCATCGGGATATTCTCGTTGTGTCTTCTCGCCTCGCTGGCCGTGCTGGGGCTGTCGAACGTGACCCGGCTCGAGTCCTCGTGGATCTATCTGCTCATCTTTCTGGGGTGCATGATGCCCGTGCTGGGACTCTATTTTTTTAAACCGGTCAGTGGGGTGGTCCGCTGGGTGGTGGGGCGGCTGCGGCCGCTCTCGTGGGACCGGGGCGGCTCATCCATTCTCGATTACCTCAGCGAGTTCAAATCCAGAAAGGTGTTGGTACTAAAGCTAATAGCACTGTCTCTCGTCATCCAGTCGTTCCGGGTGTGCACCCACATACTGGTGGCTGTGTCGCTGGGAGTTCAAATTGATGGCATCATTGCCGGGGCGTTTTTTGTGTTTGTGCCGCTGCTTAGCCTTGCTATGATTCCTCCCGTAACGATCAACGGGCTTGGGATCCGCGAGGGTCTCGGTATCCTGCTGCTCGCGCAAGTGGGGATCGGCCGGACCGACGCATTCGCGATCGAGTTTTTGACGTATGTTGTATCCGTCTTTGTGAGCTTGCTCGGTCTGGTGTTCTTCATCTTCAAACCCAAATTGGCGCATACGAGGACGGAAAAAGTGCCAAAAGGCGATCCCACCGTCACTTAGCGGTTGCGTCGGAACCCTGCATCGGCTAGCCTGTTGATACACTTG
>CP070631.1:753425-754483 GCA_020356045.1 Candidatus Latescibacterota bacterium
TATATGTCGCCGGAGCAGGCGACAGGCGAGGAAATTGATCACCGGTCGGACCTTTTTTCTCTGGGCGCAGTGTTGTACGAGATGTTGACAGGCAGACCGCCTTTCAAAGGTGACCACGAAGCGGCGGTGTTGTACGGAATTACGCACAATGACCCCAAGCCGCTCGGCGAATACCGGGATGATATTTCGGAGGCCATGCAACATGTCGTTGAGACTGCGATGGAAAAAGCCACGGCCGCACGGTATCCAAGTGCCAAGGAGATGTTATCCGATCTGGCTCGAGTCCGACAAGGCGGCTCGATGGTAAGATATCCTGGGGAAAAGCGGAGAACCGTCACGCGCCGTAGTCTAACCATTGCCGCTGTATTCATGTTAGTAGTGGCGGCTGGCTATCTTGCTTATTCCCATTTTTCCGCAAGAGGTCCGATCGAACCAAGCGATGGAAGAAAAATGATTGCCGTGCTTCCGTTCGAAAACTTGGGACCGCCGGACGACGAATATTTTGCGAACGGGACCACCGATGCGATAACCGCTCGTTTGGCAAGTGTCGCAGGGCTTGGCGTTATATCGCGCCAGAGCGCGATGCAATACAAGAGGACCACCAAGACAATCCGGCAGATCGGGCGTGAGCTTGGCGTGGACTATGTCCTCGAAGGCACGGTCCAGCGGGAAAGACCCGGCGACCCAGCGAGCCGGGTTAGGGTGATTCCCCTGCTCATACGCGTCGCCGACGACACGCACGTTTGGGCGGACACGTACGACGAGGACATGACGGAAGTGTTTAGGATCCAGTCAGACATCGCCGAGCGAGTAGCGACGCAATTGAATGTAGCACTATTGGAACCCGAACGGCGCGCAATCGAGACAAGACCCACGGAGAACCTCGCTGCCTACGAAGACTACCTGCGCGGTATGGAGTATTACCACGAGATTCGAAACTTGACGAATGCGAAACTCGCGGTACAGTTGTTCGAGAACGCGGTATCGCTGGATCCCCGATTCGCCGAGGCGTGGTCCGCCTTGGCGATGGCATACCACGATCTCTACTGGGTCTTTGA
>CP070631.1:754583-756034 GCA_020356045.1 Candidatus Latescibacterota bacterium
ACGTATATGGATGTCGGCGATCTGGCAACGCCGGGGCAACCGATCCTCAGACTCGAAAATGTCCGTCAGCTAGAGGTCGTTGCCAGTGTTCCCGAAAGCCAGATCGAACATCTGAGCGTTGGAATGCCGGTAAAAATCTTGATTCCCTCTCATGCCGCTGAAGCCAAAGACCAGGTATTTTATGGCAGCGTTGATCAGATTATTCCCTCGGCGGATCCGGAGAGCCATCAGTTCGAGATCAAGGCGTTTATCCAAAATCCCACCGGTTCGGTCCGTTCCGGCATGTTTGCCCGCATCGTGATCAGCCGATCGCAGAAAGAACGGCTCATGATTCCGGTGAGTGCCGTGTTCAAGAGGGGACAGCTCGAAGGGATCTATGTCGTCGGTCCACAAAACAGGGTTCAACTACGCTGGGTCCGCACAGGCCGGGTAATCGGCGATCGGGTTGAAATACTCACCGGGTTGGATCCGGGCGAGATCATTGTTCTCGGCAACTCGTTTCCGCTGAAGGACGGTCAAATGGTCGAGGTGTCAAATTGAAAACGGGAATCGCGGGCCGACTGGCCCAGGCGTTTATTGATTCGAAGCTCACACCGCTGCTACTGATCGCTGCTTTGCTCGTTGGTGCGTTTGGAACGCTGAACACACCACGCGAAGAAGAGCCTCAAATCGTTGTTCCGCTCGTCGATATTTTCATCCCCTATCCGGGCGCCACCCCCCGTGAGGTGGAGGAAAGGATTACCAAACCGCTCGAGAAGATCATCAGTCAAATCCCGGGCGTCGAATATATCTACTCGATGTCACGACCAGATTTCGCCGTGTTGACCGTTCGGTATCTCGTAGGTGAGAACATGGAGGACAGCTTGGTAAAGCTGTGGGCAACGATTCTCAAACATATGGACAAGGCGCCCCCCAGTGTAGATTTCCCGCTTCTGAAAACTACCAGTATCGACGATGTCCCGGTTCTTACACTTACGCTGTGGAGCGAGCGATACGGCTCTTATCAACTTCGCCGGGTTGGCGCCCAGCTCGCCGAGGAAATCAAAAAAATCGACAACGTATCCGAAGTAGAGATCATGGGCGGGCTCAAGCGCCAGGTACGCGTAATTCTCGATCAAGCCAAGCTCGAAGCGCACCGCATCACCCCGCTTCAGATTGCCCAACAAATTCGGGCTGGTAACCAGCAGCTTACCGCAGGCAACGTTCAACGTCTGAATCGGGATTTTATCGTCAGAACCGGCGGGTTTCTCGAAAATGCCGACGATGTGGCCGGATTAGTCGTCGGTGTGTCAGGGAACCACCCCGTTTACCTTCGTGACGTCGCCGAGATCATCGATGGACCCGAAGATGTCAACAACTACGTCTTTTTCGGACAGGGCCCGGCTGGGGAGGAAGGCGGCGGCGTCAACCGGAACCAGGAGTATCCCGCGGTCACTCTAGCTGTGGCCAAA
>CP070631.1:756134-759801 GCA_020356045.1 Candidatus Latescibacterota bacterium
CTTGACGAAGCCGGCGATATTGGCACCGGCTACGTAGTTGTCTTTCATGCCGTATTCTTGGGCCGCATCGAAAGACTGTTGGTGAATTGCCTGCATAATCCCTTGCAGCCGCTGGTCCACCTCTTCCCGCGTCCAAATCGAACGGAGGGCATTCTGAGACATCTCCAGGCCGGATACCGCCACACCACCGGCGTTAGCCGCCTTGCCCGGACCGAATAGAACTTTATTCTTCAGGAATATTTCCACACCCTCCGGTTCGGTCGGCATATTGGCGCCTTCTGAGATCACAAAACAGCCATTCTTCACCAGCGTCTTGGCGTCTTCTTCGGAAATCTCATTCTGCGTCGCACTGGGGAACGCACAATCACATTTGACGCCCCAGGGTCGCTTACCTTCTTGGTATTCTACGCCGGAAAACTTGTCGGCATATTCCTTGATCCGACCACGACGGACGTTCTTCAGCTCCAGAACGAACGCTAGTTTTTCTTCATCGACCCCGGCCGGATCGTAAATCGAACCCGTGGAATCAGATAGCGTCACACATTTACCGCCAAGCTGATTGACTTTTTCGACGGTGTATTGTGCCACGTTCCCGGAACCGGAAACGGTGCAAATCTTACCTTCCATGGAATCGCCTCGGGTGGCGAGCATCTCCTGGGCAAAATACGTAGCCCCGTAGCCGGTCGCTTCCGGTCGTATCAGGGAACCGCCCCAATCGAGTCCCTTGCCAGTCAGTACGCCGGTAAATTCATTACTGATTCGCTTGTACTGACCGAATAAAAAACCAATTTCGCGACCGCCCACACCGATATCGCCTGCCGGCACATCGGTGTTGTGGCCAATATGACGGCTCAATTCCGTCATAAAGGACTGGCAAAAATGCATTACTTCGTTATCAGATTTACCTTTCGGATCAAAATCCGAACCACCCTTACCGCCACCCATGGGTAGCGTGGTCAGGCTGTTCTTGAAAACCTGCTCAAAGGCGAGGAACTTCAAGATGCCGAGATTGACCGACGGATGAAAACGAAGGCCACCCTTGTACGGACCAATCGCGCTGTTCATCTCGATACGAAAACCTTTGTTGACCTGGATCTCGCCCTGGTCGTCGACCCAGGGCACCCGGAACAGAATGACGCGCTCCGGCTCCACGACCCGCTCGGGAATCTTGGCGGCTTTGTATTCGGGATGTTTGTCGAGAACGAGTTCGAGCGATTCAATAACTTCCTGTACCGCCTGATGAAATTCGGGCTCGGCAGGATTTTTAGCCTTTACTTGGCCCATGAATTCGTCGACGAATGTTGACATGCGCCCTTCCTTCCTCCCAAAAATTTGGGCATATAAGATGGAACGGCCTGCCTAACCGAGGCAGACCAGTGCGATCAAACGGAAATTTGACACGATTAAATTCCCAGGGATTTTAGCCGTCAGAACCGCCCTTGTCAACTTTATTAGCTCGATTTCGCACCGATTCTCGGTAGCTGCGGCCTGCCATCGACCCGGCCGACCCGTCCCGCGGGTTTGGGATTGAAAAACCGGCGCCGGTGGGGCATGATTCGGGGACTGTATCAATCTGGAACCCGTTTTGGAAGGAGTGAGGAGAATGAGTATTGGACCCGCAGCCCGTGTCATCATCGCCGCCATCGCTCTGTTGGCGTGGCTGGTTCCCTCCCTGGCCTTGGCGGCCGAACCGCTAAGCGCCCAGGATGTCATGAAGCTCAGGATCGCGCATTCGCCGCAGATCAGCCCCGACGGCGACTGGATTGCCTACATCGTCCGCGTCCAGCGTGAGGCTGACGACAAGGCCGGATCGGATTACAACGAGCTCCATGTTCTCGCGACCAAAACGGGTGTCAACCGCCCATTCATTACAGACAAAGTCTCGATCAGATCGCCCCGCTGGAGCGCCGACGGGTCGCACATCGCTTTTCTGACCAAACGCGGCAAAAAGGCCAAAACCCAGGTTTGGGCGATTCCTGTCGATGGCGGCGAGGCGTTCCAGGTCACCCATTCGAAATCCAGCGTGTCATCATTCCGATGGCACCCCGATGGAACCAAGATCGCCTACATTGCCACGACTCCAGCTTCAAAAACCGAAGAGACGCTCGAGGACAAAGGATACGGATTCGTCTATTACGAGGAAAACCTCAAACACCGCAACCTCCATATGATCCCGGTAAAAAAAGGAGACGGCAAGGACTCGGATTCCAGACAACTCACCGAGGACATCTCGGTGTGGGGATTCACATTTAGCCCGGACGGCGCCACCATCGCGCTCTCGGCCAGCGAGAAAAACCTCGTCGATTACAATTACATGTTCAAAACGATCCACATTCTCGATGTGACCAGCGGCGACCTGCGGCAGCTCACCAACAACCCCGGTAAGCTTGGCAATTTTGTCTTTAGCCCCGACGGCAATCGGCTTGCCTATTCTGCCGCACGCGAGCAATGGGATCACGCAGTGAGCCAGGCTTATGTGATCGACGTGAACGGTGGTGAGCCGGTCAATCTGACACCCGAGAACTTCAAGGGGCACATCAACTGGGTCGGCTGGCGCGACAAAAAAACCGTTATCTATCGTGCCGGCGAAGGAGTCTGGAACACGCTCAGCACGGTCAAGGCGACCGGGGGCGATCGTAAGATCATCCTGAGCTCCGAGAAAACAGGAGTCATCTTTGGCACACCGTCCTATACAAAGGATTTCAGACACGTCGCCATGACCGGGTCCACACCGGATGTCCCGCTCGATATCTACTATTGGACGGGAGGCAAAAAACTCAAGCGTATGACTGACGTCAACCCGTGGCTCACCGACCGTGAGTTGGCAAAACAGGAAGTCATACGTTACGCGGCCCGGGACGGGCTCGAGATCGAAGGCATCCTTTACTATCCGGTGGGTTATACAGAAGGCAAAAAGTACCCGCTGATCGTCACTGTTCACGGCGGACCCGAGTCGCATTACACGATGTCGTGGCACACGCGTTATTTTCAGCCACCGCAGGTGCTCGCTGGCAAGGGGTACTTTGTCTTTCTACCCAATTACCGCTCGAGCACCGGATACGGGGTCGAGATTATCCGCGACGATCACCTCGGCGACGCAGCGGGCAAGGAGTTTGACGACGTGGCCGATGGGATCGATTATCTGATCGAACAGGGACTGGTCGACGGAGATCGTGTGGGGCTTGGCGGAGGCTCGTACGGAGGGTTTGCCGCCGCGTGGTTCTCGTCGTATTACACCGATAAGGTAAAGGCGGCATGTATGTTTGTCGGCATCAGCAACCTGGTGAGCAAACGCAGTACCACCGACATTCCTTACGAGGAGCTATACGTTCACTCAAAAGAGAAGCTGGAGGACAGCTGGGAATTCTCGCTCCAGCGTAGTCCGGTCTACCACGCGCACAAGAGCCAGACCGCCGTCTTAATCGTTGGCGGCAAGGCGGACCCGCGAGTTCATCCCTCACAGAGCCTCGAGTACTACCGCCGGCTCAAAATGAGCGATCATCCCGCCGTGCGTCTGGTTCAGTACCCCGGCGAGGGTCACGGTAACCGCAAACAGCCGGGCAAGGCCGATATCCTTTACCGGGTGATCGACTGGTACGACTGGTATCTAACGGACAACAAACCGGTGGATGGCGCTATGCCGCCGCTCGACATCAGCGACAAGTAC
>CP070631.1:759901-763961 GCA_020356045.1 Candidatus Latescibacterota bacterium
GATATGCGGGTTGCACTGGAAATTTTGTACCGCGAGACCTCATCCAAGGAGGTAAGAGGTTGAAGTTTAGCCAGAGAGAGCACGAAGGATATGTAACTCTGGACCTCAAGGGTAAGCTCACGGGTGGCCCCGAGGCGGAGACCTTTCGAGATCTTTTCAAGAGTCTGGTCCAGCAGGACAAAAAACACATCATTATAAGCTTGAGGGATATCGAGTGGATCTCGAGCACGGGTATCGGGATTTTGATCCGCGGATACAAAACGGTGCGCGAAGCCGGTGGCGATTTCGTGATCATCCGCGTCGGTGACCGGACCCGGCAGGTTTTCAACGTGCTTCGTCTCGACCACATTTTCAAAATCGTGGCCGATGAAGACGAGGCTATTGCGATTTTTAAAGAGGGAAAGTAGCCAAACAGATGTACTCTGCATGGCGATAGACGATCTATCGGTAAATGCAGCGGGTTAATACGGTGGAATAATAGGGAGCCGCCGGCTTCGGTGCGGGTTGCTCCAGGTCGCGCGTGCCCCGGGGGCGAATGTGGCCGTGCAACACGATTCAAATAAGGAGGCGAGGACTTGAAGGTCAACCAGAAGGAGATCTACGGAGCGGTTGTTCTGGAGCTTCAGGGGAAACTCACCGGTGGGCCCGAGGCCGAGACGTTTCGGAACATCTTCAAAGAGCTGATGAACAGCGGCAAGAAGAACATTATCGTAAACCTCAAGAAGGTGGATTGGATCAACAGTACCGGCTTGGGGATTCTCATAAGCGGGTACACATCGGTTCGCAAGGCCGGCGGTGACCTGGTGTTGTGCAACGTGGGCGACAGGATCGACAGTATTCTGTATGTTACCAAATTGAATTTGCTGTTCCAGTCGTTCGAGAACGAGGAAGACGCAGCGGAGCATTTGAGAAAAGGCAAAGAATAGCTACCCGAGCAGGTGAGTCAATGGCCGGACATCACGATGTAATGGAGCTGATCATCCCCAGCGATTTCAAGTACCTGGGCGCGGTGGATGCTGCGGTCCAGGATCTGGCGCGCGAGTTCTCGTGCGCGCAAAGATGGATCGATGACTTTACAACGGCTCTCGTCGAGGCTTGCACGAACGCAATCGAGCACGGCAACAAGTTTATAAAAGACAAAAAGGTCCGAATTACGATCGAGCTGAACGAGAAGAAAATTATCAGTCGTGTGCGCGACCAGGGCGCCGGTTTTGAATACGAAAGCTATCTAACCGATGCCCCCCCTCCGGAACCGGATCCCCTCAGTGAGCGGGGTCGTGGAATCATGATCATGCGGGCTTTCACGGACGGCATCGGCTATGTGTTTGATCCTAAAGACGGACTATGTGTCGAGCTGACCAAGACGTGCGAGCCGGACGCCGAGACTGATTCCTGACCACGAACCCTCCGACAGCCGCCGAAGGCAGAACGACTTGCCCGCGGAACCTTTGGGGGCCGCGGAGCGTATTAAGTGATTAACCGCCGTGTTTTCTCGGTCGCGTTGGGTTAGGCCAAATGGGTGTGTCCTATACACTTTTTCTCTCGGTATTCTACCTCGCCGGTGGCGTTTTTATTTTTCTGCTCGGATTGACCATTCTGAGAACGGGAACGAGCAGCACACCGACCCGGGCCACTGCGTTGATACTGTTTTTTGCCGGTCTCGGCCCCATCCTAAGCGCTACCAGCATCATCCTTCAAAGCACGCTCAGGGAAGACGCCGTCGTCTATCGCTCGATGGTCGAGAACTTCGAGTACCTGTGGGAGTTCTATTTTCCGTCCTTGCTGCTGTTTTCTCTGTCCTATCCACGCGAGCACCGCGCCATAAGAAACTCCACGTTTTTCGGTTTGATACTCTTTGGGCCATACATTTTCCACCTGGTGACGATCATGGCGAGCGAGGGATTGCTCAAAAGTGTGTTCGATCTGTCGAAAAGTCTTCCTTTGGAGAGGGAAGTGTCGGTGGGCGAACGGACGTTGTCGTTGTCGGGTGCTGGGAACATCCTGTCCGTCTTGTTGGGCACCCTTGTCAAGCTTCATAAACAGCTCTTCCTGATCGTAAACATTCTTTATGCAACTGGCGCGTTGTTCTTTATCACGCGCAGTCTCCGCATGCATGTCAACCCGCGGATCACGGGGCAGCTCAAAACCGTGCTCGTCGGCTTGACGGTCAGTATCGTCGGATACGTCCTCGCCAAGATCATTCCAATGCTTCCGGGTGATTTTGACTCCGGAGGAGTGAGCCTTGCGCTGATCAACTTTGCGCTGGTTGCTGGAGGTGGTTCGGTCGCATACGCGGTAGTCAAACAGCAGTTTCTCGGTATCCGGCATGTTGCGCGCCGGAGCGTGCTCTACGGAGGCGCGGCGCTGGTTTTTGCCGCGGTTTATCTTTTTGTGGTCAAGCCGGTGAGCGACTTTTTTGGACAGTACAGCATTGTAAGCAAAGACGCGTTCGAGACCGGTTTCATAATCCTGACCATCATCGCTTTCCAGCCGACGTTGGCTCGCATAGAAGAGATGCTCGAGCGGCTCCTCTTGCAGGGCAAGGACGATCTTCAGCGCCGATTCAAAGAGCTTGGAAGCGAGATCTCCAACGTGGCCAGCGAGGACGAACTCGAATCACTTCTTCAGAATCGTTTCTCGGATATCCTCGATTCGACATCGGTGAGCCTTCGGCTCGACGGCGCGGACGAACGTACCGACCGGCTTGTCGACGTGCTTGGCCGGGTCGGGGAACCGATAATGCGGCACGAGCTCCTCAGGCTTGCCGAAAAGGGAAAGCTCGGGCCGGATGATCCGACCGCAGATGATCGACAAGACCGGGAGTTGGCAAGAGTGAGAGAAACGGAAATGGCGCGTCTCGTAGGCAGCGACGAGGTGCTGGTTCCGATCATAAGGGACATGAGATGCAAGGGGTTCGTTGCACTGGGCGAGAAGACATATGGGTTGAGGTATGGCACGGCGGAGCTCGCGCACTTGTCTACCATATCCGATCAGATTGGCGTGGCCCTGGATAACATTCGGTTGCTCCGTGAAAACGTCGAGAAACAGGTTCTGGAAGAGGAGCTTCAGATCGCGAGACGGGTTCAATCCCAGCTGCTGCCCGCCGCATCGCCGCAGATTCATGGGTACGAGCTCAGTGCTTCGACGATACCCAGCCGGTATGTGGGTGGAGACTATTATGATTTCCGGGTTCTCGGCGACGACACGCTGGTGGTCGTAGTCGCCGATGTGTCGGGCAAGGGGATCCCGGCGTCGCTACTCATGGCAACCTTGAGAGCGGCAGTCAACTCGAACGCCGACGCGCGAAAACACCCGGCGGCCATGCTCCAGCGTGTCAACTCGTTGTTGTACGAAAGCACCTCCGCGGAGGAATTTGCTACGGTGTTCTACGGCGTCGTGGATTTGAAGGCCGGACTGATGAAATATGCAAACGCGGGTCACGAGTTTCCCTACCTGGTGTCAGGAGACGGTGTCCGCACGTTGGGAGAGAGCGGGATCGTCATCGGTTGCGTCGAGGAATTTCCGTACGAAGAGAACACCTGCCGGATTCCCAGCGGCGGCACACTGGTTCTTTATACAGACGGTATCACGGATGCGGCTACCGGTGGCGGGGAGAGCTATGGCGAAGAGCGGTTGCGGCGGTCGCTGGAGCAGAACGGTGATGCGAGTTCGACCGAGCTGTGTGAGAGGATACTCGATGAGGTGCGCGACTTTTCGCGCGGTGGCGACTATCACGATGATTTGACGCTGGTGGTGTTGAAACGTGACTGAAAACCAGAAGGAGTGATGTTGGTTTCTGCACTCATAGTCCTCGGCGCGATCTAGATTATAGCGCCTGCGGAAATCGTGTCGAAACCAACATCACTCCGCTTCAAATGAGTCAATATCAGCGTCGAGTCTCAAGCGCCGCCATGCGAAAAATCACGCCTCACGAGAAGGAACGATAAAGGATACGATGAGGATTCTTGGAATCGATCCCGGTGAGCGCCGTGTTGGGCTGGCCATCAGTGATGAACTGGGCCTCACCGCGCAAGGCCTCGAAACATTCGACAGTAGAACC
>CP070631.1:764061-775475 GCA_020356045.1 Candidatus Latescibacterota bacterium
ACCCGAACTACATTCGTCCAAAGAGCTTTATGTTCCGTCTCCAGAAGATGATGGACGAGTATGTCGGTGGCGTGTCCGCCCAGTTCACGACCAACCAGCACTGCCTGGACCGGGCGCTCGAGCTGCTTGGTATGCTCGCTGAGGATGCCGACAAGCTCGCCGCCTGTGACCTGCACGAGCTTATGCGTTGCTGGGAGAACGTCCAGCGTATGTGGCAGGCAGAAGCCCACACCCGTACGATTCTCTTCCGTGAAGAGACTCGTTGGCCGGGTTACTACCGCCGCGCGGACTTCCCGACGATGGACGAGAACGATTGGCACGTCTTTGCCAATTGCCGCTGGGATCCCAACACCAAGGAATGGGAAATGTCCAAGCGGCCGATGCTCCACGTCTTCCCGGAACCGCAGGAGCACGAGTTGCTGGGTGGCTGATGAAGCTGCGAAGCAACCGCTGTTAGGTAGAATCCTCCGGACCCGCAAGGGTCCGGAGGATTTCAATTCTGGAATCCGTAGATTTGAATGATTGGACGGATACTATACGATGAGCGCCGAAGAAAAAAAATGTCCTCACTGCAACGGAAAACTATCCAAATGGCAGCCGCCGTTGGAAGCCTCCTGGGGCACCGATATTCAACTGGTTTGTTTCAATGATGAATGTCCGTACTTTGTGAAGGGTTGGGAGTGGATGGCGACGAAATACCAGCAAAAAGCATCCTACCGTTACCGTTATAACCCCGAAACAGGCGAAGAGGGTCCACTCCCCGCGTGGTCTGCCGCTGCCCACAAAGACCGCATCGTCGATGATGAGGAGTAATCATGGAAGAAATCGAAAAGTTCAAAGAGGAAATTTTAAAGGAATACGAGCGGCTGTCGCTGGACAGCGAATTCAACTTCGCTTGTCACCCCGGGGTGGCATGCTACAACCAATGCTGTGCGGACATTAATATTTTTCTCACACCTTACGATATTATACGGCTCAAGAATGCGCTTGGGATGACCTCGCAGGAGTTTCTCTCCGAGCACACGGTATCCCCGTTTGACAAAAACCTCAAATACCCGGTCATCCTGCTCAAGATGAATGAGGACGAGAAGAAAACCTGTCCCTTTGTGGGCGAGAAAGGATGCGGCGTGTACGAAAACCGGCCGTGGGCGTGCCGGATGTACCCGCTGGGTATGGCCTCTCCAAAAGAGGGAAGCGCGGAACTCGACGACGATTTCTATTTTTTGCTGGAAGAAGGATTCTGCAAGGGTCACAAGGAAAACAAGACGTTGACCGTGGCCAAATGGCTCGAGGATCAGGGGATCAATGAGTACAACAAGATGGGCTATTATTTCAAGGAACTGACCCTTCACAAGTTCTTTCAGGAGGGCGAGAACCTGTCCCCAAAGAAAATTGAGATGTTCTTTCTCGCCTGTTACAACCTGGATAGTTTCCGTGATTTTGTATTCAAGAGCTCGTTTTTCGACAAATTCGACGTCGAGGAGACGACTAAAAAGGCGATCGAAAAAGATGATATCGAGCTGTTGAAGTTTGGATACTCCTGGCTCAGGTTTGCTTTGTTTGGTGAAGAGACGATAAAGGTCAAAAAGGAAGCGCTCGAGGCCAAACAGAAGCAGCTCGACGCCAAGGAAGCGATGAAGGCAAACGCCGAATCAGTCGCCAAAGAGCGTCGGCGCAAGGGAAAGAAGTAACGCCGGAGGCGGCCAGGTGCCCTCGCGGCGGGCGCCGGCGGTCGGTCTGCAAAGTCGTGGTCACAACAGACGAGGTATCCGTATGAGTGAACTGCAGCTTCTGATGTATGTCGCCTACGTCGTTTTTTTCATCGGTACCGCTTACAGGGCCCGCAAGATGGCGACTATGCCCGTCCATTTGAGATGGGACCTGTATCCGATCCCGCATGAAAAAAACAAGCACCACTATGGGGGCTCGTATTTCGAAGAGATCGATTGGTGGACCAAACCCGCTGAGGTATCGGTCACAAGCGAGCTCAAGGAAATGAGCAAAGAGATCATCTTCATCCAGTCGATGTATTACAACAATCGGCCGCTGTGGATCTTCTCGTTCCCGTTCCATTTTGGACTTTATCTATCGATCGTCTTTGTTCTGATGATTTTTCTGAGCGGATTTCTGGGGATCTTCGGATTTGAGGTATCGGGAACGACGAGTAACTTCATCGGTCGAGCGCTTCATTATTTAACGATGCCGTTTGGGATCATCGGGTCCGTGCTCGGGTGTTTTGGGGCAGTGGGGCTTCTAATCAGCCGTCTGACTCGCGAGGAGCTCAAACGTACATCGGTGCGAAGCGACTATTTCAACCTCGTTCTTCTTATTGCGGTCTTTGCCAGCGGACTTTATGTTTGGGCTACGGAGGACATGACGTACACGGACTTACGGGCGTTCTTTACAAACCTCGTCTCGTTCAAGGGTACGGAACCCGTGTCGACCGGATTTGCGATCCATATGATTCTGGCGGCCGCGTTTTTGATCTATCTGCCGTTCACTCATATGACCCATTTTGTCGGTAAGTACTTCACCTACCACAAAGTCCGTTGGGAAGACGAAGCGAACGTCAAGGGAAGTAAACTCGAGAAGAGGATCACTGAAGCACTCGGCTACCGGATTAATTGGTCCGCGCCACACATCAAAAAAGGCACCTGGGCCGAAGCCGCAACCGCAACCGAGGATGGTGGCCAAAATGAGTAACAACAAAAAAGTAACCATCAAAGATTTCTGCCACAAGACGGGGCAGCTGGTCGAGCTCGACGTCCCAGAATTCGCGCCACTTCCGCCGCCTTACGATAAGCTGGATCTGCAGCCGAAGTTCAAAGCGCTGGCGGATGAAACCAAGGAAAAATACGAGACGGACCTCGATGGCATCACCGCCGTCAAGTTTCCCCGTCCGGAAACCGAAGAAGAAAAACGGGAGCTGGTCGGAAAGTTTCTATCCGGTCTCAAGAAGCTGTTCGATAGAGAGAACAACTGGGGTTTTCTCCAGCCGCTCTTTTTGACTATCGAATACTGCGCCAAATGCCAGACGTGCGCGTCGGCGTGCCCGATCTATAATGAGTCGGGTGAGCAGGACATCTACCGCCCCACGTTCAGGGCGGAGCTGCTCAGGCGCCTTTACAAATCGTATGTCAAAAAAGGCGGCAGGTTCCTCGCCAAGATCTCGGGTGATGACATCGATGCCACCTGGGCGATGGTCGCCAGGACCATGGAGCTCGCGTACCGGTGCTCGGTGTGCCGCCGCTGCGCCCAGACCTGCCCGATCGGTGTGGACAACGGTCTGGTGACCCGCGAGCTTCGCAAGATCTTCAGTCAGGAAATGGGGATCACCGTCGAGCCGCTCCACAAAAAAGGATCGGTTCAGCAGCTCGAAAAGGGTTCGAGCACGGGGATGACGCCGGTGGCGTTTCTGGATAACATCGAGTTTCTCGAAGAGGAGATGGAGGAACGGACGGGGCTCAACTTCAAATGGCCTATGGACAAGGCGGGCGCCGAAATCCTGTTGATCCACAACGCGGGTGAATACCTCGCCTGGCCGGAGAACCCCGAGGCGTTCGCTATCATACTTGACGCCGCGGGGATCGATTACACGCTGTCCAGCGATCTAATGGGATACGACAGCGTCAACTACGGCGTGTGGTACGACGACGTTCAATTCGCAAAAGTCGCACTCAAACACGCTCAAATCGCCAAAGAGCTTGGTGTCAAAAAGATCGTGCTCGGTGAGTGCGGGCACGCGCACAAGGCGCTCACCGTCATTGCCGACCGGGTGTTTACCGGCGATTTCAATATCCCGCGTGAAAGCTCTCTAACGTTGCTTCACGAGATCGTCAAACAGAACGCGCTCAAGCTGGATCCGTCGCGGAACGACCACATCGTCACCACGCTGCACGACCCGTGCAACGTCGTACGGTTGATGGGTATCGTGGAACCACAGCGCGAAGTATTAAAGGCTGTCAGCAACAATTTCCGGGAGATGGCGCCGCACGGAGTCCACAACTACTGCTGTGGCGGGGGTAGCGGATTTGCCATTACGCAGGATCTCAACTTCCCCGATTGGCGAAACAGTGTTTCGTGCCGGGCCAAGCTTCGGCAGATCCTAGACGTGTTCCAGGACATCATCGAACCGGAACATAACAAGTATGTGTGCGCGCCGTGCTCGAACTGCAAGGGCGCGATGCGTGACATGTTTACCTACTACGGTCTGTTCGAACGGTGCAATATCCTGTACGGCGGCCTGGTGGAACTCATAGTCAACGCCATGGTAGATATTCGAGAAGGTTTCCTCGAATGGGAATGGCACTAGATCCGGCGCGGAGGATAAAAAGTGGCCAAGAAAATATTGATTGTAGATGACGAGTCCGATCCAAGGGAATATCTCCGTGTGCTTTTTGAGGACAACGGGTACGAAACGGCCTTCGCCGTCGACGGCGACGAGGCAATGGATAAGGTGCGGGAATTCAAACCGGATCTGATCACGTTGGATATCATTATGCCCAACGAAACCGGTCAGAAATTCTATCGCGCGCTGGTCAAGGACCCTGAGTTTGGAAAGTTACCAGTCATTTTCTGTAGCGGCGTGACTCGTTACAAAGAACTGTTTGCCCGGGCTCACAAGACGATGCCCAAACCGTTTGCTTTTATCGAGAAGCCTATCGATAAAGACTTGCTATTGGCAAAAGTCAAGGAAGCAATAGGCTAACCGAAGAGCCCGGATGATTTCCGCCCGCGTGCGGCCGGGTTGTACCCGGACGCGCGTTGGCGTCGACTCGCGCAGCCGCCGTTTGGCGGCTGCGTTTTATATAGAGAAACGCCGCAAAACGAATCATTGCGAATACTGGGACCATCGCGATCAAAAACCAGGGTGTTACGCCCTCGTTGATCCGGGCTGCAATCATCCCGATCCAGACGAGCCCCACGGTGATCAGCGTCAGCCGGTTGGCTCGCAGCCAGGCGTACCGCTCGGGGCCGTCCATTTTCATCAAGTCCATTTCGTTTTTCATTTGGCAACCTGCCTTGTCCTGAACGAGCGGGCAATGCGCTGCCAGCGTCTTGGCAGTTCCCGCACTTCCCGTCCGGCAGCGGGATACTCAACCCGTTCGTTTGAACCGGAGATACGATCCGTGCCAGATCAACGGAATCATTGGCACAATACCCGCCATCAACCGCCAATCGCCGCCCTCGGAAAATCGCGCTACGATCATCCCGATCCAAACAGCCAGTGCGAACACCAAGGTGACTCGGTTGGCCATGGACAAAGCACGATGACGGGTTGCCTCCGCATCATTTGTCATTGGGTTGTTTGTCATGACGATCACATCCTTGCTTCGACCGGGATCAAATTACGCGCTGGGTTCGACAGGGTCGTCCTCCGGCGGGTCGGCCGGCGCTTGAGCACCACCGGGCGCCTGACGCCCAAAGGCGGTGAGCCCACCCAACGCACCGAGCCCCATTGACTCGACGGCCGACGATGGGACGATGATCATCGAACCTTTCTGTCTCAACCCCTCGTACACCATGTTCATGGCCCGTAGATGAAGCGCGACGGGGTTGTCCTGGTAGTGATCCGACGCCTTGGAAAACTTCTCCGCGATCTCTGTCTCGGCGGTGCCGAGGATGATGCGGCTCTGGCGCTCGCGTTCCGCCTGGGCCTGGCGTGACATCGCGTCTTCGAGACCTTTTGGAATGATGATGTCTCGGATTTCCACATCCTGTGTGGTAATGCCCCACGCGCTGGTCTTCTCATGAAGCAGTTTTTGGATTTCGGTGCCCAAGCGGTCGCGTTCGGAGAGCAACGTGGAAAGCTCGTTTTGCCCGATGGCGTTTCTCAGCGCAGTCTGAGCGGACAGGATCACGGCGTCTTCGAATTTTTCCACCTCGAGCACCGCTTTCTGTGCGTCCCATACCATCCAGAAAGCGATCGCATCTACGTTGACGGGAACAGTGTCCGCGGTCAGCGTGGTTTCGGCGCTAAAATCGGTCACGCGAATCCGCTGGTCAACAAACTGCGCAACCTTGTCGATGACGGGGACAATGGCAAACAGTCCGGACTCACGAAGTCCCCTGAATTTGCCAAACCGCAGCAGAACCGCGCGCTCCCACTGATAAGCGATCTGAATCGAAGGCGCGATGAGAAGCGCCGCCGCGATCGTGACGAGCAGGATTTCGCTGTTCGGCCGCAGCACGAGATAGCCAATAAGACCGTTGGCTGTTCCCAATATGACGACGGCCTCCCATATCTGAGCCACTCTCAGAACACCGCCAAGCACCAGCGCCGAGCCGAGAAACAGCACGACGGCGTAGTAATCGAACGAGTTCATGATCAGATGCACGACAAGACCGATGACAAACAACGCGATCAACAACAGAACGTTTAACGGTGCAAACCGGAAATCCGCCCTCATCGACGTGGCAAATTTGTCGAGTGACAAACCGGGCAGCTTTGCAGCCGATCCTCCGGATTTTGTGGGTGCGATCATTTCGACGCCTCCTTTCGCTGACGCAAGCCACCCAGCACGTCGTCAAGTGAGAGTCCGTAGCTGGAGGCTCTGGCCAGCAGGTCAGTCAGTATTTGGTCCAACATGCGTTGTCTTTCGAGCCGGTCGACATCCGGCTTTTCGTGTCCGACAAATGTCCCCGAACCCTGCTGGGTGTCCAGCACACCCTCGATCTCGAGCTCACGGTAGGCGCGGACGACGGTGTTCGGGTTGATGGACAGATCCACGGCAAGTTGGCGCACCGTGGGCAGTCGGTCTCCCGGCTCGATATCGCCGCGGGCGATTGCGAACTTGATCTGTTCGATGATCTGGCGGTAGAACGGCACCCCGCTCTTTATGTCGATCGAGATTTCCACGGTCACCTCCTTTCTCCGTAATGGTGTACTATAAGATTAATGTTCTAGTTAAATAATACAATAAGTATGCCAGCTTGTCAACCCCACGGTCGAGAATTTCTCATAACCCCTTGATAAACAATATATTGTGTGAAGATCTAAGATAATACCACCGCAAAGGGATCTTCACGGCGGGCCTGGCGACGGGGTATAATCTGCAAGGCAATCCCACAAAAATGAGGAGATCCGATGATCAAGAATCAAAAATTGGGCGTGGTTCTCTTTGGTGTGTTCATGGTGTCAACGGTGATCAGCTTTGTGCTGGATTGCCATGTCGCGATGGCGGGGGTGTCCGCGCCCGGCACTGCAGCCGACCCGGCCCATTCCCGGTATCTTTACTTGATCCGGCACGGTCAGTACGACTACGACGACGCCAGCGATCCCGACGTTGGTAAGGCATTGGTTCCGCTGGGCATCGCACAGGCGCGCCTGGTGGCGGCGCGGTTAGGATCGCTCCCCGTTGACATGACGGCGCTCTGGAGCAGCACGATGACGCGCGCGCGGCAAACCGCCCGGGTCATTGGCGACGATTTTCCGGCGCTGCAACTCGATACATCCAAATTGCTGCGGGAGTGCATTCCTCCCACATGGCGCAAAGACGTCGTGGCCGACGTTGACCCGGGAGAGATGTCCGAGTGTGTCGACCAGTTGGAGGAGGCGTTCGCCACGTTTTTTGTTCCATCCCTTGATCGTGAACGGCACGACATCATCGTTTGTCACGGCAATGTGATCCGTTATTTTGTAACCAAAGTTCTCGGTGTTGACACCATGGCGTGGCTGGGGATGTCGGTTGGGAATTGCAGCATGACCGTTGTGCGGATCGACCCGAGCGGTCTGATGAAAATATTGATGGTGGGAGACATAGGGCACATCCCGTCAAATCTTCAAACGGGTCTCGATCCCGACGATAGGCCATTGATTGTTCCAGCGGGCGAATAAGAATAAAGGGGGCGAAGATGACAAAAGAGATGCTGATCAATTTGGTAGTCGCGGTCGCGCTACTGGCATCGAGCGCCATGGACGCGGTGCCCGCTAGAGCCGGTGAGGCCGAGGTGACGTTGACCGAAGTGGCGACAAGCTCGCGTCAATGGACGGGCGTTGCCGTGTCCAATTCGGGGCGGGTGTTTGTAAACTTCCCACGGTGGTCCCCCGACGTTCCGGTAAGTGTTGGCGAGCTGAACAAGGACGGGCAGGCTGAGGCCTACCCCAGCCTGGATCTCAACCGCTGGAAGAGTGGTGACGACCCAGACAAGTCTTTTGTGTGTGTCCAAAGCGTCTATGTCGACGGCAAAGACAGGTTGTGGATCCTCGATCCAGCAAACCCGATGTTCGGCGGTGTGATCGAAGGCGGTGCAAAGCTGATGCGGGTGGACTTGGAGCGGGACTCGGTCAAAACCGTATACGGTTTTGATGCGGAAATTGCGCCACAAGCCAGCTATCTCAACGACGTGCGCGTCGACACCAAGACGGAAACCGCCTATATAACCGATTCCGGTCTAGGAGCGATTGTGGTGCTCGATCTGAAAACGGGCAAAGCACGCCGTCTGCTCGACGATCATCCGTCCACGGGCGCGGAAAACATACAGATAACGATAGACAAAAATCCATTTCCGATTGTGGTGCATTCCGACGGCATCGCGCTGGATTCGGCGGGCGGTTGGCTGTATTACCAGGCGCTGACCGGCCGCACGCTCTACAGAGTTTCCACCAGCTTGCTTCGGGATCTCGAACTCGGCCAGGATGATTTGGAGGCCGCGGTAGAGAAATTCGCTACCAGTGGTGTGTCGGACGGGTTGCTCTTTGCCCACGGCGGCGTCTACGTATCGGCGCTCGAGGAGGGAAGCATCAAGTTCGTTGACTCGAACGGCAAGGTGACGACAGTGGTGACCGACAACCGGATCGTCTGGCCGGACAGCTTTGCGTTTGGGGCGGATGGGAGTGTTTTTTTTACGACGTCACAAATCCATCTTGGGCCAAATCCGCCGGGCCCCTATCGGATTCTCAAGTTTCCAAATGTTACACAAGAGCAGGCGGAGTGAGTACATGGATTCGGGTGGTTGGTCAGGCATGGAGCTCGATCAGATCGCCGTCGCCCACGACATAATCTTTTCCGACCTGCTGCCCATCGAACTTTGCGCTTCCCCAGACGCGGGCAAATTTGAGGGTCCGGGCCAGGTCTCTGTGGACAAGCCGCGCGACGTCCAGGACCGTCTCTCCCGCAAAAAGCGTGTACGGACGCCCCGAATCGGCCTTTTTACCGGGGATCTTTGTGTACACCCTGACAATACCCAACCCTTGGAAGAGAAGCGGTCCGATCTTGTCGACGCCGTCTCCCGTTTCTGTTGATACCGCGACCGCCGGGTAGCGGACATCCACTAGTTCTTGCAGGACATCGATCTCATCCCTGTCCCAATCGAGATCGCTCTTGTTGGCTACGAGCAGGGTAGGAAGCTGTACGCGAAACGTTCGATCGATTTCCTCATCACCCTCAAAGGTAGTCTGATCTGAGTCGCCGGTGTTCAAAGCCATTTTGACGCCCTCGACATCGAGCAAACCGGTTTCAAACACTCCCTGCCATTGCTCGATTAGTGTAATTCGCTTCTCTTCCAAGCGATCGCGGATGGCGGCGACATTCTCGACGCACCCGGGAATGCTGAGGTCAACGATGAGGAGCGCTGCGTGAGCCAGTTGGAGCGCGTTTGGCATCCACGGCTCCATAAACGAGGAAGAAATCGGCGGAAGGTCCACGAGTTGAAACTGGACGTCTTCATAATCGAACATTCCGGGAAGCGGTGCCGTTGTCGTGTGCGGGTAGGGGCCGATTTCGGCGTGCGAACCGGTGAGCCGGTCGTGAAGTGTCGACTTGCCCGTGTTGGGCGGACCAATGAGTGCAATCTGTGCGGCTCCGTCCGGTTGAATGGTGTGCACGGGCCCCGTGCGAGCGCCGCCTTTTTTGGGTCCGGCGAGCTCGTCGGTGAGTTGTTTGATCCGGGTCTTGATCTCAGCCTGAAGGTGGTCGGTGCCCTTGTGTTTTGGAACCAGCCGGAGCATTTCCTTCAGACAGGCCAGTCGTTCCTGTGGATCCCTTGCACGTTTGAACGCCTCTTTGGCTTTTTTGTATTCGGGTGTGACATTGGTGGGCATGATTCGCACCGCCGGGAGAAGCCAATCGTCAGGCCATCACAACGACCGACCGCGGCTACCGCCGCAACGAGATCATACCACAATCCATCGTCTGTGGTAAGCCTCTTGGAAACGGGGAACCTCAAAGATCGCCCTCCGGCTGTCCGTCCATTGGGCGCAGCCGCGCTTGTATGGTATTCTATTGTCGGGCCGGCAAAGGGGACATATGAACATCTACGAATTTCTCGATACGCATGACATTGCATACCAGCGTTACGACCATCCCGCCGTATTCACCTGCGAGGAAGCAGACCGGTTGGTGCCGCCAATGCCCGGTGCAAAGACCAAAAACCTGTTTCTCTATGACAAAAAGGAAGACCGCCACTTCCTGGTGGTTGTCGAATGTTCGGTGATCGTGGATCTGAAAGCGCTGTCGGGTGCGCTTGGTGTAAAAAAATTGGCACTGGCCTCCGAACGGCGGTTGAGCCACCACCTCGGATTGGACGCCGGCGCGGTAACGGTGTTGGGTCTCATCAATGATACCCGGGGCGCCGTCGAGGTTGTCATCGACCGGGAATTGTGGGGATGCAAGATGTTCCGTTGTCACCCGCTCGTGAACACGAGCTCGCTGGCCATCTCCAAACAAGACTTGGAGAGGTTCATCGATCTCACCGGCCACACCGCCACGATTCTCGATGTCCCGCAAAAACGATCGGGGACAGGATAGCCAAACCAGCCTAGGTACCGGTCCCAAAGGAGCTCAAGTGAGCGTGGCCACGCGTAATCTGCTGTTATTTGGCCCTTGTTCATGCCCCCTAGTCAACGACCTCAAACCCGCGGGCTCATCTACAGCAACTTGGGCCGGCCGCGACACATGCCGTCGAATGCACGGCCGCGATACCGGTCGGCCCAAAGTTTGCTGCGGAAAACGGCAGGTCCAGCCCCGGGGCCGCTGTCTTTCTCCATGGACAAACCGGCCCGGGAGATGTAACATATCTTATTGAATTATATAGCGTTCGCATGTCAGAGCATGATCACGTCAGGAGCGCCCGATGAGCACCCCAAAAATCGCCGTTATTGGTCTTGGCTATGTGGGTCTTCCCTTGGCCGTCGAGTTTGGCAAACATTATGACACCGTTGGGTTCGACGTCGATGTCCAACGTGTCGAGGAACTCAGGAATGGAGAGGATCGCACGCTGGAGACAAATGCCGAAGATATTAAGGCGGCAAAACGGCTTGTTGTAACCACCGAAATCGACGATCTCAAACCGTGCAACATTTATATCGTTACCGTGCCCACCCCGATCGATCCACACAAGCGGCCGGATCTTACTCCCATCGAGTCGGCGACCAAAACAGTGGCCGCAGTTCTAAAGAAAGACGACATCGTCGT
>CP070631.1:775575-787094 GCA_020356045.1 Candidatus Latescibacterota bacterium
AACCATCGTCACGGTCGTATTATAACATGGATAATTTTGATGCGGGTAGGGAGCAACACGCGGCATCAAACTCCTCGAAGAATCATAAAACGGTTCGAAATGAGTTAAAAACGCCCACACGGGACGTATGCGAGCGACAGGGGCAATTACGATAAACGCAATCCAACTAACAAAAACACCCCCATAAACCCGTCAAGAAAAAACTCGCGTGCGCTCAACTTTTTTCCAAAAACAAGATTGATTTTCCATTATCATCGAGGAGACTCCAAGCGACAGGAGGCGACAAT
This sequence comes from Candidatus Latescibacterota bacterium, assembly GCA_020356045.1. Taxonomy (GTDB): domain Bacteria; phylum Krumholzibacteriota; class Krumholzibacteriia; order WVZY01; family WVZY01. The sequence goes on from CP070631.1 coordinate 775,863, forward strand.
TGACGCCACAAAAAAAGTGGTTTGATCGAATTTTCGACAACGATCTTCACACATGGATGTTCCCCAATATCGTCGAACGCGTCAGGGGTACGCCGGCCCGAGTGGAAGAACGTATCAGCGGGCTTGACCAAAACGGGTTGACAAAACGAGACGGTGACAAATGGTCGGTCCAGGAGCATATCGGACATCTTGTCGATCTGGAACCCTTATGGATTGAGCGGTTGAAGGATTTCGAAGCCGGTAAGGACACGCTGACCCCTGCGGATCTGGAGAACACAAAAACCCACGAGGCCAATCACAACCAAAAATCAATCGATGATCTCCTTGCCGCGTTTCGACTCGAGCGGTCCAAGCTCATCGAGCGTCTCAGCCCCTACGACGAATCGTTTGTAGCAACGACGGCCAAACACCCGCGACTCCAAACGGACATGAACATAGTGGACCTGGTGTACTTTATTGCCGAGCACGACGATCATCATCTGGCACGCATGACAGAACTGATCGCAACGGATCCCCGATCGAGCATCCACACAAAATCGGCAAAAGCTGTCACCAGTGAGTTCATCGATGCCATCAACGCCCATGATCTTGACTGGATCTGTGATCTCGTGACCGCCGATCACGTTTTGGTCGATTCTGGGGGCCATGTGATCCAGGGAACCGACCATGTGCGCAAAGCGTGGGGCGGTTATTTCTCGATGTTTCCCGACTACGAGATCGCCGTGGCCGATACGATCGACAGAGCGTCCTGGATTGTCATCATAGGATCTGCCAGAGGGACCTACGCGGTGCGGGACACAATCGATCCGGAGAATTCGTGGACCATCCCTGCCGCCTGGCTGGCCGGAGTCCGTGGAGGTCGGGTTCGCCATTGGCAGGTATACGCGGACAACGACCCCGTCAGGCGGATTTTGGAACGGCATCACAATAAGTAGCGGGCACTTGCGATCTTTTTCGTGATGGCGTATATTAGGGCATCGTGCCGTCCAACAGCCGATTTCAATCATAAGCCAGGGTCCCGTGGCATATCGGGATCCTTTTCACCATGCAATAAGATTAGAACTGCAAGAGGTTTCAAATTGGACAAGTCCAAAATTCTCAAAGCCCTTAAAACCGTCAAAGATGTAGGCGGCGGGGGCGATATCGTAAGCAACAACCGTATTCAAAACATCGAGATCGAGGGTGGCAAGATCAAACTGACCTTGTTTCTCACAACGCGGGAGCGCGACGACAAACTCCGAATCGAAGACGAGTGTTTTGACGCGTTGAACAAAATCGACGGCGTGGAGAGCGTGCAAGTCGTTACGACCGGACCTCAGGTTGTGCAAGGTTCACCAGATGCAAAGAAGGGGGGCCATGAGAGACCGGTGGATTTCCAGCAGCCGATCCCCGGAGTGAAGAACATTATCGCTGTGGCGAGCGGTAAGGGTGGCGTGGGGAAATCCACCATATGCGTCAATCTGGCTCTGGCGCTTCGCCAACGTGGTGCCAGCGTTGGACTGTTGGACGCTGACATCTACGGCCCGAGTCTGCATATCCTGATGAATGTTTACGCCCGCCCGCAACCCGGCGTCAAAAAAGAGATCGCACCGGTTGTTCAACACGGTCTCAAATTGATGTCGCTCGGTTTTATGACCGACGCGGACCTGCCAGTGATTTGGCGCGGCCCGATCGTCGCAGGCGTGGTAAAGAAGTTTCTGCAAGACGTCGAATGGGGAGAGCTCGATTATCTCATGATCGACCTGCCGCCGGGAACCGGCGACGCTCAGCTGACCCTGGTTCAAACCGTTCCGCTGACCGGGGCCGTTATCGTAACCACCCCCTCCGAAATCGCCCTGGTCGATGCCGAGAAAGGGCTCAAAATGTTCAAGCAGGTCGATGCGCCGGTGCTTGGCATCATCGAAAACATGAGCACCTTTGTGTGTCCTCACTGTAACGAAAAAACGGACATATTTGACAGCAGTGGAGGAAAACGGATTAGCGAACGAACCTCGACCGAGTTGCTCGGGCAGATACCGCTCGATCCAAAGGTGCGTGCCGATGGTGACCAGGGCAAGCCGATCGTGCGTTCGGACATCGATTCACCGGTCACAAAGGCCTTTCTCGAAGTGGCGGACAAAATTCTCGCCAAATATCCGAGCGAGGTCAAATAGCTCGCACAGCCGCATCCGGCGAATGCGCTGGACCAACCGTTAGAATGAGGTGACACATGGATGAAATAAAGAAAAAAGTCGAAGAAGCGATCAACCAAATCCGGCCTGCCCTCCAGGCGGATGGTGGTGACGTGGAGCTCGTTGATGTCGTCGATGGAGTCGTCCAATTGAGGCTCGTCGGTGCTTGTCACGGGTGCCCTAGCGCTGCGATAACGCTACATCAGGGAATCGAGCACTTTCTAAGGGAGCGGATTCCCGAGGTAACCAAAGTCGAAGCAGTAAGCTAGCAAGTCAGTCGCTCGACTTACCCAACTCGACGATTGCGAGGCCCGCAAAAAATCGCCCAACCGCCGGACTGCCCAACACAGAACGGAATCACAATGCCCAAAGGTGCCTCCGGAACCAGAGCCAACAAAACATCCACTGCGTGGAAGAGACCGTCGGCGGCATCAAAAAAAACACCCGCCGCCCGCAGGTCCAAAACGGCTGTCAAAAAAACGGCTGCCCACGCGCGCGTCCGCAAGGCACCGGCTTCAAAAGCCCGCAAAACCACCCGCGCCAGCAAGGCCGCGACTCCAAAGACCCGCAAAACCACCCGCGTCCGCAAGTCGGCGGTGGGCGCCCGCAAGCCAACCGCCGAAGCCATAGCCAAACGCAATCGTGTCAAGCAGCTCGAATTCTTGGCCAAATCCAGCCAGCTTCTCAACTCGACACTAAATTACGATCGCCTTCTCGGGCTGATCATGAAGGTCGTCAAAGATGCCCTCGACGTGGAGACCGTGTCGGTGATTTTTTACGATCGCGACAAAAGAAACCTCGTTTTCGAGCTGGCCAGAGGTAAACACGGCAGGGAAATCGTCGGTCTCAAGGTCCCCGCGGGAACGGGAATCGTCGGATGGGTCGCCAAAAACAAAAAGCCCATTATTGTAAACGACGTAGTACGCGACAAACGTTTTAAACCTACATTGGGCAAAAAGCTGGGGATCAAAGCGCGATCCATCATGAGCATTCCGCTCAAACGGGGCAGCCGTTTTATCGGCGTGCTCGAGGCAGTGAACCGTCGAAAAAACCTACCGTTTACCGATGACGATTTGGACGTGTTTCTCGCGCTGGGTAACCACATTGCTGCAGCCATAGAAAACGCGCGTCTCTATCGTGAAGCAGAGCGCAAACAGTTGGAGAGCGCGCTCCTTTACAAGGTGAGTGCCACACTTGGCCGGTCGCTTGCCCTCGATGATGTGCTCGAGGAGATACTAAAAAGCCTCAAGCGGCTGATTTGCTACGACGCAGCGGCGATCTTTGTTCTGGACCGAAAGAGCCAGATGTTGATTAGCGAAATCCATCACGGTTACGACCCGGCGAAGGAAAAACGTCTGCTGCTCAAGCTCGACGAGGGTGTTGTCGGGTGGGCGGCTCGGAACAAGAAAGGTGTTGTCGTTCCCGATTGTTCGAAGGATCCCCGCTATGTGAACGCCCGCAAACGAACCGGGTCGGAGCTTGTCGCGCCCATGTTGAGCAGAGGCAAGGTTATAGGGCTTTTCAACCTCGAGAGCGACGCCAAGGACGCTTACCGTGAAAAAGACCTCAGGCTTCTCAATATGTTTGCGGCGCAAGCAGCCGTATCGATCGAACGGGCGAGCCTGTACGAAGAGCAGCGGATCAAGCGTGAAATTGAACGCGAGCTAAAACTCGCGCGGACCGTACAGCGGTATTTTACACCAACACACACTCGGACAATCGGATCCTACAAACTGGCAGGCCGCAACTATCCCTCGCTCGAGCTCAGCGGCGACTATTTTGACTTTTTCCCGCTGGAGGCGCCCTTTGCGGCGTTTGCCATCGCGGACGTCGCCGGCAAAGGTGTTCCGGCGTCGATCATCATGTCGAGTTTCCGCGCGATTCTTCACACCGCCGCACCGTACTATACCAGTGCCCGCGATATCGCGCTAAGAGCCAACGAGATTCTGCTTGAATCGGTCAGGCGGCACGAGTTCGTCACCGCGTTCATCGGTGTGCTCAACTCCAGCACCGGAGAAGTCGTCTACTGCAACGCCGGTCACAACCCGCCGATAGTGATGCGGGCCGGTGGTGAGTATGAAATGCTCGAAACTGGTGGCCCCGTGCTCGGTGTGTTCGAAGACATCCCGCTGGAAGAGGGATCGGTAATGCTGGGAGACGGATTGTTGTTTTGCTACACAGACGGAACGATCGATGCGATCAATCGCGATGAGGAACCTTTTGAAATAGAGAGTTTGGTCGAATTTTTGAAATCCCACCCCCGACTCGGCCCCAGCCGGATTTGCACGGCGCTTCGCCGCAAACTCAAGGCACACACACAAGGAATGCCCCAAGTGGACGATATCACCTTTCTGGCGGTCAAAAAGAAACGGTGACACGCCGGCCCGGCCCTAGCCGGTGGAATGTAAACCCTTTGCTACCAACGGGAGTCGCTGATCGTGGCGGATCCATGGGGCAAATCGCCGTTCAAAAGTCCCAAATTCTGGTAGGCCCGCTGCGGGGTTTTGTACTATAAGAGACAATCATGGTCAGGCAACTCCTGCATGCCGTCTTCGCCGTGCTAATGTGGGTTGTTTTTGTGTACTACTGGAGCCTCGTCGTGCGCAGGCCCATGAACCCCGACACAAAGATGGCCCTGACCGCCCTCACTGTTCTGACGGTTGTGACCACAATCGGCCTCTGTATCTGGATCTATCACAACATCCGTTTGTTCAGGAAGTTCCGCGATCGGAGACGTAAACGGAGGAAATCGCCCCCGCCGAAAACCGACTATCTCGGACGGCCATTATTGATGATAGACCTCGACGAGCTCCGCCGCGCCAACTCGATCGATGTCGTGATTGTTACCAGCTGGATAAAAGGTGAACAAATAGAGCAAAAAATTTTCAAACCGGCGGAAACGACCGGAGCGTTGTCTCGTTGACGATATGATCGATTTTCTAAGCATAATGGAGGCCATCCAGCGAAACCCGCTCTATCTCGTCGGATTGGTTTTCTTTGCCTGGTACCCCATTTACAGCAGTGCGCTTTGGGTGTTCACCAGCATCGTGTTTTTTGCCAGACACGAACGACGCGCGGCTGCGCTGGGACACAAAATCACAAAGGCAAAGCCACTTCCCACGGAATCCGGCGCGGAGCCGGACGAATTCACCCCGCGCGTTACCGTTTTGATGTCGGCGTACAACGAGGCCGAGCATATCGAACGCACCATCAAAGGCTGTTTGGATATCGATTACCCGGATTATGAGATCGTGATTGTCAATGATGGATCAAAAGACGACACGTTGAAAAAGATCAAGCCGCACGCGGACGCGGGTCGGGTGCGGCTCATCAACAAGCCGGTCAACGAGGGTAAGGCAATGGCGCTAAACGATGCCATCCCGCTCACCAATGGCGAGGTCATCCTCATCATTGACGCCGACGCGGTTCCAGACCGCAATATCCTGAGGGCTATCGTGCCCCATTTCCGCGCGTCACGGGTCGGCGCGGTCACCGGCAACCCGAGAGTCAAGAACCGCCGCAGCCTTCTCAGCAAGCTGCAGGCCATCGAGTTTGCGTCGATCGTGTCGCTCCAGCGGCGTGGTGCGCGCGTTTGGGGCAAGATGCTGACCATGAGCGGGGTCGTTGGTGCGTTTCACCGTCACGCGCTCTACGATGCAGAGCTCTTTAGCCCGCAAATGGCGACAGAAGACATCGATTTGACGTGGAAGCTCCAGCTAAAACACTACGACATCCGTTACGAACCGCGCGCGATCGTGTGGATGCGTGTTCCGGTCAGCGTACGCGGGCTCTGGCGGCAACGGACCCGGTGGGCGCGGGGACTGGCGCAGGTGCTCCGCCGCCACGGCAGGGAAGCGTTCAAATGGCATTCGAGACGCTTGTGGCCAGTATTGATCGAGTCGCTGCTTTCGATTGTGTGGGCCTACTGTTTTGTGATCTTTACCGCACTTTGGGCGGTGTCATACGCAGTGGGGTACCCGCCGATCGGCGCGTCACCGATTCCCAACTACTGGGGCATGTTGATCGGAACCATGTGTCTTTTCCAGCTGTTGGTCGGCGTTCTCCTCGACAGGCTCTACGACCGCCGTTTGCCGTGGTATTACGTGGTCGCCGTCGTCTATCCGATCATCTATTGGATGTTGATGGCCGTCGTTACGTTTTTCTCCACACCGGGAGGATTGATGCGCTCGGCAAAAGGTGCGGCCCCGGTGAGGTGGAAACCGGTCAGAGAAACCGGGTGATTTTGATATTATGACGTTTCGCATTCTAAATTTGTTACTAGCGATGTTGTCCGCGGCCTCGCTTGCTTTGGCCCAGGGTGACGACAGTACGCCGTCGAAACAAACGGCAGACGACTTCGTCTATCAAGCAAGAGTGGCTGCCGGTGACGACCGTCACAGGGAGGCGATTGATTCCTATCTGCGCGCCATCGCCATCGATCCCGATCTTCGCGCCACGATTTCCATCGAACTGGGACACCAGTATACATGGGCCGAAATCCCCGACTCCGCAATCATCTGGTACACGCGTCATCTCGCAGACAACCCGGGGGATATGGAAGCCAGCTTGGGTTTAGCGCGCGCCATGAGTTGGGCGGATGATCTCTACGGTGCCGAGGACTACTATCTGAAGGTTTTGCCCGAAAGCAAGAAGAACTGGATCAACGTGCTGCTCGGGCTGGCCCGGGTCATGGCCTGGCAGGAGGACCGGCATACAGCCCAGGAGATCTACGATTACGTACTCATGCGCCGGCCGGACAATCTCGAAGCGCGGTTGGGTCTCGCTAAGATCATGAACTGGTCGAGCAAACACCGCCGCGCACGCGACCTCTATCTGGAAGTGCTCGAAGAAGAGCCGGACAACGCCGAGGCACACAAGGGGCTTGCCGAGGCCTACTACTGGATGGGCAGACACGATCTGGCACTCGAGGTCATCAGCTGTGCCGAGCCAAACGAGGAGCTCCAAGCGCTCGCCGCAACGATCGAGGAGTCGAAACGACCACGTGGGGGGGCGACGTACCGTTGGCAGAAGAATACCTCCGACGGCGAATACCAGAGTCTGGTGTTTACCGGTACGATTCCAACGGGTTATCGGACCCGGATCACACCGGGGTATCTGCTGGGTAACCTCACCAAACAGAATTTCCCAACAGTCCGCAGGCATCGTCTTTTCGCGTCGTTCGAGCACCGGTTCGACGAAGCCTGGTATTTGACCGCAGCCCCCGGTGTCGAGCTAAACGGTTTTGACGCGATCGCCGTACCTCCTGGCACCGATCCGGTCGATGATTTCAACCTCTTCGTGTGGGACGTGTTTCTGACCGTGACCCCGCGCGACTGGCTGCGGTTGGACGCGGGCAACTCGCGCGAAACAATGCCAATCCCCGAGACGATATATCGCCGAATCGATGTCATCACTACAAACCTGGGGCTCGACTGGCGGATCAAACATCGAGTGATCACGTTTTGGAACGCTGCATACTCGAGTTACAGCGACGGCAACGGACGATTGGCGTTGGCGCACCGGGGCGAATGGAAAACACCGGTGCGGTTGCCGTACCGTTATCTTAACGAATTGACGTTGATCGAAGGCATCGACTATTTCAATTTTGCGAAGCAGCTCGACAACGGATACTTCAACCCGTCCACATACTGGCATCCCTATCTTGGTTTTCGATTTGTCACCAACCTCGGACGACGGGTCAGATTCAGCTTTGAGGGTGTTTTTGGCGCGGAGCGGGACAGCGGAACGGGTTGGGCGAGCGTCGGATCGTTCGACACATCCCTTCGTTTCCGAGTCGTGGGGGCAACGTCGATTATTGTTGGAGCGTTCAGATCGGGATCGCGGCTGACCGCGCCCGACGGATTCAGAGCCGAGGGCGCATACGCCACCATCGATGTGAGCTGGTGATTGATGAACTTGCCGGGTGGAATATTAAAAGATCTGAGGAACGGTGTCGTTCTTGCCGCCGTCTCGGCCGTGGGTTTTTTGCTGGGTGTGATGATTATGACCTACCAAGCTCCGAGTCCGTCCCGCAATCACCCCGCCATCCGGCAGATGTTGTCATCACAGATACCGTCACGCGGTGTTCCCGTGCTCTGTTACCACTACCTGCGTGAAGATACCACGCCGCTTCAGTTTGCAAAGATCCTCGGGGCGCTCATCCTAAACATGCCGCTCATCGACAACATGGATCTCTGGACTCAAACGGCTTCGGCCTTTGACAAACAGATGGCGTTTCTCAAGAGCGAGGGATATCAAACGGTCGGTCTCGGCGATCTGGATCGTTGGCGGAGAGGGTTAGCGACACTTCCGCCAAAACCGGTTGTGATCACTTTTGACGATGGGGATCGCAGCGTTTTTGACATCGCCTATCCGATACTCGAGCGATATGGATTTACCGCCACACTTTTTGTCGTGACGTCAAAAGTCGGCGCCAAGTGGGAGCGGGTCGATTGCCTCGACTGGGATGAGCTGGAAATGCTGGAGACGAGCGGGGTGTTTTCCATTCAGTCGCATTCGCACGATCTACATTACAAGGTGCACGCGGAAGAGTTCGACGTTCCCGTGTTTATCACCAAGGGCAAGCAACAGGGGAGTTCCCGCCGCGACGGGGACAACGGATCCCCGAATACGCGTTCCTGGCTAATGGCTATCTACGACGATCTGCGTAAGTCCCGAACGGTGATCGAGAGCCGTCTTGGCACCACACCGAGGTTCCTGTCGTGGCCTTACGGTTTTGGCGATGCTCAATTGGACAGCATCGCCTCGGAGGCTGGTTTTGACGCGGGTTGTACGTTGGCCAGAGGCAAAAACAAACGGCTCACCCCCGGCCGCCATGCGTGGGATACCGCGCTCTGGCTCACCGACATGGGGGCGCTGGATCCCAAGCCCGTCTTCTCGATGAGCTGGTCGTCTGCTCCGGCCAAAACGCCGCTGCGGTCGGCCGCTATCGCTGACAAAAGCAAATCGTTTGAAATCAAACGATTCACCATCACGGCGAGAACCTCGATTCGGTCGTTCAAGAAGATGTTGGACTAGTAGTGGCCAAGCGACCCACAAGATAATGGACAAATGACCGCCGCTCCAGGGTTGGTATCGGCGGCGACGAATCGGCGCGCAATCATTTGACAACGACGAGCTTGAGCGCGCGGGTGTCGCGGCCGCTGGTGATCATCGCCAGATAAACGCCGCTGGCCACCACATGTCCGGACTCGTTGCGGCCGGACCACTCGAGCCGGTGGGTACCCGCGCCAAGCGGACCTGCCCACAGTGTTTTGACTCGCCGGCCCTTGGCGTCGAAAATCGCCACGGCGACATTGGCGGGCCGGCTCAGTTCGATCGCAATCGTCGTTGTTGGATTGAACGGGTTTGGGTACGCTCGCGCCGCTATCGGTACCTGCCGGGGCGCGCCATCGATCACACCGGTCACGGGATCACGAGTGAGATAACCATCGTTTTCCACCACGTGTATCCGTTGATTCCTATAAAACATGTCGGTTACACCTGGTGCGTAGATCGAGAAATCCGCATCGTAACGGTCGATGTTGATCTCCGATTCGGAGAAACCGATCGTCGCCGGTCCATTGTTGATCGATACGTGGTTGATCCCATCGGCCACAAAAAAGGTTGTGTTGGTCAGGACGTACCGTGTGAGCGTTGCTTCGTCAAAACGCAGCATCGCGAGGTCGGCGTCGGTAGTCACCGGCACGTCGAACGGGCTTGTCCGTTCGTCCGCCCCCGCATCACCGCTTCGATGATCAATCGAAGAATCGGACTGTTTGCCGGCGGAATACGACAGCATCTCGTTGGATTCGTTTATCAACAGCACATCCGTCTCGCCGTTTGTCCAGGCCACTGTTATCGATGATCCCCACGGTTCGATGGTCCGGGTAACCGCTGGTGGCGTCACCGTGCCATCACCGGGAAGAAGCAGAAAGCAAAACCGTGCGTTCACCGCTGACGCGGACAACGACAGAATGTTCGAATCGGGATCCGGCATCCGGTTGTTAAAAAACGTCACCGATTTCTGAAGCGATGAAAATGGTGGATCGAGAACGTGAATGTTCAGAAACGAGCCACCACGCGTAATGGATATCGGGTTCGATGTCGTGTCTATGATATTGTCCCGGGCCGTGTGCATTCGCCATTCATACGTGTGTGTCAGACCATCCTTGTCGATGTCGTCCAGGATAATAAAATAGGGCGGTGTGGACGGATCGCGTACGACGATGACGGTGCGGCACGCATGCTCGACGGGATTTTCACCGCCAAATCCCCACGACCAATCCGACTCTGGAAACGGGAATCCCCTGTTGTTCACCGGACTATGCGTCGTGTACGCCTGCGTAGCATCGCCGACCATGATGTCCGCGTAGTCGTTCAACAGATACTGGCGAATGTGTCCATCGGTGCCGATTGAATTCCCCGCCCGGTGCTGACCATCCCCATCGATGAATATCATGTTGTGTGCGTCGCTGGTGATCGGATCCTGCCCCGGGCCGTGATCCATCGCCCATGTGCCACCGTAGCCGTAGAGTGTGAATTGATTTTGATCCGCCTGCGCGTGTCCACCTTGGAACGGTCCCGAATAAAAACTGAACACGACATCATCCGAGCTGGCGGCGGATGGCCATCCCGTTCGGAAGTAATACAAACCGCGGTTCTCCCACAACATACTCGGAGGCAAGATGGAGCCGGGCTGTACGGGTGTGAGATTCTGATGCCAGATTGCCGTGGCGGCCTTGTCCGCATCGGTGCCGGCGTTGTGACCGTAGGTACCGGCGACGTGCTCCCAGATATAAGCTGATAAATCGCTTCCCCACGCCGTCTGGGTCCAATCGAAGTAGGTGGTGTGTTTGCTCACGGGCAGTTCGAGATACGAGCAATCCTGAATATTGTTGACGTGGCCGCCACCCTCGGGCAGGAGTTCGTACGCCAACCACCTTTCCATATTCCGGATCTTTGTATTCGCGCTGTAGTCAAATCCATCAAACCGCTGGCGGGCCCAAAAGTAGTAGACGAGATGCCGGAGGCTCCAGGTCGCATATAAGGCGCCTTCGTT
>CP070631.1:787194-790306 GCA_020356045.1 Candidatus Latescibacterota bacterium
AGTCCTTTCGAGACGACCGGCTTTTCGCGCGCGGGCAGATCCATCAAAATCAGACTCAATGGTACATTGATGGATGTCCGGAACTTACGCTTTGAGTTGTTAAACACAAAGTAGCCGTCCACGGCCCTCTCGATCAGGTGCTTGAGTGCGTCGCGGCCGTGCCGCCGGCCGCATGTACAATGGTAGACCTCGCCCGATCCAAAAAATACCCGACCCGACGCCCCGCTCGACTTGATTTTGAGCACTCCGGTTCTGTTTTGCGACTGGATCACGGCGAGGATCTCTCGAATATTGAACTGGTTGAGCTGACCGGACAGCGATTGTCTGGGTGAGAAGCCTCGAACGACCATAAAGGTCAGCGGCGAGCCAAAAATAATAAGCGCAATCAGAATATAGAGCAAAACATCCAGGTGGCTATTCAGCGTGTCGGACACCGCGCGTACGGTGACGCCAACGGTCGGGCCGACCCGGGTCGCGAGCCTGTCAAACCCGCTACGGTTGGCGTCTTTGGCGGTCGGAGACGGAATGCCCTTTGCACCCGTGGTCAGGGCAAGGAAATACCGCTGCCCCCATTCGTTATCCGGATCCAATTCGAGAATCCGGCTCACCAGCGCGCGAGCGCGGTCCCTGTCCGCCTCATTCCCCGTGATCATACACGCCCGGACCTCGCGGGCGAGCGCACCGATGTCCCCGTCGAGGCTGAGCGAGTGCGCCTGCGAGCGCAGATCGTAATACCGTGGGTCATTTCGTAGCTCGATGGCTTTATCGATTGCGACCCGTGTGTTCACCGGATCATCCAACTCGAAGTGGCAAAGCGCCTTTTTATAATAGAGGTCCGCGTTCTCGGGTTGGGTCGTCAGCAGTACGGCCAGTTTTGGCAGCGCCATGTCGTAGGCGGTCTCCGCGATGAGCGAATCGATTTCGGCGGCAAGGGATTTGGACAGCTTTTTGGTCACGCGGTTGTTTTTGTTGATGATCTCCTGGTCGTACGGTTTGAGCGTTGCGGCGCGCGACAGCAGCCCCTGCGCGTACTGCAGCTTGCCCGTGGCCTCGTAAACGATTGCCAATTCTTGCATTGCGAAAAGGTGATTGGGATCGCGGACAAGTATCGACTTGTAGAGCATCTCGGCCAGCACGTAGTTGTCGGCGAGAAACATCTCACGCGCGCTTTCGAGAAGCTCGTCCGTGGATGCCGTGCGGTCAAACTCGATGTCGACCGGGGTCACGGGCGGTGCCGACGACACGACCGAGTCCGGGTTGGCTGGTCCCGGTGTCGCGCCGACCGGTGCGGCCATCGGGCCGGACACGGATGCGGTGACCGCCACAGCGACGAGAAACGATCTTGCGATACGTGTGTCCATGGTAATCCCCCCGAGATCTGGCAACAACCGTACCATCCGCCTGGGAATTCCTGGTGGCTATTTTATTTTCCTATAATGAGTTACGGTGTTCCTTTGCGGGTGCCCCCGCCGGAGGGTTCCAAAATGCGAAAAACGCGGCAACGGCGTAGTGAGTGGCCAGCGCTCGAAAAGTGTCAGAGCCCGAGATCGTCCGAGACGCCCTGCATGGCGGTGATGACGTTGCCGATGTGGGTGCTCAGATCGATCCCCAACCCATCGGCCCCTTCGACGATATCCTCGCGGTTGACGGCACGGGCAAACGCCTTGTCCTTGAGCTTTTTCTTGACCGACTTGATCTTGACGTCTGCGAGCTTTTTTGACGGGCGCACGAGAGCCACGGCGGTGATCATCCCGCAAAGCTCGTCGACGGCAAATAGCGTCTTCTCGAGCTGGGTTTCGCGTGGGACGTTGGTGTGACGGGCGTGCGAAAGAACTGCTTTGACAAACGACTCATCGTAACCTTGCTCTCTGAGGATCTCGGCACCCTTGAATGGATGGTCTTCCATTGCTGGATAACGCTCGTAGTCGAAATCGTGGATCAGCCCGACGGCGCCCCAAAGCTCTTCGTCTTCACCAAACGAACGTGCGTAATGGCGCATCGCAGCCTCGACGGCGAGCGCGTGTTTGAGCAGGTTGTCGTTTTTGGTGTATTCGGTAAGCAGCGCCCAGGCCTCGTCACGATTGGGGGTGTTCACGGGTGCCTCCGTCCGATGGGGTTCACGTTTGCCAATATTCCGTGTATCTCCTATATTTATGGCTGTTTGGCGGACATTCGTCAACCCATCATTGGTGGATGGAGCCGGTAGGCCGGGGTCATCGAGCGGCAACGACAAGCCGCCGTCACCGGTGGCTCGTGGCAGTGATCGATCGGCGTTGGTGGCATACAACTGCTGCGTACATGCAAAAGCGAGCGATGAACGGGACCAACGAGGCAAAAGAAAAACGCAAACGTGCCATGCGAACCATCCGGGGGTATCTGGCCAGATACCGGACTGGGCTCGCTGTGGGCGGCGTCTGTCTGGTGATCACCAATTTGTTTCTTCTCGTCAACCCGTGGATTCTCAAGCTTGCCATCGATGAGCTGGGTGTGGGGATCGAGCGAGAGCGTCTTCTTTTTCTCGTCGGCGCACTGGTGATCATCACGGTCGTCAGCGGCGTGTTTCGATTTCTTATGCGCCGGATCATGATCGGCGTGTCGCGGAAGATCGAGCTCGATATGCGCGCCGATTTCTTTTCGCATCTCGAACGGCTTTGCGCCTCTTTCTATAACAAAAACCGAACCGGTGATTTGATGGCTCTGGCCACCAACGATCTCAATGCGGTGCGGTCGTTGGTCGGGCCTGGCGTAATGTATTCGATGAATACGATTGTCGTGGGCGGTCTGGCGTTGTCGTTGATGGTGGTGTTGTCGTGGAAGCTCACTGTGGTGGCTCTGCTCCCGCTGGTCATACTGGCCGGGGGGATGTATCAGAGCATGAAACTCATTCACCGTTACTTCGAACGCGTTCAGAAACGGTTTGGCGATCTCAACTCGCGCGCGCAGGAAAACCTTGCCGGTATTCGTGTCGTGAGGGCCTATGCCCGGGAATCTCACGAGATCACCGAATTCGAGGAGCAAAGCCGAACCTATGTCAAAGCCAACATGAAGCTGTACCGTGTTCAGAGCCTGCTGCAACCGCTTCTGACCAGTGTCGCCGGCTTGGGGGCGCTAT
>CP070631.1:790406-801476 GCA_020356045.1 Candidatus Latescibacterota bacterium
AACCTGGCCACATATATATACTTCCGGCCAATTGACCCCAAAATAAAGACTGAGTTACATTGGGATTACAAGCGCGTGCGATGATGTATCCTCCACCGGCTGCGGGCGGTGGTGTTGTTTTTGTTCCCCGGCGGTGACATTTCTCAAACGCGCGCGATCTCGGCACAAAACCACAAGGCATACGTCAATTTCAGCGAGCCACCCCTGCGGTGGTTCAACGGTCAGGGACTTTCTGGGAGCCTAGCGCTCAACAAAGGAGGACGTACTCATGAATCCCGGCCTCATGCAATTGATCCCGTGGATCGGTGTGCTCGGCATGCTCGTCGCGGTGATCACATTCTTTAGCGTCAGACGTTACCCACCGGGGGACGAGAAGATGCAGGAACTGGCGGAGAAAATCCACGCCGGCGCGATGGTTTTTCTCAAGCGCGAATACCAGATCATTTTTATTTTTATGGTCATCATATTTATTGCGCTGGCCACGATGCTCAGTCTTTGGACCGGTATCGCCTATCTCTGCGGCGCCATCTGTTCCGGTTTCGCAGGGTGGTTTGGGATGGAAGCGGCGACCCGTTCGGGTTCACGCGCCTGCCAGGCAGCCAAGGACGGCGGTATCTCCAAATCGCTCGCCGTTGCCTTCCAGGGCGGCTCCGTTATGGGTTTGACTGTGGCGGCGCTTGGTGTAATCGGTCTGGGTTTCTTCTTCTACTTTCTCAAGGATGACCCCGGTGAGGCACCGCTGATCATCAACGGCTTTGCAATGGGTGCATCGAGCATCGCGCTCTTTGCTCGTGTCGGCGGCGGAATCTACACCAAGAGCGCCGATGTCGGTGCCGACCTGGTCGGAAAGGTCGAGGCGGGGATTCCCGAAGACGATCCGAGAAACCCGGGTGTTATCGCCGACAACGTCGGCGACAACGTCGGCGACACGGCCGGTATGGGGGCGGATCTCTTTGAGTCTTACGTCGGATCGGTCATCGCGGCGATGGCCATCGGCGCCACGTTCGCCGAACCGCTGGCGCGGATGTCGTTGCCGCTGGCACTGATCGCCGCCGGATTAATCGCTTCGATCATCGGGATTCTCTCGATGAACATTTTGAAAAATATGAATCCGCAGTCCGCGCTACGCGTGGGAACTTACCTCAGTGGAATTTTGTTCATCGTTTTTGCGTTTTTCCTTACCAGGAGTTTCCTCGGCGAGCTCGGATCGTTCTGGGCTATCATTGCCGGTCTTCTCTGCGGAATTTTGATCGGTGCCGAAAGCGAATACTTTACATCGGGCCCGCCGATCCGTGAGATCGCCAAACAATCCGAATCGGGACCGGCCACAACGGCTATCAGTGGCCTTGCCATCGGGTTCAAAAGCGCAATTCTCCCGATGATCACTATCTGCATCGCGATATTTGTCGCGTACAAGGTCGATGGTCTCTACGGTATCGCCCTCTCCGGAGTCGGGATGCTCTCGACCATCGGGTTTGTCATGGCGACCGACTCGTACGGTCCGATCGCAGATAACGCCGGCGGTATCGCCGAGATGAGCGGCGCTGGGCCCGAGATCCGAAAGATCACCGACCACCTCGATGCGTTGGGCAACACTACCGCGGCGGTCGGAAAGGGCTTCGCAATCGGGAGCGCCGCGATTACGGCGCTGGCGCTTTTCTCCGCTTATCAGACGACGATTAACAACACGACCGGCGGAACCGGTTTTCAGATCGATCTGACCTCACCCCACACGGTGATCGGTCTGTTCCTCGGCGCCACCATGCCGTTCCTGATCGCAGCGCTCACCATGGAAGCGGTCGGTCGCGCGGCCAACAAGATGGTGATCGAAATCCGGCGTCAGTTCCGCGAGATCAAGGGGCTTCTCGAAGGCAAGGCCGAGCCCGAGATCGAAGTATGTGTCGACATCGTCACCAAGGGTGCGCTTCGAGAAATGATCGCACCGGGCATCATCGCAATCGCAGCTCCGCTGCTTGTCGGTTTTCTGATGGGACCGGAAGCGCTGGGTGGTTTTCTCGCCGGCGCGACGGCGTGCGGGGTGCTGATGGGTGTCTTTATGGCCAATGGCGGCGGTGCTTGGGACAACGCCAAGAAGTACATCGAGGAAGGCCACCACGGCGGCAAGGGCTCGGATGCCCACAAGGCGGCCGTCGTCGGTGACACCATCGGCGATCCGTTCAAGGACACATCGGGTCCGTCGATGAACATTCTAATCAAGCTAATGGCGGTTGTTTCGCTCGTATTCGCTCCGATCATCGCCAAGATGATGTAACGCTTCTGTTTCCTGGGCGGCCGTGATAGAATCTCGCGACACGAATTCATCACGGCCGCCTTTTTGTGGCCACAATCGGGCGGCGCGCGCGGCGATTTGGAGCCATTGCCGATCGATCGAAACATGCCCACACACACCATTGTCATCGTTGCGGGAAGCTGGATCCTCCTCCTCGTATTAACCATTTGGAAAGTGTCACGTTGGAAGAACGGCGGTGACGAGTAATGGACTCCGCGGCGTCCAACGGCGGTGCGCTCGACTGGTCTCTCTTCTTGGGTTTTGGATTCTATCTTGCCGTGCTTCTCGTGTGCGGAATCACCGCGTCCACCCTGATGAAAAAGCTCGACGACTTCCTCCTGGCCGGACGCCGGCTTGGGGCGTTGTCGGCGGCGATCTCCGAACGGGCCAGCGGGGAGAGCGCATGGTTTCTCCTCGGTCTTCCCGGCGCAGCTTACGCGCTGGGGTTTACGCAGTTTTGGTCGGTGATCGGGATTGGGTTTGGGATCTTTTTCTCCTGGGTGATGCTTGCCGTCCCGCTGCGAAAAAAAACCGCCGAGCTTGGCGCGCTCACCCTCCCCGACTACTTCGCCATGCGGTACCCCGATGCTCCGCAACGGCTCCGGACAACGCTTCGCGTATTGTCGATGGCGATCATCATCTTGTTCTACACGGGTTACGTGGCCGCCCAGTTTGTCGGTGGAGGCAAAATCCTTCACGCGACATTTGGGATCGATCCGGCGCTCGGCGTCGTGATCGGTTCGCTGATTGTGATGCTCTACACCATGCTCGGTGGGTTTCTTGCCGTTGTGTGGACCGACGTTGTCCAGGGAATCATGATGGCCTGCGTCGCCGTGATCCTTCCCGTTGTCGGAATGATCAAGCTCGGTGGTCCCAGCGGATTCGTCACATCGCTCTCACCGATGGGTGAGAGTTTCTTGAGTATGAACGCAGGACAAACCGGTGCAGCGTTCGTTTTTGGTGTGATGTTTGGCGGGATGTCTTGGGGGGTCGGTTATCTCGGACAGCCGCACTTATTGAGCCGCTACATGGCCATAAAAAAAACAAGCGAGGTCAGGCGCGGGACATTGATCGCGATGATCTGGGTTTTGATCGCGTATTGGGGCGCG
Organism: Candidatus Latescibacterota bacterium; assembly: GCA_020356045.1. Taxonomy (GTDB): domain Bacteria; phylum Krumholzibacteriota; class Krumholzibacteriia; order WVZY01; family WVZY01. The sequence continues at coordinate 793,806 of CP070631.1, forward strand.
CCGATGATTGGGATCGTCGCGATGGGGATCTTTGGGAATGGGATTGCCGACCCGGAAACCGTAATGCCGCTTCTGGCCAGAGAGCTGATGCCGGGGTGGATCGCGGGCCTGATGATTGCCGGCGCCGTCGCCGCCATGATGTCAACGGCGGACTCGCAGCTGATTGTAGTCACTTCATCGCTGGTCGAAGACGTTTATGTAAAGCTGTTTCGCCCCAAAACCTCTCCGGGTCGGCTCGTCATGCTCAGCCGTCTGGCCACCGTGGCGGCATCCGCCGTGGCGCTGGCACTCGCTTTTACCAGCAAAGATCTGATTTTTGACATGGTCGCCTACGCGTGGTCGGGTCTGGGGTCTTCGTTTGGCCCACCGCTTTTGCTGTCGCTGAGATGGAAACGGACGACAGCTTGGGGTGTCCTGGCCGGGATGCTCGCCGGCACGGTGAGCAACATCCTATGGAAGAATGTGACTGCGTTGAACGAGGGTCTCGATCTCAAACTCGCCTCGTTTATGATTTCGTTTGTGATTACAGTCGTGGTAAGCCTGCTGACCTGCCGGCCGGCGGCGGGTCGTCTAGACGGCGACGGCTAGACCTGCATCCTTTGCCGCCAGTTCTTCGAAAATTGGTGCGGACTCGGGAGTAGTGACGACGGTGCTCTCGCCCGGAGACAACACACGCACATCGGTCATCGGCGCGACCCTGGCCGCAGCCCGGGCAAAAACACGGGGCGGATCCTCGAGATATGCCATATTTTTGAAACCGGGACCCATGGGATGAACGGTGCCCCAGTGGATCGGAACCGCCGACCGTGGGCGCAGCATCGCAACCGCATCAGCGGCCTCCGACGGGGTCATATGATCGCCACGGAGATAGGGTCCATAACCCCACACGGGGAGCAGCGCCACATCGATGTCAAAATCCCGGCCCAAATCGTGCATTTCGTCAAAAAGGGCTGTATCTCCAACAAAATGAATTGTTTGAGACCCCACAAACATAAAGCTCAGTACATTTGTCGGATGCCAGAACGGCCAGTACATACCCGATTCGTGGAGCGACGGCGTCGCATGAATCTCGACCGGTCCCAGGCGGAGAGTCTCACCCACACGCATCTCGTGCACGTCGTGCGGCACCTTTTTCCCCAAAAACCGGCCGGCGCCGACGGGGGCGACAATCGGCACATTCGATGGAATCATTCGGAGCGAGGCGTAGTCCATATGGTCGAAATGCATGTGCGACAACGCAACGGCATCGATCCGGTCGAGACCCATTCTACGGGTGCTCACCGATCCGCGCCGACGCAAGAACCGGAAACGGTCGCGGAACAGAGGATCGGTCAATATTCGGACTCCCGACATCTCCGTGAGGGTGGTGGCATGCCCAACGAATGTAATCTTAGCTTCGGTGATGGGATCCAAGCCGTGTGGCTGCATTCAATGCTCCTGCTGCGTGTTCGACGACCCGAATTCGTTGACACCGTCGTTCCCCGGCTAAACAAGGGGTATATCAACGTGTCGGTTAAGTTGGTGGCCAATCTGGCCGTGTAGTGTACGGGCGGGAGAGCAAATATCAGGCCCGCGAACGCGGGCCGATAAATCGGTCCCTGGCAACGATTATGATTGCAAACCAGGGCGTCGGGCGCGTTCAATTAGTGGTAAAATGCTTTCTTGGTGGCCAGAATGCAACTGATTAATTTGAATTTTCGTCTGATCGCCAGCGTTGTAGTCCGATACCTACTCGTTTGGGTGGCCGACGCCGCATCGATTACGGCTACGGCAATGGTATTACCGGGTATCTATTTTCGCCACGAAACCCCCTATTGGTACCTTTCACCGTTCGTTGTCGCGCTGACTCTGGGGCTGCTCAACGCACTCGTCCGACCCGTTTTGCTGCTCTTCCTGCTGCCAATCACATTTGTCACGTTGGGTCTTGCCACCCTGGCTCTAAACGCGGCGCTCTTTTATATCGCTCATCTGATCGTCAACTCGTTTGTAATCGAGAGCTTTCTGGCCGCCGTCATCGGCGTTTTGGTGCTTACCTTGGTCAACACGCTTCTCGGCAATATCCTGCGTCTAAGCGACGATTACTCGTTCTATGCGACCGTAATGAGCAAGTTGAGCGCGCTAACCCGACCCAAGCGCGTCGAGCAGCACGAGCGCGGCATCGTCATTCTCCAGATCGACGGGCTCTCCTACTACTCGCTCAAGCGAGCCCTAAGATTGGGTAAGATGCCGTTTCTCATGGATTTGCTCAAACGACGCAAGTACGCAATCCGAAGTTTGTTTTCGGGTGTTCCGTCGCAAACATCATCGGCGCAGGCCGGGTTGTTCTACGGGAGCGCCTATGACATTCCGGGGTTCCGGTGGTTTGACAAAAAAAAACGGCGTCTGGTGGTGTCATCCAATTCGTCGGACATGAGTGAGATCGACGATCGCTTCAGTTCATATCCCCGGCCGCTGTTAAAGAACGGAACCAGCGTCAATTCGCTAATTCATGGGGGGGCGAGCAAACGCATACTGACACTGAGCGCGCTTGGTGACAAAGCGATAAAAGAGCACCGCGGCGAGCTGGAGGACTTTGCCATATTCTCGCTTCATCCGTACCTCTACACACGGACAATACTGTTTATGATCGGCGATTTTCTCGTCGACCGCTACCAGGCGATCAAGGACCTGTTCAGACGGAAAAAGCGTTTGATTCGCCGGAGCATCAAATTCTCACTTCTCAGGGCCATCGCCAACGCGGGCTTTCGAGAAGGTACGACCCATTTTATCCGCGAAGACATCGTTCGGGGGATCCCGGTCATGTACGCCAACTACGTCGGATATGACATGGTTTCGCATTACGCGGGGCCCGATTCCACCGACGCGTTGGGAACTCTCGTTGCGATCGACCGCCAGATCAAGAAGATTCACCGCACCATCATCAACAACGCGACCAAACACTACGATCTTATCGTCTTGTCCGACCACGGCCAGTCGGAAAGCACGCCGTTCCGCTGGCTTCACGGAAAAACGCTTCCCGATCTCATTGGCGAAGCGCTGCAAAAACGAACCGTCGAACGTTTTGGCAGTACGGCCGAGATGGGTTATTTCAATACGCTTCTCAGTGAAATCCAAATGGCCGACCAGGTTTACGGGACGCGGTCGATGCGTACCAGCCGGCGGACCTTGGAACGGCTGCGGGAAAAGGTGTCTCGAGACGACCCGGAAATGGACGAAAAGGACGAAGACGGGTTTGTCGTTTGTGCGAGCGGCAATCTGGCACACGTATATTTCACCGAATTCCCCGAACGGTTGACTACCGAGTATCTGATGAAGCATCATTCCGGTCTGCTCAAACTGCTGGTCATGAAACCGGGAATCGGCTTTCTTATAACAAAGAGAGAAAATGGCGAGATTCTGATGATTGGCAAGAACGGGATGCGAAAACTTCGGACGGGCGAGGTTGAGGGGGAGGACCCGCTGGCCCCCTATATGGTGGGAAGTAACGGAGAATACACGGCACGAGCGTTGACCGAGCTGGCAGACTTCCCACACTCCGGCGATTTGATCGTAAACGGCGGCTTTTTGGAGGACGGTTCGGTGGCAACTTTCGAAAAACAGGTGGGAACGCACGGCGGACTGGGGGGCTCGCAAACCGAACCGTTTATCATCTTTCCCAGGTATCACAGGGAAAAACGCGACCGGCTGCAGAATCCTACCGAGCTTCATTCGTTTCTCCATGGAATCTTGACCCCGATCAATCCGACGTGAGCGAGCGATTATTATGAATCAGGACCCGATGACTTCCGAATCCAAACGGGTCGACACCTTGTTGCGGTACGACCCTCGTTCATTCCCTCCATTTGCGGATGTTTTTGGCAACGACCACCCAGTGGAGATTGAAATCGGCTGCGGCAAAGGAAAGTTCCTCATCGCCAGGGCAATGCAATACCCAGATGTAAATTTTCTGGGAATCGATTTGGTGTGGAAATGGATGCGCTACGCCGTGGAGCGATCTCAAAAAAGATCGCTGACAAACGTGAAATTCATCAAGACGGATGCCCGAGAGATGGTTCGATACGGCGCGCAGTCGGCGACCGTATCGGTGTTTCACATCTATTTCCCAGACCCATGGCCAAAACGGCGTCATCACAAAAGACGATTGATAACGGGAGCGTTCCTACGAGAGCTGCACGAACGGCTCGCACCCGGCGGCCTCATCGAACTTGCCACCGACCACATCGACTACTTTCGGCAGATGCAGGCTGCGGTTGTTCACAGCGGCATTTCGTGGTCCCGGATAACCGAACGATTGAACAATCGGCTCTTTGAGGCGGAAGCAGAGACAAACTATGAACTCAAGTATTCCGCTGCTGGGCGGACGCTTCACTACCTGGAACTATGCAAATAACAAACAGATGACCTGACGTTCACATCACACACCCGGAGATCAGGTTCGTCATGGCCGTTGATCCCATCGAAGAAATCAGAGAAATCATCAAACGCGCGCACGACGCGGGCGATGAATATGCAGATGCAGCGGTGCTTGCCACTGTTGACGACGACAAGCGTCCTTCGGCCAGGGTGCTGCTCGTCAAACACGTCGACCGGAACGGTCTGGTGTTTTACACCAATATGGAAAGCCGCAAGGCCCAGGAGATTGAATCGAATCCCAATGCGAGCTTGTGTTTCTGGTGGCCACAGTTCAAAATTCAGATTCGCGTGGAGGGCAAGGTCACAACGATCGGCGAAGACGAGGCGGATACCTACTTTGCCACCCGTCCGCGCGGGAGCCAGATTGCGGCATGGGTCTCGAGCCAAAGTGATACACTCCACGATCGGGATAAACTGGCGATTGAGTTTGCGGACGCCACCGACAGGTACCGCGGTAAACCCGTACCCCGTCCTCCGCATTGGTCCGGTTATCGGATCCTTCCCGAGAGTATCGAGATCTGGCGTGACCGACCGGATCGGCTTCACGAACGGCAGCTTTTTACACGAACACAAAACGGCTGGAAGAAATCGTTTCTCTATCCTTGATCAATCGGACCACGAGAACGTCAAAGGGCAAGAAAATGGAATCGGGATTGCGGCTATCTGCATTCCCTCGCACCGCTCGAGAGAACCGAAGCGATCGCAATCCCGATGGTCACCGCGGCTACGGGGGGCTGCCGCGGAACCGATTAGATGATGGGATTCAGGTCGTACTTTCTTATCTTATTGTGAAGCTGCTGGCGGCTCACTTTGAGCGCCGTCGCCGTCCGGGATACATTCCACGAGTTTTTTATCAACATCTTTCGGATCACTTCCTTTTCCCATCCCGTCAGCATCGCCTTGAGTGACGCCTCCTCATCGATGAACACCTCGAGGTTATTGGGGCTCGCCAGATGCTCGAATTGTGGAACGTCGAGCGCATCGCGTCCCTCCGCCAACGCAAGCGCACGCTCTATGGCGTTTTCGAGCTCGCGTACGTTGCCCGTCCAATCATGTTGCAGAAGCAGTTCTTTGGCACCTCTGGAAATCGTGGGCTGCGGTCGCTTCATCGCTTTGGCGAACTTCTCCACAAAGAATCCCGCCAGCGGCAAAATGTCCTCACGGCGATCGCGAAGTGGCGGCAATTGTATGGGTACCACGTTGAGACGATAAAACAGGTCACGTCTGAACGTTCCCTTCTCTACCTCCGCGGCCAAATCCCGGTTCGTCGCCGATACCACTCGAACATCGACTGACCGTGAGTAATCCTCGCCGAGGCGCCGGACCTCCCCATCCTGAAGCGCACGCAGCAGTTTGACCTGAAGATCAACCGGCATTTCACCGATTTCGTCGAGAAACAGTGTCCCCCTGTGGGCGGTCTCGAACAAACCGGCACGATCATGATCCGCACCGGTAAACGCGCCTTTTTTATAACCGAACAGTTCGCTCTCGAGGATGTCCTTGGGTAGCGCGCCGCAGTTCACGGACACGATGGCGCGGTCTTTGCGCCCGCCATTGTAGTGGATTGCCTTTGCAATCAGCTCTTTTCCCGTCCCCGTCTCACCCTGGATCAGGACCGTCGTGGACAGAGAAGCCACTTTGCGGATGACCTCGAATATGCTCTGCATCGACTGGCTGCGGCCAACCATCCCGGAGAACTGGTACTTACCTGCCAACTCTTCGCGCAGACTGATGTTTTGGCGTTCGAGCGAGCTTCTGATTTTCTGAAGCTCGCCGTGACGCCGGGCATTCTCTATCGCCACGGCTGCCTGTGATCCAAACGCGTTCATCAAGGAAATGTCCGAGGAGCTGAATGTTTCCGAAATACGATCGCTATCCGCATATATCACCCCAACGAGTTGTTCCTCGAATTGGAGCGGAATCGCGATTACCGTCATGATATTGAGATCGACGATGCTACGCTTGTCCTTGAGATCTTCGTCTTCTCCAACGTTTGTGATGATCAACGGCTCTCTGGTCTCGGCGACCTTTCGGATAACACTCAAGCTCAAATCGAAGCTGTTGTGCGGCATTTCGTTTCCATCTTCAGATCGTGCAAGCGCTGGTGTGAGCTCGCCTGAATCAGGGTCTCGGAGCATCAGATAGCCGCGATTGCCACCGGTAATCTCGACGACAGCATCGACGATCCTCTCCAAAAGCTCCTGGAGGTTCAATGTCGAATTGATCGATGTGCTCACGTGGAGCAGCGTCTCGATGATCGCAAACCGCCGCTCTAAATCTTCGACCGCGGATTCCCTTTCCGCCGCCTTACGCTCTCGGTCGATGCTACCGATCTCCGAGTCCATCTCCTCGAATATATCGGGCGACCGACCGTCTTCTTTCTTATGGTCCCCGTTGTCGGCCATGATGCCTCCTCATCGGATTGCACCCTGTGATCCCCGGCCTAGCGTTTCTTCAGGTCCGTTTTTGAGCCCGGAACGCGTGCCCCGTAACCAAGGATCTTGGTTTCACCAAAGGGCAAGTGATGTACCAAACATCCGCATCGCTGCGCGATGCTCCTAAGCCGTTCTAATCGTGTCGCTTAGCGTTGGCTTGCTACCCATTATGGCTCCAAGCGCCGACGATGGCAACCCAAAACTGTAAATTAATATTGACACCTGAGCGGCTTCTAATACTTAATATGTTACCATACAAACGATTACATGTGTAACAACACCTAGACATCAATTGTAAATAATTTGTTACACTACCGGTCGGTGTGTATCAGAGTGTGAGTCAAAAGCTGGCTGCCTTGGCAGAATCGCGGAAGCCCAAGGAATCGAACAACTTGGCAAAAAAAAGAACCTGCACATGCGGTGCAGGTTCTTTCCAAAGGACCGAATCCTTTGTTTACCAGACGCTCTTTCCCCAGACGCTCTTGCCAAAAAGGGTCATCAGCGTCACGATCAATCCGAGATTCGAGAGTACGATGTATTTCATTGTAAGTCCTCCGTGTTGTTTCCGGGTTCAAACTTCCTCAGGGCTCATTTGCGACTTTGTTTCCCTCACCGTTGCCGTCGCTTCGATATCCCGTTATGGCAAATGCGGGGCCATCATGCCCAATTGTTGAAAAAAAATGCTAATTCGTTCTTTTATAATAGAATACGGTCGTGTCGTTTCCGGTGGTTTCTCGTGAGTACTCACGGTTGTGCTACCGAAATGTAAACAATAATTGACACCCAATTGGGATCGTCTCGTTAATACTCTGTTTGACAATAA
>CP070631.1:801576-809054 GCA_020356045.1 Candidatus Latescibacterota bacterium
AAATTCTTTTTGATGCTCGGGCCCGGCGGTTGCGGACACCCGGTAACGCGGCGGCACTTTGTGGAGCGCCTGGATGTATTCCTGGAGGAGGCTTTTGTAATTGATGTTCTTCTCGCTGTAAAAAATGTCGTTTACATCCGTTAGCAGCATCCTGCGCACACAGCGCCGAGCCGCTTCAAATCCGCCATCGAGAAAAACAGCGCCAAAGATGGCTTCCATGGTGTCGGCCAGAACGCTGTCGGTTTCGTCCACACCCGCTTTCTGCGCGTTCTCACTCAACAGAATAAATGACCCCAGTCCGTGACGTTTTGCGTAGTGCGACAAGATCGACTTGCTCACGATTACGGATTTCATTTTTGTCAGTTCACCTTCCCGTTTCTCGGGATAGGTTTCGAAGAGGAAGTTGTTGACGACCAGTGACAACACGGCATCCCCGAGAAATTCCATTCGCTCGTTCGACGCGTCCGCACTCGCTTCGTCACCGTTTTGGGAGACATATGAACGGTGGACGAGGGCGCGTACGAGCAGCGAGCGATCCTGAAAACTGTAACGGATGATGTGCTCGAGATCAGTCAGCGACACCGCGTCGGCGGCGCTGAACTGCGAACGAAATAGACGGTTTTTAAACTTGAGAAAAAAGTTGAGCTTCACAACTTTGTGGTTGGCTAAGCTTCTGTGTAGCGCTTGACAATCAATGTGCAGTTGTGACCACCAAAACCAAATGAGTTTGACAGAGCTACGTTGACGTCCTGGCTCTGCATCTCGTTGGGGACATAGTCGAGATCGCACTCGGGATCGGGAAACTCCTGATTGATCGTCGGCGCGATCTTGCCATCCCGAATCGTCAGCACACTCACAATAAGCTCGACCGCGGCCCCGGCGCCCAGGATGTGACCGTGCATAGACTTTGTCGAGCTAATTTTGAGGTTGGCGGCGTGATCCCCGAACACCTCTTTGATGGCCGCTGTCTCCGACGCGTCGTTTAGCTGCGTGCTGGTTCCGTGCGCATTGATATAATCGACTTCCGACGGCTTCAAACCGGCCACTTCCAGTGCTTGTTTCATGGCCCGCACTGCGCCCTCGCCGTTTGGCGCCGGCGATGTGATGTGATGGGCGTCCCCGGTAAGTCCGACCCCAACCAGTTCGGCGATGATCGGTGATCCGTGCTTGCGGGCATGCTCCAGCTCTTCGAGAAAAAGAATCCCTGCCCCCTCCCCAAGAACAAACCCATCACGTTTGAGGTCGAAGGGCCGCGATGCTTTTTCCGGCTCGTCGTTGCGCGTCGACAACGCCCTAAGCGCGCAAAATCCGCCCAACGACAGGGCTGTGACACTCGCCTCGGTTCCCCCGGTCAACACCGCATCGGTAAGACCGGAGCGGATGAGCAAAAACGAATCGGCGATTGCATTGCCCGACGACGCGCACGCGGACACCGCAGCATAGTTTGGCCCTTTGAACTGATAGGCGATAGAAATCTGACCCGACGACATGTCGGATATCATCATGGGGATGAAAAACGGGCTGAGTTTGTTTGGACCGCGTTTGAGAAGCACCTCATGTTGCTTCTCCAACGTGATGATTCCGCCGATCCCCGAACCGATGACAACGCCAACTCGATCGCCGTCGACGTTGTCGAAGTTGCGGTCGCGAAGACAGTCACGAGTGGCACAATACGACAGTTGAACCGATCGGTCCGTACGCCGCGCCTCTTTGGCATCCATGTAGTTGGTTGGATCGAAATCCTTGATCTCGGCTGCAATCTTCGATGCAAATCCGTCTGTGTCGATGCTCTCGATCTTGGTTACGGCGCTTTTACCCGCCAGCATCGACTGCCAGGAGGACTCCATGTCCAGCCCCGCTGCGGTAGCACACCCCATTGCGGTAATCATCACACGCCTGGGTTGCGGCGACACACTCATAATCGAACCCCTAGGATCTCGGCCGGGACCCATCACCGGTCAAATGTAATCCGTGCTAGTGCAGTGCACACTAGCCTTGTTTTGCCTCTATATACTGAATCGCGTCACCGACGGTCTTGATTTTATCGGCCTCTTCGTCGGGGATATCGAGCCCGAACTCGTCCTCGAGCGCCATCACTAGCTCAACAGTGTCCAGCGAGTCCGCTTTGAGATCCTCGGCGAATTTGGCTTCCAGCGTGATCTGATCGGCGTTGACCGACAGTTTTTCTTCAATGATCTTTTTGACTTTCTCTTCGATGCCTGACATTTATCCAGTCACCTCCTGGTTACGCCATAACCATACCGCCGTCACAGTTGATTACCTGTCCCGTTACGTAATCAGCTGCCGGCGAAAGCAAGAACATAACGACATTCGCTACGTTTACGGGTGTTCCAAATCGTTTCATGGGAATCACGTTAATCATTTGCTCGCGGACTTCTTCACCAAGAGACTCCGTCATCGCGGTTTCGATAAACCCGGGTGCGACCGCGTTGACCGTTACGCCACGCGAGGCAAACTCTTTTGCCAACGATCGCGTCATGCCGATGACCCCGGATTTGCTCGCCGCATAGTTCGTCTGTCCCGCATTACCAATGAGACCGATTACCGAGCTGATGTTGACGATCTTCCCTTCTCTCTGCTTTAGCATACCTTGCGAAAACGCTTTGACCACATTGTACACACCGGTCAAATTGACCGACAACACCTGGTTCCAATCGTCCGGGGTCATGCGGAGAAGTAGCTTGTCACGCGTAATGCCCGCGTTGTTGACCAGGAAATCGACACGCTCGAACTCAGCGATCACTTCTTTGCTGACCCGCGAAACATCGTCAAAACTGGATACGTCGCAGGCGTAACCCTTGGCCTTTACACCCAGCTCGCTCAGCTCATCCGCCACGGCCTTGGCTTCGGCATCCATTACGTCGGCAATGGCCACGCTGGCGCCGCTCCGGGCCAACTGGACCGCGATTTCCTTGCCTATGCCGCGTGACGCGCCGGTGACGAACCCGATTTTTCCGGAATTGTTCATTTTACCACTCCCAATTTCGCCATTCCTTAATAAGCACAAACCTCCCGGCAGTCAAACAAAAAGTTTACTCTTTGCGCTGTACAGCTTTCTCCAAATTGGCCGCCTCGGTCAGCGGTTGCACGGGGCTCTCACGAACGATACGCTTCATCAGCCCGGTGAGCACCTTGCCCGGCCCGACCTCAAAAATCGGCCCCTGATACATATCAGAGAGCGTCTGCATGCTTCGAGTCCACAACACCGGAGATGATAGCTGACGAGCCAGCAGATCGACCACTCGACCCGGATCTTCCACCGCGTCGCCGGTCACGTTGGCGATCCACGCGCAGTCGAGCCGCCCCGGAGATTTGAACCGGTTGATATAACCGATCAGTGCGTCCGATGTTTCTTCCATCAGCGGCGAGTGAAAAGCCCCACTGACCTGGAGCCGCATCGCCCGTTTGGCTCCGCGCTCTTTCGCGATCTCGACTGCCCGGTCCACTGCTTTAATTTCACCGGAAATGGCAAATTGACCAGGCGAATTGAAGTTGGCCACGACCACGACACCCGAATCGGCAGCGTCCGCCACGCAGCCTTGCACATTCTCTTCATCCATCCCGATTACCGCTGCCATATTCCCGGGGCGTTCCAAACCCGCCTCGTACATGAGCTCCCCACGCTTCCTGACGATGAGCAGCGCATCGATTAACTCGAAATACCCGGCGGCAACGAGCGCCGAGAATTCACCGAGACTATGCCCGGCCACCGCTCTTGGCGTGAGCCCCTGTTTTACCAGGGCCCGATAAACAACCATGCTGTGGACGAGAATCGCGGGTTGAGCATTGTGCGTTTTGGTCAGTTCATCGAGATCGCCTTCGAACGACAGTGCCGCGATATCGAACCCCAAGGCCTCGTTCGCCGCTTTGTAGGTCTCGCGGGCGACCTCGCAGGCATCGTAGTAGTCGCGGCCCATGCCGACGTACTGGGACGCTTGTCCAGGAAACAACATTGCGCAATCCATTGAACTCTCCCGAGGATGACAAATCAGTTCAGACGCGGCAGACGCGGGAATCAGGCGACGTTATCAACTGTGTCCATGAAGTGATCTTCTATGTGCCTGTTGACACCAAACGAAACAAACCGGCGTGCCATAAGGATGGCGTTTCTAATAGCCCGTACCGAGCTTTTGCCGTGGGAAATTATCACCACGCCGTTTACACCGAGCAGCGGCGCTCCACCCCACTCCGCGTAGTCCAGCCGTGACCGGAACGAGCGAAACACACCCCTCATTAGAAGCGCGCCTAACCTGGCGGCGACGCTCTTTCTAATTTCCTCTTTGAGCACGTTGCTGGTGAAGGCTACGATGCTCTCGGCAAACTTCAGAACGATGTTGCCGACAAAACCGTCGCACACAACGACGTCCACGACACCAGCGAACACATCACGTCCCTCAACATTGCCGACAAAGTTCACATTGCCGTTTTCGAGAAGGTTGTAGGCCTCTTTGACGATATCGGTGCCCTTGCTTCGCTCTTCGCCAATGTTCATCAATCCCACCCTGGGGTTGCGGACATCGAGGTGATATCGTGCGAAAATCGACCCCATGACCCCAAACTGAAGGAGATTTTTTGGCGTGCATACCGAATTGGCACCGATATCCAGAACGACAACCCAACCCTTTTTGGTCGGATAAAAGGTAGCGATCGCAGGACGCGATACTCCGTGAAGACGTCCCAACGTAACCAGGGACCCCGCCACCACCGCGCCGGTGTTACCGGCGCTCACCATCCCGTCGACATTGCCTTCTTTCATCAGCCGCAGTGTGACCGCAACCGACGAGTCCCTCTTCTTTCTGATCGCGGTTGCGGGCGCTTCTGACATTCCAATGGTTTCCGAGGCGTGAACGACTTCGATATTGGAGGGTTTAGTCCGGGTTTTTTGCAGAACACGATTGATACGAGGCGCGTCACCAACGATGACAACGGTGAGCTCGGACGGATCACTCCTGGCGGCCTCGACAGCCGCCTTGACCACGATATCGGGACCCTTGTCCCCTCCCATCGCGTCCACGGCGATTCTCAAGCTCCCACCACCTTAAAGCTCTTCCTCGATCTTGATAACTTCTCGCCCGCCATAAAAGCCGCAGTTGGGGCACACACTGTGCGGTGGCTTGAATTGATGACAGTGCGAGCATCGCGTCAGATTCGGGCTCTTAAGTTTCCAATTGGCCCGGCGCTTGTTCTTGCGGGCCTTGGATGTTTTTCGTTTTGGAACGGCCATTGGATTCTCCTTCGATCGTTAGACTCGATTCATTTTGACGGCGTATCGTCCCGCCGTCCCAGCGACCGGAGCGCATTCCAACGAGGGTCGGTGTGCGGCTGACAATCGCACTCTGCCGTATTGAGGTTCACTCCACAGCTGGAACACAACCCTTTGCACTCGTCGCGGCAGCGGATCTGCATCGGGATTTCCGAAACCAAATTCTCAAAAATCAGGTGATCGAGCGATAGCTCGGTCGCACCGGCAGGCAGGCTCACCATCGCGTCATCGCGGGCATCCTCATCCACCGGCGGGACCTTCGCGTCCGTACTTGCTTTTTTTACAACAAGATCGAACGAAGACTTAATGTGACACTCAGCTGGCTCCAGACACCTGTGACAGGGGGTCGCAAAACGGCCGTCGAGATCCGCGTGTATGAGATATGTCTCAGCGACGCGGCGGATGTTCAGTTCGATGTGGCAGTGGATCCGGTTCTCTTTGCCGTCGACATCTTCGAACGTCACGACCTCGTCCGCCGCAACCTGTTCGGTGTCGTTGGACAGCTTGTCGAGTTCCAGGATCATCGCGCTTACCCGTTGTAACTTGTGGTCTTGGAACGCCGTCCATGCGAATTTAGGAGCCACCGAATACGATTGCAAGCTCTTTTTTCGCCGATTCTGGCGAGTCCGACGCATGTACGGCATTGCGTTGTATAGAGATACCAAACATGTGCCTGATCGTACCCGGCCGTGCGACACCCGGATCCGTCTCGCCGACCAGCGTCCGGATCGCGGCAATCACGTTGTCACCGGTGATTTCCATGGCGACCACCGGTCCACTGGATACGTATTCGACCAGCGAGGGGTAGAACTCCTGGCCGCGGTGAACCTCGTAAAAGCGTTCGACCGTCCCGACATCCAGGTGCACCATTCTCAAGTTGGTGATCTTGAACCGGCTTCGAAGCACCAGAGCGATGATTTCACCAAAGAGACCGTTCTCGACGATGTCCGGTTTTACCATCAGTAGGGTTTTCATAGTCCCGCTACGTGCCTTTCGCCTCGGGCGCCACCTTTTCGACCAACCCGGCGAGCTCCGATGGGATCCGTGCGACGCGGACACCCGCTGCCTCGAACGCCGCGATCTTTTCGGCAGCGGTTCCCGACGAGCCCGATATGATCGCACCGGCGTGGCCCATTCGTTTGCCCTCCGGTGCCGTCTGACCGGCGATAAACGAAACAACCGGTTTGCTCATCTTTTTGGTGATAAATTCGGCGGCTTCCTGTTCGTCCGTGCCGCCGATTTCCCCGATGAGCACAACAGCGCTGGTCTCACTATCTTTTTCAAACGCGTCGAGCGCATCGATGAAGTTGGTGCCTATGAGCGGGTCACCACCGATCCCGACACACGTCGACTGGCCGAATCCGTTGCTGGTCAGCTGGAAAACCACTTCGTATGTGAGCGTTCCGCTCCTCGACACGACACCAACGGGCCCCGGAATACAGATGCTGCCGGGCAAAATCCCGACCTTTGACTTTTTGCCCGGCGCAATGATGCCCGGACAGTTGGGGCCAATGAGTCTGACGTTGCGTTCTCTTAAAAACGGCATCACAGACGCCATGTCTTTGACCGGCACACCCTCGGTGATACATACAACCAGGTCGACTCCGGCATCCGCCGCTTCGCACATCGCGTCGGCGGCAAAGGGCGCCCGCACATAGATCACGGATGCATTGGCTCCAGTTGCCGCCACCGCTTCTTTGACCGTATTGAAAATCGGGACCCGATCCGCGAACTTCTGTCCCCCTTTGCCGGGGGTGACGCCGGCCACAACGTTTGTTCCGTATTCCATCATCTGTGCGGCGTGAAACGACCCGTCGCGACCGGTGATTCCCTGGACGACGAGTTTTGTATTTTCGTCAATGAATATACTCAAGGTAGACTCCTTTTCCGATCAGCCCGCGAGCTCGATAGCTTTTTTTACGCCTTCGTCCATAGTGGACGCTGCGTGAAGGTCGAACTCGGCGAGGATTGCTTTGCCCTCTTTTTCGTTGGTTCCCGTCAGTCTCACCACAACGGGGTGTCTGAGATCCATTTCCTTGAATGCAGCGACGAGCCCTTTGGCCACGTCGTCACACCTCGTAATACCTCCAAAGATATTTATAAAGATCGATTTCACGTTGGGATCTCTTAGAATGATTGTCAGCGCGCTTACGACCTTCTCCGGGTTCGAGCTTCCACCGATGTCGAGAAAGTT
>CP070631.1:809154-816183 GCA_020356045.1 Candidatus Latescibacterota bacterium
AGTCGCTTCGTCGGTACGCCGTAGAACTGAGCCAGATCAGCATCGATGATGACTTTCTCACCGCGAATCAACAGGATTCTCTGCGCGATTGAACCAACACGAATGATCCCCCTCTTCACCTCATCCTCCCGGTCAAGTCTTAACCCGGTCGCAGGATGCGACTGCCCATACGAGCTCTAATCAGCGCGATAAACGGCTTCACCAAGAGAGGCTAGAAGAAGCCTAGCGGGACCGGAGCCCAACGCGATAAATCGATACGCCCGTTTCCCTCCGCCCCAGCCCGGGCCAGCCCCGGTGCTCGCTCTCCCCCATTGGCCAACCCTGGTTACAAAGGAAACTCCCGCATGCGATACTGAATCGCCTCGGCGAGATGGTCCGTTGTGATCCATTCCGCAGCCTCGAGATCTGCGATCGTCCGCGCCACGCGGAGCACTTGGTTTCGTCCCCGTGCACTGATTTTGAGTTGCCGTTGACCTTTGGCGAGCAGATCCTCACCCGCAGCATCCAACCGGCACAACTCGCGGATGCTTTTGACCGGCAGCCGCCCGTTCAAAACCGTCACTTTCCTGTCGATCGTGCCATGCCCCAGTGCCGAAGGATTTCGACGTTGTTGGATGCCGCGCGCACGGGTGACTTCCTCGCGCATCGTCGCGCTGGAATCTCCATCGCGACGCCCCTTAAACGCGGCAACCTCCACTGGACGGACAAACATGTGAATCGAGATTCGATCGAGAAGCGGTCCCGACACCTTACCCGCGTAGCGTTCGATATGAAGCCGTGGACACCGGCACTCCTCACCGGATTGTCCCCGATAACCGCAGGGACAGGGGTTCATCGCAGCGATCAACTGGAACCGCGCGGGAAACGTCACAGCGCTTTTCGCACGAGAAATGGTGATCCGTCCTTCCTCGAGCGGTTCACGGAGCGTCTCGAGCACGTGACGCTTGAACTCGGGAAACTCGTCCAAAAACAACACACCGTTGTGCGCCAGCGTTACTTCCCCGGGCCGCGGCACACCCCCGCCACCGATCAATCCGGCGTCGCTCGCACTATGATGCGGTGCCCGAAACGGTGAAAAAGTGACAAGACCAGCACCGTTTAACAGCCCGGCCGTGCTGTAGATCATCGTCGTTTCGATCGCCCGCTGCTCGTCCAACGGCGGCAGTATCGAAGCGAATCGTTTGGCGAGCATGGTCTTGCCCGAGCCGGGTGGACCGACCATCAACACGTGGTGTCCACCGGCCGCCGCGACGAGTAGAGCGCGTTTGACCGACTCCTGGCCACACACCTCTTTCATGTCTCCTCGTTCGGCCAGGGACGGCCGGAGGTCGTTTTCGGGAATCGAACGAGTTTCGTCACGGCGTTTGTGCACCACACCGGCGGACTCCGGTGATCGGTGGAACATGAACGCTGACGCCATTGTCAGACGCAGTCCCTTTTCCACCGCACCGCTGTCGTCATCGACGGCAAGCAGACCCAACACGTCCTGAAGCGTTTGGACGCCAAACACTTCGATCCCGGAAACGACCTGCGATTCCGGAAAGTTATCACGCGGGATAACAGCACGGGTGAATCCTCGCTCCCTGGCGTGGAGAAGAATCGGCAGAACGCCTTTGACGCGGCGAATCCCACCACCCAAAGTCAACTCGCCGAGAAAGAGCGTTTTTTGACCGATAAACGGGAGAGCATCTTTGCCGCTCCGCCGCGACCGTTTTCGCGCCGCGGTCAGGACAATCCCGACGGCGATCGCAAGATCGAATGCAGCCCCCTCTTTCTTGATCGCGGCCGGCGCGAGGTTGACGGTAATCCGCTCTAATGGAAACTTGAGCCCCGTGTTTTTGATCGCCGCGGTAACGCGTTCGCGGCTCTCGCGTACTTCAGCGTTTGGCAGTCCAACGATGGAAAACGCGGGAATACCGCGGGCGATATCGATTTCAACCTCGACGGTCATCCCTTGAACGCCAAAAATCGAACCTGAAAAAATGGTAGTGTGCACCACGACACCTCCTCACAAACAACCCAACACATCGTGACGTCTGAACGGGAAGATAAGAAGATCGAGACGTCCTCAGACGAGGAAACGAAAATTGTGGTAGTAACAGAGAGCCTACCATAGAATGGCCCTTTCGGCAACCCGGCGCACCCGATGTAGTCAATCTAGAGGATGGGCCAATTTGCCAACCCGTCTCGAACCCTAGGACTCATGAACGACTTCGATCGACATCACACCTCCTCACCCACCAGCGGTCTATCCCCGCGGGAGAAGCGCATCCTGATGTTTGCGTGCGTCTGCCATTTTCTCACTCACATGTTCGTGCTGGTTTTTCCCGCTGTGACCATTCCCATTATGAACACGCTTGGCATGCCGCTCGAGGATGTCATCAAGCTGAGCTTCCTGATGTATCTGTTGTATGGAGTCGGGGCGCTACCCGCCGGATACATCGTAGATCGTTGGCAGGCCAAAAGGATGCTTTTGATCGGCGTGTTTGCCATGGGCACGGGACTCACCCTCGCCGGCGCGCTCGCCACGGCCCGCGCCATGCCGGTTTGCCTCATGCTGGTGGGTTTGGGAGCGAGCATTTACCACCCCGCCGGACTGGCGCTCATATCGCGAACCATCCACCGGCGAGGCTACGCGCTCGGGGTCAACGGAGTCTGGGGCAACCTGGGAATCGCGTCTGCCCCGATCGTGACCGGTGTCCTCACATGGTTGTTTGGCTGGCAAACCGCCTTCGTCGCTATGGGCATCGCTGCACTCGCCGCCGGGTTTGGTCTCACTGTGCTTCGTATAGACGAAACCACAACCGACAACGGCCCACGCCAGTCGACCGAACGAGGAGAGTATCTCAAATACTATGTCGTGCTCTGTGCCGCGTTGGTATTTGCGGGGTTGGTCTACCGGGGTAACATGGTTTTGCTGCCCGCCTACATCGAGCTCAACACCGCGTTTTTTCACAACCTGGTCGGATCGCTCTCATTTATCGAGATGCAGGGGAGCAAGACACTCGCCGCCACGATTCTCACATCCGCGGTGCTGGTCGTGGGCATCTTTGGGCAAATGATCGGCGGCCGCGCGGCCGACCGCTTCGATTTACGGTACTCGTATCTCGGCGTGCATGCAGCCAGCGTCCCGTTTCTCATTGGCATGGCCTTCACCTCGGATTACCTGCTGGTGTTGTGCGCCGCGATGTTCGTGTTTTTCAACCTGGGAATGCAGCCGATTGAAAACAGTCTCATCGCAGCACTTACACCGACTCGCTGGCGCAGCACCGGATTCGCGGTCAAATTCGTGTTGAACTTTGGCGTGGGTTCAGCCGTAGTCTATTTGATCGGTTTCGTGAAGACCCGGTACGCCCTGGAAACGGTCTATCTGTTTTTGGCGGGCGTTGCGTTTCTACTGGTTTCGAGTATAATCGGGTTGATCGCGGCCACCCGGCGTGTTCCCGAATTGCGAAATTGACCGGCCGGGTCGTATCCGCCAAAGAAAGGAGCGTCATGGAGAACAAAGAGAACGAGGGCCTGGGAGCCCAGGAACCGGAAAAAGAGGAAAGTACCTCGCCCCCGCCAAAGAAGGGGATTGAGGAAAAGATGGACGAGGTCGCGGACAAATTCTCCAAGACGATGTCCGAAGGCGTCAAACGGATGGAAACCGCGTTTCAAAATGTGAAAGACGACGCGGAAACAAGGAAGAAAGTAAAAGGGTTCTTTACATCATCGACGGGTGGCGCGGTGTTGGTCGTGGTCGGTGTGTTGTGGTTCTTCTACGCGGTGGGGTTGTTCAATCAGCCGATATTCCCTATCATCCTCATAGTGATCGGCGCCTATTTGATGTTTCGGTACAAGTCCGATTGACAGGCTGCCTGGTTCGATCATCTAACCCGCCCGTAGCTCGATCGTATAGATCGCGGTTCCGGGCGGTTTTGCGTCTGAAGGGGGCACGGAAGCCCGAATTCATGAGCGATAAAATCAGCGACGGCGGTCCGAGTTTAGATCAGAAAAATCAGCGACGGCGGCGGTCCCGCATCCGAGTCAACAGCGCCGACGCCACCAATGGAAGCGCGATCGTGGTGTCGCAGAAAACGGTGACCTTATCCCCACCGGGATTGATCTTCCCCCAGCTGACCGCCTCATCAAAGGTGCATCCGCTGAGCCCACCCCAATGCGGGGCATCGGTAACAAACTGCACGGCAAACCTGTGCCCTTTCGGATTGCCGCCGATGTGCTTGGCGGTCACCTCGGTTTGCTGAATAAAGTTTTTTGGCGTGCCCCCGCCACAGTACAGGACCATAGTCTCTTTGTCGATCACCAGGGTCCCCGTTTCCCGGACGTCTTCGGTCAGGTCGAAAACGAAGTTCTTCTTGGCGCTGGCCAACCCGATCCCTATCGACGAATCGGCAATTGCCGGGCAGTAGATCGGCAACCTGAATTTCGCCGCCGTGGTAAGTATCCCCTTGTTCGCCCCGCCGGTCCGTTTATCGATTTCGAGACCCAATTCGAACAGGAACTCCCGTGTGGTATATGGACGGTTCTCGAGCGAGCCCGTGGCCCATTCACCAATCCATCGGTCGATCGATTCAAACTCGCGTTCGTCCGCATAGGTGTCATATACCCTGTCGAGACCACATTCGAACAACGCCTCGTCGTCGGCGTCGGGCGACCCCATAAAGTGCGGCGTTCCCAATGTCTCATATATGTCGTGAAAAAGATTGGCCCCCGTAGACACCAGGCAGTCGATGTAGCGGTAATCGATCAGCTTGGCCACTAGTTTGCGCATACCGGCGGCCGTCATCGCCCCGGCAAGCCCCATCATGACATAGGCATCTTGATCGAGCGCTATCTCCCACACCCGGGCCGCACGGGCGATCTGCCGGCCTTGAAACGAGATCCTTTCCATACGCCCCAGAAGCTCATCGGTCGTCATCCCCGCTTCGATCTCGATCGGCTCGGTGGGATTTTTTGTATAATGCTTTTTCATCGCAGTCCCCTTTTTCGGAATCCGTTGAGTCGCCAGCGATCCGGGCGGCTCGGCATTCGCAAAGTGGTGTCTAACACCCCGCAGCCGTCAATGTCGTGTCGGTTGTCATTCGAAGTGACCTCTCTCGACTGTCGGTGTTGCCAAGGCCTTCTCAGGGCCAGGCGGCAACCACAAACCGTAATCGCGGACGTCTTGCCTAGAGTTTGTGGTACGTATGATAGGCCATAATTTTGTATACGAGCCGCGCCGCCGTGTAGCTCGACACCACGTCATCCTCACGCGGGCAGAGCTCGACGACATCAAATGCGAACAGGTCCTTTTCCCCGATCACAAAATCGAGGATATCCATTACCTCTTCCCACATCAGCCCGCCGGGTTCGGGTGTCCCTACAGCCCGCACGAGCATCGGTGAGAACCCATCCATATCAACGGTCAGATATATCTTGTCGGGGAGCCCGCGGATGGCCTCCTTGACTTGATCACTCCAGTCCCGGAAACACTTCACACGATCCGTTGTATCTAGATAATCGACTTCTTCTTGCGCCAGACTTCGAACACCGATTTGAACGATGTTTCCAAACTCGAGGCTGTTGAGACCCGCGCAGGCGTGATTGTCTTCGCGGCCGTGAAAACGTCGCCGCAGATCCGCGTGCGCGTCGATCCACACAATGCCAACCTCGCCGGGCGATAAGCCGTTGAGGATAGCCGGTGTGACCGAGTGCTCCCCACCCAAGAACCCGAGAACCGCATCCGGATGTCGTTCGGCAAGCTGTGAGGCGTGAGACGTTATCGAGTCAAGATCGGTGATTTCGGGTTCGACGGTAAGGATTCCGTGCTGCGAGGCATTGACCCCGAGCGTCTCGTCGAACAGCTCAATGTGGCTCGAGGCATCGACGATGGCGCGCGGCGCATCCGCGGTGCCCTTGATATAGGTTGTGGTTTGTTCGTACGGGATACGCGATACGATATACTGATTGGATTCTCGTCCGACGCACGCGACGTCGAGCTTGTCCTCGAGAAAACCCCGGCCGTCTGCACTCACCATCGACCTCCGCTGACCATTAAAACTCAACCACAGAACACCGCGGCCGCCATCACCGACGTCCACAGTCCGTTTTTGCCCATCGCGGTCTGGGTGATATTCGTCGTCCTCACGATGTGGCCTGCGATCTTCCAGTGCTCACGACGCTCGTCCCACGCCTTGTCCAGATCGATTTCGATTCCGAGTGTTGACGCCAACATGCTTGCCGCCAAATCCTCGGCATAATCGCTGGCTTGTTTCCAGTTCTGACCGTAACTATGGTGTTCGGAGAGGTACCCGTATCGGCTTCGATCCTTTGGAACCGCCACCCCCAACGCCGCGGCCGTCAACCGGTGAGGTTCGTTGGTGTCGGAGCGCGACAGAACACAGTAGACGATTTCACCCGGCGTGAGCTTGGCCAGCCCGCGGTGTTTTGGAATCAGTTTGCAGTGAGGGGGAAATATACTCGACACCGAGACGAGGTTGAACGACGCGATCCCCGCGTCTCGCAGGGCGATCTCAAAGCTCGTTAGCCGTTCGCGGTGCCGACCAACCCCCCGGGTCAGGAACATCTGGGACGGGACAAAAGGCATATGCTCCTACCTCCGAACAAATCGATTTAGGTGTGGATGACTCTGGGAATCAGGACAGACCGGACACGTGCCGCCCAGTAGGACCGACCGCTAACTTATAGGCCAACGGCCCGGTCAAGTCAAGCCCCCCGGGGCTCGGCTGGAGGTACCGGATCCCGTTGACGTGGACACCTCCCGTCAGACCGCGTATCGCCAACGTACCGAGATTGCACCAACCGCCGACGAGCGCTCGACGACCGCGAAACGGAGGACAAAAAGAAAAGGAAGAGGTGCTCCTGCCTCTTCCTTTTCTATTGATCGTTTCCAGCTTTGCTAAAAAGCTGATCGCAAGAAAACCTATTTCCGGGTTTTGGCTTTCTTGGCTTTGGTCTTTCTCTTGACCTTACGCTTGGTCTTTCTCTTGACCTTACGCTTGGTCTTTCTCTTGACCTTACGCTTGG
>CP070631.1:816283-819521 GCA_020356045.1 Candidatus Latescibacterota bacterium
GGGTCGAGGAGCGCGTCCACCGCCGTGGCCGTGGAGAGATCGGCAACATCGGTTTGGACGACGTTTTCCGTCACCTCCCGCAGCGCCTCGACGTACCGATCCGCGAGCGCTTCGACGATCGATTCTTTGTTGTGAAAATACTGGTAGAGCGACCCGATGGATATATCTGCCCGCCGCGCGATTTCGTTTGTCGTCGTTCCATCGAACCCTTTTTCCAGAAACAACTTAGACGCTATCTCGACAATCTTGTCAAAACGCTCCTGACTTCGACTTTGTTTGGGTACGCGGCGTGTATTGCTGGTCGCCATCGCGGGGGCTCCTTACGACATCGATGTGTTTTTGTGAGCGTTCACTCATATTATACGCGCGATCGTAGCGTCGTGCAAGAATAAATTTGAACCGCGGCCCCAAACCGGTTCGATCGTGATGTTCCCACGGTGTTTTGGCGGACCAACGAAATCGTTGACCCTCTCCGTGATGCCCTGATGGCGTGGTGGGTAAGGCCAGGAATCACACGCTCCGGCGCTCGTCGACTTATTTTAGGAGCACCATTTTCTTGGTATGGACAGAGCCCGCCGCCTCGAGTCGACAAAAATAGATTCCACTTGCAACCCGTCGATTGCGTGAGTCTCTGCCGTCCCAAATTTCGTCGTATCGATGGGCGTGCCGCGTCTCTTCGACCAACGTGCGAACGAGCGTTCCGGACACATCATAGATCTTGAGCTTCACCATCGACGGCCTGTCGATTTCAAACACAATTCGCGTCGTAGGGTTGAACGGATTGGGGAAGTTCTGTTCTAGACGTGCGCTCAACGGTGGTGATTCTTCGACACCGGTCAGATCGTACCAGTAGCGTGGCGCCCGGTGGACGGCGGCCGACGGTAAGTACGTCCACACTTTGGTTCCATCACTGGTCACCTCAAAGATATTTCTGTGCTGAGTGTCCGTGATCAGCGTGTTGCCGTTTGGCATTCGGAATGCGCCGGCCCTGTTTTGAGAATAAAAACTGGGAGCATCCGAATAGACCCAGGATGGGGCGGTGGGTTCAAACGGTTCGCCCGGTGTGATCGAGTAGTTGCCGCCTGCGTCCACAGGCGGATCGATTTCTTCAACACTCGAGTAGTCGTTTACCGTTCCAGCCCGGTTACCGTTGTTAAACGTCAAAATCCGGCCGGCACCGGGAAGTCCCGTATCGATCCAACCCGCCGCGTGTATGCCAAAGTAGTACTGGTCAGTTTCATCTCCGCGGTCATACACCTGGGGGTTGCCCCAACGGTACAAAATGTCTCCACCCATCCCGCTGTTGCCGCCGGTGTGGCCCGCCGCCTCCTCGGTTGTGGTGCTGTGATCGATGATGTAGAACTCGTTGGTTTTGCGTGCGCTGAATATAACCTGGTCGAGTTGGGGGTTGTAATCGACCGAGTTGGCGTGGTCCCAATCCGCGGATGATATGGGGCCGTAGTTGATATCGACAAGCTCGGGATGATCGGTGACGACACCATAGTTGTCCTTGCTCGGGTCGGCATCCTGAATCAAGTGATCCCAGAGATGCCACTCCCAAACGATGTTGCCGCCTGTGGCGCCTACTGGTTCGATCTCCGCAATCATCGTCACCCACATCTCACCACTCAACTGTTGACGGCCGGCGGCGATGGCCTCCTCATAGGTTTTTCGCTCCCAGGCGATCACCAGCACATTGCCGTTTGGCATCGGTTCGATATCGTGATGCTGTTGGTAGTCGTAAGTGGAGAAGAGATAATCCCAGATGACGACGTCGTTCGAATCGATGATCTGAATCCGTCCACCGGTTCCACCGCCGCCAAAGTGACCGCCGGTGTCCAGACACGGTCTCACAATCGATCCGTCCGCCCGCAGGTAGGCGAAGGTGGCGGGAACGGCGTCTCCGTGCCAGGTTCTTAGAATATTGTGATCGAGATCGATCGAGTAGGTGTCGTTCGAGGTGAGCAACGATATCAGTGTTTCGCCCTCGTAAGGTTCCTGGGACACTACCGGTCCAGCGAACATGGCCAGGGCAAGCAATGCAGATAGGGTGGTTTTCATGATGTCCCTTCGAGGCTCGAGGCAGGTCTGTCGGACGATTCGCTGGCCTTATTATACCATACGCCCGACGGATAGGGTCAGGAGCTAGGCCACGATATGTCGTTTGCGGAAATCGATTCCTTTTGAGCCCGTATCGGGCACCGGTGAACATTGTGGCTGTGGCCGGGAGCCAGCATGTCAGCGACATTTTCTGGTGTTAGTCACTCTTCTTCCACGTCAGGATTGTAGTTTGCACCATACCAAAGCCGCGTTGTCAGACGGCTGCAGTAAGACCGCAGCTGTAAGCGCCCACCCAACATCAAATTACCGCTTTTCTCCCCGCCCATTAACTGTTACACTGGTATTGGTGCGCGTCGCAGCTACTGGGTACCCCCCTTCTGGTCCGCACCGGGCATCTCCAGGGGGAAGAGATGATCGGTCAGACTATTTCACATTACCGGATCCTCGAGAAACTCGGGGGTGGTGGAATGGGTGTCGTGTACGAGGCGGAGGACACCGATCTGCACCGCCGCGTCGCACTCAAGTTTCTCCCGCCCGAGCTCACCCGCGACGCCAGCGCCAAAAAACGATTTGTCCGCGAAGCTCGAGCCGCCTCATCTCTTGATCATCCCAACATCTGCACCATCCACGAAATCGGCGAGTCCCCCGATGGGCGTTTGTTCATCTGCATGGCGCGCTACGAAGGCGAAACGCTAAAGAAAAAGGTCGAGCACGGCCCGATGTCGGTGGAGAGCGCCATCGATTACGGAATCAAGATCGCGCGTGGGCTGGGAAAGGCCCATGCAAACAACATGGTCCACCGGGATATCAAACCCGCCAACGTCATGGTGACCGCCGACGATGAAGTTAAAATCGTGGATTTTGGTTTGGCCAAGCTTGCCGGTACGACAAAAGTCACCAAAACCGGGTCGACGGTGGGAACGATCGCGTACATGTCACCCGAGCAGACCAAAAGCGAAAAAGTCGACGCGCGCTCGGATATTTTTTCGCTGGGGGTGGTCTTATACGAAATGTTGACCGGGCGGCTGCCGTTTGATGGTGACAATGAGGCTGCTGTGGTCTACGGGATTACGTGCAAGGATCCCGCCCCCCTCCGCAGTCATAATCCGGCAATACCGAACGAGCTCCAACAGATTATCGATAAGGCGCTCAGCAAGAACGTGAAAGAGAGATATCA
>CP070631.1:819621-830997 GCA_020356045.1 Candidatus Latescibacterota bacterium
GCGGTGGGTAGAATCGACATGTAGGAGTCTTTCTGCACGTCGAAATCGTCTCTGAGTAGCTCCTCGATGATCAACCACTGGTCCAGCCGCACACAGTCGATGACAATAAAGAACACTTGTTCCTTCTCACGAACTTGGGGCAGGACGAACGTTTTGAACACATCAGGGCTTAGCACCGGTCCCGCTTCGGATTCCAGCCAATCACGATAGGTATTCTCGATAAACCGGCCAAAGTGGAGGTTTGTATTTTGTTTTTGATCGTCGTGAGTGGCTTCGAGACCGCTGTCCCTGAAGCGATCGAATTCGAGATCCCACCGGCTCAGCTTGTTGTGAATGGATAGCCAACTGTCCCAGGATCCGTCATCGATCAACGCCTGAATATTGGTGAAGTCTCTTACGTAATCTTGCGAGAAACGGCTCTCCTGAAGCCGGTGCGAATCGAGTATACGTTTGCAGGCCGAGTAGATCTGCATCGGGCTGACCGGCTTGAGAAGATAATCCGAAATCTGCATCCCGATGGCATCGTCCATCAACTGCTCCGCCTCGTTCTTGGTGATCATGACGACCTGCAAAGACGGTTCGATCTCCTTGATTTCGTTCAGGGTCTCGAGACCGCCCATCCCGGGCATCGATTCATCCAGCAGCAAAACGTCGAACTTGTCTTCCCCAACCATACGGAGCGCATCTTCGCCGTTCGCCGCCGTGCTGACGCGGTAACCCTTGCCCTCGAGAAACCGGATGTGCGATTTGAGGTGCTCGATTTCGTCGTCGACCCAGAGAATGTGTTGATCTGCCACCTTTGCCTCGTCTCGTCTGTAGTTAGCTCATGTACGACAAAGACGCCCGGAGAGCCGCCCGGCGCCGCCTATCCATAATATAAGAGGGTAATCGCAAGCGGGATACCGTATTTTCATGCGGCGGGAAACCGGACTAGAAACGTGCTGCCACGCCCAGGATGCGAATCGGCAAGCTTGATCTCACCGCCGTGGTACTCCTCGACGATCCGCCGTGTCAGCGCCAGCCCCAGACCCCACCCTCTCTGTTTAGTTGTAAACCCGGGCCGGAAGATCTGTTCCCGATGCGGTGCGGGCACCCCCTTGCCCGAATCCTTTACATACACCTCCACAGCGTTCCGACTGGAATCGAACTGGGATCGAATCTCGATCCTGCCACCGGTTTCTCCCAGCGCGTCGAGCCCGTTCTTGATCAGGTTCTCGAACACCCATTCCAAAAGCTCTGCGTTGCCCCGAACGAGCGGTGTCTCATCGAGGTCGAGAGACAGCGTCGAATCGGCTTTGAGGCTGGGAAGCCGTCTGTGGAAATATTTCACTGTCCTCTCCAGCACTTCGGCAATGCTGACATTGCCCAACTCGGGTCGCGATCCAATCTTGCTAAAGCGCTCGGTGACTTTGCTCAGCCGTTTCAAATCCTCTTCCATCTCACCGATCGAACCGCTAAGCTCCTCGGTTCGCCCCTCGCTGAGCTGGTCTTTGAGCAATTGTGACCAGCCGAGCAGCGCGGACAACGGCGTCCCCAGCTGATGAGCGGTCTCTTTTGCCATTCCCACCCAAATCGATCGCTGCTCGCTCAATTTGAGATAGCGAAACCCCTGCAGGGCCAGGGCCATAAAAACGAGAAACAATGCGAGTTGGATAAATGGAATCAGACGAAGTTCGTTCTCCAGTCTGGACGGACCAAAATGGACATACGCCTGCACATCCGTGGAGGATTCGAAACGAACCGGTATCGGGTCGTTTGCGTCATCGAACTTTTTTGAGAGCTCCACGAGCTTGGCTATGTCACCTGGGGGAGGGTTAGCCGGATCGATCGTGAATAGCATCTCAAATTCTTCGTCAGCCGCCTCCGGGATGCCGACGCGGTGCCAGACAAACGGCCGCCCTTCAGAATCGGTGATGATTATGGGAAGCTTGATTTCCGACAACACCTCTTTGAGGATGTTCATTTTCCCTGGGTCGTCCGCCTCGAGAACCACTTCTGCGATGAACCGCGAAAACAGCCGCGTCGTCGCTTGCGATCGTTCTTCGACACGATGGATCACACGGTTGGTGTAGAGGAGGACGGCAAGGATGAGAACGGCGACTCCGATGAAGAGATAAACCTTCAACCAGAAGCGTATGTTTCCCCGGTAGTTCGAAAAAAGACCCATTGTCCTGACGGCGTGACGCCCTGTGGACGCTCTAGCCCAAATACTCCTTGCCCTGCATGTAAGGAACCAGCTTGGCGGGGATGCGAACCC
The DNA here is from genome assembly GCA_020356045.1 of Candidatus Latescibacterota bacterium. Lineage (GTDB taxonomy): Bacteria > Krumholzibacteriota > Krumholzibacteriia > WVZY01 > WVZY01. The sequence goes on from CP070631.1 coordinate 821,879, forward strand.
GACCGGTCGGTGTCTGATGGTGCTCGAGTATCGCGGCGATGGTTCGAGCCAGCGCCAACCCCGAACCGTTCAACGTATGTACAAAACGGTGCCGCTCCCCTTTTGCCTTTTTGATTTTTATGTTGGCCCGCCGCGCCTGAAAATCCTCGAAGTTGCTGCACGAAGACACTTCGAGCCATTTTTCGACCCCAGGCGACCACACTTCCAGATCGTAACACTTCGCTGCGGCAAAACTCAAATCACCGGTGCAAAGTTCGAGAACTCTGTATGGAAGCTCGAGCGCCTCGAGCACCACACAGGCGTCATCCAGCAGCGATTCCAGCTCGTCGTAGGAATCGTCGGGATAGACCACCTTGACCATCTCGACTTTGTCGAACTGATGAACCCGGAGCAGGCCCCTTGTGTCTGCACCGTGGCTTCCCGCTTCGCGTCTGAAACACGGGCTGTAAGCGGTGTACTTTACCGGAAGCTCGTCGGCGGGAGTAAACGAGTCGCGTTCGATATTGGTAACAGGCACCTCGGCCGTTGGTATGAGGAAAAGGTCATCGATTTCACAGTGATACATATCCTCAGCCATCTTTGGGAGCTGGCCGGTACCAACCATCGAACCCCGGTTGACCACGTACGGCACCAGAACCTCTTCGTATCCCTGGTCTCGATGGAGATCGAGCATAAAATTGACCAGTGCCCGTGAGAGCAGCGCTCCATCCCCGCGGAGAACGATGTACCCGCGGCCGGTGACCCTGCGGCCCGCTTCGAGATCGAGGACACGGAGCTTTTCGCCAATTTCCCAGTGCGGCAACACATCGAAATAGGGCTCCGTCACCTCGCCCCAGGTCCGGCGCACGACATTGTCCGACTCGTCCTTGCCGATGGGAACGCTCGCATGGGGCAGATTGGGAAGGGTCAGCAGCAACTCGTCGAGCCTGGCGCTTGCCTCTTTGCTTTTGGCTTCGATGTCTTTTATCCGCTGCGAAAGGTTTTTGAGATACATATGAAGCTCGTCTGCGTCTTCGCCGGCCCGTTTTTTCGCCGCCACTTCCGCTGACTTGACGTTGCGTTCGTGTTTGAGCTCTTCGCTCTGCTTCTGAATAGCAAGAAGCTCCTTGTCGAGTGCGATGACCGTCCCGATTTCGGTGTCCACGTTTTTGGACTCGATCCCTTTGACGACCTTGTCAGGGTCATCTCGAATTAATCGTCGATCCAGCACCGTAAGTCTTCTCCTGGGGATACTGCGGGAATCAATGGAGGTTTATTTCGCGCATAAGCTCTCGTCCACCCGCCTCGAGAATTTCCTGAGCAAGTTTGTCGCCCAACTCCGCCTCGCGTCCCACACTTCCCTTGACGACCGAGTGGATCCGTTCGTGCCCGTCGGGGAGCGCTATCATCCCTTCCAACTCGAGAGCCTTTCCTTCGATTCTTCCCAAAACGCCGACGGGCGCCTTGTCCGTCACTCCGAGATGATCGAGAAACGCCCACTCCGCTATGATCTCTCCATAGGATGCGGGGTGATTGATACTCCTGACACACTTCTTGATCTGTTCCTCGTCCGATCGGACGAGAACAGCGAGCGATCCCTGCCCTGCCGCGGGAACACATATCGAGCAAGTGAGGAACTCGACAACATGATCCTGTTTGTTGAGACGTTCGACATCGCATGCGGCGAGAACCGCACCATCGAGCTGTTCGTTTCGAATCTTCTGGATGACCGAGTCGATGCTTCCCTGGCTTCTTACCATTTTGAAATCTGACCGGTAATAGAGAAGCTGTGCTTCGCGGCGGATATCGTTTGCGACGATGGTCGAGTGGTCTGGAAGTTCGTCGAGCAGACAGTCTTCTGTCGAAATCAAAACATCGTAAGGGGTGATTCGTTTTGAAATCGCTCCGATGGTGAGACCCGACGCAAGTTTCGAGGGCAAATACGCCGCGTTCAATACAAGCGCATCATATTTTGCCCCGAGCAGACCACGCATCAACTGTGCGACACGGCCCGGCGAATTGGGAACGGTATCACCTGCGGTATCGGAGAGATTTGCTTCTAATCCAACTTGTTCAATGCAAAGACCGGGAGAGCATTGTTGCAGTTCTTGGGAGACCGATTCAAGCTCAAGTCTGGAAAGATAGTCGGCATCACTCGCCAACCGACAACGTGTCATCGTAGTCACGATCCGCCCCCCGACCATGTGAGGATGGTAATGCGCTTTATCAGAGTGAGCCTAATAAATAGCACACGAAACGGCACATCGTCAACGGGACAAATGGTCGGCGGGAGAAAATCCGCCGCTTGATTTATTTCTCCAAAGAGGGGATCGACCCGGGGGCAAATTCCGACGGACGTTCAACGCGTTTGACCTTCGACGCGACCATCATTCCATAGAATGTGAAGAACGCGACCAACAAGACGGCGATCCCGGTCACGATTGGGAACACAAACCCCATGATCGCCAAAGTCCCCATTGCAGCGAGAACCGCCTGAACCGAATAGAGGATGACCAGTGTCTGCCGGGGTGAAAAGCCAAAGGATCTCAAAACATGGTGGATATGAAGACAATCCGCTTCGAACACGGGCCGTTTCAATGTCAACCGCCGCGCAATCGCAAGAACTGTGTCGAGAATCGGAACCGCCATGATGAGACAGACGCCAAAGAACGTGTTTATAGTGGGTTGAAGCATCGTGACCGAGCACGAGAGTATTCCCAACATGATTCCCAGATAGAGGCTCCCCGTATCCCCCATAAAGATCTTGCCCGGCGGGAAATTATAGAGCAGGAAACCGAGGCACGCCCCCACTAGCGCGAACGCAATGCAGACCAGAACGGGACTGCCAAGAACGTATGCCGAGACACCAAATGCAGCGGCAGAAATACCAACGACGCCGGCGGCGAGGCCGTCGTGTCCGTCGATGAGATTGACGGCGCTCGAGATCCCGACGAGGTAAAACGCTGTCAACAAAATGACAAACATCAAGTGGTTGTCGATCGCCGGGATTCCGACGAGCAAGTGGACACCCGAGATGGCTATAATGATGGCGGCAATGGTCTGGACCGCCAGCTTTTGGCGGGCTCGGAGGTTTTTCGTGTCATCGGTCAGCCCGAGCGAAACGATCATCGCCACGGGGACCAAAATCTTGAGCAGAAGCCCCGCTACCGATGACTCGGAATTCGAGAACAGGGCAACCAAGACACCGAGGCTTCCCAAAGAGCCCAGAACCATCCCGATCCCACCGAGATGCGGAATCGTGCTCGTGTGGATTTTGCGCCCATTGGGCTTATCGCCCAGCTTCCACTGGAGTGCATACCTACGGATGACGGGGGTAAGGGCTGCGACGATTAGAAATGATAGTAAAAACGCCACAAACGCGTGAAGTCCAGCCAAGTTGCCTCCTAGGGGGGAATGCAGGTTTTACCATGCCTCCCGTCCACTGTGGACGATATCTTTCCACATCAGACGTGTCAAGTTAGAAAAAACTCGTTATTCCTTTTGTTGCCTTAAGTTATTCCACAGACCCCGAATTTCGCTGAAAGTGCTGACCCGAAGCACGAATATTAGAAAGAGATAGAAGGCCGACACTAACGCCGCCCACAACAAAACCTTCGGGGCACCAGGGGTTTCGCCGATCAGCCACCAGGCTGCACCGCTTGCGATGGCCCCAGCAAGAACCGTGCGAAAAACCAAAGTAAGCGGTCGCCAGCCCAATCGAACCCCGTAGACGGCGAAAACCTCTCTCAACCCCCACACCAGGAGCACCCCGTAAGATACGATGGTGGCCACCACCGCACCGCTCGAATCGAAACGCGGTATCAAAAAAACGCTCATCAAAAAATAGATCAACGCTGATACCGTTGTCAGATAGGCATATAGCCGTGTTCGCTCCGCGGCCACCAAGGCGGGGAGTATGACCGCTCCGAGCGAGCGCATCACGATAACCCAGACGAAGAAGACCATTAACTGGCCCGCATATCGGAACTCGTCGGAAAAAACCAGCGTGACGAGTGGGACTCCCAAAACGAGAAAAATCGAGCAAAATAGCACACCGGACACCAGCGTGAAACGGAGAGTCTTGCGGATAATCCGCGAACACTCACCACGGTCACCGGCTGAAAAACGCGCCGCCAGCGCCGGTCTGAGCGTCATCGTTGCCGCAAAAACGGGAAAAAGCGTCACCTCGGTGATGTTGCGCGCCACGGCGTATTGTCCAACTTCGTTCACCCCCGAAAAATACCCGAGGATCAACCGGTCCATGTGCGCGTAGATAGTGACCGACGCGCTGCTTACCGCCAGCGCCACGCTCAGGCGCACCAATCGTCGGCGAAGACTCCTGGTGTCGTCGTCGCTGAGCGAATCCGGCGATGGCAAGAACCGGATCAACAGAACTGCGTAGAGCGCGATCGCGATGACCCACGCCCCACAGTAGCCGGCAAGTATCGCTGTCGCACCGGCGCCGAGAAACACGACAACTGCTGTGAAAACAACGCGCAGCCCGAGGTGAAGACTCCGCACTTTGTAAACCGTTTGAAAACGGTTCAATCCGATCAATAAGTTTTCTTTGAACTCGTAAAGACTCGCGCAAACAACAACGATTGCCCCAACACGAATTGGTCCGGCGAGCAACGGTTCATTGAAGAAACGGGCAAGCCAGCCGGCAAACGCGAATGTGGCCGCGGCAACGGTCAACGTGAACATCAACCGCAAACGAAGACCCACGGCAAAAAGCGCGCGCAGTTTGCCCGGTTCCGCAACACCAAACTCACTTGCCAACCGCGAAGTGGCCAGGTCCAAACCAAACTTCCCAAGTATGAGAAGCATGGTCGCAAAGGACATGACCCATGAGACGGTTCCAATAACGGTCACTCCGCCAAAACGGGCGACAACCCATGACACGACAAATCCAGACGCGACCGGCAGCGCGGTTATGGCAAGCGTCCAGAGAAAGCTGCGCTCGAGAGAAGTATCCAGGAAAGACCAGCTAGCTTTGCGTGCGTTCATTAAAGTACTCGTCGATTACCCTGACGATTCGTTTAGCAGCCCTGCCATCCCAGAGCTCCGGAGTTTTCCCCTGACCCAATGGCTCTTTGAGGGCATTATGTCCCTCTGACACGATATGCGCGGCGGACGCGCCAACCAGCCGGTTGGTACCGACCTCAATCGTGATGGGTCTCTCCGTGTTATCTCGAATCGTCAAACAGGGGATCCCGAGTACAGTGGTCTCTTCCTGAATACCTCCTGAATCGGTGAGGACCAAACGTGAGTGCATCATTAGTTTAGCAAAATCCAGGTACCCAATGGGATCTAAAATTCGAAGTTTTTTCGCAGGCACCTGTATCTTATTGTTTTCAATCATTTTTCGAGTTCGCGGATGCGCAGGAAAAATCAACGGGCACGCGCCGCCAAGTTCGACAAGCGCGCCGAGAACGGCTTTGAGCGTTTCCGTGTCGTCGACATTGGAGGGCCGGTGGAGAGTCACCAATCCGTACCTCCCGGGCTCGATTGCAAGCATATCGAGGATCCGCGAACTGTCTGCCATCGGACGGTAGAAATTGAGGCTGTCGATCATCACATTGCCGACAAAGTGAATCTTCTTCTCATCGATACCCTCCCGGATCAGATTTTCTCGAGCGCTGGGTTCCGTGGTAAAAAGCAGATCGGCGAGAATATCGGTAACCATGCGGTTTATCTCTTCCGGCATGCTGCGATCAAAGCTGCGGAGCCCGGCCTCGACGTGAGCCACAGGTACTTCCATCTTTGCTGCAACCAGCGTCGCCGCCATCGTTGAATTCACATCCCCCACAACGATGACGAGGTCCGGCCGTTTTTTGTTGAGCACTTTTTCAAACTCGAGCATTACCCGGCTGGTTTGTTCGCTGTGCGAACCCGAACCGACACCAAGAAACACTTCCGGTTTTGGCAGTTTGAGATCGTCGAAAAACACCTTAGACATATTGGTGTCGTAGTGTTGACCGGTGTGGACCAGCCGCATCGATGCATGATCGATTTGTTCGAACTCACGCCAGACAGGGGCAACCTTCATATAGTTGGGCCGCGCGCCAACGACGGCGATGATCTCATATCCCACGCGTCTTACCTTTCTCCAATTTTTCTTTGTAATGTTTGTCGTAGTACTTGCGGAACGCCCCAGACTTGACATGACGCCACCACGTGTCATTGGAGCGGTACCACTCAACTGTATTCTCCAACGCGCCGCGAAAATCATAACGCCGACTCCAGCCAAGCGCTTCGGTTTTCGTGGAGTCCATCAGATATGCGCGGTCGTGCCCCTTTCGGTCCTCGATAAAAACGATTCTCGATTTGGGGGCACCGAGCAGTTCGAGAATCGTCTCCGCCACCTCGATGTTGGGGCGGCTCTCACCGGCGGCGATATTGTAGATCTCCCCAGACCGGCCCCGCGTGCTCACCAGCTCGACCGCAGCGCAGTTGTCTTCGACATATATCCAATCGCGCTCGTGTTTGCCGTCGCCGTAGAGGGGTAGCTCCTTACCCTCGATCGTGTTGGTAATAAACAGCGGAATGAACTTCTCTACGTGCTGATAGGGGCCAAAGTTGTTGGAACTGCGTGTGATAACGACTGGCGCCTGGAAGGTGTTGAAAAACGCCTGGCACATGAGGTCGCCGCCGCACTTGCTCGCCGAGTACGGATTGCCCGGTTTGAGCGGTGAAGTTTCCTCGAAGTGCTCGCCCGAAGAGCTACCGTAAACCTCGTCGGTCGAGATCTGGACGAACTTCTCGACCCCGATGTCGCAGGCGGCTCTCAGTAACGTGTATGTCCCCAACACATCGGTCTCGATAAAAGTGCCCGCCTCCTGTATCGATCGATCGACATGCGTTTCCGCTGCAAAGTTGAACACAGCCTCACACCCGGTCATCGCCTCCCTAACCGTGGGGGCATCGGCTATTGAGCCTTTAATAAATTTGAGGCGCTTATCCTCCAGCAATCCAGCCAGGTTTTCCAGGTTGCCCGCATAGGTGAGCGCGTCAAGAACGGTTATTTTGCAGCCGGCGTGTCTTGCATGGACATAGTGCACGAAGTTGGAGCCAATGAAACCGGCGCCGCCTGTTACCAGTATCGAACGGAAAAATGACAAGCCTGGTCCTCCCTAACCGTCCTTCTGTGCCCAGTCGTAAGGAATATCATTGTCGTGCGGATCGATTCGAAACTCATCCGGATCATCGTAATTGTACACTTCCGTCGGGCAGTTGACGATCATGCCCGGTTTCGCACCGATCCCTTTCATGCCGTGGGCGACGAGTGGAGGAATGACCAGAAGAATCGGATTCTGCTCGCCCATAAAAAATTCGTTGACTTCTCCGTATGTGCTCGATCCCTCGCGTCGATCGTAAAGCACCACTTTGACCATTCCGGATACCGCCACAAAATGATCGGTTTGTATTTTGTGATAGTGCCAGCCTTTGACCACTCCCGGATACGCTACGGTCAGATAAATCTGCCCGAACTTTTGAAAGAAATCATCGTCGGCGCGAAGCATTTCCATGAGATACCCGCGCTCGTCCGGTATGACTTTGAGTTTTTTTACGATGACACCATCGATCATTTCACGGACTCCTTGTCTCTCTCCACCTCATGCAGGCCGCCGGTGGCTTCCACCAACGCTCTACGTTTCTGCAACGCCGCGCCCAAACGACTGGTAGCGAAAGCCATACGCCTCGAGCCGATCGGGTTTGTAAACGTTTCTACAATCTACAAATACGGCCTCGTTCATCACCTTTTTCAACCGGGGTAGGTCGAGCTGTCTAAACTCGTTCCACTCGGTTACCAGCATCAACCCGTCACAACCATCCGCAACGTCGTACGCGTTTTTGCAGTAGACGACATCGAGCCCAGTTATTTTGAAATTTTCCATCGCAACCGGATCGAACACACGTACCGCCGCCGCTTTTTCTTCGAGGAGCCGTTTGACGATGCGAATCGCGGGCGCCTCCCGTAAATCATCCGTATTGGGCTTGAACGCCAAACCAAGCAAACCAATCGTTTTGCCTTCGATGCTTCCCAGCTCAATCGTGAGCTTATCCACGGCCCGATCGGGCAATCCATTGTTGAGTTCGAGGATCGCACGCACGATGTGTGGTACATAACCCCTGGACGTTGCCAGATGGTTGAGCGACGAAATATCTTTGGGCAGACACGACCCGCCAAAACCGACACCGGCGTGCAGAAATTTGGGTCCGATACGGCCGTCGAGTCCCATCCCTTTGGCCACATCATCGACATTCGCGCCGACGAGTTCACATATCGCTGCAATCTCATTGATAAACGATATCTTCGTCGCAAGAAACGCGTTGCTCGCGTGTTTGGTGAGCTCGGCAGTTTCCAGGGTGGTCAACACGACCGGTGTCTCGAGCAAGTATAGAGGACGGTATACCTGCTTCATGATCTGCTCGGCTCGGTCGGACTCGACACCGATCACCACACGGTTGGGACGAAGAAAGTCTTCGACCGCGGAACCTTCACGGAGAAACTCGGGGTTTGACACGACGTCGAACTCGGTGTCCGCGGAGACTTTCGCCTTGATGCGACGGGCAACTTCGCGCGTGGTTCCCACTGGAACCGTGCTCTTTTGAACGACCACCTTGTACCCATTGAGGAATTCGGCAATCGTCTCCGCCACGTCAAACACGTAAGTCAGGTTTGTCGCACCATCCTCCTGCGCGGGGGTCCCCACTGCGATGAACACGACATCGGAAGCTTTGACGGCGTCGCCGACGTTGGTGGAAAACGCGAGCCGGCCGCTGCGGACGTTACGGGCGACCATATCCTTTAACCCCGGCTCGTAAATAGGAATACCGCCGTCGTTGAGGGTGGCAATGGTGTCCTCGTTGATATCGACGCATTGGACGGCATTGCCAAAATCTGCCAGGCAGGATCCGGATACCAGACCAACGTACCCAGTACCAATCATACAAACTCTCAACAATCCCGTTCCTCCGTTTCAGTTGAACTAACTCTCGTTGCTCTGCATCCCGTCAAACCAGCCACCGAGAAGCGATTCGAGTGTCGACTCGATGGGAATCGTCGCCGACCACCCCGTGTGCTCTGCGATTTTGGCTGGGTCCCCCCGGAGCTCTTCCATATCGACCGGCCGTAC
>CP070631.1:831097-833310 GCA_020356045.1 Candidatus Latescibacterota bacterium
GCATCCCCCTCCGGGGTCATGAGCACATTGCCCGGCTTGATGTCGCGGTGGATGATCCCCTGTTCGTGTGCCTTTGAGAGGCCTTTTGATACCTGAATCGCTACGTCCAGAGCGTCAATGACATCGAGCGTTGAGGACTCGATTTTGTGTCGCAAACTCTCGCCTTCGATATACTCCATCACCATGAACGTGTGGCCGTCGGCCTCGTGGATTTCGTGAACGGTACAGATATGCGGGTGTGTCAGACCGGCGGCTGCCTGCGCCTCGTGGATAAACCGTTTTCGTTGTTGTTCGTCGGTCAAGAGATGACGCGAGAGGAACTTCAGCGCCACAGTGCGTTTGAGTTTGGTGTCGTGGGCTTTGTAGACGACACCCATTCCCCCTTCGCCGAGCTTTTCAACGATGTTGTAATGAGATACGGTTTGGCCGATCATCTCTTACCCCTAAGGAGAGCGAACAGGATGCGAGAGGGATGCTGGCTAAGGATGGATTGCTGCACCAGTTGGATTATAACCAATTCCAAAGTGCAAGAAAACTGTAAGATCTGAGATTTCTCAGATACCGCGGAATTGACACGCCGCCTATTTACAATGAGTTATTGTCACACAAACCCACTCGACCAACGCATTACGAGTGCGTTGATTGGGCGATAGTGAACTCGTTGCTAATGCGGTAATTGCGCGGTTATTCAAATCGATACGGCGAATCTATATTTGGGTATTTTCGTTTATAGTCGCCTATTCTTGCGTATTCTATACAGTCAAAGTGTAAGAAGAAGTGTAAGACCAAACACGGCCACTTTCCGTAACGACAGGGATAGGCCAAGGTCGAAGCTGCTTCGCGTCAGAGTCAATGGCACAAATTTACCGCAAAACTGATGGCCACTCCGATGTATGATTATAGCACGGAAGGAGTGGGCTATGATCAAACCAACGACTCTGACAACAACGATCGCTCGTCGGTACATTTCTATTCGAGAAGCACCATCTTCTTCGTTAGCGTCCTATTCCCCGCGGTCACTCGAAGAAAGTAAACGCCACTCGCAACCGATTGGCCACGCTCATTAAGGCCGTCCCACGAAACCATCTGAGGTCCTCGGGTGAAGCGTCGGCTCGCGAGTGTTCGCACTAGCTCGCCGTGGACGTCATGTATCTGAAGTGTGACCGGCACGTCCAATTCGAGGTTGAACTCAATATGAGTAGATGGGTTAAAAGGGTTTGGCCGACTCCGTAGTCCGCTAATTACGCCGACTTGAGGTGTAATGACGGCGGTTGGCATCGTGCCGTGATACTTGGCGATGAACAAGTCGCCGCCAGGTGCAATTGACACTACCGGACCCGCGCCAAAGTCAGCCGTCCCCTCGAACCATCCTGTCGCCAAGACGTTACCATCGGCGTCCGCAGCTACGCCGGACGCGTGATCCCCGCCCGGTGGTGGGCCACCTACGAATTGTTGACTCCACAGGTGACCGCCACTCCCGTCGAACTTTGCCAGGAACACATCGCTGCTTAAGACGGTCGACATCGTGTCGCCACCGAGACTCATGTCCCCCAGGAACGTTCCAATCAAGAGCACGTTGTCGCTGTCGTCGACGTCAACGGATCGACCGACCGCCCCGGCTGTGGCACCAGGTTCCTTGCCCCAGAGAACGTTGCCTCCGGGATCCAGTTTCGCCAGCATCGTGGTACCGATCGCGGTATCAAATGAACCGGCCAGTAGAATATCGCCCGCGCCGTCGACGACAATTCCATCGGGGGAATCAAAGGAGGGACCGCCGTAACTCCGGCTCCAAATGTGCGCGCCGTTGGGATCGTATGATGCGAGGTATACATCGAAGCCGCCGGCGCTCGTGATCAGTCCGCCGCCGAAGTCGGCCGTGAGGATGAAAGCGCCCGTCGCAAGCACGTTGCCCGCGTCATCGGTCGTTATCGCGTGCGCCAGTTCATTCTGGGGGCCGCCGTAGACGCGACTCCAGACGTGGTTGCCATCGGCATCAAACCTCGCAACGAAGACATCGAAGGCGTCACTAGCCATCAACGGTGGTCCACCAAGATCCAACGTGCCCACGAAGGAGCCGGTCAGGAATACGTGGCCGGCGGAATCCAGCGTGACCCCGTTTCCACTGTCAAACAACGTATCGCCGCAGATGTGGCTCCAAACATAGTCCCCTTCGGTGTTGTTCTTTGCTATAAAGACGTCGCCGTCGCCTGCAC
>CP070631.1:833410-835101 GCA_020356045.1 Candidatus Latescibacterota bacterium
GCAATCGTTTTTCAATTCCGCGTTCGAGATCCTCGACATTACACCCGACCGTTACGATGTGCGGCGACCGACGGCACTGATGGGAAATGGGCCTGGCCGGCGAGTGGTCGATGTGATCCTGCAACTTGCCATTGTCTATCAGACGATTATCTGGAACACCGGAGATCTTCGGGAGGGATTGATAAGTGATGGCGAGAAGAGCCTCGATTTGTCGGATGACTTTGGGATGTTGTTTACCTTTCTTGACCAGAGCCCCAATCAACCCGGATTGTATATCACCGGCGACAATATTGCCGAGGAGTGGGTGACGCTATCCGGTCCGGCTGCGACCGATGTACGGGCAACATACATAAACTTCGATCTCGTAAACGGCGATCATAAAGCTGCAGGCGAGCCCACCTCGCCGCTCGTGATCGGCCAACCAGGCTCGTGCTTTGATGGGCCACACGGTCCGGATAGTCTCGTTGCCTTTGGCGGTTGCCCGGGAAAGAACAGTTTCGATGTGCTGGCGGCCACCAGCGCGTCCCAACTGGCCATGACCTATTCAAACAATCCGGCACACGGCGCCGTGCTCACACAGGTTACACCTAACTCGGTCGGTGATACGGCACGCGTTGCTTTTTCGGGATTCAGTTATCACGAGATCCGTGATGATCGCGTGCAATCCCCCGTTGACCGGGTTCAACATCTGTTCCGGATCCTGAAATGGATCGATAGCGGGATTGCTGATCCTACCGTGGTCCCGGATCCACCGCATTTGAGGAACGAGCTTGCCCAGAACTACCCCAATCCGTTCAACCCATCAACGACGATTCGTTATTCGATCAAAGAACGGGGACGTGTGACGTTGAGGATCTACAGTGTGGCGGGCAAGTTGGTTCGGACGCTTGTGGATGACATACAATCGCCGCTTGCAGAAGGGTTTTTGGTCATGTGGGATGGGACTAGTACCAGTGGCAATGCGACTGCAAGTGGGGTTTATTTCTATAGATTGACCGCAAAGAATTTCACGAAAACCAAGAAAATGATCATTCTTAAGTGAGAACACCCGGTCCAACAGTAAACAGCGTATCCAATCCGGCATTCGCCACGGTGACCTTCCGATCATCGCATGTAAAGTGATGGCTATCGTTTTCCGTTGTTATCGCCTCAAGAATATATCCTGATTGAATCGAAAGTCATGCTTACAGCAGCCGGAACAACACCAGCCACGCCGAAATCGTCACGACTGAAGCCGTAGTGGACCCGATGACGATCGCCCCCGCCAATCGGTCGTCGCCGTTCATCTCTCTGGCCATGATGTAGCTCACGACCGCCGTCGGCGTGGCCATGAGAAGAACCGGCATTTCCAGATCGACGCCTTCAACGTGCAACATCAACAAGCCGATATAGACTAAAGCGGGATACACGAACAGCTTCATGAGCGATACGAGCGCTGCTCCTACAATTTCGGCCTGCAGCTTACCGAACTCCAACGCCGCACCGACCGAAATGAGGGCCAGCGGCAGGGCGGCCCCACCCATGAGTTCGAGAGCCCTCGCCAGAGTGGACGGCAGGCGTATCCCGAATGCCGACACGAGAATCCCGCCGACACACCCGACAACTAATGGATTCAAGATCATCTTCTTCACCGAACCGATCCATGCTGCCGGATTCTTCGCACTAGTCTCCTGGTGCGGCAGGGTAAGAAA
>CP070631.1:835201-837529 GCA_020356045.1 Candidatus Latescibacterota bacterium
CTCCACGGCATAGCCCGATGAATCGCGATCGATCGAATCGATTCTCACACCAGTGAGTACTCTGCCCGCCAGCGAGCTCGCCAGGGCATTCGTCATCTCGCACATTCCGCTCCGAAACGAAAACATACGGGCGGTCTGTTTCGACGCGGACCCTCGTCTCTTGCGCTCTCGAGCGCCTTTGATCGCGCCTTTGATCAGGCTCCCGTAGTCCTGCTCGAGGGCACGAAGTTTTGGAAAGCTGTTCGAAAGACTGAGTTGTTCGGGATCACCGGCGTACACACCCGCCACGAACGGATTGACCGCGTAATCGAGGAATTCTCCTCCAAGCCGCCGCCTGACGAAATCGGCCAATGTCTCATCGGTATCGGGGTCCGAAGGTCGAACAAACGGCTCCTTCATGAGACGCAGCTTGCTCGACATCGAGAATAACGGCGTTCGTAAGAACGCGATCGGGTTCATCGGGAGGTTGTTCAGCCGTCCATTTCGAACGATATACCTGTTTTTCGACTTCTCATTGGCATACTCGAGTGAATTCTGGACCCCAACGGCTTCAAACACCTCATGAAAGAGCGGCGTCGTGTCGAGTGCGCTGTTCGGACCATGCTCTACGATAAACCCATCCACCTTTTCGGTTCGAATCGTTCCACCTGCATGCTGGTTCTTTTCCAGAACCACCGTCTCGAAACCATGTTGCATGAGGAAGTGCGCTGTCGCTAGCCCACTGATCCCCGCGCCAATTATTACGATATCGACTCTTACGTCTTTGGTCATGATTTGTTTGGGCGTTCCATAGCCCGCGGACTCCCAACCGTCCAGTCCGTCGAATCCGCTGTCGCAATCATCCGCACCATGTTTGGAGTGTTTTGATCCACATCGGGTTGACGTTGAGACACGGCACGAGCTTCAACTTGTCTCCACCAGCGGATTCAAAGGTTCGCCGTCCACGAATGCCGATTTCTTCGAGTGTTTCCAGACAGTCCGTTACAAAGGACGGGCAAACAACGAGCAGCCTTTTGATGCCCTCGCGAGCCAGCCGCCCGAGCGTATCTGTCGTGTTCGGCGTCAGCCAGCGGTCGCGACCGAGCCGGGACTGGAACGCGACGGAATACCGTTCCACGGACAGCCCGAGTTTGGCCGCTACCAGCTTTGTTGTTTCCAGAACCTGATGGCGGTAACACGTTTTGTGTGCCGGCGAGGATGCTTCACAACAGTCCTCGGCTCGAAGACAATGCGTACCGGTTGAATCCGTTTTGCGAATGTGACGCTCCGGAAGCCCATGATAACTGAACAATAAGTGGTCGTACCCTTTTATCGAATGATCGTCGATGCTCTGGGACAACGCGTCTATATAAAGCTCGTTATTATAAAACGGAGGCAACACTTCGAGACGATCTCCCACGCCCATCTTTTTTTGCTGTTTTTCCACCTCGGCCGTCACGCTTTCCGTTGTCGACATCGCATAGTGCGGGTAGAGAGGCACCAAAAAAATCTCCTCGACTTTTCCACCGGTAACCTCCGCCAATTCGCGCAAGCCGTCGGTGATTGATGGACTCCCATACCGCATACCCAATGCGACGGGCGACGCGATTCCCTCCTCAGTTCGAGCTCGGACCGCGCGGCTGATGGCCACCAGGGGCGAGCCGTCGGGTCGCCAGATCGACCGGTACGCCTCGGCGGAAGCTCGCGGTCGCGACGGCAGGATGAGCAACTTTACCAACAGCATCCGCCACAGATATGGAATGTCTATAACGTGTTTATCCATAAGGAATTCACCAAGGTACCTGCGAACATCCTTTATGGCGGGCGATGCGGGCGAGCCGGTGTTGACCAACAGAATTCCCCGCCGCATTGACCGGTGCGGCGCGCGCCCCTTTTGGTCACCGTTTTGTTTCTGGTCGTCGGCCAATGGGGTGCTCCTAGACGGTTCGGGAGTACGTCGGTTTGCCGCCGTCCTGTTCCTCGTCGAGGTAGCGGTCGAATACCATCGCGATATTACGAATCACCAGACGGCCGGCTTCGTGCACCGTCAAACGATCGGCTGACACTGTCAATAATTGGTCGCGAACAAACTCATCGAGCTTTGCGAGCGAGCCCGCAAAATATGTATCGAAGTGAATCCCAAATCGTTTTTCGACGTCGGCCTTGATGATGCGATTGTTGCACATCAGTTCGGTTATCACATGGCGTCGCAGTTTGTCATCGTCGTCGAGCTGGTAGCCCACGTGAGTCGGTATCCTACCCGCGGCGATTTCTTTGCCATATTTCTTGGTGTCTTTCGTGTTTTGGGCGTAAACGTTGCGGAGCTGGCTGATCGAGGTTATACCCATC
>CP070631.1:837629-838682 GCA_020356045.1 Candidatus Latescibacterota bacterium
CCGATGAATCGACCAGATTCATACCCGATCCTCCTCCCGGTCCACTGACGTATCAATCCCGCGAACGAATCCGCGCATCCCTTCCGCAGACCGCACCGGGATCAACTCAATGCGATTCCCATAAACGATTGCTTGGATTTTTTGGCCGGGTTCTAGTTTTAGAAGCTCCCGAATTGCCTTTGGGATAACAACTTGGAATTTGGGTGAGATAGTCAAGGTTTCCATACGCCTCCTTTATCGATAAGCCACATGTACTACTATTAGTGTATCGATAGGAATGTCGTATGTCAAGGCCAAATCTAGCGAGCTAACGGATCGCGTTTAAGCTGCGAACAAGGTGGCGCGCGGGGTGCTCTGCAGACCGCGTTACAACGCAGATCGCAGCTTCAAACGCCAGTTAGCCGCCCGAGACCAATCGTTTCCAGCGCATGTCAAGGCGGCGTCCTTTTACCGCACAGTCCCGTAGATACAGGTTGATGAGCGTTTGGTACGGAATCCCTGTCTCTTCCGCCATCTGCTTAAAGTAATCAATCGTGGGGGAATCCAGTCGTATTGTGACCTGTCGTTTGAGTTTTGCGGCGTATGGGTTACGTTTACCCTTCGAAAAATCATATTCCTTCTTCATTGTGACCACCTGCGTCTGTAGACCCTTCGCTCCTTGGCGTTTGCGGGTCGTGCTGAGATTATCCGAATCACTTCAGTGCTTTCACGATAGCAATGACAGACGACGAGCATTCGCAACACCGAACTCAACCCAAGGAGAAGAAAACGGTCCTCGCTTTCGGAATGTTCAGGATCGGGAATCAACAGAGCGTGCTCGTCCACGAAGACGGTGATGGCTTCCTCAAAAGAGACGCCGTGTTTCCGTTTGTTTCTCTTGTCCTTATCCGGATCCCATTCAAACCGAATATCTGCCATAATTATATTGTAGTTACATTGTCGTGGTTTGTCAAGGGCGCCTAACGGGTCGCGTTTAAGCTTCGAACAAGGTGGCGCAGATCTTGCCCCGCAAGCGCCGTGACACCGTAGGTCGCAGCTTCAAACGCCAGTTAG
>CP070631.1:838782-842241 GCA_020356045.1 Candidatus Latescibacterota bacterium
GCGCAGACGTGATTGCAGCTCGTAACGGGCAACCACCAGGTTGTGAACCGCCATCCCTCCGAGGACCACTGCGATCAAAGAGAGGTATATCAGTCTGGCCCACCCGTGATATCCGCGTGCCTTCAACGCGCTGGCGTGTGTGTAACTCTGGGCAAAGGTTGGATTCGACCCCTCGTGGCAGCGGCCGCAAGTTGCTGTAACGTTCGCCGGGTGTATCGAAGATTCGGGATCGATGACGCTTCGAATCTCGTGAGTATCATGACAGTCGGTGCAGTTTGCTACTAGCTTGCTGCCCCGGTCGATCGCCCAACCATGATAGCTGTCGAGGAAGCTTTCAACCACCCCTCCAGTGATGCCGTACTTGGATACGAGCTCCGGATCCGTATGACAGCTTCCACACAATTCGCGCGCGCGGTGCTCGGCACTGACCCGTGCCCGCGGATCGTCATGACGGCGTATCAAATGCTCTTCGTGGCAGGTTGTGCAGGTCGGTGAATCCTCGATCCCCATGGCCAGCGCTTTCCCATGGACCGAACGCTGGTATTCACGGGCCTCTGTGCTGTGACACGCCGAACATGTTTCCGCCAAACGAAAACGGTTGATCGATGATTCTGGATCCTGCGCAGTGCGAAGCCCATGCGTACCGTGGCAATCGGTGCACACCGCCGTGTGCTCACCTTTCTTCCATCCGATGCCGTGAATCGACTTCAAATAATTTGGCAGGCTGATCGGCAAGCGCACGTATTCGCTCGTAACGACGGCGTCCGATCCGTGGCACTCCCCACACATGTAGGGAATTCGTTTATGGTTGATTAGCGAGGTCGTATCCGAAGCGGCCAGCACATGATGTCCATTATGACAATCCGCACACGTTGCCGCGCCTTCGCTCCCTCGCAACCGGCCCATACGGTGCACGCTGAACCGGTATTCCTCTTCGACATCTTCATGGCACGCTCCGCAACCTGCGTCGAATGCAGACACGTCCGCCTCGTCCTTGTGAGTGCTGTGACACGACAGACAATTCATGACGCTCAGATCAAAAAGCTCGCCATGGACCGACCCTTGAAACTCTCGCATTTGACCTTCGTGACAGCTGTGGCATGCATCTGCAACTCGTCGCGACAGATGTGGCTTGTGGGTTCCATGGACGTCGTGGCACGAGGCACAGTTCATGACCTCCACCATTTCTTCGCCGATCACTCCGTGCCCACCCCGCTCGACGTCCGACATCGCACCCTTGTGGCAGCTCTCACACATGGAATTGATCGCGCCCGATGAGGGCGGCAAACCCAAACCGTGCGGCAAATGACAGTGGACGCACCCCGGACTGTTCTTCCCTGCCGATGCGGCGGCAAAATGAACACCGGTATCGTAGGCGGCTGATTGGCGAACATGACACTGCCGGCAGGCGTCCTCTGCCGACCTTTTATCGAGGCGCCGAAGTGCGTGCGCGTTACCATTCACACCATGGCAACCGGCACAATTTGGTGCTCGCAGATTGCCCCGATGACGCGCCCGCCCATGAAATCCCTGGGCAAAACTGGCAACAGCGTCATCGTGACAGACGCCGCAGTCAACCGCTGTGTATTGATCGAAATGAGGGACGTCTTCGTAGTCTCCCGGTGACGTGTGGCAATCGAGACACTCAAACTCTCCGTGAAGGCTGGCTCTGAAAAGGTCGGCGTGAACGGCGACTTTTCTCCCGTCCTCTGCAACAAGGTCTGGGTCATCATGACATGCGAGGCAATCGTCGTTGCTTGTCTGCGCCGGAGCGCCCGCCGCCGTGAACAACGCGGCAGACACGACCGCCAAAAACAGTACATGATGCGCCACCCAGTTCAAAAACCGCACCGCCAGGCAACAGCTCCAAACGGGTCTGCATTTTGAATGGTTACGGATTCTCATGTGACGACTTTCACATAACAAACCAAACACAGCAAGACAGACATTCCAACCCATGCATGTTGCATGGTAATCCAATTTCGGGCCTGCCGTCAACGCGTTGGGGCCCCGTGTGTGGCCAATCGATAAAAGTGTGGAATGACTAACTGTAGATGGACTCCGACGAAAATACATATACCCGATTGAAGAGCGTAATCCAAAAAACGCTCTCTTTATACTCTGCAAAACGGCTTCACCCGGTACAATAACGAATCCCAAGCAACTCATTCTTACGAAACTATTCACAATGTTCATAGGTAACCCTAATATTTTTGATGTGTGCACAACAAAATATCACGCCACGCGATACGCTCCGCTTGCGCAGGCCCCGTTTTGGACTTAGATTTGCTTGTGACACACAACCATCTCTGCCTTGCACGAATAACGCCGATCCGGCAGTCATCCTGGCCGGGCACGCACCATATAGGAGGAATCTGCATGCGACAGGTTTTGCTATTGGCCACTGTACTGCTACTTGTTCCGCTCGCTGTTGTTTTTGCCAAATCGAGGTATCTGACAACGTTCAACAACGTCTACGGCACCTCGAACAAAACGCTCGACACCTGTGGAACGTGTCACGTCAACGGGTACAATCTAAATTCTTACGGGGCTGACTTCGATACCCAAAACAACCAGCTCGGTGATGAGACGCAGGCGTTCAAGGTAATCGAACCGATGGATTCGGACAAAGACACGTATAGTAACATCGACGAAATCAACGCAGGGACCTTTCCAGGGAACAATACGAGTACGTTGCCTACGGAATCGAGCACGTGGGGGAAAATCAAAGCGCTTTATGATAATTGACGAACGGCCCACAGAAGCCTTGCTATGCTCGCAAAAGGCTCCGCACCGTGGTGCGGAGCCTTTCGTTTGACGGAGACAAAAAGACCGGAATCACAGATGGATCCCGGTTTACAGGCAATCCGATGATTGATCAAGAGGAGTGGGTCGAAGAGAGTGGTTTGCAGCGGTTGCACCGGCTTCAATTCTTCAATGAACCATGAACACCTGCAGAGCATTCTCTGTTT
Source organism: Candidatus Latescibacterota bacterium (assembly GCA_020356045.1). Taxonomy (GTDB): domain Bacteria; phylum Krumholzibacteriota; class Krumholzibacteriia; order WVZY01; family WVZY01. The sequence continues at coordinate 841,755 of CP070631.1, forward strand.
GCCGCGGGCTTCCCTGGGTTCAACCCATGATTTTCTTGACCACCGATTTCACCGCACCCTCGTACCGTTTTACGATCATGACCGGCGCACGCGAGTACCGGGCGACCTTCTCCGGAATCTCGCCAAACAGCACGCTCGAAAAGATGCCTTCTTTTGAGGCACCGACCACGACTAGATCAAAATCCCCGGCCGTTTTGGCCAGCGCCGAGGCCACCCGGCGGCCTTCTATGATTCGCGGCTCGATATGGCCTTCCAACTCGGTGAGATGAATCGTTTTCTCGATCCATTCGGCGGCTCGCGCGCGGGCGCTTTCGGGAGCGTCTTCCGGAACCACGTATCCGCAAGTCACCTGGGAGCCGTACGTCTTCTGGTACACCGATACGAATTCCGCGGCGAGCGACGCGTGCGGCCCGCCCGCCGTCGGGAGCAGAATCCGATCGAGCGTGATGTCACCACGAAGCTTGACCGTGATGAGGTCGCACGGCGC
>CP070631.1:842341-844158 GCA_020356045.1 Candidatus Latescibacterota bacterium
ACAAGGGGGGCAACGACGTGCTGTTCTTCGGCCGCGGCCGCCCCAGGGCGATAATCGTCCCCGTCATCGAGATTCGACCCGTAGGCTACGACCGCGTATCCGCGCCTGACAGCCAAATCTGTAATTCTCTCAAACAACTCTGTTTTGCAGTGGTAGCAGCGGTCTGGGTTATTTTTACGATAACTTTCGTTCTCGATCTCGTTGGTATCCACCGCCTGGAATGGGATGTCGTATCGATCGAGAAACGCGATGGCCGCCTCCTTTTCCCGTTGGGGGAACGACGGCGACATCCCGACCGCACAGAGCATATTTTCCGACCCGAGTATAAGATGGCCCGCGAAGGCGAGCAAACCCGAATCCACTCCTCCGGAGAACGCAACCACCATGGACCGGTGACGTTCGATGGCCGTCTTGAGCTGTTCAAAGGCGCCTCTCGCCACACCTGTGAGCCGGTCCGGATCTGTCGGCTGTTTTTCTGGTTTAATCGTCATCGGTTATTCTCGCTTTCGATGCCCTCACCCGTCTAACCGCCGCGAGATGATCTTTTAGAGTCAACGAGAATATATGACCCCCGTTTCCCTCGGCAACAAAATAAATCGCTTTGCACGCTGAGTCGGGGTACAACGTGGCGTGTATCGCCGCCTTCCCCGCCGCGCATATCGGTCCGGGTGGAAGTCCCCCGTATCGATAGGTGTTGTACGGCGACTCGATCTCGAGATCCTTAAAATAGAGCCGGCCCCTGTACCCCCCTTTGGCGTAGGCCACTGTTGGATCGGCCTCCAGACGCATGCCGCGGCGCAGCCGGTTATGGTAAACGGCGGACACCAGCGGCAGTTCTTTGGGAAGGCGCGTCTCTGCCTGGACGATCGACGCCAACGTAAGCACCTCATGACGGCTCAGCCCAATTGCGCGAGCCCGCACGCGCATATCCGCATCAAACACCTCGTCCAACCGTCGGACCATCATTCCCGCTACGTCCAGAACGCTTATTCCCCAGGGCACCGAATAGGTGTCGGGAAAGAGATAACCCTCGAGATTTGGTCCTTCGACAGCGAGAATCTCGAGCGCCTCCGGATCCTCAAAAAGGTTGGCGAATGCCGTTGAGTCGATATGGGTATCCGCAGCCAACGCGCGGGCGATCTCGACGTGCATATAACCTTCCGGTACCGTCACATCGACCTTATGGATATCACCCACGACGAGTCTGTCCAGGATGTCCCGCGGCGTCTCGATCCTGGTGATACGGTAAATCCCGGCTTTGATACGGCGATCGTAGCGGCGAGCCCACGCGTAGATTTTGAACGCACGCGGGTGTTCAACAAAACCCTCGGCCGACAGGCGGCGGGCCACACTGGAGAACGACTCACCTCGATCGACGGCGAAAAGCGTGTGGCTCGGCGAGTCACCGGCAGTCCCAGCCGCCGTGCTCACGAACCGCATCACTGCGGCTGCCCCAACGACGGCAGCGAGCACGATCACGGCCAAAACGGCAAGAATCACCTTTTTGATCACCGGTTCCCCCCGCGATGGTCGAGGTAGCTTTGAAGGATAATGACGGCGGCAAGTCTATCGACAGATTTTTTGTCGGCGCGTTGACCTTTCAACACGTTCTTCGCCTCCTCGCTCGACAAACGTTCGTCCCAAAGCGCAACGGGGACCCCGATGTGTTCACGCAGTTCGTCCGCAAAGACACGGGCTCTCTCAGCCGAAGGGCCCTCGATACCGGAGAGCGAAATGGGATGACCCACAACGATTTCCTCGACGGCGTACCGATCGACGAGCCTTTCAATATAAACGAACAAGTCACCGCTGGTTCT
>CP070631.1:844258-848672 GCA_020356045.1 Candidatus Latescibacterota bacterium
ATACGGCGCCGTTGTCCCGCTCGGCCCGAAGCGCAGACAAAGCGGCGACCTGATCCTTTTCCACCTGCTCGTCGATATAGAGAATCGGAATGTCTTCCTCTTCGTTGCCTTCGAAGAACCGGTTGACACCGACGACGATCTTGCGTTCGCGTTCGACGGCCTTCTGGTACTCATAGGCTGCCCGGCCGATCTCGCGGGCAAAGAACCCCGCTTCGATGGCTCTTACGACACCACCGAGCTCATCAATCTGACGGAAGTACTCTTCCGCCTGCTCTTCCATTTTTTTTGTTTGCGCTTCGATAAAATAGCTCCCCGCCAGCGGGTCGACAGTGTTGATCACACCGGTCTCGTAGGCCATTAGTTGTTGGGTCCTAAGCGCGATGCGCGCGGCCTTGGCCGTGGGCAGTGCGAGCGTTTCATCCATCGAGTTGGTGTGGAGCGACTGCGTGCCGCCAAGCACGGCCGCCAAACCTTGATAGGCTGTTCGCACGATGTTGTTCTCCGGCTGCTGCGCGGTCAGCGAGCATCCCGCCGTTTGTGTGTGGAAACGCATCAGCCACGAGCGCGGGTTTTTCGCCCCGTATTTTTCTTTCATCCGGCGCGCCCAGATCCGCCTTGCCGCACGGAACTTACAAATCTCTTCAAAGAAATCGAGATGCGAGTTAAAGAAGTACGAGAGCCGCGGCGCAAACGCGTCGACATCGAGTCCCACTTTGATTCCCGCCTCAACATAGGCAAAACCGTCGGCAAGCGTAAAAGCCAGCTCCTGCACCGCTGTCGATCCCGCCTCGCGAATGTGGTAGCCGCTGATCGAAATAGTGTTCCACATCGGCACGTGCTCGGTGCAAAATGCCATCTTGTCGGTAATGAGCCGCATCGACGGTTCGGGCGGAAAGATAAATGATTTCTGGGCGATGTATTCCTTGAGAATGTCGTTTTGTGTGGTGCCGCCCAGTTTCTCGAGCGGCACACCCTGATTCAACGCGTTGGCGGCGAACAAGGCAAAGATAATGATAGCGGGGCCGTTGATGGTCATCGACACGGTGACCTTGCCCAGGTCGATCCCGTCAAACAGCGTTTGCATATCTCTAATTGAATCGATCGCCACACCGCATTTGCCCACCTCACCGAGCGCCCTCGGGTTGTCCGAATCCACGCCGTACAACGTGGGCAGATCAAAAGCGACCGACAGCCCCGTCTGCCCGCTTTTTAACAGATAGTGATATCGCTCGTTGGTATCCTTGGCCGAGCCAAATCCCGAAAAGAGACGCATCGTCCACAACTTGCCGCGGTACATATTCGGATGAACACCACGCGTGTACGGATACTGCCCGGGAAAACCGATGTCGTCCACAAAATCGATGTTCTGGGTATCTTCCGGCGTGTAAAGTAGCTCGACAGGCTCGGAAGACACGGTGGTAAAATCGAGATCCTGCTCCCGGCTTTTTGCGGCCTTTTCTTCGAACTCCTTCTTCTTTTTTTCAAATTCGCCGTCGGGCTTCTTTATCATCGAGCGTCCCCTTCTGCGTTGTCCATGTCGTGTTTAAACGGCGTCACCAGTTTGTCCGCCGCCTGATAGGGTGAGATCGTACCCGATAAGACGTCATCCAGCGTTGATTTTAGCCTTTCCTTAATATACCCGTTTTCCCAGAATATTTCTCGCAGTTTTTCCTCGGCGATAATGGTGACGCGGTTGGTGAGCGCGTCGATGCGCTTTTTCTCGAGAAGTCCGTTGGTATCGAGATACGACTGGTGTTGATCGATGGCTTTAGCCAGGTCATCAATCCCTTCGCCGGTCGTCGCCACCGTGCACACAACCGGCGGTTCCCATCCGTCACCGGTCGACCGCAGATCGAGCATCGACCGCAAGTCGTCGGCAAACCGGTCAGCGACGGGGCGGTCGGCTTTGTTGACAGCAAAGATTTCACCGATTTCCATCAGACCCGACTTCAAGCTCTGTACGTCGTCACCGGCATCGGGTGTTAACACCACAACGGTGGTCTGTGCGCTGTAACGGATTTTGTATTCGAGCTGTCCGACACCGATCGTCTCGAGAAAGATCACATCACGCCCAAAGGCGTCCAGAATGTCGGCCAGTTCGCTGGCCTTTTGACTGAGCCCGGTCTCGTTGCCGCGGCTGGCGATGCTGCGGATAAAAACACCCGCATCGCCATGCGAGTCGAGCATTCGCACGCGGTCACCCAGAATCGCACCACCCGAAAACGGGCTGGTCGGGTCCTCGGCCACGACACCTACGGTGAGATCACGCGTTCGGTAGAGCCGCGTGAGCTGGTTAACCAGCGTGCTCTTCCCCGCACCCGTCAAACCGGTCACACCGATCCGGTAGGCGCGACCCATTTTGGGGAACAGCGTGTTGAGGACATCCTCGGCGTCGGCACCGCCTTTTTCGACGACCGACATCAACCGCGACGCGGTGAGCGTGTCACCGGCAAAAAACTTTTCGATCGTTTTCTTGTTCATGGTTTGGCGTAATTCGTACCTTGGACGGGCTGCGTCTTGCCGGCGGCCCAGTCGGAAGCCCACCACCACAACACGCTGTAGTAGTCTACTGTGAGCGTTTCTGAAAAGGAGGGCCAGCCCCGCACGACACGCGCGGGGCTACTTTGCACGATAGCCGAAAATCGGGGGATCTGTCAACGGGGTTTTTGTTAACGAAACCATATAACCTATTGTCAATTAGCGTGTTGCAAAGACGACCACCCATCGGCAACGTTGGGTTAAGAATAGGTTATTCCGCACCAGGACGCCCCAAAGACGGCGAACAGACAATCGCCGTCAACCGGCGCCCAGGGTGCGCGACGATCGCCTACAGACTAGTCATCATACGTGTGTTTGATCGCACCCCAGGTCGCCCCCTCGACTGGAACCTGTGGCTCGCAGTTGTTGGCCAGTCCAGGCGAGGGAAAACAACCGGTACCCAACGGTGGATCGTCGCCGCCGTAAGGGTTCCTGCCGTCAAACACACGCCACTCACCCAGGTTGCTGGCCAGACGGCCGGTCGACCGGTCATCGAGGACCTCGTGCGGTATATACGCGTACGAATCAGCCACTAGTGTGTCGGGCCCTTCGATGGAGTAGAGAAACACGGTGTCCCCGCTGTTGTTGAGACTGAGTCCCATGGCGGGAAACCCGTTTTCCGACTGCCAAGTTTGCGCCGTCGAGCCATACACCACAACGACCCCGCCGGGCTCGAGGGTTCCGCTAAACCCGAAACGCCAGGTGGTTCCACCGGACAAATCGCCAAGACGGTACGCCGACAGGTCGATGCTCGACGTCCCGGCGTTGGTTACCTCGACCCACTCGTCGGCCCGCGATCCCACTGCACCATCCCCGTCCCAATCGCTGGCGGGGTCGGCAAGTATTTCATTGAGGACGAGCTGCGCACAGCTAATCCCTGGGAACAGGCCTACGACAAGCGCGTTTACTACCAGACACATGAGAAAAAAGGCAACGATTCTCATCCACATCATCCTCCTCACATACCCTTCCGTTGCCGATGGGTAGGTTTCGTGAGCGAGCACAGAGAGGTTAGCACAGCACTCGGAAATGAATCAACCGCGAAATTCACCCGTTTGTTTTTTGGCACAAGGTCGAATCATCCACGAAGTTGAACCTCGCGGTCACCACTGGTTAACAGCGACACGCCCACATACACCAAGCCCGACACAAGTGCCGCGTAAATCTCGACGGGAACCCCTTGAAGTGTAAACCCTGTTGTCAGTCCAGAAAGCGCCACGACAGACCCGGCGACAATGGCGGCGAGTGCACCGGTTTTGGTTCCGCGTTTCCACAACACTCCGCCAAGCACTGGAACCAGTACGCCGGCTGTATACATCGTGTACGAATAGATCAGCGCGCTAACGATTCCGGGGAGACTCACTCCGATCGCGAGCGCGCAAATCCCAACCACAACGGTAACGATCCGCGACAATTTGAGTAATCTTCTGTCATCCTTTGCGTGACCGGGACGGATGATCTCCAAGTAGATATCCTTCACCACGTGGGATGTCGCCGAAGTCAACAGCGAATCGGCGGTCGACATGATCGCCGCAAGAACCGCCGCCAAAATAAATCCACCGACAACCGGGTTCATCAATTCGGTCAGCACCCACGGCATCGCTTCTGCGCCCGGCATACCCTCGGTGCCCAGTGCCCGCGCCCCCATTCCAATCAGAACCGGAAACGCGCTGATCACGAGAAGAAACATGCCACCCGTGAGCGCGGCCACCCGCGCCACCCGTGCCGACCGCGCGGCAAACAACCGCTGATAGAAATCCTGACCGATCAGTGTGTACATCACCGTAGGCAACAGCAACCACAAAACGAATGACGGGCCCTCACCCAACGGGTTGAAAAAACCGTCCCCAACACCTTTGGCGGCAAGTAGCGCATC
>CP070631.1:848772-860736 GCA_020356045.1 Candidatus Latescibacterota bacterium
CGGGCTCCGTAGAGCCGTGTCAATTGTTTGGCGGTCGGCTCGTATGTTTCGGGTGACTGCCCTGGCCCCACCATGGCCTCGACCGTTACGTGATCGCCGCCGATACGTTCGACAAAATAAACTTGCGGGAGAATGCTGACAAAACAGGCAAGCCGTGCCTCTTCCACGTTGCCGGCGTAACTTGCGGCGGCCATCATACCGGAACCGGTCAGCAGCACCAGCCCCAGCGCCACGACGGCAGGTAATTGCGTATGACTCTTATCGGCAATCCGCACATTTCCCATATAGCACCACTTCATGATGATCGAGACTGAATCCCGCGGGTGACATTTTTTCGAGATCGGATGGGCACGAGGGAACCTCGAACACACGATCGCACACCAGACACACAAAATGGTGATGATGATCCTTGCCGGTGATCTCGTATCGTGCCGGGCCACCCGGAATGTCGACTGCGGTCAACCACCCCTCGTCCACCAGCCGTCGAATATTTCTGTAAGCTGTTGCGATTCCAATGGTTGGGACGATTTTTCTCGTCGATGCCAGGATCTCATCGATGGTTAGCGGGCGGTCTGCGGTAATCAGCGCCCGTTGGATGGCTGCTCGTTGTCTGGTCTGCCGGGGCATCGTCGGGACTCCGTCGCGAAATGACGCCGCGTCACGCGATCGTCGCCGATCCTCAACGCGGGCGGTCAGTGGATTTGAATGAGCTGTTAATGATAATGATTTATCATTGTCATGTCAAGCCTGTTGACTCGGGTGCCCGCTGTATGGCATAAACGGGCTATGTTGAAAGGAGACAAATGATTCGGTCACTGGTCATGGTATGGCTCGCGATTGGGTGTTTGGTCCCGTCGGCGGCACCCGCTGCGGGGCAACAAGATGTTTTTATTCCGATGGACGCCGGTTTCCTGGCGTTCAGCCTGGGGTGGACGTCAGCGGAGAACAAAGCGACGTCAAAAAATGCTGACGGCGCCAGTTTTCAATTCACAGCAGATTGGATCACGATGCGCCCGTACATATCGATCGGGCTTTCCATCGCCAGCCTCAATCAGCACGAAGAAACCGCCGGGATCAGAGACAATCTCAATACGGTGCCCGCCTATATAACCGTAAAGTACTGGCTGGGAAAAAGAGAATGGCGTACGTACGGTTATGCGGGTTTGTGTGTGGGCGGGTACAACAGCACTGTCGAATCGCTGGATCAAGTTACCGAGGATTACATACGCGACCGGACGTCGGGTTTTTCGCTGGGCGTTCCTGTCGGTTTCGCTGTGTTTGTTAGCAGGAGAGTGGCGTTGACGGCCAGCTATCAGTTTGGATGGTTCAACGGCAGCTTTTACGACAACGATATCGCCCATTTGCTTCTCATCGGTGCCGGGATTACCATTGGCATCGATGACTAGCAGCGTATGGAGACATCTGGAGGATCTGGCAGATGAGTAATCTCAAGTATGTTCTTGGCCCCATGCGGCTACCTTTTATCATCCTGACGCCGGCGTGCGTCGTGTTGGGGCTTGGCACAGCGGTTTGGACAAACGGAAGCGTCAATGTTCTTCACGTGGTACTGGCGTTTATTGGGGCTGTCGCGTCGCATGTCAGCGTCAACGCGTTTAACGAGTATTTCGATTTCAAAAGTGGTCTAGATTTCAAAACACAGCGAACGCCGTTTAGTGGTGGCAGTGGGACGCTGCCGGAAAAACCCGAGCTGGCGCGGCAGGCGCTTGCGACGGCTATCATCAGTCTGGCCGTTGTATGCGCGGTTGGGGTGTACTTCTTGAGCGTCTGGGGTTTAGCGCTCCTCCCGTTGGGGCTTGCCGGTGTGATCGTTGTAGTTGCATACACACCGTGGTTTGCCCACAATGCAATTCTTTGTCTTGTCGCCCCCGGCGTCGGATTTGGCTCGCTCATGGTCGTGGGCACCCATTTTGTTCTGACCGGTGAATATTCATGGATCGCGTTTGTTGCGTCGTTGGTGCCGTTTTTTCTGGTCAGCAATCTACTGCTTCTGAATCAGTTTCCCGATGTGGAGGCCGATCGGAGCGTCGGACGAAAAAATTTTCCAATTCTGATTGGAAGACGTGCGAGCAGCCTGATATATGGCGCGTTTTTGCTTCTTGCCTTTCTCTCCATTGTGTTTGGGGTTGTGTTTGATTTCCTGCCCAAGAGCTGTTTGATCGCCCTCGTCGCGCTGGTTCTTGCTTTTCCTGCGATGATCGGTGCGTATCGCAATGCCGACGATATCAAGAAGTTGATACCAGCGCTTGGCATGAACGTGTTGATCAATATCATCACGCCGGTATTGGTGGAGGTGGGGTTGTTTATCGCTTGATGTGGTGAGGCCACGGCTCAAGGCCGCGGAGAGGCAGTCGGCATCCCATTGAAATTGCTCGTAACACGTTCCTCGATGTTCCCATCGTCTGTTCGAATGAGGAACAGCGCGGCCAGCCCAAGCTTTTCGGCCAATTCGAAACCCTCGTCCTGGCCAAGAACCAGGAGCGCGGTGGCAAACCCATCGGCGTTGATGCACAACGAGTCAAAAACGGTGACCGATGCGAGAGCGTGGTGAATCGGTCTGCCCGTTCGGGGGTCTATGATGTGACTGATGCGGCCGCCATCGGTGTCGCGATAGAACCGGTAGTCACCGGATGTTGCAAGGCTTCCCTCGGTGATTGCGAGTACCGTGTGGCGCGAGCGGCCGTTTGTTTGCGGCCGTTCGACGGCGAGATTCCAGGGCTGTCCGTCCTTGCGGTGTCCGCTAACGCGGACCTCGCCACCGATCTCCACCATATAGTTGTCGTAGCCTGCGCCCTCGAGCGTTTCGGCCACACGGTCGACTCCGTACCCTTTGGCAATCGATGCGAGATTGACTCGAACTCGCGGGTTGTCTTTTGCGACGGTAGACGATGCGTGATCGAGATCGAGATGGTTGAGGCCGGTAATGGCGAGCAGCTGCGCGATCGTTTCATCCGACGGCGGTTCCGGCGGCTCCCCCGGTGGCCCAAAACCCCACGCATCCACCAACGGACCGACTGTGATGTCCAACGCGCCATCGGTGACCTCGCCGATTCGAATTGCCGCACGCAACACATCTGCGGTCGCACGCGATATGGGAAACGGCTTGGTCGAGGTGGACGCATTGAACCGGCTGAGCTCAGACGTGTCGAGATAGTGTGACATTCGATCGTTGACGGTATCGATTTGCTCGTTGATAAGATCCCAAATCGTCTGACGTGATGATGCGGACTGCGAGTCGGTTACGACTTTGACCGACCACGTGGTGCCCATGGTCAGACCGCTGAGTTCTATGGTGTCTTGAGAATCGGTCGAACACGACATGGTCGAGAGCGCTACCAGAGTAAGCAGTGCTACAAAGAATCGGAGAGGCCTGTTATGCTGGCGTGGTGACCGCATGCCAGGACTCTAGCTGGGGAGTGCGGTGTGCGCCAGCAGAATCTACCACAATGCAAAGTGCCCGAGGACTCGTGTTGAGATGATTTATCGATTGGCCGCAGATATCGGTATCTGGCTCGTCATCTGGTTTGGTGTCTGGCGGCTTTTTTATGGGCCGCTGGCTACGCGTCGGATCAATTATGTGGATCGAACCTTGTGGACGAGCCTGTATTTCATCTCGGCGGCAGGATTGGTTGTTTGGTTTTTCAAAAACAAGTTGGTGCCATTCGCAATCAGTTTGACTCCGGCTCATTTTGTTGTTCTGACGCTTACGGTGCTCAGTCAGATTTTGTTATACCGTTTGGCCCACGGCCGGTTCGCGCGTCCCGTTCAACTGATTGCGGATAACCCTCGTGAGATGTTTCTGACACTCGACTACCGGTATCTTGTGTCAAAAAGCTTCGAGGTGCTGTTCCAGCAAGTTATGGTCGTTCTTATCGTAGCCATGGTATGGGAGCGCACGGGGACCCTGCCCGGAACAATGATTGCGTTTGCTCTTGTGTTTGCGATAGGGCATCTACCGATGGTAAGACTCTTTGGCGAACAGAACCGGCTGTTTGCCAGCATCTATTTGGTCGCCGCATTAACGTCTGCGGTTGTGTTTCCCGTCGTTATTCTCAAGGTCGATGGGGGCTTTGTCTACACGTACGCAATGCATTCGCTATTTTTTACTCTTCTCGCGATGTGGTTCTGGAGAGGGAACAGCCGCAGATCGAAAAGCTGAGTGCCCGCAGTCGGAAATTCACGGTATGTATCGTGTGTTGCTGCTATTGGATTACTAACGCTTGGCGGTAATCGGGCCCGGAGTGCCAGCTCATCGTCAGGTCCTGGTTGGAGCGAGACGACGAGCCATATACAAACGCCGCCCCGGGGCAGGGCGGCGTTTGTTCACACATCTTTCGCGATCGCTAGTTGTGCCGATCGTGTCCGCGGCCGTGTGAGCCCGGTGTATGATCGTCGATCCAATCGACCATCGGCTGCCATACGAGGTCGGGTGCGTTTGTTGCCGTCCACAGATCGATGTGACCAAAGTCGAGCTCACGCTCGTCGTCCGCTTGGAGTTGGATGTAGAGCGTTGTGATGTCCGAGCTTCCCAGCAGGGTTAGAGGGTAATCTGCAACTCTGCCGATCCCCCCAGCCGGAGCAATGTTGAGAATGGGCACCGTAATCTCGGAGAGGTGATCGTCCCACGGAACGTCCTCCTCGTCACACAAGATAACCGATAAATCGTACCAGAAACGGGTTGGGTAGAGCTCGCATGCCGTCTGCACGAAATCCTCAGCGCCCGCAAGCGGCGTGTAGTTGAATCCAGCCGGGTCGCCGTTGTCAAACACGGGTGCGAAGTAGTGCCACCACGGGGCGTAGGCGGCAATCATGTATGTTTGTCCTACGAACAAAAAGAACGCCTCGAAATTGGTCAAACCCGGAATGATAGGCGAGGCTCCGCCGGGATCCGTCTGCGACAAATAGCCCAACGCCTGGAACAGCTGAGGGGTGTAGTCGATGTAATTGCCTGCATCCATTTCGGACTGAGCGAACTCCGCGTCCGCACATGCTGACAGTCGCGCGTCTTCATACTCCGGTCCGATTTTGTAACCGAGGTCGGCCTGCATGAATCCACTGGCATGGCGTTGTCCCGGCGGAAGCTGGGATTCCTCGTTCAGGTACGCGTAACCGGTCATGACGCCGCTGCTGTAACCCAGCAGGATCATTTTGCGATAGCCGTTGCCCGTCATGAGCCGCGCGTGTCGGGCAATCGCCATCCCCATTCTAAGGTTGTCAACTTGGTTTTGGACCCCCCAACCGGCCATGACGGATTGATCCGTTAGATCTGCCGGTGCCAAGACCCAATTCTGGTCGATCCCCCAGACATCGATGTCACGCTGAGCCAGATAAATCGCGGCGGCATGGTCATCGGCTGTGTTTGGTGAAGCGGGGCCGAACAGAAACTTGACAAAACCGACCGCATCACCGTGCTGGAGAAAGATCGATTTGCGCGTCCGCATCGGATTGCCGGGGTGAGGCTCGCGCACGACGCGGTGAAGCGCGATGAGGTCATAGGAGCCGGGACCCACCTGGATGACAAACGTATGATGAACCACATCGCCGGCCAACGGTTCACTGGTGAAGCTGAGGATAACGCCGCTCGAGCCTGTTAGGGCCGGGCCACCTTCCCTGGAATCGGTTGACACCTCCCAACCGGCCCGCGCGATCAATTCTGCTGCGGCTGTCTCCGGATCGATCGTTACACCCGTGGGTTGCCCGACGTCTGAGGATTGGTCGGGCAGTGTCGGCTGGTCCTGGCTGCAGGATGAGCTCAGCACCAGTGCCACGGCCATACAAAATAGAAACGTATATCGTTGCATGGAGCACCTCCTTATGAAGCGTGAGGCAGGACGGTTCTCGGGCGGAGAACCGGACTTCAATTGATCGGAGATACGACTGCTCGAGACGGACGCTGTGTGTGGATAAATCTCCCCAACGCGCGGGTCATTGTACACTTCAACGGGCAAAAAGTCAACAATCGACCGGTTCGCTGCGGGATGCCGAGGTGGTTGACAACGTTACCCGATCTCATTAATTTGAGGTTAGCAGCTGTGCTCGCCTAGCTGTCTTCTCGTTCCCCACGAGACCAAAGGGGGCAACCCATGAAAAGAATCGGAATTTGTGTGCTTGGCATGCTCCTGTGCCATGCCGCGGCAATGGGTCAAGGATACATCGGCGTATTCTCGGATCCGCAAGGAACATCTTGTGAGTTTGTCGAGGCTTACCCTGGGGTGATGCAGGTCTACATCGTGCACGTCGATGTGCCAGAGTCAATTGGGTCGCAGTTTATGGTTTACGAGAGCGCAGAATTCACCGGTGTGTATCTGGGAGAGGAACTTGGAACGGGCGGTATCAAATCTGGAAACGCTCCCACCGGGGTTTCATTCGGTTACGGGGTATGTCTGTCTTCGCCCATTCACATTCTGACGATCAGTTACTACGTCGACGGCACGTCGGATCCGTGCAGCTATCTGGAGATTGTCCCTGATCCTCACGCGCAAAATGGGGAAATCAATACGGTGGACTGCGATTTTGAGACTGTAATTCTCGAAGTCGGTGGGCGGGGTAATTTCAATGTCTCTGCTGCGGATCCGTGCGATTGCTCAGACCCATTTGCCCTATTGCCAACGGAGGCGACCACCTGGAGCCGCGTCAAAGCGATGTATCGGGATTAATAACGACTGGATGAAGTCCATCCAAGACCGCGGTGGTTGGAGGTGATCGGCTTCGTGTCCGAAAGCTCGGGCCCACTTCAAAGCAATCTCTTGCCGCAGTTCGATATACTTGCCGGGATGCGAGGGAATCTTTGGGACCCCGGAGGACGACTGGTCGGGGTACCCACGTATTATCTGCGGCGGGTGGCGCTCGCGTACGACATCAATCCTGTTTTCGGACAGCAGGAGGTGCCCGGAACGAATCCGGGTAGAGCGCCTGGGGAGGTGTCAGGTCGTTATCGGCGAGCCAAGTGGCCAACTCGCGTCCAACCAACCGGCCAAACTCCGTCTTGCGGACATTCACGTGCCCCGTAGGAATCCACCGTATCGTCTTTGGGTCCTTGGCTTTTTCGTAAAGCAGGCGGGTGCATGGCTCGGGTATCTGAGGGTCATCGGTCCCGTTCAACATCAAGAGCGGCCGGGGTGATATCCGATCAATATATTTCAACGGCTCGACCGGCGAGACAAGAACGGCAAGAAACCATGCGGCGAGACGACGGAGAGGTCCTGGTGCCTTCACGTTCGCCTTCGCGATCGCTTGCAGGTCGCCACCTCCAAAGATGAGACCGACCGCAGCGATTCGCTGATCAACTGCCCCGGCGGCGGGCGAAAACAAGGCGCCGAGACTGCCGCCGATGAGAACGATCCGATCGGGATCGATTTCTTTTCGATCCAATAGGTAATCGACACTGAGCATGACAGCGGGTACTGTGTTGAGAACCGACCGCCGCATATCGGGCAGGCCCCGCACGAACTCCCAAGCAGAGAGCCGCCGCTTTTTGCCCTCGTAAGGGTAATCGAGTGCCACGAGAACGAGATCCTCACTGTGGCCAACATAATCGAGCGTTCTTTTGCCCGTTCGCAAACCGCCAAGTATGAGCAGTACCGGATATGGCCCACCGGGAGTCGAAGGCAAGCTCATGAAGCCTTCTACTCGGATGCCGCGATCGTTCACCAATCGAAACTGAAGCAGCGAATGACCGGGCCCCTGTTCGATCGGCGTTTCTTCCACTGAAACGAGCTGTCCTTTTTGTTCGAGGAAGTGACCAAGGTAGTCCCGGCGCTGATAGTGCTCAGCCAAGGCGTAGAGGGCGGCCACCAGGAGACACAGAGCGAGCACGGCGGCGAGAGTCTTTGCGGCGATTGACGGAATTCTCGTCACAATCGTACCTTTCCCGTTTATCCGCCTAAGGGTTCGGTCCACAATGATAATATTTCACCTGGAGGGTAGAACTCGAACCTCATCGGGGCGCAGCCTCAAGGCGAAGTGACCATGGGAACCCGGAGGCGACTGGGTGGGCTGCTCGAGTACGAGCGACATAGCTCGATCGAGTGTTGGGACACCACGCCGTCAGATCTCAACGGACGATGGTAATTTTCCGTGACACGCTTTTCTGTCCGTTCTTCATTTTTACAAAATATACCCCGGCGGGCAGCTTTCCCGCATCGAGTGCAACCGACCCGTCACCGGCCGGCCGCGGTTCGTTGTCGAGCAGCACGGCTACTCGTCGGCCGGCCACGTCGTAGAGCGTAATCGTCACCGGCCCGTCTTCATCGAGACTAAAGGGGATCAACGTCGATGACGCCGCCGGATTGGGTTGGGGCGCGCCCAATGTGAATCTTGGTGTCTGACCGGGGGTGTCCATAATGCCGGTCCCCACGGCATTGCATGCGTTCACCCGCATGTGGGGCAGTCTGTGAAAGTTCGGGCTGCCTCCTTGCGAACTCGAATAAACGCTAAAGAGTCCGTATGCGACGTACGGCATTCCCGTGTAATCCTCCCAATACCGCCACTCGTTGACCTGGCCAAATCCAACCTCGATGTTGTAGTCCAAGCTGGAATGGAACTCCGCGGCGACCGGAATATCGTGCCAGCGCATACCCTCGGCACCGCATATAACCGAGCCCTCCGATTCCAATACGCCCCGGCTAATTCCCGACGCATTGAATACCCAGGCATACAAAGTATCACCCGGTTGGACATCCGCCTCCCAACCCAGCGAGAAGATGCTTTGATCGGCAAGCGAGGTCACATACAAACCGTAATTTGTATTTGAGATCGTCGTCGAGTTTGGCGGCGGGTACCCCTCGGCACTCTTCCCAAGCGCGAACGGTGCGCCGGCCACGCCTTCGGACCAATCGATCGCGAAATGGGTCAGAATCGTGTTCGCCGCGTTGCCGCCCTGTTCGCCATCGCGAACGGTGATGATATCCCCCACGTCGTAGGGAAGCGTGATACTCCCTTCGCCGATCGACGCCCACCATGCCGATTCGAATTCAACGACGAGATCGTAATCCTTGCCCTCTTCGAGCACCGCGCTAATCGGGATGGTGTGCATGGTCATTCCCGATGTTTCGGCGACGGCGGCGCCCGATGCGAGCAACATCCCGCGGGTGGTACCGTTCGCCTCATAGATACGTGCGATCACCGTGACCGGTGTCACGGCAAAATCTGCTTCCCAATGGAGCGCCCATACCTTGATGGTCTTTTTAGCGGTAATATAGACACCGCGTTCGGTTTGAGCATCCGTCGACGGATACCATGAAGTCTCGGGCGGACCCAGATCGGCGTATTCCCGGTGACCCACGGCGCTGCCGATGACCGCAAAGGCGGGCAGGTCATCGATCATCGTGCTGCCCCACTGCTCCGCCTTGCGAACCCGTATGACACCACCCACGTCATAGGGGTAAGAGAAATCATATTCGGAGAAGTACAGGATCGCCCCCGGGGTGCCAAACTCGATCGCAATGTCATAATCGTGGCACGCTTCGAGCAAATAGTTGATTGGCACATAATAAACGCCGATCCCTTGACCTGCTGCCATAAATTCGCCTATTGCGACAAGCGAACCGCGTGACGTGCCGTTGGCCTCGTAGACTTTCGCCACCATCGGCACAGGATTTGGCGGGAGCATTCCGATTCCGAGCGCACATATCTCGAAATTTTCCAGGGCGCTGATATAGATTCCCAGTTCGGTATTGGCATAACTGCTGTAGTCGACCGTTGCGTCGGGGTCCAGATGGAGCAATGCACCGGCGCACGTCCCAACCGGAGGTTCGGCAAACCGGGCGACAAAAACATCACCCATTCCATTGGAGAACCACGGGATGTACCCGTCGAATTCAATCACGCCATGATTGGTACCCACGATGGCCAGCCCGCCGCCGGGCTCGACCGCAACGGCCTCACTGTACTGCGTATCGCTGTCTCCGTACCGCCAGCTCCACTGGTGATTGCCGTCCGGATCCAATCGGGCAATAAAGACATCATTGTTACCCGCGCTGGTGAGACTGCCGCCGCCAAAATCTACCGTGCTCTCGAAATGCCCGGTGAGTGTGATATGACCCTCCGGACCCACGCCAACACCACGCGGTCGTTGTTCGTCGGCGCCCCCATACCGGTTGCTCCAGACATGATTACCATCCACATCGAATTTGGCCACTGCAATGTCCCATTGGCCCCCGCTGGTGAGATTCCCACCGCCAAAGTTTGTAGTGCCGTCAAACTCGGCGATCAACACGGGCGAGCCCCCCTCGTCGACCGCGACTCCCTCACCGTACTGATGGCTGGCGTCGCCAAACCGTTTGCTCCACACGTGCGCCCCTCCGTCACCTAGCTTCGCCAGGTAGATGTCGGACGAGCCGGCGCTCGACAATACACCACCGCCAAAATTCACGGTACCTGCGAAAAAACCGGTAAGCAAAACGTTCCCCGCGTGGTCAACCGTGATGGATTCCGCCGAATCGTGGTCATTGCCGGGGAATGCGATGCTCCAGACGTGCGCGCCGTTCGACCCCGCCAACTTGGCGACGTAAATATCGTAGTTCGATGTGGCCGTCCAGGGTCCGCCGCCAAAATCGACCGTTCCCAGAAAATCCCCGGCGATATAAATGTTACCCGATCCATCGGTGGCGACGGCAAACGCGTATTGAGGCGAGCTGTCTCCGTAACGGGTGCTCCAGAGAGGGTTCCCGTTCGGATCGAGTTTGGCAACGCATATGTCGGTGCTGCCGGCGCTCGTCATGAGGCCGCTGCCAAAATTCACCGTGTCTTCAAAGTACCCCGCCACAATCACGTTTCCATCGGGGTCCGTCGTAACGGCGTAACTGTGCTGATTGTTTGTCCCTCCAAACCGGTGACTCCAAAGATGCTGACCCCACGGGTCGAACTTGGCCACAAAGATATCCGCACCACCCGCGCTGGTGCGCAAACCGCCGCCAAAATCGATCGTATTGTAGAAGTAACCGGCGATGACAATATCACCGACGGGGTCGACGGCGATGGCTTCGCCATAGTCGAGACCCGAGTCGCCGTATCCGCCACTCCAGATGTGAACGGGTTCCTGTGCGGACACACTGATTGCCGCGAGCAGTACACCGATGAATATCGCAACACAGGCATGGGACTTCATAGAGGGCCTCCTTGCCGGGTATGGGGACCTATCCCGAAGAGCGGATGTCGCTCACCGGGCGGTCGTCGCAGAATATGTTTGAAAAGAAAAACGCTGCGTTCACACCCAATTATAGCAGAAATCGACTCGAATTTCGAAAACGACGTGCTCGATCGAAAAACGGCAGGCCGAGTGTGACCCGACATCGAGAGGACTCTGCCCCCACGCAACGGTACCACGGTCTTGCTCGCTGTCGAACCGGCGGTTCTGATGGGTTTATCCTGGAAGGAGGAGACCGAGATGGTACCGAAACGAGCGCCCGAGTCTGCCGTCTACGAGATCAAGCGCGAGACCCGCCGTGAGTTTTCCTCCCAAGCGGAAAAGATGGTGCTGGTTAGGTGATGCGTGGTGCAATGGGCTAGAGACAAATCCTGCCAACGGACCGCTCAAGCGAGCGTCGCAAGAATCTCTTGAAAACGGGGATCCGACCGTATCGGCTCGAGGTCGGGATCATTTTCAGCCCAGTCCTTGATGCTGACGTCGACGCCGACAAAGCCTTCGGCAGCCTTGCGGAAATACCCGATCGCGTCCTCCAGCTCGCCTGCTATCGAGAAGAAACAACTGATATTGTAGAACAACAGAGGATTGTGAGCGTCCAGAGACACCGCCTTGTGCGCCCACTCCAGTCCTTTCTCCCGGTCCCCCAGTTCGACTAGCGCCAGCGCGCCCAGGTAGTACGCACGCGAGTCATCCGGGTTCTTCTCGAGATGTGCTTCGGCGTTTTCCAGCCCGCGCTGATAAGCTGCTTCGGTACCAGCCACGAGCTTGAGGGCTTTGTATGCGAGAGCGAGGAAAAAACG
>CP070631.1:860836-864898 GCA_020356045.1 Candidatus Latescibacterota bacterium
CTCGGCATGCCGATCAACTGCGCTGTACGCATCACCGAGGTGTTCGAGAATGGTCGGATCATCTTCGACGATCTTGGACGCTTTTTCGAGCTCGATAATCGCTCGATCATGATTCCCCTTGACGAAATAAACCCACCCCAGGCTGTCGATGTAGTAACCGTTCTCAGGTTCCTTCTCCAGCGCGGTCAGTATCAATTTCTCCGCCTTGTCGAGATCTTTACCCATCAACGCGAGCAAATATCCAAGAAAATTGCACGTCGTGGGATCTTCGGGGTTGAGCGCGTGGGCTTCATCGAGGATCGGCTCAGCCTCTTCATATTTTCCTTGCCGTTCGAGGACACCGGCGAGATTCAACAGAACCCGCTCGTCTTCCGGACGCGCCTCGCGCGCCCGGTAGAGAAACTCGCGGGCCGATTCGAGCGAATCCACACTCTGATACGATATCCCCACCAGATACAGCCCTTCGAAATCGTCGTCACGGACATAGTCCGCGGCGGTATCGAGAAGCTCCGCGATCTCCTCTGCCTCGAGGCTGATCCGCTCCGGCTCTTCCGGCGCGAATGTTTCCGATGCGGCAAAAAACAGCGCCAGGTGGTTTCGATAATCCCGCGGTCCCAAACGAATCGCCTCGCGATAATAGGCTTCCGCGTCATCGAGCCGTCCGGATTTGGCCGTTATCTCACCCAAAATTCGGGCGAGCTCGGGGCTGTTGTTGTTCTTCTCGAACAAGGGATTGAATACATCCAACGCCTTGTCGTATTGCTCGGTCTCGTAATAGAGGCGCCCCAACAAGAGCGTACCGTCGTGAGAGAGTCCTGCCCGCTGCTTTGCGTCCTCGAGCAGCTCGATGGCCCGTTCGTATTGCTCCTGTTCGATGTAAATCTCCGCCATCAGCTGGCCGGCCTCGAGGTTGTTTGGGTCCGCTTCCAGCAAATCGGACAGCATCTTTTCGGCATCGTCGTATCGGCTGTCCCTGATCATGATCCCCACCGCCTCCATGGCGGCCTCCTGAAAACCGGGCCTCAGACGCACCGCGGTGACAAACGCTTCCTCGGCCTCACCCATACGTCCAAATCTGCCAAGCAAGAGCCCGTACTGGTAATGCAGGACGGGGTGCCCGGGTTCGAGACCAACGGCCCGCCCATACGCGTTCAATGCGTCTTCGTCACGGCCCAGCTCCGTGTAGATTTTGGCGAGTATCCGTTGAACTTCGAAAGAAGGCTCGGCCACCGCATCCAGCCGCTCCAAACACGCCACCGCCTCCTCTCGGTTCGACCGCAGATAAAGAACCTTTGCTTTTAACAGCAACCCGCCAAAATTGTCCGGCTCTGCCGCTAGCACCACATCGAGCACGGCCTCACATCGTTCGAACTGACCAGCCTGGAACAAGGCCTCGGCATATTTTTTGCCGATGTGCGCATCGTGACCGCTGTTCTCCCACGCGGATTCCAGATAAGATATCGCAGCGCTGGCCGATCCGCTCTCCAACAGGAAGACACCCACGGTGTAGTCGGCCAGGGCATCGGCGTCGTTCTTCTTCACGGTGTCCGGCGTTTCTGGCGCGGCCACGGCCAGCACGCTCCACACGATGACCACAACCGCCGCGGCGCCCACGACCCGGAAACAAGTTTGGCGAGACCATTTTTTTAAGTTTATTCGTGAAAACAAATTACAAGTTTTTTTGGGTTCGGATTTCAATTTCCCTCCATTCGATCGGGCGGAGTTCGGCACCAAAATTGCCTTTCGTCCGAGCCGCCCATAATATATCTTATATGGTGTCTACTATGACAGTGCAAAGATCTTTCCGCCTTCTCATGGTCGTTCTTGTGACCGCCGCGGTCTCCCCGGCCTGCTATACTCTCATCAAGCATCCCAAGGTTAAACAGGATGGCTTGTACCAGAACGTGCAGGATCGGCATTGCATGAGTTGTCATAACGAGGACGAGCTTTGGTCGTATCATCACCCGCCGAATCACCGCTTTTACAGCGGTGCCCGGTATGAGAACTGGGAAGCCTATTATGAGGTTCCTTGGTGGTACGAATCATATTGGTATTACACACCCTCCCCTTCCGCAAGTGCCGTTCCTCCCGCCAACCGGTCGTTCCGCCCCGATGCGGATGTCCAGGTCGGCTCACCGGGCGGAGCGGTCGGTCATCCCCCTGGCATGAAATCACAGGGCGCGTCCGTTCGGACGACGGATACCGGCAACAAACGCAAGGGAGATTCGAATGAGAAGAGCAAAGATCGCACCGTCAGACCCAAGGGGAAAAAAGAAAAAGAGGATGGCTAGCTCCCCGATACTCTCCCTCGCATCGAACGTTCCAAACAGGGTGTCGGGGCGGGGTCCGCTCCCCAAGCTCGCCGCTACGATTCTGGTCGTAGCTGCCCTACTGGGGGCGACGGGGCCGGTCCACGGTCAAGACATCAACGAAGTCGTCACGTTCGAGGATCTCGGTTTTACATATTTACTCGACAACGGTGCCCGGGCGGCGGGTATGGCTGGCGCGTACAACGCCACCGCCGAGGACGTATACTCGATGGTCTACAACCCGGCGGGTTTGGCCAGAATTCGCCGTATAGAGGCTTCACTTGGTTTCCAGCACTCTCAAACCGATCTCACAAACGATTTTTACGGCACCAAGAATGACGTTCAGTTTTCTTCGACCAAACTCGATGCGCTGGCGGCAGCATATCCGATTCCCACGTATCGCGGGAGCCTCGTGCTGGGCGGCGGTGTTTTCCGCATAATGTCGAGCGATCTTCAGATCCTCAACCGGGGTCTCAACACGAGCACAGACACGTACGACGACTACCTGCTCCAACAGACGGGTTCGGTGTACAGTTACAATCTTTCCATCGCCGCCGATCTATCCCCGGCGGTATCTCTTGGCCTCAACGGCTACGTTTTGGACGGCAACATCAAGGCGCTCACTCAATTCTCATACGAGTTCGTGCCGCCGCTACCCGACGAACCCACCGAGGTGATTGTGGTCGATGACGCGCGCGCCGACCTCGACGGGTATGGCGCGACTGTCGGCGCCCATTATCACCCGCTGTCGTTTTTCCGTATTGGTTTGTCGGTTACAACACCGATCAAAATCAACCTCCGCGGTAGCGCCATCGAGGAGAGCGCGTATTATTGGGAGAACGAGCCCCACGAGTTCTATACCGACCAGTTTGTGCTGGATTCGAGCTATCGTATTCCCTTCCGGGTCAACGCCGGTGCTGCGCTCATGACGTCCGCATATTCGTTCGCCGCGGACGTGGGATACATCGACTGGCGGCAGGCGGAAGTCAACGGGCTCCAGCTCAAGGATGAAGACTTGAATGCAGTGTTCAGAGAGACCGTCAATCTTCGCGCCGGCGGCGAAGTCGTCATGCCGTTCATACCGATACGAATCCGTGCCGGATACGCTTACCTGCCGTATGCCACCGCGTATCTCCAAACCGACCGGATTTCCGGTGACCAGCTGGTCAAATCAGAGGTTGAGACGGAACGTCAACTCTATTCTGCAGGCGTTGGAGTGTTGCTGGGACGTGTGCTCACCATCGATGCCTCGTACGAGTATGAGACCGGCAAACGGGTGACCGACACGCTCATCGACGAGCGCAAACGCCAACGCTTGGTCCTAACGGGGTCGTACAGGTTTTAGTGTGGAACCGTGCCCTCGCGCAATCCATGACGCGCAAGGTTTTTTGATGGTTGTCAGCGTTTCCGCGAGGTACCACCAAGCAAAGCGATGTATGCCTCGTCGAGCCGCTCCATGATTTCCTCGCTCATCCCTCCGCCAGTCTCCATGACGCGGTTGTAGTGTTCCTCGATATACCGGCACAACTGTACCTGATGGGTCGCGATGTTGCTGTCGATCAGTATCTTGAGCTCTTCCACATAACGAACAAAGTCCGGGTCTTCGGATTCGACATCCTCCACATTGTGGAAGTATTGATTGAGCGCGTTGAGCCAGTACGTGTCGTGACTACCACCGTTGTCAAATATGCATCCCGGGTGTTCGGTAAGAAAGCAGTAGCCGTGGACGAGATACGTGCATTGGACCATGCCC
>CP070631.1:864998-867438 GCA_020356045.1 Candidatus Latescibacterota bacterium
ACGACGTACTCGACCTCAGCGAGCTGGGCACTCATCTGGTTGTTCACGGAACCATCGTCGTCGCAGAGGGCAATCCACACGGTTGGCCGCAAAAATCGTTTGGCGCCATGGGAACCATCGATCGTTTCCCAACCCGCGGGACGCTGGTGTTAACCGGCGCCCAGCGGATGCACTTCACTCAGACCTATCGGTCGAGCGATGACGGCGCTTCGTATCTTCGATACCGGCGCACGTTGAGAACGGGGCGCGACGAGCAGATGATTCCGTTCCCGGCACCCGACCGCGGACGGCCTTTGCGCGAGTTCCCCGGGCTTCTCGCGGCGTCGCGCATCGAAATCGGTCCGCGTGCTGTTGGTTTTGCCCGTTACCGAGCGGACATCGGAGAAGAGCGGCTGACCATCGTCCAGGGAATTCTCTTCGCCGGGGACGCGGTTGATATCGATGGCCGCGGGGGTTGGACAGGCGAACCCGTTGTGTTCGATGAGGAGACCAGCTGGGCAGAGGACGACTCGTTTGACGAAAGCATTTTCGATATCGATCTCAACGACGACGGCGACCGGTTCGACATCGTCCAAACGATCGATATAACGACGTGTCCAATCATTCCCATCTCACCGGGGCACGTCAATATCGATATCAACAACGATGGGATCCTCGGGCGGATCGTTATCGGGACGAGCTACGCCGAGTTCTTTGATGCAAACGGCTACGCGCTTCCAGTCTTGTTTTACCACGAAGGTCTGATCATGTCCGAACGGATCGGTGTGACCGGAGCGTGCGTGATAACGTTCGATCCGCGCATCGGCGACACCGGTATGCCGTTCGGCTTCAACTACGGCGCCGCCAAACCATCCAGCGGCCTCGCCACCTGGCGTACACTCCCCAGCCGTTGAACGTCCGGCCACCGGGTTTCCCCGACGGGCAGGCTCCCCCGACGATCAATGTCCGCAGAGAAGCTCGGAGAACAGACGTTCGCGTTCGGTACACATACGCTGGATAGGAAACTTGTCTTCGACCGTGCGGCGTCCCGCATCGGCAAACGCACGCGACGTCTCGGGTTCGCGCAGCAAACGACGGATCGCGCCCGCCAATTGCCCCGCGTCATCGGCGGGAACCAGCAATCCGTTTTCCTCGTTGTCGATCA
Source organism: Candidatus Latescibacterota bacterium (assembly GCA_020356045.1). GTDB lineage: Bacteria > Krumholzibacteriota > Krumholzibacteriia > WVZY01 > WVZY01. The sequence goes on from CP070631.1 coordinate 866,143, forward strand.
TTTCGGACACGCTCCCGACATCGGTCGAGATGACGGGAACCCCCGAGGCCATCGCCTCGAGAATAACGTTTGGAAACGCTTCGGTTCTCGAGGGAAGCACAAAAAAATCGCTCAAACGGAGGATGTCGTCGACATCCGCTCGGACCCCCGTAAACGTCACCCGGTCGGCGATTCCGAGCTTCGCGGCGATCGGGACAATCTTGTCCCGATCGGGACCGCCGCCAACAATTACAAAATCAACGTCGTCGAACTGGCCGCAGATCGGCGAGGCGGCGTGCAGTAGCACATCGATTCCTTTGTAGAGATCCATTGACGCGACAGTCGTTACCAGGCGTCGGTCATCGCGCACACCCAGCTCGGCCGCGAGTCCCGGTTTGGGTTCGCCGGGGTGGTATTTGTCCAGATCGACTCCATTGTAAATCACGTCAACCCGCTCGGGATCGAGGTCTTCCACCTCGACGAGATACCGCTTGTGCTCTCTGGCCACGGCGATAAACCGATCGATGTTGCCAAGCACCGGTTTGAGGTACCCCCGAACCATTTTGCCGCCGTGTGGACTGCCCGTTCCGTGGATCGACACCACGACGCGGTTTACACGGCCTGTCGCCTTGGCCATTGCCGAGAGCAAAATGCTGTTTGGGTGTGGAAGCGTATAAATAAGATCGATGTTCTCTTTGGCGAGTAGGCGAAGAAGTCTCGGGTACGCGAGCACATCATATTTGTGTTTTAGAAAACCCTCGTAAAAGGGCACGCCGAGCTCGACGAACGCATCCTTCCAATACCCACCTCGTTTCAAACAGCACATGGCGATACGAAAGTGGTTCCGGTCGATTCGGGCCGCGAGATCGTAGAGTTTCTTCTCGAGCCCACCCATGCGGAGCTCGTTTTCGACGATCAAAATGTTATGAATCGTGCCGCAATTGCCCATGGGATCCAGTCCTTGCGTACGGCCAAGCCGGTCACCGCGATCGCCTTTTCGCGGCGAGTTCTTCAAAAAAATCCGAGTATTGCCGGCCCAATGCGGATTTGGAGAACCGATCGGCGACATACTGCCGGGCGCGGTCACCGGCCCTTTGTCTGGCGTCCGTATCGGCCAACACGGATCTCAATGCCTCTTCCATGCCATCCATACCGTCACACACCACACCAAGCTGGTGGTCCTCGATCATTCCATCAACATCATTGAACGTCACCACGGGAACACGATGGCTCCAGGCCTCGAGATAGGCGTTTGGAAACCCTTCGACGCGCGACGTATTTACCAAAACCAATGCGCGTTGTAGATACTTGCGAACC
>CP070631.1:867538-870924 GCA_020356045.1 Candidatus Latescibacterota bacterium
AGCCGCCACCTTAACTCCTTCCCGTTTTTGCACCTGGAGGTCAAAATGAGCAAGCATCTTGCCGCATTTTTCACGGCGGTCGCGGTTCTAGTGCTCGTTGCGGCGTGTCCCGCTGCCGCGCAAAAGTCAGACGCGAAAAATGAAATGTCGTGGCTCGACGGTTTCACCCTGGTGACGCTGGAGACGGACGATGTCTCGGGGCTTCACAACGCCCGTGCGGCCATACAGGCCCACGGCGGTCGCGTGGCCATCATGTCACTGCCGTCGACGATACTCGGCTGGGTACCCTACGATAGACACGCCGAGTTGATCGGACAGGCGGGAATCAAGGAGATCTATTATTCGGAGGTGTTGAAGGGTGAGGTCGATGTTCGCGACACACAGACACGGCTAATGGTCAATTATTTCAATGCGGTGGTTCGAGGGGACATCCAGGAGAACATGCTGGAGCAAGCGGCGCGTGTGGCGGCGGAGAAACCCGAGCCGTTGCATCACGACGCGCTCGAGCATCCGGTGATCGATCAGGCCGACTATATCCGCAACCTCGAAAGGGCCGGTCTCGACATCGATCAGCTCAGAGACCGCGGTCTTCTCATCGAACAGTCACCCGGAGCGACGGCGGGGAACAGCGACAACATGAGCGGCACCATCGCGGTGACGTTGTTTTTGGTGGAGAGCGATGGCACGTACGATCCTGACCTTTATACGTGGACCGAAGAACACATGCAACAATACGTTAACAGCGTCAACACCGGGCTGGCTTGGTGGACATCGGTCGCACCCAATTACTTTGACTGCTGGTGCGCCTTTTTTGTCCGGTATTACCCGGGAACCGATCCACGTTGCCAGCAGGGGTACGAGCCGGTCATTAATCCGCATACGTTGGCGAACAGCTGGGTGAACACGGTGATTACGAACTTTGGGTACAATTCGGGAAGTGTCTTCGCTCGTGTAGACGCGTTCAACACGTGGCAGCGTTCGTTTTATGGCGCTGACTGGGCGTTTTCGGCGTTTATCGCCTACAATCCACCGCCGGCGGACAACCGGTTTACCGATGGCGCGGCCGCATGGGCGTATCTTGGTGGTCCTTACACGGTGCAGCTCTACCGCAGCTTCACGTGGGATCCCAGCCAGGTATTCCCGCACGAGACCGGTCATATTTTTTGGGCCTGCGACGAATATGCCGGGAGTTGCACTTGTGACTGTTATGGTGAACTCAACCGTAACTGCGTAGAGTGTGCAGGGTATCCACACGGCCCATGCATGATGAGAGACAATGATTTCACGTTGTGCCAATATACGCCCGCGCAAATCGGGTGGAAGTCCATGGGATGCGCGCCGGCGCCGTTGGCCGCGCCCGTGGCAAGTAGCGTCGCGCCCGGTGACGAATACCAGGGTTTGACGACAACGATCACGGTTACGGGGTCAAACTTTATGTATGGTGCGACCGTCGACATGGGTGCCAATGTCACGGTCAACTACACCAACTTTATCGACTCGACTTCGTTCGAGGCCAACATCACCATTGATAACGACGCCGCCATTGGTTTTCGCGATGTGACGGTGCTCAACCGTGACCTTCAGTCCGATGTCGTTTCGAATGCCTTTGAGGTCAAACAGACGACCAAGCACTATTCCTCCCCGACCGGCGGCAATGTCTTTCCGTACATCACTCCCGCCGACGCCGCCCAAACCCTCGACGATGCGCTCGCTGCTGCCGGCGAAGGTGACTCGGTGCTCGTCGAATCGACCACCTACACAGGGGTCGATCTGACGATCGACAAGGGTCTCAGGATATACGGAGCGTACGATCCATCGTTTTCATCGCGTGATGTCACCACCGGCAAGACCGAGCTGGTGCTGGGGAGCAACATCTCGTTTGGCCCCGGCCTTGCGGTTGACGCGGTCCTCGACGGGTTTGAGATTCACTCGGGTACCGGCGTGGGGGCGACACAACCGATTCCCGGATCGTATGGTGGCGCCGTCGCTGTGTTCAGCTCGACGGTGACGATCTCCAACTGTGAGATTCACAACAGCCAGGCCTATGACGGCGGCAGCACATACGGTGCCGGTGGCGGGATATACGGGTCGGACAGCAACGTCTATGTAACGCTGACCGAGATCTACAACTGTTCCGCGACACAGGGTGGCGGGATCTTTCTCGACAACTGTAGTGGGTCGATCTCGGGGAGCAACATCCACGACAACTCGCTGCAGTACAGTTCCTACCCAAGCAACGGCGGTGGGATTTATATCACCAACTCGTCGTTGGTGTCGCTGGGGATCAACACCATCGATTCGAACATCGCCGATGTGGCTTTTGGTGCCGGATTGACGGGTGGCGGCGTTTATCTGTTGAACAACACCGACATCACCATTAGCGGTGGAATGATATCCAACAACCAGGCGGGGACCACATCTAGCATGGGCAACGGTGGCGGCGTCCATTGTGAGGGCACGTCGCTCGTGATGACGGGTGTCACCGTGGCCGGGAACAACGCCAAAACGATTGGTGGTGGCCTCAACGCGGATGCGACATCGACGGTCAACATGATAGGGTGCTCGATTACATCGAATTCCGCGCTGATCGGCGGCGGCGTCTACCTGGGCAGCTCGGACACGTATGTCAATCATAACCTGTTTGCCAACAACAGCGGCACGGCCTGCTATATCCTCGCACCGGCAAATGGTAGCTTTATCGGCAACACCATGGATGCAAACGCCGGTGGTGTGGTCCTGGCCAGCGTGGACATACCGGTGATCAACAATATCATTTCTAACACGACTGGGACGGGAATGAGCAGCTCGGGTTCACCGGCGGCCGCCCCGGTCTACTGTAACGTATGGAACAGCTCGACGGCGGACTATTCGGGTTGCACCCCGGGGACGGGATGCATTTCGCTCGATCCGCTGTACGTTGATGCGGTGTCGGGTGATTATCACCTCGGTATCCACTCGCCCTGCATCGACACCGGTGACCCCGATCCCGCCCGCGACGATCCTGACGGCTCCCGGGGTGATATGGGTATTTACGGGTCCCATACGTTCACCATGGAACAGCCGGAATACGTCAAGAATCTCGCGGCGTCGATAGTCTCCGGCGATGCCATCTTAAAATGGCGCTCGAACCCCGAGCTGGATGTCACCCATTACGCCGTCTACAAGAGTACCTCGGGTGATTTTGTCCCGGATGCGGGCAACTTCGTGGCTCTGGTAGCAGCACCGGATACCACCTACGACGATGGCGCCGTCGTATCCGGGTCGTTCTACAAAGTCAACGCGATCAATGCGACGGACTGTGCGGGTGGTTACGGTGGGCCGGCTGAACCGGAGGCAGTCGGTGTGGGTGACGATGCGGCAACGTACGCCACGAATTTGCACAGTCC
>CP070631.1:871024-872271 GCA_020356045.1 Candidatus Latescibacterota bacterium
CACCTCAAGCAGATGCCGCCACCGAAATCGTCAATTTGGGTGTCGTCTGCATGTGTGATGATCACGATGATAAAGCCGCCAGGTGCGGGTTGAAAGCGGCGAACCTCGAATAGGTGATAGACCCAATGACCGCCGGAACCGACTTTTGACGCCTCGTGCGCAGTCTCTCCTAAAATAACTACTAATGGCTTTGATAGTTTCGGAATTCATGATACATTAGTAGTGACCCACCTCTCGAAAAACCATCTGGCAGACAGTCAAATAAGGAGGAGCTGTGTTAGCGCGTGGTTTGTTTATCGCGGCGGCATTGTCCGTTTTGGTTTTGTGTGGCTGCTCGAGCGGATACAGAGCTGTTTACGACATCGACCTGGTTGGGACCGAACGACCTGAATCTGCGCAAGAAACATTTGGAGAGCAGGTCGTCAAAGTGGTTGGAGAAGTGGGAAGGGAACGTTCCCACTTCGAAGACGGCCTTGTGGCCATTGAGTGGGAGCCGACTCCGGAGGAGTTTCGTCTGCAGATAACAAATAAATCGATCAATCCAATTTCAATTATCTGGGACGATGGTGGCTACGTAGACGAAAACGGGCAAAAGCATCGGATTATCCATTCGAAGGTAATCCATGAGGATAGGGAGAAGTCCCAAAAGCCTACGGTGGTAGATCCTGGAGGTCAGGTCAAAGAGGCCGTCCGTTCGGCCGATAACATCGTCTATGAGAAAGGGATAAATGCGCGTTATCGCGAGCAGCCGTTTTTTCCTGAGTCGGGATCGAACCCAGAGGAGTTAACTCAGAAGACGTCACCGCTGGTTAAGAAAACCGTGTCTGTAATGTTGCCCTTGGAGACGAGCGGTGAAAAATACGCGTACTCGTTTGTGTTTGAACTCGCCAACATCAACATCGTCAAAACAAAAGAGGATGTGAAAAAGGAATCGACATGGGTCGAAGAAGATGCCCATGTGCCTTTCGATCCAAACCGTTAGCAGTTAAACTGTCGGCAATGTGTCAGAGAATCCTGATGACCGGGTCGTGAACTTATAGGCGTCCGGTTGCGAGCATCTCTGGAGCGAATTGAAGCCATGAAAGTGCCTGAGGCCCCATTGTAGGGAGGCGTCGACCGGGTGTGGGATCGTTCGATCATCGGCGCCGCTGTTTGGCCACCTCGAGCACGGCGTCTGCGACCCTATCCACATCGTTAATTGAAAGCCCCTGATGAATCGGAAGCTCTAGAAGGTGATTTCTCCAAAC
>CP070631.1:872371-877124 GCA_020356045.1 Candidatus Latescibacterota bacterium
GACGTCATTTGAAATAGTCCCGCTCGAGTATCTTCTCGAAGTCGAAGTCCTGTTCGAAATCCTCATAACGGTCTTCGGCCTGTTTGGTCAATTGACCGGCTTCCACGAGATGATAGACGATTTTGCCGACATCCTTTCCGGTTTGGATACCCCAATCGGCGAGGACCGTGTGCGCCAGGAGTCCGTATTTGTTCTTGGCGTGCTGACTGAGACCGTGGAGCAATTCCGTGGCTGAGATATGCCGGCGCTTATCCAGTCCTTGAATGGTGAATTCTAGCGATTCCATGACAAACCCATACGCCTCCGGTTTGAACCGCGCATCCTTTTCACAGATGTGTTTCACTGCTTCCCAAAACGTCACCGCTTCGCTCATGGTGCATCCTCACAGGATCGACTCGTAGTACTCCACGTATTGTCCGATGATTTTGTCTTTGCCAAAATCCCTTTTCGCCCTCTCCCGTGCCCTGAGCCCGATGCCCTTGCGCCGCGCCTCGTCAGCGAACAACTCGATGATAATGGCGCTCATGGCTTCCGCGTCGTGGGGGTCGAACAGGAACCCCGTCTCCCCGTCTTCGATCACCTCGTGCAGACCGCCGATGTTCGATGCCACCACGGGCATCGCACAGCTCATCGCCTCGAGAGCGGCGAGGCCAAAGCTCTCGTGCTCGCTTGGCAGCACGAAAAGATCGCCCGCGGGAAGTATATCGGAAATAAACTCCCTGTCCCCCAAAAACTCGACATGCGGGCACAAATTACGTTCATCGACGATCCTTTCAATCGCCTCACGCTCCGGGCCATCGCCGACGAGCAACAACCGACACGGCGTTACCTCTCTTACCCTGGCGAACACCTCGACAACTACGGGGATGTTTTTTACCTTTCTAAAGTTGGACACGTGGACGATCAGCCTCTCCTCGCCTCTGGCATAGCGGCGCCGGACCGAGCCGTCGAGCGCGGGACTGAATTCGTTGCAGTCGACAAAATTGTGTATTACCTGGATCGGTTTGTCGATTTTGAACGCTTCGATGGTCTCTTTGGCCAAAAACTGTGACACCGCCGTAATGCCGTCACTCACCCCGATGCTAAAACGAGTGATCTCGTGGAACGACGGCATCAGCCCAACCAACGTGATGTCCGTGCCGTGAAGCGTCGTGATGCTTTTCAATTCACGGCCGGCGGTTTTGAGCATCTCTTTGGCGAGAAACGCCGACGTGGCGTACGGTATCGCGTAGTGCGAGTGGACGATGTCAAGATCATACTGCATCGCCACCTCGCGGATCTTCACGGCCAGGCTCAGCGAGTACGGCGTAAACTGTTGGAACACGGGATAGTCCCCCGGTTCCACCTTGTGAAAAAACAGATTCTCGTTGAACGTGTCCAACCGCGCGGGAAGACCGTGCGTGATGAAATGCACCTTGTGACCGAGACGTGCCAGGGATTTTCCGAGCTCGGTCGCGATGACACCACTTCCTCCTGGAGTGGGATAGCAGACGATTCCGATGGTTGCTTTCTTCACTTTGGCCTCTGGATCGGTTTTCCTCGGGCGGTGGGCCGCGCAAATAAGTTCAAATCGCTGAGCGCGACAGGTTTCAACGTTCGAAATCCCTCGCCAAATCGAACGTTGATCATTCGTCCAGCTATACGGCTCCGTGCCTCGATGACCTCGATAAAACCGGCCGCATTGAGCGGAGTTGGTTTGCGGCCTTCGCCAGGGACAAATTGTGACGCGTGGGCTCGAATGGCTTTAATCTTTGTCGCGTGAGTTGTGGTGACGTCGACAACGATATGCGGCTCGATTTCCCGGCGTCCCGCATAAATGAGCACATGCGGTACCGGCCAGACCTCGCGGTCCGGTTCGTAACCATGGATACCACTCAGATACAGCGCGCGCTCGATCAGCCGTCCTCCCGATGCGTGGTCGGGGTGTGGGTCATCGCTCGACGACGTAATCACGACGTGCGGACGGATGTCACGCAAACAAGCCACCACCGCGGCGGTTTGACTGGCGTCTTCGCCCCTGATTCGTGTGTCGGGCAAGCCGATGTTGATCCGCTCTTTGACCCCCATCACGGCGGCGGCAGCCGCCGCCTCGGCCACCCTCTCTTCGGGTGTCCCGTTGCTCGACGCGCGGCCTTCGGATAAATCGACTACGGTAACCTCGTTACCCTGACGGGCGGCCAAAATCACCGTACCTCCGCACCCGAGCTCAACGTCATCCGGGTGAATTCCAAATGCAGCTATTCTCATCACTTGGATGAATATACAACATGGTTGATGCGACCGTCCAACAAATCGTCGGTATAGCCTCGTGCCGCCGCGACGAGGTCCGCCGTCATCGGTTCGCCACCAAAAAGAAACGGCACCAACGAAGAGAGGGACCGCTCCTGTGGTTTGGCGCCCGGTCGAACGATCGCCTCGAGCTGGGGAAGAAATGGCCAGCGTTCGATCGCGGTAGCTTTTCCAATCTCACTGACGGCGGCCGTAGCCTGAGTGGTTCGCGCCTTGAGATCGTCTAGCCGCGACCGAATCCTGCCCAGCGCTCTGGCCGATGAACCCTCGCCCAGTGATTTTGCGAACTCGTCCACGGCGTCGTTGACCCGTTTATGGAGCTCGCGCGTCGCCGCCTCCGCGGCTTTCGGAATCGATCGTTTGTACACTTGTTTGGCAAACCCGGCCGGATCGGTCAACGCAGCTCTGATGTCCAGCGTATCGTCGGTGTCGAGCACCGACGCCAGCGGGGGCGGAATGTATGTCGCTGTCATTCGGGGGATTACAGCGGGTTTTGGAATGCCAAAACGAGCGTAGACCCCGCTGAGCTGCGCCCGGTACGCGACCTCGGCGGGACCCAGAACAACGGCCACCGGCTCGAACACATGGTCTTGGACAAGATTGCGCAGCGCCACCCCCGGTGAGCAATTCTCGACGGCGCGGCGCACCGTCTGGATCAACCGCGGGCGTCCGCTGGCGGCGACATTTTTTCTGATTCCGTCTTCGAGCAAAAAAACACCCGAGTCATCGCCCGTTGTCAACTGCGCGTGATATCCCGCCTCTTCGAGACGCCTGCCCTCGCTGTCGATGTCTTTTTTGACTTCGCTCTCCTGGTCGACGTAATCGGTGATGAGCTGCACCGCACACTTGCGGACGGCTCGCGACCGTCCGTCGACGACGCCCGCACGGCCACCGGCAAAACCGATTAGAATCGCAGCCGCCAGCTCACCGTTGTCCCTGGCCCGATCGAACGCACCGTTAATCGTATCTGTCACGAACCCGCCCTTCTCAAACCGGTCGATCAGCGGTTTGACGGTGTTCCAAACCTGTCCCGGCCATTCGAGGTCGATGTCGCCCGTGGGCATCCCGGCAGTGTGCGCGCTCTGCGGCATCGCCGACCCAAAGGGAGACGCGTCGGCGGCGAGGCAGCTGAACGACCTGGCTTCGTTGAAATCCGAATCGTCTGCCCCACACCAGTACAGCGGCACACAGGGACGGTCGAGGATGGCCTCGACCCGCTCGGCGAGGGCAACGGCTGTCACCACCTTGTAGATCGCAAGAAGCGGTCCCCCGAGCGCCCCTGGCTGTTGCCCGGTAACGACGAACAGTGTGGTCCCATCACGAGCACGTTGGATCTTGTCCAACACATCATCAGCCGTCCCCAGCCTGGCGCTCAAGTCATGCGTTTCCTCGACAACCGCCGCTCTCGCTCCTGGCCGCACACCAACCGCCGGTTTGACGAGATCGTGCCACGCCTCCCTGCTCGTTGGAAAGGCGGGAAGCCAGGGGGGTAAGCCCGCGCCGGCGCTGTTCGAATAGGCGAGAAACAACCGGTTGTGATCGCTCGATTCGTCGAGCGGTGTAGTAGCGAGAATCGTGGACATACTAACTAATCACCAATGAAAAACCCATCCTGCCGGACCGACGGCAACGTCACTTCCTTGACACAACGATTACGCGTTCGGAAACGCTATCGACAAAGGGATTGCGTTCGTAATCACCAAAGGTCTCTTCGACTCGAAGCCCAACGCTTTCGAACATGATCCCCAATTCCTCTCTCGTGTAGAGCCGCAATCGTTCTTCGATTGTTTCGGTGTGGCCGGTTTGAGAGTTGTCGATCACTGCGTTCTTGAGCAGATATTTCCCGCGCGTCTCGATTCGCCGCCGTTCGCGGATCTCGAAATCCCCGGATACGCGGTGCGTCTCCTCGAGCAAATCGATAGATAACTTTTTGGCGTTGATAAAATCAAATAGAAACACACCGTCAGGTCGGAGAATCCGCTGAACTTCTTTGAACACCAGAAGATTGTCAGTATCGATCGAGAAATACCCAAAGCTGGTAAACATGTTGATGACGACACCAAAACTGCTGTCGACAAACGGCAGCCGCCGCATGTCCCCCTGAACGAGGCAGCCGTTGTGTCCAAACACATCGACGGATCGACGCAACAGATAGTGAGATAGATCCAAGCCAAAGCACTCAAGTCCTCTTCGCCGCAGTGTCTCGACGTACCTGCCGTTGCCCGAAGCCAAATCGAGGATCGGCGATTGGTCGAGAAAGAGGTCCTCGAACTCGTCGATAACCACTGCCGCCTCCTCGAGGTCCCGGTGGGAATACAGGATCGGATACATCCTGTCGAATGCGACCTCATACCATTCCATTGAATCCCCCCCTGTATCCGCCACTTAGCCGGGCGAGTATTTTAGAATCGTATCCCTGCGCGGTTGGCTGTCGTCGCGATCCGGGTAGGTTTCGGTAAAATGC
>CP070631.1:877224-880156 GCA_020356045.1 Candidatus Latescibacterota bacterium
GAACAAGGCGTTGACCATCAATTCGATTTCGTTGGACGACGGCAGCAACCGCGCAAACGCCAGCGGCCGGCTTCCCGTTACGCTCGATTTGAGGAAGGGACTCGAATTGAACCGCGATGGACCCGCCCAGTTAAAAGCCAACGTCGACGCGAGCAACCTCGGGGTGGTTGCCGGCTACATCGATGCCATCGCCGCCTCAGCCGGCCGGCTGGTTGGCGATTTCGAGATTACGGGCGCCGCGAATGACCCCCAGTTCAACGGGCGGTTCGATCTGGAGGGGGGCGCCTTTCGGGTGGCGCAATCGGATGAGGTATACAAGGAGATCAACGCGCGGATCGATCTCGAGGGCAATATGATCACGCTGTCCTCGTTGGAGGGCCGCAAGGGCGAAGACGGCCGATATCATGGGGGTGGTTGGGTCAGGCTCGACGGCTTTGGCGTCGATGACTATCAATTCGAGCTGGATCTCGAGCAATTTCCCTTCTCGATGATATCCGGGTTCGAATCGATCCAGGATGGCAAACTGACGGTCCGTTCGCAGCCAAACTCAGAAGGACGCAAGGTTCCCGCGTTGGGCGGTGCCATCCAGGTTCGACAGGGGGTGATCACTCGGTCGCTGGCCGAACAGGAGGGCCCACCGGCACCGCTGACGATGCCGGTCGCATCGCCGCGCTGGTTGTGTCATCTCACCATGGAGGCCCCAAAAAATGTCTGGGTGCGAAACCCCGATCTCCAAATGGAAGTCGGGGGGGACCTTATCCTCAAGCGTGATCAGAAAGGACTCTACCTCCGGGGTGACGTCGACGTGCTCAGAGGGTCTTACGCATTATATAACAACAAGTTCCGCATTACCGAGGGTCGGTTTGACTTCGCCACTGCCACGACGTTGAGACCGGGAATCTATCTGGACGCCTACACCCCCCACGGCAGGAGCGGCGAAGTCGAACGGCGGATCTTTTTGACCTTCCGGTGGCCCGCCGACGAGGAATCACCCGAAATCAGGCTGAGTTACAGTGAGCCGGGGTATAGCGAGGCCGACATTTGGGCCATGCTTGGCGGGCAGGTCGTGACGGGAAGCTCTGCGTTAACCGGTGATGGTGCCTTCGACGCAGGGGAAACGGCCACCACAATCGCCGGAAACTATCTCGAGCGGGTTCTCAACGCCCAAATGCAGGATTACACGTTTGCGGTGGAAAACCGGCCCATCGGCCGTACGACACCGGGGACGGGAGCGGAGAGCGAACTGAGCATCGCGGTTGGGCGCTACTTTTCGGAAGACCTTTATCTTAATTATCGACAAGGACTTAAGGCACAGAGCACCAGGGCGATCGATGTCGAATACCGTTTGAGCAACATGCTGCTGCTGAGATCCGAGTTCATCAAATACTCGCAAAAGGGGATTCAAGGGAGCAGCCGCCGAACCACCGACGAAATCAACTTCGACATCAAATTCCGGTACGAGTATTGATTGTCGCTATACGAGCGGCCAATTTGAGGCCTCAGACGACCCAGTCGCGGCCTGCGGGTTTTTTTGGACTTGAGCGCAGCCTTTTGGGCGCGTATTTTTGGTGTATAAGGCCGCAACAGTCATCATATCCGATCGCCGGATTAGGGAAAGGAAAATGAGTTGCGAGTGAGAGGTTGCATCGTCGGCATCCTCGTCCTTCTTACCGTTGCCGTATCCCCTGTATGGGCGCAGTTTGGCCGAAACAAGATACAGTACCGCAATTTTAAATGGCAGGTGCTGACGACACCGCATTTCGAGTTCTATTTTCACCAAGGCGCCGAGGCATTTGTCGTCCGTGCCGCCCTCGTCATGGAGGACGGGTACCGGATGCTCTCGGACAAGGTAGCCGCAGACCTCCCGTGGCGGGTTCCGGTCATCCTCTATTCGGCACACAACGATTTCCTCCAAACCAACGTGTCGACGCAGCTCTTGCCGGAAGGCGTACAGGCGTTTGCCGAGCCGTCTCGAAAACGGATCGTGTTGCCGTTTACGGGTTCGTACAAGGCATTCGCCCATACGGCCATTCACGAGCTTGCGCATGTGTTTACCTTCCAGATCGTTTACAACAAACTTCTGGATAACGCGTTCTCGCGGAATTACCTCTTTCCGATGCCGTTGTGGATCGCAGAAGGTGTGGCGGAATACCTGGCGGTGGGTTGGGACGCCGAATCGGATATGTATATCCGCGACGCGGTGATCCACGACTATCTGCCGGATCTTCAGTACGCAAGCGGGTTCATGGTCTACAAGGGCGGTCAGTCCGCGCTCAATTATGTGGAGCAAGTCTACGGCAAGGAGAAGGTCCGCGAACTGCTCTACACGCTGGGGTCGACGCGGAGCGCAGATATTGCGCTCGATCGGACCCTCGGGTTGAGCACCGCGGAATTTAGCAAGCGGTGGAAAAAAGCACTCCGCAAACACTACTGGCCGATGTTTGGCGAAAAGACCGAAGCGGAAGAGATTGGCCGTCGGCTGACCGATCACAGGAAGAACAGGCAATACTACAACACCAAGGCGGTGATGTCACCCGACGGTGAGAAACTCGCGTACTTTTCCGACCGGGACGGATTGATATCGATCTATCTGATGTCGGTGATTGACGGAAAGGTCATCAAGAAGCTGGTCAGCGGCTACCGGTCGAGTCATTTTGAGTCGCTTCACTTTTTCACCAGCAGTATCTCGTTTAGCCCCGACGGGAAATATCTCACGCTGGTCGCAAAGTCCGGCGGCAGCGATGTGTTGTATCTCGTTGACGCCAACAAGGGGCGGATTCGCAAGAAGGTCAAGGTCAAGTGCGACGGAATGGCGTCGCCGACGTGGTCACCCGACGGGTCGCGCATCTGTGTCAGCGCGAACTTTGGCGGACAGACCGATTTGATTCTCGTCGATGTGGAGACGGGAGATTTCGAACGGCTGACCTATGAC
>CP070631.1:880256-883487 GCA_020356045.1 Candidatus Latescibacterota bacterium
CATGGTGACGCGGAGCCGAGATCTGCACGCGTTTCAGTTTGCCGACAACAATGACGTACGACTCATCGAATATGAACACGGTCTTCAGTTCGCCGCGATCGGATTGACTCCCGAGCAGCGGTTGATGCTCGATTCGGTGTATGGGTTCTTGACGATCAAGAACGGCGTACCCATGGGCTACGTGCTGTCCAGCTCGTATTTCAATTCGACCGAGGTGGCCTACAACGTGTTTGACACGTTTCGCGGAGCCGAAGCGGCGCGTATCTACGGACGCGTTCTCGCTATGATGCGGCATCTGTTTGGAGCCGATGTCTATACGATCGACCCTTACCAGATGGGACACGACAACGAGGAGGGTCTCAAGTCCGGCGCGTGGTGGTTTTATTACAAACTGGGTTTCCGGCCCATGGATGCGGGCGTGAAGAAGCTCCTCGCCTCGGAGCTGGCCAAGATGCGCCGCAATCCCAAGCATCGTTCGAGCCTGACAACACTCAACGAACTCTCTTCGAAGAACATGTATCTATTCGTCGGCCCGCGCCGGAGAGATGTCCGTGGAATCATCAAGCTGGAGAACATCGGTCTTGCAGTATCACGCTACGTGGGCAAACGGTTTGGCGCCGACCGCGAAAAAGCGGTCCGCGTGTGCGCAAAAGAGGCGGCCGAGCTTACGGGTGTGACGTCGTTCGACGGATTTACCGCCGGAGAACGGCTGGCTTGGGAACGATGGAGTCCGCTCATGCTGGCTTTGCCAGGAGTTGACCGCTGGACGCGCGACGAATTGAGCGCGTTGGCCGCCGTCGCACGCGCCAAGGGCGGCAAACACGAGTCGGATTTCGTCATGCTCCTGGACAATCACAAAAAGCTCCGAAGTGCGCTGCTCGATATGGCGCGCCGCAAACCATCACTTAAATAGACCTGATTCTGCATTCCTTCGATCGACCTTGATACCGGCTGCGGGGACGCTTCCGCTTTCTCACCGACTTTTGATCGCAATTCCCGGTGTCACTCACACCACCGCACGACCGTTAATCCAATTGAATCGACCGCTCGTCGCAAATAAATGGGCCGTTGGAATCTGCATGCGTAAACTTCCTAGTGATCACGAGGTTTCACCCACATATCGAAAGGAATTAGCCCATGAAAACGATTCTCGTACTCTCGCTCCTCTTTACCGTGCAGACCGCCGTGGCGCAGCCCCAACCAGGAACCACCCGGTTTGTCGAAGAAACGGTCATCGTCCCGATGCGCGACGGCGTCCAGCTCGAAGCCACTCTGGTGCGCCCGGACGACGATGACATGCATGCCGCTATTCTCGTCCGCACACCCTATGGGCGCGGTCAACACTTGGCTGAAGCACGGCTCTGGGCGCAAAACGGCTATGCGGTGCTCGTCCAAGACGCGCGGGGCAAGTTTGGATCGGAGGGAGAATACCTGCCCTTTACCCACGAGCACGACGATGGAATGGACACGCTCGACTGGATCACCAACCAGCAGTGGAACAACGGGAGCATCGGAATGTACGGCTCGTCGTACCTGGCCTTTTGCCAGCTCATTCTGGCCAGCTCGGGTCATCCGGCGCTCAAATCGATCATGCCCATCTCGGGCTGGATACAAGACGACGGTCCCATAAACGCGAGCGGCGCCAATCACATTATGCTCAGCATTCCATGGATCCTTCACGAGGAAAGCCAGACAAAGAGATCGCTCGCCGACTATGAGCTCGATGAGTTGTTCGAGTATTTGCCGCTGATCGACGTGTTCGAATCCGTCGGTCTCGACAGCAAGATTTGGAATGAGGATTTCGACTTCACACACCTCGAACAGTATCATGCGGAAAACATCGACATCCCCGCGCTTCATATGAGCGGTTGGTTTGATTTTGTCTGCGGGTCAGCAATGGCAATCTACGACCAAGCGCGTCGAGGCCCCGCGGGCTCGCTCCAAAAACTGGTAGTGGGTCCGTGGGCTCACGACCAATTTTGGACGACCTACACCGAGGTCGGCGACGAGGACTTTGGGCCCGAGAGCGCGATGGGTCACGAGCGATTGGCAAAGCTGGCACTCGAGTGGTTCGATGCGACGCTTGGGGAGTCGTCAACCATCGCCGAGTGGCCCGATGCGACGCTTGGGGAGTCGTCAACCATCGCCGAGTGGCCCGATGCGACGCTTGGGGAATCGTCAACCATCGCCGAATGGCCCGATGCGCGAATTTTTGTGATGGGCGCGAACCGTTGGGTCGACTTTGACAGTTGGCCGCCGCAGCACACACGCGATCACAAGTTATTTATAGCGAGCGAGCGGGGCGCAAACAGCCTCGATGGGGACGGCACCCTCTCGACCCACCCGCCGAGGCAACAGGGATTTGACACCTATATCTTCGATCCGATGAATCCGGTGCCGACATACGGCGGTGCCAACATGCATTTCTTTCTCCATCTAGTGGGCGTGAAAAACCAGCGCGATATCGAATCGCGCGATGACGTTCTGGTATATACCACGCCACCGTTGGAGAACCAGATGGAAATCGCCGGACCCATTAAGGCAGTGTATTACGTGTCGACCGAGGGCAAAGACACCGACTTCACGGCGAAGCTCGTCGAGGTGCGCGCCGATGGGTATGCACGGATCATCGAGGAAGGAATCATCCGTGCGAGCTTCAGAAACGGACGCAATGAGCGCCAGCTGCTCGAACCCGGCGAGATCTACCGGGTGACGATCGAGCTCGGATCCACGGCGATCCAAATTCCCGCGGGGCATCGAATCCGGCTCGAAATATCCAGCAGCAACTTTCCCAAATACGACCGCAACCCCAACAACGGCGATGACCCAATTGAAGCCCGTACTCTCCACGCGGTCACCCAGCGGGTTTACTTTGGCGGCGACAACGCATCTTACGTATCGCTGCCTGTCGTCGTCCCTGACGACCATGTCACCCACAGGAGGTAACGACATGATATCCAAGATTTCGTGTATGATAGGCTTGATGGTTCTTTTGTCGCTACCGGCGGGCTCGCTCCCTGGCGAACGCGAGCAAAAAGCGATCGCATTGTTCGAAGGCGGCGACCTGGTTGCGGCAAAAACGACGTTTGAAACGATCCGCGAGGCCGATGGCCACAACCATACGGCCCTGTATTACCTCGGCCGGATCGCACTTGCCGAGGACGAGCTCGACAACGCCATCGATCTGTTTCGTCAGGCGGTAAAGCTCGACGAGACCAGCTCGCTGTATCA
>CP070631.1:883587-886760 GCA_020356045.1 Candidatus Latescibacterota bacterium
GGTCCGGGGGGTGGGTTGGCTCTCACGGGACGATTTTGTCACACGAGATTATTCGAACGCAGGGCCGACTATTTACACGCCGGACGCACAGTGTCTTGGGACCCATCGATTTGAGTACGGCATCGCATTGTTTGGCGGCGACCACATCAGCGCCGACATCAAATCGATGAGCCGGCGGTACCGCGTCCCCGTGCTTGCCATTCAAGGTGTCGAGGATCAGCACGAACGCGGGAGAACGGGTCTGGTGAGTAAGCAGTCGAGGCGAACATGTATCAGTGCGGTCAAAAAACACTCGGTGCGGGATACCCTGGTAGTCCGGCTCTACAATCTGACCGGTGACGAGGTCGATGACACCCTCCGGCTCGGGGCGCCGATTCGGAGCGCCTGGATCGTCGACCTGCTCGAGGAACGGATCACACAGCTCCCCATCTCGCGCGCAAACGAATTGCCACTCACCCTCGGCCCGCATGAAATCGTCACGGTCGAAGCAGAACTCGAGATAAACACGTCAACAGATTGATAAAAATTCACTTAGCAGCCAGCCGCCTGAGCGGGGGTCGGTGACGACCCCGGACGGTATCAGACGCGTGGTGCCCGGTTGCGAGCAAAAAAACGCAGCCGCGCGATTGGTGCGTCGGGCAATTTTCTCGACGGCATGGCCGGCGACGAACCGCTGCAAGAGGGCAAGTCGGGTTGGTGGCAGACCCCGGCCGAGGAGGCGATCCAATTGCGCGCCGCTCAAACCGGGGGCCCGTGTGGCAGGCGCGCACGGGCAGCACCCACCCGTCTATCGTCGCCGCGCAGTGCGTTTCAGAGACTGCCCACGGGTTTGCCCACCGCCCCAGGGGTCCGAAAAACGCGAAATCGGCCTGTACGAACGGCGCCGCTTCCTCTATAATATGTCTTCACGGTCCGGGCAGCCGGCCGGGTGTGTTTGCCGGGGCCGTCCACAAGCGGCCAGAAAATTTAACACATTGCTTGACAAGAGTTTGCCAGTTCTCTAAATTCCGTGAGGAAAGGGATCGGCAACAAAGTCACGGCTCGCGGCGGGCCGGACTAATTTTTTGTACGGGATTCATTTTTTTCGTCGGCCACAGCCAAAAAATTCAGTCCGCAACGATAACAGCAACGACCAACGACGCCACGGACATGAAACAACGCTTGATCGACGATCTTTTTGGAATTAGAGAAGAACAGACCAACTGTCGATACCATTGTGCCCCCGTGTTCGAGTACGGGGGCTTTCGAACACACGACGGCAATTCGGACATGTCCTTCAAACCAACCCCCTGATTTGTCTGTCACGCGAACCATAAACGAACCCGGGACGTCATCATGAGTGAATCCAAAGAAGTCAAGGTCAAGCGCGACAAAAAAGAAGTCGTGCATACAGACCAGCATATCGTAGAAATCGTTTCCGACTCCGGAGAAGGCGCCCAGACCGCCGGGCAAATGTTCGGAACGATCTGCGCGAAAGTGGGAAACAGCGTTTGGACCGTAGAAATTATTCCGGCTGAAATTCAGCCGCCCCCAAGAAGCGCCCCCGGCGCAAGCGGCAACCGTATCCGCATCGGTTCTTTCAAGATCACCAACGCCGGCGACCTCGCTGATCTGGTTGTCGCGTTCAACGAACAGGCGTTGTTGGGTGGTATGTCAGCAGGCAAGTTCTCCCCCGGCGCGATCATTCTTCTCGAGAACCACTGGAAAACACACGACGATCCCGAAATCGCACAGTCCTATGCCGATGTCGTTGGAAGACTTACGGCCGACGGCTACCGCGTATTCGAAGTGCCGATGGAGGAAGAGTGTAAGAAGTATGTCGACAATCCGCAACGCGGCAAAAACATGTTTGTGGTGGGAATGCTTTGCGCGATCTACAACCGCGATCTCAAATACGCAAAAGAGGAAATCGAGTACAAATTCCGCAAAAAGGGTGAAAAGGTAATCAAGCCCAACGTAGATCTTCTCGAGGCGGGTCACCGCTGGGCGGAGGAAAACATTCCTTTCATGATCGACGTTCCTTCGACCGGCGTCACCGAAAAACAAATCGTTTGCAATGGCAACATTTCCCTGGCGCTCGGCGTCGTTGCATCGGGCATGGAGATATGCGCAATGTACCCGATCACGCCGGCGACGTCGGCTTCGCATTACCTGAGCGATATCTTTGAAGAGGTCGGCGGTATCGTGCATCAGGCGGAAGATGAAATCGCCGCATGCGCGTTTGCCATCGGCGCGTCGTATTCGGGCAAGTGCGCGGTGACAATTACATCCGGGCCCGGCATGGCGCTCAAAACCGAATTGATGGGATTGTCGGTGATGGGTGAGATTCCTCTCGTACTCGTCAACGTTCAGCGCGGGGGGCCCAGCACTGGACTCCCGACCAAAGTCGAGCAGGGTGACCTCTTGTCCGCCATCTTTGGCACACCGGGTGATGCGCCAAAGATCGTCATGGCCGCGTCAACTATCGAGGATTGTTTTTACTCGGTGATCACAGCACGCAAAATTGCCGAGGCGTTCCGCACTCTGGTCGTTGTTCTGACCGACGCCAACCTTGCCACCGGGCAGCAGGCGTTCACACGGCCCACGTTCAACAAGGAGTGGCCGCTGCCACCGCTCGATCAGAACCCCGCCCCCAAGGGTGTTCCGCCGTATGACTGGGATCCCAAGACCGGACTTTCCCAGCGGTTTATTCCCGGGCAGAAATACGGCATGCACACGTTGACCGGGCTCGCCCATACACGCGAGAGCAAGGTCGCGTACGATCCCGGTGTCAACCAGGAAGGATGCCGACACCGCAGCCTCAAGCTCGCCGCATTCCAAAAAACACTCAATCCGCCAAAGGTCATGGGTGACGAATCCGGGGACCTGCTTGTCATCGGATGGGGCAGCACCAAGGGAGCGATCGAAGAAGCGGTCAACCGGGTGAGAAAAGACGGCCACAAAGTGTCGTCGCTCCATCTCAAATTCCTCCAACCCATGGCACCTGGAATCAAAGAGATCATGCAGAAGTTCAAACATCAATTCACCGTCGAGATCAACTACTCGGACAGCCCCGAGGATGAATTGATCAACGAAGACAACAGGCGCTACGCCAACCTGTGCTGGCTGTTGCGCGCACGATATTTGATGGACGTCGACTGTTTCTCGAAAGTGCTTGGGCAGCCGCTCAAACC
>CP070631.1:886860-890633 GCA_020356045.1 Candidatus Latescibacterota bacterium
CCGTCTCGCCGAGAACCTCGCCGAGCGGAGCAAAGCGCTGCTGCTCGAACCAGACGCATACTCTGTCGAACAGACCAGCCTTACGGCGTATATCACGCGCGTGCTCGAAGGTAACGACGAGCTTGACTACGTTCGCGTTGTCGATTCGGAGGGGATCGTGCTCTCCTCGGCCAATATCGATGAGATCTTCGAACCGTACCAGTCGCCGGGTGGGGAGCTGCTGCTCCGTGAAGGCGACAATGTGATTTGGACACGATATGAGACCGGTGATCAGTCGGTTCGGGATATCGAGATCACCGTTCGCATGCGAAACGAGGATGCCGGACAAGACCTCACGCTCGGAACCGTGCACTTGGGTGTGCTCGAGCACGTTGTCGCACAGAACATACGAGATCCCCGGTTTCTGACCACCTTGATACTGATCGTGTTCTTTCTCATTGGCGTGCTCTTGATCGCCGCGCTGGTGTCCGTGTTTGTCAAACCGATTCAGGTGCTCACCGATGGTGTCCGTGCGATCGGACAGGGGTCTCTCGATGGCAAGATCAGCGTGGAGGGACCGGCTGAGATCGGTGCGATCGCGTCTGTTTTCAACGAGATCACCGAGAAATTCAAAACGGCGCAGGAGGGTGTCCTCGAACGGGAGAAGCTCCAAAAAGAGATAGAGGTCGCCAAACAGATTCAACATGCCCTGTTGCCAAGAAGGCATCCCGCTATCAGCGGTTACGACATCGCGCCGTATTACCAGGCGGCCAAGGAAGTCGGTGGTGATTACTACGACTTTGTCCAGGTCGATGATGACACGCTCGGTGTCGTCGTCGCCGACGTATCGGGCAAGGGCGTGCCCGGGTCGCTGGTCATGACCATGATCCGGACGGCATTGAGGATGGAGGCGAGAGGCAACAAGAATGCGTCGGATGTGATGTCAAAGATGAACGACTTTGTGACGGACGACATGAAAAAAGGAATGTTCGTCACCATGTTCTACGTGATTCTCGACTCGAAAAACCGGATCATCAGTTACGCCAGTGCCGGGCACAACCCCATGATCCTCTACCGTTACGAGTCCAACGAGACGTATTTTCTCAATCCCAAAGGTTTCCCTGTTGGTATCAGCCTGCCCGACGAGTCGCTTTTCAGACGCGCGATCAGTCTCGAGAAAATCAAGCTCAAAAAAGACGACATGCTGGTGATCTACACGGATGGTGTCACCGAGGCGATGAACGATAAGCGTGAGCAGTATGGTGAGGACCGGTTGATCGAGACCATCAAGAAGTATGGGAACTTGCACCCGTCGGAGTTCATCGTAAAACTCGAAAGGGACATCAAGGGTTTTACGGGCGGAACAGCGCAGAACGACGATATTACCGTGGTGGCCGTCAAAGAAAAGCTTACGGCAGACGATGTTCTCTTTGGGATCCGCAAAAAACTGATCGACATGGTCGAGGTCGGAGGGATGAGCGTCAAAGAGGCCTGCGCAAAGATGAAGGTATCGCCGGCGACGTTTTACCGGTACAAAAAACGGATGGAGACGATGGGTGAGCGCGGCTTGAGAAACAAAGTGTTACGGCAAGACGTCGATCTCAAGCGCGTGAGCATCGAGGAGCGCAAAAAGCTAGTCGAGATTATCAAAGCGCAGCCGGAACTTGGTGCCAAACGAATATCTGAAGAGTACAACAACGCCAACCCCGACGCGAGACCGCTCACGCAACGGATGGTGTACGACGAGCTCAAACGGCTGGGTCTCAATACAAAAGATCTGCGTATCGAGTATCTCAAGCGGCATCAGATGTATGAGGAGGATGCCGAGGCGGCACGCCGGTCGAGCCGTGAAATGGTCGAAGAGCTTCTCAAAGAGGTGTCGGCCGAGGCTCCCGAGCCCGAGCGTGATTTTGCCGACGAGCTGCTACCGGATGATGTAGCGCCCGCGGAACCTGCCGCACCGGATTTCACAGACGATGTGGTTGTCGACCGCGGCGTGGACGACGATCTTTTTGTTACCGCGGACTATGGCGACGTCGCCGGTGATCTGGAAATGACCGTTATCGAGGGCGAAGACGATCTGGCGGTATTGCAGGTCAACGGACACCTCGACTCGGTTTCAACCGGCGCGCTCGAACAGAAGCTCAATGAAGTCATTACCGGTGGGGCACTCAAGATTGCCGTGGATCTATCCGATGTAACCTACATATCGAGCGGCGGTTGGGGAATTATGGTTGGTGAGGTCAAGCGTCTACGCGAACAGGGCGGCGATGTGGTCCTCGTTGGAATGACAGCGGATGTTTATGACGTTTACGAGCTTCTTGGTTTTGCCGAAATCCTCGGCGCGCTGCCCGACATCGATGCTGCTAGGACCTATTTCCAGAAGCCGATCGAAGAGCGTATCGCCGAGCCGCCCAGCAAACCGCCGCCCGCGCCGGCGATCGACGTTCCCGAACCATCGTTGGATGTTCAGGCGGAATGGGATAGCCTGCAGATCGAGGCGACGACCGTTGGTGAGAAGGGGGACACGGCTGTGTTGTCGCTCACCGGGATCATTGACACGGTGAGCGCCGAGAACCTCAGAAGTGCGATCGACAAAGTGATTTTGAACGGTATCTTCAAGATCGTTGTCGATATGTCGCTGGTCGAGTATGTGAGCAGTGGTGGTTGGGGAACGTTTACCGAACGGCTTCGTGAGGTGCGGCGTCAAGGCGGGGACATCAAACTATTTGGTATGGACCCGGACGTGTATTACATATTCACAATGCTGGGTTTCAACATTGTGCTGTCCTCGTTCGATATCCTGACCGATGCGATCGAGGATTTCAAAAGAGCTGTTGATGGGCAGCCCAGCGCACATCCGCAGCAGCCCGCGGCCGCTTCGGAACCGACTGGTGATGCCGATGCGATGCTCAGCGAGTTGACGGGGGAGATCGGCATCGCTGACTCCGTCGATACATCCGCCGCAGAGGGTCTGTTCGAACCGGCCGAGCCGGTAGCTCCGGAAGATACCGAGGTCGTGGAACCGAGGGCATCGGCCGACACCAAGTCATTTGACATATCGGAGCTCGAACCCGCTGCGCCGTCCGCTCCTCCGGACGATTCCGGGCCGGACGCGCCAGACATCTCGTTGCCACCTGACGTGCAGGACTTTGTCGAGTATGGCGGACCTGTGGTTCCGGACACTCCGGGAGTGTCTGAAACCCCGGTGGATTCCAGGACCGAGGAGACCGGCGCGGATGTCGGGGCACGAGCTCTGGAAGAGACGCAGCCAATGGACGATGTCGCGGCGCCCCACAGGCCACTTTCGCTCCGTCCGGTAACCGAGAGTGGTGACTCGGCCGAATGGGAGGAGGCGGATGGTGTGCTGGTGGGCACGATCAAGGGGCCGATCGAGGCTGTCGCCGTCAGCCGGCTTGATGATGAAATCAAGTCGAAGTTCGAGTCCAAACCTAGATTTGTGCTCTTCGATCTGAGGGCCGTCGATTACATATCGAGCACGGGTTGGGGGCTCGTGGCCAAATACTACGATCAGGTGAACGGTTGGGGTGGGGTGGTAGCACTGTGCGGGATGAATCAGGACCTTTTTGAGATATTCAGTTTTCTCGAGTTTCACTCGTTTATTCAAACGTATATGACCCGCGACGATGCCCTGGCGGCCTATGAGACTCAACGGGTGGTGATCGACCACGACACCGCGGTGGCACCGTCATCCGACTCGACGGCACCCTCTGAGATTGGCGAACCCACGGGTGAAGCCATCGGGGACATGTTGGCGGGGACCCCGGACACCG
>CP070631.1:890733-894203 GCA_020356045.1 Candidatus Latescibacterota bacterium
GCCGCCATCACGCAATCGCGGCTTGCCGCCGAAGCCGCCGGTCAATCGCTGGCTCTGGTCGAAGACGCATACGGGCAGGGTGCCGCGACGATCATCGATTTGCTGGACGCGCAAAACAACGCGCTGATTGCAGACCTTACCGCGGCCACTGCCGTTTATACCTTTTTGATCGATCTTTTGGAACTCGAGCGGGCGGTTGGCAAATTCGTATTGCAGATGACCGACCAAGAGCGGGCAGATTTTGTTGACCAGCTCACCGCTTATATGGATGAGGCGCGAAGAAATGGTATCGAGTAGTTCAAACGGAGGAAAGACGATGAAGGCTCTCCTGTTTTCCAGCGTGTTATGCGCGCTCGTGTCGGTGAGCGTGCTGTTTGTGAGTTCGTGCGCCAAAAAGCCGGTCGACGACGGACCGGCCATCCGTCCGGTGAGAGCTCAACAGGTGTTCGCAAGCGGCGGCTCTCGCACACGGGCGTTCTCGGGTGCGGCGCAGGCCGGTGTGGAATCAAAGCTGAGCTTCAAAGTGAGTGGAACCATTGAGCGCAAAGCCGTCAAAGTCGGGCAGACTGTTCAACGGGGGCAGCTCATCGCGGAACTCGATCCCGGTGATTACCAGCTCCGTGTTGAAGATGCCGAGGCGGCGCTCACCCGGGCGCGTGCTGAGGAGCGGAACGCGGACGCAAGCTATGAACGTGTAAGGGGATTGTACGAAAACAGAAATGCCTCCAAACAGGATCTCGATGCGGCCCGGGCTGGGTACGAATCGGCAGCGGCTGCGGTGGAGTCGGGTCTCAAACAGCTCGAACTGGCAAAGCGTCAGCTGGGGTATACGCGTCTCACCGCACCGATAAACGGGTCGGTCGCTTCGGTCGACGTCGAATTGAATGAAAACGTTATGGCGGGTCAGACCATTGCGCTGCTCACTTCAGAGTCGGATTTGGAAGTCGAGATCGCCGTCCCCGGTGTCCTCATCGGCGATGTGCGGGAAGGTGACGCCGCAAGGGTCCGATTCGACGCGCTGCCGGGGCGGGATATTGCAGCCACCGTGACCGAGGTTGGTGTCGCCGCCACCGGGATGCGTACCACCTTTCCGGTGACCGTAACACTCGATGAGCCCCATGAGGCGGTTCGATCGGGAATGGCTGCCGAAGTGTTTCTCGATTTCGCGTCGGACGCGGCCGCCGCACAGTTTCTTGTTCCCAGCGTTGCCGTCGGCGAGGACGCGCAGGGCCGGTTTGTATTTGTCGTCGAACCTGCCGGCGAACCCGGATTGGCGACGGTTCGCCGCCGTGGGGTCACGATCGGTTCGATCATCAACGAAGGAATAGAAATCCATCATGGTTTGGAGGATGGGGAGTTTGTTGTCACTGCCGGAGTGACCAAAATCGTCGACGGTCAAACCGTTAAGTTCGAAGCCACGGAGTAGCGGCGCGATGAACATCACACAATTTGCCATCGAGAATAAACGAATAACGGGTGTGGCGCTCGTATTGATTCTGTTCGCGGGTTTTGGCACCTACCAGAATATGTCCCGTGCGGAGGATCCGGGTTTTATCATTCGCACCGCCGTCGTCATCACGTATTTCCCCGGTGCGAGCCCAGAGCGGGTCGAGCAACTCGTAACCGACAAGTTGGAGAAAGTCATTCAGGAGATGCCCGAAATCGATTTTCTTCAAAGCCAGTCCAAACCGGGCGTTTCCATCGTTTTTGTCAACATCAAGGAAAGCTTGACCGAGATGCGTCCGATCTGGGATAGCCTGCGCCGCAAAGTGGACCGGGCAATAGGCGATCTTCCGTCGGATGTGAGAGGGCCATTTGTCAACGACGAGTTTGGTGATGTGTTCGGCACGATGATCGCGCTGACCGGTGACGGGCACACGTACGCGGAGCTCAAGGAGATCGCTGACGACACACGCAACGAGCTCTTGCTCATCCCCGAGGTGGCAAAGGTCGATATCGCGGGTATCCAGGAGGAGCGGATCTTTGTCGAGTTCAACAACGCGCGGCTCGCCGAGCTGGGAATCTCACCCGCGCAGCTCCAGCAGATCCTCAACGCGCGCAACATTGTCTTTCCGGGTGGTGAAATATACACCGAAGACGAACAGATCGTCCTCGAACCCAGCGGTAACTTCGAATCCGTCGACGATTTGATGCGCACGGTCGTCAGCCTACCCGGCCAAACGGACCTGGTCTACCTTGGCGATATCGCTTACATACACCGTGGTTACATCGACCCGGCCACCACAAAGGTCAAATACAACGGTCAACCCGCGCTGGTGCTTGCCGTGAGTTTGCGTGAGGGCGGCAACATCACAACGCTTGGGGACGCGGTTATGGAGAAGCTCGACCGATTCCGGTCGGTGTATCCAATTGGTATCGAGTTCGACGTGTTGTTTTTTCAGACCGAATACGTCAACAAGAAGGTGGATGGGTTTGTCAGGAGCTTGACCCAGGCGATCGGGATCGTGGTGGTCGTCATGTTGATCTCGCTCGGTTTTCGCACGGGTTTTGTAATCGCCAGTCTCGTTCCCATGGCGATGGTGATGGCCCTGTTGGTGATGGGATTCTTCAGTATCGGTCTCGATCAAATGTCGCTGGCCGCGCTGATCATTTCGCTGGGGCTTCTCGTGGACAACGCGATCGTCATGACCGAGTCGATCATGGTGCAGATGAGGGAGGGCAAGCCGCCAGCCAAAGCGGCGATCGACTCGGCGGCAGAACTGCGGATTCCTTTGCTAACCTCATCGCTGACCACGGCGGCGGCGTTCTTACCGATCTTTCTCGCGGAGTCCTCTGTCGGTGAGTACACAGCACCAATTTTCAAAGTCGTGGCCATCACGCTGATTTGTTCATGGCTGTTGTCGCTCACGATGACCCCGCTTTTGGCCGTTCGTTTTCTCAAAGTCAAGAAGCCCGCCGCAGAAGCCGCGCCCAAATATGACAACACGTTTTACCGGCGATACCGCGGTCTTCTCTTGCTCGGGTTACGGCACCGCGGACTGGCGGTTCTGGCCACATTGATCATCTTTTTTGGCGTCATGCAGCTGACGCGGTTTGTCCCAAAGATCTTTTTCCCGGCCAACGACAAACCGGTCATGTACGCGGATCTCTTTCTGCCGGTGGGAACCCCGCTCGAGAAAACCGAGCTGATGGTCAAGGACATCGAGACATTTATCAGGGATCACATGATGGCCGAGTTCGACGACGAAGGCAATGTGGTCAAGGACGGCATCACGTCGTACGCGACCTGGGTCGGTGCGGGTCCACCCCGGTTCTACCTGTCGTTGATTCAAGAGCAACAGAGTCCTGAGTACGCCTACATGATGATGCACGTCACAGACCGCTGGAAGATGGAAACGGACTTTATGCCGGTGCTCGAGAGCTACCTGAGCGCCAACTTTCCCGATCTGACGACCACGATTGGCCCGCTGCTTCTCGGCCCGCCGGTCGACGCACCAGTCCAGGTTCGC
>CP070631.1:894303-895719 GCA_020356045.1 Candidatus Latescibacterota bacterium
AGCCACTGCACAATGGAAGAACTCATGGTTACCTCCCCTCCTTTCTCGTTTTATCGATCAGCTCGAGGATCATCTCCGCGTCATTGGGAGACAGGTCCGAATCGGACTTCTTCAAGATGGAAATGACGGCGCGCGCCTCGGCCCCTTTAAAAAAGGTCTCCAACACCTGGTTGAGCGCCGTTCGCCGCGCTTGCTGAAGCGGGATCGTAGGGTGGTAGATGTACCGCCCCTTGACCGTCTCGTGATTGAGGAAGCCCTTTTCCTCAAGGACATTAAGAATAGTACGAATTGTGGCGTTGTTCGGTTTCCCGGGCAGGTTCTCGACGACATCGGCGGCGGAGACTTCTCCCAGCCGGTAGACCACCTCCATGATCTGCCGTTCCCTCCGCGTCAGGTCGTCGAGCTTTGGTTGTTCCGCCATCTACGCCTCCTTCCATCCCTGTAAAATCCTTTGGCCAGAAGGGGTTACAGGGGGCAGTGTTAAAAAATCCACATGTGTATTTTGTAACATGTGTAAAAAGTAACATCCTGGGTGGGACGTGTCAACTCGGTTTTTAATTTTTTTTGAAAAAATTTTCCAGGTCGAGTTCGACTGCGGAGCCGGAGTTGAGCAGGGAGACCATCGGGGCTTGTTATCGGCGCGCGAGAGGGTCCCGGCGGGCGCTCGGCCGGACGCCGGGGGCGGATTCATGGTCCGGCAACGCGCCGCCGCTACCGGGCCTCGCGAAGCCAGCGTCTAATCTCTCCCAGACTGGGTTCCTTGCCGTGCATGAGCATACCCAGGCCAAACACGACACCCGAGGCGCGTCTCAGAAACCAGATCGTGGCGGCAAGCAGCGCAACGGCAAGTACGAACTCCCACCAAACGACTTCACCTAGCACAAGACGTACGGGCATAACCGATGGTGAGGAGAGCGGAATCATGCCGAGCAAACGCATCCATACAACATCCGGGTTTCCAAGCCCGGCAAAGGCAATACCCAGGGGCAGCATCGGCAGCATGATCATCGAGCTGCGCGAGGAGTTATTTGGATCGCTAATCGTGCAGGCAACCAACCCAAAGAAGCTAAACCACATGTAGAAGCCCAGCAATACGAGTATCAATGTGCCGCCAAACACGATGGGATCGGCGAGCAGGAGGGGTAGATCGATGTTTTCTCCCCACACAGCCACGCAGACCAGACGAAAGGCAACATAACCCAGCGAATAGGCAAACAAGTGAAGCGCCGTCAAGGATGCGAGACCGATGATCTTGCCATCGATCCAGTTTTGCGGGCGGATCGCCGCGAGTATTTGCTCGGTGATGCGTTGTGTTTTCTCGCCGGTAATGGCCACAAAAAGGTATGAGTTGCCAAACATCACGCCGACCAGCATGAGCACAACCATCACCAGCGCGCTGATCTTGTTGGCGCGGGC
>CP070631.1:895819-898530 GCA_020356045.1 Candidatus Latescibacterota bacterium
CGGTGGTTTGGCACCGGTTGTTACCACCACCCGATCCGGGGTCACATCGAGTCCGCGCGTTTGGCTCACCTGTTTGGCGATACTTTCGCGAAGCGGAAGAATTCCCTGAGGGTCGGTGTAATGCGAATTACCCGCTTCGATATTCTCGATACCAACCCGGTTGATATTTTCCGCGCTATCAAAATCTGGCTCGCCAAGATTGAGTTTGATGACCTGCATCCCTTTCGCCTCACACCGCTTGATGTCATCGCCGATTTTAAAAGCGTTCTCCGTGCCCAGAGCTGATACACGGTCTGAAAACACGCTCATGGGAGCACCCCCATCATAAAAGGCCTTATTGAATACTCGTGGCACCCGTGAAAAACAAAAAAGGAGCAGAACGCCAATTCCGCCCCTGTCCCTTGTACCTGAGAGATTTGCCCTACTGTCCGGCAGCAGGGATTGCTCCGTCGGTGCTCAAGCCATTGGTCTTGAAACTTTCCAGGAGACACAGGGCTCCAGTCCTTTTGCCTGAGAGTTTCGGTCGTCGTAAATTACCTTGCCCCTTCGGCGTCCGTCTGTGACGGATCTCTCCTGAGAGCCCCGATTAGACAGCCGTTATTGTCACACATCAAACACTTAAAGGCAACCCAAATCGCCACATCGCGATATCCGCGCGGATACGATATAGCCCCTCTCGCGCGCCACATCATGGCGGCCGTCCTACCCGGCGGAACCCCGTGTCCGCATGCCGCGTTGGTTTCGGCCCCGTTCGACTCTTGGCGAGATTGACAAAAGTCAATCGCCACCCTCGACACATATGAATTGAGATGGCGAACGTGTCCAATCGAACCCACCGACATCGTCAGTCAACCGGCGCTCGTGTATTTGACAAATCGACGCGTGACCTCTGCCAAGTCCGAAAAATCTCGCCGTCCAATTACGTTGACACGACCCGATTTGCCGCTGTCGGTTTAGACATGGAGCTGTGGGAAACACTTTGAAATTGAGATACAAACACTCTCAATCGCGTCCGTTGGTCTATACCGGCCAAAGTTGTCACACAGCAACGCTCAAATCGATGCGCATAGTTGTTTTACAAAGAACCGTTATTTTCAGTTTGTCACGCACGTGCGCTACCAACGCACGAGATATTAAACTCTATCGAGGTCAATACAAAAATATTTCACAAACGAGAAGTTTCGGTTGCACTATCGGGGTTCTGTGCTATGATGGAGATACAAACATCGCATACCAATGCGGGAAAACAAGTCTAACCCGCCGGGCGTTCTCGACTGGGTAGGGGTCAGCAAAAGCCCAAGAATGATTGAGAAAAACCCACGTCCGGCGGGTGTTGTTTGTTTTGAATTAACACTACGCTTCTAAGCCAACAACCGACGGCTGCGATTCATTCGTTGGCGCGCGACCACCAACCCGGCAAGAAGAACAATTTCTACGACACCCAACTTCACCAAATCACCCGTTAACCGTTCCCGGGCTTGCGCTTGTTCGGCGTTTAAATGTTCGAGCCGCTTTTTGACCCGATGCTCTTTGTTTTGAAGAATCCCCTCAACCTTTGCCAACGACAACGACGACTTGACCGCCAGCGCGTTCTTCATGCCCTGCGACGAATCCGGTAATTCGCTGAGCCGGTCTTTTTCATTGTCAATGGACTCCTGCAATTCGCGGCGCTCTTGTTGGATGTCATCCCAGGTCGCGTTCTCTTTGGCGATCTCCGCTTCGATGTTTCTTATCGTCTTCATCCCCCCCATCGTCTTCCACCCCGCTCCAGCCCCAACTGCCACGAACGCAACGAGCATCAAAAAAAATACGATTCGTCTACCGAGCATGGATATCACTTTCGTTGGTTGTCGCCGAGTAAACCACTTGCCCACCAATCACCGTCATCACCACATTCGTTGTGAGGATCTCCTCCGGGGCAATGGCCATCAAATCCTTGTCCAAGACCGTAAGATCTGCTAGTTTACCCACTTCCAGCGTTCCATTAATGTTTTCAGCGAAGCGCGCGTACGCCGCGTGCCGGGTGAATCCGCTAACCGCCTCTTCGATCGTCATTTTCTCTTCGGGGTACCAACCCCCTTTGGGCCACCCCTTCGGATCCTGCCGGGTCACCGCCGCATAGATTCCCAGCAACGGGCCGACGGCTTCCACCGGGAAGTCAGACCCGCAAGCGATCAAACACCCCGCATCGATCAGCGATCGCCATGCATACGCGCCTCTGATCCGCTCAGCACCTACGCGGTCCTCGGCCCAGTACATATCCGACGTCGCGTGCGTAGGTTGCATCGCCGGTATCACACCGAGCCGGTGAAACCGGGGAATGTCATCGAGATGAATGATTTGCGCGTGCTCGATCCGCAACCGCGCGTCCGTCACGCTGACACGGCTCAGTGCCTCTTCATACACGTCCAGCATCACCCGGTTCCCTTTGTCGCCGATCGCGTGCGTGCACACCTGATATCCGTTTTCCAGCGCAAGCACCGTCCAACCGAGCAACACCTCGCGGGGGTGCTGCATCAGACCGGTGTTACCGGGGTCATCGTCGTAAGGCTCGATCATTGCCGCTCCACGCGAACCGAGCGCCCCGTCCGCATAGAGCTTGAGCGACCGAACCATTAGATATTCGTCGTCCATCATCGGTCCCTTGCGGATTCGCTCTGTGGCAAAGGTGCTGTCATCCGCATCGAGCATCGCATACAGACGGAAGTCAA
>CP070631.1:898630-899802 GCA_020356045.1 Candidatus Latescibacterota bacterium
GCCCCAATACGGCCCGCGAGCGCAAGAAATCGAAAAACCGAGTGCACTCCGCTGGCTACACCTTCAAGCGACCGAAAGGAACCATCCTCGACATCAAACACCTCCGGATAAAACGCTGCTTGGAGGTCGAGCAGCACGCCAGAGGTGGGCCAGGTGGGGACGTTGCGGCTATCATGAACGAGCCCAACGCGCAAACCGGCCTGCCAGAAATCGCCCGTGCCATAAGGGTTGGTGGTCCCCAAAATCGTCCCGGAATCATCCATCGTTTTCGAATACTGGAAGGGCACGCCCAACGAGAACGTCCAGTCGCGTGACAGCGCGAGTTTCATTGACGGTTCCAAACGGGCGACACGCCGATCCACATCGGCGGCGCTGTCATTTGCAGGAGGTTGGGTTTCGTTGCCAAAGCCGTAGAAGTTGATGGATTCGATCCCCGACAAGAGCAGATTAAGATTTCCGATCTTCTTGGAGTTCTCCCATCGTCTGCTCAAATCAAGCCCTAGCGTGAACGCGTTCAACATAAAGGAATAACCCAAGCGCGCGCTCAGCTGCCGGGCGTATCCGTCCTTCCTGAAACCGTAGGTTTCACGAACAACCCTCGCGCCCAGAAAGGGACCGATATCCCCACCAATATCGAATCGCCCCTTCCATACCCTGCGGCTGCCCCAATCCTGTGGCGCCCACCGATCAAGTTCGGGTGCCATATACTCCCGTCGATCCACAACCCCACCTTCGACAACGACTCCCCCTTCTCGTCTTGAATCGTAGACCGTCACACCGCGCCTGCCCGAATCGTTAATTACTTTATCCTGACCATCACCGCTGATCACCCGAAGTTCTATTTTCGTGTTGCCGTGACCCGTGACGGTCACGAGATCATCGCCACCGTGGAGATAGACACGGATCTCTTCCGTGTCTTCGGGAGCAAACCGACGGTTGTAGTACGGAGTCGTCGCATCCTCGCCGTCGCTGCGCGTGCCTATCGAGACATCGATCAACCCGTCAGAATGCCTGACCACCTCGACGACCTCCGGCCGATCGGTGGCCTGGATATCGACCTCGCCGGCCAAATGCTGGTAGTACTCTTCTGTGATCTCCGGCAACAGCTCCCTTCGGGTCCTGAGGTCGGACTCGAGCTCCAATCCAACGATGTCGTAGTGCGAAGACGGCAA
>CP070631.1:899902-909052 GCA_020356045.1 Candidatus Latescibacterota bacterium
CCCACTGTTACCGTTCCCGAGTAACAGCTACCCGTAACGACGACGCCTATTCCCTGCCGGAGAAACACGCGGTCGACGGCAAGGCGAAATGGACCGGAGCTGTCTTTTTCCTTTGAGAGAGCCGCAAGATTCCGAAGCGTCCGCTTGAGTTCGTCGATACCGGCACCGGTTTTTGCGGATGTCTCGACCACCGGTGCATCTTCGAGGAATGTATCCCGCACCAAGTCGATGGTCTCATCCTTTACGAGCTCGAGAATGTCGGCGGCGGCCAGATCGATCTTCGAGATGACTACGACGCCCTTCGTCACGGCGAGCGACCGCAGAACTTCGAGATGTTCCCTGGTTTGGGGCATGACGCCTTCATCGGCTGCGATAACAAGAATGGCCATATCGATCCCGCCGGCTCCAGCCACCATGTTTTTGACAAACTTCTCGTGCCCGGGAACATCAACGATGCCAAGCGTGATGCCGCCACCAAGCGGCAACGGCGCAAACCCGAGCTCAATCGAAATCCCGCGCTCTTTCTCTTCCTTGAGGCGATCGGTGTCCCATCCGGTGAGCCGATTGACAAGCTGGGTTTTGCCATGATCGACATGCCCCGCCGTGCCAAGTATCAATCGTCGTACTGTCATTACTCTTCCAATAGGGGCGCGGCGTGAGGATCGACGCGATTTTTGTCGAGGCGCCGATCTCAAGAGCGGCGCCCGACAACTGAGCGGAGAGCCTTACGCCGCGCCGCTCAAAATCGCCCGTCAAAACGCAACGTCGAGCCCGCAGTAACATTTCACTGCGGCATGCGTTTGATGTCGGCACCGAGCCGGCGGAGCTTTCGTTCGATTTTCTCGTAGCCGCGGTCGATATGGTACACGCGAAGTATATCCGTCCGGCCTTTTGCCATCAGCGCAGCGATTATCAACGCCGAGCTCGCGCGGATGTCGGTCGCCATCACCGGGGCGCCCTCCAGCCCTTTTACACCGTGGATCACCGCAAGGTTGCCATCGAGCCTGATGGATGCCGCGAGCCTTCGCAGCTCGGGCACATGGGTGAAACGGTCGGTATAGATTGTGTCCTTTACCGTGCTCGTTCCTTTCGCGCGACACAAAACAGCCATCATCTGCGCCTGCATATCGGTCGGAAATCCAGGGTACTCACGAGTCACCACATGCGCCGGCTCCACACGATCTGGCCCCTGAACATCTATGGAATCCTCGCCGATCTCGATGTCGGCGCCGCAGACCGTCAGCGCATCGAGCACTGCACTAAGATTTGACGGATCACATTTGGTGATCTTGACCCGGCCCGCCGTCGCCACCGCTGCCGCCGCAAATGTGCCGGCCTCTATTCGATCGGGCATCACGCGATGGGTAAACGGTTCTATTGCATCCACCCCCGTGATCGTCATGGTTCGGTCGCCGACGCCTTGGATTTTTGCTCCCGCCTTGTTCAGAGCCTTGGCCAGCTCGACAACCTCCGGTTCGAGCGCACAGTTTTTCAAGGTCGTCTCGCCTTTTGCCAAAACTGCTGCCATGAGGGTTTGTGCGGTGGCACCAACGCTCGACACGGGAAAAATGATCTCCGCGCCGCGCAGCCGCTTCGCCGACGCGTTGATGTACCCATGCTCGAGCGCCACCTTTGCCCCCAGTCGCTCGAGAGCCATGATGTGAAGATCTATCGGGCGCGGACCCCACGCACATCCTCCTGGTTGGCTGACGCGTGCTTTCTTGTGCGCGGCGACCAACGGCCCCATCACATAGATGGATGCACGCATGGTTCGAACGAGATCGTAGGGTGCTTCGAGACAAGTGAGCTTGCTGGTGTCGATGGTCAAAACATGATTTTTGAACGCAACACCGGCGCCTAGGATTTCCAGCAGCCGGGTCATGGTCGCCACATCACGAAGGTTGGGCACATTCTTGATCACGCACTCGCCCCGCGCGAGCAATGAGGCCGCCATGAGCGGCAGTACGGCGTTTTTTGCGCCGTTGGTTTCGACGGAGCCACTAAGCTTACAGGGCCCATTGATTACAAATTTGTCCATCAATAATCCCCCTGGGAGTCAGTCGCGCCAGTTGGACGATCGAAGTCTTATTCCGCGAAAGTGTTCCTTGGTATTCTAAGAAATTAGGCCGTGGGGGACGAGGGGAAATGTCACTGATTTCGGGCGGTGACGACGCGATCGAGTTTGCCGTAGTCCTTATGGATCCGAACCTGTTCAAAACCGGAGGCTCCAAGCATCCCGGCCACGGCGCCACCCTGTGTATCGCCGATCTCCAGGGCGACGATCCCGCAGCTTTGTACCGCCCGCCCCAAGAGCGGGATGACCCGCCGATAAAAGTCGAGACCGTCGGATCCACCATCTAAACTTCGTGCGGGTTCGTAGGTGTGAATCTCGGGTGGCAATTTTTCGATCTCGCCGGATTCCACATAGGGCGGGTTGCATGTTACGACCGGGTACCGCACCGAATTCGATTTGAGAAAGTCGATCGCGTCGGCTTGCAGGCATTGAATCCGGCCGCCGACACCATTTCGAAGCGCGTTTCGTTCGGTGAGCTTTACCGCATCTTCATCGATATCCACGCCGACCCCGTTGAGTTCCGGATACCGGCACAAGAGCGATACGACGATCACCCCCGTGCCACAGCAAAGATCGAGCACCGTGTCACCGCGGCTTCGCTCGAGCGATGCCAACAGCTCTTCCACACGCTCGACGAGCACTTCCGTGTCGGGACGTGGCACGAACACACCGGGCATCGTGTCGAATGTAAGCGACATAAACTCTGTCGACCCGAGAACGTATTGGAGCGGTTCGCGCGCACCGCGGCGCTGAACAAGCTCGTCGAACCTCTTTATCTCCGATTGCGCAAGCAATCTGTTGGGGTCGAGATACAGCTCGGGTGACCGGCACCCGAGGACATGCGCCAGTATCCACTCGGCGTTACGACGCGTGTTCGGCACACCGCGCTCGGTGAGATACGATTCCGCTCTGCGCAGCGCCTCGAGAATATCCGGTTGTTTGGAGATCATTTGGGGAAAGGGGTGTGAGGTTATTTCTCGGGCTATCTATTGAGCGGCGTGGGGCCATGAGGTCATCGCGGCTAGGGCGCCGCCGCTCAAATACGCCCATCGAAATAACATCACACCCCGCGGTTAGTCCTCGATGCGCTCCATCACATCGGCCTGTGCGAGCGCGGCGATCAGCTCGTTCAACTCACCATCGAGGATCTCTCCCAGCCGGTGAAGCGTCAGGCTGATTCGATGGTCGGTCACCCGCTGTTGTGGAAAGTTGTATGTTCTAATTTTCGCGCTGCGGTCACCGGAACCTATCTGCGTCTTCCGTTCCTTTGACAGCTTCTCGTCATGTTCCTTCTGCGCCTGCTCGAGCAACCGCGCACGGAGTACTTTGAGCGCCTTGGCCTTGTTCTTGTGCTGAGATTTCTCATCCTGACACGACACGACGAGCCCCGACGGGATGTGCGTGATCCGCACCGCGCTGTCCGTCGTGTTGACACTCTGTCCACCCGGCCCGCTTGACCGGAATACGTCCACCCTGAGTTCCGCTGGGTTTATCTCAATTTCGACGTCCTCCGCCTCGGGTAACACGGCAACGCTCACCGCCGATGTGTGAATCCGACCGCTCGACTCGGTCACTGGAACGCGCTGAACCCGGTGAACACCCTTCTCGAACTTGAGTGTCCCGTATGCATCCTGCCCCTCGACTAAAAATATGACTTCTTTGTACCCGCCGATACCCGTAGGGTTGCTCGACAGAATGTCGATCTTCCATCCCTTTGTTTCGGCGAAACGCGAATACATTCGCATGAGATCGGCGGCAAACAGGTTGGCCTCCTCACCACCGGTCCCGGCCCTTATTTCGATAATCGTGTTTCTCGAGTCACTTGGATCCTTCGGTACCATCAGCAGCTTGAACTGCTTTTCGAGCTCGTCGCGTTTGGGTTGGAGCTCCTCGACCTCTGCCTGGGCAAGGGCGACAAGCTCTTTGTCTTCCCCCGCGCGGATCACCTCTTCGTCGTCATCGAGCGTCCGGTAGAGATCGCGGAGCTGCTCGGCAACCGCCGCGGTCTTCTCCAGCTCGGCACGCTGTTTGGCTACTTCCTTGTACCGGTTAGGGTCCGAAAGCACCGTTTCATCGGTGAGCTGCGCGGTGACCTCCTCGAATTTCGACAGGATTTGCTTAACTTTGTCTCTCATCTCACGCACCCGGAATGGATGGGGTTAAAACGGACGGCTAACTGGCGGGGATCTCGAGCTTGACCGCCTTGCGGTCCAAACAAGCCTCGAGCGCTGCGATGGCCACTTCGATCATGTCATCCGACGGGGGCTTGGTCGTGATCCGTTGAAGGGCCAGACCGGGCCACACGGCGGGTTTGAGCCACTTGCCAAAGCTCTTTCTCGCAGAGAGCTTGATGAACTCAAATGAGATTCCCGCTATCAAGGGAATCATCGCAAAACGTAGAAGCCTGTCGCCGATTGTCTCGGGTTTTCCCAGAAACACGAACACGATAATGCTGACGATCATGACGACGATCAAAAAGCTCGTTCCGCAGCGTGGATGATACGTCGAGTACCTCTTTGCGTTGGCCGGGCTCAACTCTTCGCCTGACTCGAATGCGTAGATTGTCATGTGCTCGGCACCATGGTACTGAAAGACCCTCCGCATCTCACCCCAGCGCGATATCGCAAAAATATAGATGAGGAAAACCACCAGCCGAAACACGCCATCCACGAGGTTGAAAATGACACCATTTTCAAAGCCGAGCACTTCGGTGAGAAGCAACGGGATGTAGAAAAAAAGCAGAACACCGAGCCCGAGGGCCAGGACGACGGAACCCGCCAGCGCCAGCGAGGTGCCGATTTTTCCTTTTTTCTTTTTGTTTGGTTCCTCATCGACCGCCTGTGATGCCGAAAAAGTGAGAGATTGAACACCGATGAATAGCGTTTCGATAAGAGACACCGCGCCGCGAACAACGGGGATGTTGAGTAGCTTGACCCGTCGGATCAGACTTTTGAACGGTGTTTTTTGGATGACAATCCGGCCCTGGGGCGTCCGAACCGCCGTCGCGTAGTGCGTCGGCGAGCGCATCATAACGCCCTCGATTACCGCTTGGCCACCAATACTGGTACGCTTTTCAGACATAATGCGGGTGGAAAATTACGCTGATCTCGCCCGGCGCGCCGGTCTAGTCGGAATCTTTGTAGTTGTACTTGTTTCTGAACCGCTCGACCCGACCGGTGGAGTCGACGAGCTTCTGTTTGCCCGTGAAAAACGGGTGACAGCTGGAACAGATTTCCACGTGAATGTCATCGAGCGTGGATTTGGTTTCGATGACATTACCACAGTGGCAGGTGATTTTGGTTGCTTTGTAGTTCGGATGTATCTTTTTTTTCATGATCCTGTCTTCCTCTGGCCCCTACCGTGCTCCGGCCTGATCTGTGCTGCGGCCGGAGGGATCGGGGGCATTCTGTGACAACCAAATAAGTATAGTTATAAACGGGCGTTGAGGCAACAGCAATCTGCGCCCCTTGCGGAAACTTCCTAGGTGTTCATCGATTTGAGAAAACCGGCGTTATTCTTGGTCTTGCCCAGTTTTTCGAGCAGGAATTCCATAGCTTCGACGAGCGGCTTTTCGTTGAGGAATTTCCTCAATATCCAGATCTTGTCGAGGTCTTTCTTTGGAATGAGCAGCTCTTCTTTTCGTGTGCCGGAGCGGAAAATGTCGACCGACGGGTAGATGCGTTTGTCGGTGAGCCTGCGATCGAGAACCAGCTCCATGTTACCGGTTCCCTTGAACTCCTCGAAAATCACCTCGTCCATCCGGCTCCCCGTTTCGATCAGCGCGGTGGCCATGATCGTCAAGCTACCGTTGCCCTCGATGTTTCGGGCCGCGCCAAAGAACCGCTTTGGACGCTGCAGCGCGTTCGAGTCCACGCCGCCGGAAAGGATCTTGCCGCTGTGTGGCACAACAGAGTTATGCGCCCTGGCCAAACGCGTAATACTATCGAGCAGGATGACAACATCTTTGCCGTGCTCGACAAGCCTCTTAGCTTTCTCAATGACCATATCAGCGACCTGAACATGGCGTTCGGCCGGTTCGTCGAAGGTCGAACTGATGACTTCACCTTTGACCGATCGTTCCATATCGGTGACTTCCTCGGGACGCTCATCGATGAGAAGTACGATCAGGTACACGTCCTTTTGATTCGCCATGATCGAGTTGGCGATTTTCTGAAGAAGAATTGTTTTACCGGTCCGGGGCGGCGCCACGATCAAACCGCGCTGACCCTTGCCGATCGGCGTGAGAAGATTGATCAGCCGGGTTGATAGATCGTCCGATTTGTGTTCCAGATCGATCCGCTCCTCCGGGAACAATGGCGTCAAGTTGTCAAAGAACGGTTTTGTTTTTGCGACATCCGGGTGCTCGAAGTTGACGGCTTCGACACGCAGCAAGGCAAAATATCTCTCCGAGTCCTTCGGTGAGCGAATCTGTCCCGATATGGTGTCACCGGTACGCAAATCGAACTTCTTGATCTGGGAGGGCGACACATAGATGTCGTCGGGTCCCGGCAGATAGTTGTAGTCGGGGGAGCGAAGGAACCCATATCCCTCCGGCAACACCTGGAGGACACCTTCGGCAAAGATCAAACCATTTTGCTGCGTCTGAGCTTCAAGGATTTTGAAGATCAGCTCTTGTTTCCTCATGCTGCCCGTCCCCTCGATACTGAGGGTGTTCGCAACCTCCATCAATTCGGCGATCGTTTTGCCCTTGAGATCAGCAATGTCTAATGACTCACTACGGGTAGTAATGGGAATCCTCCTTACTTAACGGCCCAGCAGGTACCTGCATGACTATGAAATGATGTCTTCTCGCTGATTTTCCGGACGTTTTGCGTCGTAAAAATCGTGTTTTGTCGAAGTGTTGAGTTACGGTTTCAGAGGGACTGATCGCGAGGGATCGTGGGTTGTTAAGATTCTAGCGATCCTCCTACCCTGATTTGATCAAGCAATTGGTTATTTATGTTGATGCAAACCTTGGCACGCTGCGGCCACTATGTTGCAATAATTGTTCCAGCCTTGGCGCGGCGGCGAACAATCTGCCGCCAAGCAGTCCGCATGGCGCCGCCGCGCGCAAAATCCGCGTCTACTGCCCCGAGCTCTTCGCCCGTATCAGTTCGTCGTAACGGGCGGAGCATTGCCGGGCTTTGTCTTTTTCTCCCATTTCGTTGTAGATTCTGGCAAGAAGCCGCCACCCATCTTCGTCGTCGGGCTTGACACCGACAAACCGCTCACCCCAAATCGAGGCTTGGCGCCAGTCCTCTTGGACGACATACGCAACGGTGATGTTACGGATGGTCGTAGGTTCGTTTGGCTCGAGCTCCAGCCCTTTCTCGTAGTACTGGATCGCCGCTGCCAGCGCATCCGGGTCGGCGGCGACTCCCGCGGCTTCATCTCCCTTTCCCATTTGGAAATTGGCAACGCCGAGATTGTAGAAGAGATTAAAATCTTCCGCGCCAATTTTTGCCCGGGCCTTCGAGGCCAGATCCAGAAAAACAGAAGCGCCCTTCCAATCCTGTGCCTCCAACCTCTCGTAACCGATCTTCTCGATTACCCGATAGTTGGTCGGATCCTCTTCAACCAGCCGGTTGAAACGAGAAATCGCTTCTTCGGGCTTACCCGCTTTTGCCAGCACCTCACCGGCATAGCTCAATGCATCGATGTAGTATTTCTCCGAAGGAGTCGAGAGCTCCAAAACTTTGTCAAAATTGGGAACCGCTTTTTCGTAGTATTCCGGGTTGTCCGGGTTCTGGTTGCCCAACTGTGTGTAGGTAGTCCCCAACTGGAAGTAGCCCTTGGCTTCCATGGGGTTGGCAGCCGACGCCTTCTCGAATTCCTCCGCAGCCCCCAGCAGATCATCATCCTTGAGCAGGTTCAATGCCCGGTTGTAGTGTTTGGCGAAGTTACTCTGAATATTGTTTTCGACGTCCTGCTTCCGCTTGGGATCGAGCTCCGATGACTTCATGAAATGGTCGTACGCCATACCCACGCTGTCGAGATAGCTATACGCGATGCCCAATTGGAAATGCGCTTCGGCATCATTGGGGTTTTTTGCCAACGCTTCATTTGCTGTCTCGATTGCGAGATCGTATCGGCCTGACTCGTTGTGAAGAATAGAGCTCGTCGTTTCGACCGACTTGCATCCGGCCAAAAACAGACCCGCGACTATCAATACCGTACCAATAATCCGTATCATTTATCGACCCTCCCCTGTCGATTGCACCCGAAACCACCCGCGGGACGCGTTGACCCACGGCTCAATTCGAAAACCCAAAAAACCAAGAATCTGCGCAAACCAAATAATGAAGCACGTTATTCGTCACTCGAAGAGTCATGAATGGCGGTTGAATTTGGTCAAACCTAAGGAAGGTGCCTCTTACGGTTAACTCACCGCAGTGGGTAGACAGAATTTCAACGTTTCGGGGGTGTTCCTGCTCTTTATATACCGTTTGCCACCCCGAGTGTCAAGTATTTTAGGGATAGGCGGTTCTCGATGTCAAAGCTTTTTGTCGCCAAACTCGTGTGTCAAAACCACGCCCATGAAGCCCTCATCATGGCGGAAGCACCCAAACCGTTTCCGTATAATGGCTTGTCGTAAAACAAATTAAGACACGGCTGTGCGGCCCGCCTGTCAATAGAAGGATTCCGGATCGACATCCCATCGAAGATCCACTCCCCGCCCCCCTCGAACCCGTTCGGCCATCGCTTGAAATGAATCCAACAGCCGATTTCTTATCGTGGTAGTAAGCGCGCCCTTGATCAGCACCTGAATCCGATAGCGGTTTTTCACACGTTCGACAGGTGGCGGCGCTGGCCCCAATACGTCGATTGGTGTTCCTCTCACTCTTGCGCAGAGTTTACGAGCCCCAACCGTCCAACGCTCGACCAAACGGTGGAGCGCGTCTTTATTTGCCGAACTGAAAGACGCGAGAACAATTCTCGAAAAAGGCGGATACTTGAGTTTTTTTCTGACTCTTAGTTCTTCTGACGTGAATCCCGAGTAGTCGTGAGCCTCGAGATACTTGAACACATGATGTTCGGGGTTAAAGGTTTGAACCACCACCTCGCCGGTAATGTCC
>CP070631.1:909152-917564 GCA_020356045.1 Candidatus Latescibacterota bacterium
CGAGCTCGCCCAGCCGTCCCCTTAACTGATCCAGAGGAATCGCAATAACTTCGGCGCACCGGTCCGCAGCATCGGCGGGCAGTGGCGTGGTCTCGGTTTCCTCGGTTTGCCGGACATCGAGAATGATCGTGCCGGCATCGATCGACGAT
Organism: Candidatus Latescibacterota bacterium; assembly: GCA_020356045.1. Lineage (GTDB taxonomy): Bacteria > Krumholzibacteriota > Krumholzibacteriia > WVZY01 > WVZY01. The sequence continues at coordinate 909,302 of CP070631.1, forward strand.
GGGTAAGCATCCGGACCGACAAAGCGTGCGCCGCGCCCTACCGCCTCGGCGATACCGGCCATATGGTGAAGCGGGTCCAGCGCCTCGGCGAACGGCGGGGCATAGCTGTGCTCGAAATCAAAGATGTCATTCACACAGGCTTCCTGTTGGAGCAGCGATGAGAACACATCAATGCGGCGTGAGATGTCCCCTTTTCCGACCGCCTGCAAACCCAGCAGCCGGTTGGTTGCGTTCTCGTAGACCATCTTGAGTGTGATCGTTTTCATTTCGGGATTGTAATCCGGCCGGTCTGCAAATGTCCCCCACACCGCCCGGACATCAAAGCCATCGGCGCGGGCGGCCTCCTCGCTCGAACCGACACCACCGATGTGGGTCTCAAACGCGCGGAGCACAAACGCACCGAGAACACCGGGGAAAACGGGTGGCTCACCGGCACCGGCATCTTGGCCAACGTTTCCGCCAGCGGCGGCGCGGGCAGATTCGCCGTCGAGCGCGCGCGCGACGTTCCCGGCGATCACCCGGCCGTGCCGGTTGGCCAGCGATCCCATGGGCAGATAGATGGCATGCCCAGTGAGCTGATGGCGTGACTCGATGCAATCACCCCCGGCATAAATATCGGGATCCGAGGTGCACATATAACGGTCGACCATAATACCGCCGGTCTCGCCGATGTCGAGGCCGCACTCGCGCGCCAACGTCACCTCGGGTCTTACCCCCAGACAGAGAAACACGTAATCCGCCGTGACGGGATCCTGACCGGCCACCGAGACCACCGGTTTTCCATCCGCATCGAGATCGACCGATTTCACGGTCGCATTGACCGACACTCCGACGCCCTCACCGGTGAATGACCGCTGGACCAGCTCGGCCATATCCGGATCGAGCATGTACGGAAGAAGTTGGGGTTGTTTCTCAAACAGTTTGACCTCGATCCCCCACATGTCCTTGACCGCCTCGCAAAGTTCGACACCGATAAACCCGCCGCCGATAATCACCGCTTCGCCGACTTCGCCGCGCTCGGCAAGCGCCCGAAAGTTCAACGCATCGGCCGGTTGTGTAAAGGGGCGTACGCGGTCGCTCTTTGGCACTGGCATCGGTGGATCCTGCGGCACGGCGCCGGTGGCGATCACCAGCCGGCCGTACCCGTGCTCGACCGTCTCGTCCGTATCGAGCATTTTGACGGTGACGGTCTTGCCCTCACGGTTGATCTTCACAACCTCCGCCCGGGTCACCGCGTTAAAACCCTTGGCGTTCTCGAAATAAGCGGCATCACTGACCGAGCCCCACGAGGTTTTGAGCAGCTCGTCAAAGCTGCCCACCTCGCCCGACGCAAAGTAGGGGAGGCCGCACGTAGCGTATGAGAGATATTCTTCCCTTTGGAAAAGCGTAATCCGCACACCCGGCCGGCGTCTTGCCAGCGTCGCGGCCGTCTTGGGACCTGCGGCGACGCCGCCGATCACTACAACGTCAGACATATTTGGCAGCTTTGGCATAACATCCCCGCGATCGTCATAACCCTTGTTCGTCACAAAAAGACGGGCGCGTCGGTTGCGCGCCCGTCTCACCCTTCGTTACATTTCGTGCCCTTATCGTACGCCGCTCGAGCACCGCGTTCCCGCATACGGCACGCTATCATCACGCGTCCTGCGGCCGCGCGCCCCGCGGTCACGCGCCTACCGCGACACCTCACCGCGAACGGACAGCGCGATTTTGTACAGGACTGTAATGATCAACAGCCCGATCCCATAGACGCCGAGCGCGATCATGACCTCGGGCAGTGTCGGCCAGTACTCATTGACCACCCCAAGCGGGTTTGGAATAAATCCGGTGACGACCAGACCAAGCCCCTTCTCGATCCACAGTGCGATAAAGACCGCGACGCAGGCGAAAACCAGGATGCGCTCGTTCTTGCGTGTCCCCGGATTGATCAACAGCACCAACGCGATGACCGACAGAATGGCCGATGTCCACATCCACGGCACGAGCACTTTACTGTCCCCCAGACCAAAGAACAGGTACTGGAAGTGCAGCACATGATGTGGGATGTCACTGTACAACGCCGTGAAAAGTTCCATCAGGACAAAGAAGACGTTGACCGCCATGGCGTAGGTTACGATCATGGCGAGCTTCTGGATGGGTTCTTTGCCAGCGTCAAACTTTGTCAGTCTCCGAAGCAGTAGACAAAACAGTATCAGAAGCGCGGGACCGGCGGAAAACGCAGACGCCAAGAATCGCGGTGCCAGAATCGCCGTCATCCAGAACGGCCGCGCGGCGAGCCCCGAGTAGAGAAACGCGGTTACCGTATGGATGCTGATCGCCCAGGGGATCGACAGGATAATGATCGGTTTGATCCATTTCGGCGGGGCGACACTGCTGCGTTCCGCTTTCAACGTCACCATTGAGATGATCACGTTGAGGACCAAATAACCACCCAAAGCGATCGTGTCCCAGAACATCAGCGAATGCGGAGTCGGAAACACAAACACATTGAGAATCCGAAACGGCTGTCCCATATCGACAAAGATAAACGTCATACACATAACCACCGAGCCGATCGCAAGAAACTCACCCAGGATGGTGATCTTGCCAAAGGCTTTGAAATTGTGTAGGTAATACGGTAAGACAACCATCACCGCCGAGGCTGCCACACCAACGAGAAACGTAAACTGGGCGATATAGAGACCCCAGGTGACATCCCTGCTCATCCCGGTGATACCCAGTCCCTCCCGGAACTGCCACATAAAAAACAGGAAGCCAACGAAGATCACGGCGCCCAGAAAGAACAACCACGCCCAGTATTGTTTTGATCCGGTCAGCGCTTTCTCTAACATAGGTACCTCACACCAGGTAGTAGACTTCAGGTTTGGTCCCGAGCTCGGGCTTACGCCTGATGGTAAAGTTTTCTCCCAGAATTCTTCGAACCTCGGAATTTGGATCTTCGAGATCGCCAAATGCGATTGCTTTTTCTTTGCACGCCTCGACACATGACGGGATCTTGCCTTTGGCCAGACGCTCTTCGCAGAAGGTGCATTTCTCCACCACGCCGCGTGTCCGCGTGGGGAACTCGTCGTGAATCTTATCGATGTGCGGCCGCGGGTCCCTCCAGTTAAAGCTCCGTGAACCGTACGGGCAGGCGGCAACACAGTACCGGCAGCCGATACAGCGGTGCCAGTCCATCATGACGATCCCGTCTTCCTCCCGTTTCCATGTCGCCTGGGTCGGGCAAACTTTGACGCATGGCGGGTTGTCGCAGTGGTTGCACAAGAGCAGCGCGGGGCTGTGTTTGAGCGATTCCGCCGCGTACTCGTGCTCCTGGTCGTGAAACGCGTGACCAAACGATTCCCTCCAAATCCACTTGATCTCGTCCTTGGGGTTGTCAAACTTGGGAACGTTGTGTGTGACGTGACAGGCGTTGATGCAGTCATCACATTCCTCTGCCTTGTGGCACTTGCGAAGGTCGATCACCATCGCCCAGCGTTTGCCGCCGTGGACTGCCTTGCTCGTCGAGCTCGCCCTGGCGGGGGAACCACCGACACCCAACTTCGCCGTCGTTCCTCCAGCAATGCCGAGTGCGGCACAGCCGGCGACCTTCAAAAATTTTCGTCTATCCAGTCCCATTATTGCACCTCCGCCGGTTCGACATGGCAATCCCAGCAATAAACCGACACGCCGGCGTAATCGTGGCAGCGGTCGCAAAACTCGTCCTTGTTTGAATGACAGCTCATACAGGTTCGGGAGAGGCTTTTTTCATAAACCTTTCCCTCCAGGCCTTCGTATTGGCGGTCATCACGGCGGACGACGTCGTCTCTCCACTCGTTGAGCAAATCCATGTGGAAGGCTTTCATGTACTCCGTTTCGGCGACGCAAACCTTTGATTCGGTCACGTACTTCAGCTCCGGCGCTTCCCCTTTTGTACCGGTTGCCGCCTTGTACCACATCGGCGACGTCACCAGCACTAGGAAGATCACAAGCCCGGCTATGATCTTGCCAGCGTCATACATCCTAGTTGGCCTCCTCTGCTTTCACTGCTTCCGCTTCAGGTTCTTCAGTTTCGTACGGTTGACTTCGAAGATCGGTCGTCCGTTTTTCACCCTTCATCACGATCGCATTCCCCACCAGCTCGTGGACGGCGCCGACCTCGACCCCTGGGACCCAGTACTCCATGAGCGGCGGCAGCGTCGCCTTGTCGATCGCGCAAATACACGAGAGCAGGTTGACGCCGTGTTTTTCGTGAACAAACTTGACCGCGTTCGCGCGGGGGAAACCACCCCGCATTCTCATCTCGAGATTCTCATCGGTTCCCAGACCCGATCCGCTACCGCAGCAGAACGTCTGCTCCTTGATCGTGTTCTCGGGCATATCCCAGAAGTTATTGCACACATTATTGATGATATACCGCGGCTCTTCCACCAGACCCATCGCCCGCGAGGTGTTGCACGAATCGTGGAAGGTGACCTTCCAGTGATCGTTGCGGCTCTTGTCGAGTTTGACCTTGTTGTTGTAGATCAGGTCGGCAGTAAACTCGCAAATGTGAACCATCTTGGTCGACTTCGCGTGCTCAAACGTGGTGCCGGTAATTGGAGACTTGGGCACCTCGAGAAAATCGGCTGGGCCGTTCATCGTGTCCATGTACTGATGAAGCACACGCCACATGTGACCGCACTCGCCGCCGATGATCCATTTCACACCAAGCCGTTTAGCTTCGGCGTAGATCTTGGCGTTGAGCCGCTTCATCATCTCGGAGGAATGGAACAGTCCAAAGTTGCCGCCTTCGGACGCGTACGAGCTAAATGTGTAGTCGAGCCCGATTTCGTGGAACAGCGCGAGGTATCCGAGAAAACCGAAATAGTGCGGATCGCCAAAATAGTCGGCCGACGGGACAACGAAGAGAATCTCAGCGCCTTTCTTATTGACCGGCGCGTCAACGCGGATGCCGGTCAAGTCTTCGAGGTCGTCGACGGCAAAGTCGACACTATCCTTGAATCCATGCGGCTGGATACCGAGATGGTTGCCCGTTCGGAAACAGTTCGATGCTGGGGTGGTGATCCAATCGATGCCGACGCCGACAAGATGGAGCAGCTCGCGCCCCATCATCGTAATTTCGGCGGTGTCAATACCGTAGGGACAGAACACCGAACAGCGCCGGCACTCCGTACACTGATAAAAGTAAAAGAACCACTCCTTGAGCACATCGACGGTGAGCTCGCGCGCTCCCGCCATCTTGCCCAGCAGCTTGCCGGCCGTCGTAAAGTCTTTCCGGTATACGGACCGGAGCAGCTCGGCGCGAAGCACCGGCATGTTCTTGGGGTCACCCGAGCCGATAAAGAAGTGGCATTTGTCCGCACAGGCACCACACCGCACACAACAGTCCATAAAAATCCGGAGCGACCGGTATTTCTTGATTCGATCTCTCAAACCCTCGAGGATGATCTCTTTCCAATTCTCGGGCAGCTCCCAGTCTTCTGCCGTGGGGTCGAGCTTCCGCACAAAGGGCATGCCGAGATATTTCATGCTGCCCGGGTTGGACCCATAGTTGTAAGTGCCCTTTTTGAACTCGACCTTGGGATCCATCCAATCCTTCTTGGGTGGATTGAGATCGACTTTCGCAAGATCTTCTTTTTTGGCTATGTCCGACATTACGATTCCTTCTCCAAAGGTAAACCAGCCTCACGCATGACATCCCTGAACTCGTCCTCGTACTCTTCGTACGTGTGTGTTTTCACTTCGTAGTTCCACGGGTTGATATGCCGCTTTATGCGATTGGTGTTCGCCAGGTTCCTCGTCGGGCTCAAGAACACCCCGCCGAGATGCATGAGTTTGCTAAATGGGAAATAGGCGAAAAGAACGCAGACAAAGAATAGATGCACGTAAAAGATAAACCCAATCCCCTCCGGGACCACGGGCTTGAAGCCAACCAACGTCATGGCAAGCTCTTTGACCCCCACGATGTCGACCTTGTAAAAATGCCGCATCAGCAGGCCCGAGATCGCGATGGCCATGATCACAAAGAGGGCGAAATAATCCGCGAGCAGCGAGATGTACCGCACCTGAGGAAGGACAACCCGACGGAGAAACAGAAAGGTCACGCTGGCCAGCAGTATCAGACCGGTGAGAAACACAATTGGCGTACCCACTTGGAACAGGCCATCCACCGCCTGCATTTTCAGAATAAATTCGGGCACCGGCTCGGCAAAAAACCGGTAGTGCCGGAGAAAGACAATGAGAAACGACCAGTGAAACGCCAGTGCGGCAGCCCACAGCCATTTGTCGGGGCCGTAAACGATCCTCTCATTTTCTTTGACTTCTGCTTTTGTGTTTCTGAAAAGCGATCGGAAGAACAGGATCTCGAGCGCCATGCGGCCGATAACTCCCGTCGTGTTGTGCGGGCTCTCCAGATTATTGCTTTTGATGAAATTCAAAGACTTTTGCTGCCCGCTTGTTGTGGTAATCCGAAACGGCACCGGACTTTTGGCCCACTGGAAAATGCGGACAACAAAACCAATGAGAAACAGAAAGATGGCGGCGTACGGCAAAACGATTCCGAACAGCGAATGCAGTCCGAGGACGTCGACGCCCAGATACGCAATCACGAACAGGATTGCGACTCCAAACAAGGCAAGCAGGGCGTTCATCAGCCGTTCCCTCCCTTCACGTTTTGCATCAGATCAAGCGTCATCATTGAATGGTTCTCCCTTACACTTCGAAACACAAGATCCGGCATTTAGACTGTCGATCAGATTTGCCGATCGGCTCCGGATCTCTTTGGTTCTGACCTCGTGAAGCTGCTCGCGGCACTCCATATATTTGTCAAAGGTGAGCATGGCGACCTGATCGATCCGCGTCTCGAGATCCACCATTTCGTCGACAATTTCTTGTCTTAGTATTTGATCGCCGAGATGTTTTTGGAAGACTTCGCGCAACAGGGGTTTTAGCAAAAATACAAACCCCACCGCTTCCGCGGCGGTGAACTCCTGGACTGCGCGCACGCGGACGATATCGTCAAGGGCACGCCGCAACTCGCCGGAGTCCATCGAGCCCGTGATCTCATCAAATACAGCCTCGATGCTCGCACGGGTCGTGTAACCGACGGGATTGCGGAACCGGTCTTTTTGCTTTGCGAGAAACTCGGCCGAGCCCGCCGGATACATGGCGATGATTGCGTCGAACCATTTGCCAACGATCTCCTCGTGGTGTTGTTGTAGAAGATCAGTCAGTCGCATGACAGGCCCTCTGCTGCGCCGTTGCTGGGCACGACGGTTGCCGATTCACCGGTGCCGCGCCCTCTCCGGACACGACTGCTATCGAATGACCTGTGTCGCGCCCGAACTTCAGAGCACACCCGGTGTTTCTTAGCTCGTGATGGCGCGCCACCTTCGCAACGCAATCGCATTATAGCATTGCTTCGACGCTCGTTAAATTTTTCACAAACAACCCTGACAAAAACCAGAGAGCGGCCCGGAGAGGCCCCCACCGACTCCTCCGAAACCGGCACCTCTGGATTAAGAAAAGCGACTATACACAACCGGTCGGCTTGGCGAGACCCGCTACTTTACAGGCGCCCTTGGCCGGTCCGGATGGAAACAGCTCATAGACTTTCTTGAGCGGGAATCCGGTCTCTTTGCAGAGCTTCCGGATCATCGGAGCGATCCCAAACTTGAGATAGTAATCGCGAAGATAGTTGACCAGTTTCCAATGCTCTTCGGTCAACTCCTCGACACCCTCGGTTGTAGCGAGCGCTTTGGCCACGTTTTCGTTCCAAAGCTCCGGCTCCTGCATGAAACCGTCTTCATCGACTTCGATTTTGACTTCGCCGTGTTCGAATATCGCCATAGTTCACTCCTCCGAAATCATCTGTATGGTTAACGGCCTACGTTCCAACAACTTCTTAGTGCATTTCAATGAATCCACACGGGCATTGCTCGGCGCACTTCTTACAGCCCGTACAGAACTCGAATTTGGCACTGTAAGGTTCACCTTTTACCAGCGGCTTGACGATCGCGTTGTCCTGGCAGTAGCTCCAGCACGTTCCACAATCGAAACACTGACCGCAGCTCATGCACCTCTTCGCCTCGGTAACCGCTTCTTCCTGCGCGTACGTGCTCACGATCTCCGCGTGCATGTCCTTGAACCGCTCGTCGACGGGGAGCTCCTGGTACGGCACCCTGTCGGCAGCCGTATAATACCTGAGCAGCATCTTGTCGGTCCGGATCGGATCGACCCCGTTTAGCGACGGTTCCATCGTCTTGCTCGTGATCATCTCATC
>CP070631.1:917664-920717 GCA_020356045.1 Candidatus Latescibacterota bacterium
TCTCCCGGCGTGACACGCCGCGAACCCACGCATTGAACCCACGCGATTCTTTTGGGATGCTCCTTGTCCGATGCGCGCAGAATTTGACCCTGATAGGGACCGGTGGCGGAGAGCAGCCTTTCGAAGTCCATGCTGGTCACCACGTTTTCCATCGTCCCATAACCGTATCCGTCTACCGACGCGGGATCGAACGGCACCATACCGGTGGAGAGAATGATCGTTCCGACATTGAGATCGATTTTCTCCTCGGTCTGTCTGAAATCGATCGCGCCCCGCTCGCACACCGCCTCGCATATGTCGCATTTGCCTTCTTTGAGATTGAGACAATTGTCATCGATATAGGCGACGAGTGGAATGGCTTGCGAGAAGTAAACGTGTACGGCTTTGCCCGCGGTAATCTCCTGATTGAAAAGATCGGGAGATGCCTTTGGGCAGTACTTGACACACGTCCGGCACCCCGTACACAGGTCCTCTGTGATGTACCGGGGCCTTTTTTTCAGCGTGACCCGGAAATCGCCCGCTTTACCATCGACGCTGTCTACTTCAGCGAACGTTAGAACTTCAATATTTTGCTGACGGTCGACCTCGACCATTTTGGGGGCGAGGATTCATATGGAGCAGTCGTTGGTCGGAAAGGTCTTGTCGAGTTGGGCCATGTGGCCTCCAATACTCGGACCCTTCTCGACCAGATAGACTTTGAAACCGGCACCGGCCATATCGAGCGCGGCCTGTATGCCGCTGATACCGCCGCCGACCACCATGACGTCTCCAAAATTGCCGTCGACAGGAACTTTCTCCACGTGTCCTGATCCTTTCGGTGTTGCTGGGCGTCTTATACCTCAATCACTTCCTGAAGCACCTCCGTGATATCCTTGATCTCGATATCGCTTTCGAGCTCGAGGGTCACACGGCTGTCCTCGAACATACTGATACAATACGGGCACGCGGTTACCAACACGGCAGCACCGGTGTCGCGTGCCTGCTCCAAACGAAGGTCGGAGAACCGCTCTCCCTTCTCCGTTTCCATCCACACCCGTCCACCACCTCCACCACAGCAAAGACTGTTCTTGCGCGATGCAGCCATCTCGTTGAGCTCGAGCCCCGGTATCCGGCCCAGGATCTCGCGCGGCTCGTCGAAGATTTCGTTATGCCGGCCCAAATAACAAGGGTCGTGATACGTCACCGTCTTTGCATATTCCCTTGTGATCTCGATCCGCCCCTCTTTGATGAGGTCGAGCAACAGCTGTGACATGTGGACGACCTCGAAGTTGACCATGAACTCTGAATACTCGTTTTTGAACGATTCGTAGCAATGGGGAGAAGATACGACAATCTTTTTGACACCGTTATCGACAAACGTCTTGATGTTTTCCTTGGCGAGTCCTTTATAGACATCCTCGGCGCCGGTTTTGCGGATGCTCTCGCCACAACAGCTCTCGCTCGTGCCCAGGATTCCGTAACTGATCCCCGCCTTGTTGAGGATTTTGGCCGTGGCCGCTGCGACACTCCGCATTCTCGGGTCGTAGCTCAAATAACAGCACCCAAAGAAGAGAATCTCGGTGTCCTCGGTATACGGATTGACGGAGAGTCCCTCCGTCCACTCGGCGCGTTTTGCCCGATCTTCGTCGAGCGGGTTGCCTTCGGCTACCAAGCTTCCCCGTGCCGCCTTGACGGCGCTCGCGGACGCGGCAAAGATATCGTAGCTCGAAGCCAGTCTGCGCAGCGAGATTCCGAGCTTGATCTGATCGACTGCCCGGGGACAGTGTTCGTGGCATTTGCCACAGGTCGTGCACAACCAGACGTCGTCGCTTTCGATCTCGGTCAGGCCAAACGCAGCCTCCCGGATGAGCCTGCGGATGCTAAAGTTACGCACGTTGTTCCACGGGCACACCGCATCGCACGTCCCGCACTGAAAGCACATCCGGTAGGTATCACCACCGGCTTTCTTGATTTCGTCGATTATCTCTATGAACGGAGTTTTTGTTTCCACGCGCTTACTCGTCCTTCTTTGTCATTCGCGCCACCGCATCGAGCACCTTTTGCATGCCATACTTGTCCGCGAGCGATTCGATTCCGATATCGAGTTCTTCAGGTTTTTCCTCCTCTTCCTCGACTTCCACTTCCCGCTCTTCGTAGGTCAGGACATCATGCATACACCATTTGACACAGAGCGGCTGTTCTTCACCCTCGCACATGTCGCATTTGAGCGGCAGCCCCGTATCGGGCTCTTTGAACAGATCCCGCGTCGAGCATGACGCCCGGCAAAACCCGCACTCGTCGTATTCCTTGCCGTCGATCACATAAATATCGCGCCCGGAACACTCCGCTGCCGCGTACTCACCGGCAAACACAGGCAGCCAGATGTCTTTTAGACGGTGGGTGATGATCCGAATCCGCGATCTCGCGGGATTGATGCTGCTGTACTTTGGCTCGGCATGAAATGCGGAGCAGATGATCTCGCATCCGCGGCAGCCGTTGCACTTGTCCGCATCAATTCTGATGTTCTTGATGATCTTTTTGACCTTGGCCATCTTTTAGAATCCCTCTCTCGCTCAGGTCTTTGGCGACATAGTCCAAATCCAGCTCGTGCAGTCGTTCTTTTGTGGGAATGCCGTCGTAGTTCCAGCCTTTGTGCGTGTAGTACGTCGTGAGGAGCTCTTCTTCGAGCTCCGGGAAACGTCGTTTCCAGTGATCCTTAGGTGGTTTTTCGTCTTTTCGTGACATACCGCGTCTATTATTGAGCGCCCGGTGTAGATTGCGGCTCCGGTTCACCTTCTTCTTCAGCTCGGCTTTGTCACACTCAATCCCCATCGCGGCCTCGACCAAATGCGGGTAGTTGTGAATGTGATAGGGAGGTTTCAAACAGAAAGAGCCCATGCCGGCGCAGATCCCAAGCGCGTCATCGATATTGTGGAGCATTTCCATCCAATCCACGATCTCGCTGCACATCTGCGGAGTCGGGTAATACGGAATCGAGTTCTCCCCACGCAGCTCCCAGTCGAGCAAGTACTGTTTCATCTTTTCGTCGGGGAGCTGGGGCCAATCCTCAACAA
>CP070631.1:920817-922704 GCA_020356045.1 Candidatus Latescibacterota bacterium
AAACACCTCGGGGAGAACTGCCCCATTTTCCGCCGGTATGTCCAGCTCCAGCTCACCACTGGATCCGCTACGCTTGTAGAAGGCGAAATAGGAGCTCTTGAGCAGCGCATCCATCCGCTCCGAGAAAAAGTCGAGGATCTCACTCTTGGTAAGCCGGGTCGACATCTGCCTATTGAATTCGACGACCTCGTTTTTGTAATCGTAATCACCCCTGAGGAACAACCGGTCCACGATGCCCTGGACCAATTCGCGGGCGGGCGCAAATATAATGGCAAGCACCAAGACTGCCACGATTGAGAAGTAAACAGGTTCGAGGTTGAACTGGGCGGTTAGATAATCCCCAAGGACACGTACCAACCCGTAGTAAGCGGCGATGATTACACCCGTGAGACAGGTGTAAACGATGCTCTTGCGGACTACAATGTTGAGCTCGATCGCCCCGTGCTTGAGAATTGCATAAGCGAAAGAAATCGACACGAATACGAGCGCAAGCGAGCTCAGAAACTCCCATAGCGTGTAACTGCCCGGCATGATCTGGCGAAAAACGATCACGGCAAGAAACGGAACGATGCCGGCGACCGTTCCTGCAATCGCGATGCGGAGTTTTTGACGCTGGGCGTCCGTAGACAGACGATATTTCCTGACGAACACGATGAGAGACGCAAGAATGTACCACGCGGTATATAACGTGGAGATGGCGAGAATCGCCGTTATAACACCGCCCGGGGTCGGCGCGAAAAAGAAGTTGCGGATGGCGAAAAACGCGCTAAACAAAAAGAGGATGGACGGAAATCCATAGATAATCGTTAGGCGGCGGAAACGTACATTACGCTCCGTCGGTCGGGCCCGATCGGCTGGAAACACCCGGAAAAAATGAAGAAACACCGCAGGGAAAAACACCATCACTGCGTCGTCAAACAACTCGGCCAGCAACTGAAGCGCCGCCAGGGGGAGTACAGGGCGATCGGACAGCCAGTAACAGATGATCGCACAGTTGAGAGAGAAAAGTATGCCGATGGAATCGACACGGCGCAAAAGCACCAGTAGCCCCGTGAGAAGAAAGGTAAAACCGACGAGCAGCCGCCCAAAACGGCGATGGACGAGCGACGAGGGAGCCGGGGCGTAGTCCACCGCCACCGAGATCGTATCGCCGCCCCGGTAGAACAGGTAAGTTTGTGGTTCGAATTCCTTGTTCTGGTGGACCACATACCTGAGGTGGTTGTAGTTCCGAATGCGCTCGCCCTCGACCGCGATGATCTCGTCGTTCTGCTCTATGCCCTTATCGGTGTTTGGGCTGTGTTCTCCGAGGCTTTTGACGACGAGGTTGAGTGTCTCGATCCCGGAATATGGCGTCTCGATCAGATCCCTGGAGCCGGGGAACTCGAGCAAAACGATCAGGAGCATAAACAGGAGAATGGGGAAGCGAAGAACCGGGTGGTGGAGCGAGTCACGGCGCATGTGCGAACCTCCTGGGATCCCGTCTGGAGCGAGCTTGCGGGGGGCTGTGGATGGTGTCAATACGTTTTTGGGCTCCGGCGGGAAACGGCATGCCGCTGGGACAAAACGCTTGCCTAGCGGGGCCGACTGTGATACCTTATCCACTATTGTAAGTCATACTTTTTAGGGGGTTTATACAGGATGGCCTCGAAGCGAAGAGTCAAGAAAAAGAGCATCAAAGAAGACCAACTCGTCACTACCGCCGTCAAGGCGTCGCAATTTATTCAGGAGTACTTTACCCAGGTGGTTGTCGGTGTGGTGATTCTGGTCGTCGCGGTTACCGTCATTATTTTTGTCACCAATACCCGCCGCAGCGCCGCGCACGAGTCCGAACGCGAGCTGGCCCGCGCCATGACAGAATACAATGCACGAAACAACGAGACCGCCGCC
>CP070631.1:922804-926084 GCA_020356045.1 Candidatus Latescibacterota bacterium
AAGGGTGATGAACGGGGGCTCTACAAATCGATCGACAACGGCAAAACCTGGAAAAAGGTGTTGGGTGACGATGGGTGGGTGGGCGTAACAGACGTGGTGATCGACCCCCGCGACCCAGAGTGGCTGTACGCGGCCACGTGGCAGCGCCACCGCAATGTCGCCGCCTATATGGGTGGCGGACCCGGTACTGCGATCTACCGGTCGACCGACGGCGGCGATACGTGGACCAAACTCACCAAAGGATTACCCAAATCCAACATGGGCAAGATCGGGCTTGCCATATCGCCGCAAAATCCAGACGTGATCTACGCGGCGATCGAGCTCGATCTGCGAACCGGTGGCGTCTATCGATCGGCCGACCGCGGCGGATCGTGGCAAAAACAATCCGAAGCCGTCGGCCGCGGTACGGGTCCACATTACTATCAGGAACTGTATGCGTGTCCCCACGAGTTCGACAGAATCTATCTCGCTGATGTCAACATGAAGGTCTCCGATGACGGGGGCAAAACATTCCGCGGTATTAAACGCGATCACAAACACGTCGACAACCACGCGCTGGCCTTCCGGGCCGACGACCCCGATTATCTGTTGGCAGGAACCGACGGCGGGATTTACGAAAGTTTTGATCTTGCGGAGAACTGGCGGTTTATCTCCAACCTGCCGGTGACGCAGTTTTACAAAGTCGCCGTAGACGATGCCAAGCCGTTCTATAACGTTTATGGCGGAACCCAGGACAACAACACGCAGGGCGGTCCCTCCAGGACCGACAACCGGCACGGCATTCGAAATGCGGATTGGTTTATCACCCTCTTTGGCGACGGTCATCAGCCGGCCACCGAACCGGGTAACCCGGACATCGTCTACGCTGAGATGCAGCAGGGATTTCTCGTGCGCGTCGACCGCACGACGGGTGAGGTAACGTATATCCAACCACAGCCCGGTGCTGGCGAGAGCTATGAACGTTTTAATTGGGATGCACCCATCCTGGTGAGCCCGCACTCACCCACACGATTGTACTTCGGGTCGCATCGTGTGTGGCGCTCGGATGACCGCGGTGACAGCTGGACGTCGATCTCGGACGATCTCACACGGAATCAGGAACGGATCACGCTCCCCATAATGGACAAGACATGGAGCTACGATTCACCGTGGGATTTTGTCGCCATGTCGATGTACAACACCATCACATCGCTCGCCGAGTCGCCGGTGCAGGAAGGCATCATCTACGCGGGTACCGATGACGGTTTGGTTCAGATTACCGAAGATGGCGGTAATAGCTGGCGCGGCGTGGAGATCGGCAGTCTGCCTGATGTTCCAAAGACTGCGTTTGTCAACGACATCAAAGCGGATCTTTTTGATGCCAACACGGTGTATATCGCGCTCGACAATCACAAGTTTGGCGACCTTGACCCGTATTTGTTGAAAAGCACCAACCGCGGCAAGAGCTGGCGCTCGATTCGTGGGAATCTCCCCGATCGAACTCTCATTTGGCGGGTGGTCCAGGATCATGTCAAACCAGAGCTCCTGTTTGCCGGAACCGAGTTTGGCGTCTATTTCACCATCGATGGCGGCAAACAGTGGATCAAGCTCAAAGGCGGCGCTCCGACCATATCGTTTAGGGATTTGGCCCTCCAGCGCCGGGAAAACGATCTGGTCGGTGCCACGTTTGGACGCGGGTTCTATATACTCGATGACTATAGCGCGCTGCGGCACGTGTCCGAAGATCAGTTAAAGCAAGAGGCAACGTTATTCCCGGTTCGCAACACCCGCTGGTACATCGAGCGTCAGGTTCTGGGCTTTAGTAAAAAGGGCTCTCAGGGCGCAGCGTATTTCGCCGCCGAGAACCCGCCGTTTGGCGCGGTGTTTACGTATTATCTTGCCGAAGATCTCAAATCAAAAAAAACGATCCGCCGGGACGCAGAAAAGAAACTGGTTGATAAAAGCAAGGACGTTCCCTTCCCCGGTTGGGACACGTTGGAGTCCGAACGCCGACAGCTGGAACCCACCATCTGGCTGACCGTCAAGGACCGTGACGGTCACGTGGTCAGACGCATCACCGGTCCTGTCAAGAAAGGTTTCCACCGGGTAGCCTGGGATCTGCGTTTCCCGGCGACCCATGCGATACGAGAGAACGACAAATTTGATGATCGGGGCCCGCGTGGGGTGTTGGCCGCTCCGGGCGACTATTCGGTAACCCTGTCGAAGGAAATCGATGGCGTCGTTACCGATCTATCCGGACCCGTGCCATTCACGGTTGAACGCATGCATGAGGGTGCCCTCCCCGGTGCCGGCGATGACGAGGCCGTGGCTTTTTGGCAGGAAATTGCCGCTCTTGGGAAAAGCACGAGCGCGGCATCGATCGTTCTTCAAAACGCACTCAAAAAAGTTGACGCCATGCGCGTTGCGCTCTCACGCACACAGGCTCCACCAGGCGAGCTGGACGCTCAACTGCACCAACTGCGGCAGGAGTTGCTCGATATCGACGAGCAGTTAAACGGCAACCGCGCACGGCGAAAAACCGGAGAGAAAATCAACCCAACCGTCCGTAGCCGTTTGAGATTTGCCATGGGAAGCACCAACAATTCGACCTACGGTCCCACGCCAAACATCAGGAAGACCTTTGATATCGCGTCCCGTGAGTATGCAGCCTTGAAGGCGGCACTGGAAGATATCGTCGACCGGCAATTGCCTCAAATCGAGAAAGCGCTGATAGAGGCCGGTGCCCCGTGGGTGGAAGGACAACCGATTCCGGAGTAGAGACACACGGGTTTCTCTCACGCGGCGAACGAACTGCCCCCGACCGCCGCGTTACGAGCGTGCGGGTGCGGTGATTCTCAATGTGTTGGGAACGTTGTATTTGTCGGGTTGGCCGATTCGTCACAGCAAAGTTACCCTTGGGTTCGACGGCGAGAAATCGTTTTATCCCCATTCGCCCATATGTTATATTCTCGGTCGATTCGGATCTCCCTGGCTGACATCTTTTGGTTTTGCAATCGCTACAGGAGGGACCTGATGACGTCTCGGGGACGAGTCATACCATTCTGCTTTATTCTTTTTATCGGCGCAGTTCTTACCATGTCGTACAGCTGCGGCGATGACGACGTCAACTCACCACCGCCACCCAACACGGACAATTGCGACGTAGAACCAACGTGGCTTGATTTCGATACGATCTACGTCGGCAGCCATTTCGATACAACCTTCTTAATCAAAAACACTTGCGAAGATTCATTGTTTGGAACGGTGAGCGAAACCTGTAATCATTACAGTCTTGTTTCTG
>CP070631.1:926184-934312 GCA_020356045.1 Candidatus Latescibacterota bacterium
CCGCTGAAGACGTTTGTTGAGTTCTCTGATCTTTGCTTCGAGACGTTCGATATCGTCAGTCATTGTTTCAACAGTCCGAATACCAACGCGTTAGTGTCTCGTTGTGCATCCCGGGAGGAGGCTTGCGCAACGAAGGGGTAGGCGATATCAAAAAGAGCGGGCCCCCAAGCCTGAGACCACCTTACATGAGCAGGCAAATCTTTTCAAACGATAAACCGTTCGTGCATTTTTTCACTTGTAGGCGTACCGACCTGATTGCGACCCAATCATAATGAAGGCATGTTTCTCTGCTTCAATTCCGAGAACAGCGGATCTAAGCGAATTGACTGTCCCGTCACCGGCGCAGCGTCACGTTAACTGGGATCCATCACCATCGACTGCGATCCGGAAGATGACTTGGCTCTCTGAGCTGGCCCATTGTCTTCGGTGTGAAGCCCAAGTGGTATTGGACTGGTACCGTGATGTGTACAATCGGGAGCGGCCGCATCGTTCACTAAAATATCGAACGCCGGCCGAAGCGGCGATGGATGCAAACAATGGGGCCCAAAACTAACTCTGCGCTGGATAAAAGATCGGGGTAAAGTCAGTCTCGAGAACTTAAGATTAGCCAAAGAGGGGTAATCCAATACCGTAAGTTGCGCCATTCCGTTTGCCCGTGTCTCCGCTCATCCCTCTAATTCTGCGATCAACGAGGCGATCTGTGCCTTGGTAAATCGGTTGAGTTTAACGATTCGAGCCTCCTGCCGGTATTCCGGTGGCACCAATTGCAGCGCCTCGCCTCTGCTATCGAGATCGACGATCATCCAGCCGCAATGTTCACCGTCTTTGCATCCCCAGTCAGCCTGTGTCAAGAAGTGCGAGCCGTGCTGTTCGATCGATTGAAGGGCTCGGACACAAGCGTCGTGCTCGTCACCATGAGCTAACTCGATCAGATATCGTGGCATGATTCAACTCCCTATTCTGAAACTCCGCAAACTACACAACGTCCGGACGGACTTTCAACTCTTTGGTACGATGTTTTTGTTTGCCCGGAAAATGTTCTGGGGATCGCATTTCGTCTTGATCTCGACAAGACGATCGTAGTTCTTGCCGTATGCATCTCGGATGCGATCGTCACCCTCCTCTGCGTTGAGGAAGTTGATATACGTGCCGCCGGTCGAGAACTCGCGCATATCTTTCCATGCATTTCTTGCCCAAGCGATGTTGGCCTTGTCATCCTCAGGCTTTTCCCAGGATCCGGCAACATTGAACACCATCCCGGTCTCTCTATTGCCTACTGCGGAATGTTCCTCCGGAAGATTACTGAGCGCCCCATGAAGCGGGAACAACAATATCGCTGAGTGCGGCGATACTATGCGCTCTCCGTGATTGACAAATTTCTCGAGAAGCCCATCCTCGACTCCCGGGAGATACTCGGATTTCCAATAATAGCGCCGCCCGTTTGGCTGGGTAGCATCAAGAAGGTTTTGCTGACTGCAATACAGACGTTTCTGAACGATGTCGCCAAGTGGTGATCCAAATGATTTGATCGCGTTAACTCGTTTTTCCGCTTCCTCGATCGGCCCGGTGTCGCAAACAAACAGCGCCACGACTAGTTTGCCGTGTATCTCCTTGGGCAGCCACGGCGCCGGCGGCGCCGGTCTGATGGCTGCGACACAAACATGCTCGGGCGGCGAGTTCTCATTGACTTCGCGAAACATCTCGAGCACCTCTGCTGCATGCTCGGCACGCCAGGCGATGGCCCCGCCCATGATCTGAGGCCCAACGTCGTAAAGATCGTATTCGATACCGGTCACAACACCAAAGTTTCCGCCACCCCCGCGAAGACCCCAGAACAGATCGGGGTCTTCGGCATCGCTGACACGCCGCAACCGGCCATCGGCCGTGATGAGCTCAAACGACCGGACGTTGTCGCTCGTCCATCCATACCGGCGCGTCAGATAACCGAACCCGCCGCCTAACGTGAGGCCGGTTATCCCCGTGTTGGACACAAATCCCAACACCGCTGCGAGACCGTGCAACTGGGTATCGCGGTCTACGTCACCGAGCGTGCAGCCGGCTTGCGCGTGCGCGATCCTTCTTTTCGGATCCACCCACACACCACGCATAAGAGACATATCGATCATCATCGCACCTTCACTCACGGCAAGTCCCGCAATGTTGTGTCCGCCACCCTTAATGCAAATCCGAATTCCGCGCTCGCGCGCAAATGCAACACACGCCATCACGTCCGCGGCTCCAATGCACCGCGCGATCACCGCCGGGCGCCGGTCGATCATACCGTTCCAAATGGTACGCGCATCATCGTATCCAGGAGCCCCAGGCAGCAACAAACTGCCCCTCATATTTGCCGTCAACACATTTAGATCTGATTGATCGATCCGAAGCGTCTCCCCGGCCAGGGTCTCTACACCGATCACCGTCATCGAGGTCACCTCTCGTTTTGGGACCGTCAACAAATATTGCCGTATAATTTAATTGCCACGCTGCAACTAGTACTTCGAGATTCAAAAGATAATAAATCGTGTTATCAACAACCAAATCTTAAAATTAGTTTTATATTTCACAATCCCCGGATACCCGATGCCTCGTAATTCTTTTCACATTCGGAAACGAAAGCGGGGCAGGTCACATGACGTCAAACGCCGGCCCACCCTCCTGGTATCATGAATACTCGAAAGCAGGCCGGCGATGCGGCAGACGTCACTCAACAATAGCACTCCATAACACGGACGATCTTTGTCTGCTTATTGTTCGCAAACCAAGTCCGATCATCCGCTTTCGGCAGTCTCAATCTTCTGCACTGCCTGCTCGGTTGTCCAAACCGTATTTGCCATAAACCGAAAGTTTGTCATGGCCGCTTCATAACCGTTGAAGTCCGGTGTTATGGCTGCGGCCGTGGCATCTGTGACAACAGCAACCTCGAAACCACGCTCAAGCAACTCCCTCATGTGTGCTTCTACACAAAGATTTGCGGACATTCCTGCGAGAATTACTTTGTCAATGCCCCGCTTGCGAAGCTGCAATAAAAGATCGTTATTCTCCGGTCCATACACCTTGTGCGGGCTCGCGACGACGGTCTTGCCGTCTTCAATATACGGTTTGTACTGTTTCAGCCAGTCGGCGCCCGATCCTGCGAACCCATCCATTGTCAACTGCCCCTTACGGTCAAACATGCCCATGCTGTGCATCGCGACCTCGAGCGCACCGCCAAATTTCCATCCATGATCCGTCGGGTAGTAATAATGAGGTGAGATAAATACCGGGATGCCGTACTTTTTTGCTGCTTTGAAAAGATCTTCGATGTGTTCAACTGTTTTGTTGGTTTTGACGCTGGTACCCACCAGAGCCCAAGTCACACCGTCAGGACTCAGAAAATCGTTTTGCGGGTCAGTAACAACAATGGCCGTGCGGCCTTTTACCACAGCCATTCCTGGGTCGGGGAGCTGTGCCAGGGCGCCTGCTATCATCACCGCGCTCGTCCCCAGTACGAGCGCAGCCGTCAGAACGAATAAGGTATTTGATTTCATGATTACCCTCCCTTGAAATCTGATTTGCGACATCGGATATGAAATAGGAGCATGGCCAGTCCGGCGCTGTCGTAATTTATTTTCCCTTTTCCGTTCGGTGGATCTCCACCTACCCCGATCGACGGGCCCAATCGGTTTGTGGCCACGTTTCGGTCCTGTTAACCACCGAAGGGACCATTGGCCACTTCACGCGTCGTCCAATGGTCAAAAAGACCGCCGCACTACTCCACCACCCAGGCCCAGCCGTGACCTTGACGGTAAAATGTAAGGACGCATGACTGATGTCAACTATTTAGTTTATGATATTGGGCTTGTTCTGATTTTCACGAGAGGTAACGTGCTTGGCGCTATCTGATCTGTTTATGGCGCGTCATCGAATCTAATCTGTCCGTAGGCTCGCACCTCACACGTACCACCAATGTTGCTTAATTTTTTCACTTGTAAGTGCTGGCCTTTTCACAAACACCAACTTTGGCAGCTCTGCGGCCATGGTCGATTTTGTACAACGGGGAACGGCCGCCGCCATCGGTCGATCCGATGCGGCGGTCGCCAAGGGGATATGGCGGCTCACGTCGCCCGGAGTTTATGATTTTGTGCCAACTGCTGTGACCGGCAAATCACTGGCCTATGCGGGCGGAAACGGCGAGGGCGGTTTTTTGACACTGGCGACGGACTTGGGCAACATCGAACCAACACCTGGAGCAGAGAATCTTCCGATTGTTCCGGTGGAGGAAAGCACATGGGGACAAATCAGACAGATTTACGCGAGGTCACCGTGCGACCGAATGCGGGGGAATCATGTCAACAGAGGGTCCGTTATAACCTCGACCAGCGACGGGCCCTCTATATTAATGGCCGCATGAAACGCGTCACCAAGATCCTCTGATGAATCGACACGAAGCCCGGCCCCACCACAAAGCTTTGCGTAGTCGGCAAAGCTCAAATTGTGCAAGCCCGTTTGCCACACCTGCCACTCGCCGTCCCGCTGCTCTTTTGAGATCTTCCCCAGCTCGCTGTTATTGAGCACCACGTGTGTGATGTTCATTCCGTATTTTACCGCGGTCATGAATTCACCAAGATACTGACCCAAACCACCGTCACCGCTGACCGCGACGATCTTTCGCTGTGGGGCTGCGGCCCACGCACCCAGTGCGGCTGGAAGTGCAAACCCGATTGAGCCGAGGTAACCGGACATGAGAACCGATTGACGTTTGCACTCGAAGTAGCGGCCAAACGAATATGTGTTATTCCCCACATCAACGCACATGACGGCATCGTCTGGAACTGTGCCAGCCAACTCGCGGAAAACGATCGCCGAATTGACACCATTCCCATCGTCGCGGTCTTCGCGGGCGGCCTTTTCATCCCGCCACATTCGCCATTGCTCCTTGACCTCGCCGTGCTGATCGATGCATGCGAGTGAGGAAGGCAACCGCTCGAGGAATATCCGCGCCGTCGTTGCGATGTCACCCCAGACAGGTTCGTCCACCGCGTGAAACTTGCCCAGTGCCATCCGTTCGAAGTCAACCTGGATGATAGGTTTGGTGGTCACGATTCCGGTGTGATCCGAAAACGACGCGCCAAAGACGATCAGAAGGTCCGACTGATTCATGAAACCGCTCGCAACCGGCGTACCACTCCGTCCCAACACACCCGCAGCCAGCGGATGTTCGTCTGAGATCTGTCCTTTGGCCTTAAAGGTGGTGATGACAGGACATTTGAGCGCCTCGGCTAGAGCGATCACGTCCGGCATGGCGTCGCGAGCGCCATAGCCGACGATGATCACGGGGCGTTTGGCCCGCGCCATTCGATAAAGCGAATGGTCGACAGACTGCGTGGGGGGCGCAATGTCCACGCCACTCACTCGACCATATCGGTCCGCCGGCCCGGCATCGCCGGCGTCCAACGTTTGGACCTCGTCGGGAAAGATCAGATGCGCGACCTCCCTTTCGACCACGGCGGTTTTCAGTGCCAGCGATGCCAACTCCGCGTGGTTGCTGTTGGGGAGCACCGTCTGGCTAAAGCGCGCGACCGCCGCAAAGGCGGACGACAGGTCTATCTCCTGAAATGCGCCGGGCCCCATGACTTGGGTGTTGACCTGACCCGTCAACGCAAGTACCGGCGCGCGGTCAACCTTGGCGTCCCACAGACCGGTGAGAAGATTTGTTGCCCCCGGACCGGCGATCGACAGACAGGCGGCGGGCCGCCCGGTGAGCTTGGCGTAACCCGAGCATGCAAACGACGCCGCTCCTTCATGACGAATACCGATGTACCGCATCCTGCCCCGAGTCTCTTGGACACGGATCGCTTCGGCCAGCCCAAGGTTGGAGTGGCCAACCATGCCAAAAACGGTATCCACCCCCCAATCGATCATGGTTTCAACCATGACGTGACTCACCGTC
The DNA here is from genome assembly GCA_020356045.1 of Candidatus Latescibacterota bacterium. Taxonomy (GTDB): domain Bacteria; phylum Krumholzibacteriota; class Krumholzibacteriia; order WVZY01; family WVZY01. Next base: position 932,117 of record CP070631.1, read on the forward strand.
CAGGCCGACCGTTTGGGTCCTGGAGTCGCAACTTCAACATTTCCCTCATTTTCACGAACGTCGTGGGTGTCAACGACCAGCTCGTTGCCGATACCCTTACCGGTCGCCAGAGAAAAGTCGAATCCATGCCACGGGCACCGCACAGATCCGTCACCCAACGTCCCCTCGTCCAGCGGTCCCCCCTGATGGGGACAAAGCCCGTCAACCGCACGCCAGCCCTCGTCGGTTTTGACCAGCGCAATCGTTTTACCTTTGACGGTCACCGAGTGGATTTGGCCGTCTGCGAGATCCTCCGCGTTTCCCACTCCGGTCCACTGGGTGGTTGCCTTCTCCGTCACGCGGTTCGCTTGGGCGATCGTCAACGCTTCATCGTCTTTGAAGCCCGTATACCAGTGGCTGCCGTCACAAAACGGTTTGTTGCGAGAATGTCCACATCGGCAAAGGGTGTAGTGCTCGCGGCTCGCCCCCTCCAAAAAATCGGCACCTCTCAGTTGCACGCTACCTCGAACCGCATACGGTCCGTTACGAGTAACCCGGATCTCCGCGTCGTCGAAGAACTCGTTGATGGTCTTGCCGCCGAACACATAGCTCAATGCGCCCGAGGGACACTGGCGCGCGATGCGAACGATGTCGTCTGCTGGCGCAGCGTGCGGGTCGATCCACGGTTCGACCTTCATGTTCCACACCTTCGGGAGGCCAGACGTGCAAAATCCCGCGTGCGAGCATATGCCGCGATTGTCCAGAATCGATACGTCCTTGGCGTCGTACCTGTCTAGTTTATCGGCGACGCGGTCAGGGTGCTTACCGTCTGAAAATCCGATAGAAACGTGGGTCCCGTCGCAAAACGGTTTGGTTTTCGATGCGCCGCAACGGCAGAGCTGCAGCGTCTTCGCGCATCGAATGGGTTCTCCGCGAGAGTTCTTGAAAACCGACAAATTGTCGACCTTGAGCGGTCCGTTTTTGATGAGGATAATTTTTGGATCCATGATGGGCCTCTCCTACTTTTGGAATCTGCTTCCTGTCGGAGTCAGTGGCACTGACCTGCCAGTACTTGTTGTACCACATTCAGTGTCAGCTTGTCGCGGGTTGGCTATTGCCCCCATCGTGGATCCATCGGTAGCTCACGTGTCGACTGCGGCATCGGATGCGAAATCGAACAACAAGGGCGCGGCCTGTGTCGGCCGCGCCCCTATGAACTTCCGCGCCCTGGGTAGAAATGGGGGGCTGCGGAATTCGTCTTGTTCCTCATCCACTAGAGCTTGTGTGGACTCAGCTTCACTCTCAATATCACACAATCGTTGAGCTCAATCGGCGTGCCATCCAGCAGGGTCGCCGTGAGTGTGAGGATGAGCACTTCACCGTCTTCGACCGGACCAAACGCCGCAACCAGGTCCTGCGTCCGGAACTTGAGAGTCAAATCCATGATTCCATCCGGACCGTCGGTCGTGCACTCGCACTCTTCACCGTCGAAAAGCGGTGTGGCCACATCTTCCACCGATGACCGGATCGGAGCCACACCCTCGAGCAGAACTGTCGAGACGTCAATGTCAAGCACGTCACCCGACGCAGAGCCTAGGATCGCAACCGGTGTTAAACCCTTGGATTTCACGTTGAGCGGGTTGGGGCAAGACGTGGGATGGATATCGAGCGCAAACTGATTCGGATCGCCGGGGACGCCCGGCACGTCGTGGCATAGATCGTCAAAGCCGACGCCGCCGGGATCGTCGTTGTGTATTGAAATGCCAGCGATATCGTTCACGCCTCCCAGGCGCCGGAACGCGTAAACCTGATCGCTCAGATTAGTAACCACGATCTGGTCGATCAGACTGCCGTTGCGCTGGAAGAAGTTGATCGTAGCCGTGCCGCCATTGCCACCACAGATCCTAAAGCCGAACTCCGACTGGTCGAAATCGAACAGAACGGCGAAGCAACCCTCACCACCACCGGAAAAGTCTGGATAACCCGGTGGTCCCCAACCAGCAAGGATCTGAGTCGGACCGCAGCTAGGAGCTTCCGCCACGCCTACGTTGTGATTGGCGGCGCCCACCTGAAGAGAGAGTGGATCTGACGGGGTTCCCGACAGAATGTCGAAATTACCATTGTTCGTCAGGGTTTGCCCAACGAATCGCTCCGCGAAATCCGCCCCGTCCGATTCGACGATGACGTCGTAATGCGTGCCAGGCTGGATACCGCCGG
>CP070631.1:934412-944103 GCA_020356045.1 Candidatus Latescibacterota bacterium
CAAAAAAGCTGGATACCTGGTTTCAACTGGGAATCGAGTTGGACGCGGACAGCACCGGCATGGTACTGGATGTCGACCTGCACCCGGCTGCCAGACCCAAATAACTCATGCCAAGAATATCTACGATTGTCATCACGTTTAACGAAGAACGCAACATCGCCCGTTGTCTTCAGAGCGTTGAAACGTTCTCGGATGAAATCATCGTTTTGGACTCGAACAGCACCGACCAAACGGTAGAAATCGCCAGGGGTCTCGGAGCCCGCGTGATCACGAATGACTGGCCGGGTTACGGAAAACAAAAACAGCTGGCACTGGAACATGCGACTCACTCGTGGGTGTTTTCGATCGATGCCGACGAGGAGGTGTCCCCCGAGCTCGGCAGGGAGATCAGGTCGTTGGATTTTTCGATGGACGGCTACGAGATGCCGCGAGCCGTCTGGTATCTCAATCGCTGGATCAAACATGGCGTGTGGTATCCGGGTTACATCTTGCGATTGTTTCGTCGCGACAAGGGATCCTTTACCGACGATGCCGTGCACGAGTTCGTCCGGGTATCCGGGAAAGTCGGAAGACTCCACGGTGATCTGCTGCATTACACGTACCGGGATATCCACCACCATATCGAGAAGATGAACGATTTCACGTTGATCGCTGCCCGGGAGATGAACGAAAAAGGCCGCCGGGCGGGTTTCCGACACATCGCGGTGTATCCCTTGCTCGAGTTTTTCAAGGTGTACATATCCAAGCGGGGTTTTCTCGATGGCCTGGCCGGGGTTGTGGTCTCCGTGTTTCACGCATTTTACGTGTGTCTCAAATACGCGAAACTCCATGAACTGGGGCTGCGTTCACAAAGCTTGGATGCCGACCATTTGCATTCGACAGACAAAACGGATACCGGCACCGGGGACGACGGGCAGTGAGCGGCGGAGCAAATCCAGATGTATCGTTGGTGATCGCGGTATACCAGCGCGAAGATGCACTGGAGCTCGTCCTGATCAGTCTCCTCAACCAGACCTTTGGCGATTTTGAGATCGTTGTGGCAGACGATGGATCGGATCAGGGAATCGCCAGGGTCATACAAGACTACAGCGAGCAGTTCGCCCATCCGATTCGGCATGTGTGGCACGACGACGCGGGATTTCGGAAGACGGTTATCGTCAACCGTGCCGTCACCCACGCGGCCGGTGACTATCTGGTGTTTATCGACGGGGATTGTCTTCTCCATCACCGATTCTTGGAGCGACATGTCAAACGGCGGCACCAAGGGGGAATTCTATCGGGAAGACGTGTGATGTTCGACCGGTCGCTGACCGAACGGGTGACCAGCGAGGATGTCCGCAAACGGCGGATCGAAAGGATTAATTACTGGTGGAAACACGCTGGTAAGATCGATCGCTGGAACGGGTTTTACCTGCCGTTTCTTCACGGCGCGCGCAATATCGGCAGACGCCAGTACCAGATCCTGGGCTCGAATTTTTCCGCACACAAAGAGGACTTCTATCGAGTCAACGGGTACGACGAACGAATCGTGGGCCGGGGGCTCGAAGACAATAACCTGTGCGTACGTTTTGTCAACGCGGGGATGGTCATCCGCACGATCACCCGTGAAGCCATTCAATATCACCTCTATCACGAGGCAGACCCGATACCTCACACCCGGGATTTCATCGAACGGTACCGTTCGAGCGGGGAGACGTGGACTCCTCACGGAATAAAAAAAGAGGAGCGGTAACATCGAACGGGCCTTGAGGTGCCGTCATCCCGACGATGCCAATTGGCGTCTGATGACATCCTCGAGCTGATCGACCACGTGTGGCCAGGAGAAGCGGCGCACACGTTCCAGCGCCCCTCCGCTCAAGCGGCCGCCCAGCGCCGGATCGCGATAAAGTGTTCGGATCGCCCTGGAAACAAAAAACTGGTGCCGCCACCGGACGACCCAGGCGGTGGTGCCGTGCGCGGCGAGATCCCGTGTCCCCGACCGCGTACACACCACGGGCAGACCGCAGGCCATCGCCTCGGCCACGGTGTTGGCCCAGCCGGCCCGTTTCTCCGCATTGACAAACAGATCGCATGACCTGTAGAGCGATGCCAAATCTGACTGCGGCAGATCGAGGTGAAACTCGACGGGGACCGATCTAGCGAGACTCTCGATCCCGGTTCGGGGATCTTGCTCGTGGCCACGTCCCAGGGCGTCAAAAACCACCAGCTTGACCGGTTTGCCGGTGATTACGGGTCGCGAGCGGGCAACGGCTCTCACCGCGGACACAACGATGGGCACACCTTTTTTTTGCCGCGACAGACGTCCAAAGGTCAGAATACGGTAGTGATCGAGGTCCGTCCGATCCGGTTTGCCGCGTGCGCCGGCCGGTCGCGGGCAAAATGTGTCCAGGTCGATCCCACCGATCACCTTGTGAACGGGCACACGGTACTTGCGACGGAGCCGGTCGTGCATCCCTGTCGAATTGGCCAGAAGATGCCAACCCCGATGGCGGGCGATACGGCGTTCATTCTTGATGTTCTCCAACACGAAATAGAAAAGCTTGAGCTCCGCGCTGGCCTTTTCGAACTTCTCGAGCAACGGGGGATCGTTACAGATCAGCACCTGGTGACGGGAGCGATCCAGCTCGGACAGTGGCTTGGTCTCACCGGAAAAGGGGAGCCAGTTGGGCGGTTCACCAGTGGGATGGTAGAGCACATAGCGATGACCGCGATTGACCAGCTCGTTGCCGATTTCGATAAACCGGCGTACGCCGCCAAAAACGCCTATACTGGGTACCAAGACCCCGACATCTAGGTTCTCGAACAACGATTGAGGCATGCGGCAACCTTTCAACGCCAACCGGGATTACGCTACCGGAGAATCCTGATACGATAGGCGACGTGTGCGCGGGTTTTCAAGTTGTTTATCCATGACCCCCCATGGTGTTGTTTTGGCATTCTCCGACATATGCCGTGCTGCGATCATTGTGTTATGATCCAACATCATGTGCGGAATTGCCGGTGTTTATCGCTTTCGTGAAGGCGCCGATGACCGTTCGATCGTCGGAGAGATGATCGCGCGGCTCGAGCGCCGCGGTCCCGACGACCAGGGGGTCGAGCAAGACGGCCCCTTGACCGTGGGGAACCGCCGGCTTGCCATACTCGATTTGAGCACCGCCGGGCACCAACCCATGCGCAGCGCCGACGGGCGCTATTTGGTCAGCTTCAACGGCGAGATTTACAACCACGACGACATCCGCCGCGAGCTGGGTATCGAATCATCCGATCTTCGCTCGACGACCGACACAGAGATTGTGCTCCACGCGTGGGCGCGATGGGGGCCCGATGCCCTCCACCACATGGTTGGGCAGTGGGCCATGGCGTTATTTGATTCCAGGGAATCGCGTCTTTGGCTCGCACGTGACAGATTTGGGGAGAAACCGCTCTATTACTACCACGACAGTAATACCCTCAGCTTTGCGTCGAGCCTACCCGCGTTGGTCGAAGCGCCCTGGGTCCCCCGCGAACTCGATAGTGAAACCCTGGTCGAATACGCGACACTTCGGTATGTCGTAAGCCCCCGCACGGTTATCTCTGGCGTCCGCAAGCTGCCTGGCGGGCATATCCTCAGCGTTTCAAAAGACGGTATCAACGAGCAGCGATGGTATACGCCACATTTCAACACCCTAGCGAAAATGGAAAAGCGGTCACCGTCATCGCTGGTCGAAGAGTTCGATGCGCTGTTTGCGCGGGCATCCACACGGTGTCTGGTAAGCGATGTGCCCGTGGCACTGCTCCTCAGCGACGGCATCGATAGCAACAGCATAAGGGCGGTGCTGTCCGGACACGGCCGTCAGGTCCGATCATTCACCTATACGTTGACCGATTCATCGTCGGGACTGTCGGCAAATGATGCGGATCCCGCGGGTGGCACAGATGGGTCGGTGGCCATGGATTTGCGTGTGACCGCAACAGACCGGGTCCGACAGATGGTACCGGCATTCGAATCGTTTACCGAGCCCGTTGGTGATGGGGCAGCTTTGGCAACGTGGCTGCTGATTCGCAACGCGCGCGAGCATGCAACGGTTTTTCTCTGTGGGCACGGCGGGGATGAAATCCTCGGAGGGTACCGTCTCAGTCAGGATCGATTTCGGTTGGCTCTGGTGAGGTCGATCGTCGGCCTGCCATTGCCTCTGGTGCGCAGGCTTGTTGACCGTTTTGTCCATGGAAACGAATCCGTGGAGCACCGCCGCCGCGCTCTTCTCAGTGTTCCTCCGAAACGGACGCCCGAGGCGACGCGGTATCTGATACATCGGCCTCTGCCAGTCGAAGACCTCGAAACCCTGCTGCACCGTCCGCTCGCGCCGGCCGACGGTTATGTGGCGACCATCGATCGGCTCTATGCTGAATGCCTCGATTCGGCGACCGACTTGGACCGTATGCAGAAGGTCATGGTTCACACCTTTCTATCCGAAAACATTCTCAGTTTTGCCGACTCCGTGGCGATGGACTCATCTGCAGAGTTGAGAATGCCGTTTCTGGACCGTGATCTCGTGGAGTTCGTGATGTCTCTTCCCAGCCATGCACGCGTGAGCCGATGGCCGGGGAGGGCGAACACCAAGCTGATTCTCCGGTGGTGGAGCGACGGGCGGCTCCCGGCTGCCATCGTGAGCCAGCGGAAACGGGCCTTTCCATTTGGAAATCTTCCCGAGCTCCTGTCACAGCACGGTGGTCTGCTTCGTGACCGCATTCTTGGATCGGTGGCGGTGCGGCGTGTGTTTCCAGGTGTCGAGAAATGGCTCGAACAAGATCCCATCTATTACCGTGGCCCCTGGGAGGGCACCCTGTGGGCGCTCCTGTCGCTTGGGATCTGGTGCGACCGACACGGTATATCCTGACCCGCATCACAGTCGTCACTTCTTCCTTTCTCGTAACTTTATCGGTATCAGCCTCCTAATTCGTATATCTAATGTTCAACCTCAAGGGCAGGCTACACCAAGCGGGCAGCAACACGCGGGATTCGGCCACCCTAACTGATGGCACTCCGCTTGCATAAAGTCTGTCAAACCGGTAGAAAGGGAGGTTGTTTTATGAAGCAACTGTGTCCAGCACATATAATTCCCGGTTTTTTGGTACTCGGGTTAACAGCCCTCATCGGTTGCGGAGGAGGGGAGAGTTCAAAGGCCACGATCAGCGAAAACGATGGGGAAGAGCTCGTTCAGCTGATGCAAGGCGTGCGGACCGCGATCCAACAAGAAGATCAGGCCCGGTTTGAAGGTTATTTTCCGGCTGGCAGCAACGCCAAATCACTCTGGAAATGGCTTATGAAGACAAAATGGGATGAGGGCGGGCACTATGTGATGCAGCTCCTCGAACACCCCGAGATCGAGAGGGCATCCACAGAGTTACACGTTGAGAAATTGGCCATGTGCGTGTGGTTCGAGATCGACAAAGGTTACAAAACTCACAATGAGATTCAAAGCGTAACCTGGACTTTCGAGCGGGGCGATTCTGGTTGGGGACTCAACAAGCTTCGGTTCGACCCGGCCCACACGTCGTATGGCGATATCATTCGTGATCTCAACCGGATGGACCATTACTCCTACGAGGCGCTGGCCATGGATTGGGAAGAGCGCGTCGATCCCTCACCGGTGCTTATGCGCACTCTCACCGCATTGGGCAACGAAGATCTCGACGCGCTAAAGGTCTGCACGGTCGACGGCACGATGTTTGTCGCGTTTTCCAAAGGGATTGAGTTTCCGAATCTTGCCAGCGGCAACACGGTCAGCGGGAGGTCAAATCGCGATGGCTGTGCCGAATTTCTCAACCGTCAAATCAAAGCCATGAGAGAGGCATCGGGCGAGTTAAAGGTAAACGCCGTTGACCTAGAGCGTTATGTCACGGCGTACCGGGTGCTGTCGATGCCGCGCAACTGCACCAAGCTCAAAATGGCGATGTCGTTCGCCCAGCCGACCGTACCCGACCATGTCACGGCAATCAAGGTATCCTGGGCTGCGTCGTACGTGATGCAAAAATGGCTTGCCGAGTACGTCGGCGTGGACCGGATCGAGTTCAAAGGCTGACTCTCGGTCTACCCAACGGTCCGGCGCCTTCGGGGCGCCGTACCCGAGACACCACCGTTCAATGTCTTTTTTTTCTCGCCGCAATCGAGTTCTTGAATTCCCCATACGCTTGGGTATATAATCAGCACGCGCAACACAAAACCCGCATTCTTATCGCTCAAAACGGCAATAGGTGTCTTGGAGTGCCGGGGTACCGTTTCAGCGATAGTTTGGATTCGCGTAACGACTTCTTCGAACACACTCACAGCATCAGCAGCTCTGCACGGAGGATTCGATATCAACATGACAACAATTGCTGTAATCAATCAAAAAGGTGGTGTGGGCAAGACGACATCGACGGCAAACATCGGCGCGGGCTTGGCGATTCTGGGCAAACGCGTTCTGCTCGTGGATCTTGATCCGCAATCTCATTTAGGACACTCGCTAGGGATAAACAATCACGGCAACGGCGCCACGGTGTACGACGTGCTCAAGGGTGATATCAGTGCTTCAACCGCTTTGGTTCGAAAGGAGCTTGGAGCGCGTATAGCCCGCTTGCAGCACGATGAAAAGGGACACCTGGATACGGAATCCCAACAGTTGTTTTTTACCTTATTGCCATCGGCGATAACTCTTGCCGGGATCGATATGGAGCTGTCGGCGTTGTCTGCGCGCGAGTTCCGACTTCGCGACGCTCTGCGCTCTATCGACGGCCAATATGACTACGCCTTGATCGACTGCGCGCCAAGTCTCGGTCTATTGACCCTAAACGCATTGACAGCCGCTGATTTGGTTCACATTCCGGTTCAGACCGAATATTTAGCCTTGGAGAGCTTGGATAAGCTTTTCGATACAATAAATCACGTCAAACACAAGTGGAACCCGGGGCTCGAAGTTGGCGGTATCATCGCCACGCGGTTCGATGGCCGCAAGGTGTTGAATCGGGAAGTTGTAAACAAGCTCAAAGAACATTTTGGCTCATTGGTGTTCGAACGGGTGATCAGAGAAAACATCGCGTTGGCCGAAGCACCTAGTCACGGGTTGGATATCTTTACCTATCGGCCGCGAAGCTACGGGGCCGAAGACTATCTCCGTCTCTGCGAGGAGATCCTGGAGAGGAGCTGGAGGTATGCCCACTAATCGGCGTCGGATGGGGACGGATCCGTTGACCTGGATCATGGAGGACGGCAAGACCGATGATCCACCGGTCACGGATAAACCCCAAGCGAAGACGTCGGATGAGGGCCAGAGGGATGCCTTTGATGTCCTCCGGGTACGTGCCCAACCGTTGAGCCGATTGCTCGCCGACTATTTTATCTGCAGCCACTGCCTGACCGTTGCCCGTACCGACGACCATACCGGCGACGAACCGCAATGTCCTGGGTGTCAACGTGATACGGCGGGTGCGGGATTCTACTTTACAAAGCCAGTTCACGTCATCATCGATCTGATGCAGGACACGTATCAGTCGACGTCACTCACCGCACGCGGACCGACCGCGGACATACCACAACTCGATCTCGGACACAGTCTCGCTTTGCTTCTCTTTTTCTGTCAGCTATTCGAAGTCGTTCAAGAACATGTTCTTCGTCAGATCATGTCGGCAACCGGTATTCCCCAACACGCAGCCGACCGCATCCTGGCGGATAACCGCGATCCGCGAAGACGAGTAGGTAAGATATTTCCTACGGTGACCGGCGAAAGCTGGCGCCGTGCCATCGAAGCGCTTGCGGCCGACCGCAACGTTGATTACATCGACACGTTGCGGTTCCTGAAACGATCGATCGATCTCAGAGATGCCTTTGCCGTCACAGCGGATCTTACTCCGGTCGATGACGAACTTGGCAAAGCCTGTATACTTCGAATCGACCCATTGCTCGATCTGTACGTTTCGATCCACAATCGTTATGTTCCGCATTTGACGTGAACACCGAACGCAGAATCAATTCACGACGCATATATCATTAGATGTCTTGGTGGAGTTTGATGCAAACGGACGCCACTTTTTGGTACTTGCTTCAACGAGTGTCTTAGCAACCAAAAACGAAGTGCGCCTTTTGTAGGGTGTGGATAAAAGCGGTAACTGGTGATACAAAAAGAACGAGAGTATTTGCCCGCAGCCAACCGTGTCGCTTATCGCCCATCAGAGGCCCATGCGGCAACCGCTTCGCTAAAGCATTATAGCTTGAGAGCAGAGGGCTCACGCGAAGGCTTGGGATACTCTCGTTAACCATAGTATACTCGGGGTCTGCGAAAAATGTCAACCCCCGAACATGCAATAAAATCGCGGCATATCTAGCTAATTTTCAATTCGTTGACCCGGGTCTCTAAAGAGCTTTCGAGCACGTGCGATTCCAGCGAGGTGGTGTACGACCACATACTGTGCTGCCCCCATAACGGGCAACACGACAGATTCTTACGCGGTTTTCTTAAAGTCAATGGGTGGGGAAGAACGATGGGTTCCGGAGGATTGGGGAGGGTGATGGCGGTGTTCCCGGTTGCTCTGCGTGTCCATGCGGTGCAATCGGGAACACCGAAATAGCTCACCTTCTAAGCCACCACAGTAGGTCGATAAGGTAAATCTTCTGCATGGGGTTCCCCCTTCATTCGGGTTGATGATTTACCTGTGCTACCGGGCGATCCTTCGGATTGCACACAGATTCGCAAGAGCAAGAAGTGTTCCTTGGGGGATTGGCTGTCTACTAAGCTGCTATGTATCTGGCGATTACATTGGTGATGTCGTCTTGTTGGTGGTCGTCGCCAAAGGCTAGGACCGATGCAAAAAGCGACTCCTGGAGGTCGTTGATTGGTAAGTTTCCATTCGTCCTCAGAAAATCGATCAGATTGCCCTCACCGTATTCGTTACCGGTGTGATCTTGTTGCTCCGTGACGCCGTCGGTATAGAGACAGAGCAAATCACCCGAATCGAAACGCACGCTACCCTCGCGGTAGCGCCAGTCGGGTTTGATTCCCAGAATCATACCGCCTTCACCCAGACGATCCACGTAGTGTCGCTTGAGTAGCAGAGCAGGGCAGTGGCCGGCATTGCAGAAGGTAAACGAGCCCGAGCCGACATCGAGGATTCCATAGAAGAACGTTGCGAACTGTTCGGTTTTCGCATTGCTGCAAAGATAAGTGTTGAGCTCTTCGATGACCGAGGCGGGGTCCATTTTGTCTCGCACGGCCACGTTCTTGAATACCGCTTGAAGCGATGACATGAGCATCGCTGCCGGAACACCTTTTCCACTGACGTCACCGATGACCATCCCAATCCGGCCCGGCTCGAGCTCAAAATAATCAAAGTAATCCCCGCCTACCTCGACCGAGCTGGCCATGCGGCCGGATAACTCGAGAAACGGGTGGTGGGGTGGAGATTTCGGAATCAGATTCAACTGTATCTCTCTGGCCAGAAGTACTTCGTTCTTGAGCCGTTCCCGTTCGATCGTGGCTTCATGGAGTTGGGCATTTTCGAGCACCAACCCCAGGTGTTCGGACAGGGTCTCCAGCAGCTCCGAATCGGCGCGGCTATACAAGAGTCCGGACTGTTTGGGCCCCAAGATAATCAGCCCGGTGAGCGTCTCGGAGGCGCCCAACGGCAAGCAGACAGCGGCCTTGCTCTGGTCGAGGAGCTCCGAAGACGTGGCGTCGAG
>CP070631.1:944203-946993 GCA_020356045.1 Candidatus Latescibacterota bacterium
AACACCAAACTGCGATCCTGGAAAATCCCGGAGAACGAGTTCACCGCCACACAAAAGGTCACTCTGCATTTGCTGCTAACCCACCAGTCGGGTCTCAACCGTCCCGAAGGCGGCTTCTCCTGGGAAGAGGGCAGCACACCCACGCTTCTTCAAACGCTCAACGGAGAAGCGCCCGCAAAAAACGATCCCGCCGCGATCGTTGTGCTTCCGGGGAGCCGGTGGGAGTACTCCAATTTTGGTTACCTCGTCATCCAGCAGCTGCTCGAGGATGTCACGGGTAAACCATTTGTGCAAATTGCCCAGGAGACCGTATTCGTACCTATCGGGATGACGTCGAGCACGTTTGCCCTACCGCTCGCTCCCGAACTTGCCAAAAACGAGGCAGTCCCACACGATGCCACGGGGACGGCGTACGATCCCGACATGCACCCCAACGCCGTGGCAAACGGCGGTCTTATGACCACGCCGTCCGATTTGGCGCTTTTCACGAGCGAGCTGATGCTTGCCTTTCATGGAAAATCTAGCAGACTCCTGTCCAAAAAAATGATGCAAACGATGTTCGCCAGCCACGTGGACATCGACCCTTCTGTAACCGGCGTTCCGATCGGACAGGGATTGGGCGTGATGCTTTACGGTGACGGCGCCGGTTTTTGTTTTCTCCACCCAGGTGATAATCTGCCCGGCGCGAGCAGTTGGTTGATCGGATGGCCCGATACGGGAAACGGTATCGTCGTGATGACGAACGGCGCTATGGGCAATCTGCTCGCGATGGAAATCACCGCAGCGTTCTTGAGAGCGGACGCATCGCCGACAGGGCCTTGACCTCTTATTTCAGACGTTTTCCAAGCGTACCCGCAACATTCTGTGGTAAACTCGCCCGTGGCGACTTGCCACAAAACCAATGCCTATTCCTGTAGTAAACCATCGCAATGAACAAGGAGGGTCCGATGCGATACACCTCTTCGAAGAGATGGCTTGGCACCGCTGTCATCCTCATCGCGCTCGCGGTAGCTGTTCCATTGATCAACGGTTGTTCGACGCTGGGTATCGCTACCAGCGAAGAGCTCCAGGCGGTTGAAGGCCGGCTCGAAAGCTCGAATCGGTCGACTGGCGCGCGTCTCGACAATCTCGAGAAAGATACAGCTGACAATCAACAAGCTCTCGAACAGATGACCGCCACCATGAACGATTTGAACGAACGGTTTGCCGAAGCGAGAACCTGGCTCGAAACCATGAATCTCGACACGATTACCCAGGACTCTCAAAGGGCGACCGCAGCGGCGACAGCCGCGGAGACTCGCATCAGGGCGTTTCTGACCCATTACCTCGAGATGCTGAAAAACCAACAAGCAGCGCTGGAAAAACAGATCGCCACTATTGAAACCAAGATAAACACGGCGCCGCCTAGCACGCCAGAATCACAGGAGCCCCCCGCAGAGACATCAACAGATTCGGAAGCAACCGACGACTCGGCGGAGAGTCAGGACGGATGAGCGGTATATCCAGCCAATCGATCAAAGCGGTTCTCGCGGGAGAGTACGGCATCGAATGCCGGCGCATCACGCGCCTTACCGGCGAGAACGAAAACTATTTGATACAGTCGGCTGACGGCCGGGAATCGGTGCTCAAATTTGCCGGGGCGGATCAAAACAGCGAGAGCATCGAACTGGAAAATGTGTCGATCGAGCAGGCCAGCAGGGCGAGCGTCGGACTCGATCTGCCACGGTTTATACCGACCGGGAAGGGCCGCATCGAGGCAACGGTCCACCTGGACGATGGGCAAACGGTCAGCGCGAGGCTGACCGAATATGTTGCCGGTACGTCATGGTGCGATGCCATGCCCGTCGGCCAGCCACAGGCCCGCGACCTGGGCCGCACGCTGGCTAAACTCGATCTAGAGTTGGCGAAGGTGACCACGCATCTCATTCGCCGGACCCATCGATGGGACTTGACCAAGGCGTCTCAACACCGCCGGGTGGCTTCGTTGATTGGCGACACCAAGCGGCGGCGCATTTTCGAGTGGTATTTTCAATTGTACAGCGCATGCGCGTTGCCATTTTTCAAAAACCTGCCGCACACGTTGATCCACAACGACGCAAATGATGAAAACGTGCTGCTGCGAGACGGCGAGATCGCGGGGCTGCTTGATTTTGGCGATTGTCTTTACAATCCAACCGTGTGCGAAGTCGCTATCGCCATCGCTTACGCGATGCTCGATCAGCCTGATCCGCTGCCGATTGGTGCCGCGCTTCTCTCGGGCTACTATTCCGAGCGGCGGCTTTCGCCCGAGGAGATCGCGGTTATCTACCCCCTCATCTGCGGACGTTGGTGCGTCACCGTCGCCGTAGCCGCCGAGCGCCGCCAGATCGACCCCGATCATCCCGACTGGTTTGTCACGGAAGAGCGCGCGTGGCGCTCCCTGGAACGATTCACTCAAATCGAGCCCTACGACGCCACCAAAGCGCTGACCGCCCGTATTCCAACCAAAGCAGCCGGGCCGCGCCGGGCCACCGCAGCGGATATGATCGAAAAACGGAATCAGCATATCAGCGGTACGCTCTCCGTCGCGTACGAGAAACCGTTGATCATCGTTCGCGGACGGGGTCAGTTCCTACACGACAATCGCGGTCGGCCCTTTTTGGATCTCGTCAATAACGTTTGCCATGTCGGTCACTGCCACACGCGCGTGGCCGCCGCGGGTCAAAAACAGATGGCGCGGTTGAACACGAACACACGCTACCTCTACCCCGAATTGTCCGATTACGCGGAGCGGATTTGCGCGAAGCTCCC
>CP070631.1:947093-948511 GCA_020356045.1 Candidatus Latescibacterota bacterium
ATTTGGGGCAGTGAGAGAATTGAGCGATTTGATATTGAGCCATTTTACAAATAGGAGAAACCCATGAAACGTGAAATCAAGATTGGCGACCGCTTGATCGGTGACGGCCACCCCACCTTTGTCATCGGTGAGATCGGTATCAATCACAACGGTGACCTGGATATCGCCAAACAGTTGATCGATGTGGCGAAATGGGCGGGAGCGGATGTGGTCAAGTTCCAGAAACGTACCCCTGAACTATGTGTGCCTGAAGAACAAAAAGGTAAAATGCGGGAGACCCCCTGGGGCTATATCTCTTATTTAGATTACCGCTATAAGGTTGAGTTTGGGAAAGAGGAATATCAAGAGATCGACCGCTACTGCAAAGAGAAAGGCATGATGTGGTTTGCCTCTCCCTGGGATGAGGAGTCGGTCGATTTCCTGGAGGGCTTCGACCCGGTGTGCTACAAGATTGCCTCACCGTCTTTGACCGATGAGGTCTTATTAACGCGGCTGAAGGAGACCGGCCGCCCATTGATCCTCTCGACGGGGATGTCGACGACTGAGGAAATACAGAAAACGGTGAACTTTCTGGGGATGGATCACCTGATGATCGTTCATACCACCAGCGCGTATCCCTGTGAACCGGAAGAGTTGAACTTGAGGATGATCCAGACTTTGAGGGATGCGTTCACCGTACCTGTTGGATATTCAGGACACGAAGTTGGATTGATCCCATCCGTGATCGCCGTTTCTTTAGGGGCCTGTATGGTCGAGCGGCACATCACGCTGGACCGGGCGTTGTGGGGCAGCGACCAGGCCGCCTCGGTAGAGCCAGGGGGGCTGCGGCGGTTGGTGAAGTATATCCGCGTCGCCGAGCAGTCTTTGGGCGACGGCGAAAAACACGTCTACGAAAGCGAAATATCTTCATTGAAGAAGCTGCGCAGAAGCTATTGGAAAGAGGATTATTCTACGGGTGACTAATGAGAATGCCTGCGGCATTCTTTAGGCGATGAGCAGGATCCTGCTCATCGCCACACTAAGGAAGCAAGTATTGATGTTCTCTCGGGTGATATCCAGACCCTTATACTTATTCAAAGAACTCCAGAACCGGCGGCGTCTCAGGGAGATCACGCGCCGGGTCGCCGAAGAGGAAGCCTACAAACCGGGAGAAAAACCAGTCGTGTTCTTCAATGCGAGCACACGTCTGAATCATATCAGCATGAACGCCGCTTTTTCCTCCATCATCGCCTGGGGTTTCCGTTTGTCTGGAATTCCGGTGGCCCACTTCGTTTGCCACGCGGGGATGAGCCGGTGTGTGCTTGGCTCGGACCCAGACAATCACCTGCAGGTGCCGCCGTGTGCGGGCTGCGTTTCCCAATCAGAACGGCTGTACGCGCAGGCGGATGCCCATTGGTTCGAGTACGAGGAAGATGGTG
>CP070631.1:948611-952206 GCA_020356045.1 Candidatus Latescibacterota bacterium
ACGCCGTCAGCCGGTTGTTGAGCTTGCGGCATTCGACGAGCGCGCCCTCGGGATCGTCGAGATACAGATAGTTGAGGATCTTATAGTAATGTATGAGCGCCGCCTCGAACCTCTCCCCCCGGTATTTGAGGACGTTGTCGCTCGTGAACAATGACCCAACCACACGGCTCAGGCTCTTTGTGTATAGATCCTCGTAGAGATCTTCGGCAGATTCGAGCGCGAGGTTGCTTTCCACCCACTCGTTGTCATAGTGGAGGATGAGGCCTTTCTCATAGAGATAGAGAAGCTCCGAAGTGGATTTGTCTATTTTTTCGACAAAGCGAAGCGCCGATTCGTAGTCCTGGTCGATCAGATCGTCTTTGACTTGCGGCGAGTGGGTCATTTGCGACGTGCATGCTGCAATCGCTGCCAGCGATAGCAGCACGGCACTCATGACCAAACGGGAACCGGCGATTCGCATCTCGGGGATCTCTCCGGACCAACAGCTCTCAATATGAGAGACTGGCCCTCTCGATGTATTTCTTTATCTTTTTTTGTCCCAGCCACACTTTCTCGTTGCTCTCTAAATCGATCAGAGTGAGATCCACTTGATAGAATATCACCTTGTCACCCCGGTCCTGGTCGGTGATCGAGCTAATCGTCCCACCAAGCATATAATCCGCGCCGATCTCCCTGCCCCACCTTTTCATGCTCTCCTCGGACGAGTAGGTCTGCTGGTCCTGCCGCTCGTCCCGGATCTGTTCCCTTTCCTCCTTGCTCGCGACGACGGTCACTTCGCCGGTGTTGATAAACGCCCTTTCCATATCGCCAATAAACGTGTCGATGGCGATATGCTCTGAGCTTTTGTTTTGCACAATCCCGACGATCACCACTGGCTTCTCGCCGTTTTCCTCCCAATGACGAGTCTTCCACGGACCCGATAAACAATCGCTGATCATTTCTTCGGCAACGAGACGTGAATCGGTGTCGTTCCAATTGCCCGAGAGATCGGTTACCGAATCTTCAGAGATTCTCGTCACCTTTTTGGACGAGCAGCCCGCCGCCGCGATCAAACCCAAGACGGTCAAAAGGACGATAAAAACGTTGACGACCTTCATTTGAACCTCCCGCCGCAAGTTTTGCGATCTCGTGACTGACAAATCTTCCAGCCGGCCGGTGCCGGCTGAGGCGATCCCGCGCTTACACCCAATGGTGCAAAAATGGTACCTGCCTGACGCCAAAGTTGTAAAGCGGTGTTCCATCAATTATTCGATGAGGATTCGTGCGGCCATCAGCCCAGAATGAGCCTGAATACCGTGTAAACGACAACAAACACGAGGATCGCCAGGTGACCGCGAAGAACGAACAAGGGGGTGTTGATACGGCGGGGATCAACGATGTGGATCCACTCGAATCGTCCGGGTGGGTGCACATCATCCAGGAGACCGGTTTTGTGAAGACCGAGCGTTTCTTCTAGCCGGTCGATATGGGTGAACTTCCGGATCTGCGCCCGGCGGTGGTGCACCGTCGCGACCAAACCTGTGACGCTAATCGCCGCTACCAGCACTCCAAGCGCCACAGCAGCAAGCGGGTTGCCCAAATGTCGGTCGGCGAGTATGAACGCCAGCAAGAGAAGCGTGGCAATCTCCAGGATCTTCCACGTTTGTCGTCGCGTTTGAAAATGGTCTCGCCACTCGATGTCGAGGGCACGCCGCAGTGTCTCTCTGTCATGCTCGGGATCCGTCACATCGTCTCCCCGGATGATGATCGGGCCACCAACCACTCAGATGTTTTTCAGATTCAGCGGAAGTGAAATCAGATAGCTACCAAGACTGCACGCCAGGGCTATGCCCAAGCTGGTAAAAACGTTCGGAATTTTCAAATATCGAACAAAACCATAGAGCGCCGCAACGGCAAGCAGCATGGCAAAGATCGTGTAGTAACGGTCGTCGTAAAAAATCGACGTAAAGATCGCCAAGATTACCAGCCGCGCCGTGTGGAAGTGGAGCCCCTTCCACCAAATCCCCACCAGCCCGAACAGCAGTACCGCCGCCACGATGTGAAACAGCTCCAGGAAGTTGCCGACCATCGCCACCCTAACAACTACGATGACCAGAAACGGCACGCTCCCCAACCCCATGAGGTCCCGCGATATTTCTTGGCGGTTGACGTTCATGCCTAAACCTCCTTTCCACCATCTGTCGTCCACTCTGCGATCAAATCTGACGCAGCGATGACACGGTGACACCACATGTGGATAAAATCCTGTGGAAGCGGTTCGTCGAGCGGCACCATTTCGCTCGCCGCCAACGCAGTGGATCCATCAAAGTCGACATACGCCAGCCGGGCCGTAAGCTCGTTACCCGGACGTTCGAACGCGGTCCCTGGCAGAAGCGCGACACCAGTGTCCGCCAGTAACCGCTCGCACAATCCCTCGCTATTTGTTATTCCCCGGTCCGCAAGCCGGGACGCCAGTGGACTAAAATCGAGAAACAGATAGAACGCTCCCTCCGGAGCATGAATCCGGATTCCCGCCGATGTCAGCCGTTTGTGACACCAGTTCCCGAGTTCGGATAAGATCCTGCGCGCGTGACACAAGTACCGTTCAATGGTGATCCCGCCTCGGAAGGCTCGAACAGCGGCATACTGGATGGGCGCGCTCACCGATGTGTACGTTTCGCTGGCTGCCGACGCCATGGCATTCATCAACCATTCCAAGTCCAGCGGAAACGTAAAGGTTCCCAGACGCCATCCGCCCGCGCCGCACCACTTGGACAGCCCCGAGCTGATAATCGTTCGTTCGGGGTAGAATCGCGCGATCGACACGTGCTCACCCTTAAAGTGAAGCTGGCCATATATCTCGTCGGAAAGAACGATGAGCTCAAACCGCTTGGCGATTTCCGCGAGCGCCTCCAACTCGTCCGGCGTGTATGTACCGCCCTCGGGATTGCCCGGATAGTTGAGCACGAGAACTCTGGGGCGATAAACATCGTTCTCACACTCACACTGCCGCAAAAGCACTTCGGGTGTCACACGCCACTCGTCCTCGTAGCTGGTGTGAATCAATCGGATTTGTTTACCCAACATCTTCGCTTGCGGGACATAGGACACCCAACAGGGTGTGGGAACGAGAATCTCTCCGTAGAACACCAGCTGCAAAAGAAACATGAGCTCTTTGGATCCCGGGCCTACCAACACGCCGTCCGGTTGGGCGTTGACCTGATCCTTGTCGCGATGAAATTTGGCCACCGCCCCGCGGAGCTGGCGAAGCCCTTTGACTGGAAGATAGTCTTTTTCTTTCGCATACAGTTTGAGCGCCTTGACCACTTCGCGCGGAACGGGAAACGGCGACTGACCCAACCCGAGCCGGTACACCTCTTTGCCTTCGTGCTCGAGCTGTTTCGAAACCTCATTTATCGTCAGGGTCGGCGACTCCGGCATCCCCCGCACGTTGAGATTGAGGCTGACATGCCGATCGATTTTGTAGTTTCCGCCGTCTGATATCATCGTTGCTTCCTCTTTGACAAAGCCATGGGCGACCGTCCACAGAAAGCGCATCCGCCAGTGGGGTTTGATTCACCATGATCGTGTGGTCGTTGACTCGCGGGTATCTTAT
>CP070631.1:952306-955903 GCA_020356045.1 Candidatus Latescibacterota bacterium
CCGTTGAGATATTTGGTCCAGTCTACGCTCGCGGCGGGGATGATTTGACCCTTGTTATCAATGACCTTGATGATCTTTTTGTCCAAGTACGAAGGATCCTTGGCCGTTTTGGGGATCATATCTTTCTTGAGAATCGTCGGCGGCACGGTCCATGTCGGGTTGAACACAAGATACTTCATATCCGCGCGGAATACCGGGGTTTTGCGGTACTCCTTGCCGACCTGCACCCGCGAGCGCCACACGAGCTTTTCGTCTCGGGCGTAAAAAACCTCGAACCCGGCGATGTTTACAACGACGAACGTAACGGATTCGTCATGCAGCACCCACCTGAGACGTTCGAGATTCACACGGATCTGGCCTATTTTCTCGGCTACCGGGATGTTGAGCGCCGCCAACGTATTTTTTCCAACGACGCCATCCGCATCGAGCCCGTGACGTTTTTGAAAACGCTCGATACCCTTCGCCACGTCCTCATCAAAGAGACTGTCATCCGGGTTTTCGACCTCCAGGTCGTCGGTGATTTCCAGCCGCTCGCGCAGAATCAGAACTCGCGGATCCGAGACGTCTTGTTTGAGCACGTCACCGTCCGGAATGGTCGGCCAGCCACCTTCCTCTTCGATCGTTCGGTATTCGACCAGGGCCTTCGAGAGTACCGTGTAGATCTTGTAGGACGGTCTGAGATCTTTGATGGCCTCGAAAATATCCGTAGACCCGACGTCGAATACGTCCTCCATCGATTCGACCATCTCGGTCACCTCAACGATATCGTCGTAAATGTTCCAGTCGGCATCGAGACGCTCCGGATCGACTTTGCCGTATCTCACATGATAAGCCAGCGTCAGAAAGGCGTCGGTACAGAGAATATCGAGGTCTGCGATTCGCTCGGGATTAGATTCGTAATCACCGCTACCGGTAATCTCGTCGATCACCGCCGTGTGATAGTCATCAGGCACGAATCCGTCGTCGGCCGACGCGGCGATCATCCTTCTGAGCTCTGTGAACCGTCCGGGGACAGCCCATACCCGTTCGAATCCCCGCCTTTCATAAAACATTGGGAGAGCCTGCGATGCCCTGATCTGCTCATCTCCGATCGCTAGCGAACCTTGCGATGCCAACAGATCCATTTTGCTCTGGATCACCTCGCTGGCGGATGATGTGTCTGCTCGAGAGGCCTCACCGGATAAATGACCCATGACCAGCACTAGAATAACAACGCGGGTTAGCGCGGTTCTGCAAGACATCTCAACCTCCCGTTTCACGTTCGCTTTTTGAGTCACAATCACTCCACACCCCCCCGTTTTCGAGGAACCATTTGGCGGCTCGGTCGCGGTCGAGAAGAGCAGAGTTATCGAGGTATTCCGGATCGCCAACATAAATAAAGAGACAGCTGCCACCCTTGACCAAATCGATGATTTCGGCAGCAGTTTCGAGCGGTAGCGCCGGGCATCCCCAGCTTCTGCCCAACCGACCGTGCTCGTCGATGAACTCCTGGGACACGTACCACACTCCGTGGATGACGATATACCGTTCGACCGCATTGCCGTTGTACTCCTCCTCGAGACCGTTAAGCCTGAGGGTATAGTTATGTTTTCCGTAGTAGGTCTCGGCGGTTGCGAAGAAACCGAAGCTGCTCATCAAGGAACCGGGCTCATCTGAAAAACGTGTCGCGTAGTTCTCGCCGCTGTTCTTCCCGTGTGCAACGAGAGATATACGAAGCAGCCTGCGCCCGGGAATATCGACGATGGTTAGGCGTTTGTCGGTTGAGGGTTTTGTGTAATCGATTATTGTAAGCGGAGTGTGCTTCTTCAGCTCGTTGCGATCGCACAGGTTGGCGAAACCGATCACCGCGAGGCGAAATGGCTCTTTATCGAGAGTTCCTTCCAGGCCCATTTCGCCATACAGGGAATCTATCGTGGCAAGCAGGTAAGCTTCACCGTCGGTAACACCACGCGAAGGCTGAAGCAACAGCAACAGCGCAAGGATCCCGCTCGATATGCATATCGATCTGCGTGAAATACCCATCGAAATTCCCCTGTTACGATAACTATAATCGCGAACTGGGACTTTGCACATCAAATGCTGCGTTTCGACCGGTCGTCAAAACCGGTACAACAAGAGAAACCCGCTGGGCGTTGGCCTAAACGAGAGATTTTTTGCGTTCTCTTGCTTCTGGTCATGCCAGTCCACGATGGTGTTCGCGGAGTAGTAGCCAAAGGCTCCCCCCATGATCACATCGGACAACCAGTGTTTGTCGACGTACATCCGGGACACGGCCGTCACGAACGCCAGTGTGCCCAGACCGATGGAGGCCCAACGGTTGTTGATATTGCGTGACAGAACCACCGACATTCCCACCGCGCTCCACGTATGTCCAGATACGAACGAGGCATATTCGTCAGCGACCGTGAACGGTTCGAACGACAGATTGCCCTCGTTGGCGTACGGTCTCGCACGACCGACAATGATACGGAGCGGTTGCTGGACAAAGAGAACGGTGAGCAGAAGATCGCTGAGCATCATGCCGGTATCCCGGACTCTCTCGGCGCCAAAGACGGCACCAGAACCATAGGTGAGAAGAGTCAAACCGACGGCAAAAAACCCATTGCCGTAAACGTTCCCAATCTCCGCGATAAAGTCACCCGTATCGGTTTGGTTCTTCTGAAATATTTCGCGAACGTCCTCGTCGATAAATACCGCCCCGACGGTGAGCCCCGCAAAGATGCCAAATCGTGTGAAGTCGCGTGAATCCCAGCGGAATGGTGAGGTGACCGTGTGCGTGGTCGCCTTCCACACGTTGGCGACATCCCGGCCGACCGATCTCCCTGAATCCACCCCGGGCGATGGCGAAGTTGTTTGAGGGTGGTCGGTGTCCTCGGTGAGGGAAGAGTCCGCCTTGTGGACCGGCCCCGCGAAAGCGGTCTCGGAGAACGCGCACTCTACCCACGCCGCGACGAGGCACACGACTACCGTCGCGACGGCAAAGGGATGGCGATTCTCAACGATCCCGGTTCGCATGCGTCACCAAAGGCAAGATTACCGCCTCAGGAAAAGGGTGGTCAATGACACCTTGGTGGTACGGGGAATGGAGGAGATTGCGGTTGCCCGCAGGTCGGGGTTGCCGGGGCTTTTTATATACCACCAAAGTGCAATAGACGCCTCCTGCCCCGACGGGAGTAAAATGATAGCACGATCGGGGCGGACAACGATATTGATGCTGAAGACGCCCGTGTCGAGAAGAAATGACTTGTCCAGTGACTCGCGACCTTTGGTGTCGAACACCGGCTCGCAAACTGGTATCGTCGGGGAAACCAAGCGTGGCTGTAGCCGAAAGGGACCGTGCAATGAGGAAACATAGACCGTTCGAAAAGCTGTTTTTGGTTTTGCTTCTCCCGATGAGCCTGCTTTTGACCGGCGGGTTTATTGAGAAGTCACCAATCCCCGGTCCGTTTGCCGAAGACATCACGTTTGGAGAAGTGATCAAGGAGATCCGGCTCGAGGGCAATGACATCGTAAAGGACGATATCGTCCTGATGGCGATGAAGTCAAAACCGGGCGAGATCTACACCGAAGAATCGGCCACCCTGGATTACAAGTGGC
>CP070631.1:956003-959538 GCA_020356045.1 Candidatus Latescibacterota bacterium
AAGTGACATCGATCGCCGCAGCCGCGGACGCTCCCACCGTTCTCCTTGGCGAAGACGCCTCCGAGAGTGCGCTCGTTCAGATGGCCGAAACCGGCGAGATTGGGCAATTTGGGACCATTCATATCGCCACGCATGCATTGGTCGACGATAAACGACCCGAACGATCGGCGCTTGTATTATCCCAGGTGGGGCTTCCTGATCCTCTCGAGTCGGCGATGAAAAAAGAAAGAATCATCGATGGGTTGGTTACGGCCCGCGAAATCGTACGTGAGTGGAATCTATCCGCCGATGTTGTGACGCTCAGTGCGTGCGAGACCGGTTTGGGAAGAAAGGCCGGTAGTGAGGGATACATCGGATTCGCCCATGCTTTTTTTCAGGCTGGCGCGAGGAGTCTTGTCGTGAGCTTGTGGAAGGTCGACGATCGGGCCACCTCGTTATTGATGCAGAAATTTTACGAGGACTATTTTGACTCAGAAATGAAAACAAAAGCCGGCGCGCTCAAGAGCGCCAAAGAATGGGTGATGGACTATAAAGATGAAAATGGCACGCGGCCGTTCGAACACCCATTCTATTGGTCAGGATTTATCCTGATCGGAGCTGTCGGTTGGCAGTGACATACTTAAGTGATCATGAAAAAGTTTTGCACGTCGATTGTTCCGAATTCGGAGTCTGAGGAGGCCAAATGATGTCAAGTTGGTTGCGATCGGTTGGGTTGCTCCCTGTATGCGGCATGTTGCTGCTGAGCGTGTCGGTGGCAGTTGCTGGATCGGACCGGCCGGTGGGGTTGATCATAATGGTCGAAGGTGGGGTGTCTGTCGCGCACGGCGGTGAACTGAAAGAGGCGGTCGAGGGCTTAGTGCTCGAGCCGGGCGACACGCTGGTCGTCAAGATCGGTGGCCGGTGCACTGGCTTTGGCGTCGACGGAAAATCGTTTGATGTAAAAGGCCCAGCGGAGCTCGTCATGAGTCTTCCATCACCAGAAGGCAAGATTGATAAAGTCTTGGCCTTTATATCACGGCAGCTCTCCCAATGGTCCGGTGCAAGCCGGAGCCGGTCGCTGGTGGCGCGATCAGCGCGCGACTGGGAGCTCGTGTCCTCGGTGCCGGCGCCCGTCATACCGGCCAATAACGGTACCGTTCGCGCTGGCGAGACTCGTTTTGTTTGGACCACGGTCCAAGGGATCGATCGTTATATCATGACGATTGCGCCGGAGGAGGGGGATGAGATAAAGCAGACAATTCGAGGTCACATGTTTACTCGCGATGATCTCCAGCCTGGCGCAAAATATGTGTGGAAAGTCCAGGCACAGGGCGCCGGCTCACCTGCCGGATCGCAATGGAATTCGTTTTACGTCTTGACCGCCGAAGAAGAAAAACAAATCGATGATTCACTTGCCGGTTTGGGTAAGCTGGAAGCCGGGGTGCTTCTGCTGTCGCTCGGGCTGACTCGTGAGGCGATTAACCTTTTTGACGCGGCGGTGGTGTCCGAGCCCGACAACCGCTCGGCGCTTCGTTGGCGAGCCGAGGCCTTGGCGGCGGTAGGGTTGTACAAAGACGCCTACGATGATCTCGTAAAAACTCTGGGACGGTAAGCGGTTGTCGAAGCGCCATTTTATTCGGTTGGTTCGGCGATGGATGGCATTGTTTATCCTCATTCCCGCCGCTTACGCTCTGTATCCCGTACTGTGGAACCCGCTCGACTACCGATTCTACAATTATTTTCATTCCCGACGTGCCGTACCCTTGTGGACCGATGTGGTGGTTGTCGGAATCGATGAAGCCACTCGAGACGAAGTCTTCACGACGCCCGTTTATCCGCTTTCCAGACATGTCGACCAACACGCGGCTGTGACAAGGCAGTTGAAGGCCGCCGGTGCGCGCGCGATCGTTTTTGACCTGCGGCTTACCGAGAATGTATTCGACGAACCTCCGGTCGAGTTGGCGAACGCGTTTCGTGATGTCGGCAACGTACATTTGGTCATGTCGCTTCTGGGGCCGCGGGGTGTCGGATCATTGCCAAAGCCTTCCGGCTCCATTCAAGGAATCACACCGCATCCCGATCTAATTGCAGCTAGCGCTGGAGTCCATGTGGCCGATGTGCGGATTGACCCCGACGGTGTGTTGAGACGTTTTTATCGAAACCCACGGCTCAAAAGGCTTGGGCTCGAGACAATTTCAGAGCACCTGTCTGCCTTTGAATTTCGCGATGCCGTTCCGATAGAGTTTCCATCGGAGACCGAGCCGATGCCTCTGATTTCGTACAGGGATGTGTTTACCGGCCGAGTCAACGTGCGGCCGTTGGTCGAGGAGAAGATCGCGTTTGTCGGGTCGGTGCTTGATGAATCCACCGATTATGTAACCGTTCCTCGTTTGCAGTATCACAATGGCAACGAACGGACCTTTCTGCTTCCGGGTGTGTCCGCGCTCGCGGCTATGACTCAAACGTTGATACGTGAGGGACCGATCCGCGATGCGCCGTGGAGTCTGGCGCTGTTGTGGAATGTCGCGTGGTGTTTTCTGGCCGTGACCATCATGCCGAGAAGAAAGCCATTTCGCGGCGCGTTTTATTTCTTGATCGTGGTTCTCGTGTCGTTGTTTGCGACGGGCTTGTTTCATGTCTTTGCCGGTCTTGTGTTTCCAGCCGGTCTTCTCGTTGGCTGTTTTGTTTTTGCCGGCGTCTATGCGGTAGTGGAGCGGCATCTGGAGGCGGAAAAGAAAATCATTATGGAAGAAGCCGAGGTCCAGCGTGTTCGTAGGGAGCTGGAGACGGCGCGGCGCACGCAGGAACGTTTTCTCCCCAAGACGATACCAAATGTAACGGGATACGATATCTGGGGAATCAACGTTAGTTCGCGTGAGGTGTCGGGCGATTATTTTGACGTCATCGATCCCGGCGACGACCAGCCGTTGATTGTTGCCATCGCCGACGTCAGCGGAAAGGGTCTGCCGGCTGCCCTCTTGATGTCAAATGTCCAGGCAGCGCTTCACAGCCATATCCTTGAGGGGGATATTGACATCGGCCGTGCCGCCGGGAATCTCAATAAATTGATCTGCGAAAATACAGATGATGAATCGTTTGTGACGATGTTTATCGGTGAGATCGAAAAGGACACACGTGCGCTTCGATATGTACGCGCCGGCCATGACGAACCCTATGTGGTGTCGGGGCGCGGTAAGGTGAAAACGCTCGATATGGGTGGGCTGATGCTTGGGTTTATCCCGGAGACCGAATATCCGGTCGGCGAAATCACACTCGAGCCAGACGACATTTTGTGCATGTACACCGATGGTGTCACAGAAGCACGCAACCGCCAAGACGAGGAGTTCCAAACGGACCGTTTGAAGTCATTGCTGAAGGACCACCGTGACAAAAACGCCAAACAAATCGTCGATGAAATCCTATCCGGTGTCACACGGTTTAGCGAGACTGAAAGCCAAGCCGATGATGTCACATTACTGGTTGTGCGTATGAGTAATTAGCCAGCAACGATCCGCATTTGTGCGATTGTATATGTTTCTAGCCGAATTGAAGCCGC
>CP070631.1:959638-965311 GCA_020356045.1 Candidatus Latescibacterota bacterium
CCTCGGGGGGGATACCGTAGTCCAGGATTTGATAAACCACCGCCCCGTGAAACCACGCGTCGGCACGAAGCCGCCACCACTCGTTGGCAAAGGCAGGGATGCTGATAACGAGACACGTGATGCCGATAAAACCAAGCAGCACGGTCATCCGTGATCCGCGAAGCTCCCAAACGGTATTTTTGCCGTCGGCTGCCGCAAACCACCAGAGGCCGACGCCGAGCACGCCGGTCGAGATGATCAGAAACATTGCAGTCAGGCGGGAATCGAGCCCAAACAGCATGAGAACCGTGGCGGCCGCGGTGGTCAAGACCGGGCCGATGGTAGTGGCGGCGAGGATGGTTTCCAGCATCCCGGGCTCATCGGCCAATGCCCGGTAGACCAATGCGCCGGGCACGAGGGCCAGCATGAGGTACGCGGCCAGTCCGGCGGGGGCAATTGGCCAACCCAGCAGTACAGCACATAGGCCAAGCGTCACGCCAACACCGAGCGAGATGAGACCGCCATATGATCGATGTCCTGAAGGGTCCATAAGATTGGGTGACCGGGGAATTACCGCCAGTTCCAAGGGAAATAAAATCAGAGATGCAATGATCGCTCCAGACGGCGTGGATCCGCCCGAGCGAGGTTCTGCAAGATGCTATTTTTAGCATTCTAAAGGAGATACGCCGGCGGTGGCAAACCGAAAATCGTGTGACGAGACAAAACGGTTTGCCGCCGGACCCAAGGGCTAACTATCTTGGATTAAAACAAATAAATCATGCGAGAGTGCGTTGACTTGCTTTCCACTCTTCCGGTACGATAGGAGCACGGGCGCTGACGGGGGGCGGGGCAGGATTCTTTTCTCCAGAACAGGCAATGACGGGCTGAAACGGGGGCGTATGGCGAAGAAAAAGTTTTTTGGCCAGATCTCACAAAAGTTTTCCTCGAAGCCGGATACGACCGATAACGGGGGGGATGGGGGCTCGCTCGAGGCCCTCAGGCAGGAGAATCTGCGTCTGACGCGGGCGCTCGAAGAGTTGTCGATGCTCAACGAGCTGGCGCGGGAGATTGGAGCCTCGCGCAACACCGAGGCGATCATGGACCGGATCATCAAGCGGTCGCTGCGCGCGGTGCATGCCGAGCAAGCCGTGATCACCATGGTGAGCGAACAATCTCCAGAGCCGATGAAAACGCTTGTCCGCGCTATGGTTACATCCGCTGAACACGAGCAGTTCCATCTGAGTCAGAACCTCCTCGGGTGGATGCACCTCAACAAAAGACCACTGCTCTCCAACTCGCCGCGGACCGACGACCGTTTCCGTGGGATCACGTGGGATGATTCGATCCGTTCAATACTGTGTGTACCACTGATGGTCAAATCCGAACTCAAAGGTGTGCTCACCGCCTATAACAAAAAGGCCGGACGCGGTTTCGCCGAAGACGATCAGCGGTTGCTGGCGATCATCGCGATGCAGTCCGCCCAGGTGATCGACAACGCGCGGCTCTACGAGGAGCAGGAAGCGTACATGCGGATGCAGGAGGAGGTGCGGCTGGCGTCCCGTATCCAACTCGATTTGTTGCCAAAGGGCGCGCCCGCGGTCCCCGGGTACGATATCGCGGGACGGAGCATCCCCGCGCAAATGGTTGGTGGTGACTACTTCGATTTTATCCCGCTCGAAAAAAACCAGATGGTGATTTGTCTCGGAGACGTTTCGGGGAAGGGCTTGCCCGCATCGCTGCTGATGGCGAACCTGCAGGCCACACTCCGCGGTCAATCGCTCCACACCATTGCGGTCAACGAGCGCGTCGAAAGGGCCAACCGGCTGCTCTACCGGAGCACCGACCCGGAGAAATTTGCGACGCTCTTTTATGGCGTGTTGGGTCTTGACGACAACAGACTCACCTTCTCGAATGCCGGTCACGAGAATCCGTATCTCCTTCGAGGGGGGGGAGAGACGACGCGTCTTACTACGGGCGGGACCGTGCTTGGTGTCGTCGACAACTTCCCGTATGACGAAGATGTGGTCGCGCTCGGTCAGGGCGATGTGCTGGTGGTCTTTTCCGACGGTATTACCGAAGCATTCGACAAGAATGAGGACCAATTTGGCGAGGACCGCCTGGGTCCTGTTCTCGAAAAATGCAGAGACGAACCTGCTGACGTTATCATCGACCGAATTGTCGAAGCAGTTCAGGAATTTGCCGAGGACGCGCCGCAGGCGGACGATCTGACTCTCGTCGTGGTCAAGCGGGTTGCATCATGACGGGGGATACGGGCGTCCGATACAAGATTGCCGTTCTGTATTTTGACAATCCCGCGTCGGACGTGCAAACGTCTCATATCTCGTTTGGGATTTCCGAAGACATCCTTCACAAGCTGACACGAATTGCCTGTCTCGACGTCGTGTCGAGGGCCGACGTGCTTCCGTGCCGCGGGCGCGATGTCGATACGTGCGAACTTGGCCGGTGTATGGGTGTGGACTACCTTCTCGAGGGGCGCATTGAGTCCGAGGGAGGCAATCTGGAAGTCGTCACCAAGCTCATCGATGTGGGTGGCGATTGCGATGTGTGGGAGGAAAGCATCGAGTGTTTTGGCGGCGAGCTGCTCGCCGTGCCGGCCGAGGTGACGCTAAAAATTGCAGACACGCTAAAGATCGGTCTGGCGCCGGAGGAAAGGGCGGCGATCACTCGTCCGGCGACAACCAATTTCGACGCCTACGAAAGCTACATGCGTGGGCGCGAGTTTTTGTCGATGTTGGGAAAGGCGAACAACGCCGAGGCCGTCCGCGCGCTCGAAATCGCTATCGAGCTCGATGATCAATTTGCCGCCGCCTACTTGAGTCTGGGCGAAGCCTATTCCAACATGTACACCTTTTACGATAGCGACATCGGGTGGCTGGCAAAAACGGAAGCCGCCAGCACCAAAGCGATCACGATCGATCCGGGCATGGTGGAAGCGCGTTTTCACCTGGGGATCGTCCAATTTCACAAACGCAATTTTGATGAGGCAAAAAACATCCTCAACGACGTAATCAGGATGCGTCCTCAGTACTACCAGGGTCACAGGTGGCTGGGGATCATCGCTGATCTCGACGAAGATTATGATGCCGCGTTGGCATTCTACCAGAAATGCGCCGAACTCAAACCGTGCAGCGTGGAGCCATGGCTCTACATGAACATGACGCACCGGCGAAAAGGCGATATGGAATCGGCCACCTATGCAGCGAAGCGTTTTCTCGAAGTAGGTATGAAAACGCTGGAACTCATCCCCGATGACCCTGTTACGCTGAGCCGTTTCAGCGTGATATACACGCTCTTCGGTGACCGCGACAAGGCGTACAACGCGGTGAGCCGGATACTCGTCAACGATCCCGACGATGGGCTCGTGTTGTACAACTGCGCGGCGACGTTCGCGCTGCTCGATGATGTGCCCATGGCACTCGAGTGTCTTCGGAAGGCCCTGGCCAGTGGCTACAAAAACATCCGCGAATGGATCAACAGCGATCCTGATTTTGACGATTTGCGGAAAACCCAAGAATTCAAGGATCTCCTAAAAGAATTCGATCTGCTCTTCGGGGGTTGATCTGTGACACGGAGCGTCGCACGCGTTCATCTCTGGTCCGCGGCCTTTGTTGTTATAGCTGGTTGCATGATCGGCGCGGGTTGCAGCGATCTTCCCAGCGGGCCTGCCGATACCTCCGAAATGCTCGTCCGCGGAGTGACGCTCGCGGACTGGTCGACGACCGGATACGATTCGCCATCATCCGTTGCGAGTATACAGCGATTTGCCGGTATGGGTGTCAATTTGGTGACGATTCTCGTTACCGTTTATCAAACCGATGTCAACGCAAGCGAGATCCGGATCGATCCGCGCCGGACACCGTCCGATATATCGGTGGCCAACGCTGCGCTTCGCGTCAAAGCGCAAAACCCGCCGATGAGAGTCGGGCTCAAGTTTCACATCGATGTCGACGACGGGTCGTGGCGGGGGAACATCGCGCCCAGTGACCCGGCACAATGGTTCGATCAGTACGAGGAGTATATCGTGGGGTGGGCGCGCCAGGCCGAAGGGCTGGGTGTCGAACACTTTGTCGTGGCGACCGAGCTGGCGGGCACGCTGGAACACGAATCACGTTGGCGCGACGTCATTCAAGAGGTCCGCAAGGTGTATTCCGGCGCTGTCATTTATGCAGCGTCCTGGGATGAGGCACCAAAGGTTCCGTTTTGGGACGCGCTCGACTTTGTCGGCGTCAATTTTTATGCGCCGGTGTCGAACCGGACACAAACAAACCGCATCGATATCCTGGCGGCATGGCAGCCTTGGCTGAGCCGGCTGCGGCTTTTACACAAGCAGGCTGGACGCAAGATTCTTTTGACCGAGGTGGGATACCGGAGCATCGATGGGGCGGGAATGCACCCCTATGATTTTGACCGTGACGCTGCGGTTGACTACGAGGAACAGGCGGATTTGTATTGGGGAGCGCTCGAGGCGGTAGGCAAGTCAATCTGGGTCGAGGGAGTTTATCTTTGGAACTGGTTGGCCGACAGCGAAGGTTTTGATGCGAGCAAAGACTACACACCCGAGGGCAAACTCGCCGAGGCGGAACTGGTCGGGTCGTGGGGAGGGTAGAATGAGGATCGGCCCGACGACGTTGGCACGGCTCGTCGCCATGTCTTTTGCGGCGGGTTGTATCGCCGTAGGGGCGGGGCCGGTGGCGGCGGAAGCGCCGCGTACCCCCGCGATTCATCCCGGCGCCATTGAGGTCGGCGTGGCCGGGTCATTCAAACGGCAATCCGGTGTTCAGAAGGGGACATTGTGGGCGCGAGGGGGGATGTTTGCCAAGGCACCCGGAGGGTTGGGGGGAGCGGAGGTTGGGTTTGGCTACACGCACGAAAGCGCACTCGACGTTTTTGAAGTGGAAGGTACGGTGAATTGGGGCCGGCGTTTGAAGGCGACGGGTCATTATCCCTATGTGTCCGTTGGTGGTGGTTGGCGGTTCGACAACGTGGGGAGCTTTTCACAAAGCCGGTATCCCGTGGGGTTTGGGGTGGGCATTCGGTCACTGGTGGGGTTGAAAGCGGGATTTCGGTTGGAGTATCGTTACCGGCGTGTGTTGGGTGATCCGGTAGAGGATTTCTCCGAGCACGAGATTGTTGTCGGTGTGTCGGTGTTTTTTAGAAACACAAACAACTACTGATCGGATGGTGATCATGCGTTCTCGATTGTTTTTGAATCTGGTTGTGATGAATGTGCTCGCGATTGTGTGTCTTGCTGCCGGTGCAGCGGGTGAGCAGACCGAGAATGCCCCTGCGGCCGATTTGGTGCTGACGGGTGGAATCGTGCACACGATGAATGAGACGGCACCGCGGGCCGAGGCGGTGGGAATCGCCAACGGGCGAATCATATTCGTGGGCGCGAGTTCCGACATCGAACCCTTCGTCACATCGTCGACACGGCGCATCGATCTTGCGGGCAGCACGGTATTTCCGGGGTTCGTGGATGCCCATGCCCATCTAGACGGACTGGGCAAGCTGCTCGTTCAGGTGAATGTCAACGGCACCACTTCCGCTCGGGCGGTCAAAGATCGCGTTGTCGAATGGCAGTCAAAAACACCACCGGGAAGCTGGATTCAAGGGCGCGGATGGGACCAGAACGATTGGGACATCAAAGAGTTCCCGACGTGGAGAGATCTTATC
>CP070631.1:965411-968245 GCA_020356045.1 Candidatus Latescibacterota bacterium
CATATCATCGGGACGTGTATGCCGAAGCGTTCCCCGTGGGGCCTTGCCGACGGCTGTTCGAACGGCGGAAATTATGTAAGCGTCGCTCATCTGGATTCCTCTTCCAAAAACCACGCCGCCACTGCGTGGCATGCTAGTTACGAAGCGGCTTCCCTTTTTTAAGCATATGTTGGATGCGTTCCTGCGTTTTCCGCTGACCGCAAAGCCGCAAAAATACTTCGCGCTCGAGATCCAACAGATATTTTTCGGTTACCATGGTACCGGAGGTGACACGACCACCGCACAAAATCGTCGCCAGCTGTCCACCCAGATACTCATCGTATTCGCTGATAAACTTCGCTTCCTTCATCGTGTAAAGGAACGTTTTGAACGCGCCGAGACCGCTCTCGCCAATAACGGGGACCTCGATCGTCGCGTCGGGCGGCCGGTAGCCCTGTTTGGTCAATCCTTTTGCCATCTGCTTCGCGTAGAAGATCAATCGCTCGGGGTTCATCGCAATGCTGTCCGAGGGGCGAAGAAACCGGTATCGACGGGCCTCTTCGGCGCTCGTCGCCACCTTGGCCATTCCGATGGTTTCGAAGGCGGAACGCACGTGCGGAAACAAATCGGCGCCGTCGACCGGCGGCACGCCTTCGAGGTTTCTCAACAGAACTTCCTTGCAACCGCCTGCGGCGGGGATCAATCCGACACCTACCTCGACCAAACCGATATACGTCTCTGCGGATGCGTAAACGTGCCCGGCACCCAGACATACCTCGCATCCACCAGCCAGCGTCAGACCATGTGGCGCGGCAACGACCGGCTTGCGTGAGTACTTGAGCGCCTGGTTGGCGCGTTGAAATGCTTTGATCATCAGATCGATATCTTCCCAATTACCGTCTTGAGCCTCAAAGAGCAGCAGCATTAGGTTGGCGCCAGCAGAAAACAGCGTTCCTTGGTTGCCGATCACCAGACCGTCGTAGTTGCGCTCGGTCTCCTTGACGGCGTAGTGGATCATCTGGATGATATCGCCGCCGATGGCGTTCATTTTTGAGTGGAACTCGAGACACAGTATCCCGTCACCGATATCGATCAGGCTCGAGCTCGCGTTCTTTTTGACGACAGGATTGGTCTTTCGAAAAAGGTCCAGCCGCACGGTGTGCGGCCGCTCGGGAAGCTCGCTTTGTTTGCCGCCCGGCACAAAGTGGTAGCTCCGGTACGATTCATCCTCGGTGTAAAATCTCTTGGACGGGGTCGCCAGGACCTCGCCGATCACATCGGGTACCGCGCGTCCTTCCTTCTCCAAACGCTCCGCAACCCGATCGACACCCAGCGCATCCCACAGTTCGAATGGACCAAGCTCCCAGGCGAACCCCCAGCGCATCGCGCGATCGATCTGTACGATATCGTCAGCAATTTCGCCGAGCCGGTTGGCCGAATACACCATGGTCTCGGAAAGCACACGCCACAGAAAGTCCGCCGCCCGGTCTTTTCCCTTGAGAATCGTCCGGACCCTTTCTGCGGAATCATCGACATTGCGAACGAGGTCGAGCTGCGGGAACTTTGCTCGTTTCTTTGTACGGTAGTCGAGCGTGTCGCAGTCGAGCGTGAGTATCTCGGACTTGCCGTCTTTTTTAATTTTTTTATAAAATCCCTTGCCTGCTTTCTCGCCGAGCAATCCTTTTTCCGCAACCGCATCGATTATGCTGGGCAGTTTGAACGCATCTCTGCACTCGTCATCGAGCGCGCGATCGAACACAGTTCTTGCCGCGTGGACGAGCGTATCCAGTCCGACCAGGTCGATGGTGCGGAACGTGGCGCTCTTTGGACGGCCGATGATTGGCCCGGTGAGAAAGTCGACTTCTTCGACCGTGTAATCACCGTCCAGCATCGCGTTCAACGTGGAGATCACCGCGTAGATCCCAATACGGTTGGCTAGAAAATTGGGCGTGTCCTTGGCGATGACGATACCCTTGCCAAGCACACCCTCGCCGATTTCGATCATTCGATCGACGACTTGGGGATCGGTCGCAACCCCCGAGTCGTTGTTCGCGGCGAGCGGGACGATCTCCAAAAGATACATGTAGCGCGGGGGGTTGAAGAAGTGTGTGACAAGAAATCGTTTTTTCAGATCATCGGGCAGACTGCCGGCAAGCTCGGTTACCGGAAGTCCCGATGTGTTGGATGTCAAGATAGCCGTGTCGCTGAGAAACGGCGCGATACGGTCGTAGAGCGATTGTTTGATGTCGAGCCGTTCGGTGACAACTTCCAAGACCCAGTCGACCTCTCGCAGCCGCTCGAGGTCATCTTCGATGTTGCCCGGGACAATCAGCCGGGCTTTGTCAGTTGTGTAGAATGCGGCTGGCTTGGATTTGAGTACGGTCTTGATCCCGTTGTGGGCAAATGCGTCGCGGTATTCTCTCGAGGACAGGTCGGCATCGATAGGTGTCCCTTCGGGAGGGACGATATCCAGGAGATGAGTGCGGATGCCTGCATTAGCCAGATGCGCGGCGAGCGTGGCCCCCATCACGCCGGCGCCGATCACGGCGGCCTGGTCGATTGTATGTCTCATCGGTGACCTCTATTTTTATTTGGCACGGACACCTACTTCATCTATAATGCCCTGCCGGAGCCGTGTCAACTCGCTGCCTAACATCGCAGGGCGCTTCCGGACTTGGACCGACGGTGTCTGGCCCGCGCGAGCCCACCGGTAACGCCGGTGATGGTCTGGCACGATCGGGTTGAAAGTGCCAGACTTGGCCCGGAGCGATCGGGTTGATAGCTCCAGACATGGCCTGGCACGATCGGGTTGAAAGTGCCAGACGTGGCCTGGCACGATCGGGTTGAAAGTGCCA
>CP070631.1:968345-976886 GCA_020356045.1 Candidatus Latescibacterota bacterium
CGAAGTCGACAATGGTGCCCGTGCGTTTTTTGATTTTGTCGATGCTCATGGCACTCCTCAACATGTTGTTGTTCGCGATTTGATAAACACAACATCATGGGGGTCAACCCCGGGATCGCGAATTTAAACGGAGCCGGCCCACCCCGTCAAGGCCAACCTTCATGTGAAAAGATTAACTTCTTCCATTCCGGTTTATAACGATATTTAAGATAAAACACATGATTTTGGCCGTGCCGTCGGAGGGGCGGCGTGGCATATTGATCGTGTCGATCCGAGCGGCGGTAAACCCAAATCGGTGGGGGTAAGCGTAGCCCATGACACTCGAGATCGCGGAGAATTTGCTCAGAGTCCAGGAGCGGGTGCGTGGCGCGTGTGACCGCTCGCAGCGTCGTTATGAAGACGTGACCATTGTAGGGATTACCAAGACGTTTGGACCGGATCGCGTGGACGCGCTGGTCCAAGCTGGTATAGAGAATGTCGGCGAAAACCGCGTGCAGGAGTTTCTCGACAAGAAACCACGGGTAACCATGCCGTGTCGGTGGCACCTCGTGGGCACGCTCCAGCGAAACAAAGCGACCAAGGTGATCGGGCAATTCGAGCTGATCCATTCGGTTGACCGGATCAAACTCGCCGAGACGCTGAGCCGGCTTGGCAGCGAGAGAGCCAGGAGTACGCATATCCTGCTCGAGGTCAACACGTCGGGCGAGTCGACCAAGCACGGTTTTGGCCCCGACGAGGTCGCGGATGTGGTGGGTCGGGTCGATGAGATGCCGCGGCTCGAGCTCGATGGACTGATGACGATCGGGCCGTTCACAGACGACCTCGTGCGGGTGCGCCGGGCTTTCCAGCGGTTGAAACGGCTCAAGGAGGACGCGGAACGGGCTCTGGGTCGGAACTTACGTCATCTCAGCATGGGCATGACCGATGACTTCGAAATCGCGATCGAGGAGGGGGCCACGTTGATTCGATTGGGCCGCGTGCTGCTTGGTGAACGGGGCCGCTGAGTGGGCTGTCGGCGGAAAAAATTCTACCAATCGCCGGTGGATTGTGTATCTTGGTTGACAGCACCCCGGAATTGGCAGTGGGTTTGTATTGAAACATGTTTCTAACAAAGGAGTTACGGCGGTAGGCGGGTAATGGGTGGTTGGCGCAATAATTGCTCGTTCGCAAACCCGTTATAGTGAGAATGCCTCTACACGCCGTTATTTTCTCCCGGGAGGGTGAGACATGCGTTTGACGCCGCTGGATATTCGAAAACAGGAATTCAGAAAAGGAATGCGTGGACTCGACGCCGACGAGGTATACGCGTTTCTCAGCACCGTCGCCGACGAGTACGAAGCGGTGATCAACGACAACAAGGCCTTGCGTGAGCGTTTGCTCGAGCTCGACGACAAGGTTCAAGAATACCGCAACATGGAAAAAACGCTTCGTGACACGCTCTTGACGGCTGAGCGCGTAACCGTAGAGGCCAAAGAAAATGCCAGGCGCGAATCGGATCTCATAGTCAAGGAGGCGCAGATTGAAGCGCAAAAGGCGGTGCGTGACATTCGCACGACCGCGATGAAGCTGCGTCAGGAGATCCAGGAGCTCAGGCAGCAACGTGACAGTTACCTATCCCGGATGAAGATTCTCGTCGATTCTCATATGCGTTTTGTCGAGGCCGCAGAAAAGGAATTCGCCGAGGAAGAGCGAGAGCTGGCCGACCACCAGAGAGAAACAAGCCAAAATCAGCCAAAACCCGGGGATAAACCGGCGGTGGCGGCGCCGGCCCAAACGGAAACCACTGCGGAAAAAGATATGGATCCCGAGTTGATAACCGCCATAGAACCCCAACCGAGCAAGGTTAGCGAAATCCTCGATCGTGTGATCGAGCAGCAAAAGAACGAACCGACACCGCCCACCGATGCCGCGGTGGCGAAACCACCCGCTGGGAAGCAAAAATCCGGGGATTCTGCGACGGGGAACGCACCGATCGGCACACACCAACCCGGGGATCCTGTGACCGGCACGGTGTCGACCAACGCGCAGCCGACCGAGGTTCCGTCCACCACGGCGCCTACTGCTGCTGCGGACGAGCGGCACACGGACTCCGCTGCGAAACCAAATCAATCTGTGGACGCGGGGCCTGCGTATCGCCACGAAACCGCTGCTGCTGCCGCCCAACCGGCGGTTCAGCCGACCCAAGAACGCAAAGAAAGCATATCGGCGGCGGCACCCGGAGCGTCCGATGTGCCGGGTGAGTGGTCGTTGGAGAAACTGAAGCGGGATATTCTCGGCGGGTCCAAGCCCGACCATGAAAACGATTGACGATCTCGCCGACGGTCGCATTGCGTTCACCGTGCGTGTGACACCGCGCGCGTCAAAGAGCGCAGTCGTTGGTTGGACCGCCGCCGGCCAGCTGAAAATCCTTATCTGTGCTCCACCGGTTGACGACGCGGCAAATCGCGAACTCGTCAAGCTATTGTCAAAAGTCCTTTCCATCCGGAAAACCAATATCAGCCTGTCGTCGGGTTCGCACTCCCGTACCAAGCGGCTCGTCGTTTCCTCCAAAGCCAAGAATCGGCTTTTAAGCTATTCGGACATCTGATAGAATTCGCTTCCTCGAGAGAACGGTCGTCCGGTGTCAATTGGGAAACCATCGTCATTCCCGGCACAGAGAATTCACACAACGGAAGAGGAGGTTGTGGTGAAAGGTCTTTTTGAGAAGATCGAAGAGGCCAGGACATTTATCGAGTCGCGCGTATCCCTGCGGCCACAGGTGGCCCTCGTACTCGGGACGGGGCTCGGCGGGATGGCGCAGTCGATCGAGGCCGAGGCGAAGATTGCTTATCAGGAGATCCCGCACTTTGTCAAAACCACTGGGCTTGGGCACGACGGCAATCTGATCATCGGTTCGTTGGGCGGCAAAAAGGTCATCGCGATGCAGGGCCGGCTTCATTACTACGAAGGGTACACGATGAAGGAAATCACGTTTCCCCTTCGAGTAATGCACGCGCTGGGTGCCGGGGAGCTGGTGATGTCGAGCGCCGTTGGCGGAATGAATCCCCATCTCGATCGCGGAGATATCGTCGTGTTGACTGATTTTATAAATTTGATGGGGAACAACCCGTTGATCGGATGGAACGACGACCGGCTAGGACCGCGGTTTCCCGACATGTCAGAACCGTACGATTCCGAAAGACGGCGCCTATTCGAAGACGCGGCGATCGAGAAGGGCATTGGTGTGCGCCGGGCGGTGCTCGTGGCGGTTGCCGGACCCAATCTGGAGACGGCTGCGGAGTACAGATTCCTCAGACGCGTCGGGGCGGATGTTGTCGGTATGTCCTCGGTTCCAGAAACCATTGTGGCCGTTCATTCGGGGATGAAGGTGCTGGCGGTATCGATCGTCACCGACCTGTGCCCGGCGGACAACCTCCAGCCGGCAGACATCAAAGAGATCATTGAAACGGCCGAAGGTACCGAACCCAAGCTCCGCGAGCTCGTCATCGAATATTTGAAACGCTTATAGCATGATGTGAATTATGGACAACAAACGATTCAGAACAGTTGCGACACCGGCTTCGATCCCAGAGGTTGAAAAGTCGATCATTGAATTCTGGGACCGGGACGAAACGTTTGAGAAAAGCGTGTCCCGGCGCGAGGGCAAGCCGCGTTTTGTCTTTTACGAAGGACCGCCGACGGCCAACGGAAGACCGGGTGTGCACCATGTAATCGCGCGGCTGTCAAAAGACATCGTTTGCCGGTACAAGACGATGCTCGGTTACCAGGTGATTCGAAAGGCCGGCTGGGATACGCATGGGCTGCCCGTCGAGATCGAGGTCGAAAAGGAACTTGGTTTTCGCAACAAAGATCAGATTGAGGCTTTCGGTATCGCCGAGTTCAACGCAAAATGCCGCGAAAGCGTTTTTAAGTACAAAGACGAATGGACCCGGTTTACCAAGCGGATTGGTTACTGGCTAGATCTCGAGAATCCTTATGTGACGTACACCAATGACTACATCGAAACGGTGTGGTGGATACTCGGTCAACTCTGGGCAAAGGGGCTTCTCTACGAGGGTCATAAAATCGTACCGTATTGTCCCCGTTGTGAAACCTCTTTGTCGAGCCATGAGGTTGGTCTCGGATACAAGGACGTCTCCGACCCCTCGATCTACATCAAATTCAGGGCGGCGGATGCGGACGAGCGGTTTCTTGTCTGGACGACGACTCCGTGGACGCTCACAGCAAACGCCGCGCTGGCCGTTGGGGCGGACCACGACTACGTCCGTGTCGAGCACGACGGTGAAACGCTGATACTCGCGGAAGCCCGGCTGAGCGTTCTCGAAGGCGAATACAAAATT
This sequence comes from Candidatus Latescibacterota bacterium, assembly GCA_020356045.1. GTDB lineage: Bacteria > Krumholzibacteriota > Krumholzibacteriia > WVZY01 > WVZY01. The sequence goes on from CP070631.1 coordinate 972,686, forward strand.
GTAGAGAAAATTAAAGGCGAGTCGCTGGCAGGACGCAAATATGAGCCGTTGTTCCCGTTCTTCAAAGATGCGGAGAACGGTTTCAACGTATTCGCCGCCGACTTTGTCAGTCTCGAAGACGGGACAGGGATCGTTCACATCGCGCCGGCGTTTGGCGAAGACGACTACCAACTTCATATGGAGAAAGGTGTGCCGCTGCTGCAGCCGGTAACACTCCAGGGTACGTTGTCCGACGATGTCGAGCCTTGGGCGGGGCAGTGGATCAAGGATGCGGATCCCAAGATCATCGAGGCGCTCGACGACGAAGGAAAACTCTATCAGAGCGGCAGGATCAAGCACTCGTATCCGTTCTGTTGGCGCTGCGATACCGCACTGATTTATTACGCTCGCCGTTCCTGGTACATCAAAACCACTGCGTTCAAAGACGACATGATCGCGGCCAACAAAAAGGTCAATTGGATTCCGTCGGAAGTCGGGGAACACCGATTTGGCAACTGGCTCGAGAACAACGTCGACTGGGCGTTGAGCAGGGAGCGTTATTGGGGAACACCACTGCCCGTGTGGCGATGCAAGAAGGGCGGTCATATGCTGGCTGTGGGAAGTGTTGAGGAGCTTCGCAAACTGGGAAAGAACATCCCCGAGGATGACGAGCTCGATCTCCATCGTCCGCAGGTTGACGGGTACGAGCTCGGTTGCCCCGAATGCGGGGGCGGGATGAAACGAGTTCCTGAGGTCATCGACGCGTGGTTCGACTCGGGCAGCATGCCCTTTGCGCAGTACCATTATCCGTTTGAAACCAATGGCGTGTTCGAAGAGCAGTTTCCCGCCGATTTCATATCCGAGGGAATCGACCAGTCGCGCGGGTGGTTCTATTCCTTGCTGGCCATATCGACATTCGTAAAAGGAGAGAGCTCGTACAAGAATTGTGTGGTGACCGAGCTGATCCTGGACAAACAGGGTCAGAAGATGTCCAAGAGCCGCAAGAATACGGTCGAGCCGTGGGTCGTGCTAGATAAAGAAGGAGCGGACGCGCTCCGCTGGTATCTGATCACCGCCAGTCCGCCGTGGCTTCCCACGCGATTTGACCGCAAGGCGGTGGCCGAGTCGTCGCAAAAGCTTCTCGGAACGCTGCGAAACGTATACTCGTTTTTCGCCATGTACGCATCGCTCGACGATTGGCGACCCGATGGCGACGTTGGCGCACCGAGCTTGATCGACCGCTGGGTGCTGTCGCGTTTTCATTCGACTGTTGTCGAAGTGAGAAAACAGCTGGATGTCTACGATATGACGCGGGCGGCGAGAGCCCTCCAAACCTTTGTCCTCGACGAGTTGAGCAACTGGTACGTGCGGCGGTCACGGCGCCGTTTTTGGAAGGGTGAGATGGGGCCGGATAAGCTGGCGGCCTACAACACGCTCTACTCGGTTCTACGAGGAACGCTGCGTTTGCTGTCGCCGTTTGTTCCGTTTGTTACCGAGGAGATTGAACAAGCGCTTCACCACGCCATGACAGGTGAGCCGGAAGGCGAGAGCGTCCATCTCGATACGTTTCCCGATTATGATCGCGAGGCGATCGACGGCGAGCTCGAATCGCTTATGGACACGGCGCTTCGCGTGTGCGCTCTGGGGCGGACGGTCCGTAACGAAACAGGGATCAAGATTCGTCAACCGTTGGGTGAGATGCGGGTCTATGATGAGGGTGGGCGGTGCAGCGCGCTGCTCGAGCACGAGGAGATCAGCGCCGTCGTCAGGGACGAGCTTCATATCAAGCGAATCGAGCCCGCGGACGATGTAGCCAAGTTTGTGACCATGACTGCGGTCCCTTCATATCCCGCTTTGGGTAAACGGTTTGGCAAACGGGTGCCCGACATAGTCAAAGGCATCGAAGACCTGGGGCAGGAAGAGCTGGTTGAATTCCAGCGTAGCGGCGAAGTAACCGTCGGAGCCGGCGGCGGGGATGCCGTCCGGCTGGGGCGGGACGAAATGACCGTCAAAGTAGCCGGCGTGGCGCCGTACGGCGCACATCAGGAGCATGGTATCACCGTTGCCCTCAACTTGGAGATAGACGAGACGCTTCGACTCGAGGGCATCGCGCGCGAATTGGTCAACCGTCTCCAGAACCTCAGAAAAAAAGCCGGGCTCGAGGTCAGCGACCGCATCGTTGTTCGTTATCACGGTGGCCAGACCGCCAAACAGGTGATCGACGCACAGGGTGAGTTCATCCAGAGTGAGACGCTGGCCACCTCATTGGATCCCGGTGCGGTGGAGTGGGACAACGTTGTTGAGTACGACGTGGACGGTGAAAACATAAGGCTTTGGATTAAAAGAGAATCTGATTGACATGGGTATGGGGCGCTAGTATCTTATCATCGCTTTTCGACCGCCCTAACGCGCTCCCGGAACGGGGCCGGCGACCCGAGGTGGGATATGAACAAGAAAGAACTCGCACGATTCAAAAAACTCATTCAGGCGGAGCGAGAACGAGTTCTTGAGCGGCTTGGCGTGATCGGTGAGGAGATCACGGACCGGACATCGGGCCAGTCAAGTGGCAGCCAGGGTTATTCCAACCACATGGCGGACATCGGCAGTGACGCCATGGGGCAGGAGCAGGCGTTCATGCACGCGAGCCAGGGAAACGAGTATCTTCGTCGTTTAGACGACGCCCTGATAAGGGTCGAGAAAGGTACTTACGGGGTGTGCGAGGACTGCACCAACAAAATCCCGGTCAAGCGTCTCCAAGCCTATTTGGCTGCAAGACTCTGTGTGACCTGCAAATCCAAACGGGAGAGACTCCAGCGGAGTTAACTCCAGCGGAGTTAACCCCTAGAGGGGGAATCGAGTGTGGGGTTTCTTCTGCCCGCGTTGATCGTAGTCATCCTGGATCAAGTTTCCAAACAGTTTCTCTGGGGCCTTGGTAACAACTTTGACCTCATCGACGGATTTCTCCGCATCACCCTGGTACGTAATTCCGGCGCTGCGTTTGGCATGCTTCAGGGAGGCCGGGTCTTTCTGATTATTTCGAGCGTTGTTGCCTCGATTTTTATCATTATATTAGCGCAGCGGATTCCCAAAGAGGAGTTGCTAAAACGAGTCTTTTTGGGGATGATTCTGGGTGGTGCCATCGGCAATCTGATCGATCGCATCTATCCTGGGCACGTGATCGACTTTATCGATATGGGGATCGGCGTTCATCGTTGGCCCGTTTACAATCTCGCCGATACGGCGGTAACCGTCGGCGGTATTCTGCTCATCATCACTTATTCGCTCAAACGTGAGCCAAACCAACTATAGCCAGTCGGAACTCTTGGTGGTCGAGCCCGAGGAGGAAGGGCTTCGGCTCGATGTGTTCTGTGCGTCGCGGATCGAAGCGCTGTCGCGAAGCCAGGTTCAAAAACACAACGCTGAGGGGCGAATTCTCGTGAATTCCGTGTCGCGGCCCGACCGGTATCGGGTGAAACGCGGCGAGACGGTAAGCGTATCGATCAAACTGGCCGAGACGGTCGGTGCGCCGGTTGGTCAAGATATCCCGTTAAGCGTGGTTTTTGAAGACGAGGATATCGTCGTCATCAACAAGCCGGCCGGAATGGTTGTCCATCCCGCCCACGGGAACTGGGATGGGACGGTGGTGAACGCCCTCCTCGGGCGGGGCACCGAGCTTTCGCAGATGGGCATGCCCGAAAGGCCCGGTGTCGTGCACCGGTTGGACAAAGATACCTCGGGGTTGCTGGTCGCCGCCAAAAGTGATGCCGCCTACCACGATTTGAGCGAGCAATTTCGAGAACGCGGGGTGCGTAAGACTTATCACGCGATATCGTGGGGGAACTTTGGTGTACGATCCTTGCGAATCGAAGAACCAATAGCACGTCACCCGGTCCACCGTCAAAAAATGACTGTTGCCAAACGCGGCGGGCGCGAGGCAGTGTCCGAGGTGATTGTGGTAGACACATTTGAGCAATTTGATTATATTCGGGTGACCATATTTACGGGCAGGACCCACCAGATTCGAGTGCATCTCGCTCACGTCGCCCATCCGGTTCTCGGTGACACAGTCTACGGTGGGCGCCGGCACAAAGCGGCCTCTTCCAACGCGAAGATGCGCGCCAAGTTCGGCGCTCTGCTCAAGGTGATGCAGCGCCAGGCCCTCCACGCCTCGAAGATTTCGTTCAACCACCCGATCGGTGGACACCGTTTGGAGTTTTCGACA
>CP070631.1:976986-978328 GCA_020356045.1 Candidatus Latescibacterota bacterium
ATCGACGAGAAAGGTATCCGGCCCCACATGAAACGCCAGCACTTTGCCGGCACCTGACGGTACCAGCAGGTAGCTTCCAGTCGGATCCACAGCCATTCCGCCGCGCATGTTCGCATCGGGGGAGCTGATCGCGTTGATCGGTTCCCGATATGTCGGGCTTCCCGTCTGTAGATCCCACACCTGGATCTCACCGGCATCGGTCGGTATGTAAGCTTTGTCGCCGACAGGGCCCAGCACGACACCTTGTGGACGGGCGTTGATGTGAAACGTATCGTCGAACGTTTGCGTCAACGCGTCGATCACATAAACCATCGAGTCGGCATCGTTTGTGGCAAAGACGAACTTGCCGTCGGGACTGGCATCGATTTCACGCAGACCATTGGCGACCGGGATCTGCACGTCGTTCATAAAACCGGGCGATCCTGGGTCCACATCCACGATCGACACACCGGCGTCGGTTGTGACATAGGCTTCCGCACCATTTGGCAGCACGGCGAGCGAACGCGGGGTCGCGCCAAGAACGGCCGAGCCCGCTTCGAATCCCCTGGATACATCGACCGGTGGCAGAACGGTAAAATTCAGCGGAACGCTGGTATTCACCCCGACGGTGACCACGACGGGTCCGGTCCCCGCATCAGGATGTACATTGACAACGAGCTGTGTCGGAGATGCGCTGACCGGAATGGTGCTCACCGTACCCGATCCGCTCTGATCGGTGAACTCGACCACGTTGTTCGCCGGGTTCACGTCAAAACCTCCACCGGTAATGACAACCACCGATCCCGCCACACCACGATCGGGCACCAACGCATCGGTGTGAAGCGCCGGTTCCGCTTCTGTCGCAAAATCAAACGCAACCGGCGCGGACAGACCGTTGCCCCATTTGTCCTTGATCCCGGTTGCCAAACTGCAGCGATAAGTGGTGCCATACTCGAGGTTGCCCCACGGCGCAAACGACAGGATCAACCCGTTGTCGTAGACGGTTCCCGTCCCGCCCACGGCGACGCCGGTACCCTTGTTCTCCAACCGGAAGTTGCCGCTTACCGTGTTATAGTCGATCTCTTCGGAAAAGCCGATGACGACTGCGGTGTTCACCAGCACGTCGACCGAGTTGCTGTCCGGTGAAATATTCGTGACGTCAGGCGGCTCGATATCAACGTTGGTTTGGATATCGGCAGTAACCCATGTAGCCCCAACCAGGAGCTCGCTCTTTGCTTCGGGATCATCGAATGGCCCTTCCGCAAAGTCCCAGTATTCAGGAATAAAATCGGTCTGCCCCCAGGATTGGCTAAGAAAATTGACTCCACTGGGTGTCAAATATCCGGCGTCAGCAGTCCCGTCC
>CP070631.1:978428-982822 GCA_020356045.1 Candidatus Latescibacterota bacterium
ACGAATCAACCCCGAGGCGGCCCGCGCCATCATCCGGGAAGCGCGGCTGTACGCGCAACAGGCCGATCTCCAGTTTCTCGCCGGGAAGGGTCTCACGCCTCAACGAGTTGAACCACCGTGTAATGGCGACGTCAAGGGGATCTGTCTGATCGTCGATTTTGCCGATGAGGTGGCGACCATTGCGGCAAGCGAGATCGACGACTACTGTAACCAACAGGGGTATACGGGGTACGGGAACAACGGGTCGGTACGCGATTATTTTTACGACGTATCAGATGGCAATCTCACCTACACCAATTACGTACCGACGGCGTATTACCGGGCCCAGTATGACAAGACGTACTACGACGATTGTGCTGCGTCCTACGGACAGAGAGCTCGCGAGCTGGTTCTGGAGGCGTTGATCGAGCTAGAGAACAACGGTTTTGATTTTAGTCAGTACGACTCCAACGGCGATGGGCTGATCGATGCGATCAACTGTTTTTATGCCGGGGTCACCGACTGCGGGTGGGCGGAAGGTTTGTGGCCGCATTCGTGGACGGTGGATTTCGAGGCCGATGGTGTGTCGGCTTACCGGTACCAGATTACTGGGATCGGAGGTTCGCTCCGGTTGAGCACCTTTTGCCATGAAAACGGGCACATGATTTGTTACTGGCCGGATCTTTACGACTATGACGTCGGCGTGGATGATTCGCGGGGGGTGGGCCGGTTCTGTATCATGTGTGCCTACACGTCCGGTACCAACCCGCAAGAGCCGTGCGCATACTTGAAAGAAATTGCGGGCTGGGCAACCCCCACACTGCTGACCACTCCACAGACGTTGATAACGGTGCCGGCGTCGAACACCAATACCATGTTCAAGTACGAGCACTCATCTCTGACCAATGAGTACTACCTATTCGAGAACCGGCAGCAGACGGGGCGTGACGCCGGGCTGCCCGATGCAGGGCTTGCCATTTGGCATATCGATACCGAGGGCAACAACAGCAACAACGAGATGACGCCGGAGTCGCACTATCTGGTAACGCTGGTGCAGGCCGACGGCAATTGGGATCTCGAGAATGACGTCAATTACGGAGATATCACCGATCTTTGGTCAGATCCCGGATATATCGACTGCTCGCCGTACACCAATCCGAACACGCACTGGTGGGATGGCAGTCCGTCCGGTCTGTTTGCCGCCGACATAAGTGCAAGCGGTCCGACGATGACATTTGTTTTTAACCCCATCTGCGACATCGTTCCATCATCGTTGGACTTTAGCCCCGCCGCCGTAGGCGAAACGCTCGATCGAACATTTACCATCATGAATTTTGGTGTTGATCCCGCCGTTGGAACCGTCACAGAACCGTGTAGCCTCTACAGCATCGTATCCGGACAGAACTACAATATTCCTCCGGGTGGCACTCACGATGTCACTGTTCGGTTTGCGCCCGCAACACCGGGGCTCTTTGATTGTACGATCCAGTCGGGATCGACGTATTGCGGCGACGTGTTATGCACCGGCGATGCCTTTATCCGTGAGTGTATCGTCGAACCGGACACGCTGGACTTTGGGGAGGTTCAGGTGGGAGGAGCCGGCTCGTTGACCTTCAAGATCAGAAACGACAGCGACGAATTGCTGACCGGTACGCTCTCGGAATCCTGCGACCGGTACCTTATCACGTCGAGCACATATTATGTTCTCAACCCGGGAGATTCGACTACGGTGACCGTGTTGTTTATTCCAACCGCGTTGGGTACGGAAACCTGTATGATCGATACGGGGTTTGAGCTGTGCAAGGACGTGTTCTGCATCGGGATCGGAGCCGATCTTACGCCACCACCCGCTCCCACCGGCCTCACTGTCACATACAACGGTGGCGCGGGCAACTGGCTGGGGTGGGATTCATCGCCGGCTTCGGATTTCGGATCGTTCAAGGTATACCGATCGGATAATCCGGACTTGACGCTCGATTCGCCGGCGGACACCACATGGCAGGAAGTCTATGAAACGCCCGATACTTCATGGGCCGACACAGCCCCCGACGGCTGGCGCTACCGGTACTGTGTGACCACGCTTGATACAGGTGATAACGAGAGCGGTCCGGCGTTTCCGTCGGTTGTTACGGGGATATCCGACACGGCTGTTCCGTTGGCGTTTTCACTACACAGAAGTGCTCCAAATCCGTTTAACCCGTCGACGGTGATTACCTATGACGTTCCACCAGGAGGTGGCAAGGTCACGATCAAGGTGTACGATGTGACCGGGCGTCTTGTGAAGACGCTCGTCGACGAACACAAGGGTACCGGCCGCCAAACAGTGAAGTGGTTTGGAAACAACGAGCGTGGGGAACAGGTAGCCACAGGTGTGTATTTCTGCAGTATGGAAGCGCCGGGGTATCAGAAGACGATGAAGATGACATTGCTGAAATAAATCGAATTGTTGGCATGGACCTTTGAGCCCGGTTGCCAGACTTGTTGATAGGTCGGCGACCGGGCTTTTGTGTTTTTGAGTGTCCGGGGGCGGCTCGCGGTAGAGCAACGCACTCGTAATGCGCGTAGTGTCCGAAAAATCGATTGCGCTGCAGCGCAACCACTTGCGGCACGTCTGATATACTCCCCGCATGATTGAAACCATCCATCTTCAACTCCTTCTGGCTACGTTCGCCGGCTGGGTCGGGCGTCGACAATCGCAAGCGATTGGATACCTGCTCGAAGAGAATCGTGTTTTGAAGGAACACCTTGAGTCAGGGGGAAAGCGCCTCCGTTTTACCGACGACCAACGTCGCAGACTGGCAGCGAAAGGGAAGCCGCTGGGTCGAAAAGCGTTGCGGAAGATCGCCACAATCGTCACGCCCGACACGATCCTCGCGTGGCATCGCAAACTAATCGCCGTAAAATGGACCTATCCCCACAAGCGAGTCGGTCGTCCTGGTGTCATGAAAGAGATCCGACGCCTGATTATCCGAATGGCGGCTGAGAACCCGAGCTGGGGATACGCCCGGATACAGGGCCAGCTAAAACATCTGAATCATCGCGTGGCCCGCAGCACGATCGCCAAGGTGTTGAAGGAGCATGGGATCAAACCGTCTCCCGATCGGCCCATGAGTTGGAGAACCTTCGTGCGCTCGCACGCCCATCTGATCGCCGCAGCCGACTTCTTCACGACCGAGGTGTGGACGGCTCGCGGTTTGGTCCGGTACTTCACCTTGTTCGTTATCGATGTCGGGACACGGCGCGTCCATATTGCCGGCACAACAACCAGCCCGACTTCGGTATGGATGGAACAAATAGCCCGAAATCTGACGGACTGCTACGACGGGTTCCTGAAGGGGAATCGTTACCTTATCATCGATCGAGATGCGAAGTTCTCCTCAGGGTTCCAATCGATCTTGGCTGACATCGGCGTTGAGATTCTGTTGACGGCGTACCAGGCTCCGAACATGAACGCCTACGCAGAACGGTTTGTGAAATCGATCAAGTCCGAGTGTCTCGATCAGATGATCTTTCTTGGGCGAGAGTCGCTCGTTCGGGCAATTGCCGAGTATGTGACCCACTATCACGATGAGCGCAGTCATCAGGGCATCGGGAACGCGATGATCAGTGGGGCTGTGCCTCAAAGTGAGGGGATTGTTGAGGCCCAGGAGCGACTGGGCGGGCTACTCAAGTATTATTACCGTCGGGCGGCGTGAGATGAACGACCCTCGATCCAATTTTCGGACACTACGCCAGCACCCAACCGCAAGCTGCTCGAGTGTCAAACCGCGGTGATAATTGTCAACTAGTCTATTGACGTGGTGTTTGTCCATTTGGTATAATCGCCGCGGAGAATCCTACCGTTTCTACTCTTCAGGTTTTCTCACCAAAGGGGGGGTGTTATGAGAACTCTGTTAGTGTTGGCTTGTTTCGTTATGCTGAGTTCGAGTCTCTCGTTTGCCCAGGCAGGCGGTGGCATCCAGATTTCCTCGGACATAGAGGGCATCAGTTGTAACCTGTCGGATGAGCTATATCCCGAATTCCTCGCGTACTTCGTCGTTCACAAGGCAATCCCCGGATCCATTACTGCGGCATCGGGGTCGCAGTTTATCGCGTCGAATCCGCCCTGTTTACAGGCCACATATCTCTCAGACACACCTCAATTCACGGTGACGATTGGGGATTCGCAGTCTGGTGTGACCATCGGATATGGATCTTGTTTAACCATGCCGATTTGGATTTTGACGATGAATTATATCTCCTCTTCGGGTACGCCTCCGTGTTGTGAATTTCGGGTCAAAGAGCATCCCGAAGTCGCGTCCGGTCGTATCGAGGTAGCAGATTGTACAGGCGCGCTGCTCTATGGCGCCGGCCTGTGCGCGGTCGTCAACCCAGATGCGAGCTGCCCATGTTGGGCGACTCCGGTTGAAGAGTCC
>CP070631.1:982922-990713 GCA_020356045.1 Candidatus Latescibacterota bacterium
CAAACCCGTCAAAGTCAATCTCAGGTCGGCCGATGTGCTCCACAGCTTTTATGTTCCCGCGTATCGCGTCAAGCAGGACGTAGTTCCCGGGCTCGATACCTATGTTTGGTTTCATCCGGTGGACACGGGTTTTTTCGACATCTTTTGCGCGGAGTACTGTGGGCAGCGACACGCGTTCATGCTCTCAAAAGTGGTGGTGATTTCGGAGGCGGAGTTCGACGAATGGATCGAAAAAGACGTGGGAACCGTCCCCGTGTCGATCGACGAGACCGCTTCGGAAGAGGAGCAGCTGGCGAGACTGCAACGAGCGGGCGAACGGCTGAGCCAGATCAAGGGGTGCAATGCGTGTCACAGCACCGACGGCACCGCCTTGGTCGGTCCGACATATCAGGGTATCTTTGGCCGGTCGGTTACGGTGGTCACCGATGGCGTGACGCGGCAGGTCGTGGCCGACGAGGAGTATATCAGGCGTTCGATTCTCGAGCCCAACGCGGATGTTGTGGAAGGATATGACGCGTTGATGCCGCCGCAGGCGGAGCTCACCGATGAAGAGATTCAAGCGATTATCGAATATCTGAAAACGCTCTGATGGAAAGCTGATGAGGGAGAGAATCGACATATTTCTCGATCTTGGCAAGGTGCGGATCTCATCGCTGGCAACTGTGACTATGGTGGCGGGATACATTCTGGCACGCGGCAACGTGACATGGGATCTGGTGGTGCTGACGGCCGGTGTGTTCGCGCTCGCCTGCGGATCGTCGGCGCTCAACCAAGCTCAGGAGCGCGACATCGACGGCAAGATGCGGCGAACCATGGGGCGTCCGGTCCCGTCGGGGAGAGTGAGCGTCGGTTCGGCGATTGGGTTTGCCGCGATATTCATCACCGCCGGCTCGTTGATGATTTTTGCGAGTTCCAACTGGGTCGCGATGGCCCTGGGGTTGTTCACGGTGTTCTGGTACAACGGTGTATACACCCCGCTCAAGCGAGTGACCGCTTTTGCCGCTGTGCCCGGTGGTCTTGTCGGCGCCGTTCCACCGGTGATCGGTTGGGTGGCGGGCGGCGGATCGCCGACGGACCCGAGAATCCTCGCGGTGGCTGTCTTCTTGTTTATGTGGCAGATCCCGCACTTCTGGCTGCTTTTGCTGTTTACGGCGGGTGATGACTACGAAAAAGCGGGTCTTCCGTCGCTGACCGGTGTGTTTTCGTTCGAGCAAGTGGCTCGAATCTCATTCATGTGGATTTTTGGGACGGCGATCGTGTGTGTGGTGATTCCGTTGTTTGGGATCATCCAGGAGGGTTGGATCAACATCGGACTGCTAGCCGCGGGCGTGTGGCTCGTTTGGCGGTCGGCCAGAATTCTCAGAGTCACAAATGGTGTCGTCGTATTTCGGCGTGCCTTTAATCATGTCAACGCGTACGCGCTCTTGGTGCTTTCGCTCCTGGCCATCGGGGGCATGCTTAGATAATGGAACTGTTCAACCAATTTGTCCTGCCGCCGACGGCGGCGCATCTCGAGCTGCTGCGGTATCTGCTCGTGTTGGCGTGCTTGATCAACTTCCCCTATGTGGGAATCGTGATCGGCAGTACGCTGTTGTCGCTGGTGTTGAGCGCCATCGACCGCGACGTGTCCAACCCCGTCTGCGCCCGCGTGGCAAAGAATCTCGTGGACATGGCGTTGCCGAGCCGGATTACTGTTCTCGTGTTTGGAATTCTCCCGCTTCCCGTCATCTGGGTGATCTACGGTCAGTGGTTTATCAACTCGACGGTCAATACGATGCACCTGCTCCCCGGCGGGGCATTTCTGATCGCCGCCGGTCTGGTGGTTTTGTTGGCCTATCGGGGCGGGTTGGACCCTGCGGGTCGCAACTCGACGGTGGTCATGGGAACCGGCGGGATGGGGTTGGGTTTGCTGCTCCTGGGATGCTATGTGATGTTTGGAAGCGTCTCGAGATTTTGGGATCCCGAGAAATGGTTTGCCGTCCATCACGCCGCCCGCATGTTGGCCTCGTGGAATCTGATTTGGCGTTTTCTATGTTACATGGCCGCGTCGCTGGCGATCACCGGCGGGGCGATTCTCTTTTTCTCCTTTTCGTGGCCGGGCAAAGTCAGCGAGATGAGCGACGCCGACATCAGATTGACAAAGAATCTTGGCGCCGGGGTTGCGATAGCCGGAATCACCGGTCTTCCCGTTTTGGGTTTTCTTTATCTTTTCACGCTTCCGATCGTTTCGCGGTCGGGTGAGATATACTGGCTGGGTGTGGCGCTGCTCGCCGTGCTTTTTGTTCTCTTTGCGATTGTATACCGCACGATTTTCAGCCCGAGACCCCGGTTTGGTGCCACGGCGTTTGTTTTGTTTGTCGTTGTGTTTTTGATGATGATTGTCGGCGATCAGCTCACACTGGTCAGCGCCACCAAGGAGCATATCGCCGGGTTGGTGATCGAATCGGAAGAACGCGAAGCCGAAATCGACCTCGAACGCGAGGCCATGCGGGCGGCGGCGATTACTCCTGACGTGGTGAGGGGGCAAGAGGTGTTCAACTCGGTGTGCATGACCTGTCACCAAATGGATGAACGGCTGGTTGGTCCACCGCTAAATACCGTGCTGCCAAAATATGCGGGCGATATGGAGGCCCTGGTGTCGTTCATTCAAAAACCATCAAAGGTGGACCCCGACTACCCGCCAATGCCGGCGCCGGGCATTCCGCTCGTTGACATCAAGTCGGTGGCCGCGTATCTGCTTGGCGTTGGTTCCGGTGATACCGGATCGAATGGAACAGATGGATCAAGCGCGGCTCAGCCCCAGGACCAAGAGGGAAACGGTCACTAGGAGCCATTGTTGAAGAAATATCTTGCCATACCGGCTGCCTTTTTGTTTTTCGGGTTTTTTGTGCTCGCATATCTCGCGCTGGCGCATGACTGGTACAGAAACAGACAGGCGCCCGACCAACCGATAAACTTTAGCCACAAGATTCACGTGGGGAAAGTCGGGTTGCAGTGTCTGTTCTGTCACGAGACAGCGGACAAGTCGACGTATGCGGGGATCCCGACGGTTGAAAAATGTATGTCATGTCATTTGAACGTGGCGACGGACCGCCCCGAGATTCAAAAGCTCGCGGCATACTGGAACGAGGGCAAGGTGATGGAATGGAACCGGGTGCACCGGATCCGCGTTCGCAAACATGTTTATTTTAGTCACAAGAGACATGTCAAAGCCGAAATCGATTGCGTGAACTGTCACGGAGAAGTCAAGTACATGGACAAGATCCGCCAGGTCAAGTCGTTGGAGATGGGATGGTGCGTGCAGTGCCACCGCACCAACGATGCGCCGACGGACTGTCTGACATGTCATATGTAGGGAGCAGCGAGTGAAGCGACGGGAATTCGTTCAATTGATGGGTCTGGCCTCCGGTGCTTCGTTACTGAGCTCGTGCGGGCTCGAACGAGAAACCGAGAAATTGATCCCGTATCTGGTTCCACCCGATGACGGAGTGATTCCGGGCAAAGCGGTTCATGTCAATACCACTTGTACCGAGTGCCCCGCGAATTGCGGTATGACGGTCAAAGTGATGGATCGCCGGGCCGCCAAGCTCGAGGGTAACCCGGCGCACCCGGTAAGCACAGGTGGCATGTGCATGCGCGGTCAGGCCTCGATCTCGCGGCTTTACCATCCAGGCCGGTTAAAGCACCCGCTTGGCAAAAATGACGCCGGCGATTTCGAGGAGATGACCTGGGAGGATGCTTACGCGGCCATCGTCAGCGCACTAAAAACAAGCCCGTCCGCATCAGCCGCCAGAGATAACGTATTTCTGTCATCACGAACTACCGGAACGTTGACCGATGTCGTGGACAGCTTCTGCGACGAAACCGGTGTCGAGCGGCTTCCCGAGTTCGAGCTCTACTCGTATGCGTCCATTCGCGAAGCCAACCGGATCCTCTTTGACCGAGCCGAGATTCCCAGTTACCGCATCGAGGATGCCGATTTTGTGTTGTCGCTCGGAGCGGACCTGTTCGAGACATTTGTGAACCCCGTCTCACACGCCGCTCAGTTTGGCCGGACAAGACGTCGAGGTGATTGGTTCAATTGGGTGCACGTCGAGCCGCACGTATCGCTCACCGGCCTTCAAGCGGATGAGCGTCATGTCATCGCCCCCGGTGGAGAGGTTTACCTGCTTCTTTACCTATTGCGCGAAGTGTCGAGGGAGAATGTCGCCGGCGAGCGTCACATTGCAGGAATGGTGGAATCCTTCCCGGATATGACCCCACGTGCTTATGCCGAGAAGACGGGGCTCGATGTTCATGTTCTCGAATCGATTGCCACAAAGCTGCTCACCGCCAGGAATCCGTTAGCTTTGGCCGGTGGCGTGAGCACGATGCAGCATTCAGGGCTCGATGTTGCCGTGCTGGCGGGCTTGCTGCAATGGGCGACGGGGATGACCTGGAGCACAGTCGTATTTGACAAACCCGGTGACTTTGGCCGTGTGGGATCCGTGCGTGATATCGACGCGCTGGTCAAACGGCTGCAGAGCAATCAGATAGGTGTTTTCTTTGTCTGCGATGTTGATCTGCGCGGTACCGCGGTCCAGGACGCCCTGGGCAACGCGGCGTTGACGGTTGGGTTTGGTGATTTTATGACCGGCACGCTCGAAGCGTGCGACATCGTACTGCCACTGTCGCATCCGCTCGAATCCTGGGCCGATGCGACGCCAAGAGCGGATGTGGTTGGCATCATTCAACCCGCCATCACACCGGTGCATGACACACGGTCGGCGGGCGACATACTCATTCGGCTTGCCCGCGAATACCAAGGAGCCCAAACGTCGCTCAGTTACCAGGAGCTTCTCCTCGGCCGCTTGAAAAGCAAACTCGGGACTGCCGCGGTCGAACGATTACTCGACGACGGTGTCGTGCGGCGTCAGGCGGACATAAGCACCGTCGGGTTGAATCGTGCAGTACTGGAACCGTACCTGAAACAAATCGTATTCAATGACTCGGTGGTAAAGCCGGTGCTGATCGTCGCGCCGTCGATTCGAGCGTTTGATGGACGTGGGGACAAATTGGCTCTTCTACGGGAAATCCCGGACCCGCTGACGACGGTGTCGTACGGTGACTGGGTGTCCGTCGCAAGGACGGATGCGGATGAAAAGGGATTGAAGAACGGAGACGAGGTAATATTCAAGGTTCGGGATTCGGAGGCGACCGTGCCCGTGATGGTTCAGAAGGGTCTGGCGCGCGGCATCATGGTCATTCATCGGGGAGCCGGTTTGCCGGGCGCGGTAACGGAGCCGGGGCCGCTCGAATACAATACGATTATCGGCGGAGCTTCGATCGCGAAAACAGGAACAAAAGCCGCGCTTCCGATTCTGTCGGGTTCGACGGATCCCGAAGACCGGCCCGTGGTTCCTCAGCCCGGTCACGAAGCGGCGCACGGTCACCACGAAGGCGATCCGCCGACATTTTATCCGCCGCACGAGCACGAGGACTACCGGTGGGGTATGGTGGTTGATCTTGATCTGTGTATCGGGTGCTCGGCTTGTACAGCGGCGTGTTATATCGAAAACAACGTTCCCGTGGTGGGCCCGGATTTGCATCTCGACGGGCGCGAAATGGCCTGGCTGAGGATCGAGCCGTTCTACAATCAGAGCGGCACAGTCGATTTTCTCCCCATGATGTGTCAGCACTGCGAAAACGCGCCCTGTGAGACGGTGTGTCCAGTGTATGCGACGTATCACAACCCCGAGGGACTCAACGCGCAGGTGTACAACCGCTGTGTAGGGACCCGCTACTGTTCGAACAACTGCCCGTACAAAGTCAGGCGGTTCAATTGGTTCGATCACAAACGGCCGACCGCGGACAACGCCACGCAGAATCCCGAGGTATCGGTGAGGAGCCGGGGTGTAATGGAGAAGTGCACGTTCTGCGTCCAACGGATACGCGCCGCGCGCGACACCGCAAAGGACGAAAAACGGCTGATCAGAGAGGGAGAGGTCACGCCGGCGTGCGCCCAGACCTGCCCCACGCAGGCGATCACTTTTGGCAATCTGATGGATCCGGAATCCCGGGTGTCAAAACTGGCCCATTCGGAACGCGCGTTTCAGGCGCTCGGTCACCTGGGGGCGGATCCCGGTGTGTTTTATCTCAAGAACAAACGGCACGGCATCCCCGACGCTCATGACGGCAGGCACGACAAGAACCATGGATAAACCGGAAGACAGAGTCGAATACCATCGCTCGGTCGAGGAGGATGTCCTCGCCGCGATGAAGAAGCCCAGCCCGCTCTTCTGGCTGGCGCTTCTCGTGTCGGCGGGATTCTTTGCGTTGGGGATGGCGCTGTGGGGTTACCAGATGTGGAAAGGAATGGGGGTGTCGGGGCTCAACAACCCCGTTGGGTGGGGTGTCTACATCACCGACTTCGTGTTCTGGGTAGGTATTGCTCACTCCGGCACGCTCATCTCCGCGGTGCTCTATCTTTTCCGTGCGAAGTTCCGCAGCGCGTTCAACCGGTCGGCCGAAGCGATGACGGTCTTTGCCGTGATGACGGCGGGTCTGTTCCCGCTGATTCATCTGGGCCGGTCGTGGTTTTTCTTTTGGCTGTTACCGTATCCCAACCAGCGGCTTCTTTGGGTCAACTTCAGATCGCCGCTCATGTGGGACGTGTTTGCAGTGAGCACTTATTTTACGATCAGCGCGGTGTTTTTCTTTGTTGGGCTGGTCCCCGATCTGGCCATCGCCAAACGGCAGAGTACCGGTGTCCGCAAGTGGCTTTACAGCACCTTGTCGCTGGGGTGGGTCGGGAGCTTCAAACAGTGGAAGCATTACAGCAAGCTTTATATGTTTCTAGCCGCGTTTGCCACTCCGTTGGTCGTCTCAGTGCACTCGGTGGTGTCGTGGGACTTTGCGATGAGCGTATTGCCCGGCTGGCACACGACGATATTTGCGCCGTACTTTGTCGCTGGTGCGATCTTTTCCGGTACGGCCATGGTAATCACGCTCGTCGTACCCATGCGCAAGATATTCGGGTTGCACCGGCACATCACCATCGATCATTTTGAGAGCATCGCCAAGATTCTTCTCTTCACATCGCTTCTCGTCACATATTCATACATCGTAGAGTTTGCGCTGGCGCTATACAGCGGCAACGTCTACGAGTCCGGCGCGTTTATCTACCGGCTGATGGGCGACTACCGCTACTTCTACTGGGGTATGTTGATCTGCAACGGCGCGATCCCGTTGACGCTCTTTGTCAAGAAGTGGCGCCGGAGCCTGCCGTTTCTCTATGTACTCTCGATATTTGTCAATATCGGGATGTGGCTCGAGCGGTTTGTTATCATCACGACATCGCTGTCCAAAGACTTTGACCCGTATTCGTGGGGTCTCTACAAACCGGCGCTGGTTGAAGGGGGAATTACGCTGGGCAGCTTTGGATTCTTCTTTATGCTGTTCCTTTTGTTTACAAAGCTTCTTCCCGTTGTGGCCATTTCCGAGCTCAAGGAGGTGGCGGACGAGTAATGGACAGGTATTCTTACGATACCAAGGAAGAGTTTTTGGCCAAGCTCCACGAGCTGGTCGAGAGCGGTGTGCCCAAAGATACGATCAATACCTTTACGCCGTATCACGTACACGAGACCGAGCATCTTCTTGACGAACGCCCCAGCGCGGTGCGGGCGTTTATCGGGATGGGGGCCGTTGGCGGTTTTGTTGCCGGATTTGCGTTTACGATTTATACGGTATTGTCATGGCCGCTGATTACCGGCGGCAAGGAAATCGTCTCGATCCTGGCTTTCGTCATCATCG
>CP070631.1:990813-993215 GCA_020356045.1 Candidatus Latescibacterota bacterium
AATCATCGAGACGTTCGCAGAATCGGGTCTCGGCCTGCTCCTTGCGGGAATCTTGGTGACGTCGGTTCCAGTAGCGATCGGATACTTCATCGGCCGCAAAGTGCTCGGTATCAACCCTGTTCTTCTGCTCGGAGCAATCACGGGTTCGATGACGAGTGGGGCTTCCCTGAGCATCGTCACCGCCGAGGCGCGAAGCTCGGTCCCAGCGCTCGGATACACGGGCGCATACGCATTCGCCAACGTGTTCCTCACTGTCGCAGGGAGCGTGATCTTGCTGCTGTAGCTCACCATGCCCAACTCTCCACGTAGCGCCGATACCACCTAGATGGTATGGACACGCGCATTTCGCCGAGTTTAGCGTTACATTGGCCGCGACCGCTGTTGGCGTCGGGGTTCTGCCGGGGATTCGCGCGACCGATATCTCTATTCGTCGCGGAAGCGAGATCATCGAGGACTTACTCAACGAATCGGAGCGGCGAGTTTGTGCGAGCGGGCTTCCGAACTCGATCGCGCCTCAATGTTATACCGGAGGACGGAGACTGCCGCATGTATAACGCAGACTATCTGAGGAGGCAAAAGGCGCTCCCGGTGGTTCCCTTGATTTCGCTTTTGGCTGGTTTTGCCATCGTGCCCACAGCTTTCGCGCAGCAAGGTGTGGACGAGGCGGCCAACATTGACTGGCTGGAGCTTAGCATGGGCCTTTTTGCCGGGCTGGCGCTGTTCCTTGCCGGGCTGGAAGTGCTCTCGGAGGGACTAAAAAAGCGGCAGGGAGCACGCTGCGTCACATCGTCAGGTAGGCCTTGAAGGACGAGCACCTCTTTTACCGGGCCTTGATGAGGTCCTTGATGCGGATCGAGGTGGATACACGGAGTTCGATGAAGTGATTTCCCAACCGCAGGTCTTGGTCGATGGTATCCCGGGATCGCTGCCAGGCATAGCGCAGCTCCCCTTTCCAGTCTTGGTTGAAGACATAGCCGATCCCCACTGTGAACCGGACTTGTTGCGAGAAGAGCCCCTCGTTGTCGTCGCCCAGCGGGACGTAGAGCTCGAATTTCGCCGGTGCATAGAAGGCGCCCGGTTCGACCGTGTATCGGTTGAATGGAAAGGCGAAGGCCAAGCGGTAGCGGAAACGAAACGCGAGACTCCCGTTTTCCTGGTTGTTTCGAAATCGCTCCTCGATCCGGAAACGATGATGAATAACGAAACGCCGGACCAGACCCAGGCTCTCCGGCCAATCGAGGGTCCCCGACTGCCAAAGCCTCAGCTCGTGAGTGTTGTTCGCCACGTCGCGGTGAATGTAGTAGTAACCCAGTCCGCCCTCAATTCGGATCCGCTCCTTTAGGTCGAACGTCACCCCTCCGTATATATCGAGCTCGTTCTGAGTACCGAAGATTTCCCCCGCGGCATATTGCTGCTCGTAGATAGTGCTCGCGAAACCGCGGAGCCGCTCCTTCAGGCTAGTTTGGAAGGTATAGCCGAGGGAGTAGAGAAGCTCTTGATCCTCAGCCGCAAGCGCATCCCCGAGTGAGGTGAGCGCCAGGATAATAATCGTAAGGAAGATTGTTGCAACGCGCAGGATCATGTAAATGCTCCCCGGGAAGCGGGATCCAGAACGTTGATGACGCGGCGCGATGCGCTCATTATAACACGGAGGAGTGGTGGAAGCGGTCGCAAAGAACCCGCCCCCCTTTTACCCGTTAATACTAATCTAATGATGACGAACGTTTGCATTTGTTACTGGTTGAAACCTTTCGACGCTTTCGGAAACCCCTACGGGGTTCCCGTTCAAAATCCGGTGTCGATTTTAAAATGGAAAATGGTATCTTCCCGGCTGTCTGCCAAAGAAAAGCTCATCGTAAACTGACGAAAGAGCGGCGTTAGCCATGCCCCACCACCGTATCCCGTATGCCAGCGGTTGGACGATTCGCCATCGAGAAACACACGTCCCGTGTCCAGAAGACCAAAGAGACCAAATTCGCCGAGACCACTTGACACCGGAACCCTCGCCTCGAGACCGGCGAACACCGCGCCGTCTCCGGCGAATCGCTGGGCCTGGTATCCACGCACCGTCTCGACGCCCCCGATGTAGGCGGCTTCCCAATATGGGTAGTTGCCCCACACCCCTTTTGCCCCAATACGCCCCGCGAGCGCAAGAAATCGAAAAACGGAGTACACTCCGCTGGCTAAACCTTCCAGAGACCGAAAGGAACCATCCTCGATATCAAACACCTCCGGATAAAACGCTCCTTCGAGGTCGAGCAGCACGCCGGAGGTGGGCCAGGTGGGAACGTTGCGGCTGTCGTGAACGAGCCCAATTCGCAATCCGGTCTGCCAGAAATCGCCCGTGCCATAAGGGTTGGTGGCTCCCAAGATTGTCCCGGGATCATCCATGGTCTTCGAAT
>CP070631.1:993315-1006229 GCA_020356045.1 Candidatus Latescibacterota bacterium
GTCGTGTAGGGGTGGATAGCGACCGACACCAGGTAGGTCGTGATCGGATAACCCTCGTGCCAGTTGTAGGTCTTGGTCGCGCCGTTATCGACTTCGCTCACCAGGGTGCCGTTCGACGCGACGATCAAATGGTCCGGCACGGTGATGTGGATGTCCACCGAGTCCGCTTTGTCCGACGGAATATCTTTGCACGGCCACCAACTGCGGGCGCCGTACGGTTCGCTCAAACTCCAGATCATGTATTCACCGTCATCCGTATCAAATCCAAACGACCCATACGACGCACTCGGGGTCCCGTTATAATAGACCTCGATCGTGAAAAGCTGTCCCTGCGTATATGTCATAGGCAGCGTAACCGTGAGAATGTCGCCGACATGTGAGAACGCCAAAGGCGTCAACCCATACAGCACCTGAGTGACCGTCATGTTGCTCAACAAATCAAGATCGGCGGTCGAGATCGATGCGGCGACGACCTCGGCGGTCATCGTAACCGTTCCGGTCACCGTCTGAGACACGGGGTCGATGTTCAGATCGATGTCATAGTACGTGACATCGTAGTCAGCCTGGTTTGCTGTTTGGGATATGTTGGCGAGATGCATCCGCTCGAATCGGTCAGCCTTTTGACGGGCAAGCTCGCGTCTGAACTCGCGAGGCATCTGCTCCTGCGCGAGCGCCAGCAGCGGAACCACGAGGACCACGAACGCAGCGATGGCAAGAAACGAACGGCGGAGCAAAGCAGAGCACAGCAATCGCAGCCGATGACTGACCATGGGTTACCCCCGGATGAATGGTTGCAAAGGCGAATGTTGAGGAATCGTCGGGGTCAATGATCGCGGAAACGCCAGGGGCCGCCCCCTCGTATTCCATCGGGCACCGCCATAATAATAACACGTTGTTGTAATAATTTCAATGGATTACACGATCCGGTGGGCGGCAGCGACGGCGTCTACCGGAACCGGCCCGGTCGCCCGACGTCTGTAACCAACACCACCGCACCTTCGTAGGATAAAGATCAGGTGTCAACACCCCTCAATCAAGCTACATTAAATGGCATGTATAACATGTTGCTGTTGGTTGTCTTGTAAGCCCTGTGGGCGAAAGGAGTCTGGTATGGGTCCGCGGACGATCCTCGCGTTCTTTGTTGTTGCCGTCATTCTTTTTGGAAGCGTATCGGCCATGGCCGATGTGGAACGGCGGCCGTTGATGCGGTTTCCCGATATTCATGGTGAGACCATTGTATTTGTCTACGGTGAAGATATCTGGTCGGTCCCGGCCGGTGGGGGCACGGCGACACGGCTCACCATTCACGACGGTGCCGAACGTTTTCCCCGATTCTCGCCGGATGGCCAATGGATCGCTTTTACCGGTGATTATGATGGCAACGCCGATGTTTACGTGATGGATATTCATGGGGGCAATATCACACGGGTCACCTTCAACGGGAGCTATGACGAGGTGGTGGGGTGGCACCCAACCAAAAACAAAATCATGTTTCGGTCCAACCGCGCGAGCTTTAACCGGTTTGACCGGCTCTTTCTGATCGCGCCCGACGGGACCGGCATCGAGACATTGATCATGCACGAAGCAGCTCACGGGTGCTTTTCGCCCGATGGCGGGGCCATTGCGTACAACCGTGAGTCACGCGAGTTCCGCACGTGGAAGCGATATCAGGGCGGTGATGCCCAGGACATTTATCTGTTTGATTTTGAAAAGAACCAGGACGCCAAACTAACCGACTTCAAAGGCACCGACCGCACACCCATGTGGATCGGCGACAAGATCTATTTCTCGTCGGATCGCGAGCGCACGCTCAACATCTTCTCGTTCGACACAAACACAAAAACCATCGAACAGATCACCCGTCACACCGATTACGATGTGCGCCGCCCCAGCTCGGGCGGTGACCACATTGTCTACGAGCTGGGCGGAACGCTGTGGTTGCTCGATACCACCACGGGTGACGCGGAGCGGGTTCCGGTGGAGATTCGCGCCGATGCAGCAGAGGCCCGTCCCCGTATAAAGGACGTAAGCGGTTTCGTGACAGGTGGTGACTGCTCGCCATCGGGTAAGCGCGCGGTGGTGGTGGCTCGAGGCGAAGTCTTCACGGTGCCAGCAAAGGACGGCCCGACCCGCAATCTGACCCGCGACTCGGGCGCGCGTGACAAAGATGCCGCCTGGTCGCCCGATGGGAAACACATTGCGTACCTGTCGGACAAAGCCGGCGAATACGACATTTATGTGATCGACTCCAAAGGCGCCGGGGAGCCCACGCGTTTAACACGGTTCAAGGATGGCTACCGGCACACGCTGCGCTGGTCGCCGGACGGCAACAAGATCGCGTTCGCCGATCAGACGCTTCGCTGTTACTTCATCGATGTCGACAGCAAAAAGATCACCGAGGTGGACAAGGCCGACTACGAGAATGTCGACGTGTCGCTCGATCTCAAACCGATTTATGATTTTACGTGGTCACCCGACAGCCGTTATATCGCGTACTCAAAGATGGACGCCGATCTGGTGTACAAGGTGTATGTGTACTCGTTGGATACCGGAAACACCCACTGTGTGAGCGACGGTCTCTTTAATGATTTTGGCCCCGCGTTTTCAAAGGACGGCAAACATCTGTTCTTTATCTCCAACCGGCGGTTCAATCCCACGTTTTGTGATTTTGAATGGGAGATGGTCTACAAACGTGTCGCGGGGATCTACTGTTTGACGCTTGCCAAGGATGGCGGATCGATCCTGCCGTTCAAGAGTGACGAAGAAGAGGTTGACGACGGTGACGATGACGAGGACGGCGATGCCGAAGAAGACGATGCAGTCAAAACAGTGATCGACTTTGACGGGCTGAGTGATCGCATCGAAGCACTGCCGCTGTCCCGGGGCAACTATCGCTATCTGGCCTCCGGTGACGGTGTCCTTTTCTATTTGAACAAAGACGAAGGCGACTTCAACCGATTCGAGTTCCGCAGCACTGGACCGATGGATCTCTACCGGTTCTCGTTCGAGGACCGCGAAGAGAAATCAGTCATCAAAGAGATCGATGGGTACAAGCTTTCCGCTGATGGAAAGAAAATCATTTACGGAAAGCGCGGCGAGTTCGGGATCATCGAAGCCAGCGCGACCGATTCGAAGGGTGAGGCGTTGGATCTCTCAGGGTTGAAAATGCGTCTCGACCC
This sequence comes from Candidatus Latescibacterota bacterium, assembly GCA_020356045.1. Lineage (GTDB taxonomy): Bacteria > Krumholzibacteriota > Krumholzibacteriia > WVZY01 > WVZY01. Next base: position 996,495 of record CP070631.1, read on the forward strand.
GCGTGCCGAGTGGGCGCAAGTCTTTAACGAAGCATGGCGGTTCGAGCGTGATTTCTACTATGAGCCCAATATGCACGGCATTGATTGGGATGCGATGAAGACAAAATACGGTCGGCTGGTGCCGCACGCCTCCTGCCGGCAGGACATGCGGTTTATCGTCGGCGAGCTGATCGGCGAGCTCAACACCTCGCATACGTATGTGTACGGGGGTGACCGCCAGCGCCGCGGCGCTCGCGTCGGTGTGGGGATGCTCGGTGTCGATTGGGAAGCAGACACAAAAGCCAACCGATACCGTTTCAAGAAGGTCTACCGTGTACCCGATTGGACGCGGGAAATTGTCCCACCGCTTGTCAAACCGGGCGTGCGTGTGGATGACGGAGACTATCTTCTCAAGGTGAACGGTATGGACGTCAGCGCCGACCGCAACATATACAGCTATTTCCAGGATCTTTCGGGTGAACAGGTGACGATCCTGGTCAACGACAAGCCCTCGGAAAAGGACGCGCGCGAGTATACAGTCGAGCCCATCCGCGGCGAACGCACGCTTCGGTATCTCGATTGGGTCGAGCACAACCGCATGGTGGCGGAAAAGGCGTCGAACGGCCAGATCGGATACATCCATTTGCCCGATACCTATCTGGGCGCGGCGCGCGAGTTCCCAAAGTACTTTTACGCACAGACACGCAAAAAAGGTTTGATCGTCGACGGCCGTTTTAACGGTGGTGGACTCGACCCCGACATCTTTCTCCAACGTCTCGACAAAAAGCTGCTCTCGTATTGGACACGCCGGTATTCGCACGACCAAACCGATCCAGCGATCGTGACCACTGCACATCTCGTGTGTCTGACCAACCGGCAGGCAGGTTCGGGCGGCGATATGCTTCCGATGGAATTCCAGGTCAAAGGAATGGGACCGGTGATCGGAACGCGCACGTGGGGCGGGTTGGTCGGAGTGTCGATGTTTATCGGTATGATCGACGGCGGCGGACTCACCGTGCCGGATTACCGGATCTATGACCGTGAGGGGAATTGGGTGGTCGAGAATGTCGGTGTGCAACCGGATATCGTTGTTGATCTCGATCCAGTCGAGATGTCGAAAGGGAAGGACGCACAGTTGATGAAGGCAGTCGAGGTGCTTCTCGATGAGATCAAGCGGGATCCGAGACCGTGGCCAAAGCACCCCCCGTTCAAAACCGACGGATGATCGATTGATCCGTGGAACGGCACAACGGGTGGTGCCGGTGTGGGGAGGCGCCCGTCGGCGCGGGTGGGATTGATAGGCGGTATACGGTGGTCACGACCAAAACCGGGCTGACCGGGTCCGATTCGAAATCGACGCGGGTGGGATTGACCGCCGGTGCAAATTGGTCACAACCAAACTCGGGCTGACCGGGTCTAATTCGAAATCGACGTTGGTTGTTTGGGGGCAACGGTTCTACGGCATGGTCGAAGCACTGTGACAGAGGAGGCGCGTATGCGACGGATAAGTGTAATCTTGGCAGTGGCTTGTGTGTTGGGAGTGGGTGCGGCGACGGTTGAGGCCGACAAGGAATCGTGGGAGTTTACCGGTGTGGATGAGATCAGGTTGGACGGCGTCTCGGGTGACTTGATCATCCGGCCGGCGACAGGTAACAAGATTGTTTTGGAACTCCGATCAGACGTGCACCCCTCAGAGAATTTTCGTGGCGAGGTCGACCAATCCGGCAGTACCGTTCGCATCGACGAGGACTGGAGTGGTAGTAACTCGAGCGGTGATGTCGAATGGACGCTTTTCCTGCCCAACGGTGCGAATGGGGTGTCCGTCGAGATGTCGACGGCATCGGGGGATATCGACTGTGCCGAAGTGGCTTTGCAGCTGGATTTCGAATCGGCCAGCGGTGATGTCAAGCTGGACGATGTCGAATTGGCCGACCGGTCGGAATTTAGCACGGCCAGCGGTGATATCATGCTCTCGGATATGACAGTCGAACGACACACAAAATTTAGTACGGCGAGCGGTGACGTCGAGCTCAGCGATCTCAAAATCGAAGACGAGTGTAGTTTTTCGACGGCCAGCGGTGATGTTTCGGTCGAAGGCTGCACGGCCGGAGACGATGTTGATTTCTCGTCAGCAAGCGGTGATGTCGAGGTGCGACGTGTTCAACTGGAAGGGGAGAGCAGGTTCTCGTCGGCATCCGGTGATGTGTCAGTGGTGTTGGATAAGCTGCCCAAACACGATCTTGTTGCGTCATCGGCGTCGGGTGACGTTGATTTCAAAGCTGGTGCCTACGGTGACGATTTCAAGCTTGTTTTGGTCAAGCGCAAAGACAAGGGCCGGATTTCGTGCCCCTTCAAATACACCAAAGAGGATGAGTACGAGGATCATCATGTGTACGAGGTGAAAATCGTCGAAAGAGGAAAGGGTGCTCCTGAAATCAAGTTGAAAACGGCCTCGGGCAAAGTGACTGTTAAAGACTAACAGGGGTACAATCGACTTAGAGGTGTCCTCAGGGCCAAGAGAGGGAGCGGTAATGTGCCGCTCCCTCTGTCTTATGTCTCATTTGGCAGGCGAATGTGACGCTGAAGCTGCGACACCGCTTGAACAAGCCGCGCAACCGCCTTATATTCAATATATCGACCCCGCCTCACGCAACCGCGATGCAAAGACGGCCCTGCCAAGGAGGCACCCCTATGCGCGTGCAGCGTTTCCCGCAACCCATCAATATTATAGTAAGTGTTATGGTGGTCGCGTTAGTGATTGGTCTGACGGCCCCGGTGATGGGCACGGAGACGGATGACGTTGACAAATCGAGACCGGTCTTTCGCGAAACCTACGACGGCCCGCCCGGTATACCCGCAAAAGCGGTTCCCGGGGCTCCACGCGTGCTGCCAGTCAATTTTGCATCCTATTCGAGTATCCAGGCCAACGTTGGTCCTGGTGGTGTAAATATTGTTGGCGATGCGGCAAACGAGCCTTCGATCGCCGTCGATCCGACACATCCAAACCGGATCGCCATTGGTTGGCGGCAATTTGCCACAATCGCGTCGTCCTTTCGAGAGGCGGGGTGGGCGTACAGCACCGATGGTGGACGAACGTGGACGTTTCCCGGCGTGATCGAACCGGGCGTTTTTCGCAGCGATCCTGTACTCGAAGCTGACGCCGATGGCCATTTTTTTTATTCGAGTCTCCGCTATCAGAACCCTGATTACTGGTGCGACATATTCAAGTCATGGGATGGCGGCAAAACCTGGACGCACAAATCCTATGCGTACGGTGGCGACAAACAGTGGATCACCGTCGACCGGACCACGGGTATTGGGCGGGGAAACGTCTATCAAGCGTGGAGCATTGCCGCCGGTTGCTGCACGGACACGACGTTTACACGATCGGTCGACGGAGGAATCCATTTTGAGCAGCCGGTAACGATTCCGGAATATCCGATCTGGGGCACGATGGCGGTTGGCGCCGGGGGGGAACTTTACGTTGCTGGTGTCGATCCTTATCAGGAAGGGCGGTTTCTCGTTGCTAAATCGACCAATGCACTCGATCCGGGTCAGACGCCCACGTTCGATTTTGTCACCGAAGTCAACCTGAATGGTACCGTCTACTACTTTGGAGGGTTAGCTACGCCGAATCCGGACGGACTTCTCGGCCAGGTCAACATCGCTGTCGACACCTCAAATGGTCCCAACGCCGGCAACGTATATCTGTGCGCGTCGGTCAACGACTTTGGCAACGACCCGCTCGACGTATATTTTGCCCGAAGCACAGATGGCGGATTGACTTTTGGCTCGCCGGTCATGCTCAACGACGATCCATTTATTACCGAGTATCAGTGGTTTGCTACCATGTCGGTTGCGCCGAACGGGCGCATCGATGTGATATTCAACGATACGCGAATCGATCGAGTCCGAAATCTCAGCGCTTTGTACTACACATCGTCGTCGGACGGGGGGCTCACATGGTCACCCAATCAACAGTTGAGCCCGGTATTCGATAGTCATGTGGGTTGGCCGCAGCAACGCAAGCTTGGTGACTACTACGATATGGTGTCGGACGATGTGGGTGCTCACCTCGCCTGGGCGGCGACATTCAACGGCGAGCAGGATGTGTACTATCTGCGAATTGGTGATTACGACTGCAATTCAAATGGTGTAGCCGACTCGTTGGATATCGTAAACGGCACCAGCCCGGATGTTGATGGCAACGGAATACCCGACGAATGCGAGGATTTTTCGACGGCGGCGAACGCCAATGTCAACGATGCGTATCGGCTGTACCAAAACGTTCCCAATCCGTTCAATCCCTCGACGGTAATTCGTTACGATGTGCCGGCGGGTGGCGGGTATGTAACGCTTCGTGTGTTTGACGTGTCGGGACGATTGGTGCGGACGCTTGTCGATCAATATGAAATGGGTGGCGACCGATCGATTCGTTGGGATGGCAGAAATGACGGCGGTGAACGAGTAGCCACCGGTGTATATCTTTATCGACTGTCAACTGATGGTTACACTGCCACACGCAAGCTCATATTGATCAAATGATGCGATCTAATGCTTGACATCGTAAGCCTTTGTTGGGTAAGTTGATCGTAGCTCACAACTGCCCGTGCACCCGGTTGGGCGGTCACATCCTTTATCTTTGCAACTTCAGCAGCATTTGTTCGCCACATAATCCGCTCTACCGCCAACCGAGCGATCTTTCCTTATGGTTGCGTGCAAAAACGGCTTGCCCGGTTTGATCCGCGGCGATTAACGGATTGGTATGCTCGTCGTCGATATGAACACGCCGTGCGTGCGAGTCAAATACACAGGTAGCGGCCAATGAATGCGATCGATCGATCGTCTGGAATTGCCAGCAAGATTGGGTTTATCGGTACTTATCTGCCCCGCCGATGCGGAATTGCCACATTTACTTACGATTTGGCTGAAGCTGTTGCCCGTATCGTTAAGGACGAGCAATCAGTTGTGGTGGCGGCCTTAAATGACCGGGACGGCGGGTATGCGTACCCCCACCGGGTCAAGTGTCAGATCTGTTGCGAGACACGTGATGATTACACCGTGGCGGCCGACTACTTGAACGCGAATTGCGGCGTCGTTTGTTTGCAGCACGAGTTTGGAATCTTTGGTGGCACGTGCGGCGAGAACGTTCTCGGATTGATATCAAAGCTTCGAGTCCCGCTGGTGGTGACTTGTCACACGGTTGCCCCTCAGCCCGATATCGACCATAAACATGTCTTTCGCAAAATCGTGTCGCGGGCGGACAAATTGGTGGTCATGAATCGTTTGGCGATTCCGATTCTCAAGGAAGTGTATGGGGCCACAACGCGGCAAATCGTTTACATCCGGCACGGGATTCATGACGTGCCGTATGCCGATCCTCCCTACAGGAAAAAGGCCTTTGGGATCCTCGGGACGGTGCTTCTTACGTTTGGTCTGCTTCATCGCAACAAAGGGATCGAGATCGCGATCGAGGCGATGGCCGAGATTGTTCGAGCCAAATCCGACACGACCTATGTGATCGCCGGTCAGACCCACCCGGCGATCGTCCGCGAAGAGGGAGAGTCTTACAGATACGAGCTGCAACAGCTCGTCGACAACCTCGAGATCGGAAATCACGTCGTCTTTATCGATCAGTTTTTTGACTTGCCGTCGCTGATAACTTATCTGCGAGAAACAGACATCTTCGTGGCACCGTATCTCACCATGGGTCATATGACGAGCGGAGCGTTGTCGTACGCGGCTGGGGCCGGCAATGCCGTCGTCGCGACACCGTTCTTACACGCACGCGAACTGCTCGCCAATGATCGTGGTATAATCGTTCCACCAGCCAACGCATCCGCCCTCGCTGACGCCGTTATTGGGTTGCTCGGCAACACCGCGGCGATGGAAGCGATGCGCCGACGGATGTACGCGCACACGAGAAACATGGTGTGGCCGGAGGTTGCGCGAGAGTATCTTGATGTTTTCAACGCTCTGGATCCTCTGGGACGAGATCAACTGATTGTGCCGCGATGGCCGGTAGTCGACGCACCGGCTCACCGGGACCTCATTACACCTTCCTAACCCCGAAGCAAACGTCGCCGGGCGCGCACGCACGTCCAATGGATCGTGCTTCCGCCGCGTTATTGGTTTTCCGTGTGAATCCGACCGGCGGTGCGGTACCATTGCTCACGAGATGATGATCGCGGGCGCCGCGAGTCTCAAGCCGCAACCGGCACACGGCTTCGATCGCGCGATTTCCAAATCCACGGGAGGCACGGAGACAAATGAAAATAGCACTGGTTCAACAACGCGCCACGCCAGATCGGGACGCGAACCGGCGCCGGGGAGTGGCCGCTGTGAGAGAGGCGGCCGATGCCGGCGCCAAGATCGTTTGTTTCGCAGAGCTAGCGTTTGATCCGTTTTATCCGCAAGAACCCGCGCCGCCCGGTAGTTTGGATATGGCCGAGACGGTACCGGGTCCAACAACGGATAGATTCGCAGAACTTGCGGCGGAGTTGAACGTGGTCTTGGTGCTAAACGTATTCGAGCGCGATGGCGATCTGACGTTCGACTCGTCGCCGGTGATCGACGCAGATGGCCGGTTGTTAGGGCGGACGCGGATGGTTCACATCACCGACTACGACTGTTTCCACGAAAAAGGTTACTACACACCCGGTGATACCGGTGTGCCCGTATACGACACTTCGTGTGGCCGAATTGGTGTGGCGATCTGTTACGACCGACATTACCCAGAATACATGAGGGCGCTGGCGCTTGCTGGGGCGGAAATCGTGTTTGTCCCGCAGGCAGGTGCGGTTGGCGAATGGCCCGAAGGGTTGTTTGAGGCCGAGCTGCGTGTGGCGTCGTTTCAAAGCGGTTTTTTTGCGGCATTGTGCAACCGGGTCGGCGCGGAGCCCAAACTGACCTTTGCCGGTGAGTCGTTCGTTTGCGACCCGGCCGGAAACGTCATCGCGCGAGCCGGACAGGGAACCGAGGAGATTCTGTTGTGCGACGTCGATCTTGAGCTTGTCGCCCGCTCACACGCGCGCCGGCTATTTTTGCGCGATCGCCGGCCTGAACTCTACGGTGACTGGTTGAACACGCGAGGGCCGGTGGAGTAGTCATGCCGCACGGACTATCATACGCGAAGCATCACAAAAACAAACTCGGCATTGCGTGCGTGTTTGCGGTTGTACTGCTGTTTGTGATACTCCCGCACGAGGTTGCGGCAAGCGCCACTCAAAGCGAGCGCTCCGGGTGTTTTATGATACTTGTCGGCAAAGATGCTACCGCCGACGGTTCGGTGTTGCTCGCCCATAACAATGATCTGACCGGTGACGAAGTGTCATTGATCGAAAAGCACCCGCGGGCCGTACACGAGGAGGGGGCAACAATCACGTTTCCGTCCGGGCTCGTGATCCCGCAGGCTCGAGAGACATACGAGTGGCTGGTCATGCGGATCGCGGATGGTTATGCGGAGGGTGATGCCGTCGCGATCAACGAGTATCAGGTCGCGATCGCCGGTGGGGTCGCGCTCGAACGTGACCGCAACAACCGGGCGCGTCAGGTGGATCCATTGATCAAAGAAGGTTTGACCGGGGGCGTGAGGTATGTCGCGTTGCAGCGCGCCAAGACGGCGCGGGAGTGTGTGGAGATCGTCGGTGAGCTTTACTCCACGTATGGGGTTACCTATCCCAGCGGGTTTGGCGTCGCGGACCCGAACGAAATCTGGTACGTCGAATCCGGGGGGGGACGGACGTGGGCCGCCGTTCGGATACCCGACGATCGATACTGGGTGCAGGCCAACGGTTATCGCATCGGGACGTTGGACGTCGCCGACTCGGCGAACGTGATGGTATCGAAAGACCTATTGGAGTTTTGCCGGACGCACCGGCTTTGGAACCCGGACGATGGGGCGTTTTGCTGGCGGGACGCGTTTGGCGGTCGCTACATCCGAACACCGGGCAAAGAGTTCTATAATAGGCGGCGTGTATGGAGAGGTATGGACATATTGAGCCCATCGCTCGGGCTCGATCCGGCGGCAATTGTGTACCCCGGGACCGCCGTCCCCGATGCTCCCGTGACGCTCGAGCAATTGTTCGACATTCTTCGTGATCATTACGGGGGAACGCGCTTTGACGGGTATTCTGCCCACGACGAAACCTCCGCCGGTGAACGGTTGATCGCGTCGCCAACTTGCGTGCACACCAATGTGATTCAGCTGAGGGCGGGTATGAGCGCCGATGTGGGTGCGGTGCTGTGGGCAGGTCTGGGCCGGCCGTTTGGCACTGCGTATTTGCCATTTTATTTTGGCATCGACACCATCCCCGCCCAGTACTCGATCACTGACGCGGCGGAAGGCGCAGCTTTTCACATCTTTAAACGGCTCTCGGATCTAATGTTGGGGGACTATCCGCGGCGAAGCACAAAGGTAATCGGGATATGGGAAGGTGTCGAAAAAAGATGTCTGGAACACCAGGCCCAGCTCGAGAGCGAGGCGCGTGAACTCGACAAAAAAACGCCCGGGTCCGCCGGGCGCCGCCTTACCAATTATGTCTCCGTTTTGGCTACGGAAGTGTTATCCGAAGCCAACCATCTTATCGACGAGATGAGTCAAAACCCAACCAGTCACGACGCCGGTTCATCCGGACATCATTGACCGAGCAACATGTCCCTGGTTCTACCGCACCAACAACTTTAACGCTTCTTTGTGAACCGCCCGCCACAGGGTCGATGTGAGCCTCGTCATGGTGTCACCGGCCTTGTGTGGATTCGGTTCGTTTTGAAAGCGATTGGGTAGAACAATCCGGAACGACAGATCCATTCCTCCCTCGTCCCAACCGGTCCCGCCGCTTGTTTCGATGCGGACGTTTTTGCCGCGCCGCGTGACCTGAATGTTCACAGCGTCGGCTTTTGGCCCGCGGATGTCTGTTGACGGCGATCGTTTGGTTTTCTCGACGATGACGAGAACCTCATCACCATCCCACCTTTCGATCTTCACATCGGACACCGGTGCATCCAGATCGATCACGCCGCCTTCCTCGAGCGCGATGGACATCGTTACCGATTCGATGTCATTGTCATCATCGGCGGGGTCGATGTCGACGATCTGAACGTTATCGGGTGTCTTGCCTTCATCCTGTGGCTCGACCGTGTTCGCATTTGGACCACCGAACGCGATACCGAACGACCACAGAACGATGATCAGCGACAAACCGATACCCCAAATCAACGCCGTCCTCTGGTGGGGGAGCGCCGCAGAGTGGGTAACAGATTTCATCGTGGACTCCAAACCGTATAGTGAAAAACCGTCTGGATTGACAGCGCTGCCGTCTTCGAAATGATGGTGTTGGTGATGCGTTGGCTGCAGATGTCTTTTTCTAAGATTGTCACCGGAACGGATGCTGTCAATACTCGCAAATCACTTTTTGCCAGTGATTTTCGCCTCTTTGATTACTTAGACGCCTGGGACGCCAAAATGGTTGCAAAAATCCTCGAGCGGCGTATCAAAAGAGGGATTTTCTTGACAATTGTCAAAATATGGCGTCTCCGAGGCGGTATGAAAATCTGTCCGAGATGTTGCGTGGACGTCCCGTACGCTCTATTATTGCCGGGACCGGATTGGCCGACCGGATCGTCGCCCCGTCAACTACCAATGAGGATCGGAGCTTCATGACACGGGTGATACGCGTACTGCTGGTGATTAGCGGACTCGCGGTGACGAATCTGCCCACCGCGCACGCCGACACCTATCCCGACGTTCGCGAAGGA
>CP070631.1:1006329-1014263 GCA_020356045.1 Candidatus Latescibacterota bacterium
CGTTCGTCGCGGTCGCCGGAGCGGTTATCCCACACTAGCACATTGGCGTACATGTTCGCGGTGGATTCACGCACCTGCTCGCTGCTCTCGCTTTGCGTTTTCCTCAACGTGTAGTAACTCACGGGAAATCCCGAATCATCCTCCAGCTCCAACCGGTTGTTACCGGTCACGAACGTACCGTCATCAGCTACTACATCGTAAGTCGACTCGACCACCACGGTGTTGTTCGAGAGCACCCGGAGAAAAAATGTCTCGGTTCCAATGTCCTGGCCCGAGCGTTGGATTTCATATGTACCCTGCAGCGAGCGTGTCACCTTTGGCGGCTGCACGTTCTTGCTCATCTCTTCGGCCGCCCACGGCGCGGCCGTCGGGAGCACGGTTACCATCGCAAGCGCAACGTAAAGCACACCACAACCCCGAGCGGTAGCACCACTATGTATCTTTGACATTCTCAAACACCTTTTCGAGGAATTCTTTAACGGACACGGATTCCGGCAGTCGGGCGGTGGCAAAACCACCCTTTCCACCACCACTACCTCCGAGCGACTTCGCTTTGTCGATCACCGCGGTGGAAAAGTCGATTCCCGCGTCGGACGGCGCGTTGCATACTATCAACCCGTCTCGCGTGCCAAGAAGACTCACTGTATTCTCTTTTGACTTGAGGCAGGACGCGAGCAGTCTTACATAATCTTCGCTTTTTTCTGCGACCAGTTCGACAATGAAGACGAGGTCCCCGGTCCGCCGGCCCTCCGAGTACAATCGATCGGCTTCGTGGACGGCGAGTTGCTTCGCGAGCTGCTGTGCTTCTTTTTTGACGCGCCGGCAGTCCGAGCGCAGTTTGTCGACGGCACCCTCGACATTGTCGACGGCGGTCGTAAAACTGCCGGCAAGCCTCTTGATAATCTCGTGTTTTTGCACGAAATCATCGTACGCCCGTCTGCCCACCTCGAAATACACGCGGTAGGCACCCTTGGCTTTTTCGTACCGGAGGACCTTGATCATCCCCAATTCACCCGTACGCCGGACGTGCGTACCACAGCACGCGTTAGTGTCAAACCGGTCGATCTCCACGAGCCGGATTTCATCGATCCCCTCGGGAGGTGATCTGCGATACGCGTCCGCTTCGACCTCGCTCGGTGGTTTAATCGTGGCTCGAACGTCCCGGTTTTCCCAAACGATCGAATTGGACAAATTTTCCACCAAACCAATGATGTCGTCCGTCAGCTTGCCGCCCTCCAGGTCGATCGTACACGTCTCCTCACCAAGGTGAAACGATACTGTTTCCAGCCCGGCCACCTCGATAAACGCCCGCGACAAAATATGCTGGCCGGTATGCTGCTGCATATGGTCAAACCGCCGGTCCCAATCGATCTGACATTCGATTTCCTTGTTTGAGTCGCCGGCTGACGGGTCCCCGTCCAAGACGTGACAAACCGTCCCCGACTCATCCTCGTACACGTCCACGACATCGACACCGCCGACGGATCCTCTATCCGCCGGCTGACCGCCTGATTCCGGGTAAAAATAGGTTGATTCGAAAATGGCGACGATCCGGCCGTCGTCGTCAGGACGGCAGGACAAGGGTAAGGCTTTGAAGTTGGTGGTGTACGGATCGGTGAGGTAGCGTTTTTCGGTCTCCATTATGCCGCAAATGACCTTCGGACAACCTGATTGTTCTCGTCCAAGAGCACAATTTTTGGAGAATACACCTGTGCCTCGGCTTCGGGCATCGCCGCGAACGCGAAAATAATCACGCGGTCGCCTGTACTGCCCAGTCTGGCGGTGGCGCCGTTGAGCTCGATCGCTCCAGACCCTCTCGCGCCCTTTATGACATAGGTTTCGAACCGGTCGCCGGTATTACTATTGGCAACGAGCACCTTTTCGAATGGGATCAGACCGACCTCCTCCATCAAGGCTTCGTCGACCACAATGCTGCCCTCGTAGTGGTTGTTGGTCCCCGTTACCACGGCATTATGAAGCTTGGATTTGAGTATGGTTACGTTCATTGCTTTTTTGGCACCTCGTCTCTGGCCTCTATAATAAGCACCCACCGTTGTGTTTACAAGCGGAACTTACGGTGGATCTTGAGGGCGGGATCTCGGTGGGGCCACCGCGCGGGTCCCGGCACCGCGGGGGGTGCCGATGCCAATACGAACGGATCGTTCAATCACAGTGCGGGGGCACGCCCGGCCCGGTATGGTGTCCTCTGGGACACCGCCGGCTTGCCGGCCCGCGGGCCGGCTCAAACCGCATCCAACCGGCTGGCGCGCCTCCGGCGATCCGCAAACACACCACCGGCGATCAACGCGGCAGCCATGACCACCAGCACCGGTGTGTCGCCGTGACGAGTGTAGAACGTCGTCTCGCTAACCACGTGAATCGTGTCCACCAGAACCCCTTCCCGATCGAGCCCCAACGCGCTTTTTACCCGCCCCACTGGATCGACGAACATCGAAATCCCGGTGTTGGCGCTCCTTACCAGAAACCGGCGGTTCTCGACCGCGCGGAGAATCGCCATGTCGTTGTGTTGGAACGGACCCGGCGTATCACCAAACCAGCCGTCGTTGGTCACATTGACGAGAACATCCGCGCCGCGTCTGACAAAACCTCTCGATATCTCAGGAAAAATCGACTCAAAACAAATCAGCGGCCCCAGCCGTCCTACGCTCGATTCAAACGGTTCGATATCCGGCCCAGGCGTGAAATTGGCCTGCCCAAAATTGATTTTGCTGAGCCAAGGAAACTTCCATGCGAACGGAATCGCCTCACCAAATGGTAAAAGATGCATCTTGTCGTAGCTCCAAAACCGGCTCTGGGGTGTGATCAAACACGCGGAATTGAAAACGTTGAGCGATCCGTCCGGGCCGTCGTAACGACCGTCCAAGTACCCGATCAGCACACTCACTCCGGTATCACGCGCGAGAGTTTCCATCCGGGGACGGTACTTGTTGTCGTAGCGGAGGTACACCGGAGCGCAGGTCTCCGGAAAAACGACGACCCCAGGCTCCGACAGCGCCGCTTGCCGCGTGAGCCTCTCGATCAACAGAAATGTCGAGTCAGTGAACTCCGGCTTCCATTTGAGCGCCAGATCGACATTGGGTTGTACGACGGCAACGGTATGCCCTTCCCCGTTTAATAGGCTGTCAACCCGGTTCATCTCGCGTTTACCGTAGAGCCCGCCCAGAAAGAGCATTATCAACGCTACAGCTATCCAGGCCGTTTTTGTCGTGGCTTCTTTGGACAGCAGCGCCGTACTCACAATCATATTGACGAGCACCACAAACGCTCCAAGCCCCGTGACTCCTATGACCGATGCGCCCTGCATCATCACCGGCTCTCGCGCCAGCGAATAACCGATCGCCGCCCAGGGAAACCCAAGCTCACCGTTTGACCGGATCCATTCGAGAAGCGTCCACGCACCGGGTCCAATGAGCCAAAGCACCGACCAATAGCTTCGTCCGATGACACGGAGCAAAAGAAAAAACAACGCCGGGTAAACCGACAGGTAGGCCACCAAAACAATCAGCGCGGGCACCATCAACCATGGCATCGTAATGCTCGAAGCGGGTAGCAGCCGGACAATCCACCACAGATGTGCTAAAAAGAAAGTGACGCCAAAAAGATAGCCGGCTCTGAAGAACTCAGCCTTGCGGTAGGAGCCGCGGTACAGTGTGACCACCACCGGCACGAACGCGATAAAGCAAAATGCTCCTTGCGACACCGGTGGATACGCCAGAGCTAACAACACCCCCGAGACCACGGCGGCGAGATAGGGCGGCACCATTCGCCTCGATATTACGGGGAGCGTCATTGCGGCCAGCAGAGGCACGGCAAGCGGCCATTTGATCGGCGGGAGATTCATGAAGTGAACTTGACCTCTTCACCCACCGACTCCGACTCATACATGGCGTCGAGAATCTTGAGCACCGAGAGCGCATCCCGGCCCGTCGTAAGCGGCCTTTTCTTCTTCAGTATGCACTCGATGAAGTGATTGATCTCCGCTTGATAACTGGCCTTGTAGTAATGCCGCACATCATCGATCGTCGGCGTCACATTGACCAGATGGCCGTGCATCGCCTTGTGAATCTTGAAGGGATGGAGGCTCGCGCCTCCCCGGCTACCATAGATCTCGAGATACGAGTGATCTTTGGGTTCGAGCAGATTCCACGTCACTTCGATGGTCAAACAAGCGCCACCGGCAAAGCTGACCATCGCGCATGCAGAGTCCTCGACACCCCGCTTGCCCGATCGTCCGAAAACGCTGCAGGACACCCGTGTCGGCTTTCTCAAACCCGCAATCCAGATGGCCAGATCCATGAGCGGAAGTCCGAGATCCAGCAGCGCACCACCGCCCGCCATTCTCTGATTCATAAACCACCGCCGCTGACGCCAGTCCCTTGCGATCCGCTGCCATCCCACCTTGACCATCTGCACGTCGCCCAACTCACCGCGCTTGACAAACGTTCGCAGCATGTGCACGTCTTTGCGAAAGCGGTTGTTCATGGCCACCATGAGCATCTTGCCCGACTCTTTTGCCATGTCGACCATCTTTTTGCCTTCGATGGCGTTACGTGCCAGCGGTTTTTCACAAAGCACGTGGCGACCGGATCTCAACGCGGCGATGGCCATCGGCGCATGCAGATAGTTGGGCGTGCAAATGTCCACCGCATCCACATCCTCGCGGCTCAGCATCCGTGTGATGTCTTCGTATCCGCGCTTGAAACCAAACATCTTTTTGAGTTTGTTTCTACGGATCGGGTCCTCCTCGACCAGGGCCACGAGTTCGGCGTTGGGGTGGATTTTGTATGCGGGAAGATGGGCTATCTGCGCAACATGTCCCGCGCCCACGAGCGCTATCTTTACTTTTTTGTCAGCCATGGGGGGATTCTATCCCAAACCGTGCCCCCTGTAAATGATCATCCCATCGAGTTCCAACACCCGCGGCGCCAGCCCGCCGATCGACGACAGCAGCGGGCTATAGCCGTTTTTTTTGACCGATATTGTCGGTTGGGTGGCATGACACGGGTTTTCCCGATTCCTCGCCGGCATCGGGTTCTTCCCGGAGGATGCCGTACCGCTTGATCTTTTTTAACAACCCTTGTCTAGACAATCCCAGCTCTCTCGCCGACTGTGATTTGTTCCAGTTGGTCTCGGCCAGGGTTTTTCGGAGGCGTTTTTCCTCGAGATAGCCAATCGCACGGGGTAGCGAGGCATCGTAGAGAAATCTTACATCGAGGGTTTCTCCCCGGTTGCCCGTCAGGATCCGCTCGGACAACATCCCAGGCGTTATCTCGCACGAACGGGGGTAGAACGCCATCACGCGTTCCAGCTCGTTTTGAAGCTCGCGTACGTTTCCAGGCCACCAATACCGGGCCATGGCGCCAAAAGCATCCTTGTGGATCGAAGGAGCCGGCGCGCCCCGGGTGGTGAAAAAATGATCCACCAAAATGGGAATATCTGCGACACGCTCTCGAAGCGGCGGCACCGTGAGGTCTACCACCTTGAGGCGGTAGAACAAGTCGAGCCTGAACCGTCCCTCGTCGACCTCGACATCGAGATCGGTGTTGGTAGCCGAAATGATCCGGACATCGACCCGGCGCCGTTGCGCCGTGCCCATCCGTCTCACCTCACGGTCCTGGAGGACGCGGAGCAGCTTGGCCTGAACAAACAGTGGAACCTCGGCGATCTCATCGAGAAACAGGGTGCCACCCTCGGCTTGTTCGAACAAACCCGCGTGGGCGTTTACCGCGCCGGTGAACGCCCCCCGCCCATGGCCAAACAATTCGCTCTCGAGCACACCGGGGTTCAGCGCAGCGCAGTTGACGGGGACAAAGGGCCCGCGGGCGCGCCGGCTGCACCAGTGAAGATTGCGAGCGACCAGGTCCTTGCCCGTACCACTCTCTCCGGTAATGAGGATGCTCGCCTGTGTGTCGGCAAGCCGCCGTACCAGCTCTCTCAGCCGACCGATCGCCGGTGAAGAACCGGCGATCGGCGGATTGAATTCGACAGGTGGGGATGTCAATTTGAGTCCGTTAACCACACCCAATTGCGTTTAATCAACGCTTCACACGCCCAGGAGGACCAAGAATATGGCAAGACCGGTGCCACCGCAAACAAATTGCCCCACAGAGCAACAGAAATATTCACAATAGGATACAAGCTTGGGGTTGGCGGCTTCTCGAGTGCGCGATTTCCGGTCCCGGCACGCGTACCGGCGGTGGGCGGGGAGTATCAAAACGCTCAGGAAGTTAAAACGAACAATTGGCGGGATTTGGCCGTCAATATTTTGACGACGGCTCTGTGGGTACCGGGTGGGCTACTCTTTAATAACACCGTACTGGGTGACAAAGATCTCTTTGAGGTCTCGATCCATCGGTGATGACTGCCGAAGTCTGTCCCCGACCACCCACACGGTGGCGCCCCCATAACTCGCCAACACGGGTCCGAAGTCACCCTTGATCAACCACAAGACTTCGTCTCTTGCCCGCAGATACACGCCATCTCTACCTTGCGAGTAAACCACGCCGATGATCGGTCGTTCGCCGGTTGGAAGCGGGAGTAGATCGTATCGTTTGACCGAAAGCGCCGGGGTTTCGCCTTGCACCTCGGGCAAGACCTTGGCGGTAACAACCAGGTCCATCCCTTCGAGGCGTTTGAGCTCCTCGGCAACGCGGGATGATTCGATCATATAATGCTTGCCGTCCTTTGCCTCGAGGAGAAGCAGCGTAAAAGGAGTGCTGCCGCGGAGCGACACCCGCCCTTCAACAACGACCTCTTTATTGGCCGCGTCGTCGCCGCCGTTCTTCTGACCTTTGCTGCCGCCGCAACCACCCCCTACCGTCATCGCGAGCAGGAAAGCCAGGCCGTACACCACTTTGTTTTGCCTTATGGTAATGTGCGCACCTTTCGCATGTATCATTCCGTCCTCACACAGATGACGCGTGTCTGGGAACCCTGTTGGTTCGACACATGGAACCGGATCAACGGCGGCTGACCATCCGCAATCACATTGAAGTTGCCTCCCACACTCCTCACCGAGGCGTCGAATGCGACGCCACCCGCGCTTTGATTGAAGACTTCGAGATCCCAAAAGTCTTTCAGGAGATCGATCGACGTGTAATTGAACTTTGGATCATCCGTGATTCCCCGTCCGCTCAAATAAAGCGTTGCTAGAAAGTCCCCGGCAGATGCATAAAAACTCGTTTTGGTCACATTTTCTACAGTCGATATCCCCACTCTGTCGGATTGGACGAGCTTTTTGTAGATGGTCTCGTCGTACACGTCGCCGAGATAGCGAAGAAACAGATAGATACCACCCCGCTGTTCGAGCGTATCTTCCTGGTTGGTAGATCGAAGCTCGGCATTGCCAAGGATCGAGGTTGTGTAAGGACTGACGAGAAAGCTGTTGGCGCGAGCGATGTTCTGCCCGTCCATATCGTTCAAATCCTCCGCCATGTGCGCCATGCCCTCTTCCAGCCAGGTCTGCTGGATATAACGCCAATCGGTTCCCCGGCCGAGGTAGACAAACCGGTATCCGTAGCTGATCATATGCTCAAACTCGTGCGCAAGTGTTCCCGGCACAACACCCTTTACGAAATCGTACGCAAAACTTCTTCCAAATTCGCCGTTGGGGTCGGGCACCATCGAATAGAAGATTTCCATTCTATTGGTCGTACCCGCTGGATAAATACCGGACAGATCATTGACGAGCACAAAACCGGATATGTAAAACCTGTTCTGGCCGGTCGGCGTCAGAGAGTTCACGACGGGTGAAAAGAGGATTACCGTGCGCGCGTTTCCATCAATATCCGACGGTGTGCCAAAAAAGGCCGTATTGGTGGGGTAAATCGAGTTGTCAAACTGCTGGCCTAGCTCGATGTAGTCGTTCTCGGTAAAACTCCCCGTCGGTTGGTTGTCATCGCTGTACACAAGCA
>CP070631.1:1014363-1015894 GCA_020356045.1 Candidatus Latescibacterota bacterium
CGGCAGAACTTTCCAGAAAATTTCCTCAAACCGAATCTACTACCTTCCCGAATACGAGGACGAGGCACTCGTGGTTTCGGGTAAGCGGGGGATCGAGTTTGTTTTTGCGCTCGCCGCGCCGCACCGTGACGACTTCAACCGGGAAGAAATCCTCTTTCTGCTGGATGACGAACGACTGCCCACCGACAGACGTTTT
Organism: Candidatus Latescibacterota bacterium; assembly: GCA_020356045.1. Lineage (GTDB taxonomy): Bacteria > Krumholzibacteriota > Krumholzibacteriia > WVZY01 > WVZY01. The sequence continues at coordinate 1,014,560 of CP070631.1, forward strand.
CGGATCGACGGTGACCCGTTTCTGGCGGCCAACAGGATCGCGAGCCAGCTCATCCGCGGTATTTCGCACCGAAGCGGTGTAACGATGTCGTTTACGTATTTTTACATGAACGAGGCCGTCGATTTTCCGCGTTATCTGTGTGAGGATTGCTACAAAACGGGAAAAGATCCGTACGGACCCAACACGCCGGTGTACGTGGCCTCGGCGGATTTCGAACGGACCGACCGGCTGCTCTATCCGCTCGAGCGCGGCTTTGTCGAGGATTACGGTGACATCGCCATGGCGGATTACGGTGGTTCCGCAGGCGGGACCAACACCACACAGGTCTATGTGACGTACTACCCGCGCTGGGATCATGGGTTCTACACCAGGTCGTGGTACTACTGCGACCCCTGGTACTGGGGTTGGGGTTGGGGCTGGGGCGCCGGTTGGTATGTCGGTTGGGGCTGGGGCTGGTACTGGGGCTGGGGCTGGCGCTCATGTCACAGCTACTATTTCCCCTATTATTACTGCAGCCCGTATTACCCAAACCCGTATCGTTGCTATGTCCCGCCCGGTGGAACGACGCCGTACCGCAACTTCCGACCCTCGGGAAAGGGGCGCTCCTCGGGTACCCTGCATACGGCCTTGAACCACGGATCGGAACGCGGGTTTCGATCGACGTCGCGGTCGTTGAAACCGGGGCATAACCCATCGGAACGGACTACGCTCGCATCGTCATACCGCCCGGGCAACCGAAGATACTCTCACAAGAGCGGCGGTTTCGTGCGTACAAACAGCAAGGTGATCCGGACAACGGACTCCTCGGGGAGAGACGCAAGGACGCTAAAGGGCGCAAAACGCCGAACTCTGTATTCGCCGGAGCAATCGAGGACGATCCGCTCGTCAAAAAAGATGGACCGCGAACAACGGGTCATCAAGAGATCCAGTCTCAGTTCGCAACGCTATCGCACGTTTGACCAGAAAAAATACAAACGCACCATCGATCCGAGACAAATCAAACGGGGTACGCGATCGACAACGTCGGGGTCGCGGGACGCCCGATCCAGAAGCGGATCCCGTTTGCAATCGAAGTCGAACAAGCGATCGAAGTCGACCTCCAAACGGACTTATATGCCAAACTCGCGCAAGGGGTCGACGCGAAGCGGATCGGGCTCAAAGTACAGGGCGCCCTCGAAGCGGTCGTCATCGAGACCGTCGGCGACTCGATCCAGAAGCTCTTCCGGCCGTTCGAGTTCATCACGCGGAAAAGGACGGCGCTGAGCGCCATAAAACAACTCATCCCGGGCGGCAAGTTTCCGTTTCCGGACCCGGTAAAAAAAGGAGGCCGAAACA
>CP070631.1:1015994-1020736 GCA_020356045.1 Candidatus Latescibacterota bacterium
GCTCGGGATCAAAGAGCGCGGGCTCGATGACCGACGGGGGACCGCCAATCGGGGGCACTGGGGTGGACAAGACGGACGGTTTTGGATTGTGATATGCGTTTCTCAACCAACACACGGACAACCCCGGCTGGTACTGCTCCGGAAACAACCTCGCCGAGGGTTGGGTCACGCGTACTGGCGCCAATGCCGTCAACGTAAGATCAACCTACATGAATTTCAATCTGACCTCGGGTGATCATGTGAGCGTGGGTGAACCCGTGTCGCCGCTTGTCACTCAATCCTCTGGATCACCCATTGGACCACCGGCGATGTACGTATATGGTGGCTGCCCACTGGTCGACAACTTCGATGTCCTGCAACCGGTTGGCAGTGCGTTTCGCGCCGTGGCGTACACAGATCCGAGCAAGAGTGCGGTGATCGCTCAAGCCACCCCAAACGCCGCCGGCACGACGGCGCGATTCGTGTTATCGGGGTTCGAATTTGCGAGCATAAGGGATGATCAAACGGTTCCACCGCAGACAACGATCGACCGCGCCGAACACCTGCGCGATATCCTGATTTGGTTCCAGAACCTAATGGGTGATCCCGTGGGCATCGACGCGCTCGCGTGTGAGAACCGTTTGGAGAACAACTATCCAAACCCGTTCAATCCAGTGACGACGATCAAGTATAGCATCGCGGAGCGTGGTCACGTGTCGCTAAAGATCTACAACGTGGCGGGTCAGCTGGTGCGCGCGTTGGTGGACGAGGTGCAGTCGCCCGATCAGGCCGGTTTCTCGAGCAGATGGAACGGTATGAACGATCAGGGGCAACCTGTGTCGAGCGGTGTGTACTTTTACAGGCTGACGGCAGGGAATCGAACGCTCACCAAGAAGATGGTGCTTTTGAAATGACGAGTGGGTGTGGCGGAACGCGGTGCGGGTACAGTCCGCGGGCCACGTTTCTTAATAAGATAGGGAAGTGCGACGCGACCAAATCCGAGTGATTGCCGCACGATTTGAGATCCAGGATCTAAGCCCCGGTATACACCATCTGATGGTTATCGAGCCCTATCGGCCTGAAGATGATCCGTGCTTATAGCGGCGTCGTGACCCGCCCCAATGGTTTTCTTTGATCGACATCCCCGAACGACCGGTGACGATCCAGCAATGAAAGTCCCGTCCGATTGTGCTATAATCCGATGAACAACAACGGGTTGATTTTGCGAAATCGTTCGCGCGGGGTTGCGAATGTGACCCGTAGCATGGGACATGGTCTGGTCACTTTGCAGTCCGGGGTACCTCATCCTCCCGTGTTCGTTACCGTCTTTTCAAACAAACGGGTAGCCAGAGCGGCGGGTTGAACCAAACTCTTCTGCCGATGGCGTTCAACTGTACGCCGCCATACGGAATTGCTGTCGCTCTGATGGAGACACAGGTATGGCTGCGCATGGGACTGAGGTGACGTGGAAGCGTGACCTGTAAACACCCGACCGACACAGGACATCCCGACGGTGCAAACAACATGTATTTTCGTGTGCGGTTAAATCAATGACAGATGGATAAGGATCCTCGTTCTCGATCAAGCCTTTTGGCATGGACTCTTCTGGTCACCGTGCTAAGTGCGTGCGTGTTGGCGGTGTTCGTCAGACCTACGCCGCGGCACTCGGGACTAAATCAATTCGAACAGAGTAAGTTTATTGATATGGTCGAAGGTACGGCCTACAAGCCGTTTGTTTATCGAGCCCTGCTTCCCACCGGTGTCCGCCTCGTTCGAGTTGTCACTCCGACAGCGATTCAACACTCTCTTGCTGATTTTGTCGACAACCATGATTTCACCCGTGGGGCGTTCGATACGCTCAAATGGGAGACACACATGGCCTACTCCTACCTGATCGCATGTGTGTTGATGTACCTATCGTTTGTGGTATTCGCTTATTATGTCATGAAACTGGTGATATTTGTCAGCGAGACGCTGCAGGACAACGCCCTAACGCGATTGATCATCAGTGGCCTCGCACTCCTGGGTCTCCCCGCATTCTTTTGGTACGTTTCCTATCTTTATGATCCGCCTCAGCTGGCACTATTTACCGCATCTCTGTATTTTCTTGCTCGGCGCGAGATGTCGACGTTTTTATTGTTTTTTACGCTGACGTGCATCAACAAGGAAACCGCTGTGTTGCTGATCCCAATTTATGCCGTGACCTGCAACGATCAACACCCACGAAGGAGGTATCTATCCTATCTTTTAGCCATGGTTGTGATCTTCGGAATTATCAAGTTGTTCATTACTCTTGCATATCGAGATAACCCCGGCAGTTTCGTTGCGTTCCATCAGTTTCGGCACAACGCCGAATGGCTGATGGAAGGATGGTCGTTGAGCGACATCGCCACATTCTGTCTCGTCATTTTTCTGCTGGTTTACAGGTGGAAGCAGAAACCGTACTTTTTGAAGGCCGGGTTTCTGTGCACGATGATTCCATTATTCGTCCTCGCGATTTTTTTGGGGTACATTGATGAATGGAGAGGTTACTATGAAGCGTATCCCCTCGCGGTTGGCCTCATTCTAGATTCGTTTCAACGACTTAAAGTTGCGATTGAACATAGGGATCTAAGTACCACTAATAAATAACAATACATGAGCGACCCACTGGAAATACTACAGAGAATCATTGGAACAGCCTATACGTGAAAAGACGGTTCAACCGCTCAATATTTGCACTGGATTGGGCGTTTGCTGGATGGGTACGACCGTTGTACGTGCGCTATCCAGGGCGCGCCGTTCCGTTGTGGCGTTGGTGATTTGTCTTGGCGCGCTCGGGTTGATGGCAGGCTGTGACATCGCCACAAAAAATCAGCCACTGCCAAACATCCTCGTTCTACTCTCCGACGATCAGTCGTGGATGCACACCGGTGTTACCGGCAATTCCGGTGTCAGTACACCAACGTTTGACAGAGTTGCCCGCGAGGGCGTTCTTTTTACACGCGCTTTTTCTGCGTCGCCAAGCTGCTCGCCGTCACGAGCGGCGATTCTTACCGGGCAGGACATTTGGCGATTGGGTGCCGCGGCAAATCAGTCAGGCCCGATCGACGTTCAGACCGAGGTCTATCCGGATATCCTGGAGGATCACGGCTATTTTGTCGGCTATTCGGGCAAAGGATGGTACCCGGGTGACCACAAAGCATCCGGACGGCTACGAAACCCGGCGGGCGAAGCGTTTACAGATGAAAAACACCGAGCCAGAGTGGAGTATTTTACCGCATTTTTGGATTCTCTGCCCGAAGGCACACCTTTTTGTTTCTGGTATGGCAGCCGTGAACCGCATCGCCCGTACGGAGAATTACGATTCAAACCGCATGTGCTGGAAGGGATCAAACCACCACCGATCTGGCCCGACGTCAGAGAAATCCGCGGTGATCTCAGACACTACTTATTGAGAATCGAATACTTTGATAAACAAGCAGGGAACGTTTTGAAAATCTTGGAGGAACGCGGACTGCTCCACAATACGCTGGTGGTTATGACGAGCGATAACGGGATGCCGTTTCCGCGTGGAAAGGCCAATTTGTATGATCTCGGAACCAGGGTTCCATTGGCGATACTGTGGAAAGACCGTGTACGGGGTGGGCGTGTGATAAGCGATCTGGTCAGTCTGACGGATCTGGCTCCGACGTTTGTCGACGCTGCGGGTACAAAAATTCCTCGAGAAATGACCGGTCACAGCCTTTTGAACGTTCTTCTGTCCGGGGAACAACGGACAGAAACACCCAGACGTGATGTGATCGTCACCGCTCGCGAACGGCACTCATATGCGCGTGAGGGTGGAGTCGGGTATCCAGCGAGGGCCATCCGGACGCATGATTATCTTTTTATCCGTAACTACGAGCCATCGCGCTGGCCGGCCGGTGACCCACCCTATTTTGGTGATGTTGATGCGCGGGACTACAGCTACTATTCGCCGACAAAAGAATACATGATCATTAATCGCGAGGATCCAAATGTGGAGCCGTTGTTTGATCTTTGTTTTGGCAAACGGCCACATGCAGAGCTATACCGTGTTCGCGAGGATTCACTTCAAATGACAAATATGTTGGAAGTCAACCGCGATGGAACCGCCGGGTCGAGCGTTGACTATGAGTCCATCGCGAAAGAGCTGGCAGACAGGCTCGATGAATACCTGAGTACGGCGGGCGATGCGCGAGCCACCGACGTTGAGTCGATCTGGGATGCACTGCCACAATACGCCGACACAACGCGAAGTCCTCGAAAGGATTTGCCAAACCCTCTCGAAGAGATGCTCTCTGGACGCATACGTCGAAACGCAGACACCAAAGGGCCGCCGTAACCGGGCCTGGCGGGAAGGTGGGGTCAATTGCGGTTCAAAAACTTACCTTTTGCACTTTGTTTGTATTACATGGGCGAGAATAGCCGATCTTGCGTAAGAATGACCGATCAATGTAGATACAACACTCGACCGGTCAAATTAACCCCATTGACGCGTAACCGGTAAAAGTAAATCCCGGCCGGGACCGGAGACCCGACGGCATTCGCCCCGTTCCATGAGACGAAGTGGTGGCCGGCGGGGAGGTGGCGATCCACCAATTCATGTACAAGCCTGCCTTTGACATCGAACACACCCATTTCCACCCGCGCGTCGAACGGCATTGTGAAAGAAATTGTCGTCGACGACACAAAAGGATTGGGAACCGGCGGTCTCAGCTCAATGCCAATCGCAGGCGCGTGCGTCTGAACACCGACGATAC
>CP070631.1:1020836-1032394 GCA_020356045.1 Candidatus Latescibacterota bacterium
GATTCCGAGACGAAGTTGGTCGATCAGATAGAACACCTGTTGGGTGAAGACGCTGGCCAGGACACAGGTGGCGGCGAAGAACAAGAGGAAGTAATTGTTGAGAACCGAGAAAATCGTCGGTGTCTCGAAATGATAGTTGCCTTCGGGTCGTTCTTCCATTACGCTTGCCGTTGACCTTCGTTCGAACACCAGCGCGGCCCGACCTTTGGACGCCAACCACGCGATAAGTTGGTACGGTATTCTAAGTCAATAGTAACGAACATCCAAGAACCATTCCATCATGATTAAGGTAGTCATTTTCGATCTGGATAACACGCTGACGGATTTCATGCGGATGAAGGAGAGCGCTGTTGATGCCGCCGTCGAGGGTATGGTCGATGCGGGGCTCCGATTTCCTCCAGCGGCGATCAAAGAAAAAGTGTACGAAGTATATGAGAGAGAAGGCATCGAGTTTCAAGGTGTCTTCGACGTCGTCCTCCAGGAGCTTTTGGGCGAGGTGGACCACAAGGTTCTGGCCGCAGGAGTTGTGGCGTACCGCAAGGCGCGAGAAGCATCGCTGGTACTCTATCCGCATGTGAGAGTGACGCTTTTCGAACTGATCAAAAGGGGTATTCATCTCGCCGTGGTTTCCGATGCGCCACGCAAAGAGGCATGGCTTCGCCTTTGCTATCTCCAACTCCAACATATGTTTGACATGGTGCTCACGTTCGACGACACCGGCGTGAAGAAACCAAGCCCAAAACCGTTTCAGCGGGTCCTCGATCATTTTGACGTACGCCCCGAGGAAACCATAATGATCGGTGATTGGCCCGAACGTGATATCACAGGCGCGGCGCGGCTTGGGATAAAGACAGCCTTTGCCCGCTACGGCGATACGTTTGGCACGGGAGAAAGCGGCGCGCAGTACGACCTCGAGGATATTATCGAGTTGATCGAAATCGTTGACAATCTGTCAAACGAATCGAAGGGATGAACGACGACAGGTGAATCATGGACATACTGACAAATGAGCGGATGAAGAGAATCGACGAGGACACCATCGCCCGATTTTGCCCGGGACTCGAGCTGATGGAACGCGCGGGACGAAAAACGGCGGAATACATTCTGGACCGGTTTCCCGAAGATGATTTCAGGGCGGCGATATTTGTCGGCCCCGGCAACAACGGTGGTGACGGACTTGTCATCGCTCGTATTCTTGCGGACAAGGGACGTGCGTGCTCGGTGCTCTATCTAATAGCGCCGGAGAAACTGCCGATGGACGCCTACAAAAACTACGAGCGGCTTCGCAAACGGGTGAAGAAACACAAACACCTCAAGGAAATCAACTTGACGCGTTCGGATTGGGTCAATCTCGTTGGCAGGGAATTGGCCGATTCCTCTTTGGTTGTCGACGGACTGTTTGGCACCGGTCTTACGCGCGCGCTCGAGGGGGCCGCACTGGAGATCGTCAAACGGATAAACGAGTGCGGCCTTCCCGTTATTAGCATCGACACCCCGTCGGGTATAAACGGCGATAGTGGCGAAGTGCTCGGCGACGCCATTGTTGCCGACGGCACGGTGACGATGGGATGCCCAAAACTGGGTTTGACGATTCATCCAGGCAAGTCGTATGTCGGCGAGCTGGTGATCGCCGATCTTGGTTTTCCCGATGAAGTTGTGGAAAACCATTCGATGGGTGTCTATTTGCTGGACAGATCCGATGCGGCCAGCCGCCTGTCTCCGAGACGTCCTGACGCGCACAAGTACAGCTGCGGAACGGCATTGATCGTGTCCGGGAGTCAAATGTACACGGGCGCCACGATACTCACCGCCGAGGCGGCGCTGCGCAGCGGGTGCGGAATGGTGTACGCGGCGGTTCCAGCGAGCATACGCGCGCTGGTCGAGCCCCAGATGACCGAAGTTATAACGATCCCCGTCCCAGAGACATCAGATGGAACGATCGCTCCCGGCGCGTGGGGAGCGATTCAACCCTATCTCGAAAAAGCCGACGCGCTGGTGATGGGCCCCGGGCTCAGCCGTCATCCGGAGACCACAGAGTTTGTTTTTGAGGTCCTCGCCAAGAACGCAAAGCCGATCATCATCGACGCGGATGGAATCAACGCGCTCGAAGGTCAAGCGGCGCGGCTGCAATCGCTCGATGTTCCCGCCGTAATTACGCCGCACAGCGGAGAGTTGGCGAGGCTGCTTGGCAAGTCGATACCTTCGGCCGCGATGGAGCGCATCGAGACGACGCGCGAGACTGCCCAGTCGCTTGGCGTGACCCTCGTTCATAAGGGCGCTCCGACATTGATAAGCGCATCATCCGGTCATGTGTGGATCAACCACCACGGCAACTCGGCATTGGCCACGGCAGGAACCGGAGACGTATTGACAGGGCTGATCGGGGGACTGCTCGCGCAGGGCGAGGATCCGCTCGATGCGGCGTGCATGGGGTGTTTTCTGCACGGGCGGGCGGGTGAGATCGCGTCATGGGATCTGGGGCTGCGCGGCGTGATCGCCGGCGATCTGATCAGCGTGATCGGCGAGCCGATGCTCGAACTCGAAGCCACCGCCGCCACGAATCACCATTCATAGACAAAGAGAGATGGCCGTCGCGGTCGAACGTTAAAACGAGCAGCGGGCCACCACCTTGTCTGTTGGTTTTGTTACATAGACGGACGGGCGCGATGGATTCCGTAAGGCTTTCGCAGCCAGATAACTAAATACGGAGCGGTGCGGTGAGGTGAGGGCCCCTGTATTGATAAACACCGCCGCAACCCTGAATGAATCAACCGGATACGCAGCTCCGCTAACCCGGGCCGACCGCCCCTGGCCCCGTCCTCCGTCTTGACACGGCGGGCGCTTTCTATTAAATAGTATTCTTTGATCCTACCGGGCATGGTGTAGTGTGCCGGTAGATCTTCCGGGACCGTTACCCTCCCCCCGTTTTTTCGAAAGAAGGTGTTCCGCCATGCGAAAGAGATCCCCGAGTGAAGTCATAGAGTTCGCCCGCGACAACAAGGCTGCGGTCGCCGATCTCAAATTTCTCGATTTCCCGGGTACCTGGCAGCACTTCAGCATACCCATCGAAGCGCTCACCGAAGACACCTTTGAAGATGGGTTTGGATTTGACGGGTCGAGCATCCGGGGCTGGCGCAATATCAATGAGAGCGACATGCTGGTCATTCCCGACGCGAACACGGCCTTTATGGATCCATTTACTAAAGAGCCGACGTTGAGCATTATCGGTGACATTTTCGATCCCATTACAAAGGAGCGATACAGCCGAGATCCCCGCGGCATCGCGCTGCGAGCCGAGAATTATCTCAAGAGCACGGGGACAGCGGACAAGGCAGTGTTTGGCCCCGAGGCGGAATTCTTCATCTTTGACGATGTCCGCTTCGATCAAAAAGAGAATATGGGTTACTACTACATCGATTCCGAAGAGGGAAGCTGGAACACCGGTCGCGAAGAAACGCCCAACCTCGCCTACAAACCGCGGTATAAGGAAGGTTACTTCCCGGTGCCACCGACGGATTCGCTTCAGGATCTGCGCTCGGAGATGATGCTGACATTGATCGATCTTGGCTGCGAGGTCGAGACCCAACACCACGAGGTTGCCACGGCGGGTCAGGCGGAGATCGACATGAAGTTCGATACCCTCACCGTTATGGGTGACAAGCTGATGATCTACAAGTACGTGGTTCGCAATGTGGCGAGAAAGCACGGCAAGACGGTGACCTTTATGCCCAAGCCCGTGTTCAACGACAATGGGTCGGGAATGCACGTTCACATCAGTTTGTGGAAGGGCGACAAACCGCTGTTTTCCGGCAACGGTTATGCCGGTTTGAGCGATGTGGCCCTGCACTTTATCGGTGGGCTGCTCAAACACGCGCCGGCGTTGCTCGCGTTCTCCAATCCAACGACAAACTCGTACAAACGGCTTGTTCCCGGTTTTGAAGCCCCGGTGAATCTCGCGTATTCGCAGCGCAACCGAAGCGCCGCCATCCGCATCCCGATGTATTCACCGGCGGCAAAGGCGCGCCGCGTCGAGTTCCGGTGCCCGGATCCGACGTGCAATCCGTACCTGACGTTTGCGGCAGTCATGATGGCGGGGCTCGACGGAATCGAAAACCGAATCGACCCCGGCGAACCCCTCGACAAAAACATCTATGACTTGCCGCCGGCCGAGCTGACCAAGATTCCCAAAACCCCAGCTTCGCTCGAAGCGGCGCTGGCGGCCCTCGAGGATGACCACGAGTTTCTTCTAAAAGGTGATGTCTTTACCGAAGACGTCGTGCAAACGTGGATCCAGTACAAACAGGAGCGTGAGATCGTCGCGCTCGCGCAGCGGCCGCATCCGTACGAGTTTTTCTTGTACTTCGACGCATAGGCCGCGGACGCGGGCGAACGCGGCCATGGAGCCCCCAAAAGACAAACAATCGCAGGCCGGCGCGGAATTTCCAGCGGGCGAAGCGTCGCTATACACATCGGAAGCACCCGTCAGCCGGGACAGGTTTCTGTCGCTGTCGCGCGAATACCTGTCGATCCTCAAAAAAAGCCTGGTCGAGTTCAGATCTGCCGAAACCCGCGGGCAGTCTTACGTCCGCGCATACAGTCGGATTGTCGACGCCATCGTGGGTGTGCTCTTTCAACGGGCCGTGCAGGAGAACGGCCCTCTGGATAGCGAACCCGAGATTGCCGTTATCGCATTGGGCGGATACGGCCGGGGCGAGCTGGCGCCTTACTCGGACGTCGATATTCTCGTTCTCTGCAAAAGAAAAACAAAAGCGAACAAAAAGATCGCGGGGACGTTTATCCAGCTGATGTGGGACGTTGGCTTTGAGCTCGGACACTCAGTACAGTCACTCGTCTAGAGCGAAAGCGTTTTTTTCAAGCATATGGATGCGCGCACGGCGTTGTTTGAAAGCCGATGGATCTGCGGGTCCCAGTCAATCGCCGGGGAGGCGGACCGGCGAATCAAGAAATGGCGGCGGAAGGACAGAAAGGCCTTTCTTGTGAGAAAAATCCGCGATGCCACGACACGTCATCAAAAATACGGCAACAGCTATCAGCTCGTCGAACCCAACGTCAAACTCAGCCCCGGTGGTCTGCGCGATTTTCAGACCCTGGTGTGGTTGGGGATGGTCTCAAATGGTGACACGGGGCTTGCGGCACTGCGGCGGCGCCGGCTTCTGCTACAAGGTGAGACCGAGGCGCTCGAAAGAGCCTACAACTTCCTTTTGAGCGTTCGTGTGGAGCTGCATATCTGTTCCAGATCAAAACAGGATCAGTTGACCGTCAGAACGCAAAAGCTGATAACCGATCGACTCGGCTACCGCGACAAGGGCGGTCACCTGGCCGTCGAACTCTTGATGAAGGATTACTACGATCACACACGTACGATCGCGCGGATCACACGAGACATCATTGAAGAGCTCGATTTTGGGGCTAATATCAGTCCCCTGATCGGACGAAGAAAGCCACGCAAAAACAAAAACCGGCTGACGCTCCGCATAAACAGACGCAAAATAAAAGAAAGCCCGCTCTACGTCTTTGCCAAGCAGAAAGAAATCGGGCTCAAGCTCGACCGGGCGGTAAGACGCCGGTTGTGCGAGGTTCTGCGTACCGAACTCAAAGGACGAACCGAGCGGAACCGGATGCGCAGGGATTTTCGCACGCTCTTGTCGGATGGCAAGAACCTAACGCTGGTGCTGCGGGCGATGCACGAAACCGGTTTCTTGGGTGTGGTCATCCCCGAATACAACTCGTTGACGAGTCTAAAACGTTACGATCTTTACCATCACTACACCGTTGACGAACACAGCTTTCAAGTCATCCAAAATCTCGAGGAGCTGATCGACACCCGGTCCAGGCAAAACCAGACCTTTGCCAGAATCTATTCAGAAGTTGCGGACAAGGAAGTCCTCTTTCTTTCTGCGCTGCTCCACGACATCGGCAAAATCGAGGGCAGAGGACACGCCAAGAAAGGTGCTGCGCTCGCCCAAAAAATCCTCAAACGGCTTGGTGCCAAACCGGCGCAGATTCGGATGGTGAGTTATCTCATCGAAATTCATCTCATCATGTCTCATTTCAGCCAACGACGTGACCCGACCGATATCGGGATGCTCCAGTCGTTTTGTTCGAGAGTGCGCAGCCGGCCAAATCTGAAATTGCTCTGTTTGCTGACCTACGCCGATCTCAAGGCAACGTCACCACACGCGTGGACCGAGTGGAAACGGACGCTTTTGTGGGGGTTGTACTTGAGAGCGTATTTGTTTATGGCCAAAAAAGAGAAAAAGCCGGAGGCGGTCTACAAAGCACGCAAGCGAGCGATTCTCAGCGGTTTCAAACCCGGACCGGACCGAGCGCGGGCGCTTGCTCACCTCGACCTGCTGCCCGGCAGATATCTTCTTACCATGAAACGATCGCAGGTCAGGCGGCATCTCGCCCTGATCGACGCGCTCGAGGGCAAACGGGCCGCTGTGGATCGCAAACAGCTGCGGCTCGCAACCGAAATTTCGTTCTGTACCCATGACAAGCCCTACCGCCTGTCACAGCTCTGCGGCGTCCTGACGCTAAACGATCTCAATATCCTTTTTGCGAACGCGTTTACGCGTTCGGACGGAATCGTCGTCGACGTGTTTGATGTCGTCGATATCAGCGGCACAACGCCGATCGATGAAGCACGGATAGAAAAGATCCGCACGGACCTCGACAGCATCCTCAGCGGCAGGTTGGATTTGACGGTGGCTCTGGACCGACACGTCGCGAAGTGGCAACGGGCGCAGCGGACGAAAATACCCATACCGCTCAAAGTCGAGTTTCACAACGACATCTCTGGCGAGGTGACGATCGCCGACATCTTCGCTGCGGACCAGCCCGGATTGCTATTCAAGATAACACGCGCGTTGTCGGATGAGGGCCTGACGATCCATCGTGCACGGATTTCCACGGAGGCGCAGCGCGCAATCGACTCCTTTGATTTGCAGGACAAGAGGGGCAAAAAGATCACGAGCGTGGCAAGGTTGAAACGGATTCGATCTCGGCTGGAAAGGGAACTCGCCTAGCCGCGTTTGAGCGACGCAGCGACAAAACGGTCAAAACATTCCCTAACCCTGCATTTGTGCTCCTTGAGCTTTTTTCCAACACCCTCGCCGACTTCCAAGCCGAGAAGCTCGAAGGTCTTGTCGAGATAACGCGAAGTCACCTCCGCCTTGGCGCCGCTTTTTGGAAGCGGAATCGCCTGCAGCTCCAAAACAAAATCAACCCGTTGAAAATAGTCGAGCGCCTCGGACATCGCCGACGACTCCTCGGAGGAAATGACTCCAGCGGATGCTATGGACGCAATTCGGTCCGTCGTGCTTGCGTTCAGTGGGAACGCAGCCGCAATATCGGCAAGACCGATGGCTGTAAGGTATTCGATATCGTACCGGCCGCCGGCGGATCGTTTTGTCTCGAAAATCTCACCGCCGTGCGGTACGAGGTTCTCGAGCTGCTGTCTGGTGCCGAGAAGCGATTTCAAAATGTTTTTGGGTACGGGGTCGGTAATCCTGTCGAGGATCATTTTGAAAAAGGTATCCGCAAGCGACTGCTCGCCACCCCAACAATCGCATTTGGCAAACGCCACGCGCTCCCAGGGAGACAAACGGTCGGCGAAATATCGTGTGTAGTTGGACAGGTCCTGAACCAGCGGCGCGTTGGCGCCTTCGCCGCGCAGCCGGAAGTCGATCTTGAGCAGGTTGCTTTCAGAGAAGAACTGGTTGATTTTCTGAACGCGCCGAGTCAGAGGATCGAGATCCCGTCCATCGCTTACCACCAGCACGTCAACGTCGCTGTTCAGACGGGGTTCACCGACGCCAAATGAGCCGAGAGCGAGGAGTGCCACGCCTCGAGTGTTCTCGACCAACTTTTCAAACACGGTGCTGAGCACGAGCCGAACCGCATCAGTGATTGATCGTGATAGGGTTTGTGGAAATGTGTTGCCCGCGGTATCCGTACGCCATGCCCCAAGGACCTGCTGGTCGAGAAAGCGTGCAATCTCGTCTTCGAGCCGCCGCCTGTTGGGCGGGACGGGGCTGTCGGCGTACCGGTCGAGCGACTCCAATGTCAACTCTGCCGGTGTGATCCCCACGCGGGTCGGATCCTCCAAAAGCGTATAAAGCACCGACAAGTTTTTGCAGATTTTTCCGGTCAGAACCGTTGACGCCCCGGCCAGGTCGCGAATCAAATCGAACGCCGGCGGTGTGCTCGACAGCAGACTGTAGAACGCGTTTTCGTTTCTGCTGGCGGCCGCGATCTTTGCAAAATTGAGGAGCGTTAGATTGGGGTTGCCCGTTTGCGAGCAGACGCGGAGAAGCTGCGGAAGAATCGTTTGAAATGAAGCCCGGGTGCTTCGATCCACCAGCTTGGGAAAGGAACCGTACGCGAGCGACTGCAGCGTCGAAAACGCCTGGGATACGTCGCTGAAGCCAAATTCCCCAAGCGTTTCGGCCGCGAGCTCTTCGTCATCGGGCACGAGAGTCAGATACGCCGAGTCGGGCATACCCTTGCCGGCAAAGAAATCATCGCTCAACACACGGATTCTTGACAGATGAGCGGCCAGCGTGGACACAAACAGCTCGTAGGTAAATGATCCCAATGGACCCATCGATACGCGCTTTGCCAGAAGCTCGATGTCTTGTTCAGATTCGGGAATCGAATGCGTCTTGATCTGGTGCATCATCTGTAGCCTATGCTCGACCAGTCTGAAGAAATTGTAAGCATCGGTCAGCGTGCGGTACTCGATATTGTCGATTAGCCCGTGTTGTGCAGCCAGTTCGATTCCCCGCAGAGTGTTTGGCACGCGCAGTCCGGGTGTGCCGTGGCCGTGAAGAAGCTGCAGTGTCTGAACCACGAACTCGATATCGCGAATTCCGCCTTCCATCAGTTTGATGTTGAACGCGCGATCGCGTTTCGAGATGTTGTCCCGGATCCGGGTCCTCATCAGGGCTATGTCGTCGACAGGAGAATAAGAGAGCGACGGATTGAAAAACAGCCCCTGCACGCTCTCGAGAAATGCCTCCCCCACGGATCTGTCGCCGGCAATCACCCGGGCCTTTAGCATGGCCTGAAACTCCCACGGTCGTCCCCGGTTCTCATAGTAGATCCGCATTCCGGTGAGAGTGTTGACCAGCGGACCCGAATCGCCGTCGGGGCGAAGCCGGAGGTCGGTCCTGTACAAATATCCCTCGGGTGTGGAGCCGGCAAGCGCATCGGTAAGCCGGCTTCCAACTTTATGGTAAAAACCGAGCGCGTCATCATCGGCGTCCCTGCAAATATAAACCAGGTCGATGTCCGAGCTGTAATTCAGTTCACAGCCGCCGAGTTTCCCCATGGCGAGAACAGCGAACCCGCCGCTTCGTGCGTCGGGCACGGTTGCGGATTCGGAGGAGACGTCCCAAAGCTCCGTCCACAAAAGTTCCAAAACCACGTTGACAATCGCATCGGCGAGATCGCTCAACCGTCGCGTCGTCGTTTGAATCGTGTCGTGTCCGAGCAGATCTCTGACACCGATCCGCAAAAGCTGTCTGCGCTGAAATCTCCGGACGGCATTGAGCTTGCTCTCGACGGAGTCAAATATATCCACATCGGACTGGAGGGAGTCTTCCAGGTCCGAGCGATTGTCGTCCCTTTCCAAGGTTTGTTTCTCGATTAGCCAATACAGATAACCGGGATTGCGGATAATGATGTCAGTCATGTATTGGCTGGACCCGAACAGCGTCGCAAGGATTTCTCTCAGCGGTTTGCCCGCTGAGAGCGTTCCGAGAAACGTATCCGACGCGCCGACGGTGTCCATATATCGAAGAAAATTGACCATCGCGCCGGTCGGGTGTGGCGAGCCGAGAAGCTCCGAGAGCACGATGGCGACGTGTTTCTTTGATTCGGGATTGGTTACCAGTTGCTTTGCGATGCGAACGACACAGTCTTCGAGCTTTGCATCCGGCACGATCCCCGCGCTCTCGAGTCCGGCGGTCACATCCGGCAAACCGGGTTGTAGGGCGATGTCTTCGATGAGATTCGCGATGATGTCGATGATTTTGTCGTCGCGTGGGGTCATGCCGTCAATGATAGCCTATCACCATTTTTCTTGCCAGGGATCAACTCCTACCTTACACTATACCGTGCAAATGAAGGAGAAGCCGAACCCGGTTTCGGCAAAGGCCCAGGTGAAGAAGGTCGAAGCATATATCAAACCGTTCAAGCTGGACGAGGTCAAAGCCGCGTTGATGGAACTCGGCGTTCGGGGAATGAGCGTGACCGAGGTCAGAGGATTCGGTCGCCAAAAGGGTCACACTGAACTCTATAGGGGCAGCGAGTACAAGGTTGACTTTCTCCCAAAGACGAAGCTTGAAATCGTTCTGCCAGACGATCTGGTTGAACAAGCCATCGAGGTGATTCAGAAGGTTGCCAAAACCGGCCAGGTGGGGGACGGGAAGATATTTATTCTGCCCGTCGAAGATGCCGTCCGCATCCGTACCGGCGAGAGCGGTGACGGGGCCCTCTGACGTCTGCTCGATGAACCGACCGCGGGCGTGAAATCACCCATCGCGGGCTCACCGAGCCTCGATGGGTGATTTCCGTAAGAGATTGCGCGATGTTTCGTAAGTTTCTCCGTGCTCGCTATTGAGCGGCGTTGACTTTATGAGCCCGTCGTATCGTTCGTGCCGCCGCTCAAATTCACGACACGCCGGAACAATTTGTAGCGTGTCTAACGCTTCGCAGGCCCTTCAAAACTAACAAAACCATCGTACCGACGAGGAAAAAGACATGATCGTGCTCGGGATCGAAACCTCTTGTGATGACACGTCGCTGGCGCTCTACGAGCGAGGGCCGGGTGTCATCGCCAATCTCACCGCCAACCAACTTATTCACGACAAATACGGCGGCATCGTTCCCGAGATCGCGTCGCGCGCGCACATGAAGAACCTGCTGCCGGTTTTCAACACGCTTCTCTCAAAGGCGGGTGTCAGTCTGAGCGACGTAGACGGCATCGGTGTCAGCAACGGCCCCGGCTTGATTGGATCGCTTCTCGTGGGCGTGAGCTTTGCCAAGGCGCTGGCGCTCGCGCTCAATCGTCCCCTCGTCGGCGTTCACCACATCGAGGCCCACATCCTTGCCAATGAGCTCGGCGGAGAGCCGCTGCGGACACCCGCGGTAGTGCTCGTCGTCTCGGGGGGTCACACCTGTCTTTACCGTGTCGATGCCGTTGGCCGGTATACCATGGTGGGAAACACTCGGGATGATGCCGCGGGGGAGGCGTTTGACAAGATCGCCAAGCTCCTCGATCTCGGATTTCCTGGCGGACCGGTGATCGAAAAGGCCGCCGGTTCGGGTGACCCGTCGGCTGTGGATTTTCCCCGCGCGATGCTGCACCAGGACAATTTTGATTTCAGTTTTTCAGGGCTAAAAACTGCCGTAAGGCTCCATGTGGAAAGCATTTCCAGGCTCACGCATCGACACGTGTCGGACGTCGCGGCTTCTGCACAGGAGGCGATTGTCGATGTGCTGGTCCGCAAGACCGCCGCCTGTGCCAAGGA
>CP070631.1:1032494-1036585 GCA_020356045.1 Candidatus Latescibacterota bacterium
ACAAGAACAATGTTTCGAAGCTCGAGCAGATCCAGCGTCAGATGGTGTTTCCAATAAAGTGTCTCGACCGTTTCCTTGAGCTGTAACATGCGGTTGAGGGCGATTCGTAACCGGCGATCGCTCCGAACGATCCCTACATAATCCCACATGATCCGCCGTGCCACGTCCCAGTCGTGATCGATAATGACCGAGTCGACCAGGATCTCCGTGTGCTTTTCATCCCACTCCAACGGATCTGCAATCGTTTCGCCGGCAAGCGTTTTATCCGACTCCAAAAAAGCCGCCGCCCGGCGCGCGTACACGACCGCCTCGAGCAACGAATTGCTTGCCAGACGATTGGCCCCGTGAACACCGGTGTGACTCACCTCGCCCAACGCAAAGAGATTTGGCAACGATGTTCGGCCGTGCTCGTCGACATCCACACCTCCGCAAAAATAGTGTGTAGCGGGAACCACGGGTATCGGCTGGGTGGTGAAATCGATTCCAACCCCCGCGCAGCTCCTGTAGATAAACGGAAACCGTTTCTTCAAGAACTCGGCATCGAGCTGCGTCATGTCGAGATAAACACACTTGGCTCCGGTGGTCTTCATTTCCCTGTCTATGGCGCGAGCCACGACATCCCGGGGCGCCAAGTCCCCGAGTTCGTGATAGTCCTTCATAAACGCATAGCCGTCCTCGCGAATGAGCTTCCCTCCTTCGCCACGAAGCGCCTCTGTGAGCAAAAACGATTTGAGCATCGGATGGTAAAGCCACGTAGGATGAAACTGTACGAACTCCATATTGGCGATTTTTGCGCCGGCCCGGTAAGCGATAGCGATGCCGTCCCCGGTTGCGACATCGGGATTGGACGTGTAAATGTAGACTTTGCCCGCTCCCCCCGTGGCTAGTATCGTGCGCTTGGACGCATAAGATTCTATATGGTCGGCTTGCACGTCGAGAACGTAGGCGCCATAGACGGCGTCGTCACCATTTGGCTTTGGGTCGCAAAGGTGCCGGTTCCCGATGAGCCCAACCGCCATGTGGTCATTAAAGAGACTGATGCGGGGGTGTTCGACCGCACACTGAAGAAGTATGCGTTGAATTTCCTGACCGGTGAGATCGTGGTAGTGAACGATTCGATTTGCCGAATGACCGCCCTCGCGGCCCAACGCAAGACGGTCACCTTTGCGTGTGAACTCTACACCCAGGTCCATCAATTCCTTCACACTCTCCGGACCCTCTTTGATCACCATTTCGACGATGTCCTCGCGGCAGAGACCCGCACCAGCCGTTAGCGTATCTTTGCTGTGCAGATCGAACGAATCCTCAGGATCGATAACCGACGCGATACCGCCCTGCGCGAGGTTGGTGCTCGAGTCCGAGGGGTTGCGTTTGGTGATCACGTTAACCGTTCCAAACGCCGCCGCCTTGATGGCAAAATACAGACCCGCGACGCCGCTGCCAATTACCAGGAAATCAGATTTGTTCATCGTGGTTTGAGTGTGAAAGGGACCCCGGAAGCCGCATACTCGAAGATGTATTTTATGATAAGCAAACGGCTTTTACGATTGCAACACCTATCGCCTCAAAGCATGCAGTTTGCACGTCGTACGTCCCCACGGCCAAGCCGGATTCTCAGTGCCGACTTAACCAATTGTCCAACAGGCAGATACGCTTTCTTTTCCCTCCGTTATCTGGCATACTCATTGCGTACGCGGAGACAAGATTCTTGGAAAAGCATCGATCATCAGGAGGTTGGCTCGATGAACCGGAAATTATTGCTGTTTGCCATCACACTAGGCGTCTTTGCCGTTCTCGTCGGCAGCTGTGAGAATGAGTCCGAAGAGAACCGCGCCGTGGTCATCGTCTCCTCGATCAACGACAATGCGCCGTTTTTTAGCGATGTGCTCGACCAGGGAGACACGCTTTACGTCGGGGGGCTGCCGTATACGCTGGACGACTTTATTCGTGAGGATTGGATACCGGTGACGTTTTATAACCGGCCCTATAACTCGATCACGGTGACTCAGCCGGGCGCGCCGTTGAGCGATTTCCTAATTACGAGATACCGTGTCGAATGGCGGCGTGTCGACGGCGGCAACGAAAACGAGGTGCCGCCAACATACGACGGTGCAACCAGCATCCAGGTACCATCCAATTCCTACGTGACCGGGGGAATTCTTCTCGTGCCGTACGAGGTCAAGAACCTGCAGTTCATGCAGGACATCAACTATCTTCATCCGGTTTCCGCGGGCGGACGATTCCCCGATGAGTATCTGTGTGTAGCGGATATCACATTCTGGGGACACGAAGTTGGTACGAAACGCGAATGGCCGTTGTCGGCTTCGCTGACCGTCAACTTTGCGGACGCCGTGGTCGAATCCGAGGACTAGTACGGGACGTCACGGAAAAGCCAACCCTCCGGTGAATTGACCGGAATTTGCTTCACAGAAAAGCCGCGGGTACAGCCTGCGGCTTTTCGCATAGCGCCACCGGATCCTCACCGACGATGTCGAGCTCGAGCCGCGTGACCCAAAGGGACACGGCGGGCGGCCCGATTTCTCTGAGCTTGACCCAGTCTTTTTCGGTAACGATGAGCTGGCGGATCCTTTTTCTCTGGAGCAGCGATTCGACCTGCTGGATGTCCGATTGGTCAAAGCGGTGATGATCGGGAAGGCGGATCGCAAGCGGCAGATTGACTCCCAGGCTGCGCAGCATCTTTTCAAATCGTTCCGGGCGGCCGATCGATGACATTGCAGCGGCGGAGCCGTCGATGGTGCCGCCGGCTCGCCGGGATCCGGTGTCGATCAAGGTTACCGACCGCCGTATCCCAAATACGGGCACGGACCAGCCCGCGTAACGGGATACCCAACGGCTCAGTTCGTTGAGGTCATGACCGCTATCGGATCCGTCAGGCGTTGTCACAAAGTTGAATCCGATGATATGAGCTCTCCTCAACGCCTCGGGACCCTCACGAAGCGTCCCTGCGGGGAGCAGCCGACCGTTACCCACCGGAGCGCGCGCATCGAGCAGAACGATATCGATGTCCCGGGCGACCGCCCAGGTTTGAAATGCGTCGTCGAGAATGACGTGGGTTGGGTCAAACATCTCCCGCGCGATCTGAATCGCACGCGCGCGGTCGCGGCAGAACAGTAGCGGAGCCGGACACCGCATCATGACCACGGCCCCCTCGTCACCGATCTTGGGAGTTACGGGTCGCCCCGCATCATCGCCGAGGACCCGGACACCTGGGGGCACCGTCAACGGTCCACCAAAGCGCTCCGGCACCACAACGGTCACGACGGGCAAGCGTTCCGCTTCGCTCTTGAACCCTCGGCTGATATAGACGGGGCGTTTGCCACCGGCGATCAGCTTATTGACCATATGGATCGCCAACGGCGTTTTTCCATTGCCCCCAACTTCGATATTTCCAATCGAAATCACCGTACTACATTCACTGGGGGCGCCTCCGCGGTCGATCCTCGCCGATTTGACAAAACCGGAGGCAATCTTGTAGACCATCGCCCCCGGAAGCATGGCGAGCGATACCACCCCGCCGGGAGGAATCCGTTTCGATCTTCCCCGTAGATATACGACTCTCGTCTTTGGCTTATGTGTGTCCGAATTCATTGTCGTTGCGCTTGGTAATCTCGCGAAGCGTTGTCTGCAATTCGACGCGGCATGCCTCGACAGTATCTGGATCGGCGTGCGAGGGCACGGCCACGGGCGTCCCAAAGCGTACCGCAACGCGGGCGAACGGTTTTGGGAGCTCGAATGCATCCCAGGACTTGAACACCCACCGCGAAGATGAGCTCGTCGTGGCGGGAACCACCAGCGATCCACTGATCTTGGCAATTTCGAGCGGACCTGCCTTGGCTTCGAAACGCGGCCCCGTCGGGCCATCGATCGTGATTCCGAGATCAAAACCCTCTTCGAGCTTTTTGACCAGCCCCCTGATCGCGCGAGCACCTCCGCGTGTGCTTGACCCCCTGACATGCCCAAAACCGAGACGGCGAATCGTCTGTCCCATCAACTCCCCGTCGGCATGGCGGCTGGCCAGCACCTGAATCGCACTGCCGCGGTACCGGTAGCTCAACGGCAGCATACGCCCG
>CP070631.1:1036685-1039966 GCA_020356045.1 Candidatus Latescibacterota bacterium
CGAATCACCCATCTGACCTTTGTTTTCATAACGGCATCGCTGTTGGCGTCGGTAGGGTTGTCTGCGAGCACCGACGATCTCAAACAAGCGTTGGCGACCGTCGAACCTGAAGATCAGGTGCCGTACCTAAAGAAGATGCTCGCCGATGACAGGCGCAACGCCGATCTGACGTACTATTTGGGCAACGCATATTTGTCGTTGGACAATCCGGACAGCGCCATCGCCTATTTCACTCGGACGATCGAATTGGATTCGACGTACGCAAAAGCTTACGTCAATCTAGGAGTGGCGCTGGAACGGATCGATCGATTCGCGCACGCCAAGCAGAACTATTTGCTCGCAATCAAACATGACCCAACCGACGTGCTGGCACATTGCCATCTGGGGCATTATTTTTACGTGCACGGTCAGACCGCTGATGCAGTTGACTATTACCGCCGAGCGTTGGCGATCGACCCCAACAGCGCGCAGGCCCACTACAATCTCGGGCTGGCGTTCGCCGATTCACGCCTATTTGCGGAGGCGGTCCGCGAGTGGGAGCGGGTGGTGGAGCTGAGCCCGGACAGCGAGCTGGGCAAGACGGCGGCGGAAAACGTTGGTTTGATTAGAACTTATCTCGAGGTTGGGGGTTCAAAAAAGAAGGAGTGAGGGGCCGGATTGGCTCGTGATCGGTCTTGACACAGATAGGGGCTAACATTAATATTTATAATAGGTTGCTAAATACAGAACCGACAGACGCAAGGAAGGACCGATGATGCGAAAATCATTTCTCGTGGTGGTCATATCCGGGGTGCTTATTCTTCCGGTTGTTTTGGTGTCGTTGAGCTGCGCGTCCAAAGGCGGCGGATCCGCTGATGCCTCCGCGCAGGAGGATAAGAAGGTCATCAAAACGACAACGGACAGCAGAGGGTTTGAAAAGACGCTCACCGAAGTGGATTTAATGTATGAAACCGCGCAGCAGTTCATGTCGGCGCAGCAGTTCGACAAAGCGGCGGAAGAACTGGAACGCGTGTTGGCCAAAGACAAGAGCCGGATGGACGCGCTCCACGATCTTGGCAAGTGCTACACTCAACTTAAACAGTATGACAAAGCGGCTGACGCGTACGGAAAGGCCGTAACGGCGTACCCGGATGATGTCCGCCTGTTGGCCAACCTCGGGCACTATCAGGTGCTCTCGAAACAGTATGAGCCGGCGATTGCCACCTATGAAAAGGTGCTGACACTGGAGCCCGATAACCACGACGCCTATGTAAGGCTCGGCGTTCTGTACAAGGGGACCGGTGACATAGAAAAAGCCAAGGCGTCGTATGCCAAGGCAATAGAGCTCGATCCAAAGGACGCCCAGAGCATGGGGACGTTGGCAAAGATCTACGCTGATGAAGGTGACAAAGAAAAGGCAATGGAGCTTTACGAGATGGCAGCACCGCTTGCCACGGGCGATGAGGCGTTGAGGATGAAATCGCAGTTGGGACGATCCTACATCGAGTCGCAAGAATTCGATAAATCGGCACAGGTCTTTTCCGAGCTGGTTGCGGCGGATCCCGAGAAAGCGTCGTACCGGTTCAACCTCGGCATATCGTATCTGAAAAACAAGCAGTACGATGAGGCGGTGCCCCAGTTCGAAAAGGCCATTGAACTCGAACCGTCCTATGGCGATGCATATCAGTATCTGGCTATCTCTTATAACCAGGTCAAGCAGTACTCGAAGGCCATCGACACGGCCAAGGCGGGTCTCGAGGTTGCCGAGAACAAGGCCGGTCTCTACTGTGCGTGGGGTAAATCGCTCGAGAAGCTCCAGCGCTACGATGAAGCCGTCGCGAAGTTCGAAAAGGCGGTCGGCGATCCCCAATGGGGGAGTTACGCCAAGAAACAGATTCAGCGTCAAGCAGACCTCAAAAAGCGGGCAGACGCGATCAAGCAACAGCAAGGCTAGGAACCGCGTAGCCACTTGATTATTGCAAGCCTTCTCCCGTCAGAGTGTCAGGCGGGAGAAGGTTTTTGTGTTGAGGTCCGGCGCAGTAACTCGCAGCGCCCGAGGTTCGGGCGCAAGTTCGTTCGTGGCGCCCGACCTTCGGGCGCGAGTTGGTTGGTAGCGCCCGACCTTCGCGGGTAACCCTGCTGGTACCACCCGACATTTGTCGGTGGGCCAAGAAAGGATCCGGTTGAACGGACGATTTGTCGATATTAATGACGACGAGAGAAAATCCGAAGCATCGGTATTGGTATCAATGAGCGGTGGTGTGGACAGCGCCGTCGCGGCGCTTCTGGTCACTCAAGCCGGATACCGGACCGTTGGATTGACGATGAAAAACTACTGTTACGGCGATGCCGATGTGCCTGACCGGAGCTGTTGCTCGATAGAATCCATTGAGGACGCGAAACGCGAATGCGATCGGCTCGACATCCCTCACAGGGTCGCAGATGTGGAAGAAGTGTTTGCAAGGGATGTGATCGACAATTTTCTTGGCGAGTATCAAAACGCCAGGACTCCCAATCCATGTGTGCGCTGCAACAGCATTGTGCGTTTTGAAGCGCTCATTTCGTATGCCGACCGGTTGGGGATCGATCTCGTTGCGACCGGGCACTACGCCAGAGTATTCGAGGCTGATAACGGTTCGCTATATATGGCCAGATCGGTGAATCGCGATAAAGACCAATCCTATTTTCTTTCCGGTGTTCACGGGGACATGCTTCGACGCGTTCTTTTTCCGCTTGGCACGTTTGACAAACAAACCGTTCGCAAAACCGCCGAAAGCGCCGAGCTGGCCGTTGCGCACAAAAAGGAAAGCCAGGAAGTTTGCTTTGTTCCAGAGGGAACGTTGCGCTCCTTCCTCGTGTCAAACGGCGTCGACCTGACGCCCGGACCGATCGAAGACACCAACGGTCGTGTTCTCGGTGAGCACGACGGCCTAGCCCAGTATACTGTTGGGCAACGGCGGCGTCTCGGTATAGCCACGGGGATTCCCCAGTATGTCGTGCGGCTGGACCGCCGGCGCAACGCGTTGGTCGTGGGAGGCGAGGACGAACTGTTCGCTCGCGAACTCACCTGCACGCTTGCGTGGATCGATCCTCATGCTGCTACCGATTCCGTGTGTGTGACGGCGCAAATCAGATATCGGCACAGACCGGCCTCCGTCAAACGGATCCATATCGAAAAATCGAGGTGCCGGGTTGTTTTCGAAGAGCCGCAACGCGCAATCTGTCCAGGTCAGACGGTAGGATTCTACCGTGGTGACATCGTCGTTGGGTCGGGGGTGATCGATGATTCGCGGTATTGTTAA
>CP070631.1:1040066-1041674 GCA_020356045.1 Candidatus Latescibacterota bacterium
AGACTTAGTGCCCACATTTGGTTGACGCCATGCACGGGCAACGTGCATTTTCGATAGATGCCATCCGGTCCGAATCGCGTGGCGTAAATGAGCTAGTTGGCCTAATAAAACGCTCATGGAAACGAGATTCTACCAAGATGGTTATCAGCTTATTTACAAGGAGTTACAAAAACAACGAGTCCCGCTGTGCGTGTTTTCTGCCGACAGGGGCAGGACTTCGCAATTACAGGCGTTGTTGCCGTATACTAAATACGCTAGTAATAAAGCGCGTTTACGACTGTAGCACGATGTGTTAGACTACTATTTGAGCCTATCGCGCTACGAGTAACCTCCCGAGGGGAGCGGGAGGGTAAGTGAGCTTTCGTCGAATCTGCCTGTTCACACACCACAACTCCTTCCTTTTCCCCTCTACGGTAATTCTCTTTGCTGCACCAAAGGACAAACTTCAACTTGTGTGTAGGCTGACTTTGAGGATTCTTACGTGAGGGTATTACCGACCGTAGGAAGGTCGTATGCTATGGTGCGCACAATAAAACCGATACTGCTGTTGTCGGTCGCGTTGGCCGTGTTCTGTAATTCCTCAGCACGGTCTAAAGATCGTCCTATCAAAATCTTCGGGTATTTCCAAAATACGGCGCAACACCAGCGGCTATCCTTTTTCGATATCGAAGCGAGCAGCCAAACATTTCTCGTTCAACAACTCAACATATTTTTTCAAAAAGAACTTTCCGGACAATGGACCTCGCTGGTTGATATCGAACTGATCAACAGTTTTTCTTCACAACGACAATGGGGAGCTTTGAACCTTGAAGAAGCATGGGTTAGATATCGCATGAACAAACATTTCAGTTTAAAACTCGGACTGCAAATACCAATATTCAACAATCTGAATGAAATCAAGAACCGTACGCCGCTGCTTCCTTACATTCTCAGACCTCTAGTCTACGAGAATTCGCTTAGCGAAATTGTTCCGGTTGAGGAGTTCTATCCGCCAAGGGCTTACGTTCAGACATATGGTTTCATCCCTATCGGCGGGCTGAAATTCGATTATGCGCTATACGCGGGAAACAGTCCCAACATCAACAGTGACATCGAGAAAGGGCAGACGGGAATCGACACCACAAATTCGTATCTCGGTGGCGGACGCGTAGGCATCCGGTACAGAGAAATCAAAACGGGTTTATCGGCAACCTACGACGAGATATCGTTGACACCGGGAATGGAGTCGTTTCTAAACGTTCCATATTCCCGGCTGGAGAAGTTGCCAAGAGTCCGATTGGGGGGTGATCTCTCCTATACCTTCAGAAACCTGTACTTCGAAGGTGAAATCATCTTGGTCTACTACGACGAAGAGGTCCCGGCCCTGGACATGGAAGCCTCTTTCTACTATGGAACGCTGGGCTACCATTTTTGGGACAGGCTGTTCGTTTATCTCAGCTACTGGTACGTCAACACCCAGTACCCGTTGGTTTACGAAGGGGACGGGGACTCGCCGATGGTCGTCAACCACGATAGGAAATTTTTCGTGCCTGGTGGAGGTGCCTCGTACAGGTTGAACGACAGGATAACATTCAAGATTCAGTACGCGCCCATTAGAGAAGAACATTC
>CP070631.1:1041774-1044770 GCA_020356045.1 Candidatus Latescibacterota bacterium
GTCACGGATATAGTCGTCGTCGACGACGACGAGCCCGACGGTGTCACCGTTTCGACCCAAATTGGACGCGATGCCGCGGAGCACCCCGATGAGGCGGCGGTCCAGCCACGGTGTTTTGCGGGCGGGGCACCGGCTATGCCGGCTTAGCGACAGCTTCACCCTGCCTCTCCTTGTCTTTTCCTTGTCCCGGGTAGGCGATGCGTTTGTGATAGATGCCGGTGAGAATGGAAATGAATTTCTCTTTTATCGCTGCAACGTCGTTTAGCGTCAGCCCGCTCCTGTCGAGCTGACCTTCCTGCGCGCGCGCGTCGATCAGTTTTACCACGGCGTTTCGAATGTTCGTCGGTGTCGGATCCTTGAGTGACCGGCACGCGGGCTCCACCGTGTCGGAGAGCATGAGTATAGCTGCTTCCTTGCTCGTTGGTTTGGGCCCGGGGTATCGAAAATCATCCTGGTTGACGCTAGAGTGCGAGTCGGTTTCCAGCGCTTTTTGGTAGAAGAACGCCATGACGGAGGTGCCATGATGCTGTTGAATCGCATCGATCACCAGGTCGGGCAACTTTTCCTCTCGCGCCAGCTCGACACCATCTTTTACATGCGAGAGAAGGATTAGACTGCTCATCTGCGGAGTAATTTTCTCGTGCGGATTCAAACCGGCTTCCTGATTCTCCACATAGTACTCCGGCTTGAAAATCTTGCCCATGTCGTGGTAATAGGCCATCACACGCGCCTTGAGCGCATCAGCGTTGATTTCGGTGGCGACGGCATCGACGAGATTGCCAAGCAGCATCGAGTGGTGATAGGTACCCGGCGCTTCGAGGTTGATCCGTTTGAGTATCGGTTTGTTGAGATCGGTGAGCTCCAGCAGTGTAAACCGCGTGGTCAGATTGAAAATGTTCTCGAAGATCGGCAGCAGGAACATTACCGCGAGGCTCGTGGCCAGAGCGTTCGCCGTCGCCCAAAGCAGATTCATGTAGAAGACCGAGAATCTTGCCGTTTGCCCGATTTCTGTACCGATGATCCCGATCACATAGGCGGCCGTTATGGCGATAAATACCGAGTAGAAATGGCTCCTCGAGCGCATTCTCATAAGCCCCATCACACCGCTGGTCCCGGCAAGCAGCGATACGAAAACCACACCGGGACTGACGTTGGCGATGAGCGGTAGAAGCAGACAGGCAAATACGGTTGTGACCAAACCGAGCCGGTAATCGAAAAGCGCGGTGATCATCAGCGACACAAACGCCACCGGGATCAGGTACGGGTTCATGTCAAACCGAATGATGGCCGCAGTGAAGACGAGGTAGAGAACAAATACCGTCATGACCGCGATGAGCTTGCCCAGATCGTTGTATATGCGCGGGCGGAATACCAGCAGGTAGCCACCGCAGACCAAGCCAAAGAGCAGCAGCCTGAGAATCTCTCCTACGTACAATCCGACGATAATAAACGGTGAGATCTCACCCTTTTGAGTGAGTCGGGCGTTCTCCAATGCCCCAAGCATCTTCTCCTGTTCGTCCGACACCTTGTCGTGTTTGCTGATGATGCGCTGATTCTCGGAGATCTTGATCGTTTTTTCGACTTCGGCGATGGCCAGATCTCGCCTGGCTTGTGTCTCGCCCGTATCGAGAATCAGGTTGGGACGTATGTGGACCCTCAAGATGTCATAAAAAACCTGCGCGGTCTCACGGTTTTTTCCAAATCGCCTCAGCGCTTCCTCCCTGATCAACCGATCGATATCCCCCTGCTCGATGACACTGGCGACGGAGATTTGGCGTTCGTTGGACCCTTGAATGACAGCAATCTTTGAATAAGATCGTGCGCGGAGCGGGCCCGCGTTATCGATCAATCCGCTTTCAAAAACTTTCTTTTGATAATCGAGCGTGGAGCGCTGCATCACCACGAGTTTGGTCGAGTCGAGAAGAACGTCGGCCAGCTCGTCGTCGACATCCGGTATTTGGTTCCGGATCATTCTAATTCGTGTGTCTTCCGTCAGCGTATCGATCGCCGCGATGTCCCTGAGACTGCGAAATAGCTCGGTGAGGTCCTCTGTCAATCCCTGCTCGATCGACTGATCCCGCACATACACGGGTAGCACGTTGAGAAGCGCGCCGGCTTTGCGCACCTCAAACTCGGGATCGGACAGCGGAACCTCGAAATCAAACGGGGCAATGATCGTGCGGTCCGCGATATCCCCGGCTTTGAACGTCACTTCTTTTGTGGACCGGGCGGGGGGAAACAGGAGAATCGCCACGGCTGTAAAACCGGCTAGAAGACCCAGTCGGGGCAATAACCCACGGTAGACCTGCCGCTTGAGACGTTGATGTTTGGCGAACCTCTCCGCACGTCCGTTTCGGGACATCGCTCTACGCCGTCGCATCGCCCTTAGTAATCTGATCTTCATGATGACGTGCCCTCCGAGCTGTTACCGTCACGGGCAAACGCATCGATGATTCTGCGAACCAACTGGTGGCGGACAACATCTTCTGCGGTCAGATCGATGAACTTGATGCCGTCGACATCACCGAGTATCTTTCGGGCCTCGACGAGCCCCGACCGCGACGGAGGATCCAGATCGATTTGTGTGACATCGCCATTTATGATCGCTTTGGCGTTGCTCCCCAACCGGGTCAAAAACATCTTCATTTGCATTTTGGTCGTGTTTTGCGCTTCGTCGAGAATGACATACGCGTTGTTGAGCGTCCGTCCCCGCATATACGCCAACGGGGCTATCTCGATGGTACCATTCTCTTGAAGTTTGGTCGTCCTTTCGGGTCCGAGCATGTCAAAAAGCGCATCGAGAACCGGTCTCATATAGGGGTCCAGCTTTGCCTGAAAATCCCCGGGCAAAAACCCGAGACTCTCGCCGGCTTCCACCACCGGCCGAACCAAAAAGATCCTGTCGATCTCCTTGCGTTTCAAGGCCGCGACGGCGTTCGCCACAGCGACATAGGTCTTTCCCGTTCCTGCCGGACCGATTGCAAAAACGATGTCAA
>CP070631.1:1044870-1059047 GCA_020356045.1 Candidatus Latescibacterota bacterium
CACTCTGGCGATGCGAGTAGACTGGATTCTGGGGTCCTCGTCCAGCTTTATTTTGAAGGCTCTCGCCTCGTCGCGTGTTTCAGCAGGTCCCACATACACGCGGTACCAGATTCCCTTGCCGCCTAGATCGATGCGGTAAAGAAATACAGGATATTCGCGACCCATCAAATACAACGCTTCATCACGTGCACGATCAAGCCGCCTGAATGAACTCACATGCACGAGATATTTGTTCGCATAGTCGTCCAGCCGCTCGGCCAACGGAACACCACCGGTGGTACGGACCTCCGGTTCCGGCGCGGCGGTTTCTTGCCGCGTCTCTTCCTCCGCAACCGGCGTCACAGCCGGCGGCGTCGTCGTGGCTACCGGCTGCTGAGTCGTGTCCGCAGGTTGGGTGGGTTCTTCGACTGCCGGCGTGCCGCTGGCCATCGTTTCGAGCTGCTGTTCGCGTTCTCGAACCGATTTGGTTAGATAAAGCCACCAAATCACGACCGCGACCAAAACGATGGCCACGATTGGTGTAACAACCCGCAGCCAGTTCGAGCCCCGTAGCTTGCGGTCAAACTCCTTGCGCGGCATATCGGTGGTCGCCGGTCTGGCTCCAACCGTGGCGGCCCGAGCTTTCACCCGTTCTTTTTGGACCGGGGTGGCCGCTGATTCGGTGACCCCTCGAGCTCCGGGTTTGTCGCCCAGGTGCGGGCGGTCGTCTTGCCGCGGCGCCTGTGCTTCCGAGATTGGGGTATCGATGACTGGCTCCGGCGGTTCTTTCTCGACAGGTACGGATTCCCGATCGACACCATCGTCGGTCTTGGCAACCCTGGTAAACGTCGCTTGCTCCGCCGGGACCTTGGGTGCGATATCCGGCGCCCGCGAATCGACCGACGGCGTTTTTCCCACCGGACGGGCCGCCGGTCTCGCGTCGATGCGAATGATCCACGCGTCCGCGCCTTTTGCCGCTGCCACCTTTGTCTCCAGCGGATCGAGCGAACCCGGGCGAAAACCGTGCTCTTCGGAAACGTTGACCAGTATAACCAGATCAACGTGATCAGCTATCGGATGGATCACGTCGTCGTCATCCACAACCGGACCGCAGTAAATCACGCAACCGGCGTGATTGGCGAGATACCGGTGCGTATTGTCAAATGTGTCCATCGCAAACGGGCATTTTTTGGTGACGGGAAACGAGCCTGCACCGATCGCGGGGATTCCGGCGCTGGCTTCCTGGGTGATCACGCTCAATGACGTTCCATAGAGCAATAGGTCGAGAAATCCCAACGCGTCCCGGTGTGGAACGATCCCGTTCATTCCTGTGGCCAAGAAATCACAGTCAACGAGGTATGTCGACGACACGCGCGTTTTGATGGTCATGGCAAGAACGTGGGCAAAAAAGTTTCTCGTTTCCGCGTTCTCGTCGGATGAGCAAAGGTAAATCGATAGTGGTTCTGTCTCTGCACGGGAACCGATGTCGGATACCATCGAACGGAGTGGCGCGTCCATCTGCACGGGCAATGTGCCATCCTCGTGAGCGCTTTTTAACACCTCGAGGGTGGTTTGAATCTCGTATGTCGTCATTCGGTCCATCTCTGACACCCTACCCGCCTCGTGTGTTTTCGCCCACCACCGCGTTCAAAATCGCCACAACCTCATCGTCCTCGTACGGCATCACGCTTCTCAGATTGAGCCTGACTTCGCGGCCCTTTATCCGGGTCAGAACCGGTCTCTGCCGCAACCTCATGGATTTTGCCAACGCAACCGCTTTGTTTTCTGATCGGCACCTCAAAACCACGGCGACCGAGGCCACGTCTTCGCAGGCGAAGCTCCCGCCGCCAACCGCGGCTACGTCATCCACGATGTCGATCTGCAGGTTCTGATCATCGTCGAGATGTATCTTGTCAACAATGCCGCGAGCGCGGGCCCTCAGATTTTCGACCGGTTCCGTCGACTGCCGCAATACGGGGATGTCGGAGTCAGGATGCGCCCCGAACAGATACTCGCGTAACAATGCCTGCACCGCGGCGATGGTAATCTTGTCGACTCTCAGTGCCCTTCTTAACGGATTCTGGCGGATTTGATCAAGCAAAATAGCGCGCCCCACGATGATCCCCGCCTGAACACCACCGAGAAGCTTGTCCCCGCTCATCGTCACGCAACCCACCCCTGTTTCGACCACATCTTTCACCCGTTCCTCGCCGCTGATCCCAGCACGTTCAAAATCGAAAAACGAACCGCTGCCAAGATCGTAGACCACGTGGCAGCGTTTTTTCGCGGCCAGGGCGACCAAATCGGTGATGGGCGGGGCATGCGTGAATCCCCGGATCTCGTAGTTGCTGCTGTGGACTTTGAGTAGGACGTCGCCGGGTTTGGCGACCTGGGCGTAGTCGTCAATGTATGTTCGGTTGGTGGTGCCGATCTCCACGACATCCCCCGCCGCCTTCTCCAGGATGTCGGGTAGCCGGAAGCTTCCCCCGATTTCAACGAGCTCTCCCCTCGACACGATCACACGGCCCGGTGGGGAAAACGTGCTCACCACCAGATATACGGCAGCGGCGTTGTTGTTGACAATCATCGCCGATTCCGCACCGGCGGCCAATCGGAGCAGCTCGAGCGCCGCCGGCGCGCGGGGGCCCCGTTTACCCGCCTCCAGCTCTACCTCCAGGTTGACGTAGTGTCTCATCGCCGACACCACGGCGTCGCGCACGCCTTCGCCGAGCACGGCCCGGCCGAGATTCGTATTGAGGATCACCCCCGTGGCGTTGATTACACCCCGCATCCCCAGGTCGCGCAGTTCGATGACATCGGCCGTCACCTTGCGCAAAATCGCCGACTTGACCTCGCTGCGGCCACCACGCAGTTTGCCGTGTTTCCCAGACCGGAACTCATCGAGAACGTTGCGAACGAAATACGTCCAGGGGAAATTTGGGTACTGCTCTCGTAACGGAGCGAGCTCGGGGCTACCGAGGAGATCATCCACGGGTGGGATCGAACGCAGCCCCTCGCGGTCGGGTCCGTTTTTGTCATCTGATTGGGTCATTGAACCTTTCCGCCGTCGGGCATTTTGAGTGTACTAGCATAGCCTTCAAAAAGGGTCAATCTATATATAATGCGTGTTTTCGGCCGCAAACCCGACCTTTTTCCGATTAATAAAACTTTACAAATCGAGAATGCGCCCGGTAGCCTTTGCCCTGACCGCCGCGATGCCGCGGCCGGCGTTTCAGAATCGAACCCATGATGAAGACCGTTCACTGGCTTTTTCCCGTCTTGGTGATCGCACTGGCCTTGAGCTGTGCCAAGGGGCCAAAGCCAAAAATTGAAACCATTTACGAAGGGCTCAACGAGAACCTTCCGCGGCTCGACACCTCGATTCTCGAGGGCCGTACCATCCTCATCGACCCGGGACACGGAGGGCATTTCCGCGGCACCGAAGGACAGGGAGGGCTCGATGAATCGATGGCCAACCTCGGTGTCGGGCTCTATCTTTGGGGGCTTCTCCGCGAGGCCGGGGCCGAGGTCCATCTGACGCGGTCGGCAGAGAAAGACTTTCTCGGTGATACCGATTCGACCGTCGCCACGGATCTCCACGCCCGGGTGGAACTGGTCGACTCGATTGCGCCCGACATTCTGGTGTCGATTCATCACAATGCCGATGCGGGCCGGGATCCGGCCACCAACCGGGTGGAGACATACTACAAACTTGGCGATCCCGCCTCGCGCGACCTTGCCTTTGCCGTCCATCGGCACCTGATGAGAAACCTCGGTATCGAAAACGGCGAGGTCAGGCCCGGTAATTATTACATCCTTCGCAATGTCGATGTTCCCGCGATTATCGGCGAAGGGAGTTATCTCACCCACCCAGGCGTCGAGGAAAACTTAAGACTCTCCGAAAAGCAACGGCTGGAGGCGGAGGCATACTTTCTCGGGGTGCTCGATTACTTCTCGCGGGGCACGCCCCGCATCGAGCGGACCTCACCGGGCCCCACCGATACTGTGCTCACCGAGATACCCTATCTGTCGTATCGAGTGACCGATGCCGGCGGTTTGGGGATCGACCCGAGCGGAATTGATCTGCTGATCAACGGCGGGCACGGATCGCCCTGGTTGGACCGGGACAACGGGCGCATCGGATACCCGATGCCTTGGGATGCGCCCAACGGGTGGTACGACGTGGTCCTTCGCGTGCGTAACCTCCTGGGTAATTCTGGCCAGGTTGACCGATGCAGGTTTTTGCTAAACCATCCGGCCAGCCAGGCGGTGTTCAGCTGTTTTCCGCCCAATATTCCAAGCGGAGGAGGAACCGTCCATGCATACGCGCGGTTGCTCGACGACCGTGGGATCCCCGTGGCGGACAGCATGGTGGTAGACGTGGAAGTCGCGCAACGCCAGACCAGCGGTGGTGATTGGATCCCGATCGAAATATCACCTGGGACTACGCGGGTCGAGATGACGGTCTACAACGGCACTATCGAGATCCCGGTAACCGTGCCCGAGGGAACCGCCGAGGTGCGATTGTCCGTGGGGGGGCACGAACACGTACTTGACGTAACGGAATCCGATGATGCAACGGCAAACCGCGTCTTCTCGTTGGTGGACGGTACTACGGGACGTTCCATAACCCGGGCGGCCGTGGTATCTGCGGGGATGCCCATCGCGGTCGACTCGCACACGGGCACTTATTTTGTTCCCGACGCGTCGAATCCCGATACCGATGCATTTGTACGGGCGCCTGGTTACCGTCCGCTATCGCTGCCGGTGTCGATAACCGACACTGTGACCCTCGACCCCTGGTTTGGTGGTGTCCTCCACGGCAAACGAATCGTCATCAACCCCCAGGGCGGCTTTGGCCCGGAACCGGGACTCGGCCAACTTGGGCTATCCGGACCCTTCGTAAATCTCCAGATCGCCCGGTACCTGGCCGAGTATCTCGAGGCGGCGGGTGCTGTGCCCCTGCTCACACGCCGATCCGAAGAGACGCTGAGCGATCGTGACATCGTCGCGATGACCAACCGGTGGCGAGCGGATCGGTACATTGAAATTCGTCATACGGGCCACCATCATGCAAAGGCGGACACGGGTCGCGCGGTCAACTGTTACTTCTTCCCGGGAAGCGATAACGGCAAGAAGCTCGCGTCAGATATCCAACACGCGCTGGCCACGTCGTTGGATCTTGCAGTTCTTGAGCCGGCCGACCGGGTTACGTATCCGCTCCAACAAACCGCTTGTCCCGCGATCATCGTCGAACCTCCGTCGATGGCCACCATAGACGAGGAGCTCCGGCTGGGCGAGCCGTGGTATCAGCGGCTGCAGGCATACGGAATTTTTTGTGGCATGCTCACACATTTCGGCGCCGACAATGTGGGATCGCTCGAGGTGACAATCTCCCATACGCCCTCGAACGAAAACACAGTGTCGAACTGGCTGGTTACGATCGACGATACCTGGCGGTTGATTTCATCGCCAGCGGGAACGGTACACTTCGCAACCGTGCCCGCCGGTACGCTTGAAGTCATCACCACAAGGGGACGTGATCGGACGGAACCTCAGCGCGCTGCGGTGGCCGCGGGTAGCCGCGAACGGTTGGTGATCACGGTTCCAACGGGTCGATGAGGCCACAGGCACCCCGAGCCCTCTGCGCTTGCCCCGCCGCTAAAATCCAATTAGATTTATAAATAGGGGTTTTGCCCATGCATCGGTCCTACCAAGACAAGGAATCGGAATATCGCAAACGGCTCGTGTTTGTGATCCCACTGTCCGTTTTTCTCGTATCGCTTCTCTTTTTCTTTTCTGATGTCGTCCCATACAGGGAGATCGAGAAACGGCTTGGCTGGGAAGGTGCCATGCAGCTCCTGCCGGAGATAACGATCATACCCGACAACGACCCCTTTGAGGAAACTCTCGAACAGAGCCGTCCCCGGGCGATGGCGGCGCTCGAGATCGAAGAGCTCGAGGAAAAAGGACCCAACGAGGGCACCAAGCGCGAACAGGTTCCACAAGAGGAACCAGAAGAAATCATTACCCCGGAGCTAGATGACGAAGTCGTCCGACGGTACCCATCCCACACCGACGTTCCCTACTCGGAGGATTACGTCATCCTTCAGATGGAAAGACCCACCTATCCCGAGTATGAATTGACGGAAGGTATCGAAGGTGACGTAACGCTCGAGATTCTGGTCAATGACGCCGGCCGTGTGGAAAAGGTATGGGTTTTGGCGGCGCGAGGTCCAAAGAGTTTCGAGCACGCGTCGATCGAGGCCGCACGGCGATTTTTGTTCAAGCCGCCGATTGTCGAGGGAAGACCATCGCCCATGTGGATCCGGTTTCAAATCCGATTTCGGATCATGAGCTGATTGATCGCGTTAGCGCTGTTTCTTGTGTGCGGTGAATTCACGTGCTTCGCCGGATGTGACTTTGAGAACAGGCAACGAACTCGCCCTGGCCATGCGGGTGGCTGCGTCGGCTGTCAGCTCCTTGTCGAGCAATTCACGCATTTGTTCCCTGTCCACGGCACCGCCGGCGATCGCATCGAGGAGTACACGCATGCCAAAAAAGCCCGCAATGGCGATTGGGTGAATATCGTCCGAGCTGCCACCGTGTTTTTTCCGATACCTGTCTGCAAATTGTTGGTAGGCTGTTGGATCTTTGCCAAAGTATCCTTCACGGGGGAAAATCGCACCTTCGATCTCTCCGGTCGAAAGGCGAAGAAGTTTATCGGAGTTCCAGTTGCTTAGACCCAGCAGCTGAACCTGCAGATCAAAGAAACGGACCTGCGGAAGGATTTGCATCAGCTCCACAGGTTCACCCGGAATGAACAGCGCCTCCGGTGCTGCCTCCCGGATCACCTCCAACTGATCCCTGTGATCGGTATCTCCGCTGCCATAATACTGCTCGGCGACCACCGTGCCGCCCAGACGTTGGACCTCCTCGATGAACAGCGCCGTCAGTGCCCGTTTGTCCGAGCTGGAGGGCGCTAAAACAGCGAACCGGCTGTGAAGCAGATCTTCGACGGCGAGCCTTGCCATCGCGGTCACTTCGACCTCCACAGGGACCTTGGTTTGAAAAACCCAGGGTCCGATGTCGCCAATACCACGGTCCGATACGATCGGCGACAGCATTGGAGCACGCCTGGCGTTGCACTCGGTGGCGGCCGCAATCGACGGCATGGTAAACACGGATCCCAAAACGGATAACACTCCCTCCTCCAACACGAGCTTGCGCGCCGCATTGACCGCGTTGACTGGATCGGCCCGAGTATCCCCCAAAACGAGCGATACCTGGGCATCGCCCGCGGAGTTGAATTCCTCCACCGCCAGACGGGCACCCTCTTCGAAATACCTGCCGAATCGAGAGAAATCGCCCGTACGGGGGAGCAACACCCCGAGCTTGTTGGGCTCGATGTATTCAACCCGAATATTTGGGTCGTCGCGCCGGTTCGCGGCCAATTGAAGAAGATACCGAATCTCTCGCGAACGTTCGTGTTGGGGGAACTCGTAAAGAAGGTTCGCGAGCAGCGAGTAGGCTCGATCGTAGTCACCGCGAGCATATTCCTTTTTGGCGAGATCAAACGACATCTCCGCCGCGAGCGGCGAAGACGGGTACGCAGCAACGAGCCTGTCGAGATCGGCCGCACCGAGCTTGTCCTGCGCAAGCATCCGGAGTTCGACAACACAGGAGTCCCGCACCCCGGGATCTATCGGGAGTGCGAGAAGCCTGGACAACGCGTCAGCGCTTTCATAGTACATGCCCAGTTTCTTATAGGCGCCGGCTTCCACGACCAGTATCTCGTCCTGGTAGGGACTCGACTCGACCGCTTCCGGTGAGCGACCGGCAAGATTGACCGCCCCAGTGAAATCCGAGGATTCGTAGCTGGACTTGATGGCGATGTAGAGAACTTCATCGGCTTTGTGATACTCGGGGTGGGTGTTGAGTAACTCGACGCTGTGGCGGCCGGCCAATTCGTAATCGCCGGCGTCAAATTCGGATTTGACTTGCGAGTAGAGGGCCTCTGCATCGCCCGCCGACGCGCCATCCGAGCCACCGGTGCGGCCGGCCTTGGTGCAGCCTTGAATCCCCGCCAGACCAATGGCAACCGCCGCTGACATCCACAAGGCCAGCAAAATCAGAGTACGAGACACGTCGCGCAGATTCATCGCGGATCGACCCGTTGCTAGAATTCTCCGGGATCCAGGTCCTTCAGGTATCTTCTCAGCTCTTCGTCCGAACTCTCCCTCAGATTCTGATCGTTTTCAAGCGCGTTCTTGTGATTTTCAAAAACCGATTTTGCGACAAATATCGGTGAGCGCGTACGAACGGCGAGCGCGATCGAATCACTAGGCCTTGCATCTATGGCGAAAACCTCGCTGCCTCGTTGGATGAATATCTTCGCAAAGAAAACATTGTCACGAAGATCCGTTACAGCGACCCTTACCACGGTCGCCCCGAGGCTTTCAACCGCTGTCTTGAGGAGGTCGTGTGTCAACGGCCTGTCAAAGCTCTTTCCCTGCAGCTGCAGATCGATCGATAGCGCCTCGGCGTGACCGATCCAGATGGGGAGAACGTCATCGCTCTCAACCCCTTTCAGGAGAACAATGGGATTTTCCCGTTGGTCTTTTATCAACCCTCCGATTTCGACTCTCAGCAAATCATTGTCACCGTTCTTCATCGGTGATCACCTCGTTGAATCAGCGCTAAATTCGAGGCCGTTATTCCGACTGCTCTTTGATCTTGTCACTAAGATCATCCAAGTCTTCGAACTCTGGCAGCGGTTTGTCCAGATTTTGTAGCATCCATTCAGCCGTCGCAGCGATCTCGCTGTTGGGATACTCGTTGATCACTCGATTGAGTGCCCTGTCTGCATCCGGTATGATCTTGAGTTCTTCCGCATACACAAAACCAATCATAAACAGTGCCTCAGCGGCGTAGTTACTGTCGGGATACTTCTCCACGATCTGTTCGTAGTGCCGGATTCTCTGGTAGGAATCCGTACTCGTTTGCGCGAGGTTCCAAAGTTCTTCCGGTGTTCTCTGAGTGAGCATCATCTCTTCGGCGATATGATTCGTTGCCCTGTAATTCTTTTTGACCTCGGCATAAACGCTCTCTTTGACATCTTTGAGATTTTGCTGAGTGAGAAGCGCCTCGATCTCATCGTGGACATCGTCGTAGGGCCGGAGCTCCGCGGGCCTGATCTCGTTTACACGCAGCAGAGA
The DNA here is from genome assembly GCA_020356045.1 of Candidatus Latescibacterota bacterium. Lineage (GTDB taxonomy): Bacteria > Krumholzibacteriota > Krumholzibacteriia > WVZY01 > WVZY01. The sequence continues at coordinate 1,054,068 of CP070631.1, forward strand.
ATACCCTTTCTCCCACTTGATGGGATCACTCACAATCCCCTTTTGCATTGAAAAGGCGGCGTCGCTGAGTTCTTTGGAGTAGCCGATCCCACGGATGTAACCACCAGGGTTGAAATAACCGAGGTTTCCGCCGTCAGCCCGCGTTGCTTCATCTTCCGAGTGCAGGTGTGCAATCGTCGTCATGGGTTCGCCATCATCTATTTCCTTCTTGAGCTTGACCAGTTTTTCCCGGTCGGTCGAGAATACATGCTGCGCCCTGACGATCGGTTGCTTGGTATAGCGATCCTGATTGGCTTCGTAGTAATCGTGTATCTCTTGTTCTGTAGGGGCTGCCTTCGCCTTGACAACGCGGTCGAAATACTGATTGACCAAAAGCGAGCGCTTGTATTTATCGAGCATTTCGAGAACGTCTTTATCCTTGTCAAAACCTTCTTTGATGGCTTCCTGGTGGTAGATCTCCTCCTCGATCAACAGGTCGGCCAGCTCCGCTTTGCCTTCAGGAGTTTTGAATTTCGCCTTCTGTTGATCCGAGAGTGACTCGACGATCTCGTCCAACTCGGCACGAGTCAGCGTCCAGTCTTCCACCTCGGCGGCTAGTTCGTCCGATGCGTCCCCAGAGACATCCCCGTCTTTGGAGCAACCTATTACAAACAGCATCGCGCCGATCAATCCTATCGTACAGGCAAACACCAGTTTCGCCTTCATCTCGCAACCTCCGTCAGATTCTACGTGAGATGATCCTTGCCATCTCGCTTCAACGCTTCAACAACATCCCGGACCTGCTGGACACGGTCCCTCTTCGCAACGAGTATCGCATCTCCGCTGTCCACTACGACCACGTCCTCGAGGCCAACAACGCCGACGAGCCGGTCCGGAGAAAACACCGTGTTTCCCTTACCGTCGACAACAATGTGGTCTCCAACAAGGACGTTGCCATTCTTGTCTTTTGAGAACATTTCACGGATGCTCTCCCAGCTACCTACGTCGTTCCAGTAGAAATCCCCACGCACAACCACGACATTGTCCGCTTTCTCCATCACGCCGTAATCGATCGACACCTTTGGCGCGTCTCCATATATGGATTTCAACACGTCGTCGATGGATTCCGTTCCCAACCTCTGCGCCAATTCGAGGAGCATCGAGTCGAGATCAGGAAGGTGAGTTTGGATCGCCTCCAGGATCACACGCGGCCGCCACAAGAACATACCGCTGTTCCAGAAGAAATCGCCTGAGCCGAGAAACTCCCGCGCTTTTTCGATCGAGGGCTTCTCGTGAAACGAATCGGCGCGGAACAGACTAACTCCGTCCGTGTCGGAAAGCGTCTCGCCCGCGCGGATGTAACCGTAACCTGTTTCCGGCCTCGTGGGTGTGATGCCAAATGTGAGCAGACTGTCATTGTCCCGCGCGAAGGCCTCCGCTTGCCGGACCGATCGCTCGAATATGTCCAAATCGGACACGAGATGATCCGCGGGCAGAACCATGAATGGCTTGTCCCCAAACCGTCTCTCGATCAACACAGCGGCTAGACCAATGCTCGGAGCCGTGTTTCGGCCCACTGGTTCTCCGATGATATTTTCACGTGGGACCTCACCATCAACATCGCGCGCGATGGCTTCGGCTTGCGTCACGTTGGTAAGGATTATGATCTCCTCCGGCCTCGAGAACGCCCGCATTCTCTCGACAGTGACAGAGATCATGCTCCCCTGGCCGGTCAGATTGATCAGCTGTTTTGGGTGCCTTTGCCGGCTTCTGGGCCAAAACCTCTGACCGGATCCACCAGCCATGATAACGGACAGCAACCTAGCCCCCTTACCGAATTCTCAGACGCTACTGCTTTACGACCCAGACCTTGATCGGAACGGTAACCTCGCGATGAAGTTTTACATCGACCGTGTACACACCGATCTTTTTGATGGGCTCCTCGAGCAACACCTGTCTTTTCTCGATTTCGAATCCCTGGTTTGCCAGTTCTTTGGAAATATCCACAGCGGAAACCGACCCATAGAGTTTGTCGTCCTCACCGACCTTGACGGTGATCGTGCACGACACGTCGGCCAGCTTTCCCGCCCTGTCCTTGGCGGAACGCATCTCGATGATATCCCGCCTGTGTTTGACGCGCTCCGATTCCTCAAACACCCGTTTGTTCGCCGCGGTCGCCAGGATCGCGAATTTTCTTGGGAACAGATAGTTACGCGCGTACCCAGGTTTGACCTTAACGGTATCCCCGCGGTTTCCGAGGGGTGGCAGTGATTCCAATAGTATGACTTCCACTTTTAACCTCCTTGGATCCCCGTCGGTTTACCGGTAATACTCTTTGACAAAGGGGACGAGCGCGATAACTCTTGAGCGTTTGATCGCCGCCGCCAGCACGCGTTGATGACGCGCACAGGTCCCTGTGATCCGTCTCGGTGTAATTTTCCCCCGGTCTGTCATAAATCGCCTCAACCGTCGCTCGTCCTTGTAATCGACGTAGTCAATGCCTTCTTTACAAAACTTGCACGGTTTTCTAGGTTTCAAGTTCTTCTTGTCTTTTTTGCCCTTGCCTTTTGAAGATTTTGCTTTCACTACGATTGTTCACCCCCCTCTACGTCCACCGGAGCCGCAACGACTTCCGCGGTCGGTTCTTCCACGGGCTTCCGCAGCGACCGCGCCTTTGCGCTGTCCACTACGATCATATGGCGAAGAACATTTTCATCGATACGCATCTGACGGTTCAACTCGCCAAGAATATCGTTGCTACCCTCGAATCGGTAAAAGTAATAGTACCCCTCGCGGTGATAGTCGATCTCGTAGGCAAGCGTTCGTTTGCCCCAACTATCCAGTTCCTCGAGGTTACCGCCGCGCGAGGTAATGACCTCCGCGTATTTCTTCGTGCTACTTTCGAGCACGTCATTGCCCACCGTCGGGACAAAGATCACGGCACATTCGTACTTTTTCAAAGAATGACACCTCCCTCTGGCCTTTGACTTTCCATCACCCAGGGGTGGGAGCGGAAAGTAGAGAAGTCGACATGCATTGTTGCCAAATGCGGGACACTTTTTGTTGCCTTTACCCCCGTTGGGCGCAAAGACCGTGAGAATATACCAGATGCGGCACCTGGCGTCAACCGGATTCGGAATCGCCCGGTACGGTATTAAACCGCCCCATCGCCCGTTCGTATCCGTCGGATACAACAGCGTCCACGCATCGAACCGCAGCCCGGATCATGCGGCGCGCGACATCCATCTCGTCGTCCAGAAACGGTTCCAACACAAAATCCGCTGGGTCCATTTCGGCAGGAACAGGCCCTACCCCCAGTCGCAGCCTCGGAAATCGCGTGGTACCAATTGACTCAATGATGGACCCCAGGCCGTTGTGTCCCCCGTCCGATCCCTGTTTCCGCAATCGCAGCGACCCGAGCGGAAGCGCGATATCGTCGACCACGACAAGAAGATCCTGGGATCGAAACGGCGTCGATGCGCGGAACTCGATGATGGCATCGCCGGAGAGGTTCATGTAGGTCTGCGGTTTCAAAAGAACCACACGAACCGAGGACAGCTCGAGGTTGGCCCGCTGGTAGCTCCTCGCCGGCCCCGCCGGTTTCCACTCGAGACGATGCCGGCGGGCGATCGCATCGACAACGACAAACCCTAGGTTGTGACGGGTCGATTCGTACCGCGCCCCTGGATTTCCCAAGCCGACGAGTATGAGGTTTTCGAACATCCTTGGGGGACACCGTCAAATGGCCGTTACGAGTCGGAGCTTTCCTCGGTGCCTTCCGCCTTCTCGCCCTCTTCCTCTTTGCCCTTGGCGATGACTTCGGGTTCCTCGGCAGCTTCTTCTTCCTCAGCCGGTGTGGGTTCCACCTCGACCTTGGGAGGTACGACGATGACTAGCGTAGTTGCCGGGTCGTCGAGAAATTCGAGCTTCGGATGTGCGTCGACGATGTCCTCGACGTGTATGGCATCCTGGATCTTGAGCTCGGATACGTCGATCTCGATCTTCTCGGGAATGTGTCTCGGGAAACACCGTACCTGCAACACACGCGGCCCGCGCTCGAGAACACCTCCCATGTCCTTCACTCCAGTCGCCGTACCGGCCAACTCGACCGGAACCTCGAGGCGAAGCTTTTCGCCCTTGCGGAGATATTGAAAATCAATATGAAGGATTCTGCCCGTGGCGGGATGCTGTTGGACTTCCTTAATGATCGCGTTGCACTCTTTGCTGACCTTGCCTTCGATGGTGAGATCCACTATTGCGGATTCCCCACGGCTGGTCAGAAGCCGCCGTAGCTCGAGCTCGTTGACCGCGATCGAAAGCGTGTCTTGCCGATAACCATATATGGTACCCGGAATCATTCCTTGGGACCGGAGCTTGCGCGCTTCGCCTTTGCCCGACGTTTCCCGGTAATCAGATTTTAGTTTGTAATTCTCCATGATCTCTCACCTTTTCTCGATTTCCAGCAAGTTGACTTGTATTTCGCGGATCACACGAACAACGTACTGACCGACTCATTGGAGTGGATTCTATGGATCGCCTCGCCGAGAATGCCGGAGACGTCCACAACCTTGACCTTTTTGCAGCAATCTACATCGAACGGTAATGTGTTGGTTACAATAACCTCCGAAACCGGCGAGTCCATAAATCTTGCGCAGGCTTCGCCCGAAAATACCGGATGCGTCGCGCATGCGATGACCGACTTGGCGCCCCGCTTCATGATCGCGCTGGCCGCCTCGAGCAGTGTGCTCCCAGAAGAAATCATGTCATCGAGAATAACCACGTTTCTTCCGTCCACTTCACCGATGACGTTCATTACCTCGGTTTTGTCCACCGCCGAACGCCGTTTGTCTACGACGGCGAGTTCGGCGCCCAACCGTTTGGCGAACGCCCGACCCATCTTGAGACTACCGACATCGGGCGAGACGATGGTCAGATCGGGAAGATTCTTTGCCTTAATGTGCTCAAGCATCACCGGTGACGCAAACAGATTGTCAGCCTGGA
>CP070631.1:1059147-1061117 GCA_020356045.1 Candidatus Latescibacterota bacterium
CCGTTCGTACGACTCACCGAGCACAAACCGGGCGCGTTGTTTGAGCGAGGTGTTGTCGGTCCGTTTCAACAGATCGATCACGATATCGCTTGTGGCCTCGTAGTTGCCACGGCCAAACTCCGATCGCGCCCGTTCGTAGAGCAGATTGTCCAGCTTCCATTCCGCCTGCGCCGCCGCCGGGCCTGTGGGGAAGCCCGCAAGCTGCCGCTCGAGGGCGTCCACCGCTCCAATCGAGTCTCCCACGGCCAGATAGCTCGCCGCCAGGTTCGCGTAGGCGGATTCCGCCGCCGAGGTGTCGGGACGTTCGGTGATTGCCGCCTCGTAAAAACGGACGGCGTTCGCATACCCCTTGTCGCTAAAGTATGCGTCGCCCAGTGCATAGGCGAATATTCCAAACTCTCGATCCGGCTTTAGATCCGCCGCCAGTTTGAGCCGCTTTCCCGCTTCACTCTCCCGCCCTGCACGAAACGATGTCCTCGCCGCGTCGATAAGTTGGTTCGCCACAGGTTCGGCAAACGTGCTGTCCAGAGCTACACCCTTTGAAAAACGGTCAAAGGACTCGAAGTCCCGTCCAACGGCCAGCAGCGCTAACCCATAATAGTAATACACCTCGGCACCGGCAATGTTGTTTCGCAGTGCGTGCTCACACTGCACCATGGTTTCCGCATAATTCTTTTTGGAATACTCTTCTTTGATCGTGGCGATGGTTTTCTGCTTTTTGGAGCACCCCGCGGATAGGCAAATCGCAACCACGCACACGAGGCAAGTGAGCAAACACCCGGTGCCGGTGCCAAAAGACCGCGTGAACACCACTCTTGCAGTCATGCGAAGCTTAATCGCCGCTCTGGTTAGAAAAGAAAAGGTAGATCAGTCCAACTATTATGGCGCTGACAGCAATCGGTTCGATAACTTTGCCCCAACTCCGACCCTCGCGAGGCGGCTTGGTGAACTCGTGCAACCCCGCCTCCACCTCGGAGATCTGTGAGTATGGGAATTGGTCGCTGTACGACTTGGACGCCTCTCCCTGCCACAACACCAAACCGTCCGACGAATCGACGAGCTTGGCAATAAGGCTCACGTCCGCCCGGCGCTTGACCTTTTTCCCGCCAATTAGAAACTTGCGATAGATCTTTGTGTACTCGAGGTCAAAATCGTGAATGTCAAATTCGAGCCACAGCTCGTTGCCCCTGACTACCACACCCGAGTTCGCCCCCGACGAGTCGCTGGCAGCCTGTCCGAGACGATCGTGGGTTTTGACCCCCCTCGCCGTGAGCGTTCCGGTCAACATGTCAAAGACGAAGTTGTACCGCTCGTCATTGCCAGGGGACGCCACCCATACCTCGTCGGCTTTTACGCCTTCGGGTACGCTGGTGAGCATCTCTTCGATGACATCGGTCGTCAATTTCTTGACGACATCCAGGTTGGTCATCACAGGTTCGTCCGCCCGCAGGGCGCCCGGAACCACTGCAATTACTACCGCCAGGAGACCGACGGCCAGTACAGGCCGGTATTTTTGAAACATCCTTCCTCCTGATCCCAGGTTGCCGTGCCGCCGATTGTTGTCAAGTCCTTTGGTATTAAAGACTCAAACGGCTTCAGCCGCAAGGTCAAACTCGTCGGAGTCGGTGATGCATGCATCGATGAATTCTCCGACCACCAATCCGCTACCCCTGATAAACACCTCACCGTCGATCTCGAATGCCTGTCCGTAATACCTCCCTGCATGCCCGCAACCCGCGTACGGGGCGGCATTTCCGGTGACCTGGCGGTCCACGAGAATCCGGCGCCTGCGACCCCGCTCGCGTTCGAGCAGACCAAAGCTCACCGACCGCTGGATATCGGCGATCTCATCCATCCGGACCCGTTTGAGACTATCAGAAACCGTGCCATCGAGCAGAGCGGCCCCGGTATTTGGCTCCGGCGAATAGGAAAACACCCCAAGCGACGCGAACTCGGCCGCCTGGATAAAC
>CP070631.1:1061217-1063228 GCA_020356045.1 Candidatus Latescibacterota bacterium
CACATTTCTCCGCATCCGCGAGATGATCATCGATGCGGTTCCTGACAGTCTCAAACATGCCATCGCGGTAGGGATCGGGCTCTTCATCGCGTTTATCGGGTTCAACGGAGCGGGGATCGTCGAGAAATCCGATACCGGGATGCTCATGCGGCTCGGTGACCTGTCAAGGCCACCAACACTCCTCGCATGTTTTGGCTTACTGCTCATCATTGCTTTGATGGCACGCCGTATCAAGGGAGCGATCCTCGTCGGGATCCTCGTTACATCGGTGCTCGCCTGGGTTTTCGATCTCGTCGAATGGCAGGGTTTTGTGGCCGCGCCACCGTCGATGGCCCCAACATTTATGCAGCTCGATCTTCGCGGATTGCTCGATGCGGCAATGATCCCGGTAATCGTGATCTTTCTGTTCATGGCCGTTTTTGATGCCATCGGAACGTTGATCGGTGTAAGCGAACGCGCGGGGCTTCTTCGCGATGGCAAGCTTCCGCGGGCGACAAGGGCACTTCTCGCTGACTCGTCCGGCACCGTGGTTGGATCGGTATTGGGTACGTCTACGGTTACCGCTTACATCGAGAGCGCAACCGGTGTGTCGGCCGGCGCGCGCACCGGGCTGGCTAACATGATCACCGGCGGGCTTTTTGTACTGGCATTGTTTTTCTCACCGTTGGTGAAAATGGTCGGTGGTGGGGTGCCGGTTGACGGTGGTGGGGTTCTTCAGCCCATGACATCACCGGCGTTGATTGTCGTGGGATGCCTCATGGTGGGGAGCATTCGCCATATTGACTGGTCTGATTTTACCGAGTCGTTTCCCGCGTTCCTCGTCATGGTGGGGATCCCTTTCGCGTGGTCCATTGCCGACGGCATCGCGTTTGGTTTTATCAGTTACCCCGCGCTCAAGCTTCTTACAGGGCGGGCGCGAGATACCTCCAAGCTCGTGTACGCGTTGGGGTTGCTCTTTGTGCTTCGCTATGTGTTTCTCTAGTTTGCCGATCACGCGCTTATCCCCACCCAAAAAAGCGTATTCCGTTTTGACGCCATGAGGTCGGGCTGTTACAATGGGGGCGGTGCGCGAGAGTTTCCTACTTCCACACATAGTTGCCTAAAGCTGCGAGTCTCATTGTATTCGGGGGAGGTACGATTATGGTGAAATCGATTGGGTGTTGCTGCGCGCTCATAATAGTGGCCTTTTTGCTTGCTGGGTGTGGAGGGGCTCCTGAAGAGGCGGTGAGCGAAGCGGCGTCCACCTCGACGGAACCGGCGGCGCCGGAACCAGATCGGATTACGGTTCAGCATATCCTCATTGCATTTGAGGGAAGTGTGGAAGGGAAAGGGGTCACGCGGTCAAAAGAAGAAGCCGGGCAGCTCGCTCAGGAACTTTTTGAACGCGCCAAGGGGGGTGAGGATTTTAACGCCCTGGTTGAGGAGTACACGGACGACGCCAGTCCCGGTATCTATGGTATTGTCAATTTTGGGCTCGAGGGTGACGAAATCCGGCAGGTTTTTCCTCGCGAAAAAATGATGGCGTGTTTTGGAGACGTTGGGTTCGCGCTGGAGGTAGACGAGGTCGGGCTAGCAGTTTATGACAAAAGCTCGTGCAAGTTTGGGTGGCACGTCATCAAACGGCTGCGATGAAGTTGCTCTGATTATGGCATTTTGAGAGCCGATCACCTCCGCGGTGATCGGCTCTTCTGTAACAGTACCGTTGGGAATAGCACCGCTGGGCGATATAAAACCCGCTTTTCCGGACTTTGCCGGCGTTCTATTGCGTACCCCGATCCTTCGGCGTTCAACCCGCCTCTAGAAACGGATCCCGATACCGACAACCGAGAAATCGTCATCGGGTTTGATCACCCATTTGACCATCAGGTAGGGATTCAACAGAACGCTGAGTTCGACACCGGCGATCAAATTGACCCCGATATCGCTCTGCGAGTCAAAACCCTCTGGGTTGGCATAGATCCAGGCCAAACCACCACCAGCCCACACGGACAGACCCGGTACCCCCAGCGTG
>CP070631.1:1063328-1065195 GCA_020356045.1 Candidatus Latescibacterota bacterium
GCTTGTGTCCGAGCGCTTGGTGACCCACGTCCCAGACGATGCGGTCATCCGGCGTGTTGAACACATAGTGAAGCGCGATGGTGAGTTCCACCACACCGAGGCTGGCACCGAGATGCCCGCCATTCTTGGCGATAACACGGATAATTTCTTCACGGATTTCTTTGGCGAGCCCAGAAAGCTGGGCAACGGGGATCTGCCGAAGATCCGCAGGCGAATCAATCTGCGCGAGGAGTTTCGTCATGGGTACCGCCCGATCTATAGCCCTTCCAATGATGTCTAGTAAAGCACAAATGCGAAAATCACACCCACCACCACCCCAGAAAAAACGTCGAGCGGGGTATACGACAACCCCGTGTTTTCGGCCCTTGCCCGCGGATTGTCTTTTCTAAGCCGCTCCAACAGCAGCCAGATGGCCTCCGCCTGCCGCGAGGCGGCGTTTTTGACGTTCATGGTGTCGACGAGAATAATCGCCGTCAGACACAGCGAAAACGCGAATTCCAGCGAGTCGAACCCGGCCTTCATCCCCACCGCGATCGCCAGCGCGGAGAAGGCCGTGCTGTGCATATTTGGCATCCCATCGGTCTGTACGAACCGTCTATAGTTTACTCTCTTTTCGACAAATAAGAAAGAGACGACTTTGACCGACTGGGCGAACAGACCCGCCAAAATGGCCACCAGAAAGGGTTTCTGTTGTATGATATCCAGCATCTCTCTTTTGGTTCCAACCCGCTAAGCGCGGCGGTTGACGACAAAATCGAGCAGCGAAATGAGCCGTGCGGCCGAACCCCCCATCCCCATCTTTGCCTTGGCAGCCTCTATCAGCTTTGCGGCCTCGGTTCTCGACTCCTCGATGCTCGTCGCCGCCGGGTACGTCAGCTTGCCGTCCCGGAGGTCCTTGCCCGGTGTCTTACCAAGAATGCTGGCGTCGGTCTCGAGGTCAAGCACATCGTCAACAATCTGAAACGCCCGACCGGCCAGTATCCCCACACTCCGCACCCGCGCCTGTTGCTCGTCATCCACGCCCGCCACGACGGCGCCCATTTCCATCGATGCGGCGATCAGCGCTGCCGTCTTGAGCCTGTGGATCTGCTCCACTGTCTGCACGGTCGGCTCGAGCGTATCGCCCGAGATGTCCAAAATCTGTCCGCCTATGATACCGGAAGTACCTCCGGCACTTGATATTACACGAATTAGCTCAACTATTACGCGATCCTCTACCTCATGTCGGCCGCCCATCGTCGCCAGAATCTCAAAGCACAGTGTCAGGAGGGCGTCCCCGGTGAGCACCGCGACCGCCTCGCCGTATTGTTTGTGACAGCTTGGCTTGCCCCGCCGGAGATCGTCGTCGTCCATACAGGGCAGATCGTCGTGCACCAACGAGTACGTGTGCAGGCTCTCGATGGCGCAGGCAACATCCAGACAGGCTGATCGGTGCGCGCCCGCAACGGCATCATGAGTCCACAGACAAAGCAGCGGCCGGAGCCGTTTGCCGCTGTCGAGCAGCATGTACCGGACCGACTCTTCGATCACGGACGGTCCCACCGCGAGACTGTCCAGAAGCTGTTGGCACCGGGTCTCGAAACGCGATCGATCCAGCTCGGCCGCCTGCTTAAACCGCCGATCGTCGATAATCGAGCTCATCGTGGGTATCCTTCCTTCTCGGCCATCAAGCACACGCGCTTCGCGTCCCTTTATCCGTCAAGCGAATCCCCAGCGTCTTTCTCGGCGACAGTTCCGTCATCGCCCTCGGCGAGGATCTTGATCTTTTTTTCCGCCTTGTCCAGGAGTTCCCGGCAGTGCTTGCCCAGCTTGAGCCCCTCCTCGAATTTGGCGATCGATTCCTCGAGCGTGAAATTCCCTTGCTCGA
>CP070631.1:1065295-1076266 GCA_020356045.1 Candidatus Latescibacterota bacterium
CACTGTTCGGTCACCTTTGTCCGCACGATGGCACCGCCCGGAGTCCGCACGGTGATCTTTAACACGGTTACAGGCACCATTTCTCGATACCCCGGCGAATACCACCCGAGCATCGGGTATTTGGCCCCCTTGGCCATGGCAATGGTGGCCTCGTTACCTCCGACCGCCGGCGGCAGGGTCACCTCGAGACGAAACGTCCGTCCTTTACCCGTGGTCACGACCCACCAGTGAACTTCGCGACCGTCATCTTCTCCAATCGACTGGGGCGATATGTCAACGACATCGCGTCCCATATTCCACAGTACAACGACATCAAATTCGGGGCTGATCGCGTCATCCACGACGAACTCGGACTTATCTCGAGGAATGGTAAGTCGACGATACACGAGCTGGCTGTTCATGAATCCTTCGAACACAACCGAACCGTCTTGTTCCGAATACCTCGGAGGCAGCCCACCAATCGGGCCAATAATTCTCTCGGTACTGTCGAGTTTATCGATCGGAACGATTGTGTTGTGCGCGGCCGATGACACAAAAAATCGTCTCGACACCGAGTTTCCATACTCATAACGGCCGCCGTCTCCGAGAATGACTTCACCGTTGCAGCTAAAATACACGGACAGCATGTCGCGGTGCGTATGCGCTAATGACAGTGTTAATTTGGAAAGCTGTCTCGTAACAAAAATCAGATAACGGCCTAACCCCGACGGCGGGGGATCTTTGTACACGGCAAGTCCGCCGTCCTCGTCGTAAAGCACCGGATCGCGATCTTCCGCCGCCGAACTCAACGAGTCGGGATCAACACGTCGTGCATCCGTATCCCCGATTTGAGGTATGTTGCCCATGTGGTCGAAAAGATAGTATGACACCCCGCACATTTTCCCTGAGGCATCGGCGAGAATTTCGACATCGCCCCACGCATCGATTCCCAGCGATGCGAAATACTGAACAAACTCGGATAGCCATCGTGAGACATGGAAATGGTATCCCGCGGCATGCTCACGATGTATCCCCTGCTCTGACACGGATGCCTCGACGACATCGGCCATCCGACGAAGCGCATATCCCGCTGTTCCCGTATCGTGATCGACACGCGCGGTTTCAAACAGCCCCATCGCCTCCCACAACCCATGGTTGCTCCGGCTCTCGAAATTCTCATCCAGCTCGAGAAAATGTCGGTGTTCGGTGATTGTTTCCCTGAGCCGCTCCTCGATCTGTGTGTCGCGTTCTTCTAACGCTTCCACAGCTCTGAGAAGCCGAACCAGAACCATTGCGCGGATCCCCACGGTCATCGGCTGCTGTGCACCGGGATTGGGTTGAGGATCTTGCTCATGGATCTCGTACCAATGGTTGAACCAATCGCGGACAAATCGTGCGTCGGCGCCACGGCCGCTGTTGATCGCCGGCAGCAAGTATTTGAAGTCCTCGATTCGCATCCACCAGCTGAGATCCCTTCGTTTGTGGTTTCTCCAGTCGAATCCATCAATGGCCTCGATGCCGAGAGGGATCAGGCGAACCTTATTTTTGTGAAACAGGTCGAGGTTGGCCGAATCGGAGTACGACGCCGCAAAAAGCTCGAAGAAAACGGGTGCCTCGGTGTGAGCGGGAACCTCCGCGCGATTCTGTCCGAAAAGGGATGGCGGACACATCAGCGGCATGCCGGCCGCAACCACCGCGAACACCAGGCACATCCGCGGCAGTCGTAGTGTGGTCGTCACCCGAGTGAGATAACCCCGCAACGCGCGTGTCATGAAATACATCCGGGAGTAGTTCAAACGCACCGACGGCGGACACACTCATCGACATCCGCCTGACGTCAATATCTGCCAATTGAGGCTAGCCGACGCGGATGGCGGCGAACCTGCGCTTGCCAACCTTGACCGTGTAGGTGGTATCTCGGCGCGTCAGCCGCAGCTCGATGTCTGTGATTTTGTTCCCATCCACACTCACCGCCCCTTGTTTGATCATCCGTCTCGCCTCACCGCTGCTCTTGCAGAGCCCCGATTCCGTCAGTGCCTTTACGACCCAGACACCCTCGTCGCCACCGCTCAAAGGTACCTCGTCGATGTCCTCCGGCACATCGTGTTTGACGTGTATGCGGTCAAAATGACTCTCGGCCTTTTCCGCGGAGTCGAGATCGTAATATTGCGTGATGAGATCTTTGGCAAGCTCGCGTTTGAGATGCGATGGATTGGTCGATTCGTCCTCGAGCCGCTCGCGTATGGCACGCAATTCTTTGGGGGTCTTCGAGCTCGCCAGCTCGAAGTACTTCAGGATCAGCCCGTCCGGAATACTCATCGTTTTGCCAAATATCTCCTCGGGCGGTTCGGTGATTCCTATGTAGTTGCCCAGGGACTTGCTCATCTTCTCGACACCATCGGTTCCCTCGAGAAGCGGCATGGTTATGATGACTTGCGGTTCCTGACCGTAGTCCTTTTGAATTTCCCTGGCCATGAGAAGATTGAACTTCTGGTCGGTCCCACCGAGCTCGACATCCGCCTCGAGAGCAACCGAATCGTAACCCTGAGCCAACGGGTAGACGAACTCGAGCAGGCTAATGGGTTTCTGGCTCTTGAATCGTTTTTCAAAATCGTCACGTTCGAGCATTCGAGCAACTGTCTGTGTGGCGGCAAGCTCGAGCACCTCGGGGAATTTCAAACCGGCGAGCCAACGGCTGTTGAATTCGATAACCGTCTTTTCCCTGTCCAATATCTTGAACGCCTGATCGGTATACGTCTCCGCATTCTTGACCATCTCTTCGGGTGTTTTTCGAACTCGAGTCTCACTCTTACCGCTCGGATCCCCAATCAGACCGGTAAAATCCCCCACCAAGAACACGACTTTGTGCCCAAGGTCTTGAAACTGCTTGAGTTTCCGCAGTCCCACCGTGTGACCAAGGTGGATATCCGGCGCCGTCGGATCAAACCCTTGCTTGACGATGAGCGGAGTTCCGCTGCGAACGGACCGTTCGAGCTTCTCGACGAGAAGATCCTCTGGAATCAGGTCGACGGTACCTTGTCTGATGATCTCGATCTGCTCTTTAACCGATCGCATGTCCAACTCCAGCGGCAAGAGGGGAACCACTTCTAACTCATGGATGCTTTTTGAGTTAGCCGATTATATCAAACAGTTTCATCGACGCAAAGGAATTTACGCCATCCGTCGCTCCCCACAACCGAACCGACGTCTCACCCCATAGCGTAACACACAAACGGCGGCGGATGCCCCTCGGACCACCCCCGTCCAGTCCAAAAACGGCCGCCGCCCCACGGCCAAAAACCCTTTTCTATTATTGACAGAGCTAGAATGTTTTCACACGCTTTACCATATTGGCAACAGTTTTGCACCAACGGCGCGGAAAGACATTTGACCATGGAACACAAACGATTTGCCATAGCTGTGAAAGTCGCCTTGGTCCTTGCAGTTTTTGCGCTTGGCGGCGTCGTCGGGATCTACCAGTATTTTGCCCGCGATCTTCCCAGCACCGCCCGTCTCGAAAACTTCGAACCTTCACTCAAAACACGCGTTTACGCGGAAGACAGCACCCTGGTCGGCGAGCTTTACCAACAGAACAGGGTCCTCATCCCGCTCGAGGATATTCCGCAGCACATGATCGATGCGATCATCGCGATCGAGGATAGAAAATTCTATTCGCATTGGGGGGTTGATCTCTTTGGCATCCTGCGGGCTACCATCGCGAACCTCAGGGCGGGAGAAATCGTCCAGGGTGCCAGCACGATCACCCAGCAACTCGCTCGAAATCTCTTTACCATGTTCGACGTCTCGATCACCCGTAAGATCAAGGAAATGATCCTGGCGCTAAAAATCGAACGCACTTATTCAAAAGACGAAATCCTGGAGATGTATCTCAACCAGATCTATTTTGGGTCTGGAGCTTATGGAGTCGAGGCCGCAGCACGCGAGTTCTTTGCGAAGGGTGTCAAGGATCTCACGCTTGACGAAGCAACCCTTCTTGCCGGACTCCCCAAGAACCCCAGAGACTACTCACCACACTACAATCTCGATCGGGCGCTGCAAAGACGGCGGGTCGTCCTCAAGGCCATGGTCGACGCAGGAAAACTCGATCAAGCGTTTGCCGACTCCGCGGCCACCAGAGAAATCAAGCTTGGCGAGGCAGCCGCCGGTGAACAATTTGCCGCTTATTTTCTCGAGCACGTCCGCAGGTATCTCGAGGACAAATACGGTGCCGACCGGATCTACCACGATGGGCTTCGTGTGTACACTACTCTCGATCCTTACCTCCAACGTGTGGCTGAAGACAGCCTCGAAGCGCACATGCTGCGGACCGAGACGTCGCGCCGGTACGACCAAACCAAAGAGCAGTACGAAGAGCTGATTCTTGCCGAGAAAGACACGTTGCTCGAATATATACAGTCCGCCGTAGTCGCCATCGAACCACAAACCGGTTACGTGCGGGCGATGGTCGGCGGCCGCAGTTTTCGACACAGCAGCTGGAACCGGGCCGTCCAGGCAAGACGACAACCGGGCAGCGCATTCAAACCGTTCATATACATCGCGGCGATTGAAAACGGCTACACGCCGGCCGATATCGTCCTCGATGCACCCATCGTCCTCGACCTGCCAAACGGCGACGTGTACAAGCCGCGCAATTTCAAGGAAAAGTTCGAGGGCGAGATCACAATGCGCTACGCGCTCAACAAGTCGATCAATGTGGCGGCCGTACGTGTGCTTCTTTCGCTCGGGCCTGAATCGGCGATCAACTATGCGCACCGGCTTGGAATCAAAAGCCCGCTGCAGCCCGTGTACTCGCTTGCCCTGGGTACCGGGGAGGTCACTCTCATGGAGATCACAAGCGCCTATGGAACAATTGCTGCCGGCGGCGTGCGTGCGGAACCAATCGCGGTCAAGAGCGTGTATGACCGTGATGGAAAGCTGCTCGAAGAGAATGCGGTTTACCGCGAAGAGGTGTTGAGCCCGCAGACGAGTTTTCTGATAACGAACATGTTGGAGAGCACGGTAAACGAGGGCACGGGAATCGGGGCCCGTTTAATGGGCTTCGTCGAACCTGTCGCCGGAAAAACCGGAACAACGGACGATTACACGGATGCGTGGTTCGTCGGTTTTACACCGGAGCTGGTCGTCGGCGTGTGGACGGGATTTGATGTCAAGAAAACGATGGGTAGAAATATGACCGGGGCGCGGGCGTCTCTGCCGACGTGGACCCAAGTGATGAAGGCCTACTACAGGAACCGGTCGGGCGAACCATTCACCGAACCGGAGGGCATCGTCCATCGAGTGGTTTGCGAGAAAACCGGCCTGCTCGCATCAAGCAAGTGCAAGCGTGCGCGGCGGGAGATATTTATCGACGGCGCCGAACCACGGCGGCCGTGCGATCACTGCGCCAAAGAATACACGTTGATCCGGACGCTTCCCAACCTCGATGATTACGATGACGCCGACCGGCGTCTTCTCGACGACGACGATGACTATGACGACCCGCGATAAATACCGAATTCCAAAGTATCAGCCGCCGCCTTTGCGTCGATGTCTTTGACGGCCAACCGGCCCGAGCGAACGCCTGAGCATGCAATGTTCAGGCGTTTTCTATCAATCCAACGGAGGCGCTGCAGCCCAGGCGCGTGGCACCCGCCCCGACGAGAGCCAACGCCTGTTTGCATGTTCGTATCCCGCCGGCCGCCTTGATCCCCGCACCGTCACCTATAGTCCTTTTTATCAATGCTATATCTTCCACTGTCGCGCCGCGTGGCGCGAATCCCGTGGATGTTTTTACATAATGGGCACCCGCTTTCACGCAAATTCGTGCCGCCGCCGCGATCTGGGCATCATCGAGATACGCCGTCTCGATAATCACCTTGAGAACGGCGTCTGCCGAGCAGCATTCACGGACCACAACGATTTCATCCTCGACCAGCTCGTTGAATCCTGATAGAAACGCCGACACATTCATCACCATGTCGATCTCGGTCGCTCCCTTGTTTAGAAGACGGGTGGCTTGATCACGTTTGTCTGCCGGCGGATCCCATCCAAACGGGAACGACACCACCGAACAAACCGGTATGCGTGTGCCGGCCATAGCGGCCACGGCATCCGCGACGAAACAGGGTGGCACTACCACGGCGGCAAACTTGTGGGCGGCCGTTTCCTCGCACACCCTTGTCACATCGTCCAGCGTACACCCGGGTTTGAGCATGGTATGATCAATCAAACCAACGAGCGCCTCATCAGACGTACTCACGCGTCACCTCATTCGACAGGCGTCACACAATATCTCCAAGAAAGCTCCGCCCCGGAAAACCCGCGGCCAATCCAAAGTTGTCCGCGATCGTCTTTCCGACATCGGCGAATGACGTTCTCACTCCGAGATCGCGCACCCGGTCGCGGGGCGCCCCGGCATAATATACGAGAAGCGGTACGTATTCGCGGCTGTGGTCCGTACTAGGCGTCGTCGGATCGGTGCCGTGATCCGATGTGATGATGAGGAGCACGTCGTCACCCATAGCGCTGAGCAGCGGCCCGAGATGCGAATCGAACTCTTCGAGACCCAAGGCGTAGGCTCTGGGATCATTGCGGTGACCCCACATGGTGTCGAAATCGACAAGATTGGTGAAAACCAACGCCGAGCGGTCGCCGCCTGCGAGGGCATCGAGCATGGCGCTCATCCCATCGCGGTTGCTTTTGGTCGGCACATGCGTGGTGATTCCCCGCCCCGCAAACAGGTCGTGTATCTTGCCGATCACATGTACGGGCAAATCGTTGTCAACCAGTCTATCGAGAATGGTCTCTTTGGAGGGCGGAAGCGAAAAGTCCCGTCTACCGGCCGTACGGTAAAAACCGCCCGGTTCTCCGAGAAACGGTCTCGCAATCACCCTCGCCACGTTATGCGGATGCTGCAGGATTGACCGCGCGGTCTCGCACATGCGATACAACTCGCTGAGCGGTATCACCGATTCGTGAGCCGCGATCTGAAACACACTGTCCTGGGAGGTGTAGAGAATTGGATCGCCCGTCCTCATGTGGTCGGCGCCCAATTCTTCGATGATCACCGTACCACTGGCCGGCTTGTTGCCAATTACCTTGGATCCGGTGCGGGTCTCGAACGCCTCGATGATTTCATCGGGAAATCCGTGATCGTATACGGGAAACGGCTGCTCCAAAACACACCCCATCAGCTCCCAATGTCCGCTGGTACTGTCTTTGCCGGGAGCCACCGGGGTCATTTTGCCGTGATACGCTCGGGGCGAAACCACCGGTGGAACACCTTCGATCGATATGATGTTGCCCAAACCAAGACGTTCCAACGATGGCAGCCGCAGCTCACCTACATGGCGCGCCGTATTTCCCAGGCTATTGCTGCCCCCATCACCAAACGCGGCGGCGTCAGGTGCCTCGCCGACGCCTACACCGTCGAGCACCACGCAAACAATCTTTTTGAACATTTTCATTGGAACAACGATCCCGCGAGACAGCGTGCGATTCGTGGTGAGAGCCGTAGATCAACCGGTATCCATGAGCCGCGCACATGAACTCCGCACCAAGGTTACGCGTTAAGCCTATGCGCCTATATGGTTCGGGATCACTCCCAGGAGAGTTTTGAATGCTTCGATTTTGCCGCCACGCAAGTAGATTCGGGGCACGCGCTTGCTAATTCCACAAAGGATCTCATAAGAAATCGAACCAGCCCATCGCGCGAGCTCGTCGACTGATACCGTTTCACCTCTTGCCTCACCCATGAGCACGACCTCATCGCCCGGCTTCGGCGCCGGTGCGATCCCGGTCAAATCAACCATGGTCATATCCATCGTCACACGGCCCAATACCGGAACCCTCTTCCCGGCAACGATCATTTCGCCCCGGTTCGACAATCGAAAAGGGTAGCCGTGTCCATAGCCGACGGGTACCACACCCATCACCGTGTCACGCGCCGTCGTAAATGTGCGGCCGTAACTGATGGTTCTTCCCTTTGGAACACGCCGCACCTGGACAAGCCTGGACTTCCAACTCATGACCGGCCGAACGGTCAACGCTGTGGTCAAACCGCCGGATTGATGACCATACGCAACAAGTCCCGGACGCACCAATTGAAGATGGGATTCCGGCACCGCGGAGATTGCAGCGCTGTTGGCACTGTGAATGAGCGGCACGTCGAGACCGGCCGCGCGCACGCGCCGAACCAGACGGGCGAAATGACGAGTTTGGTCACGCGTGAAACCGGGATCGGTATCCGATTCCGGAAAATGCGTAAACAATCCCCCTACCCTCACCCCGGGGAGCCCGGCAACATCCAGCACGAGTGTTTCAGCCTCATCGGGCAAAAACCCGGTCCGGCCCATCCCCGTGTCGACCTCGATATGAACTTCCGCGCTGCGATGGTAGCGGTTCGCGTAGTCGGAAACTGCCAGGGCAAAGTCGCGGGATGATACCGTAACGGCGATATCGTTGTCGACCGCGGAAGGGATCTCTTTTTCCAGAACGGGGCTCAAAATAAGAATGCGTTTTGAAATCTCCGCCTTGCGAAGCTCGAACGCCTCGTCGAGTGTGGCCACGCCAAACCAGTCGACCCGCTCATCCGAGGTTTGGGCCACCTGGACGGCGCCGTGCCCGTAGGCATCCGCCTTGATGGTCAACAGGATCTCTACATCCGGCGCAATAGCTCGACGGATGACCTCGAGATTTTCATTCAACGTGTCGAGGTTGACTTCTACCCAAGTTGGAAATCGTTGCATATCAAGCCACTCCGGATTAACGGCGGGAGTCACGAATCATCGCTCGATGTCAGCATAATCCGTGCCCAACCCACCAATCGCAGTCCAACCTATCCCAACCCGCTCAAACCGGTCAAACAAAAAAGGCGCACATTTGTGCGCCTTTTTTAAATTTCCTTTGACAACGGACCTGTCTGATTCAACTCACCCGGTGATCACTCGGTCCCCGTACTTGAGGTACTGGATCTCGACAGTCCCTGCGATCTTCGATTTCATACGTTCGCCGTAGTCCTCGACAGACGTCATGATGACTCCGCCTTCG
This sequence comes from Candidatus Latescibacterota bacterium, assembly GCA_020356045.1. Classification (GTDB taxonomy): domain Bacteria; phylum Krumholzibacteriota; class Krumholzibacteriia; order WVZY01; family WVZY01. Next base: position 1,074,323 of record CP070631.1, read on the forward strand.
AAAAGGTAGTTGTTCTTGACGAACAATTTGAGGAACAAGCCGATCCCGTCGCCGGTATCAGCCACGCGGAATTTGGCGTTGTCACCATGGAGCATGTAGTAGCTGCGCCCCTCTTCTTTTTCGACCGTGAGTTTGCCTTGCACTCTCATCTTGGTGTCCACCAGCCCTCGCAAGGTCCCCGTACGGTTGTATGGAATCGCGTCGATATCCTTTTCTTCAAAGCCATCGACACCGTAATCCGTCGGATCCCAGAACGTCGGATAAACAATTGCGCCTGCCTGAGTCATAAAAGTCGTGTCGGTTTCCGTGTAAATCTTCTCGACTTTGAAGTGGACGTAGGGCGAGAACTCTTTGACAACGGCAAGCTCGAACGACCCATCCATTTTGCCAACCAGTCTGTCCTCGAGGCTCCTCGCACCGATAAACTCGACAATGTCGCCCTCACGAACCAAACCCAGGTTGCGGTGCAGCACAAGTATTTCTGGATTTTGCAGCTTGTACTTGAATCCCTTGCTTACGGCCTGTTCACGCGTTGCCTGTTGCAACGTGACAGTCATGTACGGATCAACTTCGGCAGATTCCCCACAGGCCATAAACACAGACGCGAGGAGAGCTCCAATAACGACGTTCAACACGGTTCTCTTGACCATCGACAATACGCTCCTTGATTCCAAATCAGTCTCAGTGTACTTCCTGTAAAGCCGCTTACTTTCCCAGCTATGGAACACTTTCGGGTGGGGTTAACTAAAAGCCGAAATGCAGCACAAAAAACGTACCACCAGCAGTTTGGCCGTGTCAACCTGAAAAATCCGCGGCAGTGCCAGCCGATATGCATTGCTCATGGTCGGCGGTTGACGACGTGTTATCTCCGGATCGGCGACGTGGGTCGGCGCGGCACCAAATTGGTGCATCGCAATTTCTCAAAGAGGAGTTCCACCACCGTGGAGTGGCCGACACCGGAACGCACGAAACCGCCTCAGAAAGCGCTCAGAGGCGCGCTGACACCGAAATTGAGGGCCAGGGCGACGAGCTCCTCGGGGTGGACACGGCTTAACCTGTTTTAGGTCAATAATTTGAGCCTGCCCACAGAGGGGCAAAAACGCTTGACTTCTAACCGGATTCGGTGTTTTCTTATGTAAAGAGAGCCCCACCCAAACTCTATGTAATCCATTTGCGATAGATGGTATCTCGCCGTAGTTCCATAAGGATGGCCTCATGAGACGCAAACTACCGTTATTCCTGGTATTGGCCGGCTTGCTGGTTCTTGTTCCCGCTTGGGCGTCAGCCCGGTGGAATCCCGAGAAAAAAGGGAAAAACCAGATCCAGGATCCCCAACGCATTCTCGTGCTCGATGGATCGTTCGTCCACAACATTGGCGAGCTTCACATGCACGTGGGCAACTGGGGAAACTTTGGCTCCTGGCCTGGTTCTGCAAACACGTTTTCGGAGGCGCCGTCGGCGCAGTGGCCTTCCGGTAGCGGTGTCGAATATCTTTATACCTCCGGTTTGTGGGTTGGCGCGCTCAAGGCCGGCGTTCCCGCTGTGACAACGGCCGCCTATTGGACTGAGTTCAGGCCTACACAGGATCCGTTGGATAAGCTCTACCGTTCGGCCGAGGGTAACCGCGGTGGTAACCGGCTCCCATCACCTGATGCCGATGACGACAAGGACGGGATAGCCGATGAAGACTGGCTCAATGGCCGCGATGACGACATGGACGGCCAGGTCGATGAGGACTACGCCGCCATCTCCAAACAGATGTTTAGCTGCTGGTACACGGATGATCAGCCGGTCGCCATCCAGATTTTTCCCGAACACAATCCCCTCGGTCTCATGGTCCGCCAGGAAAGCTATCAGTGGGAAGAAGATCGCTTTGACGACTTTGTCGGTATCGAATTCCAGATTACCAACATCGGCGGTGAGATTCTCGAGGAGCTCTACATC
>CP070631.1:1076366-1078301 GCA_020356045.1 Candidatus Latescibacterota bacterium
GTCTCCTGAGCCAGGGCCGGCGGAATGATCACGGAAAGGAGAAGAACGGCAAGAAGCACAGCAGCAGACGCGTGACGCAGCATGAGATCCCCCTTGTATGACGCCGAATAGGAAATGCACTGCTCCCCCCAGGGGACACAACACATAAGGCTATCCGTAATTGGCGCCGAATGTCAAGTGACTAACACGTAACGAAATCCGGCGGGCTGTGGTCTGTGTCTCCACCGCCGTGGACCACACGTTCTCGTGAAGGTCGGACTGTCGGAGGATACGATTGGCGGCGCCAGGTTCACACCGCCCTGCTATAGGTGATCTGCGTAATCCGTGGAGCGAGAGTTCCCACCTCAATAGAAATGGCCCCCCGGGTTGGTGTCTGGGAGCGCGGTTTTGTGGGATCGGGTGCGCTTGGAGTGGGCGCGGGTGGCGAAGGGGCGGCTCAGCCTACGCCTGCTTGCTACCGTCTGACCGGTGGTCACCGCGACTTCTCATTAATATTGCCCCTTCGAGAAGAACCCGCTAAGAACAAGAATAGCAATGCGGACGGAATATCTAGAAGGCGCAGGACCCCGCTTCACAAAGAACCGGGGTCCTTTTGTTCACGTTGTGGACTAAATCGACCTACCGACGCCCACCGCGACCGCCGCGGCCACCCCCACCAAATCCGCCGCCACCGCGTTTTGGCCGGTCCTTCGCCTCGTTCACATTGAGATTACGACCGTCCATCTCAAAACCATTGAGGGCCTGGATCGCGGCCTGCGCCGCGTCATCGTCCATTTCCACGAATCCAAATCCGCGAGGGCGTCCCGTGTCGCGATCCTCGATCAGCGCCACCGAGTGCACCGTCCCGTGTTTCGAAAACAACTCTTTTATCTCCGCCTCTGTCGCGCTGAAGGGCAGATTGCCCACATAGATCTTTTTCACGCCTATCTCCTCCAAGACCAGCTCTGCCGGTACATCGCAAGGGCGCTTGAGGCTGCCAGCCACATCCGGGGAAACCTCTGCGCCTCGTTCCGATCCGGTCGTGCACCGGATCCATTTCCCCCGGTGATCGAGGGAATCTCACAGCCCGGCCGGTCGGCCGGGCGAGTCCTTACTTGTGCTCCCATAGTCCCTACTGATCGTTTCCGCATTGGTCATCCATCCGGTAGCCGGTGGCGGCCCCTCGTTAGGGCGCCAATTCGGGAAAACCGTGTCCCCAAGCGACTCAGACTGGAACCGCGTCGAAAACGGACCCCACGAAATCTAACTCCCCGCGTTGCCGCAAGCTCTCCAGGTTGAGGGGTGTCAATGATAGTCTTATAAGAAGGGGATTGCGTCCAGATGAATTATCCCTTCAGCTATTGATACACGTTGGCCCATAGTGTCCGAAAATAGGATTGATGTCGCTCATCTCACGCCTCCCGCTGGATCCGAGTTGTTCTTTGAGGACGCGATTCTCTTCAATCAAATAGGCGATCACGCGCGCCTGGTGACGGCCAATCCAGCCAGCGAATGTAGCCAGGAGGAGCTGAAGTTGGATAGTCTCAATCTTTCGAAGAGTATATCAGACGGGCCGCAAGTGGTTGTGTTGAAATGCGATCGAGTTTTCGGATACTACGCGATGCGCAGATTGTGAAAACAACCAGAGCGAGGGCCTCGTCCGGGTAATCGGGCGAGGCCACTCTACCACTTTGGATTTAGCTTACGGCGGTCCATCAATGTGATGGACGATGGGTTACTTCCTCCATCTCGTTTCTAGCTGCGAGAAATTCTCGGGACCATTATTCAGATGGTATTTGCACAAATCGACGCTCGATCGTCCGGCAAGAACCTTCCCGGGGCGAACAGTCTTTCATTCCCCTTATCGCTATGCCACAGCAACAACCGCCAGCCTCTCTGCTATCGCACGCCGTAACGCAAGCGGTCTCTGTTGAGACGCATCCTATCGGGTCACAC
>CP070631.1:1078401-1083113 GCA_020356045.1 Candidatus Latescibacterota bacterium
GAATCTGTTCCCTAAATGCGCCGACGGTTGAATACATGCCGGGTGAGGTGGTCACTTTCGAGTTTAGCTGGGTGTGGGACAAGGCTGAGGTCGAACCAGGGACATACAGTTTGGTTGTTGGACTTGGACCCTACGGGGGGATCGAATCGGCGCAGGCAGTTACGGTTCAACTGCGATGAAGACGATCCGGTGCTTTTGCACAGCGTAGGGCGCGCTGCGGTTTAACCAGTGTTCGAAACTGGCAAGGTGCGGCGTCACGCTTCGTCCAGGGCATGAACCGCGTCACCTGTTTCGCAGCTTAAACGCGCCCCTTGTGCGGCGGGACAGACGGTTCAAGCCGGCAGGAATAACCGTTGCGAGGCGCAATTCGCCAGAAAGGAGGTGAAACGATGATAGCAGGAATATTTTTTACAGGGTCGGGCCCCATACTTGTCCTTACGTCCTATGAATCGCTCTCCGACAAGGACCTCGCGGAGAAATTTCGTGCGAAGGGAATACAGAAGTACATTGCATATGAGGTGCCTGTTGAGTTGGTCAAGCAAAGATACGGAACGCACTATGATACTGTCATGAACGATCTCAAACAGGAAGATGACCTCCGAGTCATGGATTACGACGGTCATCATGTGTTTTATAGCTTTTCACTAAAGGAACTTGGTAAGCCGATCTTCCACGAGATGTGATATTTATAGCGAGGCACCACCTAAGTTGCCTATGAAGGCGACGACCTGCGGCATCGCTTTTGGTGCGGGACGCGAACCGCGCCACCTGGTTCGCGGCATAAACGTTATCCGCAATGTGACGAGGTCACACTCTGGACGTTCTAGATTGTCAAGATGTTGTCGAAGTCGAATTGGGGGCACATTGGAACAAAATCAAGACACATCAGTGGGCTGGATCTTTTTGATGGTGATTGCTGGCCTTGGGATTTGGTATGGGCCACGCGTATTCCGAATGTTCCAAGAGTTTTCCAGAGAAGGCGAAGAGAGAAAATCTCAGGCGTGTACGAAGAATGCGGGCCAATTAGTATCTCCAGTGAGTGAACAAGAACCCCTATCATCAGGGGCAATCTTTGAAATCGCGTGGAAGGTTCTCATGATCTTGTTTACTGTTGGATCCATCGTCTCAGCTCTTGACGGGTGAATTAGATTGGACACTCGTTGATGCCGTCATCCAAATTGTTTGTGAAACTGGCTATCTGCGGTGTCGTGTGGCTTGGGGGCAGGGGCGGCGCCAGGTTGTTCGCGGCCCAATCGTGACCGGTTAGGCGGACGATAGGCCGCTGATTTTGTCAAGGGGGAATATGAACTACGGCGGATTTATACTTCCATACTCCATAGTCTGTGTTTTGGTAATTATCCCGTTTTGGAAGATTTTTGAGAAAGCGGGGTTTTCGCCATACTTGAGCCTTTTTACGATATTTCCAATCATTAATTTGGTTACGCTGTATTTTGTCGCGTTTTCTGATTGGCCGAGCAATAGACTTACGTGAAGACTGCTGACAATCGTGTGCTATAGGCGGATCACGAACGCGGCCAAATGGACCTTGGACCGTGTGGCGCGCTTGCCCTGCCCGTCATGTCAGCGTGTCTCGTAGCATGGTCTTCGAAAACAAAAGAGGGAACGATGGGAACCAGGATAATAGTATTGTGTTACACAATAGGTTTGTTCGTCGGGGCTGCAAATGGTGCTCCAACGGATGAGATGCTTACAGATGCGTTTTTGAAATCTCAAGAGATCATGCGGGCACAATTGGAGGCCAAAAAAGAAGGATTTGAAGGTGGCCGAATTGAAATCGTCGGGTATAGCGGTATGTGTGGCGCCGTGGGGTGTCAATCAGCCTATTTGGTGATTCAATCCTTCGTTTACAGAGATACAAACCCGCGGTCAAAAAGTCTGATGGCTCTTGTTTACGTCGGCCCAAATGGCGACGTCACACGGGTAAAAAGGGTCGTGTTGGCCGATTACGAGGACGAGCATGAAACGGATTGAGACAGTATCAGCCAGCCCGAGCTCAAAGCTGACGGCCAGGCCCGTTGCGCCCGTGGCGTGACAAGCGGGCGATGCCGACAACCGGCAGAAGGGAAGATGGAGATTATTCATGGAACCAACCATTGACCATATTCAGATTACCGTCAAAGACATGAGCGTTGCGGTGCCATTTTACGACAAATTTCTTCCCCTTTTGGGGTTTAATATTCAAAATAGGGTGAGTGCCTTTATAGAAGAACACGATTTTCATGTAGTAGAATACACTCATCCACTATTGGCGTTTGCCATCACCTCTCCTAGACAAGCTTTCGTGGATGATACAATCAACCGGAGGAAACCAGGGGCGTTACATCATCTTGCATTTAAGGCGGGTTCTCGTGCTGAAGTTGACAGACTCTATGCCGCGCTCAAGGAAATAGGGGCCACGATCGTTGACGAGCCAAGATTATATCCAGAGTACGGTCCGGACTACTATGCGGTTTTCTTCAAGGATGTAGAGGGGATTAAATACGAGATTGTGTGCAACGAACATGGTGATGTTTGAAGCCAAGCGCTGGTTTGGGTGTTCGTTACAACCAGTGAATGGATCTCCAAAGGGCATCGGAGTGGCTCAGTTGCCCGAAATGAGAGGTTGATAGCTTCTGGCTCGTGTCTCAAAATGGGCACCGGGGGGGCGGGACCACATCGCTCCAGTGGAGCGTGATAAGATCGCTGCTCTTCCGACGTACACGGAAATCAGAGATGGATCGGCGGCTTATGAGATGGTATTCCGGAATTGTGGCAGTGTTAATGACGCTGCTTTTGTGCGCCTGCGAAGATTCGACTCATTGTCCGTGCTCGGAGGACAGGATAGACCCCCCCATGTCAGATTTGTCAGTGAGCTGGGAAAGGGGGCAAATTTTTGCCAGCCTTATGCCAATTGTGCCCCCCGACCCTATTGTGTGCCGAGTGTGGCTGATCCTGGAGAACCAGAATCCTAAGGAGGCGTTCTCAAAAATTGAAGTTCCGACGGCTGATGTGATCCTGGTAAGAAATGATTCAACGCTTGGCACCATACCGATGGAGACGGAATGGGAAGGGCTGCTTGCCCCTGGCAGGAAGGACACAATCTTCTTTTTCAAAAACACCGGCTCCGATCCCATATTCACTCCTCCGTGCGGAGATCGGGTGTTATTGGATTTCGTGATTCAAAACGCAGACGGGTACGCAAGGATGTTCAGGTCGGATACGCTTGTATTTGAGTGCGCATTCTAGGTCCTTGGACCGCGGCGATGTGTCACGAAAAAAACTAACCATATCTATGCAAGACGGGGTTTGTCATGGATATCAAACTATTTTTCCTGTGTTTTGGGGTATCGACGGTTTTGATGCTTATTTTCGTCGCGATAAACTACCCTTATTATCGGATGGCCTACGGTGACCGGACAAAGGCGATTCTGACCCGTACCATACTGTTAAACACATTAGCAATAGCCATTGGTTGGGCACCCGTGGTGGTTCTCTGGCCGGAGTTCAGCAAGAAGTTTGCGTTGCCCTGTGCGAGCGCGCTTGGCGCGATTGGGGGGGTCGGCAGTCGATTCATTTATCCGGAGATTGTGCCAGAAGAGCTGGCTAAAGCTCTCGTGAAGCTCATTGAAAGGGAATCGCGGGGCAACAGCTAAATTGCCTTAAGTCGACTTTTTTGCAGCGCGCCGGGAGTGGTAATCTCAACCGACCAATCTCGACGAGAAATTTCCTATCAAAAAGGCATCCGAAGTGACACTCAAAGACAAAATTTGGAACAATTTGCCTGTGGATTTGAAAAACCCGATACGGTTGCGTCGAGAGGGCAAACGGCTACAGCGCGTGGGTTCTCTCGACTGTAACACGAAGCCGCTACGGCTATCGAACACTATCGATCTAAGCGAGTTATTCGATTCGGACAAACTGGGCATAATCTGGATCGATGCGGTCCAAAGACTCGATCCGTTGGCCATTCCTGATGGGACCGGTGGAACCAACCTCGGTGACAGACGGGCAATTTACTATCTGATCTCCAGTCTCAAGCCGTCCACAGTCTTGGAGGTTGGGACGCATATCGGGGCATCGACAATACATATTGCGGACGCGCTCCACGTGGGCCGGATCAGATCTGGCGGGAGCGCGGAGTTGGTGTCTGTGGATGTGTCCGACGTGAACGACATTAAGTCGAAACCGTGGCTCGCATATGGCGCCAAGCATTCGCCTGCAGAATTGGTGACCGCAATGGGGTTTGACTCGTTTGTGGAGTTTGTCATTGGAACGTCGCTTACGTACCTCGGTCGAGAGCAACGAAAATTTGATTTCATATTTCTCGACGGAGACCATAGGGCACAAACGGTTTACCAGGAGATACCGGCTGCACTCCGTTCGCTAAATGAAAATGGAGTGATTCTGCTTCATGATTACTATCCCGGACTAAAACCGCTCTGGCCGGACGGTTTGGTCATACCGGGACCGTATTTGGCCACAAAACGTCTAAAACAGGAGGGGGCCGATATTACAGTGCTTCCGTTGGGCGAATTACCGTGGCCGACGAAGCTGGAATCCAATGTGTCAAGCCTGGCGCTGGTGATGAGGGGCAACTGAGGACGATGTCGTCCGTCAAAGGCGATAGGCCGAGAGTATGGTAGACGAGGGACTGGTGAGCACGGTGAATTGATTTCCGCAAATCGGATCGGCTTAATCGCTTAATTTGTAGA
>CP070631.1:1083213-1085757 GCA_020356045.1 Candidatus Latescibacterota bacterium
AAACAGCCGGTTTTTGGAAAATATCAATGGCGATGTCAATTTGGGACAGAAATACAATTTCGACGGTGTAAAAAAAGATGAGTGGGTGAATGTGAGCACTCAATTTCGCTTCAGAATGGCGCAAACCTCGATCCATCCCAGATATATGCGAAGCAACGAGCTTTTCGGCGGCATTCAGTTTGACGATATCTGGTTGGCTCACATCTGCATGAATATGCAGCCGAACGGGAGGCTGCACTTCGGGGGAAACTATGACTATGGCCATCGCATCGCCCGATACGATCTTGTTATGGGCAAAGAGATCAACTATGGCCTCTGGGCCGATGTCCGTCCCATGGATCGGTTTTTGATCTCGTTGTCTTATCGATACGTCAACAGCGATGATTTGAACACCGGAGAAAACCTTTTCTCACAATCTGTGTTTCGCTCCCGGCTGTCATTGCAAATGACGCGCCGGCTTTCGGCACGGCTCGTGCTTCAATACAACGACAGGTACAATTCGTGGGACGTGGATCCGCTGATCACATACCGGATCAATCCCTTTTCAATCTTTTATATTGGTTCGACCAACGACTTCCGCGAACTCAACCCTATCGATGACGGCCGCACGGGGTGGACACTCACCAGCCGTCAGTACTTTCTCAAGCTGCAGTATCTGTTCCGCATCTAGAGAATACGTAACCTAGAATACGGAAATACGAAAGCCCCTTCCGCGTGTGCGGAAGGGGCTTTCTTCACTACTCCTGCAGCGGCCGTGCCTAGAGGTTTCTGAGCATCTCGTCCACTTCGTCGCAGGTTTTGCGAACCGCACCGGCGGAGTGTTCGAACGCTGCTTTCTCTTCATCGGTGAGGTCAAGCTCGATGACCTTCTCGACACCGTTCTTGCCAACGATGGCAGGAACACCGACGAACATACCATTGACGCCGTACTCGCCCTCGAGCATGGCGCACACGGGTAGAACCTTGCGCTTGTCATAGATAATGGCTTCGGCCATGTGGAGCGCGGCCCATGCGGGCGACACAAACGCCGAGCCAAATCCGAGAAGCCCTACGACCTCGCCACCGGCCTTGCGTGTACGGGCTTCGATGGCCTTGAGCGTGTCGTCGTCGAGGAACTTCTCAACCGGAATCCCGGCGATGGAGCACGAGCTGCGGACGGGAACCATGGTGTCACCATGCCCGCCGAGCACCAGCGCGTTTACGTTTTCGACCGACACGTTGGCGGCGTCGGCGACAAAGTAGCAGTAACGTCCCGAATCGAGCTGGCCAGCCATACCCATCAGCTTGTTCTTGGGTGGGTTCAGGCGTTTGTTCAACGTGTAGACGATCGCGTCGAGCGGGTTGGCGATCGAGATGATCGTCGCATTCGGACAGTTCTCCTGGATGGCTGCGGCAACCTGATTGGTAACTTTGAGGTTGATCGTCAGCAGTTCCTCACGCGAAGGGAATGTGCCGTCCGGACGCGCCTTGCGTGGCACTCCGGCGGTGTTGATGATCAGCTCCGCATCTTTAATGGCCGAGTAATCCTTGGATCCAACGAGACGAACATCTCTGCGGATCGTCGGCAAACCTTCGGCGATGTCCAAGCATTTGCCTATGGCCACGGATTGTTTTTTGATAACTTCCTGACGTTCCGGTGGGTCGTCGGGGTTGAGGAACGGCGCCGGGTCGGCGAGACCGACTTCTTTGGCGAGTTTGCGCATGGCAATTTCCTGAGCCAAAACGCCGCCGATGTATCCGCCCCCGATAAGACCGATCTTGTTGAGCATTACCATTCTCCTTTCAGACTCCATGTACGTCCCCGTGCCGCGCGACTGTTGCCATTGGTGAAGGGACGGACCGCTTGATTTTATGGGAGGGACTTTTAAGATTGTTCGATGCGCCACGATCATACCCCAGATGCCACGATTTCGCAACCCCATCGTGGGCAATCTGTGCGGAATTCCCGACAAGACCAGTAGGAGATACGTATCCTTCGAATTTGGGCCGCAGGCGGCGCGAAAATGGTTTGCCTGCCCGTTTCCCTGATCCGTATACTGGACCGGCGACAACTGGGCGGGACCACTGTCGCCAAACCCCACTGGAGGACCCTATGACGGGAGCTACAATATGATCGTACATGGAATGCGGATTGGGGCCCTGCGTCGGGCGCTGGCCATTGGATTTCTCGTGATTGGGCTGGCTGCGCCGCCGCTGGCGGGACCCGTGACGGCGGAAAAAGGCTTCGCCTACCCGGACGGCCCATCCGGTGAAATTGCGAGAGCCTATGTCGAGGCATTCAGCTCCGGGGCCGACAGCCTCATGATCGCATTTCACGAATCCTATCTATCTGAGAAGGGGATCGAGGAGGCGTCGATTAAAACCCGGATGTGGGAGTACCGCCGTCTCCACAACATGCTCGGTACGCTCTTGCCGCATAGCGTGGTCAAAAACGATGATTCATCTTTGGTGCTGATGGTCAAATCGAAAAAGCTGGATACCTGGTTTCAACTGGGAATCGAGATGGACGCGGACAGCACCGGTATGGTATTGGATGTCGACCTG
>CP070631.1:1085857-1092120 GCA_020356045.1 Candidatus Latescibacterota bacterium
AAAGAAAGACGCGTCTTTTGAAGACGTCATTGAGTACGTGCTCGACGAATTCCTCACTCGTCACGCCCCCGAGAACCGGGTCAAACGACGCGAGAGAAGGAAAACGGATAAACGCCCCAAAACCAATAACGCGGGTGCAAAACGATCCAGTAGCACCCGGCACATCCCTCAAGCGATACGTGATAAGATCTATATAAGAGACTGTGGTAAATGCACTTACGTTGGGATCACCGGGAGGCGGTGTGGGGCAACCCACGGGCTTCAAATAGATCATATCAAACCGTTTGCCCGGGGCGGGACGAACGCTCTCGGCAACCTTCGATTGCTGTGCGCCGCGCACAATCGGCTCGAAGCTGAGCGGGTCTACGGAACCAAGATGATAGATCGTTACCGCCGCCGGGAGTAACCCTGGTCGGCACGGACCGGCCGGGGGAGCCAAGTATGAGGCGTAAAACGATGGCGGTTGTGCTGTTTCATGATAAACGCACAAACCCGCGCGCCAACACCCGCGTCACCAGTCGCAAGGATTCAGGCGATCTTGCGATAGGCGAAAAACAAATTCAATTTGAGAAACGACCTGCGCTTTGACCGCAGCTCGAGCTTTCCCGTCTCGATGTATGTGGCCGCGACGTGTGTCGCGAAGTTTTCCCAGTCAAACCCCAAATGGGGTCCCCATGCCTCGCGCCCCGGTGAACGGAAAACGTCGAGCGGCTGGTTCGCCATGAGCCGCCAGAAATACGCCCACTCGCTGCTGTCGTCAAAGAAATCGCCGTAGGGATCTTTCCGCAGAATTTTGCGTCCCAGAAATTTTGCCAAACCGGGCAGACCTTTCTCGTTTGGCATAGATACCAGGACCACCCCACCCACTTTGCACGCCGCATATAAATTCTGAAATGCATTCGCAGAGTTACCGGTATGCTCGATGGTTTCAAAACAGGTGACGATGTCAAAATGCTCTCGCCAGCGAGGGTCCAATTCGAGCGAATTGAGGTCGGCCCGGTAAAACTCGGCGTTGGGGATTTCACGTGCTCTCGCAAGGGCGAGAAGCTCCTCCGAGTGATCGAACCCGACCAGCTTGCGATCCTCGTTTGGAAAAACCGTCCCCCGAAAGAGCGACAGAATATATCCATTTGAGCACCCAAAATCGGCCAGCGAACCACCCGCAGGAGCGTCGAGTGATTCGAACAAGCCAAAGATGAGCTTCAACCTTTTGCGGTGAATATAGGGCGTGATCCCACGTCCCTTGTATGATTCTTCATGTGTCCACATCGTAGAATTGTTCTCAGAAACCATCTTTTCCCTACGATCGCGCCGGCAACGGCAAATCCCATACCGCATATCATGCAAAGGCTATACTAGCGGATAAACATCGCGTCGCCATAACTGTAAAATCGATACTTTGCGTCCACAGCGTTCTGATAACAAGAGAGTGTTTTATCGACACCAAGAAACGAGCTTACTAACAAGAGCAGTGATGACCGCGGCAGATGAAAATTCGTTATGAGCGCATCCACACACTTGAAGTGATAACCGGGATAGATAAACAGATCTGTCTCCGAATTGACGTCCACGCCGGGGGCAGCGGCGTCGAGCAGGCCACGCTGCGCCACGGTTTCCAGAACCCGAGTAACGGTCGTACCGACCGCAATAACCCGGCGTTTTTCTGATTTGGCCGCTCGGATGGCCTCGAGCGTGCGACCATCAATCGAAAACAACTCGCTGTGGAGTTTGTTCTGCGCGATATCATCACGATCCAACGGAAGAAACGTGCCCAACCCCACGTGCAGAACCAGCGATGTAATCTCAACACCAACCGATTTGATTTCGTCCAACAGTTCTGGCGTGAAGTGCAAACCGGCGGTCGGGGCCGCCACCGAGCCGTTGGTCTCGGCGTAAACGGCCTGGTACCGGTCGCGGTCCGAGGGTTCGTCGGGACGGGTGATATAAGGCGGCAGAGGTACGTGACCGTACGACTCGAGCAGCGCCACAGTGTCGGGTGAAGACTCGAGCAGCGCCGCGGTGTCCGGTGAAGACTCGAGCAGCGCCGCGGTGTCCGGTGCGGACTCGGGCAGCGCCACGGTGTCCGGTGAAGACTCGGGCAGCGCCGCGGTGTCCGGTGAGGACTCGAACCGCACATGAAGCTCACGGTCGTTCAACCGCTCGAGCACGCGGCATTCAAACCCGCCGTTTTCTCCTTGAAGGCGGTCCCCCACACGGAGCCGGCGCATCGGATTGGCCATGGCCCGAACGCTACCATCGGGCAATATCCGCGTTACAAAAAGCTCCACCCGTCCGCCGGTGGCCCGGCGGACGTACAGTCTGGCTGGGATTACTCTCGACCGATTGAGCACCAGCACATCGCCGGCGTGCAGCAACCCCGGCAGATCCGAAAAAACCGAATGAGCGCACGCACCGGTAGCACGGTCGATCGCCATTAGACGGCTCGCGCTCCGCTCATCGAGCGGCTGCTGAGCAATCAACGATTTTGGGAGATGATAATCGAATTGGTCGAGATGCATGGGAAGGTCACAACAGCCGGGTCTGGTCCTGCCCGGAATCAAGGGTAAGACCGAGGTGGCTCAGTGCAAGCGGTGTCGTGACACGGCCTCTCGGCGTACGCTTAAGAAACCCCGCCTGGATGAGAAACGGCTCGTAGACATCCTCAATCGTCTCTGCCTCCTCGCTCACCGCGACAGCAAGAGAACCGATTCCTACAGGCCCACCACCAAACTTCTCCACGATGTAGGTGAGAATGCGGCGGTCCATTTCGTCGAGCCCACGGTCATCCACCTTCAGCCGACCCAACGCGTAGTCCGCCATGCCGCGGTCGATGGTCGATTTTCCATCTACTTGCGCGAAATCACGGATCCGTTTTAGCAGCCGATTGGCGATCCGCGGTGTTCCTCTGGCACGGCGGGCGATTTCGGCGGCACCGTCCTCCGACACACCGATTTCGAGCAATCCGGCCGACCGCGTGACGATATTTTTGAGATCTTCGGGTTCGTAGAAATCCAAACGGAACACAACGCCAAAACGATCGCGCATCGGCGCCGTGATCATCCCCACTCGCGTTGTCGCGCCAACCAACGTAAACGGCTCCAGATTGAGAGTGTAATGCCGCGCGTTGGGTCCTTTGTCCACGATGAGTTCGCATCTGAGGTCATCCATCGCCTGGTACAAATGTTCTTCGAGCACACGGGGCAGCCGGTGTACCTCGTCGATAAACACGACCTGATTGCGTTCGACGTGACTCAGCACGCCGAGCAGCTCCGCAGAGTTCTGAAACGCCGGCCCCGACGTGTGTTTGATGGGAACATCCATTTCGTTCGCGACGATGTGTGCCAGCGTCGTCTTCCCCAACCCCGGCGGGCCATAGAAAATAACGTGGTCGAGCGCGTCTCCCCGCTGCTTTGCCGCCTCGATGAACACTGCCAGATTGCCCTTTAATTCGAGCTGACCGACAAACTCGTCGAGCGTCTTTGGGCGGAGAAGCGCCTCGCTTTTTAGCTCCTCAACCAAAGGCTTTGCGCTTGTGACCCGTTCGTTTGGCATCTGCAATAAGTTCCTTACCCTGTCTTATTGACCACAACACGGCACCCAGGCCGTTAGACCATACCGCAGCGCGCCCGTTTCAAGCGTCGCAAGTTCGTCGTAAGCTACAGGCTACCCGCGTGTTTGAGCGCCTCGCGCACGACCGCTTCGAGGCTCGATTCGTCGACGCCGCTCCAGTCAATCTTTTCGAGCGCCTTTCGAGCGGCGACCTTGGGCATCCCCAACGATGCCAGAGCCAGAACCGCCTCTTCGCGAAGAGCGGAGCCCGGCCCCTCGGTCTCGATTTCGACGTCCATCGCGGCGAGCTTGTCCTTTAGCTCAACAACGACGCGCTCCGCTGTTTTTTTGCCCAAACCGGGAACCCGGCAAAGAAACCCATGATCGCCACCGCGGATCGCCTGAATAATCCGCGCCGCCGAATGCTCGGCCAACACGGCCAGACCGATGCGGGGGCCGATCCCCGACACCCCGATCAATTTAAGAAAGAGTTCTCGATCCTCTTCGCGCAAGAACCCAAACAGTGTCATTCGATCCTCGCGCACATACAAATATGTAAAAAACGCCACCTCCCCACCCGATTTCGCCAGCAGCGTTCTGTCCTTTTCGGGGATCTGAAGCTCGAGACCCACTCCCCCCACCGTCACCACGCAGGCAGGCGCAGCGCTAGCGAGTGTGCCCCGAACATGGGATATCATGTTACGCTCCACTCCCGGTTTTTGAACGCGTGGCAAATCGCCACGGCCAACGCATCCGATTCGTCGCTGTTTTTCGGCGGCGCGTCGAGACCGAGTATCTTGCCCAGCATAAAATTGACTTGTGATTTATCGGCCGCGCCGTGGCCGGTCACAGATTGTTTGACCTCTCTCGGAGAATACTCGTAGACCGGCACATTGGCAAGCGCCGCCGCCAGAATCGCCGCGCCCCTGGCCTCACCGAGAATCAGCGAACTCTTCGCATTCTTGTTGTAAAAGATGTCCTCGATGGCGAAGTGTGTGGGTGCGTGATCATCGATCACACGCTGAATGTTGAGAAATATCGCTCGCAGCTTGTCGTAGCGGCTGGTGCTCTTTTTGAGCGAGAGGAATCCCGAATCGACATAACGGAGGGTTTCGCCTTCAGCAGTAATTATTCCATAGCCCGTGCACGTGCTTCCCGGATCGACACCCAGAATTCTGATCATCGAGTCAATCCTCCCGGCTGACACGCCCGGATCCTACCCCTCCTGGAGTATATCCGGCGGCACGTCGAAGTTGGCGCTTACACGCTGGACGTCTTCGAGATCTTCGAGAACCTCCATCAGTTTGATGATCTTGCGGGCGTCGTCGCCTTCGAGATTGACGAGATTGCCAGGAATCTTCTGGATTCCCGCCGATTCATACTCGACACCGGCATCGACAATGGCCTGACGAACCGCCTCGTACTCCTGAACGCCGCACACCAGTTCGAACCCATCGCCTTCGTCCTTCACATCCTCAGCACCGGCCTCGAGCGCCACATCAAAGAGCTTTTCCTCGTCGCACTTGTCGCCCGCGACAAAAATTACGCCCTTTGTCTCAAATATCCAAGCCACACAACCGTTTTCACCAAGATTACCGTTGTGCTTGGTGAGCGCGTGTCTCACTTCGGCTGTCGTTCGATTCTTGTTGTCGGTCAACGTCTCGATCAGAAGCGCCACGCCACCCGGCCCGTAACCCTCGTAAGTCACTTCTTCAAAGCTGGCACCGCCGGCCTCACCAGTGCCCTTCTTGATAGCACGGTTGATGTTGTCCTGCGGCATGTTGTTGTCTTTGGCGGTCTGAATGGCAAGACGCAGCCGTGAGTTCCCCGTCGGGTCACCGCCGCCCTGCCGTGCAGCAACGGTGATTTCACGGATCAGCCTCGAAAACAGCCGCCCGCGGGCAGCGTCCTTGACGCCTTTTTTCCGCTTTATCTGCGCCCACTTCGAATGACCGGCCATGCATCAACCCCGCTAAGTCACTTAAAACTCAGCAAACAATCTAACCCTTTTGAGCCTCTTTTTCGGCCTTGGCCTCCTCGATGATCTTTTGCGCGACGTCGTGCGGAGCCTCTTCGTAATGCGAGAACTCGCGAAAATGCGCGCCGCGCCCCTGTGTCATCGAACGCAGATGCGTCGAGTAGCGGTAAAGCTCGGCCAGCGGAACCTGACAGCGGATCACATTGAATTTGCCCTGTGGGTCCATTCCCTGGATCTTGCCCCGTCGTCCGCTCAGATCACCCATCACATCCCCCATAAAGTCCTCGGGCACCTTGACCTCGACATTCATGATAGGCTCGAGCAGCACCGGCTTTGCACCCTCACAGGCTTTTTTGAAGCTCATCGAGCCGGCCACTTTAAATGCGTTCTCCG
This sequence comes from Candidatus Latescibacterota bacterium, assembly GCA_020356045.1. Taxonomy (GTDB): domain Bacteria; phylum Krumholzibacteriota; class Krumholzibacteriia; order WVZY01; family WVZY01. The sequence goes on from CP070631.1 coordinate 1,091,778, forward strand.
ACGAGTCAACGGTGTGATAGCTGCCGTCATAAAGCGTGACTTTGACATCGCACACCGGATAGCCGGCGATAAACCCTTCACGCATTGCGGCGACGACACCCTTCTGAACGGCGGGGATAAACTTGCCGGGAACCACACCTCCGACGATGGCGTCGACAAACTCGAAGTCACCGCCGCGTGGGAGCGGCTCCACCTTGAGCCACACATCGCCGTACTGCCCGCGGCCGCCCGTTTGTTTTTTGTACTTGCCTTGGGCCTGCGAGGCCCCCTTGATCGTCTCCTTGTACGGGATCCTCGGTTTGGACATGATGACCTCAACACCATAACGAGACTTTAGACGGCC
>CP070631.1:1092220-1098771 GCA_020356045.1 Candidatus Latescibacterota bacterium
AATCTCGCCTCGGAATAAACACCGCCGGGGAAATCAATCGATCCGGACTTTTTGCTCTCGTAGTCAATTTGAACAGCCAATGTGTGTGACATCGCCCTGTCAATGACACCGGTCGAATAGACTACCTTCCCGATCAGCACTACCGGCAAAAAAGGGGCGCCCCCTCTGCGGACGCCCCTTCGCGGTTTGGGCCTCTGTGGACCCACTCGGCGGCAAATTCTTATTTCTGCCTCTTCAACTGTCCCTTGTTGAGAATCTTGAACTGGACACGCCGATTCTTGGCACGACCTTCTTTGGTATCGTTAGTGGCGATTGGATCGTTCTCGCCGTACCCCTTGGTCGTAAACTGTGATCTCTCGATCTCGGGAAACTTCTTGGCCAGATAATCGAGCACGGCCGCCGCGCGTTGCTCGGACAGTCTCTGGTTGAGCTCAGTCGAACCGGAAGAGTCGGTGTAGCCGCCAATCTCGATTCTTAACTCCGGCCACTGAACCAGCGAACCGCCGATCCGGTCGAGAAGCGGATAAGAATCGGGCTTGATATCCGACTTACCGATCTCGAAGAGGATATCCGATGTCGTGAATATGCCTGTGTCGAGGAATTCGGTTTCGCGTATCGTGCATCCATACTTGTCGACCGTAGTCCCCGGCGGTGTGTTCGGGCAGCGGTCGATTCCGTCGGGAACACCGTCGCCGTCGGAGTCAAGCGGGCACCCATGTTTGTCCACCTTGGCGCCCTTGGGTGTGTCCGGGCACCGGTCTAGCCCATCGGGAACACCATCATCGTCGGAGTCCAACCCACAGCCGTATCGATCAACGATGACGCCCTTTGGTGTCTGCGGACACCGGTCGATGCCGTCGTAGACACCGTCGCCATCGGTATCCAGCGGGCAGCCTGTCCGGTCCACCATTGCACCTTTTGGCGTGCCGGGACATTTGTCGATTCCGTCGTAAACCCCATCACCATCGGTGTCCATAGGACATCCCTGTTTATCCACGATCGCACCCTTTGGCGTCCCCGGGCACATGTCCCGGTCATCGGGAACACCGTCACCATCCTCATCGCCGGAGCGGTGACGAAATGGCCACGGAATGGTCACATCGTAGATAAACTCCGTGGTTTCCATTTCACCTTTTTTGTCGCAACATTTCTTCTCGCAGCATTTCCCTTTGCAGCCCTTTTTGCATCTAGCATCGGCTTGATCGACGACAATCGCCGGTGCCAATAGGGCGACCAGCAGCAGCGTCAGTACTAAACGCATAGTCCACCGCCTTTTGAACCAGAGATGAGGTTTGATGTGGGTGTCGTTAGCTGCTCCGAGACCTCCGGGGGTATAAGACACCAACCTCGCGATGTTTGTCACGTCTTTTTTTTGGATTTCGCGGTCTTCCGCGGGGCCGTCCGTCGTGGTACAATCCGGCTGGGCCCTGTACGGGACCCGGCGACCCGAATCCAATAGCTGATTTCATAATAATGACTTACAAACTCGGACGGTTAGCGAAAAGGAAATCCCGATGACCATCCTCAAAAATCTCACGGCCCTAGCGCCGACAGCCATCGTTGTTTGCGTTGCCGTCACCCTCGCGTTCACCGCGCTCACGCCTGGAGCAGCCCAGTCACAGGAATCACCGACGGCAGGGGCCAATGCCACATCGGCATCGATGCGTGGCATCTTTACCGCGCTGACCACGGCGTACGCGTACAGTCTCGACATGGAGTTCTTCGAAGACCGGCACAACCGCGATACTGTTCTCGCCGCGCTCCAGGCACTGGTGAACAATACCGAGGCACTGGAAACGCACGGGGCCGGCCTTGATCCGAGTTTCGACTACCTCCGGCATTCACTGGCGGAGGACGCATATGACGCGCTCGAAAAGTATCAGAACCGTCAATTCCTCGGTTCGAAGTTTATGCTCAACAAGTTGGTCGAAAACTGTGCCACCTGTCATGCGCGCCTGCCGGCCGATGAACCCTTTGAAACGGGCGCAAAGTTTCTAGAAGACGCTGATATCCAGTCACTCCCCCCTGTTGACCGTGTCAATATCGAGGTCGCCACCCGTCAATTCGACCGCGCGCTGGTCACGTACGAAGAAATATTCCAGATGCCCAAAATGACGCCGCCCGGGCTCCGCCTGATCGGTGCGTTCGAGGGGTACTTCAAGCTTTGTATTGGCGTCGTGGAAAACACCGAGCGGCCCATAAGAACCCTCGAGACATATCAAAGTCGAGATGACATACCACAGGACTCGCGAACCGAAACCGCAGCCTGGATTGGCGCGCTCAAAACCCTCGATCTCGCCGCGGGCACCGGCCGCGAACTCGCGGCCGCGCGTGACCTGATTGCCGGGGCGGAGCCGGTAAAACGCCCACCGTCGGACCGTTCGCGTCTCGTCGAGCACATCGCCGCTGCCTCGCTTCTCCACCGGTATCTGCAGAACGCATCGACGTATGACACCAATCTCGCCGAGGCGTTTTATCTGCTGGCCGTTGCGGAGTCACATATTTCGCGGTCACAATGGATTTCGGAAACCGAGTTTTTGTTGGAACAGTCGATAAAAGCGGCGCCCGAATCGGACGTCGCCAAAAAGGCGAAACGGATTCTGAGCGACTGGCAAGAATCGTGACCGACCCGCCGGGTGCACGCAGATCTATTGGCGGTGATGGTTATGCGTTGTGCCCGCACGTCACGAGATATCAAAGAAAGGCACGAACATGTCCAAATGCATAGATGATGTCCGCTCTCACCCCGCGGCGCTCGCTATAATTCTCGCCCTTGTCGTCAGCGAGTTGCTGTTGTCGGGATGTTCGCATTTCAGGGCGTCAAAAAGACTGGATCTCGGACCATTCGCCGAGAGTACGATTACGCTGGCATCCGACATTCAGCTTGGCCTGACGCAGAAAAAGCCTGTTTACACACGTGATTATGGACATGGGCCCGCCGTGGCAGAATTCGAAATGATGGCCAAAAAAGTGCGCGCCATCATTCGAGGGACGATTGCGTATGCCATCGAAATCGTGACGTTGTCGGAATCGAAAATGTCCGATGCCGAACGATGCGGTGAACTGGCCGATTACCTCGACGGGTTGCTCCGGCCCGTCCTCACAACCCCTGTTCCAGAGCTCAATATGACGGTGGCAAAGCTCGACACCATCGTGGCCAATGTAGCCAAACAGAAAAAGTTTCTCGATGGGCTGGCCGCCGCCCAACCGATCATCGATGAAGTGGCGCGTGCCACGTCTGAAGTCGTGGAGGATACGCAGATCGCACTCGATGCAGCGGTCGAAGAAGTGCGGAACGAAATTGAAAGGGATAACAGGGACCTGACCACAGCTGTCAAGGCTCTCAAGCAAGAGCAGATCCGATCCATTTTGAACGTTCGATTTCTGAAAGCATATCGACATGGTGACCCAACAGCCATCGATTCGCTACTTGCCGCGGAGCCCCATCTCAAGGATATCGTCAAGCCGGGGGAACCCGTCACTCCGGCCGACATGTCGGCCATCGAACAACGGCTGATTTTCAAACTCGATGCGCTTAGGAAAATCAGAGAGCAACTCCAACCCGATCTCGAACTGTACTGGAAGCAGCACCAGGAGCTCGAGGCAATGGCCGACATGTATGAACTGGCCCTCCGTCAGGCGCAAGTCACCGTGATCGCCTGGGACCGCGCGCATCAACGGTTGGCCGCCGGCATCACGGACCCCGCCAAAATCAATTTGGTTGGCATCGCGCGCAAGGCCGCTGGATCCGCTGTGCCGCTACCTTAGCTCACAATGTCAATATAAGCTGGAGACTATCCTTCTTGCCGCGATGCCGGCTTGAAGATGTAAGATATGGCCCCTCAGCTCGCTGTTGTCCTATTGGCGGGGTACGGTGCTCATTCTTTTCACCGAACCGCTCCTGGCCAGCGGCATCGCGCTTCTCCGTGTGATACGCGACGCCGCCGAGGAGCTGGAACTTGCGGAGCAACCACCGCCATCGGGTCGATGCCGGCATCGGCTGAGTGATTCTGTCAGCCCCCAATACGTGGGCTAGTTACTCGGGGCTGTAATACACAAAACTTTTCTTACCCAGAACGCTCCCATCCGTGTCCACCACTTCGACCACCCATTCCCCTACCCATGTGGGAAGCATCTTTTTGCTCGAATAGGCTCGCCAGCGCGGTCCGCCCACATTGATCGGCACCTCGGCACGAACCTCACCGCCTTGGACCCAGCGATGGGTAACCGTGTGACCATCGAGGCCAACGATCTCGGTGAAAAACATAATTTGCTCCGATGCCGTCGACAGCGAATCGACCGACCCGACCGGTTCGCGATCTTCCACTGCCGTGGTGAACATCGCACGTTTGAGGTGACCTGACGCGGGTTCTTTCCCAGCGAACTGCTTGCCCGGCTTGTCTTCCGGCGTGTCCTGGGTTGTCTTTTTGCCTTCGGATTTCTCCTTTTTTGCCTCTTCAGTTTTTGGCTTGTCTTGTTGTTTGTCTGCTTTGTCTGTTTTTGCCTTCGCCTCGTCTGACTTGGCATCCGTCGTTTTTTCTACCTTTTTCTCCTGTTTTTTGGCCTCATCGGATTTGCCTTTTTCTTTGTCCTTTTCCTTTTTAGCTTTTTCTTTGTCGGTGTCTTTTGACTTTGCCTCATCCGTTTTGGCCTTTTCTTCCGCTTTGGTTGAGTCCGGTTTGGCCTTTTCCTCTTTCTTTGGCCCGGCCTGCGCGAAAGCGAGCGAAACCGCAAACACAACACAAAGCGCGAACAGCAGCGTCCGTCTCATCATATCCTCCTCTCGTTAGAGTCCTGGGCGGATCATAGCGCCGAGGGAGGTGCTCGGCTACAACTAACTGTCAAATGATCGTAACGCAATCAATAACAACGACTTACGTTACTTACGATCATGCAGGCACAGCGCTCGAATTCGGTTTCCGGCGTGACTTTTGGCGTTCGTACGCCACCACACAACCGCCTTCTAGCCGATCACGCGAGCGTGGCCGATCAATTTTTCAAAAATACCGATTTCAGAAGGGGTGAAAAACTCGTCGTTCAATAGGTAGTCCTTGTTCCCCACAATGACGAGCTGTTCTCTGGCACGCGACAGCGCGACGTTGACCAGGTTCCATTTCGCGGTGAGATGTGTCGGGGGCACATTGTCGTCGGTGAAATCGATGATAATTACATGGCGCTCCTGCCCCTGAAACGAGTGAACCGTTGATATCTTGATGTCCTTGAGGAGATGTTCGCGTCCAGACAAGGCGTTTTGAAGCGTCCTTGCGACCAGCACGACCTGCGCGTTGTAAGGCGTGATGATCCCGATATCCGAGGAGTCGACACCAGATTCGAGCAATGAAAGAACCGCATCGACGATCGCCTCGGCATGGGATTCGTTGAACCGTCTGTGATCCTCGGCGTCGGTTGTGTAGACCTCCGAATAACGCACCCTACCTGCGCACTGGATAAACACGACTGGCGCATCAAAGACAGTAAGCACCTCGGACGGTTTTGTGCCCGTTTTGAGCTCGTTGTGGTAAAAGAGATCGCTGACCAGATCACCGATGTCTTTTTGCATACGATACTGTGTATCCAGAAATGCCACACGCGGGTCATGCAGATCGCTGATTCCTGCTTTGTCAAATATGCTGTCCGTAAACCATTCGTTTGGTATCTCAGCATCCTCCGGATATATGGGTGGAAGCTGAAATGGATCACCGCCAAACACAACACCGGTATCGGCGTAGTATGTCGCGGCAACGAGGTTTGGAATATTCGCCATCGACACCTCATCGGCGATGACGTAATCAAAGGTCCCCGGATACGCGGCACCGGGGAATGTCAGCATCGTAAAGTTTGCGGCAACGAGATTCGATTCGTGCACGTGATCGCCCCAGGTGTAACCCGCCCGTTTGGCGCGAAACCTTGACTCTGGAAACGCGCGCCGCCCGTACCCCTCGAGTGTTTCATCCATTTGCGTACCCATGCGGGCGATCGTTGTTGCGCGCGCCGCCGATCCCAACCGGTGGATGGTTGCATGGAGCAGTTGATCAAGCGCCATATTGGATAGCGTTGACAACAGCACCCGCTTGTCAGAGGTGACGAGGTTTGCCGCCAGCGCGGCCAGCGTTTTTGTCTTGCCTGTTCCGGGCGGTCCCCAGACAAAAGTCACCTGTTGTGAGAGGGCCCTCTCTATTGCGCGCTGTTGAGAGGCGTTGAGATCGGGATAATCGACGGGTTGGGCGATGGGTTCTATAGGTGTCGCTTCGCCACCACCGAAAATGTCTTCACAAAACCGATTCTCAACATCGCTTGAATCCGCCAAAAACTCGTGCAGGTATTTTACGAGATCCCGGCTGTCCATGATGTACTCGAGCCCGTGATCCGTTGCGCCGCACACCCACTCGGGGTCAAGACCGCGTTGCGCGAGCTCATCGAGCGAGAACCCAACGGCGACACCACCGGAATCGAGCCCCATTAGACCCGGCACCAGCCGATCACCAATCTTGAAAAGACATTCTTCCCGTCTCTGGCCCTTGAAGTACGCATCGCGCAACACACGTTCGGGC
>CP070631.1:1098871-1107194 GCA_020356045.1 Candidatus Latescibacterota bacterium
AACGCTCGCGACTGTTGTTATCGATGGCGTTCCTCCCCTTGCTGTTGACCGGGGTCCGGCACTCACAACAAATCGCGACAAACGAACACATCAAAGCCAAAATCCAGTTTATCAGCGACAAGCAATCGCGGAATTTCGACCCCGCCGAGGCGCAGGCGTTCGACCGCTTCATCGATACCGATCGGAAGCTGGGATCACATAAGATCGTGACACGGGTCACGTTCGCCAATGTCAAACGTGACCCGTGCACATTCGTGTTCAAATGGTTTGATCCAAACGGCAAGCTAATCAACGAATCCACGCACCGCCGGCCGGATCCCGATCCGCGTGTTCTGTACCGAGGCCATTGGTCGAGCAATGAGATTGTCGACAAGCTCGAGTTCAACGACCGGCCGACGGGTAAGTATACCTTTGTCGTCGAATACCCCGCCGGTACGGTACTGGCCGAGAAAAGCTTTAATATCTACCTTCCCGACGACGACAGGGGCACTTTGATCACCCGCAACTCACGGGTTGTCTGGGTCCTGCTCCTCGGCGTGGTGCTCATCGGTCTTTTTGTCGCGTCAGCCAAGGTGCTTTCTTGACCCGCCCGGTCAGAAACGCTGCTAGTGGTCGTGTCCTTCGTGCCCTTCCTCGGCAGCCGTCAGGTACTTGTCGGGTGCTTTTGCCAGCTCCGCCACACAACCGGCTGAACAACACGCATATTTCTTGTCGTCAACGGCGGCAACTTCGATGTATCCCGCCTCGACTTTCATCTTGCACACCGGGCAAACCCCGACTTCGGGATTGGCGTACGCGGCCAGTTCGGCGCCCGTCTCTTTGGCAGGCGTTTCCGCCGCGGCCTGGGTGTCCTCGGTGACCTCCTCGGCCGCAGTCTCGGCATCGGTTTTCTCTTTGGAGCACCCCAGATAGACTCCCATCGTCATCACAAAAACCGCGATGACCAGTATTCCCAAAACGCGTGTTCTCACGACTCCCTCCTCGTGAATGGGTTCAGTGTTTCCCACGGGTATGCCACCCAAGCAGATACATGTAGCACAACCAGGCGAGTACGGCAAAAGATATTGCCAAAAAGCGGTAAATTATGTGGATCTCACCGCAACCCATTCAACAATAACAAGATAACAAAATGACACCTCACACCGGCGCTCCAGACCCAGAAATCCCGCCTCGCCGCAGCCACCTCGGGTATTAAGGAATTGATTAAGCTCAAGAAAAGTAGTAAATTAGGAGCCTCGGAACCTGCTCTGCCGCTACGGGCAGGTTTTTTTGGCGAAAAAACCGGCCCTGATAAGTTAGCCTTTGGGGGACGGGCGGATCCCGAGAACCGCGGTCACCGGTGTGGGTTGACGTTGGGGGAGGGCAGACCCAGGGGTTCCCGCTTCTCAGCCCGGTGTGCGCTCGAGAGCACTCAGATCCCGGGAACCACTCTATATAGCGAGGTCGTCGTGCAGCGCAATAATCTTCGGATTGTTTTTGGCGTCATTATCGTTATCACTGCGATGGTTTATTTTGGCATCTCGGGATTCCAGGAGGGTAAGGCGTATTATAAAACCATCGAAGAGCTCGACGCGATGGGATCCGACGCTTACGGAAAACGAATAAAAGTCGCCGGTATCGTCACCGACGGCACCGTAGTGCGCCGATCGGACGGGCTGCACTTCCGGCTCGAGCAGAACGAGCTCAATCTGTCGTGTATTTACACGGGCAGCTCGCCGGTACCCGACACGTTCAAGGGTGGCGTAGAGGCCGTTTGCGAAGGCCGTTACAGGGAAGACGGCACTTTTGAGACCGAGAAGATTCAGGCCAAGTGCGCGTCGAAGTATCAATCGGAATACGGCAAGACCGCCGCGACCGGCGATTAGTTGCCCTGTCGCAGCGCACAGCGGCGCCGTTGGTCTCCATCCTTTGGTTCCCGTAGTTTCACGATTCTCCTCTGCGGCTCTGAAAGAGGCTCCACGTGGCGAACTTTGGCAACCTCTCTTTGCTCCTGGCTTTTGCGGTTACGATTTACGCTATCGTTATGCTGTTCGTTGGGTGGCGCACCCGAAGGCGTGAACTGGTCAAATCGGGTGAGTACGCGATTTATGCGACTTTGCTGCTCGTCACTCTTGCCGCGCTTGCGCTTTTCTACCTCTTTGCCGTCGACGATTTCAACGTCGAGTATGTCGCAAAGTACAGCAACATCGATCTTCCGCTGGCGTACAAGCTCGCCGCTTTTTGGGGCGGCCAGCAGGGATCGCTGCTGTTTTGGACCTGGGTTCTCGTCATATTTGCCGCAATCGTCACGTTCCAGAACCGTCACCGCCGAAGCCATCTGGTCACGGTGGCGTTGGGTATCATCTCAACGACATCTCTTTTTTTTCTTTTACTGAATACATTTGTCGAGAATCCATTTGCGCGGCTGGGGATCATCCCCGAGGGGGACACCCAGGCGATGCCGTTTACCCCAACGGACGGGCGTGGACTCAACCCGCTTCTTCAGCATCCGATCATGGTCATTCACCCACCGGTGCTTTTTGTGGGTTACGTCGGATTTGTGGTACCCGCCGCGTTTGCGCTTGCCGCGTTGGTCACGCGAGAGCTTGGCAACGAGTGGATCGCGTTGGTGCGCCGCTGGGCCCTTCTTGCCTGGGGCTTTCTCGGTATCGGGATCATTTTGGGCGCTGCCTGGGCGTATGTGTAGCTCGGCTGGGGTGGTTACTGGGCATGGGATCCGGTTGAGAACGCGTCGTTTATGCCCTGGTTGACCGGCACGGCATTCCTGCATTCCGCGATCGTCCAGCAAAAGAAAAACATGCTCAAGGTATGGAACGTGGTTCTCATCATCGCCACCTATCTGCTGTGTATTTTCGGGACGTTTCTGACACGAAGCGGCGTGGTGTCATCGGTTCATGCGTTTGCCGAATCGGAAGTCGGTGTCTATTTCATCACGTTTATCGCGATCGCCGGTGTCGCATCGGTTGTTCTGATCGTGTCGCGTCTCGACTATCTCGAGAGTGAAAGCACCTTTGAATCGATCGTGTCGCGCGAGTCGAGTTTTCTCTTTAACAATCTGGTATTTCTGGGTGCGTGTTTTGCCGTGTTTTGGGGAACCGTCTACCCGGTCTTTTCCGAAGCGGTTCAAGGTGACAAGATCACGATTGGCCCACCGTTTTTTAACAGCATCTATGTGCCGCTCGGTTTGTTTATTCTGTTTCTAACCGGCGTGGCCCCGCTTCTCGCATGGCGGCGCACATCATTGAGAAGCCTTCGCAGAAATTTCCTGCGCCCCACGTTGTTGAGTCTGGCTGCGGCGGTCCTGTTGTTCGTGCTCGGGATCCGGCAGCCCGCACCGCTGATTGCGTTTTCCCTTGTCATGTTTGTCACGCTGGCCATCGTGATCGAGTTCTCACGCGGTGTCGCGGCGCGAATACGGGCTCGCGGCGAATCGTTTCCGACCGCGCTCGTTCGTCTGGTCGCAAGAAACAAGCGCCGTTACGGCGGGTATATTGTTCATTTTGGAATCGTGTTGATGTTTGTCGGTTTCTCCGGTGCCGCGTTCAACCAGGAATCCCAAGGCGAGCTCGACGTCGGCGATTCGGTGTCGATCGGGCGGTACACGCTACGCTGCGAATCGCTGGACGAGAAAGACACGCCAAACTATTTCTGTTTGGAAGCCGCGCTCGCTGTCACCAAGAACGACAAGCCGGTAACGATGCTCTACCCGCAGAAACGCGTATACAGGGCGAGCGAACAGGCTACATCGGAGATCGCCATTCGAAGCACGCTAAAAGAGGACCTCTACGTGGTATTCGCGGGGCTGACGGAAGATGAAAAAGCCGTCATTCAAGTCTATCTCAACCCTCTGGTGAGCTGGCTGTGGCTTGGCGGGCTGGTGATGGGACTCGGGACGATCATCTGTATTTTGCCCGAGGCACGGACCCAGCGGGTTCGGGGCAAAGCCGCGTTGGACCGGTTGCTGTCGACAACCGGCAAGGTGTGATCATCAACAAATATGGAATTTGTCGCCGTCATATTGGTCGCCGTGTTTGTGATCTTGGTCGTATCGTACCCGCTCTTTGGACGGCAGCGGCGTCTACACGAGATGGAAGATATGTTTGATCTGGGAGATACCCGGCAGCTAGACTTTCTCAACTCGAAGCGCAGCGCCATCGCCAACAACATCAGGGAGCTCGAATTCGAGCACCAGATGGGCAAGCTTTCCGAGCAAGACTATGAAATGGCGAGGCGGGACTACGAGACAGAAAACAAGAAAATCGACGCAGCGATCGAAAAGCTTCAAATCAGAAAAGAGATCGAAGAACTGATCGAGGACGAGGTGCAATCGAGGAGACGCATCCAATAAGACATCACATCACGTGCTCTTCCGGTACCCGCATCGGATTTTCAACCGATTTATGGCTGTTAACGTACACCGAAATACCCGCTTGATTCTCGCCGTCTGGCTGTGGCTGTCCGCCGCCGTCGCGCCCGGCACTGCGGCTGCGTTTGAGATCCATGGCACCGTTATAAATGGCACCACCGGTGCGCCTGTCGGCCCGATCGATATCCGTGTCGTGGACCCGCGCCACGGTATGGCGACAGAAGAAGAAATCAAATCCCGAGCCGACGGTGCTTTTGTTGTCGAGAATCTCAAAGAAAACATGTCGATTTATCTGCTTCAGGTGGATTACGGCGGCGTGACCTACACGGAAATGGTTCGCCCGGAGGGACGTGGACACATCGACTTGCAAATCAATGTGTACGACACCACCCCGGATTGGGACCAGGTTCGCGTGACGATCCCCCACCTGATGATGAGGCGAACGGCTGACACGCTGTCTGTGGATCGGATGTTTACTGTATTCAACAACACCGACCCGCCGAGGACGATTACCGGCGACAATGCGGATTTCAAACTGTATTTGCCCGAGGACCGGCTCAAGGTCACATCGATGTTTGTCACATCACTCGGTGTTCCGATTTCCGTTCACCCGCATCCCACCGACACCCCGGGTGTGTACACCATTAGTTACCCGTTCAAACCGGGTGAGACCCGCGTCGGCACCTCATTCGATCTGGCGTACCCGGAAACCCGGTACACATACAAAGAGCCGCTTCTGTATGACATCGACGATTTGGTTATCCTGGCAGAAGACACGACGATGACCATCACGAGCAGTACGCTCAGCCTCGGCGACAAGGAGAAACTCCGTGGGTTCGACGCCTATCATGTCGCATCGCTCGATCAGGGTACCGTGCTCGAATTCACCGTGAGCGGCGGTCTGCCGGGGGGAGCGCTTCCTCGTGACCGCGGCCAACAGACCCGATCGTCGGGTCCTCGCGTTGTCATTCTCGAGAGCCCCGTAATGAACGCGTCGGTCATCATCATCACCGGGTTTGTTCTTTTGCTTGTCCTGGTAACCGTATTTGCCGCAAAATCACCGGGGGAGGCCGCACCCGCCGACACGATACTCGCCACCCGGCGAGACGGTCTTCTCGACCAGATGGCCAAACTCGACGATCTTTTCGAGACCGGCACCGTGTCCGATCAGCTGTACAGGCTGAAAAGGGGTGAGCTCATGGACGCGTTGGCAAAGGTGATTTTTCAAATCGACCGTACAGAGCGGACCAAAACTCCTTCCAAGACAAAGAAAAAAGGGGCGTCGAATGCCCGGTGAGCCCGGATTGCTCGCTGCCCGTGACATCACAAAATCTTTTGGCCGCTTCAAGGCTCTCAGGTCGGTGTCGCTCGACCTCGCGGCCGGCGAGTTTCTGACGATTTTTGGACGGAACGGCGCCGGTAAAACCACCTTTTTAAAAATTGTTTCCTCGATCATCCGGACATACTCCGGCAGCGTGATCCTTTTTGGCTCGGATCTCAAACGAGCGGATGATGACACGCGCAGACGGATCGGGTTCGTATCGCACGAAAGCCTCCTGTACAAAGACCTCTCGGTTTACGACAACTTGATGTTCTACGCACGTCTCTACCGCGTTCAATCGCCCGGCCAGCGGATCGCCGAGATGATCGCCCGTGTCGATCTCGAGGCAAAGACCACTGTGCCGGTGCGGGCCTTGAGCCGGGGCATGCGGCAGCGGCTGGCACTCGCGAGGGCGTTCATACACGGACCCGAGCTGTTGTTGCTGGACGAGCCGTTTACCGGGTTGGACGAGCGGGCTTCCGAGATTCTCGACGGGTTTTTGGATGAGTTCGTAAAACACGGCGGATCTGTGGTCATGGTTACTCACGACATAGACCGCGGTTGGCGTCACGCTCACCGTGTCGCCGTGCTCGATCGCGGCGCTGTCGTTTATGAGACACCGGCGGCGGAGTCGTCGGCGGACGCGTTTCGCGATAAGTATCACGAGATTCTTCGATCGTGACGTTTGCTTTTTCGGGGGCGATCGGTATGTGGCACGCCATCACGACGATCTTCTGGAAAGACCTCAAGATCGAGCTGCGTACAAAGGAAGCGTTCAGCGCATCGTTTGTGTTTGCGTTGATGGTGCTGGTGATTTTCAACTTTACGCTCAATCTTACCACCGAGGAAGCCACCGCCATGGGCGCGGGATTCCTGTGGATTGCGTTTGCCTTCGGCGGCGTGCTCGCGCTCAACCGTTCGTTTGCGCTCGAACGTGACGAGAACTGCCTTCAAGGTCTGCAGCTGGCTCCGATCGACCGGGGCGGCGTCTATTTGGGCAAATGTTTGGCCAACGTGGTATTCATGCTCATCACCGAGCTGATCCTGCTCCCGTTATTCGCTGTGTTCTTCAATGTTGATATCACCGCTCGGTTGGGATATCTCGTTGTTGTTCTCGTGCTCGGAACGATCGGGTTTTCCGCCGTAGGCACGCTCTTCTCAGCTATCGCGGCGCACACGCGGATGCGGGAGGTCATTTTGCCCATATTGCTGCTTCCGGCGGCGGTACCGGTGCTGATTGCAGCGGTTGAGTGCACAACCTACGCGTTGGGCGGCGATGCCAGCCCCGCGTTGTGGTTTCGACTTCTCGTTGTGTATGATGTAATATTTCTTACCGTGTCGTTTTTGACGTTTGGTTTCATCCTTCAGGAATAGGCGAACGATGACGAGCGCACCCGATAAAACAGGGATACTCCTCACGGCACTCGCACTCATCGCGATGCTGGTTAGCCTTTACTTGGTGTTTATGTACGTCCCCACCGAGACAACGATGGGGGAGGTGCAAAAGATCTTTTATTTTCACGTCCCCTCCGCCTGGTTGGCGTTCCTTGCCTTTTTTCTCGTTTTTGTTTTTAGCGTGGTGTATTTGATGCGGCACGAAAAGAAATGGGACAACCTCGCCGCCTCAACGGCGGAGATCGGCGTTCTTTTTTGCACACTGGTTTTGATCACGGGCCCCATTTGGGCGAAACCGGTATGGGGAATCTGGTGGACCTGGGACGCGCGGCTCACGCTCACTCTCGTTTTGTGGCTGATCTACGTGGGCTATTTGATGCTCCGTTACTACATGGTCGACCCGGAGAGAAAGGCCACGTTTGCCGCGGTGTTGGGCATCGTCGGGTTTGTCGATGTGCCGCTGGTGTATTTTTCGATACGGTGGTGGCGGACCCAACACCCACAACCGGTGCTGGCGGGTGGCGAAGGTTCAGGCATCGAGGGGCCGATGCTTCTGACCTTTGTGGTGTGTCTGGCAACATTTACCGTCATGTTTTTTGCGCTGTTGCGATACCGTTACCGGCTTCAGGAATTGCGGGATGCGCTCGACGAGCTTCATGACCGTGTGGATCATTCGGCTGGTTAGCCGTGCGGGGCATCAGAGTAGCCAGTGACGGTAAATTAGGGGAGCAGATTATGAGTTGGTTGTTCGCTGCGTTTGCGATTGTATGGCTGGTCGTGTTTGCCTATTTGTTCGGACTGGGCAGAAAACAACAGGCGATCGTGCGAGAGATCGAAGGGTTGAAGGCGAGGCTGGGGCGAGGCACTACCAGTTGACCACCTGGTTTCTCGTTTCTTTACAAATCGAAAGGACTCCAGGTTATGTCAAAAAATCAAAACGGACCCGCAAGACCAACCGCGCTTGTCACCGGAGCATCCGGCGGGATTGGATACGAGCTTGCAAGGCTCATCGCGCAGGACGGTCACAATCTGGTGCTCGTGGCCCGCAGTCAGGAGCGCCTGGAGAACGCGGCGGAAACAATAGAGAAAGAGTCCAGTGCCCGGGTTGCCGTTTTGGCAAAGGACTTGGCTGTTGCCGGGTCGCCGGCGGAGCTGCATCAAGCGATCGTGGAAACGGGAGTCGATATTGATGTTTTGGTCAACAACGCGGGTTTTGGTCTAAACGGCGCGTTTCACGAGCT
>CP070631.1:1107294-1113206 GCA_020356045.1 Candidatus Latescibacterota bacterium
AGCACCACCGTCGTATGGGATGCCTTGGATGACAACTGACGCGTTGGCCGAGTGAGGAAACATCGGATAGTGCCGCGTCCGGTACGATGCGTTTGTGCCACGAATTGGTAATGAGAAAGATTGCGTCGAGGATTCGATCGTTGGAGCGGATCTGATTACAGGTCGGTGAGTGAAATCGTGCCGCTAACCTACGAAAAGGGTACCCGACCACCGTGACGAGTCGGCGGTCGGGCATCTTATTAGCGTTTCGGCTCAAATCACTTCAAAAGCACCATCTTCCTCGTCAGCGTCCTATTCCCCGCGGTCAGGCGGTAGAAGTAGACACCAGAGCTTACCGGGGTGCCGTTTGCATCCTTGCCATCCCACACAACGTCCTTAGAACCTGCGGATCCCTTTCCATTGAGAAGCGTTACAATCCGTCTACCCTGAGCATCATAGATACTCAAGTTGACATCCATCTCCCTGGGCAATACAAAACTGACGGTGGTCGTTGGGTTGAACGGGTTTGGACGGTTTTGATCAAGTGTGAATTGCAGGGCCGGTGTCGTAATCGACGTCTCAAAAGACGCTGCAACGGCACCGCCCTCCAAAATCGCAATCCGGTATGTGTACGTCTGTTCCGGAACTGTGGATCGATCGTGGAAGGTAAATTGATTGCCTTGCTCGATGATCTCGGGACGCTGGATCCGGACAAACGAACCATCATTCCCCTCCTCCCTTGCAACATCAAACGTCCAGTTTGACGCTCCTTCGAGCAACACCCACGAAACCTCGACATCACTACCAGACCACCGCGCATCGACGTTCTGAAGAACGACGGGAACGGCGCCTGTGCCAATTCCCGTACACGGGACTTCTCCACAACTGGTCGTCCCTGTCTGAACAGTGCACGTTAGTGTACCCGGTGCGGTTGGGTTAAACTGAACGGTCACCACGAGAGAATCTTCGCTCTCCAAGCTAAACGGCCCCAGCCCGGAAATGACACTATAGTGATCACACACTTCCCCAACTTCGCCTGCGAGAACGCCCCCTCCCACGTTCTTTATAGTAAAAAACATATCCAGCGAGTTACCTTCTGAAACCTCGCCGAAATCAAGCGCCGCCGGAGAAACATCACAGATTGGCTGATTGGGATCAACAATAACCGTTACAGTGATGGTCTCACTATCTGACAGAGAGGGTGTGCCATCATCCACCACCCGTACATCAAACGTGTAGCTACCGGGGGTCTGACCCGCCGCCGGGGTCCAATAAAACACTCCGGTGATCGGGTCAATGCCGGCGCCGGCAGGGACGTCGCCCTCGAGCGCGAACGCAAGCGCGTTTGCAGGTGTCGCTCCGTTCTCTTCTACCGACGCTCCCGCACCGCCGTTGTACAGCAGGGCGACTTCATCCTCATCGAGCGCCCGACCCCAAATACCCATGTCGTCCAACATTCCGCCGAAGCGATTCCCAGAGTTCTTCCACCCGATATATTCCGGCGTGAACAGGTTTGTCTTCGTCCCAGTCGCAACGACCGAACCATTCCGGTATATCGTCACCACACCCGCACTTCGCACCAGAACGAAATGTTGCCAGGAGCCGTTGACGAAGTCCGGGCTTGTGTCAAACACCGTCGTATTGCCGTTCCACTTTGCCCTGACGCCATCTGTTTCGACACGCAGCCAATCGGCATTATTTCCATCTCCCAGCACGACTCCGCCACTCGTGGAGGTGACGTTAATGGTCTGTGGATAAAACCAAACGGCGACCGAAAAATCGGTAAGCAGTGAAATGTCGCCAAATGACATATAGTCGTCCACACCGTCGAGTTTGAGCGCACCGCCTCCAAGTTTTATTTCGGCAGGATCATTGGTGATCAGTGCACCGTTAATTGGTGTGCCGTCATAGCGTCCCGTTCCGCTTGAGAAGTCGCTGTCAAACGACCAATACGCCAACAAGTCTTCATGTAACATCGGAGTGAGGTCCGGATCGCTCGCCGTGGCTGTAAACGTCAGCTCGGTTTCCCCAATCACTGTCTTGTCGCCGACGGCGTCCAAGACAGGCGGTTGATTTACCTCGTCAACCGTGACGGTTATGAGTTGTTCATCTGCAAGCGACGGCAAGCCGTCATCAGTGACACGCACAACAATCGTCCAACTCCCCAGCCCCTGTATTTCAGTTGGGGTCCAGGTGAAAACACCCGATGCGGGGTCGATGATCGCCCCACCGGGTGCCGCACCCAAACTGAACGTCAACGTGTTCGCGGGAAGATCCGGATCGGTCGCCGTTGCGGTAAAGGTCAATTCACTTCCTTCGGCTATGGACTCATCGCCGATTGGATCCAGTTGTGGAGCATTATTGATTTCCACAACTGTTACAGCAAAACTCTCCGTGTCGAACAAGCTGGGGTCCACGGTGTCCGTCGCCCGTATCGTGAAATCATACACACCCGGACCCTGAAGTTCGGTGGGTGTCCATGTGAACAGCCCCGTTTCCGGGACAACGCCGGCACCGTCAGGCACCGTGCCGTCGAGGCTGAACGTCGCGGAGTGACCGGATCCGATGGGGATGGCATGGCCATCGCCGCCATTATATAGGGTGGCAATTTCGTCAAGGCTGAGAGCTCGGCTCCAGATGCCCAAGTCATCCATGATACCTTGATAGAAATTTCCGCCGGACGTTTTGTGGCCAATATATTCCGGCGTGAACACGTCGGTTTTTGTCCCCGTTGCCGCGACGATACCATTCCGGTAAACCGTTATCGCTGAGCCACTTCGAACCAAGATGAAATGCTGCCAGGGTCCGTTGACGAAGTCTGGTTCAGTTGTGAGGAACGTGGTAACATTACTCCACTTGGCTGTGATCCCCTCCAACTGCAGACGAAGCCAGTCGGTGTTGGCAAGGTCGCCCAGAAGAACACCGTTAGCGCCACCTGCAGTCCCCGTCTGAATTGCATCAGGTTTCACCCAAAGCGACACGGAGAAGTCGCCGGATAACGGGAGATCTCCGATGTCGACATAGTCACCAACACCATCCAAGGTCAACGCGCCCGCGCCGAGTTTTACTTCGCTCGTCGTTATGGCAGCATCTCCCACACCGGTACCATCATGGTCACCAATTACGTCATCGAAATTGGCGTCAAAGTTCCAGTATGCGATAAGATTTTCGGTTAAGTTCCCCGTATCCTCGCCCACAAGTGTGGCGTAGAACGAGAGGGTTTCCTCCTCGTTGACGGTCATATCGTCAATCGGGTTCAACGCAATCGCTCGTTCGTTTACGGTAACCGTGATCGTTTCCTCATCAAAGAATGACGGTATTCCATCATCCGTCACCCGTACGTCAAACGTATAAACGTCGGGAGCTTGTGCCTCAGTGGGTGTCCAGGTGAACGCTCCGGTGACCGGGTCAATCGCCGCTCCCGTCGGCACCATGCCTTCCAGACTGAATGTCAACGTGTTCGCCGGTGTCGGACCGATGTCGGCCAAGGCCAATCCGAGTCCCCCGTTATAGAGAGTGGTGATTTCCTCGTAGCTCAACGCCCGGCCCCAGACTCCGACATCGTCCATTCTCCCCCCGTAGTGATTTCCTGAGTTTTTCCATCCGAGGAATTCCGGCGTGAAGGATTCTGCTTTGGTGCCCGCAGCGACAACAACGCCATTACGATATACCGTCACCGCGGTTCCGCTGCGCACAAGCAAGAAATGTTGCCAGGCGCCATTTGTGAAATCCGGTTCGGACGTCATCACCGTGGTCCCGTTGTTCCACTTCGCCCTCACTGCGTCCGCTTCGATGCGGATCCAATCGGCGTTGCTGTTATCGCCAAAAACTACGCCACCACTGGAAAACGTGACGTCGATGTTCTCCGGATCGATCCACGCGGACAACGTCAAATCTCCCGGCAACGAAATATCACCAAAAGATAAGTAATCATTTACGCCGTCCAGGTCCAATGCCCCACCCCCCAATTTAAACTCGCCGCTCGTGTTCGTAATCACCGCCCCGTTGACCGGTGTGCCGTTATTGCTGCCGGTGCCACTGGAGAAATCAGAATCAAACGACCAATAGGCGATCAACCCATTCGCGAGTCCGGGAGGGGATCCTGGGGAGACGTCAGGATCAGAGGCGGTAGCCAGGAAGGCAAGTTCCGTCAAGGCTTGCGTTGTTTTATCTCCGATTTCGTCGAGGACAGGCGGCTGATTGACTTCGTTAACCGTGATCGTCACACCAGTTGAATCGCTCAAGGGAGGCAGGCCATCGTCGGTTACGATGACATCAATCGTGTGGACCCCAGCACCATATTCCTCCTCCGGCGTCCAGGCAAACAACCCCGTGGTTGGATCAATGCTCACACCGGCAGGGGCAGACGAGGCGACACTGAACGTCAGGTTGTCCGGCGGAATATCCGGGTCCGTCGCTGTAACCGTAAATGTTAATTCGACACCTTCGTCAACGGCCTGATCCGCTATCGGATCGATGACAGGCCGCTCGTTGGTAATCCCTTCCCCCACGATAACAGCTTCATAGATAGCACCGTCACGTTCGTTTGGATCCTGGTCGTTGTCAATCATTCCATCAGCGATGTACATAGCCAAATCACTTGGGTTATCGCCAGTATCCGACGTAACTCCAAAGGTAAGCCCTTGAGGGGCAACAGCCAGCGGCGTGAACGCGCCGATCGAATACCTCCGAACATAAATACCGGCCGTCGTAAATTCGTAAACCGCCTGGTCGGGATCTGAAACCAAAAATAGATTGCCCGTCGGAACGTGGAATCCGATCCCCTCAGGATCGTTCGGAGTGTTGGCCGCCCCGTTTAGGGCGACGAGATCCAGCACGTCCTCAAGTACAAAAGCCGAGTTGATTTCATCGTAACTGTAAACAACGATCAGTTCATCGATCCCATCCACGACATAGATCATTCCGGTACTAGGATCCGAGGTAACCCCCTCCGGGTCAGTCGCGCCCGCCGTCGTTGATGTACTTACTTCGTCTATAATTGTGAAACCCGACACTTCACTGTAGTCGTAGCGATAGACCATGCGACTGTCGTCGTTCGTCATGTAGAAGTAGCCATCAAACTCGTTGTACGTAATACCCGTCGGCTCGTTGTTTCCCTCAACAGTCGTGTCATACATGTTGTAAAGAACGTCACCGGCCGGTGAAACTTCAAATATATTGGCTCCAACGACACCGAACACTGGCTCAACCTCGTTGATTTCCGAGTCAGCGATAAACAAATGTCCCGAAGGCGCGTGGAAAGTGATCCCAGCCGGATCGATACTTGGTATCAACAGAGGATTGCCCAGATCGTCGAAGCCGGTGGCGAAATACCCAACTTGGACTATTTCCTTGGTCTGAGCCCACACAGGACTCGCAAAGTCACAGAGTCCTGTGAGTGCTACGCAGATAATGAGGGTCATCACGAGAATAGCCATGGCACTCTTCATTGAACTGGACGTGTATCGCATGGTTATACCCTCCCATTGTTGTCTCGCAAGCGAGAACGATGAGTAACATGTGACAGCCATAGAGCCCGTTGTTATACCGGACTCCACTAACCGCGTAATGCAGTATTGATTACTGGAATACCCCTTACGTACGTCCTGGGCTGACTCCCATAGGTCAGCGGGACGCACTGCACAAGCGGGTTAGTCTACCACACGGTTGACGTAAAGTCAATCGTGAATGGCGTTTATCGTTTTATATGGAGTGCGCGTTCTTGGAAAGTGGCAACCGTATTTGAACGGAGCTATCCTTTTCGGATCGAGTGCAACCCTGCCAAATCCAATGTGTAAGATAACTGTAAGATGGGAGTTTTGTCGGAAAAGAGCGCTTACGCAAGTTGTATAATTACAGCGACTTACCAGATCACAAACCCACCCGACCCACGTAATACGAGTGCGTTGCTCGGGCGAAAGTGAACTTGTTGG
>CP070631.1:1113306-1116320 GCA_020356045.1 Candidatus Latescibacterota bacterium
AAGGCAAAGAGGAAAAGAAAAGAAAGCGGCCGCCTTCATATCGAGACAAGCTGGATTCGAGGAGCGCCCCAAAAGCACCTCCACCCAAAAAAGCAAAACCCAAATACAAAAAATGGAAAGAAGTTCTCAAGGACGCGGAGGCGCACGAGGGGCTCTTCAAGGTTCACACCAAACGTGAGGACGTCTTTTTCGAGATCCGTGAGGACCAACTCGACAAACCGTATCTCGCTATCATGAGCCTGTCGAAGGGGATCGGTGCGCGTTTCGTACTCGGCGGTCTTCCCATCGGTGGATCGGTGATGTTCGATCTGCATCGGGTTGAGGATCACGTCCAGATTCGTCAGCTCAATACACGGTTCCGCGCGCCCGATGATGAGGCGCTGAAGAACGCGATCGATCTCACCTTTGGCAACTCGATTCTCGCGCAGCTTCCCATCGAGAGCGAAAACGAAAAAGAAAAAGTCATCCTGGTCAAGATGAACAAGTTTTTCCTGTCGGATATATCCGATGTGGGATACCGGCTCCAATACGTGTTGAAAAAACCGGTGCGGTTGGACGCCAAAAAGGCCACGTTTGCCAAGATCAAGACTTTCCCCGAAAATGTCGAGCTCGACGCACGGCTGACCTATTCGCCGGCCGACCGCCGCGGTTTATATCTGCCAAGCGTGCCCGACAACCGTTTTATCGAGATCGGTGTGCATTACAGCCTACACCAGCTTCCCGAAGAGCCGATGAAACCGCGTATCGTCGATGACCGTGTCGGTTACTTCGTTACCGCGTACAAGGACTTTACGCGTGACGACAAGGAGAGCTTTTTTGTCCATTACACCCACAGATGGCGGTTGGAGAAAAAGGATCCGAATGCCGATCTTTCGGAGCCCGTCGAACCGATCGTGTTTTATGTGGACAACACCGTCCCCGCTCAGTACCGCCGCTACGTTCGCGACGGTATCGAAATGTGGCAGAAAGCGTTTGAGCGCGCCGGTTTCAGGAACGCGATCATCGCCAAGGACGCGCCCACACCCGAAGAGGATCCCGAATATGATCCCGAGGACGCGCGGTACAACACGATCCGCTGGATCGTCTCCGATGAGCCGTCGTTTGGCGCCATCGGACCCTCACGTGTCGATCCGCGCACCGGTGAGATCCTCGATGCAGATATATTGATCGAACAAAACATGCTGATGGGGTTCCGGATGTCGTATCGACGGTTTGCCGGCCCGAGCGCGCTCGAGATGCTCGATCCGACGCTTCAATACCTCGAGGATCCGGAGTCCAATCCCGAGATGGTCGAGTATATCGATGAGATGCGCCGGACGATGGGGTGCTGTGACAGCCATTTTGGGATTGGGTTTAGCAGCGGCTTCGATTTTATGGAGCTTGCGCTGCTTGCCAACGGCTCGATGACCCCCGGTATGAAAGTCCCCGAAGAGTTTATCGGTGAGGCACTCCGGTTTGTGACCTGTCACGAGGTGGGTCACACGCTGGGGCTGCGGCACAACTTCAAGAGCAGCGTGGCGACGCCGATTGACAAGCTCAACGACCGCTATGCGGTCAGCGAGATCGGGATGACGGGTTCGATCATGGATTACCCATCACCCAACGTGTCCCGCGATCGCACCCGCCAGGGATTCTACTACTCGCCGTCCGTTGGAACCTGGGATCAATGGGCCATCGAGTGGGGTTATACACAACTCGCCGGTGATATGAGTCCCGAAAAAGAAAATGTTGCGCTGCGCAAAATCGCAGACAAAGCGTCGCTCAGGGAAAACACCTACGCCACCGACGAGGATACCTACCCCGCAGGCGCGCTCGATCCGTTGTCCGCTATTTGGGATCTGGGTGACGATCCGTTGGCGTGGGCGACCGAGCGGTTGGGTGTGTGCGAAGATATTCTGGCCAAGGGCGATCTGGAAGAGCGTGTGGTTGGCGACGGCAGCAACTACGTCCCGCTCCGGTATGCCGCGCAAACGATCCTCATGCAGGAATACCTGGCCGTTAGCCGTGCGATCAAATTTGTTGGCGGGCAGTACACAGCCCGACCGCACAAGGGCGACGGCAGCGGTGATATGCCGTTTACTCCTGTGGGCTTGGAAAAACAGCGTGAGGCGATGGGCTTCATTATAGAAAAGGCTTTTGCACCCGATGCATTTGCGCTTCCGCCAGACATGCTCAACCGGCTTGCGGACAACAAATCCAGGGATTGGCAGAACCAGATCTGGGCGTACGGCCGCCGGTTCGATTTCCCGATGATCGGCTGGGTGGGAGCGATCCATAACGCGCTGCTCCGGCAGCTGCTTCAGCCGATGCTGCTCCAGCGTGTCAGCGAGGCCGAGTACAGCGCCGACAACCCGTATAAGATGTCCGAGCTTTTTGCCGGGCTGACCGACGCGATCTGGTATCAAAACATGGTTCCGCAGGGGCGCACGGCCATGATGCAGCGCAACCTCCAGCGGATCTACCTCGATCATTTGATTCACATGACGGTTCAGCCCATTATGGGAACGCCGCACGAAGCGATCGCACTGGCGCGGCTTCACCTCACACGTCTCGAGACGAGGTTGGAAGCCGAGTCGAATAAGCAAGGTTTGAGCGACGAGGCCGCCGCGCACCTGCTCGAGTCGAAGGATCGAATCGATCGTGCGCTCGATGCGGACTTGATGTCGTCGTTCTAGCTGTACGATGCGGCGCGGTCCTTCAGGCGGGATGCGTCGGCAATTGAAATTGGGTGATAGCCTGACACCGGTGGCTCTGGGCGTTGGATTTTAAATGTTGCCCCCCTTCGTCCGGAGCTCCGGCTTGTTTTTGGACGCACATGGAGGACCGTCGGCTGCCGCGGCGCGGTCGTGGTTCCGAATCCCCTTGCCGAGCAACACACCAACTAAACTAGTTGATCCTCTGCAAAAGCACTCGCAAAACACAACAAATCAGTAAAAAGTCGCTTTTCTGCAATCCCTGTCGGAAACATCCCACAAATCGGGTTTAACCCGTTCGTATGCGTCATTCGTGTCCCC
>CP070631.1:1116420-1122902 GCA_020356045.1 Candidatus Latescibacterota bacterium
AGGCGGGTACCCCGCCCGGTGTGGCCTGCCGGAGGATCATCAGCATGGGTGTGAACGGCGGAATAAGTGATAGCGTCGTGGCCAACATGCCTTGCGGTTCCTTGATGACGGGGAAAAGCATGAACATCGGTAACATGATGGGAATCATCCCGGGCAGCGTCAGCGACTGGGCGTCTTTTGGATCGTTGCACGCCGATCCCAGCGCGGCGAGAACCGCGCCGTTTAGCACGATGGCGGAGAGCATATAAACAAAAAACCAGGGAAGCAGGTCATACGGAATATATTGCCCCAGCCCAAAGTGGCGGATCGCAATGATGCCACCGATCACATACACGGCCGACGCGGTCAGCGACACCCCGATGCCGCCGATTATTTTGCCCAGCATAAAGTCAAAGGGGCGGACGGTGGCCAGGATCACTTCGGCGATGCGGTGGTTCTTTTCCTCCATCACCGCGTGTAGAAGCGGCATTGCGCCCATCATGATCATCATAAACATCAGCATCCCCATGATAATAGGGACACCGACCGCCTCTCCTTCGCCGCTACGCCGGGCCTTTTTGACTTCCCCGGTCGCTTCATCGACCGTCGCCAGCCCGCGCGGCTCGACGCCAAACCAGATCAACATCTCCTCGATCGTCGTCTCATCGACACCCGCCTCGGCAATCCGCGCCTTGCGGAGCTGAACGTTAACCGGCCACCCCAGCCATTCACGAAGCGCGTCAACCGCGGGGTTTTTGGAGTGATAGGTAATCCGGCGAGCGTCTTCGTTCTCACCTGGATGAACGACCTCGGAACCAATGTCGAGAAACGCGCGCAGCTCACCGCGGCGCACACGATCGGAAAGTCCGAGCTGCTGCGCCGCTGGATCGAGATTGTTTGGCTCGACGACTTCTATTATGTAGGCGGGTCGTTTCTTTTTTCCCGTCTCTTTGTCAAATATCTGTTTTGCGTTGCGTTCTTCCGCCGCGGCAACCAGTCCTTTGGCGACGACGCCGGATCGGTCGACAACGGCGAGCCGCTGATCGGTGGTGTCCACCCGATCCTTGGTAAGCAGTATCACCAGCGAGCTTCCACCCATCAAAAGCGGCGCCACGATAAGACCAATAATAAACCCCTTGGTCCGCACGGCGACCTTGTACTCGCGTCTCGCAATTCTAAGAATCTTTCGCATGGTGTTTGATTATTGTTATGCGCCGGTGCGCGTCCCTCGCTGGATTTGTTCACGCCGGCGGCCAACGTTAGTCGCCGCAATAACCTGCCCGGGCGATTATGCGCCGGACTCGGCCTCGAGGTTTTGAGTCATTTCGTTCGCCTCCGGTCCGGCAATACGTACAAAAATGTCGTGGAGCGATGGTTTGGCGATCTCGAACTTCTCGACCCGCGTCCGCGACATGAGCGCCGTGAGTGTTTTCTGTGGGTCGCAGGCCCGTGTTGTGTGGAGTTCCTGCAACCGGCCAAAATCCCTGACACTGTCGACCCCCGGCAACCCTTCGAGCGCGCGGCGCCCGTCCTCGATCTGAACACGGATGGTGTCGCGCCCATACTTGTTCTGGATCGACTCGAGCGTCCCGTCGAGCACCTTGCGTCCCTTAAAAATCATAAAGATAAAGTCACACATCTGTTCCGCATCAGCCATGTTGTGCGTACTGAAAATCACCGTCGCCCCGGCATCGCGAAGCTCGAGCACCGCCTTGTGCAAGATGTCGGTGTTGACCGGGTCCAAACCAGTGAACGGCTCGTCGAGTATCACCAACTCCGGCTCGGTGACAACCGTGGCGATAAACTGCACCTTTTGACTCATCCCCTTGCTCAGTGTTTCCACTTTTTTGTTGGCCCAATCTTTGAGGTCAAGCCGATCGAGCCAGCGGTCGACGGCGTCATTTACGCTCCGCCCGCTTCGAAGCTCTCCATAGAACTGGAGGACATCGCGAACCTTCATATTCTTGTACAACCCGCGTTCCTCCGGGAGATACCCAATGCGGTCGGAGTGCGCGCGTGCCGCATCACCGCCCAACACCTGGATGGTGCCGCGGTCGGGATAGAATATGTTCATGATCATCCGCAGGGTCGTGGTCTTACCCGACCCGTTGGGCCCGATAAACCCATATATGCTTCCTTTGGGAACGGCGAGCGAGAGGTCGTCGACAGCGGTGACAGCGCCAAACGTTTTGGTGACGTTCTGGATTTCAACAGCGTTCAAATTAGGTGTCTCCGAGTTATTGCTGGACCAATCTTAGAAACAAAAGGAATACGCGTGCCGTACGCGTTTAGTTAGATAAACCCTGCAGAGAATATTATTCAATCGAAAGTTTAGGGTCTTGCGGTCTCGATCACAGCGGCGTCCACCCAATAGATATCGGAAGATCGTTTTCCACCTCGTGTGCTCGAGAAAAACAAGTATTTTCCATCCGGTGATAGCGTCGGAAAATTTTCCTCGGCTTCGGAGTTGACCGCTCTCCCGAGATTGACCGCCGGAGCCCATTCACCATCGCTGTCTTTGAAGCTCACATACAGATCGCCACCGCCAAACCCATCCGCCCGCCCATACGAATAGAATACGAGCCAGCTCTGATCGGGCGCAACACACGGATTGGCTTCGACGCCTGCGGTGTTGACCGCGGCGCCAAGATTGACCGGCATGGCGAACTGGTCCTTTTCAAAGACCGCCATATAGATATCCGTCCTGCCCAGGCTGCCTTCGATATCCGACTGAAAGTACATGGTGCCGTCGCGCGCGATTGTTGGGCTCCGTTCCCAAGATGTCGAGTTGACCGGCGGCCCCAGCTCCTCGGGCTCCGACCACCCGGTTTTGGTTTTTGTCACCTTCCAGATGTTCGATGCTTCGAATGACTGCGGGCCCTCCTCCAAAATGCGGTTTGACGAAAAGTACAGTGTATTGCCGTCGGGCGAGAACGCGGGCGTTCCATCATTAAGATCCACGCAAAACGGTGCCAACTCGGGTTCGAGCCACCTGTTTCCGTCGTAAGACATGAACATGATGTTCGCCGGCTGCGGAGGATTTCGCCGTGTGAAATACAATTCTGTCATGTCCGGTGAGAACGCCGGCCAGAAATCCTCCTGGTCACTCGACACCAGACCCGGTGCGAACATTTGCGGCACGAGTCCTGGCGGAGTCCCGCCGGGGTAGGGAGCAACCTCCGAGCTGCACTGGAAGAGCGGCAGTGCGATGGCCACACCAACCACCAACGACACAACGGATCGAAATCTCAATGACATCTCCTCTTGGTTTGCCGTGGTGGACGATCAGCGGGCTCGGAGTCTCACCGATGGAGCTGTTCGCGCGTTTTGTCCATCCCCCACCGGCGTAGTCGGACGGTATCCGGCGGTTTGGTCAATTAGGGGCCGTCGTGTGGAATTGACTCCCGGCCCAAGAAATTCTCATTCAAATTGGCACCCGCCGGTCCATCGAGCCGTGTCGGAAACGGGAGCAAGACCGATTCGTTGGTTTGCTCAAAATAGATCATCACGTCAAACTCCTGCGGGAGCTTTGCGTTGTAAAAGTAATTGAGCGCGTAGTCGTCGTTATACACCGCGCCGATCCCACGAAAAGGCCGCGGCCCCGGAATCCAATCGGTGGCGGTCGAGTCAAAGTCGATCGTCCTGAGATCGAGCATCATCCGTGGGATATCCGCCATGCGGAAGTGATACGAATATGATTCCTCGGGTGGGATTCCGACCGTGTGCTTTTTGAGCCCTCCATACCCCGTCCAGGGATCATACTCGACCGCGTTGAACGATCCTTTGAAAAAACTGAACCCCAGTACGATCATGTCATCGCCAAATGTATTGCGGAGGTGTGTTCCCATCGTGGCCTGATTGTTCGGATCCACCGACACGTGATAGTTGTGCGCCCACAGAACGATCTTTGCTTGTGGACCTTCTTGTTCGAGGATCCATTCGGTGTTCTCCGCCATAAACATGTCGCGCATGATGTAAGAGCTGTTGCGCTGCGAATAGAGTTCCTCGCCCTGTTGAACCACCCGGGCGCTTTGAAGCGCGTAAGCGTATTCCTTGACGCTCGAGCGTAGTTCGTACATGTCCTTGCGGTCGACAATCATGTCGTACGCCTGTCGAAGCTGATCCCGCACCACATACTTCTGCTGAGGGGTCAGGCTGGTATAACTGCGGGGATCGTTGGCATAGGCTTTGAAGTTCTGATAGAGCACCAGGTAGATCTCGAGGTTGGCGGGGTCGACACGCGCGACGTACGATTCCACATTATCGATCGCCATCGCGGGAAACTGCATGTCAAAGCCGTGAAAGCTCACCCGGTTCTCGCGCATCCACAGAATCATGTCGAGAACTTCCTGCGTGTTCCACGTCCAGAAATACAGCCCGGCCAGCAGCGCCGCGGGATTGCCCTCCCCTGTGTGGATGTAATCGTTTACCAGATTGGACTCGGGCCACGTGGCCTCGATGGCAAAACAGGTAAACCCCATTTCCTTCACGAGAAACTCGAGCAGACGGTGTTTCATCAGAAAGAACTCGCGGGTGCCGTGGGTGGCCTCACCAAGCGCGACGATGCGAGCGTCACCGATGACTTGTTTTAACGGCTGCAAATCGTCAAATCCGCTCCCCGCGTTGGCGGTGGCAAACGGGATGACGCTTGCCTTGAGCCATGCAGCGATTGTGGGGTCGACGGTGACTTCGATCGTATCGTCCTCAACGACGCCGGTCGGGGGAGGATCATCCTCGCTGCACCCGGACACAAAGACCCAAAAACTGAACAAGAGCAGCAAGAAGATTCGCGGGATCATTTGTAGACCTCCATCCGTTGCGGGGGAGCTTAATGGGAGGGGTGTTCCAAAACTATACCGGATTGAACGGTGCTGCGTCAATCCAGTGCTCCGTTTGTGCCGGTGGGCGGCCACACTTTATCGTTAGTTTTCGGATTGGGTAGCTTGCCCGCGCAACCGGGCCGGAACGAGACAATGCTCAAGACTCGGTTTGGGTAACTCGCCTGCGCGGGTTCAGCCTCGAGGCCAACCGGCCCAGCGCGCCAAACCCACGCCGGCCCAGTTTGAACGAGTCCTCGACAAGCGAGGTGTTGGTGGGAAGAAGAATCGTGGTCAAAAACGTCGACACAAACAGCCCGCCCATAATAACAAGCGCCATCGGATAGTAGTACACATCGCCGATCGACGGTTTTTGAATCGCCATGGGCGTCAAACTGATCAGTGTGGTGATCGCCGTCATCAGAATTGGCCGCAGCCGCTCACGCCCACCACGCACCATCGCTTCAAAACGCTCCATTCCCTTGCGGCGATACCCATTGATATGTTCGAGCATCACGATCCCGTTGTTCACCACAATGCCGATCAACAACAGCAACCCCACCGCAGCGGTCGTGTCAAAGTCGGTTCCGGTGAAGAACAGAATCCACACAGCGCCGCTCAACGCAAACGGCAGTGCGATCATCAACCCGATTGCCTGCTGGATGGACTCGAACAGACCGGCCATGACGGCAAAGATCAGAACCAGTGCGAGTACGAGATTGACGAGAAACTCGTTTTGCCGTTCTTGCTGGTGACGCTGCCACCGCCCCAACGTCCACGAGTATCCATACGGCATCTCCATATCGTCCATCGCCGCCTTGATTGCCGGCATATACTGCTCGCGGTTCCCCTCTTCGTAACGCGCGCCAACCCAAACACTGGTCAATCGATTATCACGCTGGATCCGTTCGGCGCCCGGCACCTCGTGAAACTCCGCCAGCGATGCCAGCGGTACCCGCCCGCCTTCCGAGGTCCACAGGGGCAGATTGGTCAGTTGCGAGACGGACTCGGTCTCCTTTTCGTCCAAAGTCAGCCGCATTTCGCGCTCGCCGTCCGGTGTCCGGTACCGCTGCAACCGCCGCCCTCGATACGTGAGCCCAATGACCTCTGCAGGCTGCATCGGCGAGACACCGTATCGCGATGCCAGATCGCGGTCCAGCTCGACATGAAGCTCCTGCCCGCCCTGTTCGTTGCTCGACTGCGGATCGCCAAGACCTGGAATCGCCGCGAGCAGCTGTTTGGCTTCTTCGGCAAGCCGCGCCAGAACCTCTGAATCTTCACCCACGATCTGGAACCAAATCTGTTTTTTCCCCTCGTGCCGCCAGTGGCGCCGGTTCTCCATGACCTCGAGCTTGACTCCAGCGATCTCGGGGAGAACTTCCCCGAGCCGGCGACGGACCATCGACAGATTTTCGGGTGTCGTCTCGCCCTCATGCAGATAAATGCGGGTCAGCGTCCAACGGTCGCTCCAGAAACTATAGATCGACCGCGCTTTGAGCTCTTCCCGGTATGGCTCGAGCGACTGTTCGACCCGATTGACCAGCTTTTCTTTGTTTTCGAGGCTCATTTCTTCGCTGATGTCATAACGCACCTGAACAAACATCTCGCTTTCGGTGGTCCCGAAGTTTTTGTCGATCTTCATAAAGGGATAAACCGACACCACCATAATTCCGATACCGATCACCG
>CP070631.1:1123002-1128756 GCA_020356045.1 Candidatus Latescibacterota bacterium
GCATGTTGCAGCGGCCGCACGCGAAGCTCGAGGAGAAGACAAGGAGGGATACCGCGGAGAATTTGTGCGAATGGTCGAGATGTGCGACCTGATCGTCGCGCAGTGTTAAGCAGTATGGACTCGTCGCCGGGCGGGGGCAACGGCAACGCGACCGTCCAACGGCAGTCAGCCGGAGCCATCCGCACGGCGATCGAGTCCCGGGGGGTGAGAGCCGACCCGCGCCGGCAACCTCTGGGCGACCCCGGCCCGGCGGCGGTTGCGAATACGCCGGGCCGCCGGCGCGCACCCTAACGCTGACAGCCCACACAAAAAACGACAAAACCATCACGTTTGACGCCGCTTCCTGGGTCGCGTACACTTGGCCCGAGTATGAGATACCCGTGACATACCAAATCCGCCAGGTTGGGGAGCGGGTATCATATAAAACGGGTGCGCGTTGCCAGCGCGATGTACATGACCAGGGAGCGGCCCAACGGTGAAACAAGTAGCATACATTGATGGCGACATTTTGCACGGGGGTCAAGCTTGCGTCCCCGTCGACGACCTCGGGCTGCAGCGGGGATACGCCGTTTTCGATTACGCGAGAGCCTACGATGGCAAGTTGTTCCATTTCCGCGATCACCTGGCGCGGTTCAGGCGATCCGCCGATGCGCTCCGTCTCAACCTGAAGTATACCGATGATGATGTGATCGTCATTGCCAAACGTCTCATCGGAAAGCTCGGCGTAGGTGACGCCGGCCTGAGGTTTCTTCTAACTGGCGGCAGCGCACACGCGTCCCCGCTTCTCGAGAATCCTCGATTCATCCTGATCGCCGAAGAGCTACCCACATATCCAGCCGAGATGTATGCAAAAGGAATCAAGCTGGTCACACACGAGTTTCACAGGGATCTGCCGCTGGTCAAGACGACAAACTATATGAACGCCTTCCGGCTCGAACCGCTCAAAAGAGAGAAAGACGCGGATAACATCCTTTACTGTTTCGAGAACAAGGTGTTGGAGTGCCCGAGGGACAACTTTTTCCTGGTATGTGGGGATGTGCTGGTGACTGCCAGGGATGACGTGTTGCGCGGTATCACGAGAAGTGTGGTGATCAACCTGGCAAAGTCGATTTGTAGCGTGGAGGAACGCGACATTCAGATTGACGAACTAGATCGAGCGACGGAGGCGTTTATTTCGTCCACATCGATGCAAGTCGTCCCGGTAGTCCAGATCGACGATCGGCGTATTGGGACCGGAAAGATTGGCCCGAACACGCAGCTGCTCATGAGCCGGTTTGACGAGTACATCAACGAGTACGAATCCGATTGAAAAACACAATGACACCAACAAATGGAAGCAAACGGTCAGCTGGTCATGAACCGGTTTGACGAATACATCAACGAGCACGAATCCAGTTGAATAACACAACGACACGAACAAATGGAGGCAAATGATGAAGTGGCACGTTGGCGTGTTGGCGCTGTTGGTCGCCGCCGTCGGTATCTCGTCCGGATGCGGCGGTTCAAAAGACACGGTGGAACAGGACTCGGCACAACCAGTGCTCACCGGTGACTATTTGGGGCAAACAGCGCCGGGAATGACCCCTGAGCTTTTCGCCCCCGGATTTGTGAGCACGGGGATGTACGAGCGCGATGTGGCAATGACGCCGGACGGCAACGAGCTGTACTTTGGATTGATGAGCGGCGGATACGTGATGATCATTGGCACCAAACAGGAAAAAGGAAAATGGAGCCCGCCCGAGATTGCATCGTTTTGCGACAACCCCGATGCATTTGACTTAGAACCGCACATCACACCCGATGGCAAACGGATGCTCTTTCTGTCCACACGCCCACAGCCGGGCCAGGAACCGATGACGGGGTGGGTATATCAGGATATCTGGGCCGCCGACCGTGAGGGCGATGGATGGAGCCAGCCGTACAATATCGGTTGGCCTATCAATACCGACGACCCCGAATATTTTCCATCGGTGACAAAAGACGGCACCATGTACTTTACCAGAGAGATAGACGATGGCGGCAAACGGCGCAGCCTCATCCACCGCTCGCGGAGCGCCGATGGCAAGTACGAGGAAGCGGAGGTTCTGCCGGAGCAGGTCAACCCCGGCGACATGCAGTTCAATGCATTTATCGATCCTGATGAAAAATACTTGATCGTTTGCATGGCCGGCCATCCGGAAAACATCGGTCGGGGCGATTACTACGTGTGCTTTCGGAGCGAGGACGACACGTGGACCGACGCGATCAATATGGGTGAGGCGATCAATACGCCGGGCAACAACGTCACGTCACCGTACGTATCGCCCGACGGCAAGTATTTCTTTTTTGCCTCCAACCGCAAGCGCGACGACACGCAGGCTCAGACACGAAGCTATGCGAAAATACAGGAGATGGCCAACGATCCGCAAAACGGCTCGGCGGATATCTACTGGATCGACGCGTCGTACATCGAGACGCTTCGTCCGGAGTAAGCCGGAATACGAAGCTCAAATCAGAACCGGACCGGGTCGTGATGAGCTCGACCGGATAAACCCGAGGGGCCGACTATAATGAGACGCTCTACTATTATAATGAGGAGGGTTATAATGAGAACGGTGGCTGGAGCCATCGCGACGGCTCTTCTGGCGGTGCTGTTTGCGCCTACCATGGCGGGGCCACCGCCGGCCAAATCCGGGTCGGTTGAGATCACCTATGTTGCCAACGAAGGGTTCCTTATTGCGTCTGGATCGTCAAAGGTCTTGATCGATGCGCTGTTTAGCGAGGGTTTTGGAAGGTATCTGACGCCGTCATTGAGTACGAGCCGCAAGCTCACAAACGCATCGAGCCCGTTTGACGGTGTCGACGTCATTCTGGTCACTCACGCACACGACGACCACTTTGACCCCGGAATGGTGGTGACACACCTCACTCACAACCCCGGTGCAATCTGTCTGGCGCCGCAGCAGGCGGTTGACAAGATGGTGGAGAAAAAGGGTTTCGAGGCCGTTGCCAGCCGGGTCCAGGTGACGACGCCCGAGCCCGGCCAGGCGGTTGACAGATCCATTGGCGACATCGACATCAGAATCTTTGGCATCCCTCACGCGGTCTATATGGAAAATGGTGTCAACCGGCATCGGAACGTGCAAAACGTTGGGTATGTCATATCGGTCGGCGGGATCACCGTGTGTCATACGGGTGACGCCGTGTTTGATTTTGACCATGCGTATATCGAGGCGACAGGGATTGACGAGAAGCATATCGACGTTCTTTTCATCGAGTACTTTGATATGGGAGAAGGCACGCAGCATCTGGTCAAAGACGTTTTCAAACCCAAGCACGTGATAGCCATGCACATCCCGCCAAGCGAGGTGGGCAAAATGGCGGAAAAGTTCCCGAGTGTGTACCCCGGGGGCGTTGTTTTCGAAAAATCGATGGATAAAAAAACCGTTACCATCGTGCGCGATATGCAAGGCGTCGAAATCGAGAACTGACCCGATACGACAGTGCCGATGACAGATCATTTGCACAAAAGCAAACTAGAACCACAGGAGCGGCAAAACCATGTCAGTCAAGCATACAAAAGACATCCCCATGGAAACTTTAAAAGGCGGCAAGGGGACCCAGCGGCAAGTGCTCATCAGCTCGGATGAAGGTCCCAATTTTGCCTTGCGAAAATTCACCATGGAGCCCGGTGGCGGTATCCCCAATCATACCAATACCGTCGAGCACGAGCAGTATGTGCTCGCCGGACGGGCAAAAATTGGGATCGGCGGAGAGGTCACCGAGGTGAAGGCTGGTGATGTGGTGTTTATCCCCGCGATGACGCCCCATTGGTATGAGGTTCAAGGGGACGAGCCGTTTGAGTTTCTCTGTGCTGTTCCCAACCTTCCCGATCACATCGAAATCCTGGACAAGAACGAGTAGATCCGCGCGATGACCGAGCAAACGGGTCGTAAGGGGCGGTGGATCCCCGTGTCGGCATGGGCCAGTGTGTTGATGACGATGCTGGTGCTCGTCGTGATGCCAGGAAACGCAGAATGCCGAGTGGCGGACATCAACGACTTTCAAACCTGGTCGGATATTACGACCATTTACAAATTCAACGACCGCTGGCGCTACGACGGCGATCAGGGTGGACGTGGATTCGCGTCGAATGAAGAATGGCGGATACTGTATTTCAGACCATCTGTCCGATACGTCGCGCGATCGTGGGTGTCTCTGCATGGTGGTGTCGGCAACTTTTATACCCATCGCGATTCCCCCGGCTACCAGTTCGAGATACGCCCCTGGATCGGTGCCAAGTTTATGTGGCCCCGCCCCGGTGGTTTTGTGTTCTCGCACTATTTTCGGTTAGAAGATCGCTACAGCTACTCCGAGTTCCGTGACGAGTGGGATTCGGCGTTCCGCGCCCGCTATCAGCTCGCCTTCAAATCTCCCAAGTTTGCCATTGCCGGTATTGAAAAGTTCTACACCGGCGCCGGGTTCGAATTGTTCAAAGACTTGAGCGGCGCGATTTTCGAACGTTTTGCCAACCGCGGCCGTGCCGCCATCGCTGGGGGGACACATTTTGGCGATGCGTGGCGCGCCGAGCTTCATTATCTCTATCAATCCTCTGGACTGTTTATCCCCGAAGGCATTCGGACCGATGATCACATCTTGAGACTTAGGTTGTTCTACGTTTTCAATTGAATCGGGTTTGTGCCAGGTATTGATACACGTGTCATACCGTTCGGACCTACTCAACATTCCTTACTCATACCGACCCGGTGACGGGAGAGGCGTTTGTGACACGACCCATTCTGGACGGCGCGGCGATTCTTGACGCGCCCTCAAGCGACGGCCGCGGCGGGTTGCACGCCCAAGACCGCGCTCCGCTTGTTCAATTCATCAATAACGCTCTGGGCAAAAAAAAGATAAGAAAGGAGGACGACGTGAAAACACGCATGATCATAACCTGGGAGGAAGGGTACTCGGTCGGACAAGAGGGGGGCCAGTGGCCCCCCTTTTGGCGTAGGGCTACATCCCCCACAGATTGTTGGTGTTGACCGGTTTGCCCTGCAGCTTCAGGTAGTAGAAAAGCTGGGCGTTGTGCAGCTTGAGATGATCAACCATCTGTAGCAGCCGGTGACCAAGAATCATCTTGCTCTGATCCCAGGGGGCCGGCGCCGTCTCGGTGGCCAGCTCTTCATCAGTGCACCGTTCCAGCATCTCGAGAGCGGTGGCTTTATCATCGGCGACGAGCTTTTTGGCTTCCGCAACGCTTCCCAGCGTCGGCATCTTTTCCGCGGGTGGGAGCATGTCTTCCGGTTTCATCTCACTGAGATCGACGCCATCGGGCATTCCCCAGTCACCGGCCACAAACCCTTTGAACGCCATACCACATGCATCCGATATGTGCTTGAGCAGCTGCCCGGTTGTCATCCAATTGTTTCCCGTTTCGGGTTTCCATTCGAGCTTGTCGTCATCGACGAGATCCACGAGTCCGTTGGTGACTTTGTAAACGTATTCAACCTCTCTCTTCAACAATCCATGCCAGCTCATTTTGGCTCCTTTCATCCGATCCCCCACGGGGTGTTTTGCTTTCCTCTATTATAATAGAGGGAGCGGTTGATGCAAGTCATCCGCCGGATCCCGGCAGCCGCTCGAACCACGGGGTCTGTGCCAGATACACCTCTTGCCGGCTACTCCACTTCGCCGTGAAGAAACCAACACTGCCGCCGCCGGTCATAGTAGAGCCACAACCAACGGCCGCTCTCGGTACGGACAAAATAGTAC
>CP070631.1:1128856-1133757 GCA_020356045.1 Candidatus Latescibacterota bacterium
AAAGATATTTATAAAGATCGATTTCACATTGGGATCTCTGAGAATGATTGTCAGCGCGTTCACGACCTTTTCCGGGTTCGAGCTTCCGCCGATGTCGAGAAAGTTGGCCGGCTCACCGCCGTAGGTCTTGACAAGATCCATCGTGGCCATCGCCAAACCAGCACCGTTGACTACACACCCGACGTTGCCGTCGAGCTTGACAAACGACAGATCCGCCTTGCGCGCGTCGACTTCGCCCGGATCTTCTGCGCTGAGGTCTCGCATTTCTTCGATCGCCTTCTGCCGATACAACGCGCTGTCATCCACATTGACTTTTGCGTCGATCGCTATGACCTGGCCGTCACCGGTTATCACCAATGGGTTGATCTCGGCGAGGCTTGCATCGGTCTTGACAAAAACGTCGTAGAGCTGACCGATAATCGTAGCAATCTGACGGACCACTTTGAAATCGTCGTGAAGCGCACCGGCTATCGACCGAGTCTGATAGGAGAGCGCCCCGTAGCGCGGGTCAATATGAGTCTTGTGGATCAGCTCGGGGTTGTCACGCGCGACCACCTCGATCTCGACACCACCCGCGGCCGAAGCCATGATCACTGGTTTCTGAACCGCCCGGTCCATAATGACACCGATGTATATCTCCGTGGCGATATCCACGGCGTCCGTGACAAGAACCTTTTCCACCGTGAGCCCCTTCAGATCCATACCAAGGATCTCCCCGGCGTACTGCTTGGCCTCATCGGGTGTCTTGGCAATCTTGACACCACCCGCCTTCCCACGGCCGCCTACCAGCACTTGTGCTTTGACAACGACCGGGTTTCCATATTTTTTTGCGATATCGTACGCCGCTTCGGGCGTCGTCACAACCTCGCCGCGGGGGACGGGAATGCCGCCCGCACGAAACAACTCTTTGGCCTGATACTCATGTATTTTCATCCGTTCGCCCCTTTTGAGACAGGAGTTGAAACACCCAATTACTCATAACACTCGGTTCATTTTCTCGAGCCGCCCCGTTACGGGCGTCATTTCAAAAAACCTCACACCTGTACGTGTTTGCCCAGGAAATTGGCGATGATCGTGTCAAACGTCGGCTCACCCTCTTCGGCGAGGTAGTACCCGACCTGCACCGACGGTTTCGAAAACTTCGCCACCCGTGTCAAATCGATAGGCGTGCCGATGATGACGAGCTCGGCATCCGAGGCATCTATCGTCGCGGTCAGATCTTCGACCTGCTCAGCACCGTACCCCATCGCCGGAAGCAACGATCCTATTCCGGGATATTTTTCAAACGTTTCTTTGATCGTGCCAACCGCAAACGGACGTGGATCCAGTATTTCACCGGCACCGTTTTGCTTGGCGGCGACAACCGCTGCGCCGTAGGTCATCTCTCCGTGGGTCAACGTCGGCCCATCCTCGACGCAGAGCACCCGCTTGCCTTTGATCTGAGATGCATCTCCCTTGATGGTGAGCGGGGACGCGGCACGAACGATGGTCGCATTGGGATTTCGTTTTTTGACATTGGCCACGACGCGATCGACGGCATCGGCCTCGGCGGTGTCGATTTTGTTGATCACAACGACGTCGGCCCGGTACACGTTTATCTCACCGGGATAATACGATATCTCGTGGCCAGCCCGATGCGGATCCGCCACGACCACCCAGAGATCGGGCCGGTAAAACGGCAGATCGTTGTTGCCACCGTCCCAGAGAATGATGTCCGCCTCTTTCTCAGCTTCGGCAAGGATCTGACCGTAGTCGACACCGGCAAAGACGACGTTTCCCGCGTTTATATGGTGTTCGTATTCCTCACGTTCCTCAATGGTGCAGTCGTGACGATCCAGATCCTCCAAAACCGCGAACCGCTGGACGACCTGTTTGGCCAAATCCCCATAGGGCATGGGGTGCCTGATCACCGCCACGCTATGTCCCTTTTTGCGAAAGATCTCCGACACCCGTCTCGTCGTCTGGCTCTTCCCGCTCCCGGTCCGTACCGCGCAAACAGCCACAACCGGCTTTTTGCTCTTGATCATGGTATCTTCGTCCCCAACCAGTTTGAAATCGATACCCAGCGCATTCACCCGGGCAGCAAGCTGCATCACGTATTCGTACGACACGTCGCTGTAAGAGAACACCGCGGTATCGATCTTTTTGTCTTTGACCAGCTCGCCGATGCTGTCCTCGGAAACAATGGGAATCCCATCGGGGTAGAGCGGTCCCGCGATCGCCGCGGGGTAGCAACGGCCCTCGATGTTTGGGATCTGCGTCGCGGTAAACGCAATAACTTCCACGTTGTCGTTATCCCTGTAGAGAGTATTGAAATTGTGAAAGTCTCTACCGGCCGCTCCCATGATGATGATTCGTTCTTTTTTCATCGGCTCGTTCCTTTCCTCACGTGTATCACACTGTCTCGAACGCTCTGCCCATGTGATCACGACCCGGGCGCCTCGGCCTTCGATATCTTTTGAACCAGCAGACGTGTCGCGTACCCCTTTTTCATCGGCACGCGGACAACGTCGCCACCGTAACTTCGTACAAAACGGGCGCCGACGATATCCTGTTCTTTGTACTCGGCGCCTTTGACCAGCACATCCGGACGTACCAGCCGAATCGTCTCGCGCGGCGTATCTTCGGTAAAGACCGTGACGTGGTCGACCCATCTGAGCGCAAGGAGAATCTCCGTGCGTTCGTCCACCGGATAAATCGGACGTTTGGGACCTTTTAGCCGCCGAACCGACGCGTCGTCGTTGACGCCGACGACGAGTACATCCCCGCATGCCGCCGAACGCGCCAGCAAATCCAGATGACCAGGGTGGAGCAAATCAAAGCATCCGTTGGTAAAAACGATCGTCCGCCCTTCATCCCGGAGCGAATCACAGGTCGTTCCCAAATTGGCCCTATCGATAACCGGCTTCACAAATTACCTTTATTAAATCACGTAATAATATATATTAAAAAGAGTTATAGAGCTGGTCTTTGGTTATGGTGGTCGTGCCAACCTCTTTGATGACAACGCCTGCCGCCTGGTTGGCGACAACGACGGCGTCGATCAACGGGGCACCCACCGACACACCCGCCGCCAAGACACTGATCACGGTGTCCCCGGCACCGGTTACATCATAGACCTCGGTCGCCACTGTCGGTATGTGAATCTGTTTCCGCTCTGCGAGAAACAGACTCATTCCGTCTTCTCCGCGCGTTATCAACAGAGCGTCCAAACCGAGTTCGGCGAGCATACGGAACCCAAGGCTCGAAAACAGCTCTTCGTGACTAACCGCCTCACCATAGAAGCTGGCCGCCTCTTTTGTGTTCGGCGTAACAATCGTGGCTCCCTGGTACCAGGCGAAGTGCCCCACATGGGGATCGATCAGTACCGGCTTGTTGCGAGCACGCCACGCGGCGATCACATCGCGAAGATCGTCGCGCTGCACCACCCCTTTGCCATAATCGGATACGATCAGCGCATCAAAGCTGTCCACACCGTCTATGAGCTCGGATCGTAGACGCCGCCTCGATGCGTCGTCTAACGACGCATCGGTCTCGAAATCCGCCCTCACCACTTGCTGGCTTTGTGCGATAATCCGGACCTTTTCCGTCGTCTCACGACCGTTCTCGATCACCAGACACCGATTGTGGATCCCCTGGTTCTCGAGTATCTCCCCGATCTCGACACCCGCGGCATCGTTACCCACCACTCCCGCCAGGGTTACGTCCACATCCAGAGCGCGCAGGTTGGCGGCGACATTGGCTGCTCCTCCGAGCCGCGCACTCCGTTGATTCACCCTGACGACGGGGACCGGCGCCTCCGGAGAAATCCGGTCGACACGTCCCCAATAATATCGATCGAGCATGACGTCACCGAGAACACATATCCGTGACGCTGCGAATCGCGAGAGGTACGCCTCCACGCTGGTTTTGGATAAACCGGTACCGGACATAACATGCAAAAAAAATTAAGGACCCTCTGAGCGAAGCCCCTATCGAAGTAAAACTGCCGACGGAAAGCGGGGTTAAATTGGAGAAACACATTAGCATACGGCTACCGTGGTGTCAAGCAATTTGCCCCGCGATACGGGGCCTCTGACGCCGTTTGCCGACAAAGTCCGATTCACCCCCGTCACGGCCACCTCCGGTTGTGCCGGGGCTACCATTGTGATAAATTCGGGTTTGGAGACCAAGAGGAGGTCGCACATGAACGTGGATCGGACCGTCAATATAGAGATCGGCGACAAAGAGTGGGAGGGTGTATACTCGAATTTAGTAATCGTCACTCATTCGAACGCCGAGTTTATCATCGACTTCGCACGCATGCTTCCCGGTGTAAAAAAAGCCAAGGTGTTCTCACGGATACTGATGACACCGCAGAGCGCCAAGGCGCTTCTCAACACGCTCCAGAACAATGTCGCCAAGTTCGAGACCGAACACGGAAAAATTCCGTTGATCCCGACCGACCCAAACAAGGCCCCGATCGGATTTCAAACGGCAACCGGTGAGGAACCCAAACCGTCCAAGTAGGCTGTGGTTGCGGTTCCCCGTTCGTCCCATGGGCACCGGTGCAGTCTCGACGCTGCTTCCGTTTCGTCACATGGCACCGGAGGTAGCCTCGGGTTTTGTTTTCCAGCGTCTGTGGGTCCAAAAGTATTGTTCGGGGTACTTGCGCACGTAGTCTTCCAAGAGCATTGTAAACCGTTGGGTAAGCTCCCGGACCGCCTCGCGCCCGCTCAGCCGCTCATCGGGCCACAGGGGACGTTCAAACACGGCACGGTGACGGTCGCACCCCTCTCGAATCAGAAAACAGGGTACGATCGGGCAATCCCTGCGAATGGCAAACACAGCGGGTCCCCTGACCGTTGACGCCGGTCGCCCAAAGAAATCAACAAAGATTCCGTGATGTCTGGCGTCCTGAT
>CP070631.1:1133857-1146025 GCA_020356045.1 Candidatus Latescibacterota bacterium
CATGATACTCACGAGATTCGAAGCGTCATCGATCCCGAATCTTCGATACACCCGGCGAACGTTACAGCAACTTGTGGCCGCTGCCACGAGGGGTCGAATCCAACCTTTGCCCAGAGTTACACACACGCCGGCGCGTTGAAGGCACGCGGATATCACGGGTGGGCCAGACTGATATATCTCTGTTTGATCGCAGTGGTCCTCGGAGGGATGGCGGTTCACAACCTGGTGGTTGCCCGTTACGAGCTGCAATCACGTCTGCGCCGCCGGTCGCACGAGCCGTCGATACTCCGGTGGCGGACCAGCGAGCGGGGGCAACATCTGGTTCTACTCTTGAGTTTTTTTGGCCTCGCCATCACGGGGTTCGCACTCCGGTTCCCCGATGCGTGGTGGGTACGATTGCTGGGTCTTGGGGGACATGAAGCAATACGTGCCATTTTGCACCGCGCGCTTGCCGCGATAATGACCGCGGTGTTTTTGTACCACATGGTTTGGGTGATCGTCACACGGCGAGGTCGAGCGGCGGTGGGTGGTCTTGCCCCAAGGGCGTCGGACTTGGTTCATCTTTTTCAAAATATGGGGTTTTATCTCGGACTTCGCAAAGAGCGTCCCGCGTTCGAGGTATTTGACTACACGCAAAAGGCAGAGTACTGGGCAGTGGTGTGGGGGACATTGGTCATGGGGTTGACGGGCTTTGTTCTATGGTTTCCGACGGTTGTGACGGCCTGGCTGCCCGCGTGGGTGGTGCGTGTGTCCGAGGTTGTTCATTTTTACGAAGCGGTGCTAGCCGTGTCAGCGATTTTTGTTTGGCATCTTTTTTATGTGATCTTCATACCGTCGCAATACCCGATGAGCACAATTTGGCTCAACGGTCGAATGCCGGCGGTCGAGTTCAAGGAGATGCACCGGGGAGCGTATGATCGGTCTGCGAAAAATGCTGACAACGACCCAACCAGAGACCGCTGAAACGGCCGCTCGTCGATCCGATGGAACCCGTTGCCCGGGCCCCCGCGCCGGGAGGTCAACCCCATGAATCCAAATCTTTGAGAGCTAAACGATGTTTAGATTCGGGTTGACGGCCGAGCGGGATCCTCGATAGACTCGCCGTGAACGGCGCGCTGCCGCGCAGAGTTCTTCGCAGGAGGCCTCGTTTGAACGCTGCTCGTGTTCTGATCGTGTTGTCAATCACGTTCATCGGGTTGTGTGTGAACGCAGGTCTCACTCCGAGACAACCTTCCGCTCAGGACACTCCAGCCATAAGCGAAAACTGCGCCGACTGTCATGAGGGCAAGCTCGAGACCTTGTCAGGGTCGGTTCATGAGATTCGAATCGGTGATCCGAATTCTACTGTGTCGTGCAACGGGTGCCATATCGGTGATCCCGAGCGTCACATGGATGATCCCGATGAGTACAAACTGACGAACCCGGCAGATACCAGCGTGCAGGTCATGGCGGGAATTTGTGCAAAATGTCATTCAACGTCCCACCAACAGAACATGCAGGAGTTCAACGTTCACGCCGAAAACGACATCAACTGCAGCGGCTGCCACGCCGTGCACAGCAATGTTCATCCTACGTTGCTCAAAGAGCGCGAGCCCGAATTGTGTTACACGTGTCATCTGAAGACCGAGGGCGATTTTGCGAGGGCCTTCCGGCACCCCGTTGCGGACGGGATCATCACTTGCAGCGAATGTCATTTGACCCTCGATGAAACCCACCGCGAGTTGTCGTTCAGGGGGATCGCGGAAGTGTGCTGGAAATGTCACAACCAGTTTCAGGGGCCGTTTCCGTACGATCACCTCGCGACGGTTTATTTTTCGACCCAAGAGGGTGGGTGTCTGAACTGTCATGAGCCGCACGGGTCGAATCTGCCGCGTATGACAAAACAACCTTACGATGCACCCAACTTTGCTTTGTGCTCGCAGTGCCACAGCGTTCCCAAACACGATAACAACGATCGGCACGGATCCAGTTTTGCCGGTGTACCATGTAACGATTGTCATGTTGATATACATGGCTCGTATGACAACAGGTACTTTTTGTCGCCCGCCCTTAGGGGACAAGGTTGCGACAGATGTCACTCATTTTAATTCGTTGGGATTCTCTGATGCTGCCGAAAACTCTTATATTGGCCATTGCAGCTGGTGTGACGTTTGTGGCTTCTGCGACCAGTTGGGCGGGCGAGTATGATGGCACGGTCAAGATCGGCGGGATCATAATCGACGAGGATGCGGGTGATCTCTCGGCCGTACAAGAGACGTACAACCTCTACGAAGGATTTTCTCTTACCCGAATCAATATTGGTGGGCGCTTCAATCCCAAAACGTATTTCCGACTCAATTTGACCGACATCAATTTGGACAATCGAAAAGGACGGCTTGATTTTTCTGTGCCGGGACGCTTTAAGTTGTACTCGACATACGACCAGCACAGACAGGTTTTCGATCCGAACCGGGTTGTCAATTCGTTCCGAAAAGACTGGAAGGTTGGGGCGTGGTACACACCGGTGGAGTGGTGCAAACTGACCGCGGATTACGGCTACCAAGTGCGGGACGGTCTGCGGCTGGGTTACCCGCTGGGCACCGAGAGCAACCTCGGCGATGGATACGATTTCGGATTGCATACGGGGTTCTTCGAGGCCGAGCTTAGAAAGGATTCGAGGTCACTGGCTGTAACGTATGATTTCTCGAGTTACAGTGACAATCTCAGCGAGATCAAAGACCGGTTTGGCTATGTGGTGGCGGCCAGGTTGCGCTCGCGGGGTTACTTCAGCGACAAAATAATGCACCTCGTCAGGGGAGCGGTGGGGGAGCGCACGCTGACTACCGCAAAAACCGACTTCACCTTGTCCAATCTCCAGTATGTGGGTGTCGCGGGACCGTTCCGGGATTTCCAGCTCAGGTACAATCTCTATCTGGGCCGGATCGATGACAGATCGACCGTGAGGACGAACAATATTCGAAATATTTTCGACCTGACTTATTTTTATCGTTACGGGCGACTGTTTGGCGGCTACGGGTACGAGACTAACAACGACCAGGTGTCGAAGACGAATTACCACACGTACAAGCTCGGTGGGTCATTCAGGGGCGTGAGGGGTTTGAGCGGCAAGCTCGAATACGCCAGTCGGCTCAAGAACGACGAAGAAAAAACCACATTGTTGCAGGACATAGACACAGCGACGTTTATTGCCAAACTTCAGTACGATTGGAACGATGCGCTGGTGCTCGGTGCGGTTTACAGAAACCGGGAACGCGAGTTCCCCGATATCGCTGTGAAGGCGAAGGGGAAGAACCTGAACTCTTACGGCCGGTACACGTACAAGGGTTGGGGGACGATCGGGGCGGAGTACACATACGCCGACGATGACTACACGAATCTCGTGGGTGGATTCAAAC
The DNA here is from genome assembly GCA_020356045.1 of Candidatus Latescibacterota bacterium. Classification (GTDB taxonomy): domain Bacteria; phylum Krumholzibacteriota; class Krumholzibacteriia; order WVZY01; family WVZY01. The sequence continues at coordinate 1,137,253 of CP070631.1, forward strand.
AAACCAGTCATACAGTTACGACGCGATTGTACTCGGAATGGATAAGCGATCTGCGCGGTGGTGCCGCGGTGACGTATCTCGATGTGGGAGGGGACCTCGATATCCGCAAGGCCATATTGTCGATAGAGGCAGAGCTCAGATTTCGCGAGCACTATCGCGCCGAATTGAAATACAACTACTACAACTTCGACGACTATATCCTGCTGTCGCGTTACTATAAGGCGAATGTGGTGTGGGTCAATGTGGCCTACGACTTCGACTATGGCAAGCAGTAGCAGCGAGCGCCGCGCCCGCTGCTAAATTCGTCTCCCCGAACATTCAACCAGACAATACCGCTGCTGAAAACCACGCTGAGGGCCTTCGGCCTGCTCGCCGGGGCGAAACGTTGTTCAGCATCCCTGACAATCGCTTCCGGCAAAAAATTGCTTGAGCCGGGCCGGGCCTGTATCGTAAACTCCGTTAATTAATCAACAAGGAGAGGTATAGCGCATGAATCGCCGCGGATTTGTGAGTTTGTTGCTAGGTGGTGGGATACTGGGCTGGTTGGGGGCGGTATTATATCCGATCATCTCTTATCTCAATCCACCCAAGGTTCCCGAAGCGAATGTCCAGACGGTCAAGGCGGGGAGTGCCTCGGATTTCCCGAAGAACACCGCCCAGATCGTCAAATTCGGCCGCAAACCAGTCATATTGATCAAGACGAATAACGATGAATTCCTTGCGTTTGCGGCGACGTGCACCCATCTGGACTGCATTGTCCAGTATCGCGGCGATTTGAAACAGATTTGGTGCGCGTGTCACAATGGGCTCTACGATTTAAAAGGGCGGAACATATCCGGTCCGCCTCCCAAACCGCTGGATGAGTACGCCGTAAACATTGTCGAAGACGAAATCCATATTTCCGAGATGGGCTGATGGATACAAAAAACCCAATGGTACGACGAGCTTATTCGTGGATCGATGACCGGTTTCACGTCACGCCGCTGGTCGAGTTCATGAGGCACAAATACGTTCCGGTTCACCGACATACGGTGTGGTATTACATGGGAGGCGTATCGCTCTTCTTGTTTATCAGCCAGGTCGTGTCGGGGATATTGCTCGTCCTTTACTACCAGGCCGACGAAGACTCGGCTTACGAAAGCGTCCGATTCCTGACGACAAAGGTAAAATTTGGGTGGCTCATTCGTGGTGTTCACAGCTGGTCGGCCAATCTGATGGTGTTCTTCGTCTTTGTGCACATGTTCAGCACGTTTTTCACACGGGCCTATAGAAAACCGCGTGAGCTTTCATGGGTAACCGGATTTGTACTCCTGGCGCTGGCTATGGGTTTCGGGTTTACCGGCTATCTCTTACCGTGGAACGAGCTGGCATTCTTCGCGACAAAAGTCGGAACCGATATTGCCGGTGCGGTACCGTTTATCGGTGAGCCGATGAAGATCGTGCTGAGGGGCGGCGAAGATGTTACCGGAGCAACGCTCTCCCGGTTCTACGCGATCCACATTGCCATCCTTCCCGCCATCTTCACGGTGCTTCTTAGCCTTCACCTGTTGTTCATCCAACGGCAGGGTATGCACGAGCCGCAATATCTCAAAAGGCTCCCCGCGGAAAAGAAGCAAATGATGGCGTTCTTCCCCAACTTTCTTTTGCGGGATGTTCTGCTCTGGCTTATTGTTCTCAACGTCGTGCTGGCGCTCGCCGTGTTTTTCCCTTGGGAACTGGGTGAGAAGGCGGACCCCTTCGCCCCCGCACCCGCGGGAATCAAGCCCGAGTGGTATTTTATGTTCATGTTTCAGTCACTGAAAATGCTGCCCGCCCACGTTCTCTTCATGGAGGGCGAGGTGTTGGGAATCCTCTTCTTTGGTCTTGCCGGGCTTGCGTGGATGCTGGTGCCGTTCTGGGATATTAAAAAGAAATCCGGTTCGAAACTGGACGTCATGACGGGTTTTGGTGTGATCGCACTGCTGTTTATCGTGGTTATGACCGTGCTGGGTTATTTGTTATAAGGACGTTTGAGCGTGGGCTTTTACGAGGCGGAAAAAACACATCGGGTCCTGTCAATCGTAACGGCGATCGCGATTCTGGTCGTCTTTCAGTTGCTCATGTGGCCGTCGTCAGTCTCGGCGGAACAAGAGGCCGAACTTCCCGATGACCAGTGTGTTCGGTGTCATCAAGAAATGGAAATCCTGCCGGAGGGTTTCGTGCCGCACGACGTACATCTCCAGGATGGGCTCTCCTGCGCGGGGTGTCACGGCGGTGATCCGACATCCGATGACGAGGATGCGGCGATGTCACCCGAGGCGGGATTCGTCGGCGTCCCCTCGAAGAGCGAGACATCGGCGTTCTGCGGCAAATGTCACTCGGACATTGAATTCATGCGCGGGTACCTGCCGAGAATCCCGACCGATCAGATTGCGCAGTATGCGACGAGCGGGCATGGGAAGGGGCTCGCCGCAGGGGACGTCAAGGTGGCCGGCTGCGTTGACTGCCATACGAGTCACGGCATATTGCCGGCGAGCGATTCGCGCTCGTCGGTGCACGCGCTCAATGTGCCGCACACGTGCAAACGCTGTCACAGCGATGCCGAGTATATGAGTGGGTACGGTATCCGCACGGACCAGTTCGAAAAATTCGCAGAAAGTGTCCACGGTGTGGCGTTGTTCGAGAATCAGGATACGGGATCACCGGCCTGCAATGACTGCCACGGTAACCACGGGGCCTCGCCGCCACAGGTCGAGTCGATCAGGCAGGTGTGCGGCCACTGCCATGTCAACAACATGCTGTATTTCAACGCCTCAACAATGGCGGTGGCGTTCAAAGCAAATGGATTCCACGCGTGCGAAGAATGTCACGGGAACCACGGCGTCAAAAAGACGACGGACGACATGGTGGGAGTCGGTGAGGAATCGACTTGCGTGGGCTGTCACGATGGCGACGCCGGGTACCGCGCCGCCGAGGTTATTCGAGAGCATCTCCGTGAGCTGGTTTCGGCGTACGAAGAAGCCGAGGTGTGGCGGACCGAAGTACACCGAAAAGGGATGGATGATGTCGAGATTGGTTTTCTGCTCCAGGAATCGCACCAGAACCTGATTAAGGCGAGAACCCTGGTGCACACGTTTGATCCCGAAAAAGTCGGTGAAATGACAACCGGTGGTGTCGCCAAAGCCAGAACCGCCTTGGAGCTGGCCGTCGAACAGGTGGAGGAATACGATTTCCGCCGACGCGGGTTTGGCCTGGCTACGATATTTATTACGATTCTCATTGTGGCCCTGTTTTTGAGAATCCGCCAAATGGAGGCGAAATAAGCGTTTAGAGGCAAGCCTTTGTAATAAATGTTGGAACAAAACCCCGGCTGGGGGTATAATATATCAGCATGAGTTACAAAAGGCACTTTTGGCACGGGTAAGAGAACTGAAGGGAGCAGTCAATGCGAAGAACTTGGATCGGGACCCTAATTGTGCTGACCGTTGTCGCAGCCGTGTGGTACATGCTGGCGGGGCCGGCGTATTCGGAAGAGACGCAGCGCACCTTCATCGGGGCGTCGAAGTGCAAGACCTGCCACAAGACGGAAGCGCAGGGGCAACAGTACGTGCTTTGGGAGAAGGCCGCTCACTCTAAAGCCTACGAGACGCTCGCGGGAGAAAGCGCTAAAGCGATCGCCAAAGAGCGTGGGATTGAAGACCCGCAGACTGCAGCCGAGTGTCTCAAATGTCACGTGACCGCATACGGGGTCGACAAAAAATTTCTTGGTGAAAAATACGCCATAACCGATGGCGTCGGCTGTGAATCGTGCCACGGCGCCGGTGGTGACTACAGCAAGATGAAGACGATGAAGGCGATAACGTCGGGTGAAACCGAGCCGGCCTCGGTCGGATTGGTCATTCCCAACGAGAAAACCTGTGTCGGGTGTCACAACGAGGAAAGCCCAACGTTCAAAGAGTTTGATTTTGAGAAAATGGTGGCGAAGATAGCCCATCCGATACCCGAGGAACGCAAAGCCAAGTATAAGGCGGCCGAATAGGCGGTTTGCATATCTTGGGCCGCCGATCTGCGGCCGTCCGGCGTAGTCAAAACCGACGGGATCCGGTTGATTCTGGATCCCGTCTTTGCTTTTCCGGTATCTCGGGGTTGTGCTCGAATCTATCGGGGTTGGGGCGGCCGGGGCGAGTGGCGCGGCGGATCGAACACCTATTTGTAACCGAACAAAACCGAGTAGATAATCAGACCGATCAGTATGAGCCCGATTCCAAGCGCTGTGTAGCCCAGAGCTTGCATGGCGATTTCCCTTTTCCTCGGTACTCTCTTTCTTAGGGCAAGTTTCGCAAGCTCTCTGCTTTCGATCAGCCTCATGTATTCACTAGGTCTATCTAGCTTGTATTCTTCCAACGGCACTACGCCGGTGAAGACAACCGTATCCATCGGGAAGGCCTCCGGCCGAAGATGCGTATTGAAAAAGTGGATCGTGAAAATGAAACCAACGGCGAGGAGCGCTTCATCGCTGTGAATGATGGTTGCCACGTTGATCAGCCAGCCGGGAACAAACCTGGTGAAAAATTCGGGGAACCACAGCATCAATCCGGAGATGCCGATTACCGCAACGCCCCAGAACACAGCGAAATAATCAAATTTTTCCCAATAGGTCCAGCGGCCGTATTCCGGCCGGGGGCCACGGCCAAGAAACCATTTGAGCGTCCCCACAAAATCGCGGAGATCCTTTTTGTTGAACATCATTGAGATTTTGCCAAAGAGGAGCTCACGCCAACTGATCTTTCGCTTCAGTTTTAGCCTCATGACGGCCGCGATGTGGAGAAAGAAATATGCGAACGTTATCAAGGCGGCGAACCTGTGAATGACTCCCGCGTTCCGCACTCCACCCATCGCGTTGGTCAGCGCTTGCGCCCACGGCATTCCCGAGAATTTGAGTATCATTCCGGTCAGCGCCAGCGACATGAAGCTGACGATCACGAGTAGGTGTGTAACACGCTGCGTACGTGTGAACCGTTGGATAAAGTAGCGTGAGGTTTCAGTTCCGCTTTTTGCCCTTTTTCTTCGTTCGCTCAGCTGCCGGAAGGATCGGGGGAGCCACATAAGCGTATGCAGCCCGAAGAATGTAAAAACGCCCAACAAGAGCAGCGTCATCGCCCAATAAGTGTAGTAGAGAATGGGGTATTTTACCGGGTCGTGATGGGTTGCGTGCGTCAGGTAGCCGGTGAACCGCATGTTGGCGTCTTCATGGCATTGTTTGCAGGTGTCTACGATGTTGTGGAATCCAACCGATGAATTCGGATCATTGACGGCCAGCACCTCGTGCGCTCCGTGGCAGTCCGAGCATTTGGCGGATTTGAGATACCCAAGTCGATACGCCTTTCCGTGCATCGTCTCCAGGTATGTCTCGCTGAGGTCGGTATGGCACGATCCGCACTGCTGAGTCACCTCCGCCATGAACGCGTCGGTTTCCACGTGCCCGATCGTATGCGACGAGTGGCAGTTGGCGCAGTTGGGCAGTTGGAATTGTCCATTCTCGGCGGAAAAATGGACGCTCTTGATATATTGCTTATAAATCCCGCGGTGACAAGTCCCACAGGTTGACGCAATATTGTCATCGTGAATCGACGAGCGAGGGTCGGCGTGTTTGAGCACCAGGTGCGGACTGTGGCAATCGATGCAAATGGCGCTTGGCAACAATCCTTTTTCGGTCAAACCCCGGCCGTGGACGCTGGTCGAGTAATCCGCATATGCGGTGACCTGAGTTAGCTCTGTGGATCGGGGTGCTTGGCCCTCCTCGCGATGGCAATCGCCGCACAGCGGCGGCACGTTCGCCCTGAACGTGAGTGATTCTTCGTCGGTGTGATCTTTTACCCCATGGTCGCCATGACACGTCGTGCAATACGGTGCCTCGGGAGATTTGCTGAGGAACGCCGTGCCATGACCGCTCGCAAAGTAATCTTCGGAGATCTTTGCATGACAATTCGAGCAGTCCACGCGGCCTGATGGCTCACAGGGCCTATGGATGCGAGGATCGATATCGGAGTGACATTTGACACAAGGGATGTTCTTGTGGACCGACAGATCCAATTGCCTTTTGTGCACCGTCAAGGCCAGTGTGTCGCCGTCGACGATTTTGATCACATCATTCTTCTCATGACACTCCATACAATCCCGGTCGGATATCGTCAACGCGATCGTTTCCTTGCGGGCCTTGTGAGGGAGGTGACAGTCGGTACAGGCGGGTATGGCACCGGGCGCTTCTTCCCAAAGCTCACCGCGGATCACTTTTTCATGAACGTCCTCGATCCGTGTGTGACACTGCATGCAAGTGGCGGCGATGTTCCTGGGGGAGATCGACGCGCGGGGATTCGTATGAGGCAGTATCATGTGACTATTGTGACAATCCGAACAGGAGGCGGTCACGACGAGACCTTTTTCGAACAATCCCTCACCGTGGATACTCTGGCTGTAGTTCTCGACGATATTGTGTTCATGGATATCGTATGTGCGGGCGACGGGAGCACCCTCACGATGACACCGACCGCAAAGATAGGGCACCTTCATTTTGTGCGCTATCGAATTGGCATCCTTGGGTGAGAGTATGTGGTGGATCCCGTGGCAATCCGAGCAGGACGGAGCATAGGGGGCTTTTCGTGCCAGCGCTTGTCCGTGGATGCTCGAATCGAAATCGAGTTGAGCGTCGTCATGGCAAGTTCCGCAATACACGCCCTGCAACGATTCCTCGTGCGGAAAATCCTCAACATCCGCATCCTCATGGCAATCTACGCATGCGAGATCCCCATGGGCAGAGGCGTTGAAAAGCGACTCGACCACAAAGAGCGAAATTGTCTGACCCTTTGACCGTTTCGTCAGATCGGGATCCGAGTGACAGTCGAGACACGTCTCATTATCGACCGCTTGGAGCGAACTAGCAGTTAACATGAGAGCCAGTAGGCCGGCAAGCAAAGAGTAGCTCAAACGTCGCTTGCCTCTGCAGGCGTTTAGCTCAAGGCTGCACGCCCGTGTGGCACTCATAACAACCCGTTTCTCGCCATTCTTCTCCAATGTCCTCGGGGTGAGCAAACTCAAGTCCCTCCGGTGTAGATGCCAGTTGGATGTTATCATCGCTTCCCTGGGCAAGGATGCTGTGACAGCTTTTGCAGTCGCGGGTTAGCACCCAACCGTCTTCGCTAATGTGTTTGCCCTCATGACATCTCATGCACCCCGGATAAATGAAATGGCCTATGTTATCTACATAGTCCCCCCAACGGACCTTCATCTCGGGGAAGATGTTTTGAGTGTACTGATACTGGGCTGCAACAATAGCCTGGTCGATATCTACGCGCCAGCCTGAAAACTGATCCGGATAATTTTGTTTGTAGTAGTCCACTATGGTCCGGGCAATCGCCCGTAGGGCGATTTCTTCAGTCTCATATTCTCTCGCTACGGCTTCGACGGTGATTCGCTTGATGCTCGGAAGCTCTTGGGAGATCTGCCCGGTCAAAATCGCGCGATCGACAAAGAAGTCGGGTGATCGGAACTGGTGGCTTGGTCGATTGTGACAATCCATACAATCCATGACCCGTGGCGTGGCTGCTGCAATTTCTTCCTTGGTCAACGGTGACTCTTCGTCCTGATAAACGGTAACGCGCCCTGTCCTTCGGTCGCTGACCCTCACCCATGGGATGTCCTGCCGTTTCGCATCACGGGCGATGTATTCAACTTCGACACCAATGTTCATGTGCCAATGGATACCTGAGGTTTGGCCGGTCTTTGGATCTCCACCACCAGTTTTTATAAGGAGATTGGTCCGCCAATGCGAATTGTCCTCGTCGTACATGTAGTGGTGAAACTGTCGTTGTTGCGCACCAAAGAACTTGTCTGGCCAATGGCACTGTTCGCATGTTTCCTGCGCGGGTCGGAGATTTTTTATCGGTGTCGGAATTGGCCTCGGGTATTTGTTCAATGCAGTGGCGTAAACCTGGTAGGCTCCAGAAAGTTTGGATCTGGCGTACCAATTCGCGCCTTCCCCAACATGGCACGCGGTGCAGGGAACTCGTGCGTGAGCCGAGTTGCTATACGCGACCCTCTCCGGCTTCATGACTTCATGACAAGTCTCGCCACAGAACGCTACTGATTCAGTGTGATGAAATGTTTTGTAAGCGCCGACCGTACTTAAGCAGGCGTAGACTATTCCCCCAGCGAGAAAGAGGATGAACGCATTGCGGTGGGTCGGTTTGTTGAAATCAATATAGGGCCATTTGGGGCGCCGCTCTTCGCCAAGCTCTTTGGCAAGTTTCCATTGACGCAGCATTCCTATCGGAACCAGTACGATCCCGGCAAAAAGAAACGGCGGCAAGATCATGTAAACGAGAATGCCAAGATATGGATTCGTCCCGCCCGAGCCGGCCTGAACGAAAAGAAAGAAGAACATTGTGAGCACCGTGAACAAGGCTAGGAACCCGCCAGCCACGCTCACCTTGTTGTATATAAGACTTGGAAATCTAAAACTTTTCATACACCGTACCTTTGTTACCAGTATTCTTGGAAATTAGAGCTCGATCGTTGAGCCGGCCGGGATGTCGGTCTAGAATTTTATTTTCGAATTCCATCTGTTTGTGTGCTGAATCCATAATCACTTCCGCGCCAGGGAGGCAAGGTATTGAAAAGCACGTAGAGGATCACAAACGGAAGAATCAGGAGCGCGATTGACATGAGCAACCCCTCAACTCCGAACATAGACATCTTGTACGTTGTCAGTCCTCTGAGACTCTTGGAAAACAGTTGC
>CP070631.1:1146125-1157752 GCA_020356045.1 Candidatus Latescibacterota bacterium
ATTACGCTTCGATCTTGCTCCGTCACAGGGGGGTATTCATGATGAGTAAGTATTTGGCCTGTATTACGATTCTCGTGCTGATTGCTCTGCCGACAATCACTCACGCAAATGCCCGGCTCGTGAGTGTGACATCTGTGTCTGGTGGTTGTGTGTCCGGCCCGACGGGCCCGAGCGTCCAATCGTGGGACGTGGAGCCCGGCGAGACTTATACAATCACGATAGCCGACGTGTTGGAATGCGCCAACAATGGCACCGACCCCACGCTCAATGTGAGAGTGAACAGTACCGCCACTGGTAACACGGACCTGGTCGCGGTTAACGTTGCACCGGGAGTTTACGCGTTCGACTTTACGTTGCCGGCGGATGCTCTCTGCACGTTCCCGATTTTCTACTGCACTACGCCAGGCGAGTATTCCACCGGGCTGCTCGTGATCCGGGACGACGGCGTGAATTTCCAGGCGCACCTGCGCGCCTCGTCTTTTGATGCCGGATGCACCAACCCGATTGAACTAGTTGGTCCGGAATGCGAAACGGTCCCCGTCGAGAAATCGTCGTGGGGAGCGATAAAAGCTTTGTACGACTAGTCGTGACTCTCCGCAGGATTGGCGAGTCCTGCGACCACCCTCCGCGGGCCACTCCGCGGAGGGTGCTCGTAGGGTGATTCCGTCGCAACTGGCCGCACCTCCGGACGATAAACCCTCGATCCGCCGCGATGGGATTCCTATCACTAGCCTACCATTAGCGCGGTTCTAACTTCGTTCAGACGGGGGAGCCAGTTTCATCTTAGAACTCCTGCCGCCAAATAGGTTCTCACGTCGGCCAATCTGGGGAGCCAGTTTCACTTTAGAACTCCCGCCGCTAAACAGGTTCTGAACTCGAGCAATCTGGGGAGCCAGTTTCATCCTAGGGCTGCTGCCGCCAAATTGGCTCTGATGTCGACCAAGCTGATAAGCCATTTTGTGAGAGTCATCCGCCCCACGGCAGTTCGATTTGGGTCCAAGAATGGATGGGCAACCCCCTAGAACTGAACGAGACTATAAGTTAAACTCGGATTTAGTCGGACCGTTCATTTCTGAATCTCAACTAGAGCATGGTCTCTTTGCGAGGCTCCTCGGGAGGAGTCCTCATGATTGGCCCAAGACTAAACGATTATCAAAGACGCGGTGTCCGAGAAGGGTGAGAATAAACGCTATACCATCTTGGGTCTTTCAATCGGGATGGACAGGTTTAGCCCGTGAAATCCCAGGGATATATTCGGCGCCGCGGATAGCGGGACGGTGTCATCAACATTTTGTTTCGAAGCGCGTTTTGGGAGGTAGGCCATGTCCGACCGTGGACTCATATTTGTCGTCGACGCCGACTCATCCAGCGCTGACACGCTGCAGACGCTTCTCGAGGGGGATGGTTACGTGGTGGTTAGAGCAACCAGCGGCAATGATGTCTTTGAAGGGGTCGCTGCCTCCGAACCAAACCTTGTGCTGTTGGACACTCATTTGCCGGACATCGATCCATTCAAGCTTCTTGACGAACTAAAGCAGAGCGAGCATGCGCGGGATGTTCCGGTTATCTTCATGACCACACAGGACGACGCCGAGACCAGGCTCAAAGGACTCGAGTCGGGGGACGATTTGATTCTCAAGCCGTTCGACACGCGGGAGGTCCTGGCGCGGATCGAACGGCAGGTCACGGTCTCAAAGGTGCGGATGGCGCTTCGCGAGTCCGAAGCGAAATTCCGGTCGGTGATGGAGTCGGCGATTGACGCGATCATCTCCGGAGATGCCGAAGGTAATATCCGCTCTTGGAACAGCGCTGCAACGGCACTATTCGGTTTTACCGAGGCTGAAGTGATCGGCAAGCCCATTGAAATAATCATCCCCGAGCGTTTCCGCAAGAGTCATCAGGAGGGCATTCACAGGGTGAGCTCGGGAGGCCCGAGTCATGTGATCGGCAAGACTGTCGAACTCGCGGCAGTTCGAAACGATGGAATCGAGTTTCCGGTCGAGTTGTCGCTGGCCACGTGGTTTCTCGACGACAAGCGGTATTATACAGGGATCATCCGCGACATCAGCGAGAGAAAGCAGGCCGAGCAGAAGTTCCGTTCGGTCACCGAGTCAGCGATCGACGCCATCATATCGGCAGATCACACCGGTAAAATTGTTAGCTGGAACAAAGCAGCCACTCGGATTCTTGGTTACACGGAAGAGGAAGCGGTTGGCCAGCGTTTGGAGTTGATCATCCCCGAGCGGTTTCACGAGGCGCATCGCAATGGTATGGAGCGTTTTACCAAAACGGGGGAGGCTCACGTCATCGGTACCACGGTGGAATTGGCTGCGTGTACCAAGAGCGGCGAGGAGGTGCCCATCGAACTATCCTTGTCAACGTGGACGGTCCGGGATGACCGTTATTATACCGGCATCATACGTGACATCGGGGAACGCAAGGAGGCAGAAGAAGCACTTCGCAAAAGCGAGCAAGCGCTCCGTGAGAGAACCGAGGAACTGAAAACAAAGAACGACGCATTGGAAGAAACGTTGAATCAACTCAACGAAATGCACAATCAGCTCATAATCCAGGAGAAGATGGCCTCGTTGGGCAAGCTAAGCGCCGGCATGGCGCACGAGCTGAATAATCCGGCGGCCGCCGCACAGCGTGGGGCAGCGCAATTGCAGGCGACGTTTTCGAAATGGCAGGACATTCAGCTGAGAATGGCTGAACTTAAGCTTGATAAGGATCAGGTAAAGCAGGTATTGGCGCTCGACCAGATGGCCAAAGATCGCGCGCGGAACCCGGCCAATTTGACTGCTCTTGCCCGTAGTGATCTGGAGGCAGAACTCGAAAAATGGTTGCACGAGCGAGATATCGACACCAAGGGCGAGTTGGTGCCGGCGCTGGTCAACCTAGGCTACAATCAGCCGGACCTCGCCGTCTTGGCGCAGGTATTCACTCGACCTCAGTTCGCTGTCGTGGTCGACTGGCTTAGCTTTAAATACGAAATCTACAGTCTTGTCGGCGAGATCGGTCTCGGAACGGGCCGCATTGTGGAGCTTGTCAAAGCGCTCAAGACCTACACCTACATGGACCAGGCACCGGTTCAATCCGTGGACGTGCGCGAGGGTTTGGACAACACCTTGATTATTTTACACAACAAGCTCAAGAGCGGCATCACTGTGATCAAGGAGTATGACGAAGATCTGCCCGTCATCGAGGCGTATGCAAGTGAGTTGAATCAGGTGTGGACGAACTTCATAGACAACGCGATCGATGCAATGGACGGCGAGGGCACGCTGATCGTCCGGGCACGCTGGGAAGATCCCTGGGTGGTCGTCGAGATCGAAGACGATGGCCACGGCATTCCCGCCGAGAATCAATCGAAGATCTTCGATCCCTTCTTTACCACCAAGCCGCCGGGAGAGGGTACGGGATTGGGTTTGAACATTAGTCGCAACCTCATTGTGCAGAAACACAACGGCCAGATCTCGGTGAGGTCAGAGCCTGGCAGTACCTGTTTTACCGTTCGGCTTCAGAGGGATATCGATACCGCTGAATAGCGGCGGATGTGAAGGAGATACCGAAATGGCGAAACCGATCCTTCTAACAGTCGATGATGAGCCACAAGTGCTCAACGCAATTGCGCGGGATCTGCAGGCGCACTACCAGAGTGACTATCGCATCGTGAAGGCGAGCTCTGGTGACGAGGCGTTGGAGACGGTGCAAGAATTCAAGCGGCGAGATGATCGTATCGCGCTCTTTCTGGCGGACCAGCGAATGCCTTCCATAAGTGGAGTCGAGTTTCTCGAGGAAGCCATCAAACTCTATCCGGAAGCGAAAAGAGTTCTGCTAACAGCTTACGCCGACACCGATGCGGCAATTGCCAGCATCAACGCCATTGGACTCGACTACTACCTCATGAAACCTTGGGATCCGCCGGAGGAACGTCTCTATCCTGTGTTGGATGATCTGCTGAGCGACTGGCTGGCCACCGCTACCGTACCGTATGACGGTATCCGGGTGGCGGGCACACTGTGGTCGGCAAGTTCCCACAGCGTGAAGGAGTTTCTCGCTCGTAGTCAGATTCCATATCAATGGCTGGATATCGAGCGGGACTCCCAAGCAAGAGAGCTTGTCGAGTCAAGCTCGGAAGGGCGACCCGGATTGCCGACAATTTTCTTTCCGGACGGCAGTGTCATGGTTGACCCGGATCTCCGGTCCCTGGCGGACAAGGTGGGTTTGACGACCCAGGCGAAGCAGCCATTCTACGATCTGATCATCATCGGCGCAGGTCCGGCCGGACTGGCTGGGGCTGTTTATGGAGCGTCAGAGGGGCTGCGAACGGTTGTTATCGAGAAGGAAGCCGCCGGGGGACAGGCAGGTACGAGCGCGCGAATCGAGAATTATCTGGGTTTTCCGCAGGGTATAAGCGGTGCGGATTTGACACGGCGAGCGACGACTCAGGCGCAGCGCCTCGGAGCCGAAATTATCGCCGCGCAGGAAGTTGTAGCGGTACGGGTGGAAGACCCGTATCGAACGGTAACGCTGGCCGACGGCTGTGAGCTGAGCTGTCACGCCCTCCTTGTCGCGACGGGCGTCGAAGTCAAAGAGCTTAGCGTGCCGGGTGTGAAACCGTTGGTTGGTGCCTCTGTGTACTATGGGGCCGCGACCTCCGAAGCCGTTCACTACAAGGGCGGTAAGGTGTTCGTGATCGGTGGGGCCAACTCAGCCGGCCAGGGTGCCATGTTTCTCTCTCGGTTCGCCAGTCAGGTCGCGATGTTGGTTCGCGCAGACTCGCTGCAGCAGAGCATGTCCCAGTACTTGATCGACCAGATCGAAGCCACGGAGAACATCGAAGTGTTGGTGAGCACCAGCGTGACTTCGGTGGCCGGCAAAGACCATCTGGAGACCATAACAGTCGAGAATCTGGACACTCATGCAACCGATACGATGCCCGCCGATGCCATCTTTGTGTTCATTGGCGCCGTTCCGCACACCGAAATCGTGGCGGGAATCGTCGAGAGGGACACGGCGGGGTTCATCCTCACCGGGCAGGACCTGATTCGAGAGGGGCGACGACCAAAGAATTGGAAGCTGAAGCGAGACCCCTTTCTGATGGAGACCAGTGTGCCGGGCATCTTCGCCGCGGGTGACGTGCGTCACGGCGTTATTCGTCGGGTGGCCTCGGCGGTGGGGCAAGGGGCCGTGGCGGTGAGCCTCATACACAAATATCTCGAAACTGTCTGAGAAAAGGCGTCGGAGTTTGCTGTCTTTATTTTAACAACAGCAGCTTGCGCGTTGCCTCCACGTCTCCGGTCCGCAACCGATAGAAATACACCCCACTCGACTGCCCGGACGCGTCCCAAACTGCGGTGTGGGTACCCGCGGGACGGGTGGCGTCGACAAGCGTGGCGACGAGCCGTCCGCGGACGTCGTAAACGGTGATCTCCACATGCGCCGAGCGCGCGACACTGTATGGAATGTGCGTGATGGGATTGAATGGATTGGGTACCGCGGAGCCCAGTCCGGTGGCAACCTCAGTCCGCGTGTCACCGGTTAGCGCGGGGCCGCCCTGATTACCCACGATTCTTACCGCGTCTTCACCGTCAATCGGTGTTCCGTCGCGGAGCTCACCGCTTAGCGTGAGTGTGAGTGTACCGCCCTTTGTCAATGGTGCTACTGACGCGGCGACTTCTTCCAAATCGAACTTAACCAGCAGATCGTCGTAACCATCTGGAGATGGGGATGAACACTCGCCTTCGCCCGCTATGTCGATCACATTTGCACGCAACGCGGCGCCACCAGACAAGCGCAACGTTGCGATATCGACCGCGCGCACATCGAGTTCATCGCTGCCGAGAAGCAGCACCGGCAGGACACCGCGGCTCTTTGGATTGAACGCGTTGCTGCACGAGCCCGGGCGGACATCGATGTTAACGGTAACGCCTGCGGAGTAATCCGCTGCTGCTGTGGCATCGATAATCCCCCAACCGTAGACATTGTCCGGGGTGTCGGTCTGACTCGCCGTCGCCCGCAAGGCATCGCGCACATGGATCGGCGACCAGTCCGGGTGCTTCTGCAGTATCAGGGCGGCCGCGCCCGATACGAGCGGTGTAGCGGCACTGGTACCGGAACCTGCAGCCGGGGAGGGTGGCTCCTGCCATCCCAATGTCGCCACCAGTTGTCCCTGTGCGACCACATCCGGCTTGATGCGCCCGTCGGCGGTGGGACCGCGTGAGCTGAACTCTTTGATCACACCCGATACGTCGACAGCGCCCACGGCGATGGCGCTGTCGGCGTCTGCGGGAGCGATAATCGTCCCCCAGGCGGAAGTGCCTTCGTTGCCGGCCGCGGTGACGACGAGGATCCCGCGTGATGCAGCGATGTCCACTGCACGGGTGATGAGAGCGGTATCCCCATCCATGTCGTCCTTGGTGTACCAGTAGAAATAGCCGAGGGAGCTGCTCACAATATCCGCGCCCAGTGCATCTGCCCACTCGAGCGCGGCAATGTAGTCATCCTCTTCGCTTCTGATTTCTTGGGCGGCAAGTTCCGTTTTGGCGAGGATGTACTCGGCATCCCATGCGACGCCCATTGTCGTCCCCGGCCAGTAGCTGGCGAGAATTCCAAGCGAGAAGGTCCCATGGGTCATCTGACCTTCAACGTCGTCGGCGTCGTCGCCGGTATAGCCATCATCGTTGATGAAGTCCCACTCGGCGATGAGATTGAGATGAGCAAGCGCGGGGTGTGCGCGAAAAAAGCCCGTGTCGAACACAGCGACACGGACACCGCGTCCGTTATACCCCTCAGCGTGCAAAGGTTTGGTATTGATCATTTCATGTTGAGCGTCGCTGAGTCCGTAATCGATTGTGTCGCCCAAGCGAGGTGTTTTCTGAAGCATTTTGATGGTGCTTTGGTCGGCCATCTGTACCCTACGCATCCCTGTTTTGACACGGTCGATGTGGCGAACAAACGGGAGGTCTGCGATTGCTTGCATCTGATCAGAGGTGACCCACGCGCTTACAGCGTTGAAGTAGCGAGACTCGTGTCGAACCTCGCCCCCGAGTTCACGTACCGCGTCAATGTAATGAATATTTACCGGCAGGTCATGTCTGTCCGCCAGGCTCGAGGGCGAACGGCGCGTCCGCCGTTCCAACGCCCGCTGGTTGATTTGCACGCGGTTCAGCATGTTTCGCAGTTCCGCTTTGCTCGATTCGCCGTGGTCGGCAAAGTAGATCCAGGTTTTTATGCGCGATGGGTAGGCCGTTTCCAGATAGCTGCTTACCGACGCGCTCAGCGTGCCCGCCCGCAGTTCCACGATCTGTCCGGCAGAGGTGGCGAATATGAGAAGCGAAATGGCGCCGAGAATTCGGTGAATGGCAGGCATGAAATGACCCCCCACAGGTTGGTTATAAACATTCGATGAAGTGGGATCCGTGTCGTCAATTATAGTAGGTCGAGTGCCGGGGGTCAAGTCGGGCACCAAATCGTTGTAAGTGCCAGTCCGCGCAGGTTCCGGAGCAAGTATATTTACACCCGTGTGACGCGCGGTATCAGACGTCGAAACGCGTCACATCACGTATCAATATCGGCGACTCGTCCGCTGCCGTCTTGCGCTCAATAAAACCTTTTGACAATCGCCTGAGATAGAGTTTTCTTTCCAGAGTAACCCCAGATCACTCCAGAAAGACGAAACGGACACATGCTCGTTCGTGCCACTCTAATTGTTGTCATTATTGTGCTTACATCTACCGGTGTACAGGCCGAGGAGAATGGTGTTGCGCCTACCAGCTACCAGGCGTGGGTTGAGGCCGGTGCCCTTCTTGTGAACAGCAGCGTTGCGTTGGCCAACGGAATCAGTCTGTCGGCGGGCGCTTCCAGCCGCAGAAACGGCGTGTTTGGTCTCGTGCTTGGCTCAACCACGGTGGCCGTGTCGGCGGTAGGGCTGGTGAGAGCAGAGGACGAAAGATCCCAGAATTACTCGCTTCTACTTGGTGCCACCGGCCTCGCGTCGGCGGTCACCGGGGCCCTCTCCATCAAGTTTTCCGCACCTCGAGGCCAGCAAGTGTCTGTTTCTCCGATGGTTAATCCATTTGGTTCGAAGGACGAGGCCAAGGCCGGCCTGCAGCTGCATTTCCGTTTTTGATCCCGCCGTCGCTCCCCCCCGAGTTTTCTGCGAACTATCTCCCCATACATCGTGCGATGCCTCGACCCTACAAGTGAGGAGTGCGATCCCGAGCTGACCGGCTGCGCGCTACTGGGTCACACGCGTCAAGAACGATCTGCAGACGCGAACAACGGTGCAGTGGTCCCAGTCAACGGCATTGCTGCCATTGATGTCCGGTCATCATATGGGTCTACGAGATTTGCAACGGCACGCATTTCCCCGCGGTTGATATGTTGGTCGAAAAATAGTATTCTAGGTTATTACCTGACAGACGCCGTCGCCCCGTCCGATCAGGTTGCATCCCAGCAATCGAGGAGGACGAGATGTTATCTCGCCGTCTGCTGATCGGCATCTCCTTATCAACAGTGTTCGTTCTTTTGTGCCATGCCCCGGATGCCGCCGCAACCGGCGCTGGAGAGCAGCTGTTCAAATTGACTGCCAGCGGTGCCGAGGGCGGGGACAACTTTGGCATCTCGGTCGGTATTAGCGGGAATACCGCCATCGTGGGAGCTCACTTGGGGGACGCTGGTTGGGGCACCACGGGTACAGCGTACCTCTTTGACGTGAGCACGGGAAGCCAGCTCTTCGAGCTGACAGCTGATGACGCGGCGGCCGGGGACCAATTTGGCTATTCTGTGGCCGTTGTTGGAAACACGGCCATCGTTGGGGCTCGGTTGGATGATGAGGCAGGCAACAATGCAGGCGCGGCCTACCTTTTCGACGTGACCACGGGGGAACAACTTTTCAAACTCATTGCGGACGACACGGCGGACGGCGACGAGTTGGGATGCGCCGTGGCGATCAGCGGGAATACGGCCGTCGTTGGAGCGTGGAAACACAATTATGGGGGTTCGGACGCGGGCGCCGCCTATCTCTTCGACGTCGCCACGGGGAAACAACTCCGTAAGCTCACAGCCGGCGATGGGGCGGAGGGAGACAGATTTGGCGTCTCCGTGGGCATCGTCGAGAACACGGCCGTTGTGGGCGCACATTGGAATGATGATGCAGGACTCAACTCGGGTTCGGCCTACCTATTCGACGTGGCCACGGGAGAACAACTCTTCAAACTGACCGCCAAGGATGGGGCGATGGCGGAATACTTTGGATACTCGGTGGGCATCAACAGAACCACGGTCATCGTGGGAGCCTACTGGGACGCCAGCGCGGGTAACCGGGCGGGTTCCGCGTATCTCTTCGACGTGGAAACGGGTAACGAGCTTTTCGAGTTGACCGCGGAAGACGCGGCGCCGGGAGACATTTTTGGCTACTCGGTGGGAATCAACGAAAACACCGCCATCGTGGGAGCCCGTTTTGATGACGATGGCGGGAGCACGTCGGGTTCGGCGTATCTCTTTGACATCGTCACGGGAGAGCAGATCAACAAGCTCACCGCCAACGATGCAACCGAGTTCGACCATTTTGGCTATTCGGTGTCGATCAGCGAGGACAAGTGCATCGCGGGGGCACCGGCTAACGACGATGTCGGGGCTGCCTACGCGTTCAAAAGCCTCGCCGATCCCCCCACTTCGGTTACGACCGGTTTTACACCTCGCTTTGTGGCCCACCCCAACCCCTTCCGGTCCAAAACTACCATTAGTTTTGATCTCCCCAGTTCCGGGTTTGCTCGGTTGGCCGTTTATGACGTTCGCGGCCGGCTCGTCCGAACACTTATGGAAGGACCTCAAGCCGCCGGCAGTGGTGTGCGCAATTGGGAAGGCTACACAAACGCGGGAGTGCGTGCTCCGGTGGGAGTCTACTTTGTCAGGCTGGAAACTGGGGGGTCGGTTTCTCGTTCCCGGAAAATCGTTCTCATGAGGTAGGGAAGGGCAGCGGTTTCCTCTTCGAGCGTTGTTCCGACCTGGAATACCATCCCGCGGGTTTCCCGGCTTCCTTCCATGGAAACCCGTGATCTTTGTCCTCCGGCGTCTCGACCTCCTTTTGGACCCTTCCGTTTCTCGGTTGTCAGATACGACGTTGTTTTTTGTATCTGAATCTGTATACTTGGATTGCACATGTCACACTTTTGACTGCATTTGTGTGGTCAACAACTCGAAAAGCTACTCTTAGTTGACAAAAAAGTTGAATGTTCCGCGCAGGAGGATAAAAGCGAATCTGGGAATCCCAGGAGAAAACGAACCGTTTGCGTGTTGCCCCGGATTCGAATGAATCTCCGAAGAGAAAGGAGAAACACGATGAGTTTGGATTGGATACCGAGAGAGGGAGGGGCAAAGGATCACGATCTTTGGGGGGATGAGCATTTTAGCGACCAGGCGCCGGGAGTCAAATACGAGCTTCGACCGATCGCCAATCCGAAATCCGGTGATGAGGTGAAGGATCTTTTTTCCGCCTGGATCATCCTCAACAATCCCAGACAGTACAACTCGTACACTACCGAAATGGTCAAAGGGGTCATCGCGGGATTTCACAAAGCGAGCATGGATCGACACGTGGTCGCCGTAATTTTTACGGCGGAAGGCGACAAGGCGTTCTGTACGGGCGGAAACACCAAAGAGTACTCCGAGTACTATTCACAGAAACCAACCGAGTACGCCCTCTACATGGATCTCTTCAACGGTATGGTCGACAGCATCCTCAACTGCAAAAAGCCCGTCATCTGCCGGGTAAACGGAATGCGTGTGGCCGGCGGTCAGGAGATCGGGATGGCATGCGATCTGGCGTTCTCATCCGATCTGGCGGTCTTTGGACAGGCTGGTCCCCGGCACGGATCGGCGCCGGTGGGCGGGTCGACGGATTTCCTTCCCTGGATGCTCCCCATGGAACTTGCCATGTGGAACTGTATTTCCTGCGAGATGTGGAGCTCTTACAAGATGAAGCGGTTGGGGCTCATTTCCAAAGCGGTCCCTGTGATCAAGCAAGATGGCAAGTGGCTCCGTAACCCACAGGTTGTTACCGAGCAGTATGTCCAAGACGGCGAGATCGTTTATGGAGAATTTAAAACAGGTGAGGAAGGCAAGGCAGCGCGGGCTATGATCAAGGAAATCACTACCGACTTTGAGCTGCTCGATAAGGAAGTGGACAAGGTCTTGTGGACGTTCACGAATTTATTTCCTCATTGTTTGCAGCTCTCGATCGATGCGATACGACAGAAGAAGAAATTCTTCTGGGATCAGAGCAAACATGAGCATCGTCATTGGCTCGCAACCAACATGAGCAGTGAAGCATTCCTGGGATTCACCGCTTTCAATACCAAGAAGATCACGGAGCAGGATACAATTGACTTCATAAGGTACCGCCAGCTTCTCGCCGAAGGGAAGATAGTGGGTGACGAGTTGTTCGAGGAGGTGCTCGGGAAACCCAAATAGACCTGCGGAGTTGAGAGTGGTGTGAATCACCG
Organism: Candidatus Latescibacterota bacterium; assembly: GCA_020356045.1. Lineage (GTDB taxonomy): Bacteria > Krumholzibacteriota > Krumholzibacteriia > WVZY01 > WVZY01. Next base: position 1,157,636 of record CP070631.1, read on the forward strand.
TTCAGTTCGCGGGGGGAGCGCACACATACCTAACGCTTCGTCATCCCCGGGGGATGCGCAATGCGGCACACAGACGTCATGAACACGAACGTTGCGAAGCCCACCAAGGTGGCGATC
>CP070631.1:1157852-1163273 GCA_020356045.1 Candidatus Latescibacterota bacterium
CAGCGCGTCTGTTCTTGTCTTGACTGGAACGTTTCCTAAGGGATCGACCGCGCCGGTTTTGAACCGGCGGGTGCCGACACGCCGTCGGTCGTCGCATGACGGGTCACGCGCGCCGACGCAAACATCCACCTTTCACAAAACGATGGTATGAATGTCGTCTCAAAAACAATGTCGGCGAAATTCTCGGACAGAATCTCGCAAAGCAGCTCTTTTGTCTTGCCGTCGAACTCCGAACAGCACTGCATGGTAACCATTCCACCGGGCTTGAGGCTCTTGCTGATCTTCGAAAAAATGCCCGACAGGAACTCTGTACGCTCCGATCGTGTGAGCGCCTCCGGAAACATCGTCAGGTCGTAGATAATCGCGTCAAACCCCGACTCCCTCTTCAAAAAATCGTTTGCATCTTCGATCTTCACCGTCACATTCGGACGTTCGAAACTATCACCACAGATCGATCGGAGATGCGTTTTCGACGCTTCGATCACATCACCGTCGATGTCGACGAGAACCACCGAACCCGGTTCATGCCGCAGCAACTCCGAGAGCACCCCTCCATCACCACCTCCGAGGATCGCTACCCGGTCGAGGGTAATATTCTCGCGGGCGATAGGCGACACCAGGCTCGAGTTGTAGAGCGACGCATCACGATCCGCGATCTGCAAATCGCGATCGAGGAAGAGCATTCGTCCAAAGTTTTCGTTTTCGATGATATCGATCTGCTGGAATCGAGATCGATTGCTATGAACAAGCTTTCGGATGTGGTATCGCGTCTCATACCCGCACTCGGAAAAACAGGTGATCCAATCCGCGTCTTTTACCTCGAGTGGGTTTCCGCGCCCGAGATCGACCACACGCATCGTGACCGGTGATAGCTGATCCCCGAGATAGTCCAGCAGGTCGCGTCGGGTAACCGGGCCATCCGAACAGGTAAATATATCTATCGAGGCATGACGGGCTTCCGGATAGGTGTGTATTACCGCGTGGGATTCCCCGATAACGGCGACAACCGTAACACCAACGGGGTCAAACGCGTGACTGTTGATACCTACCAGAGTCATCCCGCAGGATTCGATCCCACGTGCGAGGATTTCTTCCAGCGCATCTTTGTCGTTAAGAACGTCACTGGAACACTTGACAAACTCTGCAATGAGCTGGGCGCCGAGAGGTCTCATTTTCTACCTCGCAGTTGTCTCATGACAGGACACGAGCGCCCCGTCAATCAGCCTTCCTCACGTTTCGACTCCCGGGCGACACGATCGACTTCGTTCATCACTCGAAACATATTGCCCGAGGCAATCTTTTTTATGTCGTCCTCGGTATATCCTCTCTTGAGAAGCTCATAAATGAGATTCGGATAGGCGGACACATCCTTGAGCCCGGTCGGCAGCGAATCACCCAGGCCATCGAAATCAGAACCGAGTCCAACATAATCGACACCAACGAGATCCACCACGTGATCGATGTGGTTGGCTACGTCGGTGATATCGGCAAAACCGATCGGATGGTTTTTTAGATAGTCGCGCCAAATCTCTCTTACCTTTGGATCGTCCGGATCGAGGTCTTTTTCCTTCACGATTCTCTCGACTTGCTGGCGGGCCATCGAGAAACGCCGCCGGCACTCGTCGTTTACAAAAATCGACCCGAAGTTGATATTGATCATTCCACCTTTGTCAGCAAGCATCTCGATCATATCATCTGCGATGTTCCGTTCCCATCCCGGTGTGAATGACCGGCACCCCGAATGAGTGGCAATGACCGGTGCCGTCGACAGCTCGACGACCTGGTAAAACGCGTCGTCCGATATGTGTGAAACGTCTATGATCATACCCAGCCGGTTCATCTCCCGGACCACCGCTCGGCCAAACGGGCTGAGTCCGCTCCAAGTCTTCTCTTTGTCAAACGATGAGTCGCAGATGTGGTTGTTTTCAGCGTGCGCCAGGGTAATGTATCGAACACCCCTATTGTAGAAATATTCCACATTCTTGATATCGCCGGCGAGCGGAGCTCCGTTTTCCATTCCCAACAGCAGGGCAACCTTGTTGTCACGCGCTGCGCTCTCGACACCGTCTGGTGTGGTGACGATCTCGAATTTCGACGGCCACTTTACCGGCCACCCTTCAACCATGTTGATCAGGCTGTCGGCCAACGCCCTTGCAGTGCCGTCCTTCTCGGTTTTGGGCGATGTATAAATCGCCATAAACGGTGCGTTGAGACCTCCGCTCCGCGCGCGGGGATAGTCAAAATTTCCCTTTTCCGTTTGTTGTGAAATATCCTCGAACTCATCCCACAGACGGTACGGCGTGTCCACATGTGCATCGACTATAATAATCTCCTTGGCCAGCCGTTGCGCATCTACCCTTAGGGCATCTTGCGGGTCCTCACTCAACACCTCACCTGCTGCAAATGTGATCATGACAAAAAACAGGAAGAGAAATCTCATCGTTGTCAGCTCTCCCGGGATTCACCACAGGACCAGCATTTAGCATCGTTGACGCTTACCGGAAAACCGCAGTGACCGCATTTCTCGACCCCGTCGGTCGCCGCAATCACGTCACACGCCAACTTGGTGTCCTCTGGTCTCACGAGAATCTTAACCAGCGCCAGCCCGTCAACGGTAAGCCCGTGCGTCAGCCTGAGGGATTCGCCGCTAAACATGGATTTGATCCCCTCGCTCTCGAGGAGCGATGCGATCAATTGAGCTTCGACCTCGCCCTGAGTCCGCCACACCTCCACCAGATCTTTCTCGCGGCCGGATTCCTCGAGTGCGTGCGGGAGCACAGCGACCAGTGCTATACCGCAATCGTCGCAATTTTGTACTCCGTCGACATACTCCACTCGGCACTTGGGGCAAAACGGCATACCGTCCTCCTTGGACACGATTTGAATGAGAATACACCAACCGGCGACGTCTTCCAACACCTTCGCAACAAAATTCTGTGTATCGGTGACTTTTCGAGAGGGCAGTCGTCCGTTTATCGCCTGGGATTGCGGGAGGTCGCCGTCACGCTTGCGTGGGTCACTCGCTGTCGGCAACACGGATCACTATTTTTCCACTGAGCGTTCGCGATTCCATCAATCGATGAGCATCTGCGGTCTGCTCGAGCGGAAAAACTTCGCCGACCACAGGGCGCATCTTGCCGTCGAGAATCAAGCCCAGTGGCGTTATGAGATCGTTTTTCGAACCCATCGTCGATCCGATAATCTCGAGCTGCCGGAAAAAAATATGCCGGAGGTCGGTTTTGGGATCGTAACCGGTCGTCGCCCCGCAGGTCACCACCCGTCCGCCTTTTGCCGTGCAAATGAGGCTCTGAACCCATGTGTCCTTGCCAATATAGTCGACACACATATCGACTCCGCGTTTTGCCGTCTCCTCACGCACGCGTTTTGGCAAATCCTCTCTTGTGTAATTTATCAAAACATCCGCACCCAACTCGCGGCAGAGCGCCAACTTGTCATCGCTTCCCGCCGCCGCGAGGACCCGTGCCCCCGCGACTTTTGCGATTTGAATACACGCGATTCCTACTCCCGCCGCCGCACCCAATATAAGCACCGTCTCCGCTGGCCGTAGACGTCCTCTGGTAATCATCATCCGCCAGGCAGTCAAGAACACGAGAGGTATTGATGCCGCTTCGACAAACGGCAGGTCTTTGGGAATCGTGACGGCGTTTTGTTCGGGCACAACGATCTTTTCACAGCAGGTTCCCTGCGTTTGCTCACCAATGATTTTGAACGACCGGCATAGCGACGCGTCGCCCTGCAAACAGAACTCACAACGGCCACACGAAAGTGTGGGATTGACTAGCACGCGATCACCCACGGCGACCTCGGTAACCCCATCACCGATCGCTGCGACGATGCCAGCAGCATCGGCGCCGGGGATATGGGGAAGCGGGAGCTTGATCCCCGGCAGACCTCTTCTCACCCACAGATCCAGATGGTTCAACGACGACGCCTTCACATCGATAAGCACCCCACCGGGTCCCGCCACCGGATCAGGGAGCTCACCGAGTTGAAGAACTTCGGGACCGCCGTGTTCCTCGTAGTACACCGCTTTCATCACGTGACCTTCCCGTTTTGAAGCAGGACGGTTATCGCTTCTCGTCCGCCTTAGCGGCAAATATGAAATCGCTCTCTGTTAGTCCATCAATCTTGTGTGTCCACAGGGTCAACCTGACTTTGCCCCAGGCCAGATAGATATCCGGGTGATGACCTTGCTCCTCTGCAAGCTCTCCCACGCGATTCGTGAATTCGAGACCCTGCTTGAAATCGTCAAACAGATATTCTTTCTCGAGGTGGTGATCTTCGACGACCACCCAATCGTTCCCCAATTTGTTGAGCAGGTCTTTTATTTGCGGTCCCTGCAACGGCGGTACGCCACCCATGCATGGGACACATTGTTTTTTGGCCAGATCACTCATAGTGTCAGCTCCCTTTTGATCATCGATTACCTCGATGCTTCAAAACGCCGGTTGACTTCTTCCCAATTTATCGTATTCCACCAAGCTTCGATGTAGTCCGGACGGCGGTTCTGATAATTGAGATAGTAAGCGTGCTCCCAAACATCGATGCCGAGGATGGGCACGAGACCTTCACTGAGCGGTGAATCCTGGTTCGCAGTCGACGTGACGACGAGCTCTCCTGCATTCTTGACGCTCAACCAGGCCCAGCCACTACCAAATCGCGTGACGGCCGCTTTTGAAAACTCGTCCTTGAATTTGGCAAAGTTCCCAAAAGTCTTACCGATCGCTTCGGCTACCGGTCCGATGGGGTCGCCGCCTCCGTTTGGGCCCATTATATTCCAAAAAAGTTCGTGGTTGTAGTACCCACCACCATTATTTCGAACCGCTGTTTGGATATCCGCGGGGATTTGTTGCAAGTCCTTGAGAATTTCTTCCGCGGATTTTTCGAAGAGTTCCGGATGAGCCTCGAGCGCTGCGTTGAAATTGTTTGTGTACGCCTGATGATGCTTGGTGTGATGGATCTCCATCGTCCGGGCGTCGATATGCGGTTCGAGCTCGTCATAACTGTATGGAATTTTCGGAAGTTCAAAAGCCATGTCTCTCTCCTTGTTGGTTTGTGGCTTTATGCCACATCGTTTTCTAAATGTAGCCCGACACCGGCCAAGTGCGAAGCACGGGGCCCGAGCGAGATGCCGGATTGTTACGGTTGAATTCCTGCTGGTCTTTTGGTGATACCAAGAAGTGCGATAACGCGCAGGATGTTGGCGACAATATAAACAACGCCATTAATACATCAAAGACCAAAATGGCACAGGCAAACTAGAGTTGTCGATTTACGGTCACAAAAACGGGAAGACATCTGGCTCGTGAACTTGTTCACGAATCAGCATGCAATGATGCGGGTGGTACTCAGCCGCCGCGTCGAAGAGGGGCTAGAAACGACCGGTTCTTAAAACGCCAG
>CP070631.1:1163373-1166166 GCA_020356045.1 Candidatus Latescibacterota bacterium
ATGTTCTCGCTCACGATCTGCATCTGACCGTGGAACATCTCGACCATTTCCCGCACGATGTCCCACGGCATAGCGTCGACACGAGTTTTCAACGCTTCACGATAGGCCGATCTGAAGGCGCTGGTCTGAGGCTCACCTTCTTTTTCTAGCGCATCGACGTATGTCAGACCGGCGAGCCCCATCATGTATTTCTGGGCTTCTTTTTCCTCTAGCGCGCGGGCTTTTTCGAGATAAGAAAACGCAGTCTCATGATCCCCGTCGAGGAAATATATAATTTGAAGAACGTTGTAGTAACGCTGAAGCGCTGTTTTGTCCTCGATCTCATACGCTTCGAGGTCCGCAAGTGTATTGGCTTTTACCGCAGCCGCGAGCTTTGCATACTCCTCGGTGGAGGTGAGGATTTCCGAGGGTTTGACCGTCACTTCGTAGGTGTGGCGGGGTAGATCGTCGATGGTTGTCGCTTTGATTTTCTCCTGAGCGGCGGCTTGAGAAGCGATCGCGACCGACGCGAACAGCACGATACAATTAATAACGGGTGTGACGAGTTTCACTGTGTATGAGCCTCCAGGTGTCGTTTAAGGTCTTGTTTGCTGCCACTTTTTGCCGTGGACCGGATTGATGGCATCCTCGAGCTTCAATTGTTTTAGGAGCGCGATGAATCGTGGATCGTCGTAGAGAGGATAGAGGAACGGGTATCTGCTTAGAGTCGAAATCCACGGATCCCGCCGCCGGTAACCTTCGTCCAACCACACCATTGCCGAATCGGCCTCACCGAACATAGCATGGTATCCCGCGATCAAAGTGGGTGGGGCATAGTCTTGTTGATATCTGGTTTTTAGATACTTGATGGCAAATCTCAAAAAGCCGCGCCAGCCGTTTTGTCTGTAAGCGGCTTTGCCTTTGGCAACCAATGCACGCTCCACGTCACCAACAGCAATCAGATCGAGATAGCGAAGCCGGGTCTCGATAGCTTTGTCATACTCACCTTGGTGCAAATACGAGTAGATAAGTGTGTGATAAAGCGGGGGATAGTTTGGATCGATGTCGATGCCGGTTTGAAATGCCTCCTCCGATTTGGATGGTTGTTCAAAAGCGGTATAGACATTTATGCACACGGCCAAAACGACGAGCGACAACGGATCAAGTTCTCTGGCAATCTCGATGTGCTGCAGAGCGGGTTGACGCCGTCCCATCCGCCACCAATGTTCGGCGTACCATTGGTGCGTGGTAGCGTCGTTGGGTTTGATTTCCAGCGCGCGCTCGAAATGCGATTCCGCTGCCGGCCAATCCCAATCATACTCGGTGGCGATCCCGCCAAGTACGGCGTGAGCCGCTCCAAGATTCGGGTCGATGGCCAGAGCCTTTTCCGCGTATTCTCGTGCCTTTGGGTAGATTTCATCGGGTGGTGTGAAGACATCCCAGGTTCCCATAACGAGATAGCATTGGCCGAGGCCGGCGTAGGCCAGTGCGTAGTTCGGATCAGCGTTGAGCGCATTGGTATAGTAACCGATGGCTTTCTGCAAACTCTCAGGTGTGCGCTTACCCCAAAAGTGCCGGCCTTTCAAATAGAGCTGGTAGGCATTCTTGTTCACCGTGGGGGAGCTGGCCAACTGTGTGGTTTCCTGATCGGTCAGCTCGACTTTGATCTCGCGGGCGACGTCGGTGGCGACACGATTCTGCAGCCCCAGAATGTCTTCGAGATCGCTTTCGTAGCTGTTCGCCCACAGATTCTCATCCGTGGCGCCATCGATGAGCTGAGCATTGATGCGAACACGGTCACCCGCCCACAACACCGATCCTTCGAGCACCGTGGCAACGTTGAGTTCTTTTGCGATGGCTGTTATCGGAACATCAGTACCTTTGTATCGCATGACCGATGTTCTCGAGATCACTTTGAGCGCGCTGATCTGCGCGAGCTGTGTAATGATTTCCTCCGTCATGCCATCGGCAAAGAACTCGTTCTTGTCATCCCCGGAGAGATTCGCCAGAGGCAAAACGGCGATCGATGTTTGTCGTTCATCGAGCAGCGAACTAATGGTCGTGGGGACAGCTGTATCAGTTGGCTTGCCGCCATCCTTGCTGACAACTCGTGGATAAAACCAAACCGCGGCAAAAACAGCGATGGCGACCAACAGAAGACCAAAAACACGTTTGTGTGCACGGCTCGCGGATCGGGATTCCAGGGAGGCGTCCCTCAACGTGGGGGCGGTTCCGGCGGTGTCGGCGGACATGGATTTTTGGAGATTCGCGAGGTCGACACGGATGTCGTCGATGTTCTGATATCGTTCGCCGGGCACTTTGGCCAGAGCTTTGGCGACGATCCTCTCGAGCTCCATCGGAATGCCGGTGCGAAGCGCCGTTACCGGTTCGGGATTTTCGTTTATGATCGAATACACAACCGCCGATTCATGATCGCCTTTGAACGGAAGTTGTCCCGTGATCATTTGATAAAGAACCACACCCAGCGACCAGATATCGGTTCGCCGGTCAACCTCGTCGCCTTTGGCTTGCTCTGGCGACATATAATTGACGGTGCCAACGGTTGTGCCTTCACGGGTGAGCCGCGTGCGGCCCTTGAGCATAGCGAGCCCAAAGTCGAGCACGACCGCATGTCCTTTTTCAGACACGATGATATTGGCTGGTTTGATGTCGCGGTGAACCACGGCTTTTGCGTGTGACTCTGAGAGCGCACCGCAGAGATCCAACGCCAACCCCGTCGCCTCATCGAGTTTGAGTGGGCCTCTTTCGATGTGGGCATCTAGGTTTTCGCCCGGGATGTACGCCATGGCGATA
>CP070631.1:1166266-1169140 GCA_020356045.1 Candidatus Latescibacterota bacterium
AGCGGTCCGAAGATTGATAAACGCGTGCCGATGATGGAAATGATTATGAACTGACTGCCTAACTGGCGTTTGAAGCTGCGATCTGCGGTGTCACGGCTCATGCGGGGCAAGACCCGCGCCACCTTGTTCGCAGCTTAAACGCGACCCGTTATACGGCAGGGAATAACCAGGGGATGAATATGAGTTTTCGCGCTATACCCGGGACACCTGAAAAATATGCGGAGTACCTTCGCTGGCTGCGAAGTGAACGGAATAAAAATAAGAACAAAGAGAGGCCGGAACGACAGAGGCTAACGGCAGCTCAGAGGAAACGTATACTTTCGAAAACCGGTGCCCGTTGCCACATCTGCGGAGGAAAGATCAAGGATCGGTGGCAAGCTGACCATGTGTTTCCACATAGCGCCGGTGGAGGGAGCTGCGAGGACAACTACCTGGCCGCGCACGCTCTCTGTAACAACTATCGATGGGATTACACTGCGGAGGAATTCCGACAGGTATTGAAGCTAGGAGTTTGGGCGCGTACGCAAATAGACAAAGAGACTCCGGTGGGGCAACGGGTGGCTAAAGGATTCATGAGTTCCGAGCGTGCGCGGCGGCGGCGAAGGAACAGGGGCTAGAACAAGGCTGCCGTATAACTGGCGTTTGAAGCTGCGACCGGCCGTGTCACGGCTCCTGCGGGGCAAGACCCGCGCCACCTGGTTCGCAGCTTAAACGCGACCCGTTAGGTAGACGTGCCAAAAAGGTTTTAGGAGCCATGGGTAGTGGAAGGCAACCAGAATTGTGGGGTAAACGGCCCCTTTTCATCTGGGGAGCGTTTGTCTTGTGCGTACTGGTTGGGGTAACAAGGCCAATGCGAGCGAGCGCCACCGTTGCACCGGATGCGCAAATAGAAGGCGGTGCAAACAAATGTGTCGCAATCGACGGCACTATAGCGTATACGAATTTCGGTTACTACCTGACCGCGCTGGACATTTCCGACCCAACGACACCTCGAAAAATCTCAAACCTCCTGCTCCCGAATCGTTCGCAAGACTTGACCTTGGGTGGCGGCTACCTGTACGCGGCGGCTGCGGACTCTGGGCTCAGAGTGATAAACCTGGCCGATCCCTCAAGACTTGAGGAGGTGGCCTCTCTTAAAGACGTTGATCCCGCCCGTATTGCGATTGAAGATGACAAGTTGTACGTAGCGGGTTTCGACGACTCGTTGGAAATCGTTGACATATCCGACCCGAAAAATCCCGAGAACGTGGGCGCGGTTGGACTTCCTTCGGGACTTTTCGCAAATGTCGCGGTTGAGGGTGGTTTTGCCTATTTCGTGAACTCTTCTGGATTTTATGTCGTTGATGTCGGCGTACCGTTCGCTCCCGTCGTCGTGGCATCCTTGCCCTTCGGTTCCGGGTCAATCGTAATTGTCAACGACATTGCCTATATTTCGGGCCTTCGCGCGATCGATATTAGCGATCCGACGAACCCGATTGACCTTGGCGTTGTGTCAGAATGTTCGGCGCAAGATATGGCCGTTTCTGGGAGCCGTCTTTATCTCGCGGAAGGATTTTACGACAGGTTGACGATTCTCGACATAACAGATCCTTTGTTACCGACGGAACTGGGATCAGCAAACCTGTTAGGGAGCGAATATCGTGTTGCCGTATCGGGAAGCGTCGCGTGCGTTGCCACAAAAACCCGTGGTTTGAATTTGGTGGATGTGTCTGATCCCTCTGCCGCCTCCATGATAGGGCATTATGAAACTTTCTACTTTGCGCTCGGGACAAAAAGGTTCGGAGACTACCTTCACGTTTTAGGATTATTCGGCTGGGCGATATTCGACTTGGCGGATCCAGGTAATCCCCGACATGTCTTTTTCGATCCGACCGGCGGCGAAACGGATCGGATAGCCTTTTCGGGAGCCTATGCGTATGTGCCGGTAAGAATGAGTTGTTGTGCGGGTTGGTCGTTCTTTATAACCTACGCTATGTCTGACCCAACAAATCCGATTCCCGTAGACTCAGACCAGCTAAGTGACTACTCGGAGATTTATGATATTGAGACGGCTGGCGACCTTTTGCACGTCGTTGATTACGACGGTTTGTACATATTTGACATTTCCAATCGGGCTGACCCAGCGCCCGTGGGCTTCATTCCGCTTGTTGGACAAATTAGCGCGCAAGACAATTATGTGTACGATGCTGCTGGGAGCGCGGGCTTCAAAATATATGATGTCACAGACCCAGGTTCCCCGTCACAGGTTGGCGGCATTTCTCTAGGTCACGCCCAAGACGTTGATGTAGTTGGGGACTTCGCCTACGTTGTGTGCAGCGGTGTCGATGCGCTCCGAATCGTGGATGTATCCGATAAGGCTCACCCCGTTGAGGTTGGCCGGTTGGCTGATCCGTTGGGTGCCTCTCTCGTGAGTGTCAGTGGGATCTACGCGTACCTGACATCGGCGTATGAAGATGTTCAGGTGATTGACGTATCCAACAAAACGAATCCCGTTAAGGTTGGCAGTTTGGAAACTGGTGGAGTCGGCGGACACGCCAGCGTTAAAGGAGCTTGGGTTTACGCAGCGTCTTATGCTTACAACGGGGTCCATATGGGCGAGATCTACTGGCCCACGGCTGTTCACAATTCATCACCGAAGGTGTTAGACCTCACTCAGAACTATCCGAATCCTTTTAACCCATCGACGACAATAGAGTTTTCTCTCTCGGAATCTGATTTAGTTGATCTCACGGTGTTCGATATTCATGGTCGTCACGTTGTCACCGTCCTCCACGAGCGATTGCCATCCGGTGACCATCAAATCACGTGGGATGGTCGAAGAGGGAACGGGGATGAAGTGGTTTCCGGTGTATATTTTTGCAGACTGAAGGGGAA
>CP070631.1:1169240-1174118 GCA_020356045.1 Candidatus Latescibacterota bacterium
GAGAGAAACGTGTTCCCATCTCCGTATTGGGAATTTGGACGTCGTTTCGGCTCTGCCACACCGGTCCAGCCTCGAGCTCGAATTCGAACCTCGCACCATCAGCCGGCGACGACCAGACGGGCGGTGGGTACGCTGCCTGAGCAAAATCGAGCATTAAAACCAGGATGATCAATAAAACCACTTGTCGCATTTCGATTACCTCTTTGCGATATGATCATAGCCGAAAACCATTTTTCTTGAAAGACACCGGATCGCCCTTCGCCGCTCACACATTTCGTGGCCCCAACGGAAGACCGGCGGAACTAATCGTTCCGTCGGTCTTTCTTCCCCTTTGTTGTCGAAACAACCGAGGTAACCCTCTGGCTGACACGCCTCCGAATTCAATCCAGCCATCGCAAGAGACAGATGCCACGAATGTCCTTTATTTCGGCAACACCCTCGTTTATCTCACCGCTGATGGTGTCGACGTGGACAATCGCGTGCGCGCGATGGTTTTTGGCAATCAACCGGGCCTGATCCCGGGTCATGGTGCCGGAGCCGCGGGGGCCCGTAAGCGTGGGCAACACGTTAGCGATCCATTTACCCATATCTATAACGAGAGTATCTTCGTCGATCGCGAGCACAAGTGACTGCCGGTCATGATCCCAGGACATCGACCGCGCGGGCTCCTCAATGATAACCGTTGATCCGGGCGCATCGATCCGAACAAGATAGTCGGCGGACTCGAGCGCGAATACGTCCGTGTAGGAGTCGACTCTGACGCTAAAACTCTCCCCCTCGGTCAGTGGTTTGTTCCATTTCGAAACGTACTCGATCCCCATCTCGTTCATCATTCCGCGCACCAGTTCGCGATCCAAGGCCCTTGCTCCGTCGTGATCATCTTCGTAACCCGTGGTGTCGATGACCGTCCAGCGGTCGCCAAACCACGGGGCGATCTTCTCGGTTCCATGCGCGGACACGAGATAATCGAGCACGGCACTGATTTCCTTGCGGTCTTCAAACGATACATCGGCGGCTGCAATCTGAATGGCACCATCGCTCAAGAGATCATTTTTCTCGAGAAGGTTTGTCAATCGGCTCATCTGGCTTCGCTCGGACACACTAAACGCACCCCAGGGGCCAAACGATGTGCCAAATGCCACGACGCACAGCGTGATCGGAATCAATTTGATATTGCGGGCACGCGTGAAGATGTAATACAGCGAGATCAATGCCAGCCAGCCTGCGAGAACCGCCAGAATATATCGGTTCTCTGTGACACCGTACTGGGCAATTCGCTTGCCGATAGCGAGCAGCAGCATAACGATCGCTGGAATCATTGCCGCATAGTACCAACGTGAGTAGGTGCGCACCCATTGACTCTCCGCATTGGCGCGCATCGGGTAAACGAGCAGGTGTGCCAGGATTCCCACTACGGCGACACTGGATACCAGATAACCGAGCCACCCGCTGGGCCACACGCGGGTGATTATGATCTTGCCTAAGTACGTGGTAAGTATCACCAGATAGATGATCACCAACGGAACGAGAATATACTGGGCAAATACCCGCAATCCTTTGGTGTACTCGGATGACGATTCCAGACCCAGTATGTCTTTTGGGACACCGCCGACAAACACCCACGTGTTGAACACCATCGCGATGGCCATCCAGAGACGAAAGTACACCTTTTCAGCCACCTTTATGCCCAACAGTTGGTCGATTGCAGCCAACGCCACCGAGAGCCCGCCAAACAGAACGATCGAATAGAGCGCGGACAAACAAAAACGAAGAAACAACGCCCGATTGTACTGCCAGAACCCGTTCATAAGTCCTGGCGCCACAAACGGCACAAACGCAACTAGAAGATGGAGCCCGGCGGTGAGTTGAAGATGCCGGGTGGTAGTAAGGATGATCAATTTCTCAGAAGGGATAAAACCATATCCCGTAAGCGCAGTCGCGGCCACCAAAGAGACCGGGTAGAGCAAATGACGCGGCCAGCCGTACACTTCCGCTGCGATGGCGATCGCAAAAAAGAGCGCGATGCCAAGTTGAGCCGCGAGAAACACCCTGACCCAAGTGAAGTCGGGATCGGTGCTGACCATATCCATCCCCGCAACCGCCGCCACGGCGCCGGCCAGCAGTACAAACGGAAAACGGATGAAGGATTCAAATGCTGCGGTGCGAAGATTTTGAAACGCGGGAAATCGCACGGATTCACCTCGTTGACGTCGTCACTCTGACATCACCGGGGTTGCCCTGCAAGCAAAAAATGTCTTGGGAAATTTCAGAATGTCTCGCCGTCAAGCGCTGCGCTGTGCACGGGCCCGCGGGAGCACGATCGTAAACGTGGAACCTTTTCCGACATCACTCTCGACATCAATGTGTCCGCCGTGTTTTTGCACGATGTTGAGACTCACCAACAGCCCCATCCCGGCTTTGACACGGGGGCCCTTGGTGCTAAACGCGGGGTCAAATAGCTGGCGGCGGATCTCGGGCTCTATACCCGTGCCCGTATCCGAAATCGCGATTCGAATATCTCCATCGAGCATCGAAGTCCGGACGGTGATCGTTCCCTCACGCTCAATCGACTCCACCGAGTTGGTGAGCAGACTCATAAACACTTGGTTGATCTCTTCCGGACAACAACCGACCGGCGGTAGATTTCCGTACTCCCTAACGATTTTGATCCGGTCACGACAATCGCTTTCGAGAAGGGCGATGGCGCTGTCCAGACCTTCGTGAATGTCCACTTCATCCTGTTCGCTCGCGTCGAGACGAATAAAGCTTTTGAGATTTGCCAGAATCCGTGATATGCGCTCGTTGGCGTGACGAACGATTTGCTGGTTATCCTTTACATGACCGAGAAGCTTGCCCATCTGACCGCTGCTGCACAACTCCTCGATCGAATCGCAGGCGGATTCCAATTCGGCGATTCTTCGGATACACCGGTCCGACACATCGATTGCGCTGTTGCTCGCCCCGAGCGGCGTGTTCATCTCGTGCACCATTCCCGCGACGAGCTTGCCGATCGCCGCCATTTTTTCCGATTGGACCAGCTGGCTCTGCGTGGCACGCAGCTCGCCGAGCAGCGTCTTTAACCGGGTGTTTTTTTCGCGCAGCTCGACGTTTTTGAGTCTGGCGATCTCAGCCTCATTCTCCGCTTTTTGGACTTCAAACCCGATGTGGAGCTTTCGGATCCGGTCGGCGGTTCTCTCGTTAAACACTTCCTCTTTGATGTGATGTGATTTCTTGTGATGGTCCAACGCCTCTTCGTAATCACCCTGAATCTCTAGAGCTTCCGAGTACAAATGATGCGCGTCATAGATATGCGGTTTTGATTGGGTGGCCTCTGCGATGGCGAGTGCTTCGTCCAGCCGCTCCAACGCCCTGGCGGGCTCCTGCTGCCGCACGTGAACTCTGGCGATGTTCAGCAGACTGGTGCACTGAGCGCGCCGCTGACCGATGCGTTCCCGGATGGCGAGGCTCTTTTTGTGGAAGGGAAGCGCGAGCTCATCGTCACCAAGCTGCATGTAAATCGAACCGATGTCATCGAGAGCCCGCGCTTCCCCCATGGGGTGATTGATCTCTCTGAACAGCGCGAGGCTTCGGTGATGGTTATCGAGGGCCTCCTGATGTTTGTTCAAGTTGTTCAGCGCCTGCCCAACACCGTTGAGCGCCCTAGCAACAAGCCACCGCTCGGGCAGCCCCTCCATCACTTCGATCGTTTTTTGATGCTGTTCGTACGCCTGTTTGTAATCACGAATCTCGTTGTAAAGCAGACCGAGCGAGTAGTGACAATTCGCCGTCCAGTAACGATCGCCGCTTCGTTGGAACGCCTCGAGCGCCTCGTACATCCCCGGAAGGGCGTGGTCAAAGCTTCCAATGCTTCTGAGGATGTTTGCTTTGAGCATCATTGCCCGTGCGACACCATCGTCATCCCCCATTTCGGCAAGTCTCTCCTTCGACTCATCGACACGATCAAGACCTTTTTCATGATCGGCGACAAAACAACAGCTCAATCCTTCGTACCACAGCCCCCAGGCTTCGCCCTTCGCGTATTTCAACTGCCGCGACAGCTCGAGGACTTCGTTGGTCAACTCGATCAACCGCTGGGGATCGTCGCCGGAAAAATGCTCCTCGGCGAGCTCGAGAAGAAGATCCACACGCGCCTCGGTATTGGCGTCTTTGGGATCCATGTCCCTCAGTTTGGCTTCGAGCTGTGCAAGTTTGTCGGCCATGATCTGGTCCATCCCCGGAGGTCGTCATTTTACTCATGACGTCCGCGGTTTATCGTGCGACTGGGATCCTCGAACGTCGGCCCGGTGTTTGGCGACACCATGTAAAATTCGACGGCCGCTATCCCTGGGTGTTCCAGAAGGATGTGTCACGCTGCCCGACTCGGATGGAACACCACACTAACACTCAAAGATACCAACCCCGACCATCACGCGCAACTTATATAATAGCAATGGGTTGTGAACTTTTTCACAGCTTTACCCGCGCCAGAGCGCCCGTGCTCTGGTGCGGGCTCGCCCCCAGCCCCCAGCCGCGCCGGTCAGTCGCTTCCCCGTCGGTAATCCGTGGACAACGACATGTTCGAAAACACTCATCCCACCACAAACGGGTGTGTTTGTTCTTGTCACCACCAGTAGCATCCGTGGTACCGGAGTGGTACAATGGCGACATTCATATCGGAATCAAAACGATGCGACTTGCTGACACACACTGCCATCTGTTCAAGGATCCGCTGACGTGGGATATCGACGGGGTGCTGGATCGTGCCCGTTCGGCCGACGTCCGGGATGTCGTGGTTCCTGCCTATGACCTGGCATCCTGGGGAGTCGTGCGTGAGCTGGGTGAGATCGACGGGATCCATCCAGCACTTGGTCTCCATCC
>CP070631.1:1174218-1176678 GCA_020356045.1 Candidatus Latescibacterota bacterium
AAAATCTCTCGATGTCGCCCCCTCCGAACCGGCTTCGGAGCCGGCTCTGCGGGGAAGCGATTCGATCTACGCCAGTTTTTACCCAAGGGGGCTCGGCGGTTTCGAGGGCTATTGGGGGACGGTGGTTCGAAGGCGTTTTATGGTGCGACCGAGGCTCAGGCCCGTCGAATCCGGTCCGGATATAATCGCATGGTTCCAGCCCGCTCAACCCGGCTCATTTTAACGGCGGGGCGACGACGGTTCCGAGATTCACCCCCCATTTCCCCGGTTTTTGGCTTATACTCTCCGGTGATTTTCTATCCATCAGCACGAACCTCACAAACAGGAGACACCCATGACCGAGTTCAATTACGAACCGATGTTTCGTATTCAATCGGATAAAACCAAATACAAACTGCTGTCAAAAGAAGGTGTGTCGACCGCCGCCTTTGACGGCAAGGACATACTCAAGGTCGAAGCGGCGGCCTTGACCGAGCTCGCCCGGCAGGGATTTAGTGATATCAATTATTACCACCGTACCGAGCACCTCGAATCGCTACGACGAATCGTGGACGACCCCGAGGCGTCGGACAACGATCGTTATGTGGCGATGACGCTGCTCAAAAACGCCGTCATTGCATCGGCACGAATTCTTCCCACATGTCAGGATACGGGGACGGCGATCGTGTTTGGCAAAAAGGGTCAGCGTGTGTGGACAGATTTCGATGACGAAGAAGCGTTGAGCCGGGGAATATTCAAAACGTATACGGGTGAGTTTCTTCGCTACTCACAGAACGCCCCGTTGACGATGTACAAAGAAAAAAACACCGGTAGCAACCTTCCCGCGCAGATCGACATCATGGCGACAAAAGGAGACGAGTATCACCTCTTCTTTATGGCCAAAGGTGGTGGGTCGGCCAACAAGATGTTTCTTTTCCAGGAAACCAAAGCGATTCTCAATCCAAAACGGCTGCCCGAGTATATCGGTGAAAAGCTTCGCACGCTGGGCACGGCGGCGTGCCCGCCCTATCATCTCGCCGTTGTCATTGGTGGCACATCCGCCGAAACCACGATGAAAACGCTCAAGCTCGCATCGGCCAAGTACTACGACGAGCTTCCCACACAAGGCAACGACGCGGGATCGGCGTTCCGCGATCCAGAGCTGGAAGCCGAGGTGATGAAGCAGGCCTACGGTCTGGGTATCGGCGCGCAGTTTGGCGGCAAGTACTTTGCGCACGATGTTCGTGTCATTCGACTGCCCCGTCACGGCGCCTCGCTCCCCGTCGGCCTGGGTGTGAGCTGCAGCGCCGACCGCAATCTCAAAGCCAAAATCACACGCGACGGTGTCTACCTCGAGCAGCTCGAAACGGATCCCGCGCGGTTTATGCCGGATCCCAAGCTCATTGGTGAGGGCGAAGTGGTCAAGGTCGATCTCAACCAGCCCATGAGCGAGATCCTCGCCACGCTGAGCAAATATCCGATCAAAACCCGTGTGAGCCTCACCGGTAAACTGATCGTGGCGCGCGACATCGCGCATGCGCGTTTTAAAGAAATGCTCGATGCGGGCAAAGAACTGCCGCAGTATTTCAAAGATCACCCCGTCTATTACGCCGGACCGGCCAAAAAGCCAGAAGGCATTGCTTCAGGGAGCTTTGGACCCACAACGGCTGCGCGTATGGATCCCTACGTCGACGAATTTCAAAAACAAGGCGCGTCGATGGTCATGCTTGCCAAGGGAAACCGGTCGCAGCAGGTTACCGATGCGTGCAAGGCAAACGGTGGTTTCTATCTCGGATCGATTGGTGGTCCGGCGGCTGTTCTCGCGCACGACAACATCAAGGATGTACAGGTCGTGGACTTCGAGGATCTGGGAATGGAAGCGGTGTGGCAGATCACCGTGGAGGATTTCCCGGCGTTTATCGTTGTCGATGACAAGGGCAACGACTTTTACGCGCAGATCTAGTGTGACGTTCCGCGGGCTGCCGTTTGCGCCAACGCCCCCGCGCTCGGATGCGGAGGGGTTCTTAAAATCGGCGCCGCAGACAAGAATTTGCCCGGCATTGATCGCCCGGGTTTCGCCGAGCGGATCCGTTCGTGCGACTCCCGGGCCATCGAGCTGTTGGCAGAAGCTAACCTCGGTCGGCTCGTGCGATTCCCGGGCCATCGAGATGGTGGCCGACGCCTACCTCGGTCAGCTCCTGCGTACGGCCCAAGGCGCGGGGCTCGACAAATCGAATGCCGAGGATGTTACCCAGGCGACTTTCGCCACATTTATTGAAAAAGCCCACACCTTTGACGGACGTTCGCACGTACCATCGTGACTAGCCCCAAATCCAGAGCCTAAGCCTTCCTAAAGGTGAATCTCGGCGTTTTCACCCGGCCAGGACCGCGACGCCCCCGCCGCCACCCCAAAATCTTTTTTTCTTACGCAACCTTTTCTCCCCACGCGGGGTCTTACACACAGATCGCTTCGCTGATTGA
>CP070631.1:1176778-1182561 GCA_020356045.1 Candidatus Latescibacterota bacterium
CCAGTCGCGCTACGGCATCCCGTTTGTGTTGAGGCGCAGGATGCGTGTACTTCATCGTGGTCGAAATGCTCGCGTGCCCCATGAGCTGCTGAACGGTCGCGAGGTCAACACCAGCGAGAACTAGACGGGTCGCAAACGTGTGACGGCAGGAGTGCAGCGTACAGTGCGGGATTCCTGCCCTTTTCACGGCCCCAACAAAGGCTGTTTTAACGGCTTTGATCAGTTGCCCCCGATACCGCAAAACATGGCCTGTGTGCGGCTCAGGGAGCGCGACAAGCGCGTCCTGGGCCGTTTTGTTTATCGGTGTATTGGTCCACCGAGTTCACGACGACATGTCTGATCCGCCAACTTCATGATGCTTCGTATGTTATGATGTTGGGAGTTCCCATCGCTAAACCGAATTTCATGGAGACCATGCATGCCTTCCCAACGCTCTATTACGCTGCCAGGGGACTGCGGCGTGATCTTACCGTTGAGAGGACGGCGAACAGGAGAAATAAGAGAGTGGAAACCATGATATAATGGAGTCCCCCGTAAGTGCAAAAATGACAATGCGGACGGAATAAATGGGAGGCATGCCCAAATCTGGCAATGTTATCCATATGATTCCATCTGGCCCGAACGTGTTGCTGGCAAGAAAGGGATATGTGCCATGCCCAAACGTGTCTGCGCGATTCTCGTCTTGGTCCTTTCCGCGCTCTGTCTTACCCTGCCGTTGGGTGTGGGGGCAATGGCAGAGAAAGAAACCGGGCGCTCCGTCACTGTGGTCTATCACCATGTCCCCGGTGATTCCGACGCCGATCTTGAACCGCAAGGTGGCTTCGGTGCCTATGTTCGATTCAACGGACAGGCCATTCTGTTCGACACGGGAGGCGAGAGAACAGTCCTGGTGAACAATATGAAGGAGTTGGGGATCGACCCCTACGGGCTTGAAGCCATCGTCATCTCACACAACCACTGGGACCACGTCTACGGTCTCCCTGGACTGAGCAAGATGACTGGCGAGAATCCACCGGTTTATGTTCCTGCTTCCGCCATGGAAGGCATCCGACAACAGAACCCCCAGGCCAAGCTGGTAGCTGTGGAGACGTCCGTAGAGATCTCCCCAGGTATTTGGATTGTGGGGCCTCTGGAACTGGATTATCGTGGCTTTCCCCTCTCCGAGCAAGCCCTGGTCTTGGAGGCAGAGAACGGACTCGTGATTCTCGTGGGCTGTTCACACCCGGGGATCGTCAGGGTCATCGAGACGGTGAAGACGCATTTCGAACACAAGGAGATAGCCTTGGTGTGCGGAGGCCTTCACCTACGCCGCACTCCCGAGTCCGACCTGGAGACAATTGCTGTGGCGCTTCGGGAACTCGGCGTCGTAAGCCTCGCTCCTACTCACTGCACCGGAGATCTCGCCGTTGACGTCTTCCGCAGAGTCTGGGGGCAGGACGTTCTCTCCTTTAATCTCGGCGACACGCTTGGGTTTTGACACCCCGGTGGACTAATGCCGCAGTAGTTGGACCAATAATTCAAAAGGAATTTTGATATGGCAATTAAACGGGTTTGGCATGGTTGGACTACCCCGGAAAACGCTGACAAATACCAAAGTCTTCTTCGCAACGAAGTGTTTCCTGAAATTGAAGCTAAAAACATCCCGGGGTATCAGAGTATTGTCTTAATGCGACGAGATATGTCGGATGAAGTTGAATTCGTAACCATAATGACTTTTGGTACATTGCAGAATGTCATAGAATTTCAAGGAGAGGACTATACGCGCTGTTATGTTCCAGATGCAGCACAGTTGCTACTAAAACGATGGGATCGGGTTTCAGCGCATTACGAGGCCATAGAATTCAGAGAATACAAATGAATGATGAAAGCGCGAACTGCCATCCTCGGTGAACGCTCAGTCCGTTGGGCATCCGGCGTGTCAGGGGGACGAGATGATCGGCCAAACCATATCCCACTACAGAATCCTGGAAAGGCTGGGTGGCGGAGGTATGGGAATAGTGTACAAGGCCCAGGATACACGACTCAAGCGCGTCGTCGCCCTAAAATTCTTGCCCACAACATTGACCGACGACGAAGACCTCAAAAAACGCTTCGTCCGAGAGGCGCAAGCGGCCTCGGCACTGGACCACCCAAACATCTGCACCATTCACGAAATCGATGAAACACTCAACGGCCAACTATTCATCTGCATGGCGTTTTATGATGGTGAGACCGTAAAGAAGAAGATTGCGCGCGGGCCGCTGGCGGTGAAGGCGGCTATAAATGTCGCCATAAGAGTCGCCCAAGGTCTGGCCAAGGCCCACAGTCGAGGGATGGTGCATCGTGACATCAAACCTGCCAATATCATGGTTACAGATGATGGCCAGGTAAAGATCGTTGACTTTGGCCTGGCTCAACTGGCGGGCCTGGCGAAGATCACCAAGATCGGCAAGATGGTGGGCACAGTAGCGTATATGTCGCCCGAACAGTTGACCGGAAAAGAACTAGATAGTCGCACAGACATCTGGTCTCTTGGCGTGGTCGTCTACGAGATGCTCAGTGGAAAGTTGCCCTTCACGGCGGACTATAGACACGCGTTGATGTATATGATTCTAAACGAAGCTCCCAAACCTCTTGCTTTTTTTCGCTCAGACATCCCCGATGGCATTCAACGAGTTGTCGGAAAAGCATTGGAGAAAAACCGAGGCGATCGATATCAAAGCGTAACAACCCTCGGTGAGGAATTGAGCGCCGCGTGTGCTCAACAGGCGGTCGTTACCCAGAGGGAGAAATCGATTGTTGTCTTGCCGTTCGCGGACTTGAGCCCACAAAAAGACCAGGAGTATTTTTGTGACGGTATCGCTGAGGAGATCATCAACAAACTGGCGCGTTTGAGGAGTCTCCGTGTGGCGTCGCGCACATCGGCGTTCGCATTCAAAGGGAGAAACGAGGATATCCGTGAGATAGGAGCGAAACTGGGCGTGAACACAATGCTGGAGGGGAGCGTACGGAAGGAGGGAGACCGGTTGCGTGTCACAGCGCAACTTCTGAATGTAGAAGACGGTTACCACCTCTGGTCTGAACGGTATGATTGTGAGCTGAAGAATGTATTCGACGTTCAAGACGAGATATCGGATAACGTCATTCGATCTCTAGAGATCAAATTGAGTCAGGAAGAGAATCATGCCGTAAAAAAAGTCATGACACAAAACGTTGTGGCTTACGACCTTTATCTGCGAGGTCGAGATTTCTTCCATCAGAGACACCCAAAGGCTATTCGATACGCCATTGAAATGTTTTCGCGGGCAATCGAGAAGGATGCGAGCTACGCGCTCGCCCACGCCGGGATCGCGGACTGCTATTGTTTCCTCTCCTATTTCGATGACAACGCGGCGTACTCGGAACAATGCATGACCGCCACCGAAAAGGCTCTCGAACTCGATCCGGAGCTGGCAGAAGCGCACGTCTCCCGGGGACTTGCGCTTTCCACATTCAGCAAGCAATACGGTGAGGCAGAGATTGAGTTCGATACCGCCATTGAACTGGATCCGGAGCTCTTCGAAGCGTACTATCTTTATGCGCACGCCTGCAGGACTCAAGGAAAGATGGACAAGGCAGCGAGACTACTCGAAATGGCGTGTATAGTGCGCCCGGAGGATTATCAAGCGCCGAATCATCTCGCGATGGCGTACACGGCACTGAATGAGAAAACAAAAGCGGAGTTGGCCTACCGGCGTTGCGTGGAAAACGCCGAGAAACATCTGGAGCTTAACCCAGATGACGCGAGAGGATATCAACTGGGAGGGATATCTCTCATCCAGCTGGGCGAACGGGAAAAGGGAATTGGGTGGGCCAGGCGAGCGGCCGAAATGGATCCGGGAAACCCCGTGTACCTCTATAACACCGCCTGTATTCTCTCCGTTGCGGGAGAGACGGAAGAGGCAATCGACTGTTTCGACAGAGCAATTGCGTCAGGGTACCGAAATAAGGGATTCATATTGAATGATCCGGATCTTGACCCGATCCGTAACCATCCTCGTTTTCTATCCCTCATGGAAAGGTTGAAATAAAGGGCCGACGGCTCGCTACGGTCCCAATGCCCGAATATTGGCACATTCGAGAAGCCGAATCGCTTTCATGGCGGTTTTGAGCCATCTTAGAATACACCCGGATGGCTCTTTTTGCCTAAGAAGACAGGGAGCCGGATCAGACGCGAACCTCCTCACTGAATTTGATGTTTCTCCGAAAACGACGGTGATTCACATCTTACACTTCTTCTTACACTTTGACTGTATAAGACGGCCAAGTATAGCCGACTATAAGCAAGAATACCCAAATACCGATTCGCCGTAATCTCGCAACGAATTTGCCAATTACCGCACTATCAACGGATTGACTTTCGTCCAAGCGCCGCACTCGTAATGCGTTGGCTGGGTGGGTTTGCGGACCCGTAACACTCTGTAAATAAAAGACGTGTGAAATATCAGTATTCCTCGAAGTCCTCCATCTCACAGTTATCTTACACCTACGATTTCATCTTTCCGATGCGCAGCGCTCGTCGACGGAGTATTGTCTGCTATACTTGATATGAAGTTGGAAGGTCCATCATGCAACATCTCAAACTTGGGCTGAGCGCGATCCAATTGGCTATCGTACTCGTTTGCTCGACGGCGTCCGGCGGCTGGGCCCAATCACACATTTGGAGCACGAGCCTCGAAGGCCGTGAAGGGAACAGAGTGGCCATTGACGCGACGGGGAACACAGTAATAGCTGGCCGGTACGACAACTCGGTTTTGGTGGCGAAGTTCGACGCGACAGGTAAGCAGCTTTGGAGAAAGCTGTTCACTCGGGGGAACTTGTGGGGCCCGCGCATCGCGTTGGACTCCGGAGGTGACATTGTCATAACCGGAGGCTTTACGATGACCATCAACTTCGGTGGGGGAGTGCTGGTGAGTGCCGGCAGTGAGGATATGTATTTGGCGAAACTAAGCGGCCTGGACGGTGGGCATATCTGGAGCCGGCGTTTTGGCTCAGAAGATCTCGAGCGGGGAGTCGGTATCGCAATCGATGACGATTCGAATGTGATCGTGACGGGGCAATTCGACGGGACGGCAAATTTCGGTGGAGGGAATTTGACGAGTGCGGGGAACTTTGACGTGTTGGTGGCGAAATACGATGCGGCTGGTTTTCATATTTGGAGTAAGTCTTTTGGCAGCCCGACTCGGGACCAGAGTCTGGATGTGACTGTGGACGAACATGGCAACGTGATCGCGACGGGGAAGTTTATTGGATCCGGCATTGATTTTGGCGGTGGGCCGTTAAACAGCACAGGCATTTACGATGTGTTTCTCGCCAAGCTCGACGCCAACGGCGATCATTTGTGGAGCAAGAGTTACGGTAGTCCCACCAACGATAGCGGGGCTGCGGTTGCCGTGAACGAAAACGGTGATGTATCTATCACCGGTGATTTTTCCGGCAGTGTTAGCTTTGGCGGTGATACGTTGACGGCTCCAGGTAACATGGGAGAAGGGGACATTTTTGTGGCCAAATATCGTGCGGACGGGTCACATGTTTGGAGCCAACGGTTTGGCAATGAACACAGCGAATTAGGCTCCGAAATCGCGGTGGACGAAGCAGGCAATGTTGTAGTAACGGGTTCATTTTACGGGACCGTCGATTTTGGCGGCGGACCGATCGGGGCCGTGGAGGTTGATGGGTTTCTTGCCAAATACGATTCCGACGGCGCGCACATTTGGAGTCGGCGATTGGGAGGAGCCGGGGAAGATCGCGCCTTTGGCACGGCG
>CP070631.1:1182661-1187457 GCA_020356045.1 Candidatus Latescibacterota bacterium
CTACGCGCAATCGCATCAGAACGATCCGCTCGGGGCAGTCGTTGCACGTGAAGTGATCAGAACTATAAAAGAGGATAACCTTATCGATCGGGCAAATCGCATCGGTGGTGTTCTAGCGTCCGGCCTCAGAAAAATCAAAGACCGTGTCAGCCCAATCAAAGACGTCCGTTGGAGAGGTTTGATGGCCGCCGTTGACATCAATGAAGACGCGGATGCATCGGTTACGATTCGCATCCACCGGGAGCTGGTGCGCCGAGGGTATGTCGTGGGGAGGCGGCCCGGCATCAATGTTCTGCGGCTCGACCCAAGCCTGACCATCGAAGAATCGGATATCCAAGGTTTTTTGGCGACGTTTGAATCCGTTTTGACCGATCTGGGGTGAGTCCATCCGTGATTCGTGACAACCCTCCGTTGATATTTGCGGATCGTGCAGAGTGGCGCGAGTGGCTCGTGTGTTTTCACGACAAAGCGGTCGGGGCCTGGCTGGTGTTTACCAAAAAGAGCGTCCGCAAGGACGCGTTTGCCGTTGGAGAAGCGGTCGAAGAGGCGCTCTGTTTTGGCTGGATCGACGGCAAGCTGCGGAGCCGCGATGCCAAGACATACACGGTCCGGTTTACGCCGCGAAGAACGGGGAGCATCTGGTCGATCAGCAACATCCGCCGTGTCAACAAACTTACCCGCCAAGGCAAGATGACCCCAGTAGGGATGGACAAGGTAGCCGAGGCACGCCGAAACGGCCAATGGGACGCGGCGATCCAAAGGGAAAAGACCGATGTTATCCCGCCCGACCTGGCGAGTGCGTTGCGCCGGGTAAAAGGGGCTATCGCCGCATACCGACACCTTCCAGATACTCGAAAAAAACAATATCTCTACTGGTTGAACGCGGCAAAAAAACCCGAGACACGGCAGAAACGAATCCATGCAATCGTCGGTGATGTGACTGGTCGATCGACCGGGACCCGCTGATCTCCCCTTTGGCTTCATCGCCCGAGATTGAGAACTTTGTCACAACCTCGCAGGTATGCCCGAATTCCGCACGCAAAAATAGTCGATTCACCGTCAGTTTGATACATCCATCCGCACCCGAAGTCTGGCGCTGCCATGCCCCGAACACGGGTTTCCCCAGACTGTTTGCAGAATAGCGTCGTGGTTGGTAAACTGTGTGTGGTGTCGCGAACGAAAAAGACTCGTTGTTAGACACACCGCGCGTACCAATAGCCCGCCGTTTGGGATGAGGATTGGATCATGCCTGACGAGCGCGAGGTGATCCGGAATGGTTGATAAGATACGGGTTCTGTTCCTGTGCACGGGCAATTCGTGCAGGAGCCAGATGGCGGAGGGTTTCTGCCGCCGCTTCCGGGGCGAAGTGATCGAACCGTTCAGTGCCGGGATCGCGAAGCATGGGCTCAACCCGATTGCGGTCAGCGTCATGGCGGAGGCTGGTGTGGATATCTCCGGTCACAAAAGCAAGACGATCGAGGAGCTGGACACGCGAGAGTTTGATTTCGTGGTGACGGTTTGCGATCACGCCAATGAGTCGTGCCCCGTCTGGCCGGGCGACACAAAAATCGTTCATCGCGGTTTTGATGACCCGCCAAAGTTGGCCGCAGAGGCGGCCGACGAAGAGGAAGCGCTCGGTCACTACCGGCGCGTGCGGGACGAGATCAAGGATTTTATTCTGAGTCTTCCCGGAGCGCTAGACGCTCGATGACTCGAAATAACAAGACTTGTAGCGCGCGGCCCCATCGGCTCTTGCGGGTTTGAGCCGGAGACCGCAAAAGGAAGATCGCTATGAGCACGTACGTGGCCTTCTTGCGGGCGATCAATGTCGCGGGGCATGCAAAGGTCAAAATGACCGATCTAAGACGGGTGTTTGAGGAGGCGGGCTGCAGAAACGTCAGGACCTACATACAAACCGGCAACGTTATTTTTGACACGCCATCAAAAAACCTGGCGTCCCGCAAAAAAGAAATCCAAAACAAGCTCAACCGGTTGTTTGGCGCCGAGCCGATGTTAATGTATCGAACCACGCGTGATATGGAACGCGTTCTGACGGCGGCTCCGTTCAAAAACCTCAAAAACAAAACGGACGTAAAACTCTACGTCAGCTTTCTCGCCAAAAAACCTCGCCGCATGCCAACGATTCCCTTAAAAGCGCCCAAAGAGGCTCTGGAAGTCGTTCTTGCCGATCGCCTCGAGGCCTATGTTGTGAGCCGCAAGAAAAAAAACGGCGGGTATGGTTTTCCAAACTTGGTGGTTGAGAAAGAATTTGACGTACCGGCGACCTCTAGAAACTGGTCGACGGTCAACCGGATCGTGGACATGTTGCACGATAAAGATGGATCATAACGATGTCAGCATCGCGGTGATCAGACGGGTACGAATTGCATACGGATAGGAGGCCAAAATGAAAATCAAATTGAACAGCGTCATCGTTGAGAACCAGGCCAAAGCGCTCAAGTTTTACACCGATGTGTTGGGTTTCGAAACAAAGACCGACATTCCGGCGGGCGAGTACCGGTGGTTGACGGTGGTGTCCCCCGAAGAACCCGATGGTACGGAGCTACTCCTCGAGCCCAACGCGCACCCGGCGGCGGCCGAGTATCAGCGGGCGATCTTTGAAGCGGGTATCCCGCTGACGTCGTTTGCCGTCGATGACCTCGATTCGGAGTACGAGCGGCTAAAAAAACTCGGAGTGGTCTTTTCACAAGAGCCCACCGATGCGGGCGGGACAAAGATCGCGGTATTTGACGACACCTGCGGAAATCACATACAAATCTACCAGGAGGGATAGCGCCCGCATGACGGAGTTCACGATCTTCACGGTCGATTCGAGCAACATCGAAGCTCACGGGATGTTTTGCGTCAAAAACAAAAAACACCCCGGTTACGTTGCCAAAAGGGAGTGGCTTCGGCGACGGTTCAAGGAAGGGTTGAGGTTTAAACAGATCATTGCTCCCGGGGACAAGCTTGCCGGGTTTCTCGAATACATCCCCGGCGAATATACCTGGCGGGTGGTCGAGGCGCGAGGGTATCTGGTGATCCATTGTCTATGGGTCGAGTCAAAAAAGAGCCCCTATAAAGGAATGGCGTCGGCTCTTCTGGACGCCTGTATGGACGATGCGCGATCGGCCGGCAAAAAGGGCGTGACCGTGGTAGCCAGCGACGGTCCGTGGATGGTGGGCAAAAGCGTGTTCATCAAAAACGGTTTTGAACAGGTGGATGAGACGCCGCCGCACTTTCAGCTGTTGGCCAAACGAATCGGCAGTGCCCGTCCTCCGACTTTTCCAACCGACTGGGATAAACGGCTGTTCCGGCGCAAAAGTCTCCAGCTCCTCTATACCGATCAGTGTCCGTTTATCGGCAAAGCCGTTCGGGAACTCCCGCCCGTGGCCAAAAGATACGGCACCCGGCTCAGGATCGTCGAAATCAAAAGCGCTGCGGAAGCCCGCAAACGATTCGCATCGCCCTATGGGATGTTCAACCTGGTGCACGACGGCCGGCTGCTGGCCGACCATGCGATCAGCGCCACACGGTTCAAAAACATTCTGGAAAGAGAACTGAATCTCACACACAAGACGTAACGTTGCCTAGTTTTGAAGGAGGCTGCCATGGGACAACCGGTCGTGCACTGGGAATTCTGGTCCGCCGATCCAGAGGCGATTTCGGATTTTTACACAACGGTTTTCAACTGGGAGGTCCGGAACATCCCCGGACTGGATTACCGTCTTGTGGAAACGGGCGGTGAAGGAGGCATCAACGGTGGTATCATGACACCTCAAGCCGGACCGTGGCCCGCGAAACTGGCGTTTTACATCGATGTGGACGATCTCGACACCTATGCGGACAGAATCAGAAGCGCAGGGGGAAAGATCCTCGTCGACAAACAGGACATTCCCGGTGTGGGGCAGTTGTCATTGTTCGAGGATCCGGATGGGCGCGTTCTCGGTCTTTGGAAGCAGAACTGAAGTCGATCTGCCGGCGTACGGAACCCCGGCGGTCAAAAGGAGACACCGATGAGAATACCAATCTACCAGGTGGATGCGTTTACCTCGACCGTGTTTGCCGGTAACCCGGCGGCGGTGTGCCTTCTCGACGCGTGGCTGCCCGATGAGCAGCTCCAGGGTATAGGCACGGAGAACAACCTGTCCGAGACGGCGTTTCTCGTCCGAAAGGGCGACGGGTTCGAGATCAGATGGTTCACACCGGCCACCGAGATCGAGCTTTGCGGTCATGCGACGCTGGCCAGCGCTTTTGTATTATTCAACTGCCGGGACTGGTCCGAGGACACAGTCCGGCTCGAATCTCGAGAGAAAGGCACGCTGACAGTAAACAAAAAGGGTGATCTCATCGAGCTGGATTTCCCTGCGCGCACCGCCCAACCCGCCAAGCCGCCCGCGGGCTTGTGCGAAGCTCTCGGGGTCGAACCCCAGTCGACTCTGCGGTCCGAAGAAGACATGGTCGTTGTTGTTGATGCCGAACAGACGGTCCGCGGGCTCGCCCCGGACTTTGGCGCCCTGAGCGACGTGGATTGCCGAGGTACGATCGTTACGGCAAAAGGGAACACGGTGGATTTTGTGTCGCGTTTCTTTGCCCCGCGGATCGCCATCCCGGAAGATCCGGTAACCGGCGCCGCCCACTGCGCGCTGACGCCATATTGGGCGGGGGTGTTGGGCAAGAACACATTGCACGCATTGCAGGTGTCGCCGCGCGGCGGCGAGCTCAAATGCGAGCACCGTGGTGACCGTGTCCTGATCGCGGGGAAGGCCGTGCTGTATCTGGAGGGCACCATTACA
>CP070631.1:1187557-1193806 GCA_020356045.1 Candidatus Latescibacterota bacterium
CCGGAATATGACAACACGCCCGACCCCGGCGAGCTGTGTTTTGTTACCGGCAACGCCCCGTACACCAATCAATTCAACGATGACGTCGACGGGGGCAAAACGACGCTCCTTAGCCCGGTTTACGATCTGTCACCCTATGGCAATGCCTTTGTCCGCTACCATCGCTGGTACACAAACGATACCGGTGGCGCGCCGGGCGACGACAGATGGATCGTTGATGTGTCGGCGGATAGCGGAATCACATGGGTCCGTCTCGAAACCGACAGTCTGAGCGACCGGAGCTGGCGGCTGGTCGAACATAACCTTCTCCGCTCGATTCCGATGACCGCGGGTGTACGCTTCCGGTTTGTCGCCAATGAGGATATTCCCGGCTCCGTCGTCGAAGCCGGCGTCGATGATTTTTCGATCATAACGTACCAGGGATCCGGGTCCGGCATCGACCCAATCCATCCTGACCGGATCAGCTCAGTCGATCTCGAGCAAAATGTCCCCAATCCGTTCAACCCGGAGACGACAATCCGGTTTAGCGTCCCGGAACCGGGGATGATGACGACGCTGAAAATCTACGACGTGGCGGGTCGGGCGGTTACCACCCTCATCGACCGTCAGATGGTCGCGGGAACACGTACAGTTCGCTGGAATGGTAAAGACTCGCGTGGAAACGACGTGTCATCCGGCGTCTACTTTTACCGGCTCGAGGCGGGAACCGAGACTCGCTCGCGGAAACTCGTCCTTCTCAGATAGAACTGTCCGGCTGCCGGCAACCTGTCACAAGCTCATCACACATACGTTTACCTCACGCTGCCGTTTGGTGCAGGAAGTGTTGCTGGACAATTGCCAACCCGAGTCCGATGAGCGTCCTCCACTCCTACAGCGACCCATACATCGCTTCGTATCGCCGGTTCATCTCACGGATCCTTGCGGAATAGGTCAGATATTCGTCCCGTTTCCCTGCAGCTTTTGCGATGACGGCGGCATGATAGATGATCTTTGGGTGTTGTGCATCCCTTCGCAACGCCAACGCGATGGATGACCAGGCGAGGTTGTAATTCCCATTTTTGTAGTAAGCCCAGGCAAGGAGGTCGTAGGTATTTACATCTTTACGCGTTCGTGATTCTTTGAAGGCGAGTTGTTGCGCACGCTCCACATCGCGGTCCCAATCGAGCAGAAACTCGATATAGCTGCGGCGGACGATGCCGGGATAGCGCCCGAGCAATCGTTTGTATGTCTCGGATGCGGCATGGACCAGCGAGTCCGCCGTCTCGTCGTCACCGGATTCGGCGTAAACACGTGCCAAACCGGACACGAAACGGGGATCCGCAGAGACGTCAACGAGCTGCCGATACAGGGACTTGGCCTGCTCGAACCGGCCCCGCAGCCGATGGACAACGGCTCTGAGCTCCAACGCGGGACCATATCCGGGAACGACAGCCAATGAACTATCCGACCAGACCATCGCCCATTCCAAATCGCCCCGTGACAACTTCATCCGTCCGAGCCGTACATGCGCATCCGCCAATTCTCGTATGTGCGATTCATTTCCCCGCCACGCCGTATCAATTGCCGCATTTGCATACAACACCGCCTCGGCGTAATCCCCGATATCGAACATTCGCCGCGCCACTCTCATCAGCGACCCAAAATCCGGATCCAGTTCGAACATTGCGTAATAGCACGAATCCGCGCTGCGATACCGGCCGAGATCCATGTACGCATCACCAACGATTCCCCAGGATTCCGCGTTCATGAGCCCGTAATAGATTGATTCGCGTTGAATATGCAGAACATCTTCAAAACGGTGCTGCGCCGACCGTACTCTGGAGAGTTGATTGAGGGCAGGAACATCAACCGGAGCCAGCGCGAGCGCCGAGGCTACCGCGGAATCGGCATTTGCGATCTGATCGAGATCACCCGTATCCGATGCCAACCACAAGTATGCCTCGCTGAGCCGCACCCAACCCTCGGTCGCCTTCGGGTTTTCTGCGGTTTGGTCGAGATAGTGGCGGACCAGTCGCTTTGCATCGGGCTCCTCGCCCCCAGCACCCCAAACCACCGCCGACAAGACGACTAGAAGCAATACAAGTTTTGCCACTACGCAAGCGTTTCTGGTCATTTTTTTGCGCGGCTCCCTCCAAAATAGATCGCCGTCAACGCAATAGCTGCCCCGACAACATCGGCGACACTCGTTGGCCGGGCGAAAAATAGTACATCCCAAATAAACGCCAGCGTGGGCTGGAGCAACAAAATGAGCCCTGCCCGCGATGCCTCTACGTTGGCCAGTGCCCGGCTGATCGTGATCCAACCGAGACCCTGACAAATCACTCCGTAGGCAACCATCGCCAGCCAGCTGTGAGCGTTGGGTATGACAAACCCCTCTCCTCCAACCGCACCCTCCGCTCCCATGAACGCGGCCGACACCAATGATATCACACAAAGATTGGCCGTGGCCGACAAGCGGGGCGTTTTCGACTGCGAGTTCTGAAGAATCAGGAGAAATGCGGCATAGGTCAATGCGGTTGCCAGTCCATACAATATGCCCAGCCTGTAATTGCCTTCCAGCTGTGACCAATCAACCCCAACGATGAGAAACAAACCGACGATCGCCAGAGGCACGGAGACAATATACCGCCAACCGGGACGTTCTTTGAAAACCGCGATACCAAACGCCGCCAAGAAGAACACTTGAAAGTTCCCCATGATCGTGGCCAGCCCTGGTCCGACATAGTGAATCGACCGGTGCCAAAACCACAGATCGGCGGCAAAGAGAACCCCACACGAAACCGCCAGCAACAACGGCCGGACACCGGCCCACAACTTGTCTCCCCGGACCACGACGAGGATCAACAAGAACGCGCCGCCGAACAAATTGCGGTAGAATCCGGCCATCGTCGGTCCGACATCGGCCACCGCGACGAAAACCGGAGAAAAGCTGATCATCGTCGCGCCGGCCAGAAGCTGTAGGATGCTCGACCGGAATTGTCCTGGCTGGAACATCGGGAAAACCTTTGTGTGCAAACTTGGCGGCTGGGTGTTTTCGAACCCCCAATGTAAAAGATCTGCCCCCTTGGAGCAAGCAAACAAAAAATCTTGGCAACCGCCATAGTTCGTCTATACTCGCAGAGAAGACCGAGCCAGCAACAGGGAGATATCCAAGTGAACAAACTTGCAGGGCCACAGATCGGAGTCGCCGCCGGATTGGCGCTCGTGCTCGCCTGCATCATTATCAGCACCTTGGGTTTTTCCCTGATTGAAAACTGGTCGATCCTCGATTCGTTTTACATGACAATGATCACGATCTCCACGGTGGGTTACAGGGAAGTCAATCCGTTGTCGCCCGGAGGGCGGCTGTTCGCCAGCTTTGTGATTCTGACAGGACTTGGTGCCGCGTTTTTTACGACCACGATGTTGGGCCGTGCGATACTCGAGGGTGAGTTCCGGGGCACCGTGGGAAGGAGAAAAATGAAGCGGAAAATCAGCGATCTTCGCGGCCACAGCGTGGTGTGTGGCTACGGACGAACGGGGAACATAGTCGCTGAACTGCTCAGCGAGGACGGATATCCCTTTTGTGTAATCGAAAACGACAAGGACAAATCCGATGAGCTTCGCGACACGGGGTACCTCTATATTATCGGTGATGCGACCGAAGAGGGAGTCCTCCGAGAGGCCGGTGTCGAGAATGCCCTTGGCGTGATGGCACTGCTCCCTTCGGATGCGGACAACCTGTACCTGACCATGACCGCCAAACATTTGAATTCGAGCGTCAATGTTGTGGCGAGGGCCTTCGACTCGGATGCCGAAATGAGACTCAAGCGCGGAGGCGCCGATAACATAGTGTCAATGCACAGGATAGCAGCGCACCGCGTTATCCAGGGCGCGCTGCACCCCGCCGTCGAGGAGTTTGTGGATTTGGTCACCGACCGGCAGCAACTGTCGCTGTTCGTCGAGGAAGCACGGCTCCATCCGGGATCCGATTTTGTCGGCCGGGCGATAAAAGATACCGGCGTACGGACTCACTATGGTGTGATCATTGTCACCATCAAGAAAGCGTCGGGAGACATGATATTCAACCCCGAAGCGGACACGGTCCTCACCGAGGACGACACGATCGTCGCAATCGGTGAGAAATCCAAGCTCAATCAATTTCTCAAAGGTTGTCAGCCCAACCGGTAAGCCCCGCTCACTCCCCCAACGCAGCGTAGCGGACCAACACATATCTGGCCGTCTCGGCCTTTATCATCGCTTTGGCCAAACGCCCGTGCGGCTCTTTTTTCCAGGTTGAATATTTATCGATAAAGGCGTCGGTTGCCGATTTATCGCCTTCATACTGAAGAGCAAGCACTTCGCGAAGCATCGACTCGACAACGGGGTGGTACTGATCGTAGTGAATGATGAGTTTTTTCTTCTTGCGGTCGTATTCCAGTAGACCGTTTTCCAGATAATAATTGAGCTGCATGAGCTGCATCGTCCGGTACACCTGGGCCCGCTTGGGTTTGTTTTTTTGAAGGACACGTCGAATCCCCGCTGTTTGTACCGAGCGCAGACGCGGATTGCTGTAGTAGCCCTTCTTGAAGAGCTTTTTGCAGACGTAAAGTGAGATCAGATCGGCTTTGAGCTCTTCCATCGTCGATGAGTTTTCCTCGAGCGCGATGTCGAGCGTTTGCCCGTCTTTGGTTACATCCGGTCCCAGGTAATGCCCGATTTCATGCCACAGGGTGCGGAAAAACCCACCCTTTCGATCAAAGTCGGCATGGAACTCTTCGCTTACCGCTGCATTGAACGCAGCCCGCCGAATCTCAAAAATATCAGGGTCGGTGAGAATGTTGTTTCGAAGTAGGATCGTCCGTCCATATTTGCGCGTAATGTGTGATTCATTGGGTAGAATCGTCGCGGTGTTGGATCCTCTCGCCTGACCGAAATCGGCGATGATGTTGTAGGCTCCGATGGGAATATCGCGCCTTACCGCTTTGTGATGATCGTACGGCAGATGATCCTCCATTTCCTGAAGCCACGATTTGACCGTCTCCACCGTCGAGCTCATCATGGGATCTTTTACCAACAGGCTCACCGCAAAAAAGCTTTTAACGCCGTAGAGCTCATCGTCGTAAGTCTCGTACGAACCGATTTCGGCATTGATGTTTCCAAACCTGCCCGTGACCCAGGCGGCATCTCCTGCCTCGTAATCGTCACGAAGCAGATCGACCGCCCGGTGCCGGAGATACCCGGCAAAATCCGGGTCCCCGTCTTCGAGGATGCCGGCGGCCTCGTTGAGAAGATTGTAAACGGATGTCATATACGGCGCGAACGCCACCGAATACGGCACCGCGTAAAAGGGCGCTTCCGACGGATCTTGACGAAGCGCCTCGAGTTTATCCCTCAAGCCCGGATGGAGAAAATCGAGAATTGGATAGCGTTCGAGCGTCGAAAGATCCGCAACGATCTTTAGCGGAATGCTCCTGCGCACGACGGAGCGTACGTGTAGAATACTCGATACCTCGCCGGGATTCTCTGCCAGAAATCGATCGATCTCTTCTTTTGTTACCCCGGGTGGATAGACGTTCCTTCCCTTTTCCTTTTTGGTTACAGGGAGAAATGGGATCACCTTGTTGTCCAGCGTGCGGCAGATCGGCCCTTTGAACAGACGGTGAAGTGTGATGAGGTTTTGCGTCGCGACCGGATTGTCCAGTTCGTCATCCAGAACCAAAAGGTTCTCGTACGAAGTCAGCGCTTGGTGGTGGCGGGTAACCAGATAGAGTTCATGAAGGACCTTGCCCACTTCGAGAAGAACCGGTATCGCCCGGCGTTCCGCGTCCGACAACTGCGAGAGATCCGGATCCATTCGGATGGTGACCGTTTTCTCCAGAATCTTCCCCGAGTTCTTCTCACTCATATAGCCCTTTGGCAATTTGACCGCGAGAAGCACAACCGGAACGATCAAGATCAACACCGCCGCCAGCACGGTCTTCGATCGACACAAGGAAATCATAAAAGCCATCCTCTCACTTTTTAACACGCAGGCCCTGGCGGCGGTCCGTTCTCCTTTGCGTTCGTGCATATGACAGTACGGTGCACAAAAGTCGAACTGGATCGCCCCCAGGGCCTCGTACGGTTATTCATTGTGCCAGGTCTTTCCGATCTCAGGGTATTTGTCCATATAGCTTCGGAAAAGCGCCTTGATCTCGTCGAGCCGTTCCTGCGTTTTGGCCTCGAACCGGAGGACCAGTATTGGCAGGTTCGAGGATGCCCTGACCA
>CP070631.1:1193906-1199462 GCA_020356045.1 Candidatus Latescibacterota bacterium
AGGCATGATCGCGATGGGCGGCGAGAGATACGAACCGCTGATCGACCGCTACCACGTGATCAACGACGAAATCGCCCGTTTTTTTCCCGAAAATCGTCCCGTCGAACGGGACGCCTTTACTATTCCGCTCTCCGAAGTCGGTAGCCAGAAAAGCTGGAGCGTGGGGAGCAAGGGCGCACAGCTCGGCGAAATGAGATCCAAGCTGTTGCTGCCGGTGCCAGAAGGATTTGCGATCAGCGCGTGGGCCTACACACACTTTGTTGAAACCAACGATTTGCAGAAACGGATTTCCGGCCGGATCGCCGCCGTAAATATCAAACACTACGGGGACTTAGTCCGCATTAGCGAGGAGATCCGGTCGATGGTGGCCTCGAGCGAGGTGCCCAACGATCTGGCCCAATCGATCCGTGACCAGTTCGCGGCAGTCAAACGGCGCGACGCCGCAACGGGCTTCGCCCTGCGGTCGAGCGCGGTCGGTGAGGACACGTTGTTTAGCTTTGCCGGTCAGTATGCGAGCTTTCTCAACGTACAGGAAAACGAGATCGTCGACCGGTACCGGGACGTCCTGGCCAACAAGTTTACTCCGCAAGCGATCTACTATTATCTGAGCCACTCGTTCACTGAGTCGGATCTCGCGATGGGTGTTTGTTGTATCGCGATGGTGGATGCGGTGGCCAGCGGTGTGATTTATACACACGATCCGCTCAACCCGCAGGACGCCTGCACTGTTGTCTACGCGATTTACGGGTTGGGGAAATACCTGGTTGACGGGACGTTGACTCCCGATACCTACCGGGTGTCAAAAACCACGGGGCAGGTCGTCGATAAGAAAATCGTCAACAAACCCATCCGTATGGTTCTTGGCTCCGCATCGGGCACGGTCGAGCAATCCGTTCCCGAATCCGAGCAACGGGCGCCGGTGTTGACCGATGAACAGGCGTGTCGGCTTGCGGAATTTGCCAGAGCGATCGAGGCACACTACGGGTCGCCGATGGATATCGAATGGGCCATCGACCGCGACGGCCACCCGTTTCTTCTCCAGGCGCGTCCACTACGGGTGATCGAGCCCAGGGCCCCCGCGGTCCAGCCGGACGTGTCCAATCTTAGCCGTCTGTGCGCAGGGGGGACCACGGTGTGCCCGGGAGCAGCGAGCGGCCCCGTGTTCCGGTTAAAGACAACCGAGGATTTGTCCCGTGTTCCCGATGGTGCCGTGCTTGTCGCTCCGCTTCCCTTCCCGGGTCTGGTGACGGTGATGGACAAGGTTGGGGCGCTGGTAACCCACGTGGGCAGCACGGCAAGCCACATGGCCACGCTCGCGCGTGAATTTGGCATTCCGACGCTCGTCGGTGTGAAGGACAAGTGTGATTTCCCGGAGGGTAACCACGTGACCGTGGATGCCACGGGGCGAGCGATTTATGATGGCGACCAGCCCGAGCTCGTAAAAGCGCGGCGCACCGATTTCGCAGACTTGGATGACGCGGGGATCTATCTATTATTGAAGGGAATACTCAAGCGGATCGCACCGCTCAATCTCATCCATCCAGATGACGCGAACTTTCAGCCGCAGAACTGCAAAACCTTTCACGACATCACGCGATTTGTACATCAGATGGCGATGCAGGAGATGTTCTCGCTTGGCAAAAACATCCGCCGCAAGGACCGGGTGGCACTTCACCTCAAAAGCGGAACGCCGCTCAAGGTGTTGATCATCCCCATCGACGAGAGCCTGACGGAACATCAAGGGCGGCGCCAGGTCCATGAGGATGACATCGGCTCGGTGCCGATGAAGGCGTTTTGGGGGGGCATCAAGCAGGAGGGATGGCCGTCGCGGGGGAGGTCAGCCGATGAGGGAAGATCGAGCGGTATCCTGCCCTCGAAGCTCGCCACAAAGATCGGCGAAGGGTTTTCGCAGTCGAGCTTTGCTGTGCTGAGCGAGGAGTACATGATCTTGAGCTTGCGCTTGGGGTATCATTTCACCACGGTCGAGTCGATGTGCACCCATACGGCCGGCAATAACTACATCCGCTATCAGTGCAAGGGTGGGGGCGCAGCCCTCGAAAAGAGAAAACGCCGTATCCGCGTATTCAATGATGTTCTGGTTAGTATGGGGTTCGATGTCACGGGAAAAGGTGATTTTATCGATGCACGTATCGCCTATCAGAATCATACGGATCTTGCCGCTGCGCTGCATCTGCTCGGACGGCTGACGATGATGACCAAGCAACTGGACATGGCCCTGTCAAATGACTCGATCACGCGGTGGTATATCAAAGATTTCAAGAAAAAGCTGGGAATCGAGGAAGCGAACGGCGGTATCTGATCGGAGAGGTGATGGATGAAGCAGACCATATTGGCAATTGACGATGAACCTCATATGCTCAAGCTTCTCGAGCGGATCATTACGGAACAAACGGCATACGCAACCTCGACGACGAGTAATTCGCTGGAAGTTCCGGAGCTTTTGAAGCAAAATGTCTACGATGTAATCCTGACGGATTTAAAAATGCCCGGGCTCGACGGGATGGATATTCTCAGGATGGTGCGGGAAGAGGATCGCTTCGAAGAAGTCATAATTATCACAGCCTTTGGCTCGATGGCATCCGTCACGGAAGCGCTCTCGTTGGGCGTGTTCGACTATGTCACAAAACCGTTCAAAAGAGAGCAGATCATAGCCAGCATTGACCGAGCCATGAGATGGCAAAGACAGAAACGCGAACGAGCGCATATCGAAGCGATGTTTGGCATGGAACCGTTTGACAAAGCCTGCGAGAGCTTTGAACAAGAGTATATTCACCGTCTATCGGAACGGTGTGACGGAGACCAAGTGGAAATGGCGAGACGCTCTGGGCTGGCACCGGACCGGCTCAGACAATTCGCCCAAGAACAATCAGATGATATCAACTGAATTGATTAGTGCATATCTATAATGGAGCGCGTCGGGGCACGTTCCGCGAGAGGAGATTTTGATGGGATTCAAGAAAGCGGGAGAGTTCATGATCCCCCTGGATGAGTACCCGCACATTCCGTACTGGTTTACGCTCCGTGAGACCATAGCGGAGCTGGAGAGTGCGGAAATTGAAACGCGGGGGCGAACATCGCTGCCACGCTGGGTGCTGGTCTTTGACGAAAAGTACCAGCTCATGGGTACGGTTCGAAGACGAGACATCCTGCGCGGGCTCGAACCTGAGTTTCTGGTTGGAAAACCAATCGATGTTCGCAAGGGTCTGTTCAACGTCAAGGTCGATCCGGAGCTTTCCGAGCTTTCCTTTGACAAGATGCAGGACGGGATGCGCAAGCAGGCCGAACGGCGGGTGAGCGATGTTATGCTGCCGATCAAAGCCACTGTGGATTTCGAAGATCATATGGTCAAAGTGATCTACGAGATGGTAGACAACAACGTGAGCATGATCCCGGTTCTCAAGGACAAGAAGGTCGTTGGTGTCGTGCGGTCCGTGGATCTGCTCCACGAAGTCGTGAAAATCGTGCTGTAAACGCTCGAACAGTCCAATAAGAGAAAGTGGATATGACAGATACCGACAAAAAATCAATCATTGAGGCGGGCCCGCCGGAGGGTCTTCCTGGTGAGCACGGCGATGTATACATTGCTGGGCGTGGCCGGCGGATCGACTGGCGGCGTTTGGCGTGTACGTCGCTGGGTCTCTTTCTTTTTGTGGCTGTTTACTTTTCCCCGGACTGGCCCGACGCGGTCGACCCCGCCGGTGAGGTGTTCAAACTGAGCCGCGAGGGCAGATTGGGTCTGGGACTGTTTCTGCTTGCGGCAACGTGGTGGGTGTTTGAGGTCGTGCCCATCGGGATCACGAGTATTACGATCGGTGTGGTCCAGGCGCTGTTTCTCATCCGCGATGCCAGGGTGGCGTTCACCGATTTTATGGAACCGTCGGTCTGGTTCATCCTTGGATCGATCGTCATCGGAATGGTTTTTACCCGGACGGGCCTCACCAAACGCATGGCGTACAAGATGCTCGTCGTTGTCGGCGAGCGAACCTCGATGATCTATCTGGGTGTCTTTGTTTTGACCGCAGCGCTCACGCATATTATGGCGCATACCGCGGTGGCGGCGACCATCTACCCGTTGCTGATGGCCATCTATGCTCTTTACACGGACAAAGAAAAACCGACCAAATTTGGCAAGGGGATGTTTATCGGAATGGCGTATACGGCAGGCGCGGGCAGTATTATTACGCTGCTGGGTGCTGCCCGCGGCGCGGTGGCCCTCGGATTTTACTCGGATATCGTCGGGCGGGACATCTCGTTCTTCGAG
This sequence comes from Candidatus Latescibacterota bacterium, assembly GCA_020356045.1. Taxonomy (GTDB): domain Bacteria; phylum Krumholzibacteriota; class Krumholzibacteriia; order WVZY01; family WVZY01. The sequence goes on from CP070631.1 coordinate 1,198,189, forward strand.
TTGTCTTTCTACATGTTCCCCATAGGCTGGCTGATGGTGTTCTTGCTGTGGGGATTCTTTATGGTGTTCTTCAAACCCGAGCAGGCCAGGATCCCCGGGTTGCGCGAGCGCGCCAAAAGCCTCTATGCCAAGCTGGGACCGATGTCGGGCAAAGAAACGCTGGCGTTGACCATTGTGCTTAGCACGGTGGCACTGATGAGTTTGCGTTCGTTTATTCCGGCGCTCGCTGATGTCAACAAGAGCGCGATCATCCTGTCCTCAACGGTGCTCTTTTTCCTCTTCAAGATTTTGACTGTCGAGGATCTCGAAGAAATTCCCTGGAACATCATTCTTCTATTTGGCGGTGCGATGAGCATCGGATTCTGTTTGTGGCAAACCGGTGCCGCAAAATGGCTCGCGGTCCAATGGCTGGTCATGTTTGAGAAGGCCCCGTGGTTCGTCTTTGTCATGGGGGTAACGTTCTTTGTTCTCATAATGACCAACTTCATAATGAACGTGGCGGCGATTGCCATATCGTTACCCGTCGCGCTCGTTCTCGCTCCGTATCTTGGGGTTGCACCGGAGGTCATCGTGTTTGCATCGTTGGTGGCTGCCGGCATGCCGTTTCTTCTTCTCGTCGGCGCCGCGCCAAATGCGATCGCTTACAACAGCAAACAGTTTACTACCGGTGAGTTCTTTATGTACGGCCTCCCCGCCAGCTTGTTGTTGATGATCGTCATCGGGTTTTTTGTGTGGTTTATCTGGCCGATGATGGGGATGCCGGTGCTCTTGGAGTAGCCCGCCGAGCCTCTACAATTGGCTCAAAACAACCTGGAGGGCCGGTTTCCCGGGGACGAAACATCTCGCGGGACCGGCCCGTAGTCTTTCTGTAAACCGATTCGGATCGACCGCATGCGTCCTCGACAACACGTGCGGCACTCATACTCAAATGGATACGGCATGACAAAACGATTTCTCGCCGGGTTGTTGCTTGGGTTTTTTGTCATAGTGACCGCATCGCTGTGCGCTGCGGCTCCCCAAACCGGCGAGCCGGATTACTGGCCCACCAAAGAATGGCCTACGTCACCACCCGAGAATCAAGGTGTCGATTCGGATGTGCTGGCGGATCTGATCGAGACGATCCGCGACAACGGTCATCATTTCAGGGATCTCATCGTGATCCGAAACGGGTATCTCGTGCTGGATGCCCGTTTTCATCCGTTTCCGGAAGATTCTCGTCACATCATCCACTCATGCACCAAGACCATGATGGGCACGTTGATCGGCATCGCAAT
>CP070631.1:1199562-1203127 GCA_020356045.1 Candidatus Latescibacterota bacterium
CCTCTTTGACCCCGTTGTGGAGAAGCAGCGCACGGCACGCGTCCTTGAGCTTAATCAGCGACGGTCCTTTTGCCAGAACACCCCGGTCCTCCCAGGTCGCTCCCATATAGTGCTCCCCGATACCCATCCCCGTGAAGATAGCCCCACCCTTGTACGGATCTTCTTCGGTGACATCGTAAAACGATATTTTCCGGTGATCGCGGACATAGTTGTCGTGAACCCCTATAAGTGGCGCCACGTCCCTGCTCCAAAACGACGCGTCGGCGGGATGGGTGATACTGACATGAACCTTAATTCGGTTTTTCAGCCATTCCTCGCCATATTCGCGAGCCTGCGCCTGGAGAAGCTGCGACTGAGCGACGGCGTCTCGAAGCTCGTTCTGAACGCTGTCGATCGTGGTTTCCATCCACTCGTAGTCATTGGGCAGCTCGATCTTATGGTGCATGGGGTCCATAAGAAGTTTGTGCCAACGCCGGCTCTTGTTGTTTTCGTAGTAGTACTGGTCCTGGACGATCATATAGACGGGAAGCCTCCCCGTTCTGTCATAGTCACGAACGTTCTTTATTAAGGCCGCGAAATACGAATCGACAACCTGCCGGAACGACACTTCGTCGGGATCGCCCGCGCCATCGACACCACGAAAGTCGTGAATCCATAGAACGTGATAATCCTCGGCCCTCAAAATTTGTTTGTGGACCTCGAACTGAAACTTCTCATTGATGATGTAGTAGACCTCGTTTCCCGGTGTAAACTCCTCCTCCGTAGCGCGCTCGACCAGGCGGTCCATCTCCGCCTGCGTATCGTGCTGTTCGGGTCGAAGACCATACTGCATCGGGATCCATACGAGCCGCGAATCACCCCAGAGATCCTTCGATAGCTTGCGGTTCTCCTCGACGATTTCGATGAGCGTCTCGAACACATAGAGCACACCATTCATCCACTCGTCCGCGATTCCGATGGCTGTCGACACGCGCCGGGCGAACTCGCCCCGGGCCAGCGGGCCAAAATTCATTACGCTGTCGTTTTTCTTCTTTTGACCCAGGAGCCGGTTATACGGAAGTATGATTTCGTCGAACAGTGTTTCTCTGGCCAGCTCGGCGATCGTCCTACCCAATTCCGTGCTCTCACCCACCGTGAGCGATTGTCCCGAGGCAGCGATCGAAAACGCCCGATCGAGCTCGCCGTGATAAACACGCATTTCCTCGTGGATCGTCCGCCCGTTTGGGTAGAGTGGGCTCGTGGTGGCCATGTGGGTTTTCATTGCGGCAACCTCTTCACGAAATTGCGCCATGCCCTTTTCTTCGGTAAAACCCTTATGATCGAGGAATGGAACGGTAAGACGATTGATCCAATGCGCCGAATCGCGGATATTGGCCAGCGCTTCTTCGAGCATTGAGTCGGAGATCGTATACGGTACCGGTTCCGCTCGCCGCTTTTTGAACTTCACATGGTCTTTGGCCGGGCGGACCTTACCCGCGTACCGCTGGAGCGGGACCTCGATGCCAATGTTGAACGAATGCCCCCGGTCGGGCAGCCAATCCACGCGAAAATGGCTACCGTGGCCCAGGATCCCGCCTCGCCGAAGCGGAAGCTTTAAGGAAAGGATCGCGTCGATCTTTTTGTCGGGAAAATTGTAATCGATACCGGCACCAAACTTGAACGCAGGTAACATCAACATCGCCCGAAGCCCGCCGTCGGCGTCACCGCGTTCCTCATCTCTGTAGCCAGCATAGAGCTCGCCCCAGAGACCTGCGATTGAATATGCGGGATGGATCAAATCTCTGTAGGTGGCGATAGAACCATAGGCGACAAAATCGTTTTGATCGCCTCTGCTATAGGACCCCACCGAGATACTTCCATGGGCCAGGTTGCGCCCCGGCAATCCCAGTGAGTAAACGGAGCCGCCTTCATCCGGCGGCCGCCGCTCCTGTGCATCAGCCGGGAAGACGGATAGAATCACACCCGCCGCCACGCAAATTGCCATCCGTAAGCAATACAGTCCTCGAACAACCGATTTCACAACTTCACTCACTTTGTCTGTACGTCATTTCACAATTCCGCAAATTCGTCGACGAGCACCGATTATTCTTCCAGCATCGAATGCCCGAATGCCGACCAGGTAACGCCATCGTATGCGATCGATAACGTCACGTAGCCTTCGCCCGAGATCACCATGCTCCAGGCTCGCCCCGCTTCGATACCGGTCAGAACCCACATGTCATCTTTCTCAACGACTTTGTCGATTACCGTTATTTCCCCGCTGCGGGACTCGGGTGCAAGCAGGGTTATCTTTTTCTTGTCGGGATCAACGCGAAAAAATGTCGCCGGCTCAAGCCCCCCGAAATCCGGCTCACCCACAGTGCCGTCATCCAAGCATTCGACGGCGTTTGTGATCGAGCAAATCCAAACCGGTCCCGCCTGGGCACCACCGGCCCAGAATACGAATAATAGAATCCCCATCAACGCCGCATATTCTATTTTTCTTTTCATCATCAACACTCCTGTCTCACGTCGAACTTGACCGGCGTATTATTCCACCGTATAACCTCGGCCTGTCATACACGCCACATAATTGCGGTCCCACACCTCGAGATGCCGGTTGAACTCGTCAATCGCTTGTTGAGCTTGCGCATCGGCCGACTGTCTCGCGCGCCGCGATCGCATCCCGCCGGTCATGCCACCGGCGGCCGCCCCGATTGCCGCACCCTTCCCCGCATCGCCAGCGATCGCTCCAATTGCAAGACCTACGAGGGCCCCCTTGGCGGCGCCGCGCACCAGCCCTCCTTGCGCCTCCTCGGCGGTCTGTTTGGCCGCGTAGCCCTGGTCAACCAATTTGTCGTAAGCCTTGTATGGATCCCACCCCGTCTGCTGCGTGGCCCAGTTGTAACATTCCAGCTGATCCTTCATTTGCTGGTCGGTGCTTTGACCCTGGGCAGGGTAAATTACACGGTTCGTCGGATTGGTGCTCGGTGGAATTGTTTGCGGGTTTGCCGTTGTTTGGACCTCCTGAGCCAACCCGGCCAAAACCGTGCAAACGCTAATGACGAATCCAATAACGATGATCGACATGCGATGGCGATTCATGAAGACGTCTCCCTTCTCGAGCTTTGCGCTTTCCCTACTTTTTTGTAATTCGGATCCGGAAACACAGGTTGTTAACGGTGTGGACGGTGCCCGTGCGGGCACGATCGCCCTATCAACAAATCAATAGAACACGTCGCAGCGCATTCACCAACCGTTCGCCTCGTTACTTCTGCGGCGTGTACGGATCCTTGGTCCCCGGTTTGATCGGCGGCTCTTTCTTAAGCGACACCACGTGTGCCCCCAACTGCCCCAGCGCCGCCTTCGGCACCCAGGTCTCCGGGAAGAGCACGTTCTGGGTCTCGCCCGGATCCTTAATGAGGTTGTAGACACGCGGCATCCCGTAGTTCCTGGTCTGGGTGACGATATTGTCCTGCTCCTTCAGGTGGATCTTCCAGTTGCGCCACTTCACGCCCCAGACGTCGCTGCCCATGTAGACGATCAGCCCCTCGCGATTGGACTTCTCCTGCTTGCCCAGCAGGAA
>CP070631.1:1203227-1206236 GCA_020356045.1 Candidatus Latescibacterota bacterium
CTGAAGATCCGCCAAGGTCTGACCGGGCGCGGCGATCCGGAATATCCGACGGTGATCGGATTTTTCAGGCGTGTGCTACGCCGCGACGGCGTCCCTGCAAGACGGGTGGCCGTCCATGAGACGTTTGATCTGTTAATGGTTTTCATCCTCGTTTTGGTCTTTGCTCTGATGATCAGCGCGGTTGTGTTTCTTCCCGTTAAGGATTACGCGAAGTATTCGATACGGGGCGCTTCGGAGGCTGGGGGGCTGGATTACGAGTACGCCACATCCTGGAGTCTTCACCCCGTAGAATCGCTGACCTTTGTGGTGCCGTCGGCGTTTGGATTTGGCAAAGCTACGTATTTCGGTCGAATGCCGTTCACCGATTATCCGAACTATGTGGGGCTAGTCGTGGTTGTGTTTGCCGCCTGCGCAGCGCTAATAGCACGAAACCGGTTTGTCAATTTTCTTCTCTTTGTCGTTGCGGTGACGACGTTGGTGTCTTTTGGCAAACACCTCCCGGTGCTCTACAACCCGCTCTTCAATTGGCTTCCGTATTTCAATAAGTTTCGAGTACCGGTTATGGTGCTGATCGTGCAACAGCTCGCATTTGTTCTGCTGTTTGCGCTGGGTCTTCAAGCGGTGGCCACAAAGGGGTTGAAAAACGACGGGAAACGGATCCGCAAGCCTGCATTTTTCACCCTCCTCGCCGCCGGGGTGATGTTCGTAATCGTCGTGCTTGCGTACGGCTATTGGCAGGGCGGCTTTGCCGAGGCGATCGCAAAGAACTTCAGAAACGTTAACTCCGCCGCCGACCAGCTCAGACTGGCCCGGATCGCCGGTGGATTTCTTTTTGCGGATCTGATCAAGTTTTCGCTTATTCTCCTGATTGTCTCGGGCGCTCTGATGGTGTTCGCACGTCGGACCATTGGTGCCGGAGCGCTGGTCGGGATTGTGATCGCCGTTGCCGCGATCGATCTGTATATGGTCGATCGAAAGATCGTTCATCCCGAAACGCTCCTTCCCGGCACGATGTTTCGCACCGAGCAGCTTCGTATCATCAAGAACAAATCAGACCGGGACCGTTTTTTGGTGCCGGATGACGTTATCGAGTTTTTGGAATCCCAAAGGCCGTCCGACGGTGTTCAGCGCAACCCTCTTAGGGTGTTTTCGGCAACTCACCCATCGGTTCCGGTCGACCGGGACCCGGATTTTCGATCCAACCGGTTCATGAATTTTGGAATCTCGTCGCTCGGGGGGTATCATCCGGCAAAACTGACGGTTTACGAGGAGTTTGTCGGCGCCTTGACGGCAGCCGCGGCAAACGCCAACTACCACCTGGTCGATATGTTAAACGCCGAGTACATCGTGACCAGTTATCCGTTCCCGGATGTCGCGGCTTGGCGGCTCCTCTGGCAGGGTACGGATTTCAACGGGAAACCCAAGCACGTGTACCGCAACGAAAATGCCCTCGATCGGGTGTTTTTTGTGGACCGGTACCGTGTGATACCCGCGGACGAAATCCTTGGTATTCTCCCATCATTGCCGCGAGGAGGGATCGATCTTGGGGAAACGGCGTTGCTCGAAAAGGAACCGGCCGTCGAACCGGTGTCCAAAAGCGGCGCCAGGGCGACGATAGAGTATTACAGCCTCAACGAAATACGTATAGACGCCATGCTACCCGAGCCTGCTATATTGATGATATCCGAGGTGTTCTACCCCCGGTGGAAAGCGTTTGTGGATGGTGAAGAAGCGGAGACCATAAAAGCCAACTATATTTTAAGAGCGTTGGCGTTGCCGGCGGGTGATCACGAAATTGTTTTCCGGTACGACTCCTCGCTCGTGAGGAAAGGGCTGATGATAACGGTCACCGCGTTGAGTGTGATGGTGTTGATCATACTCGTGTCCGCGCTGAGCGCGCGGCGAGCGAGAGGCGCGGAGGTTTGATGTTGGAGGCCTTGATCGTCATTCCAACCTACAACGAGCGCGACAACATCGAGGTATTGCTCGAACGCATTTTCGATCTCGCCATTCCGGATTTGGGGGTGCTTGTTGTCGACGACAACTCGCCCGACGGGACTGGCAAGTTTATAGAAGAGCTCAGCAAAACGAATTCGAGCGTTCATGTTTTGCACAGAACCGCCAAGCTGGGGCTGGGCAGTGCCTATATCGCCGGTTTCAAGTGGGCGTTGGAGCGTCCTGACATCAAGTACGTATTCGAAATGGACGCCGATTTTTCGCACGACCCCGCGGCTTTGCCCGGGTTTCTCGACGAGATCCAAAACCAGGATCTCGTTCTCGGTTCGCGGTATCTCGATGGCATAACGGTCGTGAACTGGCCGTTGTCACGGCTCGTCCTCAGCGTTGGCGCCAACATCTACACTCGAATTATCACGGGAATGCCCCTCAAGGACGCCACCGGCGGGTTCAAGTGTTTTCGGCGAGAGGTGCTGGAAAGCCTTCCATTGGACAAGATCAAGAGCGACGGTTACTCGTTTCAGATCGAGGTCAACTTTATCGTGTGGAAGAACGGTTTTCGGATGAAAGAGATACCTATCGTTTTTGTCGATCGAACGGCCGGTACCTCCAAGATGTCACGGCGGATCGTTTGGGAAGCTGTGTTTCTCGTATGGAAGCTCCGAATCGATTCGATATTAAACCGTTATCCCAAGAAATAGGGGCCGCGTGGACGTATCAGTAATCATCGTAAGCTACAACAGCCGCGACGTGCTGGGGCCATGTCTGGAATCGCTGCAGCAGCAAAGCGTCCGGACCTCCACTGAAGTCATTGTCATCGACAACGCCAGCTCGGACGGCACGCCGGAGCTGGTGCGCGCGCGGTATCCATGGGTCAAGCTGATCGTGGGACGCGAAAATGTGGGTTTCTCGCGTGGGGTCAACATCGGAATCCGCGCCGCGTCGGGAGACTACTTCCTCATTTTGAACCCCGACACGGTAGTTCGCGAGGACTCGATCGAAAAGATGCTTGAATTTGCCCGGGCGACGCCGTCCGCGGGTATCGTTGGTCCA
>CP070631.1:1206336-1207554 GCA_020356045.1 Candidatus Latescibacterota bacterium
GAAGGGACAGTTGAGCCTTGAGAAAAGGCGTGATTTGTATTGCAATAATCTTGTTGTTACCCTCAGACGGAGTTCTGGCATTCGAGCCGTTATTTTATTCCTCATTGACGTTTTATGTTGGTAACCACCCCTATTCCGTCTGCTCCGGCGATCTAGATGGTGACAGCGACCTCGATCTGGCCGTGGCGAATGGTAACAGTAACAACGTTTCTGTTCTTCTAAACAACGGAGACGGCACCTATGCTGTTGCTGTGAACTACAGTACAGGTACTGGGCCCCTTTCCGTGTGCATGGGTGATCTAGACGGTGACAACGATCTGGATCTGGCCGTGGCAAATAGTATCAGTTACAGTGTTTCGATTCTTCTAAACAACGGAGATGGCACCTATGCTGCCGCTGTGCACTACGGTGCTGGTAATGGGTCAAGGTCCGTCTGCGCGGGTGATCTAGACGGTGACAACGACCTGGATCTGGCGGTGGCGAATGAAGACAGTGACAACGTTTCTGTTCTTCTAAATATCGGAGACGGCACCTATTATACCGCTGTGAACTACGGTGCTGGTGATGCGCCCCGTTCGGTTTGCGCGGGTGATCTAGACGGTGACAACGATCTGGATCTCGCAGTGGCGAACGGTAACAGTGACAACGTTTCGGTTCTTCGAAACAATGGAAACGGCACCTATGCTGCCGCTGTGAACTATGGTGTTGGTAATGATCCCTTTTCCGTCTGCGCGGGTGATCTGGACGGTGACAACGACCTGGATCTGGCCGTGGCGAATCGTCTCAGTGACAACGTTTCGGTTCTTCGAAACAATGGAAATGCCACCTACGCTGCCGCTGTGCACTATAGTGCTGGTGATGGGTCCAGGTCGGTCTGCGCGGGTGATCTGGACGGTGACAGCGACCTGGATCTGGCCGTGGCGAATTCCTACAGTGACGACGTTTCTATTCTCCTGAATAGCGGAAACGGCTTTTATCTCGCCGCGGTGCCCTACGGTGCTGGTGATTATCCCTATTCCGTCTGCGCGGGTGACCTAGACGGCGACAACGACCTGGATCTGGCCACAGCGAATTATCAACGTGACAACGTTTCGGTTCTTGTGAACACCGGAGATGGCAACTATGTCACCCCTGCGACCTACGGCGTTGGTGATAGGCCTCGTTCCGTTTGCGCGGGTGACTTGGACGGCGACAACGACCTGGATCTGGCCACAGCGA
>CP070631.1:1207654-1211048 GCA_020356045.1 Candidatus Latescibacterota bacterium
GGTAGTCTATCGAATGCGCGCCCGCCTAATCTGCCGGCATGATCGATTCGATAAAGCGGATCATCAGATCGACGCCGAAACCCGTCGCGCCTTTGGTCTGATAGGAAATCTTGCCCGCGGCGCTCCAAAATGTTCCGGCGATATCGATGTGCACCCACGGGGTGCGACCCACGAAATCAGCGAGAAGCGCGGCAGCGGTAATGGTCCCACCGCCCCGGCCGGAGAAGTTCTTCAGATCCGAAATATCGCCTTTGACCGCTTCGGCGAAAGACTCATCGAGAGGCAACTGCCAGACAGGCTCGCCCGAGGCTTTGCCGGCGGCGACGAGTTTGTCGACGTAGGTTTGGTTGTTCCCTACAACGCCCGCGATGCGGGTGCCCAGGGCGACAACTACAGAACCGGTCAATGTGGCGATATCGATGACGACGCTGGGTTTGAATTCGAGTGCGTAAGCGAGCGCATCGGCCAAAATCAAGCGGCCCTCTGCGTCCGTGGAGATCACCTCGATGGTCTTACCCGAATAAGTCTTGATGACGTCGCCGGGGCGTATCGCGGACCCGGACGGCATATTTTCAACGCAGGGAATGAGCCCGATGATTTCAATGGGGGTCTGAAGCTGGGCTGCCGCCGCCAGTACCTGCAGTACGACCGCACCTCCGGCCATGTCACCCTTCATTTCATTCATGTTTTGCCACGGTTTGAGCGATATCCCTCCCGAGTCGAACGTGACCCCCTTGCCAACAAAACAAAGCTTCGGGCACCCCGTTCTTGATGACAATCCTTTGTTGTAATGCATCGATACAAGCGTCGGATCTTCACGGCTGCCTTGGGCGACGGCGAGGATCGCACCCATGCCGAGTTTTTGGAGAGCTGTTTTGCGGATAACGCGGCAGGTGAGGCCGTATTTCTTCGCGATGGTGCTTGCCTCGTCAGCCATCATACCGGGCGTAAGGTGGTTTGCGGGTCGATTGACCAGATCTCTGACCCCAGCTGTCGTTTGCGCGACGATTCGGCTTTGCTTGATTATGCGCGGGAGGCGGCGTGTATCGTCAGATAGCACGACTAGCTTGCTCAGGCGCTTGCCCCTCGATGGCTTTGACCTGATCGAAAAACGATATTGAGCGAGTGAGAAACCCTTTATAAACGCCCGGACGTGATCGTCCCCGTTTTCGTGGTTGAGGATGTTATCGATGAGGACATGGCACACTCCGATTCGCCGCGATTTGAGAATGAGCGAGGCGTTTCCCGCGGCGCCGGCGGCACGGCCTGGTGTGATCAGTTTTCGCTTGCCCAATCCGAGAACCAGCACGTGGTCGGGAGCCTTTGGGAGCTGAAACCCTATGAAGGCGGTGGTGCCAGCATCGGCCTTGAAACCGGTCTTTTTGAGATAGCCACTAATTCCGGACTTGCACAGGACGTCGAGCTTCTTCGCCGGGCCCTTTAGCTCGCGTTCTTCCGCGAACAAAGGTACAACGACTACGTCTTCTTTACCGGTGAACCGGACCGGGTTTCTTGTTACATTTTTCAGCATGATGATCCGTTTTGTGAGAGGGTCCGTGGAGCAACCAGCCGGGGTCACTCGTTCGCCACATTATCTGTCAACGAGAGGGCACCGGTAGGACACACGTAAACGCACAGGGAACAATTATCGCACAGCTCGTCATCCAGCTCAAGCGTCAACGCTCTCATTCTGAGCGCGAATGAATGACACACAGCTGCGCAAGCCGCACACACTTCGCAGTCGTCTGCGCCAATTTCGATCCGGCAGGCTGTTGCTCTCTTGTTTCGTGTCACGATATCCTCCGGTCGATCGATGTCAGGATTCACCAAAGCATTTTTCTGGCTTTCCACAGCACTCCGGGCGTGGTTTTAAAAGCCGCTCCAAACAACTCCGTGTAATCGGTAATCTTCCCCGATTGGGCAGCAGCGATCTTTCCAAGCACCGATATGACCTTGTTCATGTCGTCGTCTTCGAGCTTGAAAAAGAGCTCTCGCAAAAGGGCAAATTTGTGGATGAGCCGGCCGTTTCGTTTGTGCCATGCCTTGTCGTATCTCTGCAGGGATCGTCTGCTGAGATCATTCTCTTTCAGAGCCTCTACCATGACTCTGTGAGCCTCTTCCGCTCCTTCCAGCGCGTTCATAATCCCGCCGCCAGAAAAGGGATTGTTGTGTCGCGCCGCCTCGCCAACCAGAAGCACGCCGTCGTCCACCATGGTTTTGAGCGGTTTGGTGCCCGATACGCCGCCGGCGATGAGCGCTTTCCGTTTGGCGTTTGGGAAGTGCTTGTCCACAAACCTGTCCAGATATGTCTTGGCCGTGTCGGTTTTCGCCATTGTTGGTAGCACGCCCACACCGACGTTTGCCAGCCGGTGTCCCTTGGGGAACACCCATACATACCCTCCGGGCGCGACAGACCGTCCCACATAGATCTCTATTGTATCGGTAGGGAATCCGTCGCCCTCCAAGAGGTATTCCAGTCCGGCGTGGATTTCTTTGAGCTTGAGATGCCGCGTCAGACCGCTCAATCGGCCCACGCAGCCTTCCACACCGTCGGCCCCCACGGTGACTTTCGCTTCGATCATGTAGCGAGTGTTGTCGTTGTGATTTATGACGGCCACCCCGCAGATACGCCCGTTCTCCCGGGCAACGGCTACCACTTCATGATGGGTTCTGATCTCGGCGCCCCATTCACTGGCCTGTTTCGCCAACGCCTGGTCAAACCGGTCCCGCTTGATCATGAGACCGACTCCGGGAAATCGTTTTTCGACAAATGTCTCGTCTGGGGCGTACATGCGTGCCGCGTTGATCTGGGCTACCACCCAGCGATCATCGACAGGTATGAAGGGGGAAATTTCCTCGCGGCTTCCAGCCGCCTCACCACAGCGAACCGGGACGCCGATCTCCGGGCGTTTCTCCAGCACGACGACGCGGTACCCGTCTTTCGCCAGCCGGCCAGCAAGCAGTCCGCCGGCGACACCACATCCCACTATAACTGCGTCCGTCTTTTCGATGGCCGTACCTGTCATGCGCGGGTTGTCTTAGAAAAATTTGGACACACCCAACGTGAAGGAAAAACCCGTGTAATCGACGTCAAAGGAGAGCGGCTGTATACCATCTTCCGTAGGGTAGTCCAACGTGAACTTGCTCTGCGCGATCTGCACGCGACCCTCAGCATTGAATGCGAGTGTCGGTTTGATATGATAGAGGAAGCCGAGAACCGCATGGACAGCCGGATCGACGCTCCACTCGGACTGGGATGTTACACCCTCCCCCGGTGGATAGCCTTCCCCGGTTGATTTCTCGGTTAGCTCCTGCGTGAATTCGGAGTAGGGGAACAACAGGCTGAACCCAGCCCCGAGATAGGATTGAAAGTTCTTTACCGACGCGTCCTGGA
>CP070631.1:1211148-1222412 GCA_020356045.1 Candidatus Latescibacterota bacterium
ACAGCGACAGAGGAAACCAAAAAGATCAACGGACGCCAGTGCACTTGTTACCAGATCACTACATGGATTGACGTCCGCGGCGGCCGCTACAACGAGACGGATGAAAAGATGTGGGTGACGACGGACGTCCCGCTCGACTGGAAAACATTCAACGAGTTCAACGCCGTATTCATGAAGCTCAGAAACGCGACGGACGAGTTTGCCGAGGCCATTGGAACCATCAAGGGGTATCCGATGCTCACCGACGGCGACCGTTTCATAAAAGGGTTTAGCGTCAAAACCACCGAAGAGGTGCTAGAGGTCCTTGAAAAGGACCCACACCCCGGTGTGTATTCGGTTCCCGAAGGATTCACGCAAAAAGAAAAACTCACGATCCAGGACATTCGCGGTTAGTCCAGGTGCCCAACCCGCCGTAACTCGACCACATGGGAGGTTGCAATGACTCGCGACGATTCGACCAAAGGCCGGAGAGATTTCTTGAAAAAGAGCGTAACGGGTATCGCCGGGATGACCGGTCTCCCCACCGTTCTGGGGAGTTGCTCAAAGGGTGTTCCCGAGGCAGAACCCATTGAAGACACCGCCGCCGCGCCGCCCGCGGAAGCCAAAGCGCCCGCCGCTGAGGGCAAAATCATCACGCGTAAATTTGGCAACAGTGGTCTCGAACTTCCCATCGTGAGCATGGGAGTGATGGATGCCGAAAATCCGGATCTGGTCCGGGCGGCGCTCGACGCCGGGATCGTTCATCTCGATACGGCCAACGTCTACCAGGGCGGCCGCAATGAGGAAATGATTGGTGGTGTAATCAAGGATGTGCCGCGCGACTCGTTTGTCATCGCCACAAAAATCTACGAGGATCAGGATCGGCGTAGCGGCATGTTTACAGAAAATGCGACCAAAGAAACCTTTATGGAAAAGTTCGAGCAATCGCTGGGGCGTCTGGGACTCGATTATGTGGAAATACTCTATCTCCACAGTATCGGCACGCGTGAGGCGACCCTGTACGAGCCGTATCTCGAACTGATGCAAAAGTTAAAGGACGAGGGCAGAATCCGGCTCATCGGTGTGTCGACACACAGCAAAGAACCCGAGGTGATCCGCGCGGCCATCGAGAGCAAGGTCTACGACGTGGTGCTTACCGCCTACAATTTCCGTCAACCGCACGTGGCCGAGGTCGAGGCCGCGATGAAAGAGGCGAGCGACGCGGGGCTGAGTATCGTGGCAATGAAAACCCAGGCGGGTGTCTATTGGGACCGTGAGCGGCAGCGTCCGATCAACATGAAGGCCGCGCTCAAGTGGGCGCTCCAGAACGACTACGTCCACACGGCGATCCCCGGGATCACCACCTTTGACCAGCTCGAGCTCGACGTGTCAGTGATGAAGGACATCAAGCTCACACCCGCCGAGGAGCTGGATCTCAAACAAGACGATCAGATGGGACTCTTCTGTGATCAGTGCCGCAAGTGTGTGGGGCAGTGCCGTATGGGTGTAGAGATTCCGACTGTGATGAGGAGCTATATGTACGCGTATGGCTACCGTAACCTTCGGTCGGCAAAAGAGACGCTGGAGACGGCCGGATTGACCGGCTCCCCCTGCGATCAGTGTGGCAGCTGCACGGTGGACTGCACGATGAAGTTTGATGTCAAATCCAAGATTACTGACATCGCAAGGCTTCGCGATGTGCCCTCCGACTTGATCGCGTAAGTTTGTCTTCGTATCGTCGATGGCGTGGATCTGATTTGAACACGTGAGTTCGATGTCGGAACGCGGGACATCCTCGATCCGATGTGAAAGCGAGGTTACGATTGATTACCAGAATCGTTGTTGTCTGTTTGGCAGCTGCCGTGTGTCTGCTCCCCTGCTCGGCACGTGGTGGCGACGGCGAGTCCGCCGAATCGGTCAGTTTTGAGAACGTGTTCCCCACGCTGGAAGGGTGGACACCGGACGGCGAACCCGAGGTCTTTTACCCCGAGACATTGTTCGAATACATCAACGGGGCCGCCGAGGTGTATCTCACCTACGACTTCGTGGCGCTCGGCGCGCTTACGTATGACAAGGGTGAGAAACAAAGCCTCACCATAGACGTCTATCGGCACAAGGATCTCCGTAACGCATTTGGTATCTACAGCGCGGAGAAACCCGAGGAGACCGACTTCTTGTCGATCGGGTCACAGGGGTACTACGCCAAGGGGATTCTCAACTTTTTTAAAGGCCCGTATTACGTCAAGGTGATGGGGTACTATCTCGAGGACGACGAGGCGATGCTCACATCGATCGCCAACGAGGTAGCCGGCAACCTCGACGGCGAGGCCGCGTTCCCAAAGATGCTGTCGTGTTTTCCAGCCGAGGGCAAGATCACGAACTCGGAGAAATTTATCGCCCGAAACTTTCTCGGGCACGGGTTTCTCCACGCCGCCTACACCGCTTCGTACGACCTCGATGGCGCGTCCCTCGTTGTGTTTATCATCGAGGCCGCTGATGCCGCCGAGAGCCAAGAGATGCTCAACCAGTACTTCGAGCTGGTTAAGAGCAAAGATGGCAAAGTCGATGAATCTAATGATACTTACAGATTCGTCGATCCGAGGCGTAAATCGGCGGGCCCGGCCAATCTTCGCGCGCGTGACCGCTACATCTGGGGGCTTTTTACCGAGGATGCGGGAGCGGCGGATGTGATGTTGGCCGCGGTCGAGGGCCATCTCACCGAGGCGGGGCTGATCGAGTAGGCTAATTATTGACATCTGTTCGCAGCAACAACGGCCCTCCTGTTACCGGGGGGCCGTTGTTTTCTCCGTCCTATTTACCGCAAACCTCTTTACCGCGAGTCGTCAATTCGATCCCACGATGCACCCTAGGAACGGTGTCAGGATCCTTCTTCCTTCTTTTTTGGCCGGTACTCTTCGAACACCGCCGGGTCGATCTTTTCGTTAAACTTGATTTCCTTCCAGCGGTACTCGGACTTCGCACCCTGATCGAACGACGTCACGTGGAATGGCATCTTGATTCCACCGGCGTCACGGTAGTCATCGTATAGCACCTGGCGGGCGCCTCCGTTATACAGGTGGCGAACCGGCAAGTGGGTTTTCTTGTCGAGGTCGATAAGTACCGTATCGCCTTCATCAACCACACCAATCCGGTCGATCGACGCCGCTGTCACGAGCGAGTCGTCCTCTACGTCGGCAACCATGTAGAACGCTTCGGAATTTGCCAGATAGTACGCCACACCATCGACCGTCCGCATGCGCTCGGTCATCCGTTGAGTTGTTCTTTCGTTCTCGCGCACGCCGAGATTGATCATCATCCAGGCATCGCCCCCATTATAATAGTAGGCAAAAAAGAACGGATGGTCGTAGGCGCTAAAGTCCTGATCGAGCTTCATCTTATCCGGCTTTTCCACCAGATCGATGCAGTCCGCGTTGAGGTCGCCCCATCCGGGCCAGTTGGTCATCAAGTGCCCCTTGCTGACCCGCGTCTTCCAGCCCGTGGCTGCATCCATTCCACCGACGGCCTCGACCGATTTGGTGAGCAGTGCCTTGGCATCATCCTCACCGGAACTCACCACTTGCGGTAACAGTGTCAAGAGCGGCACGCCAAACACAACGAGCAGCAACAAAATCAAACTGCCGCGAGATCCCTTGCTTTTCATTTGTGTTCTCCCCTCTTTTCTTAAACCGTTAGTTCGGTGTGGGCTTCGATGAGCTTGTCTTTGATCGGCACGCCAAACGGGCATCTTCCCGTGCAGGGAGCGGAACACCCCGCACACTGCGCGGCCTGTTTTGAGTCGGGTAGCTTCGCATACATACCCATCGCGTATTTCTCGTTGCCGTAGTTGTTGAAATACAACCGGTAGCGAAGAATGTCATGAATGGGCACATCCTGCGGGCACGAGGCCAGACAGGCGTCACACCCCGGCCGGCAGTAATCCTTGTCCAACATCATTCCGTACCCTTTGAGCGCCTTTTTCTCTTTTGGCGTCAGCTCGGATTTGCCCGACGCGGCGACAAACTCGTCGATGTCGTCAAACGTGGCCATGCTAAGACACACCGTATCGATATCGGGTTGGGCGAGCATCCACTTGACCAGCGCCTGACGGACGGTGCGTCCTTCTTTCATAAACGCCGAATAGTCGATCTTGCGTGCGGCCGAGAGGCTCTTCATCGCGACGATCGCAATGTCCTTCTTTCGCGCCTTGGCAAGCACCGGCTCGAGCCCTTTGGTCAGGTAATTCATCCCCGGCATAATCATGTCGATGTCTGTGTTGTCGATCAGCCAGTTGAAATCCTCGACCATCTTCGGACCGTGCGAGCTGGCTCCCCAGGACTTGATCTTGCCCGCTTTTTTGGCCGCCTCGAAAGCCTTGTACGTGTTCTCGTTCTGGAGCCGTGTCAAGTCCCCAAGATTGGGATCACCCACCGAGTGGATAAGACAACAGTCAACATAGTCGGTGTTGAGCCGCTCCAGGCTTTCTTCGATCCCCTTTGTCACGTCTTCGACACTCACATCGGCGCTAATCAGCTCGGGCATCAGTTTTGTCGTAACGAACAGCTTGTCCCGCTTCTCGGGAAAGATTTTGCCGATCACCGTCTCCATCTCGAAGTACTGCCGTGCGGTATCGACATAGTTCATTCCACGCTCGATGGCATATTCGAGAAGCGCCGGGTCGGTCATACGCCCGTTGCCATACGAGATGTCCGACACTTTGTACCCCGTGCGTCCCAGCTTGCGGTATTCCTTGATCATGGGTTTTTTCTCGGTCTCACCCGTTTCCTGGGCGACTTGCGGCGGCGTGCTGGCTTCGAGGCCCTTGGCGCCTCCCGCAACACCGAGCCCGGCCCCTACTACCGACGCGATGCCGGTGCCAATAAAGGATCGTCGGGAAATCGTCTTATCGGGTTCTTTCATCGTACACCTCGCTTTGGAATGGCGTGACGCTGTTTGCTTGGCGGGATGAAATCGATTGTACGTGGCCCGTGCCGATAGGTCAAGCAATTGAACCGTTAAGAATTTACTCACGGCGGATTCGAGGGACGGCACCGCGCAGATCCCGGGACCGACCCGTTTCTGATCTATTTGGACCGTTTGAAGAATCCGAATATCCGGGCGATATCGTCGCGTACCAGGTAGAGACACGGGATCATTCCCAGTGTAATCGGCGTCGCCAGCAAAATCCCCCACCCGAGCGCGAGCACCATCGGCGCGATAAACGGATCTGAACCGCCAATCCCGTATGCCAGCGGGAGCACGCCGGCGACAGTGGTGAGCGAGGTGAGCAGCACGGCGCGAAGCCGGTCCGTGGCACCTTGCGCAACGATGTCGCTAACCCGTTGGTCGGGGGATTGTTCGCGGAGCCGGTTGATGTGATTGACGAGCACCAGCGAGTCGTTGACCACGACGCCGGAGAGCCCGATGGTCCCCATCATAGCGATAAACCCAAGGTCCTGCCCGTGCACCGCGAACGCCGCGATGACACCCATGATCCCGAAGGGGATCGAACTCATCACGATGAACGGTTGCGTGGGCGAGTTGAAAAGCAGGATCAATATAAAATAGATCCCTAACACGGCGATAATAAACGCCTGAAAAAGGCTTCGCATCGATTCGTCCATCTCCTGCGCTTCCCCACCAACGATAAATCGCATCCCCGGCCAGTCCTTTTGCAGATCGAAATGATCGACGACCGTGTTTGACACGGTGAGCGGCGTAGCAACTCCTTTGTCCACATCCGATGTCACCGTGATGGCACGTTCGCCGTCAAAGTGGTAGTAGTTCGACGGACCGGGACCCGTCTCGAGCGTCGCCACATCCTTTAGCGGGATCAAACGGCCCTGAGGGTTTGGAATCAGCAGCTCGCGAAGATAATATGGATTCTCGCGCGCCCTTTCCGAAAGCTTGACACGGAAATCAACATCTTCATCGCCAAAGCGAACGCTGGTCACTACGTCGCCGTCAAAGGCCACACGGACCGTCTGCGCGATGTCCGCCACGGTCAACCCCACACGCGCCAGGCGGTCAAACCGGATATTGATCTGGACCTGGTCCTTGCCAGGTTTGTCGTCACGGTCGATGTCTTTAACGCCGTCCATACTGGACATGAATGATACGACCGAATCGGCGAGTGCGCGGCGCATGGCGTTGTCCGTACCCACCACACGGATGGTCACCGGCCGGCCGACCGGCGGGCCGCCGGCGTCTATATAATAGACGAGGCTCTCAAACCCCTCGAGCTGATCTGTTTTGCCCCGGAGTTCTTCGACGATGTCATCGGCCACCCGCGACCGCTCGGCATACGGTGTCAGGTTAACGCGCACAATGGCCCAGTTTTCGTTTTCACCCAGTTGGAAATTGCCCTGGTTGCCGATGCGGGACGTAAACGAATTGAGCTCGCCGTCGGGTAACTGCTGAATGATCGCCTCCAACTCGGCGACTTTGTCTGCGGTGTGTTGGAGCGATGATCCGGTCGGCACCACGACGAGCATGTAAAACGTATCAGCCGCGTCCGATGGAAACAATACGAAGTCCATATAGGTGACTGCGTACCAAAGAGAGAAAGCCAGCAGCACGATGCTCACGAAAATATACAGATAACGGAGCTTCAGAACAATCCGCATCGACGCCTTGTAGAACCGTCGTACAACGTTAAACCAGCTTCGTGCCGTTCGGTCTTTGGAACTGCCGTTGTCTCTGAGTCCCCAGATCACGTGCGCGGGGAGTGCGACGACCACCTCGAAAAGTGTGATAAAAAGCGCCAGCGACATCACGATCGGAACCACGCGGACAAACTTGCCCATCATTCCTGTCATAAAGAGCATGGGTGCAAACGCCACAAAGGTGGTCACGATCGTGGTCACGACCGGCCAAAACACTTCGTGGATGCCCTCGACCGCGGCTTTGAGCGGTGGGTATCCCCGTTCGCGGTATTTGTGGATGTTTTCCGCAACGATAATCCCGTCATCGACGATAATCCCGATCACCTGAACCAGCACAGCCAGCGACACCACCTCGATAAATACATTGGCCACCGGCATCAAAAAGATGACACCGAGAAGTGTAACCGGGATGCCCAGCGCCACCCAGAAGGCGCTTCGCAGACTCAAGAAGCACGAGAGCATCAGAAGCACCAGACTGAGACCGATGAGCCCATTGGTGCCCACGATCTGGAGACGGTTGCGGACGTAATAGGATTGATCGTCGGCATAGAGGATTTCGACGCCCTCGGGAAGCGTGCCGTTTAGACTTTCGACCAGAGCTTTGACCTCATCAACCGTCCGGATCACATCGGCGGAGCCCTTTTTGTTGACGAGAAACGAAATGGCCTGCTTGCCATTCATTCGCGAACGGACGCGTTCTTCTTCGAAGTCATCCTTGACTTCGGCCAGGTCGCGAATTCTGATGATCGGCCCGTCAAACGTGGTTCGAACGATGACGTCCTTGACTTCCATCACATCATCGAACTGAGCAAGCGTGACGACCTTCTTCTCGGCTGTGTACGATTCGAAACTCCCGCCGGTTGCGCGGACGTTCCGTGCCGCGATCGCCATCATCACTTCGCGCAGCGACACATGGTAGTCCTTCATCGCCTTGGGATTGACCTCGATGTGGACCTCGCGCTCGAGATACCCAAACTTGTCAAGACTCGCTACACCGGGCAAGTTCTTGAGATCCTTCTCGAGACGCCGCGCGAGCTCGCGAAGCTCCGTATAGGGGATATCCCCCGAGAGTCCTACCTCGATCACGGGGAAAATGTCGGTGGTCCATTCGGTCACCAGCGGCGCCTCGGTCACTTCGTCGGGAAAGTCGGTCACCCGGTCGATGGCATCCCGGATTTCGCGTTTCACTTTTTCCTGATCGCGTTCGTCGGGATCGATGCGCACGTAAACCACCGAGATGTTTTCCATCGAAAACGACGTAATCCAGTCGAGACCCGCGACCTCGCGGATCTCGTCTTCGAGGTTGTTGGTCACATTGAGCTCGACGTCTTCGGGCGACGCCCCGGGGTACACAGTGGTGATGGTCAGCTCGCCAAAGTCAACTTCTGGGAACAAATCCCGCTTGATGGTGCTTAGCGAATGAAGCCCCAGCAAGATCGTCATGATGGTGACGAGGTTGGCCAGTGTGTGGCGCTTGGCAAAAAACTCAAAAAAGTTCTTCATGTCGGTCGTCTCATGAATTGGGTAACAGCTCGTCGGCCAACGCCCGGTAGGTCAAAACCAGTTGGTGATAAGTTGCCGCGTTGATCGCCAGTCTCAGCTGAGCAATAAATTCATCATCGCGGCTTTGGATAACGAAATTGAGAGCACCTCTTCCCTGCTCGTAACGCTCCTGTTCCGCCTTGGTTTTTTCGCGTGCTGTCTCGATCTGCTCGCGGTTTAGCGCCATGATTTTGACCAGCTCGTCGATCTGAATAAGGATCTTGCGGATCTCCGCCTCGAGGTCAATCGACACGCTCTTGATTTGTTCTTCCAGTTGGCGGATCTCGAGGTTGGTTTTGGCCACGTCGTTTCGCGCCGTACGGTTACCCAGCGGATAGCGAAAATCGAGCGATACGGATACCTCGGGCCGGTCGAGATTGAGCGCCTCGAAATAGAGACGATCCCCCTCCTGCACGCCGCCCGCCAGGTTTAGGTATAGCTGAGCTTTTGTGGTCTCCTGGAACCCGACCTTCTGGTGACTCAACTGCCCGAGCCGCACCGTGAGCGCGCGGACAATACGTTGATGCTGGATGTCCGCGATGGCATCATCGGCGGTGGGAAGTGTCGCCTCTTCGTAGATGTCAAACTCGGGAAACAGCTCGTTGAGACCATTGTCCTGGACCAGCACCGCAAGCTCGGCGCGTCTGGCGATAAACTGGGATTCATTTCGCACGACCGCTTGTTTGGCCACCTGAAGCGCGTCTTGAGCGCGAAGCACGTCAACATCATCGACCAGGTAGGCATCACGTCTCCGCGTGATCTGATCGAGCTGCTCCTCTGCAAATTTCAACCGCTCGTTGCTGATGCGGTGCTCTTCAACAATCATTACCCAATCCAGGTAAAGCAGCGCGACGTCGAGGAGAAAGTTTTCCTGGTTTTCGAGCGACTGCACCTCGGCGAAATTAATGTTGTAGTCGGCCAGCTCGTACTCGAGGCGGTTGAGCAACCCGCCGCGGTCCTGGAGAAGCGGTTGCGAGTAACGCGCGTAGATCCGATTTTCGTAGAATCGCTGCGGACCGATGGGTATGGCAATATCGTTTGGCCCGCCTGGAATCACGATCTCCGGAAGTCTCTGATCGGTTGCCCTCGATTCCCAAAAAATGGCAAACTGCCCCCCCGTTCCCCAAAATGTTCGTTCGAGCCCAGCGTCGATACCGGCGGCGTAGGTCTCCTCCGGCGCAAACGCGCTGTTGCTCAGCGGCCGCTGATAGGCGAAATACGCCGAAGAGGTGGCCACCCAGTCTTGCCTGCCAAGATAGCTGTCTCTGTTCTTTGCCTCGATGGCGGGCTGGAGCTGTTCGCTCGCGAAGTACGGATGCCGAAGCCGTACCTTGTTGAGGTACGATTCCATCGTCACCGTTTGTCCGTGACTGGGACCGGCAGCGGCGATCGAAATCAAAAACCCAACAACGAGTCGTTTCATGTCAAGAACACCTTCTTTCACGGAACGTGCCGCGGTAATTGTGCCGAGTGTTTACCATTTGTGATAGATCCAATCGGGTACGGTTTTAGCGAGCCACGCGATCGCGTGCCAGCGTTTGGTGATATAGGTCCGTTTTTTCTTCTTGTGTATGGCGTCGATGATCTGTCGCGCTACTTTCTCCGGGGATGCCACCCAGAACAACCCACCGCGGTCAGCAATCATTTTGGTGTCGACAAAGCCGGGTCTGATATCGGTGACATGGATGGGAAGCTTCGTTTTTGCGATTCGATGACGCAGGCCGTCCATATACGTGCATTCGAATGCTTTGGATGCGTTGTAGACCGGCGATCCTTTGGCACCCCGAATCGCCGCAATTGACGAAATACCCACGAGGTGTCCCGATCGCCGATCGAGGAAATACCCCATCGCCGCCTCCGCCGTCGCCACAAATCCCGTCACATTGGTGTCGATCATCGCTTCGATCCCACCCCAATCGGCATCGCGAAACAGGACGCCCGCGTTTATGACGATTACATCCACGCCATGCATCTCGACAATCAACTCACGTAGGGCATCGGGCGCCGCAGCCACGTCGCGGACATCCATTGGTCTTGTGAGTATCCTATCTGGAAACTCATTTTCGAGTTGGTTGAGACGTTCCACGCGGCGTCCGGTAGCACCGACTTTGTAGCCTTGCCGTGCGAGCTCGACGGCAAGTGCCCGTCCGATGCCGGATGTGGCTCCGATGACGATCGCGTTAGGCATGGCTTTCCGGCTCCGTTGCTATGAGTGAGTGCATTACGAACTCAAAAAAGTATTCGATCAGTTCATCAGGATCGACCTTATGCTCGTCTTCGAGCATGCTCCGTTTCATACAGACGATCTGGAGCAACCCAACCGACATTCCATAAAGCGTCATCGCGGTTTTCGTGGGATCGAGATCGCTTCGCAACGTCCCGTCATCGATTCCTTTCTGTACCGCCTGGGCACAGATCTCGAGCGTGCGCACGCTTTGCGCTTGGCATTCGACCGCGTAACCAGCGGTTGCCTCTTCGCCCGCCGGTTCGCCCGATGATTCGAAATAGAGCATTGCCTGGAAATAGTCGGGATGTGTGTTGCAGAAACTGAAAAACGAACGTCCGACCGCCTCGATCTTCGCAAGCCCCGTATCGTGCGAAGCGACTGCTTTCTCGAACATTTCCTGAAGAATGGCGATCCCACGGAGGATTATCGCCAAGTAGAGATCTTCTTTGTTTTTGAAATAGAGATAGATCGTGCCCTTGCTCAGCTCCGCCGCCTCCGCCACTTCCTCCATCGTCGCGTTTGGCATTCCCTTGGAGAAAAATACCTTCTCGGCCGCGTCGATGATGTCGTTTCGGCGCTGTTCCTTTTCCCGTTCTCGTCGCTCGGCAGTTCCCATCGATGGCCTCCCCTCCGAGGCAATGTCTTGAGGCAAATAGACTTGTGACCATTACATGACTGACCGTCAGTCATGTGTTTAACCGTAGTATAGTCACGAACGAGTGGTAATGCAACCTGTTTCTTTGCTGGCAGTTATGTCTTATGCGGATGGTGCGTATCTGTTTTTTGAATGGCCCAGGGGGGCGGGGGCACAACGACGGAAATGGTGCGTCGGTTCGCAACCGGCCCGGGGAGCC
>CP070631.1:1222512-1230061 GCA_020356045.1 Candidatus Latescibacterota bacterium
AGTGCACTGGCGTCCGTTGATCTTTTTGGTTTCCTCTGTCGCTGTGACCTTACCCATGCGTGGGTAGCGGCCCAGCCACTGAACGGTTTCCTCGGTGGCGATGTTGGTCCAATCAAAGGGAAGCGTGGTCTCCGCGTAGGTCGAATCGTTGTGATTGACCCACGTGAGTTTCTGTGCGGCCAGATCGATCACGATGGACCGGTTTTCAGTGATATAGGCCATGTTTTTGTCGCCAAACCAGACTTCGATGTTTTGATCTTCAGCCTCGTTGACACCGCCGCCATAATAATACTCATCGGTGTGGGCGTGCTGTTTGAAGCACACATCGGCACTCGCGCCGCCGGCACAAACCAGTATCACCGCAAGGATAACAAGCACGGCTTTCATAAGACCTCCTTCAGCGCGTTCGAGCTCGGCGCCAACGGCGCCTCTCGAACGCAGGGGCAATCAGAGCAGGATTCTGTTGGTGTCGGAGCGGTCTTCACCGACACTGCTCACCCGGATGGCGGCTTTTTCACCGACCGGGCATACGTATTCACAGATCCCGCACCCGATACAAACGTCAGGGACCACCAATGGGAGTTTGATTTCCATCTCTCCCTCTTCGGTCACAACCGTCTTGTGCTCGAAGACGATCGCCTTCGGGCTGGTCGGGCAGTGCTCCTCACAGACGATGCAGTTGATTCCAAACGCATAGGGCAAACACCGGTTTTGGTCAAAAAAGGCCAGTCCTATTTTGCGCTTGAGTTTGGCTTCCAAATCGAGATGCTCGATCGCATCGGTGGGACACACCTGCCCGCACAGCGTACAGTTGAACTCACAGTAACCAATTCTTGGGATCAGAACGGGGGACCAGATGCCTTCGAACCCGGCCTGTAAAAACGTGGGGTGCAGGCCGTTGGTGATGCAGACCTTCATACACTCCCCGCACTTGATACACCGTTTGAGGAACTCTTGTTCCTCAACCGAACCGGGTGGGCGGACGAGCTGCGCGTTACCCGTCTCGCGTACCGGGTTGAGCCGGATGAGCGCAAGGCTAGCGATCCCGGCGCCGCCGGCCTGGAATACGTACCGCCTCTTGAGGTCGGTACGGCGCTGGCTGGGTTCGGGTTTACCAAACACATACGAGACGGCCTGTGTTGGGCACGAACTGTGACAGCTCATACACAACACACACTCAGAACCCCGCCATTCCTCTTCGGGGTAGGGACGCGCCCCGCCCGAACACGTCGCAATGCAGATTTTGCAGTCGTTGCACGCCTCGTTAGCAATTTTATGGTTGAGAAATGAAAAACGAGAGAGCAGCGCGAGCAACGCACCCGCCGGGCAAAGATACCGGCACCAGAACCGCCGCCGGACAAAGTTGAGAGCGAGGAGACCGAGAAAAAGTAGCCCGATAAAACTCCCCTGTTGAAACGTCGGCTTGCCAAACGAGATCAGGTTGTTGCGAAGCCACTCGTAGGCCGGTTCGCTCACCGCGGTGATCGCGCCGATGTCGGTGCGGTAAAGCAGATCGAAGACCCCATGGATGAGATAGTTGATTGCGGGGCTTATACCAACGGCGAACGATCGGATGGTAAGCGCAATGGGATCAAGAATTCCGACGAGGTGAATTTGAAACACGGCGGCAATTAGAATCGCGGCCAGTATGTAGTATTTGACTTTGACTCCGATCGTGTCCAAACGCGTCTCGGGTTTGGCTTTTTTCTTCCATTTTTTTAGCGAGCCAACAAAGTCGTGGAGCGCGCCAAAGGGACAAAACCACCCGCAGAATACGCGTCCCAGCACGAGAGTCAGCACGACAAAGATGAGGCTCCAGAATAGGCCCACGGCGACTTTATGCGAAGCGAGAAACGTTGTTATGAGGATCAGCGGATCGAGCTCGAGAAAGATTTTGACCGGGTAGGCGATGATATCGGTTCCGTGATACTCGGTCTTTGCGAGCAAGAAGAAAAAGAGGACCAAAAACAGAGTTTGGGAGATGATCCTCGCTCGTTTGAGTGTCGATATCGTTTTCTTGGCTGCCACGCTATGACAAACTCTGTTCGATTAGCTTCACCTTGGTGAGATCTTTCTCTCCCAGTCCTCTCTCGTATGCTTCGCGTACAAACCGGAGATCGTCTGCGGTCAAGTCGAAAAGCGTCGCACCAAACGCATCGATCGCTACCTGGTCGGTCGATGCGGCGATGGTGTTCATCTGTTTTACATCAGCCAGATTGCCACCCTGCGGACCGTTGGCCATGAGCACGCGCGACGCATCTAGAACGGTAAGACTCGGTTTGAAATATGCCGCGAGGTCCACGACCGACGTGTCGAGTTTCTGATGGATTCGGTTTCGGGCTCCGCCAATCAACCCCATCAGGTTCTTCATCGCGAGGGTCACGCGCGAGAGCGTGTGGTGTTTGGCGATGGGCACGTTGATGATCTTGTCCGCTTCGAGGGCATCCTTGTAAACCGGCCATGTCGTAAGGGCCTCACCCCCAATATCCACATCCTTGTATTTGCGTTCATCCACAAAAAAGACATCCGCACCGGCAGCGGTAGCGGCATCGGGGATGCCGCTTTTTTTGTAACATCGTCTAGCGGTGTTACAAGTATTGTCAAAAACTTTGACCTTTTTGGCCCCCGCGTCGAGCGCGAGCCTGACGAGTTCTGCGACGACCTGCGGGTTGGTCGTGGCCGCCTGTTCGGGTATTCGGTCCCAGCCGATGTTGGGCTTCACGATGACCACGTCGCCCTTGGCGACAAAGCCGGACATGCCGCCAAGCGCATCAACCGCTTTTGATGCGGCCGCCGCGGCGTCCTCTCCTGTTACGATCGAAAGCACCGTCGAGCCTTCCTTTGCCGCGGCAAAAAGATCCGAAGGAGACGCAAACCGGGCTCCGATGACACCCGCGGAAAACGTTTTCAAAAAATGTCGTCTTTTCATGTTGCCTCACATTTTTGCATTCAAAACTCACGAATGCGTCTGGAGATCATGTGTAAGTAACCGAGTCAGTTTAACACCGCCGCGGGGATCGTGTCCACTGGACAACCGGCGGCGAAAGCAGTTGTGGCGCTTATGGTTTGAAAATTACGCAAAACCGTTATCGATGTCAATTTTCCGGAAATCAACCAACCGCACTGAATTCATAAGTGGTTGCCGTACCGCCGCATCCGCGGATAGTTCGGAGTTTACGTTTGATTTACCATGTCCAGGCGTCGTATTTTTCTGGGAGCACGTATTTCGCGCACTGAAACATCGTTTGGAGGTGGAATTCCATGTTTTTTGGAGTTTTGAATACGGCACGCAACAACAAAGAGAACATTTTTTACGCGGTTCTTACCATATTTCTTCTCGAACGCGTTCGCACCGGCTGGAACAAGGTTCAGTCACGGGCCAATAAGCAAAACATCGAGCCGCCGGCCGTCCGCAGACGGCAAAACGAGTTAGTGATGAAGGCGGCGTTTCTCTATGCGTTGCTCCCGCTGCTCCCCGTCGTCAAATATATATATCGCTCCATCGAGGAGCTGTCTTGGAGCGTGCCCGGACTGGTCGTGCTCAAGACCACGCCGGCGTTTTTTGTGATCCTTGTTTTGGCAGAGTGCTTTTTGGCTATAGTAATTTTCAACCTGCTCCGGATCTACATCGATCGCATGAACACGGCCATTGGGTTCTTTTCAAAAATTGGGCGCAATATTTGGGATGGATCGAAAGCGGCTGTCCAGGCCAGCAGTAACGTTGGGTCCCGCGTAGCCGGCGGTTTGAAAAACCTCTCGACAGAGGCGATGACTACGGCAACCGGGGCGTGGTCGCGGACCAAAACCACGTCCCGCCGCTCGGCAAGAAAACTGCTCCAGTATCCACGGGCGCTTGGCAAACTGGCACCAAAACGGATCCCGGCGATCGGCCGCCGCAATTGGAGCCTTTGTCTGCGGACCCCGCTCAAGATCAGCCGGCGGGTGGAGGGTATCGAGGGCAGTGGAACTTGACGTGAAGGGTGCTGTTGCTCATCAGATGCGGCGTGGACCTTTGGCCCGCACGTGTTTAGTGTTTTGCCTATTGGTTGTGGCGCTCTGCGCAGACGGCGCCGGCGCAGTAACCGCCTCCAAACCTTCGAATCCGCTGCGCCACCAGCTTGTCTACGTTCGTTTCAATCTCGCGCAGGACTCACACGTCGACGAGTTTCGAGCGATTGCCGAACGGGCTGCCCAACATGGTTATACCGGGATCGTGTTCGCCGGCTCGTTTGATCGTATCGATCTCCGCGACGCGGGTTATTTCGATCGGTTGGGCGCGGTAAAGGAGATCTGTGAGAACGAGAACCTGGAATTGATTCCGCTCATGTTTTCTGCGGGCTATGCGGGTGGTATCCTCGCGCACAATCCCAATCTCGCCGCTGGAATTCCAGTCACAAATGTGCCGTTTGCAGTAAACGGACACTCGGTCCGCCTGATCAGTGATCCCAAAACCCGGTTTGCGATGACTGATTCCGAGCGGCAAAAGAACAACAGAATGCCGGACATCAGTTTTCACGACAAACCGGGGACGGTGACCTTTGTCGACGAGAGCGAGCACCATGGCGGATCGGTGTCGCTTCGGTTTGAAAACTTTGATAAATCGAAAGACGGCAAAGGCCGCTTGATGCAAAAGCTCGACGTCACCCCGTTTCGGTGTTACCGCGTGTCGCTTTGGGTGAAAACCCGAAACCTGGAGCGATCCAATCGGTTTCAGGTGCAGGTCCTGACAGCCGATGAAAGAGTGCTCATGATGTGGAGTCCAGGGCTCGCGGCGAGCCAGGGATGGACAGAAGTCTCGACGACCTTCAACAGCCTTGACAATGAGAAAGTCAACCTGTGGGTGGGGATATGGCGTGGCCGCGCCGGAACGTTTTGGGTTGACGATTTATCCGTGGAAGAAGTCGCGTTTAACAACGTCGTGCGGCGGCGCGGCACCCCGCTTATCGTCAGGAGCGGCAGCTCGGATGAAGTATATGTCGAAGGCGAGGATTACGAATTCCAACCCGGTGATTTTCTGACATACACCCGTGTCGGGCGGCAACCCAATCTGAGAATTTTGCCGGGCGGCCGCATCAACGACGGCGATCAACTCCTTGTGGACTACTTTCAGGCGTTGTCGTTAAAACGTCCGGGCGGGCAAACATCGGTGTGTATGTCGGAACCGGAGACCTACGAGATCTGGGGAAAGATCGCCAAGGCGGTGCACGAACAACTCGCGCCCGAGTTTTATTTCTTGTCGATGGATGAGGTCAGGCAAGGTGGGTGGTGTGAGTTGTGCAAAAGCCGTGGGTTGTCCGCCGCCGAACTTATCGGAGCCTGTATCACGAGGCAAACCGAAATCGTGCGCAAAATGAACCCGAAAGCAGAAATCATCGTGTGGTCGGATATGCTCGATCCGAATCACAACGCCAAGTCCAATTACTATTTGTTCAAGGGCGACTTTAAAGGGTCGTGGGAGCAGATTCCAAAAGACTTGATTGTTGCGTGTTGGCACGATAAGGTCCGCGGCAAAAGCCTCGGGCATTTTGACAGGCTTGGATTCAGAACGATGGGCTGTGGTTACTATGACAGTCGTTCTTTGGACAACGCCAAGGGGTGGATGAAGTCGCTGGCTCAAACCCGAGGTGCGTGCGGGATCATGTACACGACCTGGACGCATGATTACGATTTCCTCGAGCAATTCGGCGATGTGGTCGCAGGCCTCGAACCGGAGAAATAGAGCGCTCTGCACTCGATAATCCTACGTTGGTGGGCAAACGATAACTCAATAAATGGAAGGCACAGGTATGCTCAACGGGTTTGATAGATTGTTGATGTTTGGGGCACTATTTATGGTGGCGTCGTGCGCAAGCACGATGCCGGAGGACCCGGCGTTTGAAACCCTCGCCGGCAAATACATCGAGAAATACCTCGAACTGTACCCGGAGAGGGCCACCGCCCTGGGGGAACATCGCTACGATCACCGGCTCAATGACTACAGCGCCGCCGGGCTCCGTGTGCGGCTCGATTTTCACAAAAAGTTTCAGAAATCGCTGCGGAAAATCGATTCCGAACAACTCACACCGATCAATCGAATCGATTATTTCATACTCAAAAACCAACTGGAAAAATCAATTTTTCGTCTCGAGGTGCTCGAGGAACACCAGTGGAATCCGCTCGTCTATAATATAGGTGGTGCGATCTACAATCTGATCGCGCGCGATTTCGCGCCGCTCGACGAACGGATGGCCAACTTGAAGGAGCGGCTCGTGCTGGTCCCGCGAGTGACGGCAATGGCAAAGGCCAATTTGAACAACCCGCCAAAAGTTCACACCGAAACGGCGATCCTTCAAAACAAAGGAACAATGAATCTGATCGAGAATGAGCTCGAAGAGTTCATCGATCAAATCTCTTCCCCAGACTTGAAGCGGGAGATCAACGTTGCCCGTGAAAAAGCAGTCGACGCGCTTCGCTATTACGGGTCCTGGTTGGAAAACGATCTTTTGCCCGAATCGAACGGGGATTTCCGGCTGGGCAAAAAGAATTTTGAGAAAAAGCTGAGACTCACGCTGGATTCGGACATGCGGATGTCGGACATCCTCCGCCAGGCAGAGGTGGATCTGCTGGCGACGCAGACGGCGCTGTTTGACGTTGCGGCTGGGCTTCACATCGAGTACTGGGGTCCCGTGGATGAATCAGCCACTCCCGAACTTCGGAAACGGGTGATCAAACGCGTTCTCGACAGACTCGCGGAGTCGCGGCCCGACAATGAGACGATAGTCGAAAAAGCTCAATCCCGGCTCGAGGACTGCACCGCGTTTGTCGCGGCCAATGATCTGGTCCGCGTGCCGGACGAGCCGGTCGAGCTGATCGTGATGCCGGAGTTCCAGCGCGGTGTCGCCGTCGCTTATTGCGATGCGCCGGGCCCACTCGAACCGGAAGGCCGGACGTTTTATGCCATATCACCGACCCCGGCCGACTGGTCCGACGAACGGGTGACATCGTTTTTCCGCGAATACAACGATTTTATGCTCGACAATCTCACCATCCACGAGGCGATGCCTGGGCATTATCTCCAGCTCGCTCACGCCAACCGGTTTGAGGCGCCAACGAGGATCCGGGCGGTCTTTGCCAGCGGCCCGTTTGTCGAGGGGTGGGCAACCTACGCAGAACAGCTGATGGTCGAATCAGGTTATGGTGGCCCCGAACTCAAAATGCAGCAGCTCAAGATGCGGCTGCGGATGATCATCAACGCGATTATCGATCAGCGGATCCACACCGACGGCATGACCGAGGAGGAGGCGATGATGCTCATGATGGAGGAGGGCTTTCAGGAAGAGGGGGAGGCGGCCGGGAAGTGGCGGAGGGCGTGTCTGACGTCGGCGCAGCTGTCCACCTACTACGTGGGCAACATCGAGGTCAACGAGATCCGCCGGGCGTACGAGGCCAAAAACGGCGCCGATTTCGACCAGCGCGAGTTTCACGACAAACTGCTCTCATTTGGATCACCGCCGCCAAGGCATCTCGAGGGTTTGATGGGGCTCTGAAGCTCTGGGAACTGACGGCGCGG
>CP070631.1:1230161-1233978 GCA_020356045.1 Candidatus Latescibacterota bacterium
ATATCCGAATCTTTGTAATACCGGTCGAGATCGATGTCGAGAACTCGCGGAGTCTCCTGAAAGTACAGGTCGTCGTAGTGCCACGGCCTCAGCTCGGTCGTCCGTATGTGGTAACGTGCGGCGATCCGTTCATCGATCTCGTTTTTCAATCCTGTGAACGGCGCTAGCGTGAGTTCATCGATCTCGTCGAAGAGCGCGATGACCGCCGACTCGTCTTGCTCGTTGAGGTCGAGCGACATCGAATAGAAGTTGTCGTAACCCAGGGACTCCGCCGCTTCGTTTCTCAGTTTGACCAGCTCGATGAGGTCCTTTGTGACGACGGCTGCAACATCTTTTCCCGCCTGCCACGCCCGTCGTTTGAGCTCGGCATTATCGCTCTCGGTGAGGATCTTGACGAGGTCGTTGCTGGTGATCGTTTTGCCGTCCAGCGTCGCCCGGTAAACGTTGTACTGGTTCTCGATCTTGCTTCCGAGTTTGGTGATCTGTTCGTTCAGGGCGGGGTCGATCTGATTTCGAAGATAGTCGTTGTAAAGCAAATCGATCTGTCTGCGTTCCAGCGGGTTGGTGACCCGGGGATCGTCTTTCCATCTGCGTACACGATCGAATTCTTTGGCGCTCGAATAGACCCTCTGCAAATCCAACAGAAGTTCCGCGAAACGGTCGAAATCCTCCGTTCTACCCGAAATGGTTGCTTTCCAGTATGCGAGGTTTATCTCGCGGGAGAGCGGTTCAACCACCCTCACGTGCGATTCGAGAAAAGTGGATAAATCCGACGCTGGCATGTTGCCTCATGCATTCCTGAGTGGATTGTGTGCCGTCGCCAACAGGATGGCCGTGAAACAAAAACCTTACGCCAAGCTCAACGTCGTGGCAATCAAAAACGGGCCTTCCCCGGCCCGGCCGTCAGCCGTCACCGCGTCGTTCCATCCGACGCGCCCCGACCTGCGGCGGTAATCCAGCGCGCATCCAGACACCGCTGTTGCGGGAGCGCCGTTGGGGCTGTCTCGGGCAGGATGTCGTTACGGACGAACAAGTAGAGAAATTTTCGTTTGTGGATCTCGAACACACAAGACGGGTAGTAGTGTGATTCCATCCGAGGCTCGGTCAATATCGCATACCACAGCGGATGCATCGTAGAGCGGTGCCGCGTGCGGTCGTCCAGCGAGAGCGGCTCGGAGGATGGCAGCAACACGTATGCGGGGTTCCGGTCGAGAAGATAACGGCAGACCGATACGGCGCTCCAAGGGCTGCTTCCGATCCCGTAAGTTTTGAACGACTGGTAACGAATCGCACTGATTGTGTCGTCGGTCAGTCCCAACATATCGATAACGGGACGTCGCGAGTAGTAGCGAACCGCTCCGATCTCGTTTGCTACGACGGCGCGTTGTTTATCGGGTGCAGCGCCCATCCGGCCAATAAACTGGCCGATAGCCCGGTGAGAGCGGGCGTGCATCCAGTCATGTTCGCAATATTTCGAGTGGGCGCGGTGGGCGCGAAAACCGCTTAGACATACGACGACGGCGAGGGCTGTAATAAATCCCCATTTGAGGCGCGCGGTGGATGCGAGCCGTGATGCGCCCAGTACGGCAAGAACCAGCAACCATGGAAACAGCGGTACGGCAAAACGGTCAAATCGGAGCACGTCGGCACCGACGAAGATGATAAATCCCAACTGGCCGATGGCAAAGCACCAGAGGTAGAGCCACGCGTAACGGTTCTCGCCGGCGCGCGGCGGCGTAAGCGCAAACGGCAGGAGCAGTAACACACCGCTGGTGCCAAAAAACCGGCCCAGATACCGTACGCCGCGGACCAGCGGCTCGGTGTATTCGATCGACGCCCCGGGTTTTGCGAAGTAGGTGTTGGGCACGACGGTACCAAAATACTGTTGTTTCAGGACGATCACAGCGACATACAATAGACCCGCCGCCAACGACGCAAACAAAAGGACCGCGGATCCGCCACGCCGGCGTGACCAGATCGTGAACGCCATGGCCAAAACCAAAAACGCCACGCCTTCTGGACGCGATAACGACGCGATGAGAAAAGCAAGGAGGGACACATAGTTAAAAGATGGCTCACGGCGCCTTACCGCCGTCAGGTGACATACGGCGCCGAGCAGCAGACAGCACAGATAGAATGTGGTTTCCAGCCCGGATGTCGAATAAAACGCCAGCGGGAAAAACGAGGCTGCGGCTGCCATCGCCGCGGGAAGGATCCAGGGCCCCGGACCGGTGCTGCGTCCTGCGCTGGATGCCGTCCTGCTCCCGAGCAAGAGCAGGATCAGCCAGAGCGACATCAGACCTCCGGCGAGCGACAACACGCGTGCCGCCAGCTCGATTGATCCGCCCATCCGGGCAACGAGACCCAACAGCAGCGTCCACAGCAGATTTGAGAATCCTTCGACCCGCTCGCCCGGGTTGAACACCAGCCCGTCACCCTCGGCAAGACTGCGGGCGTATTGGAAGCTGATATACGCATCATCGGGGATCCAGCTCCAGAAAAGAGCCGAGACACAAAGAAAGACCACCATCGAGAACAGAAAGAGGGCGATCCGGGGCATTCCGCGCATTTACTCTCCGTTTCCGAAGTGGTAAGATAACCCGGTGAAATCGAATCAATTGCTCGAGGATGAGAAAGCTATTATAGTGTGGGTACGCCGGAGCCACCAGAAAAAACAAAAAACGGATTAGAATTGAATAGAACGAACGGTTGCGGGTATAAACCGACACGACGGCTGATCACGCGGTGATGCCGAGGACCCCGGAACCGGGGGCAGCGCGGGAGGTAGATTTGCACGAAGACGAACGAGAGCTGATAAAACGCTGGAAACAAGGCGACAAAAAGGCGTTTGGAGCCCTCGTCAGGCGGTATATGACGGATGCGTATTTGATAGCCCTGGGGTTTGCCGGAAACCCGGACGATGCGAGGGACCTGTCGCAGGACGCCTTTATCAAGGCCTATCAGGCCAGGGACCAGTTTGACCCGGAGCGGCCGTTTTATCCGTGGTTCTATAGAATCCTCCGAAACCGGTGTTTGAACTTTGTTCAACGCGAGTCGAGAAAAACGGAGCCATTGTATTACGACAACAGTCCGGACCGCGAACGATTCGCGTCGGGAACGCCGTCACCGCTCGAGGGTCTCGAGCAGGACGAGCGAAAACGGTTGCTTTATGCTGCGATCGAAAAACTCTCATTCGAACACAAAGAAATTATCGTGCTCAAGAATTTCAAAGGGTATTCGTACGACTCAATTGCGAAGGTGCTCAATATACCGATGGGAACCGTTATGTCGAGACTCTATTATGCCCGAAAGATGTTGCGGCGGATCCTGATCGAACTGGAGCAGCATGGGGTCACGGAAAACGCAGACATGATTCCGGATGCCCAGGCCGCACCGGGGGAGGTGGTTTAGCCGTGGTATGCGAGCGATTTCAAACAGAAGGCATGAGGCTTCTCGACGGAGAGCTTTCCGCCGAGGAGCAGGTGGTGTACGAACGGCATGTCAAAGACTGCAAAGACTGCGCCCGCGAACTCAAAGAGATCGGTCAAATCGTCGCGCTAACCGATGATCTCAAATTGAAAGCTCCTGACGAGGAATTCTGGGCGAGGTATTGGGACAGCCTTTTGCACCGGATGGAGCGCGGAACGGGTTTTATCTTGATGATCGTGGGGATCGTTGCTGTACTTCTCTTTGCGATTTACAAAGCGGTGACCTCACCCGATTTTCTTACCTTCAAAGGTCTGAGCATCGCGGCGATTCTGGTCGGGCTGGTCGTGATCTTTTTGTCGGTGGTTCGTGAACGGCACCACGAGAGCAA
>CP070631.1:1234078-1237126 GCA_020356045.1 Candidatus Latescibacterota bacterium
CCCAATACGTTGGGAATCTTCGAGAGCCAAATCGGTGACATTGTAGAGCTGGTGCACGAAAAGGGCGCGCTCTGTTATCTCGATGGAGCAAACCTCAATGCCATCCTTGGCCGGGCACGTCCGGGTGATATGGGATTCGACATCATGCACATCAATCTTCACAAAACGTTTTCCACTCCCCATGGTGGTGGCGGACCGGGCGCCGGGCCGGTGGGTGTGAAAGAATCGTTGCGGCCGTTTCTTCCCGGACCACGGATCCGGCATACCGGCGGTAAATTCGAGTTCGAGGAAAACGATCTCAAAAGCGTCGGCGCGATTCACTCGTTCTATGGGAACTTCGCAATCTATTTGCGGGCGTTGTCGTACATCGTCCGTCACGGTGCCGAGGGTCTCAGACGAATCAGCGCGGCGGCGAATCTCAACGCGAACTATCTGGCCAACGCGCTCGACGGACTCTACCCGATTCCCCACGGTAAGCGGTGTATGCACGAGTTCGTAGCCTCAGGTGAACCCTTCAAGAAATACGGGGTGCGGACGCTCGATATCGCAAAGAGGCTGATGGATTTTGGGTTCCACGCACCCACGATCTACTTCCCGTTGATCGTACCGGAAGCTCTGATGATCGAACCCACGGAGACCGAGAGCAAGGAAACGCTTGACCGGTTCGTGGATGCGATGAGACAGATAGCAAAGGAAGCGGCGGAAGATCCCGACCTATTGAAAACGGCTCCCCACGACACACCTGTACGGCGGCTGGACGAAGTCACCGCAAACAGGCATCCCGTCTTGACGGTGCCCGTCGACACATCGGGGGAGTGAGGCCGACGGTCTTCTTTGGGAATCAACAAGCAAGGCTCGCATGATTCGATACCTTTTGCGTCGTATTGGGCATGCCGTAATTCTTGTTTTTGTAACCCTCACTGCCACGTTTTTTATCATCCGCCTGGCTCCGGGAGATCCCGTAAATCGCTACTACAGTCCGGAGATCGACCCCCGAATGATGACGTCGGTCCGGACTCAGCTGGGTCTGGACCAGCCGCTCCCGATCCAATATGTCAAGACGATGCAGAGCTTTGTCAGGGGTGATTTCGGGGTTAGCATCAGCGAGCATCGGCCCGTTGCCGATATACTGAGGGAGACCATTCCCCGGACACTAATGCTCACGGTGGCAGCACTGCTGCTTCAAGTGCTGATTGGGTTGTTGCTTGGTTTTTTTTCCGCGTGGAAACGTTACAGCAGTTTGGACAAGACGCTGTCGATTGTTTTTCTTCTTTTTTATTCGATTCCATCGTTCTACCTGGCCTTTATCCTTATCGCGTTTTTCTCGTTGAAGCTCGGTTGGCTGCCGTCGGCAAACATGTTTTCGATTCCCCTCGATTCGAGCGGCGGGCTCGATGTTGTCTGGGACCGTATCGTTCATATGGTGCTCCCCGTGTCCGTTCTCAGTTTTGGCAGTGCGGCGGCGCTGGCCCGGTATACGCGCGGAAGCCTCCTCGACGTGATCGGGGAAGAATTCATACAGGCCGCACGGGCGAAGGGACTGGCAGAGGGGGCGATTATGTGGCGGCATGCGCTCAAGAATGCTCTGCCGCAGATATTGACCGTTATCGGTTTGAGCGTTCCCTTCTTGCTTGGTGGGGCGGTTGTCGTCGAAAAGATTTTCGCTTGGCCGGGGATGGGCGCACTGATGGTCGACTCGATTTATGCGCGGGATTATCCAGTGGTGTTGGCGGTAAATTTTGTCGCCGCGTGTATGGTCATTCTCGGTAACTTGCTGGCCGATCTCTCTTATATGGTTGCCGACCCGAGAATCAAGCTGGCTGGTGACAGCAATGCGAGAGACAAGTGACCGAGACCGATTGAAAGAATTTGAATGATGGCGCGAACCGAGAACAGATGGCTTAGGTGGATCCCGGGATTCGGGCCGGGATCGGGCCAATGGCTTGCCGTGGTTTTTTCGGTCGCTTTCTATATTTATCTTGGTGTGGTGTTGTTCCGGATCGGTTCGGCTTTCGCAGTGCCCGCTTTGTCGTACGGATCACGGGCACTCGACCTGGCGGGTGTTGGGGCGGGATTGGCCGCGCTTTATCTCTGCGCGACGGCATGCGGATGGACCGGTGATCAACCGTGGGTCACGGTGATTCGCGAACGAGCGCGGCGGTTTGCGATCAACAAAATGGCCGCGATCGGGTTCGTCGTCTTTCTCGTTCTGATATGCGCGGCGTTGTTGGCTCCATTACTGGCGCCGTACGCGCCGTCAGAACAGGTCGATCCTGCTCGCGCGCGTTACCAGCCGCCGTCGCAAGATCACCCCATGGGAACCGACAGATTTGGACGGGACGTATTTAGCCGGGTGCTCTACGGTGCCCGCGTGTCGCTCGTCGTCGGGGTGACCGCGGTTCTCCTGGCGTCCTTGTTTGGGATGATTTACGGCGCGTTTGCAGGGTACATCGGTGGGTGGGTCGATGACGTGTCGATGAGAGTGGTTGATGGGCTTCTCGCTTTTCCAAGATTACTGCTTCTGCTCACGCTTCTCGCGTTGTTCTCGAATTCGTTTGTTCTCGTCATTATTGTGTTGTCGGTAACGGGGTGGATGGGTGTCGCGCGTCTTGTAAGGGCCGAGGTGCTCTCGCTCAAACAGCGGGATTTTGTTCAGGCGGCGGTCGCGACCGGAGTGAGCCGCACCCGAATTGTGTGGAAACACCTGATTCCAAACGCGCTCGGTCCAGTGATCGTAACGGCGACGTTGAGGATCGGGTTGATCATTCTGCTCGAGTCGTATCTCTCGTTTCTGGGTCTTGGTGTTCAGCCGCCAACTCCGAGCTGGGGGAGCATGGTGTTTGAGGGCCGCGACGTACTGCTCGACGCGTGGTGGGTGTCGGCGTTCCCCGGGCTGGCCATCGTCGTGACCGTGATGTCGTGCAATCTCTTTGGTGATGGCCTCAGAGATGCAATGGACGTAAAGACGGGGTGACCCGCCGCCGCCCTTCGGGCGCAAGACAGTTAGAGCGCCCGACTTTCGGGCGCAAGACAGTTAGAGCGCCCGAC
>CP070631.1:1237226-1244361 GCA_020356045.1 Candidatus Latescibacterota bacterium
AGTTGGGTTGAATGGGTTGGGCATTGCGTCCACCGACGCAGCGACCGACTGGTCGCGGTCGTCCATATCGTCGTCTTCCAACATGATCATCAGGCAATCCACCCCACGGATGGGCTGCCCGTCGGTCAGTGCTCCCTCCAGGGTGAGCTGATAAACCTCTCCCGGAACGATATCCCCCAACCCGCCGAGAACATCCAGGCGGTCAAACTTCAACAGCAAGTCATCGAACCCGTCGCGGTACCGGCACGTGCACGTGCACACATCCGAATAATCCACCCCCCTGTACCAACAATCACACCCTCGGCAGTCGACGTCGAACGTTCCGTCACTCACCCCGTCACCGCAATCCACGCTCAACATATCCCGGATGGTCCAGCGTTTTGCCAGCACACCTCCCAGTGTGACCGTAGCGGGATCGATCGTCCACACATCGACGTCCAGACTGCCCAGTATGACCGCCTTGATCTGACCGCGGTCGTCGAGCTTAACCAGCATCGCATCGTCCACCTCTTCTTCCTCTTCTTCCTCACCCTCTTCTTCGGGGACGAGAATATTCGGGCATTTGGCTTCGAGGATGTCGAGCGTCACGTCTATCGTCCGCTGCGGCATAAACGTCAAACCGGTCACGTTTGGAAATCCCGTCGGGCCGACGAGTGTGACGCTACCATCCGTCGTGTCGATTCGATAAAGGTTGCCGCCGTCTCTGTTGTTCCCTCCTCCGTAAAGCACGCCATCGGGCCCAAATTCGAGGCTTCCCAACGACACGCCGGTATCGCCTATGCTGTTGGCTCGTCCCGTTGCCAGGTCGATCGTTACCAGTTCGCTAAAACCGTACGCCGCATAACAACCGGTGACCCCAAACATAACCTCCGACACCGGGTCCCATGCCAAACCCGATATCGGCCCCCTTTCTGTTGCGCCTATCCAGGTTGCAGCCCCCGTCTCGGGGTCCACCCTCATTAGGGCCGATGGCTCACAAGAATACGGTATTCCCGTTCCGTAGAGATCGCCGTCCACGAATTCGAGACCGTTGAATGCAAGATCATCCGTTACGACCTGATCCCCCAGGGCCGCGCAGGTCAAAATGTCCACCAGCTGGCCCCTAAAGATCCCATCGCGGGACTGAACAAACATCCGTTCGGTGATTGCATCGTACTCGACTTCGGTAGCGCCTGGGTCCGGGTGCATTGGCACATTGCATACAAATGTCCCATCCCCCGTGACCACATCGATGGTAAACAGCTGTCCCGTGTTGTCACAGCCAAACAGCTCTTGCGCAAGGGCCCCGCCGGGCAGCAAGACACAAGTCAAGAGCAGAGTCGCCAACGACAAGGCCACGCGTGATGTCCGTGCCATAATGTTGTTACGCATAGCACCCTCCTTATTTGAGTCACAACTGCAATTCAGCACTGCCAATGTCCCCAGACTTACTTTAGAAGAACCATCTTTCTTGTTTGAACAAAGTCGCCAGCCACCAATTTATAGAAATACACCCCACTGGCCACCGGGTTACCCGATTCGTCACGACCGTTCCAGGCCACTTCATGGCGGCCGAACGGCTGCGTATCGTTTACCAGCTCGCAGATCTGCCTTCCCTTGACGTCATACACGAGAAGCCGAACATCCGATCGCTGCGGCAGCTCGTAGGCAATCGTCGTGGTCGGATTGAATGGATTGGGGTAGTTGGAATGCAGCGCATATCGCGTGGGAACGCCGTCGTCGTAGATCCCGGTCACTGAACCCAACGAATCGACCGTAAGCGCGACCGGAATCGTCACAACCGGCGTTGCGGGGTCGTTGCTTCGAATTTCGATATTCTGCCGGTAGCTACCGCTGCCGAGCGAGGAAGCATCGATTGTCACTCCGAGGTCTGTGTTCGTAGCCGGGGCGAGTGTTCCTGACTCGGGGCTCACACTCAACCAGGTCCAAATGCCAAACCAGGCAAATACCCGATTGGCAAACAGCCGGTTGTCTGCCAGATTGATTGCCAAGTCGTGGAACACTTGATCGGACATCACAACCACCTTTCCACTGCCCACAATGGAATAGGCAACCACCCGCCTCGTGAAGAGATCATCGATCAGTGGTGCTGCGTGGGGCTCGGTCAACATCAGCGTTTTGCCAGGCCCCGGCAGGAATATAGTGCTGACGCCCAGAGTCATTTCGTGGGGGTGGATGTTGGGGGTCGTCCCGGCGTAACCGGGCGATCCATAAATGAGCAATCCTGCGTTCAAGGTCGATAACAGGTCGTTATACACGACATAGCTACCATGGCTGTCAGCCTCGATAAGCAGGTTTCCACCGGCATCGAGCCACGCTTCAACGGCCAGCATCTCGTCAATGGTGAAACTGACATCGCGGTCGCCCAGCCAGAGAGCATCAATATCAGCCAACATCGTTGCCGTGATCGGATCGCTGCTCTCGACGATGGTTGCCCCCTGGGAGGTCAGGTCACCAATAATCGTCGACCATAAGCCGATTCCACCCGGACCGTGATCTCCGTGCCAGAGAATACGGAACGAGCTCAACGGTCCCGGAACCTCCGATTTCGAGGGCGCGTTTTGTGAATCTTTTTTAACGTCTGGTCCCTGAGTCGCACTCGTCGTCACCAAGCTCAAACCGGGACCCCAATCAACGATTCCTCTGATTTCCACACCCCACATCAAATCACTTCCCCCGATATTGGCCAGATCAATCGTATCGAGGAACGTCTCGCCCGGGCTCAACGTGAGAACGATCGAATCTGGTGACGCGGATATGATCGGCGGTTCGGCCGCCTGCGCGATGAGATCAACCTCTACAATGCCGTTGTTCGGATCGTTGCTCGTAATCGACAGAGTTGCCGCGGCCGGTCCAGCCACCGTCGGCGTGAATGTGACTACCACCAATTCCGCACCACCGGGTGGCAGATCGAACGATGTCGGAGCCACCTCGAATTCCGCGTCGTCGGTGGCCAGATCGCTCACCATTAAAACATCCGTTCCAGGGTTTTCTACAACCAACGAGCGGGTGTCGTCATAACCGATATAGACCTGGCCAAAATTGAGCAACGTGTCCGACACCACTATCGCCGGTGCTCCCGTGACATCGAGATCCACGGGGATGACCACTTGGGGTTCGCCGGGATCGTTTGTCGAGATGACAATGTTCGTCTCGTACAAACCGCCAGGCAGACCGGTTGCATCAAACATCACGTCGATCACCGCAACGCTATCGGGCTCGACTGCACCGATGACTGGATTGATCGACAACCACGTGACCAACGGGTTGGACGAAGCGGAATCCGCCTCGGCTGCCGTTGATGTCGATATCGAGAACATCAAAGCGCTCCCTCCCGTGTTGGCTAGCGAGAGTGGATGCATTGATGTTTCCCCGGAGTAAAGCGCTTCGGCAAGTGAGTCTGGTGAGACGACGGCCTGTGGTGGCTCGATGCCTTCACCCACGACCGCTATCGCAACCTCCGGCTCATCCGGGTCGTTGCTCAATATGGTCAGGGTGTCCGCCACCGCCCCAACGACAGTCGGTGCAAACGTCAGAAACACGGTCCGGTGCCCCCCGTAGGGAACGGTAAAGGACACCGGGTCCGCAGAGAAGTCAGGGTTCGACGATGTGATGTCACCGACCACTAGATCATCGGTTCCAACGTTATGGACTGAGATCTGCCGTGTGACCGAGTTTCCGACAAACAAGGATCCAAAATCGACCTCTGTGTGGCTCACTTCGATGTTCGCAGCACCCGTCACACTTAGATGTGACGGCACGACAACCTCTGGCGTCACCGGATCGTTGCTGGTAACCGACAGGTTCGCATGGTATTCGCCGCCAAAAAGCCCCGTTGCATCAAATGTGACATCCACGGTTGCATCTCCGCCGGCAGGGATTGTCCCTGACATGGGGACCATTCGGATCCACTCCGGAGCCAAGCCTAACGCCTCCAAAAACGTCTCCATGATGGTGAGGGTGGCGTTGTTGTCGATGTAGAATCCACCGGAACCCGCATAAAGGAGATCGTAGATCCGGGTGACCCCCGTGAGGCCAAACACACGATGATAATCATCGTTCGTGTTGGTGGCAAACTCGTGGTTGGATTGTGGGTTCTGCTCGACAATTATCAAATGGTTTACCGAGGGGTCATATGCGTTATAAACCCGTTTGACAAACCCGTAAAAATCGATCCCAGACACACGGGCCTGAAGGATTGCGCCATCGGCGCTACCCGATCCGTCGGCCCCAAGATTTCCAGAGATTTCGAAATACTGGACCCCGTTCATATCAGCCGCCAGCACGAACAACCCTGGATACTTGCGTGTAAAGTACCGCCCACCGGCACCAAAATACGCGCTGTTGACGATGACATTGTCCGAGTAGATGATATTGCCGAAGTTGGTAGACAGGTAGTTGCCACCGTCATACATATCGCCCCCGCCGTCGGTGATGTAGTACCCCGATTCGCCACCCGAGAAATCGTATCTATTTGGGATCACCCCCGTAACGCTCGCATAGTTCGTGTTTAGGTTATCGAGAATCGTCTCGAGGCTGGTCGGGTCCTGCGCTGGGTACTCACCCGCCGCAATCGACGTCTGGAGAGCGATTGAAGGTGGCGCTACGGATTTGAAAATATGTTCTGGATCGGGGCGTCCCAACGGCGCGCTCGGTGAATCTTTGTGCGTGTCTTTGATCGGCGTCGAGGAAAAAGCAGGGTTTGACACGAGAACAGCAGTCGTGTCATCCGTATGATGAGCGGCGATGCTCCAGATCAAGTCCGCTCCCCCCCCGGCGTTGTCGATCGTCAACTGGCGCGTCGACACATCCCCTGTCATCAAATCGACGTTCAAGGACTCCGGTGCGACCGATATAACGGGCGGCTCGAGACCCTCACCAAGAAGCGCCACCTGCAACAGTGGATCATCTGGATCGTCG
This sequence comes from Candidatus Latescibacterota bacterium, assembly GCA_020356045.1. Classification (GTDB taxonomy): domain Bacteria; phylum Krumholzibacteriota; class Krumholzibacteriia; order WVZY01; family WVZY01. The sequence goes on from CP070631.1 coordinate 1,242,147, forward strand.
CTGGAGATCGACAGAGTCCCGGCACGCACACCGCTGGTGTCGGGCGAGAACGTGACGACGACTTCTTGATTCGTACCCGGTGCTAGCGTGAAGTTTGTCAAATCGGTCGTGTAATCCGCCAGATCAGCTGACAAATCGGTTACCGTTAGCAGATCGGTTCCCACGTTCGACACGACAAGCGTATCCATCGCCGATGCACCGATGAAAAGCGCTCCGTATGCAAAGAGCGTGTCGGATATCGCGATGTCCGGGGCACCGGTGACGTGCAGGTGTGCCGGCACATCGAGGCGGGGTGTCAACGGGTCGTTGCTAGTAATCGCGATGTTTGCGTCATACTCCCCGCCATAAAGACCAGCAGCATCAAACGTGACCTCGAGATCCATCGACGTGCCGGGTGGAACGGTACCAAAACGGGGGTCTAACGCCAACCATCTAGCTGGCTCGTCCGTCGATATCCACACCTCATCCCACCAGGCCTCGGCACCACTGCTCCAGCTGTAGAGATCCACTCGGTAGAGGTCTTCCACCCCAGGCCAGTTGCGGAACGATATATCCGCCTGAATGAGAACTTCATCGACATAGTAGTCAAAGTTTTTTGCGGTGAAGTCGATATCTTTGAACTCGATGTGGTACCACTGATTCGCAACATAGGGTACCGAGTTGTCTCCCCCCACATCTTCGTTACAATAGAGAAAACCATTTCCTTCGGCGAAGAACCAAATCGTCTCGTACCCGTCGCTATTCCGGAACACCGCATAAGCGTCATGTTGAGAAACCGACGAAGAACGGATATAGAATCCTATGTATCCGGGTTGGGTGGCGCCAAACTCTTTGAAGATACCGTTGAAGTGGTCTCCGGATGAATTGTACTCGTGGTAACTATATGCGGTGCCGTTGGCCGCGGTCTCGCTTGTCACCTCCTTGATTCCCGAGCCGGCAACTCCCCAGCCGTCGAAGTCTCCATCCTCGAAATCATCTTCAAAGATCACACCCGGCGGGGGCGGTGGCACATCGTCTGTAAACCCGATTCTTTCGCCTGCCGTTTCCTGTGGACCCCGTAAATCTGGGCCCTCCGGAACTGCGGTTACATCGGAAAATGGTGAAACACCTCGAACGCCGTCGGGTGATCCTTTTCGAGCCACCGTTCTCACCAACACGGCGCCTGCCGTCAGGTCGCGGATGGTGATGCCAAACTCCAAATCACTTCCACCGGTATTGTCAATGGTCAACGTCTGCGTAGACATACCACCTGTGAGCAGATCTTCGCTCAATGAGTCCGGAGCGACCGAGATAATTGGAGGCTCGAGACCTTCGCCGCTGAGAACAACATGCCGCACCGGTTCATCCGGATCATCGCTTGTGATGGTGAGCATTCCAGCGCGATTACCCACCGCGGTTGGAGAGAACGTCACCACCACGTGTTGGGTGGCATTGGGCGCCAGACTAAAACTCGTCAAATCCGGAACGTAGTCACCCAGATCGGACGACACATCGCTCACCACGAGCACCTCGGTGCCTTCGTTGGTGACCACAACTGTTTTTGTCGGGGTGGCACCGATGAAAACGGCACCATAGGCTAGGGTATCGGGCGACACGGCAATATGGGGAGCCCCCTCGACCTGGAGATGTGCCGGCACCGTGACCTCCGGGGTCACGGGGTCGTTGCTGGTAACGACGAGGTGCGCATCATAACCACCGCCATAGAGACCCGCCGCATTGAACTGGACCTCTATATCCATCGTCGTTCCCGGAGGAACCGTGCCAAACCGGGGGTCCGCCGAGAGCCATCCCGCTGGCTCCTCGGTGGAAATCCATATCTCGTCCCACCAGGCTTCCGCACCATAATCCCAGTTGTACACATCCAATCTGTAAAGATCTTCAACATACGGTTGATTGCGAAACGGTACGTCGGCCTGGATCAGTTCCTCGTCGACGTAGTAATCAAACGACTTGGCTTCGAAGTCGATGTCTTTGAACTCGATGTGGTACCACCGATTGGCTTCGTAAGGAACCGATTCGTTTCCACCCACATTCTCATTGATATAGAGAAAACCGTTGCCTCTCGCGAAAAACCAAATCGCTTCCCATCCATTGCTGTCCCGGAACACGGCGTACGCGTCGCTTTCAGTCGTTGACGCCGAGCGGATGTAAAACCCGATGTATCCCGGCTGGCTGGCACCGATGTCTTTGTATATCCCGTAGAAATGATCGCCCA
>CP070631.1:1244461-1245625 GCA_020356045.1 Candidatus Latescibacterota bacterium
CCGCGATATCATCGCCGGTCAAATACACACCGGGGTGGAGCGAGTCATTGTCGAGAAATTCGTAAAGCAGCGCAAAATCATCCGATTTCTCTATCCATTGATTCCCACCGCCGATAAGACCCGCCGACAAATCACCGGTGGACCAGATGATCTTTTGATACGGTCCTATGATTTGTGCGGCCACGTTGGTGACACGAGATTCGAGGCTGTTGCTCGAGTCCGAAGACGGGTCGAGCACGTCGTAGCGGTCCACGATCACCCCGTGTTGGGCAAACGCCCAGTCGAAGTACAACTGGACGGGGCCGCCTCGATCATCAGCGTGATCTACATACAGAATATCGTTTTCGGTGGCCCGCCCTGCGTCGGGGAGGATCGAGAACTCACACGGGCTTGCACACGCCTCGGCGATGTTTGTGGTCATACGGCTCTTGCCCTGGCCGCTAACCGTTCGGTGCCAGTACACCCACTCGCCGACAGAGTTCTGAGCGCCAAAGAAATACCAGACAATATCACCTGGCGCGAACACACCGGTGTTGGACACCTGATCCTCGTTCTCGTGTTGACCATCGGCAATGTCCATCAGATCGAAACAGTATCGATCGGGTACCAGAGCGCCCGAATAGGTGAATACCGTGTCCATCCGGAACTGGCACCATGTGAGATCATCGCAGGCGATATCCCCCACCCACGGGTAACGGATCGATCCGGGGAGCGGGATGCCCGCAGGACGCACATCAGGTGATTGAATCGCATTGCCGGTCCTGCCGGGTACCGGGGTCCCCCAACGATCCATGACCGTCACAAAGCAATACACCGCCGCACCGCCAAACGATCCGTCCTCGCCAAGACCATCCGGTTCGGTCACTCGGATAACCACCGAGTCGCCCGGAATTATCCTCCAGTCCGCCGTCGATGACTGTGTGTCCCAGGCCATGTCGGCACGCGCGGGGCCTGTTATAGAACCATCCTGCGGGAAGTTGTCCTGGAACAAAAACGCATGATCCACTTCGAACTGTGGTCCATGGACTTCGACACGCACGAGTCGCACTTGATCGATAAGCGGTCCGTGGCTGTGACAATCGCCGCTGCCGTGAATCCCACACCAGTAGGGACACCCGTCGAACATCCCGATCGCGATCTGGAAATGTGACGGGTTTTGGGCGA
>CP070631.1:1245725-1250130 GCA_020356045.1 Candidatus Latescibacterota bacterium
AGAAAACATAGCCCGTTCGAAACGCTGTTTTTGGTTTTGCTTCTCCCGATGAGCCTGCTTTTGACCGGCGGGTTTATTGAGAAGTCGCCAATCCCTGGTCCCTTCGCCGAAGACATCACGTTCGGAGAAGTGATCAAGGAGATCCGGCTCGAGGGCAATGAAATCGTCAAGGACGAAATCGTCTACATGGCGATGAAATCAAAACCGGGCGAGATCTACACCGAAGAATCGGCCACCCTCGATTACAAGTGGCTCACACAGTTTGGCACGTTCACGACTGTGCGTTTTTCGACGATAAAGGAGACTGACGGTGTCATCCTGGTCGTGGAATTGGACGAAGTGAACAAATTAACACCGGCGCCGGTGATTAGAATAACGGACGAAAATGGATTGAGCATCGGTGCCCGTCTCACATCGAACAGCGTTATGGGCTGGGGCTCGAAAGGAAGCGCGTATTTCACCGTTGGCGGAACCACGAACTTTGGCGTTCGGTTTCAGGACCCATGGGTACCGGGTAAAAGCTGGTTTGCCGGGTACAAGCTGGATTACGAGCATGCGGAACGTGAAAACGAGATTTACGAGTTCGACGAAAATAGTGACGACCTTGCTTTTGAGATCAACCGGAATGTCACTGATAATTTCCACGTGGGCCCAAAGGTCTGGTACCTCACGTTGAAGAGCGATCAGCCAAACCGGACGTTGTCCGAGGACGGCCGTGACCATATCCCCGGTTTGGGGCTGTTCTTTCATTACGACCGCCGCAATCTGCCGATTTATCCGACCCAAGGTTTTTGGGCTGGCATAGACTTGAAGAAGTACGGACTGGGAGGTACGGATACCGATTATTGGCAGATGGACCTTGACGTGCGCAAATACCTCGAGCTCGCGGGCCCGCGTAACGCACTGGCTTTGACGTCGCTGGCAACTCTTAGCACGGGCGAGGTGGGCGTCAATTTTCCGATTTATATGCAGTACAACCTCGGTGGTGCCAACTCGGTGAGAGGATGGAGCCTGGGCTCACGCGATGGTAAGAATCAGTGGATCAACACGGCCGAATACTGGCGTCTTCTCGTGGACTACCAGAAGTTTAAGGTCTGGTTTCTGAAGTTTGCCATGGGGCTTCAACTGGGGGTGTTTGGGGACGCGGGGACGGCGTGGTCCGAAAGCGATGAGTTTAGTCAGAGCTGGATCGCGGGTGGAGGCGCTGGCTTAAGATTTCTTATGCCGGCAATCCTTATGTTTCGCGCCGACGTCGCCTATGGAGAGAGTGGGCACACGGTTCGGTTCTTCCTCGCCGTCAGAGAGAAGGCTGTGCAACAACGCATGCGCGTGCGTTGATGGTCGATGGCAATCGAGGTGGGGACTGTCTGTGAATTTCGAGACCAGTCAGGTGCTTGGTGTTGCCGCGATTCATCAGGGGATGAAAGAACGAGGCCAAAGAGCATAACTGTACTACGCGCCCGCCTCCCATTCCTGGTATATTGGACAATCTGTGATAAGACGAAATGCCCTGCCCAGCAATTGTCGGGTTAAAAACCGTTAAGATCGGCATTTTACCCGAAATTCGCTGTTGTCACGTCAAAACATTCGCAGCAAGATCTTCTACTTTTTCTTGTCCTGGTAGACACTCACAAACCACATCGCTGCACACCCCAAAAACAGAATTCCTACACCACCCAAAAACTCACCCAGTAATTCGAGTTGTTCCATGCTTCCCTCCTTTTTGCGCAGGCAGATCAAATCGATCACTACTGACGGTTTTGGCTCGCTTAATAACTCGTGTATTCACCGTTTTTGGTTTTTCCGCGCATCAGGTATCCGCGAGCTTGGATCCGACACGCGTCCACTTTGCTGATCTGCCGGTTTTCCTCTCGTGGCAACTAAGATCTGGTGTAAACATACCGCTCCCGGTACAGTGAGTCGAGTTTCAACTTGGTCCTATTCAAGAAGGGTTCGCAGTTCATCCATCTGGTGAGTCAAACCGAACGTTTTGGCAAACTCTCGGGACACCCGCGGGAATGGCCGTTAACGTAAAACCTTCGAGTCCGAGAGCCCAGTGTACACACTTTGAACGCTTCGATCGGAATGACGAAACCACACATTACGACCCAGCCGAAAGTCGTCACCACCTTGATGATGACTTGAGGGGGATTGAGGGGATCACACCGCGTGTCTCTTGCGGCTTATATCGACACCCGGGAAAATGTGTGGTATTATATGAATACCAGGCAATTAGCAGTTATGCGGGGAGATTCAAATGAGGAATTGTCCTTTCATCTTGACTGCTATCATCTTTGCATTATTCGCAGCCTCATGCAGTCAACCAACTGATTCAGACGCGGACAGCCAAACGTATAGTGACCTTTACGGGACATGGGTATTTGCGGGATACGAGGAAAACATCTCCGTTCTCGGTAGATCAGAGGAACTCGATGATGATCGATATGGTCTTGTCATTCGTCGAGACGGCAAATTGACTGAGCGAAAAAACTCTGGATGGTGCGGAACTCCACCCATTACCTATGCAAATTACCAAGGAGAATGGAAGACACTGACAGATAGTCTGTTAGAAGTTACTGTCGGTTATTGGGGAGGGACAACGTCTTATCGAGTTGAAATTATCTCGCTGAGCTATGATCAATTGAAAATCTCTTACCATTATACGGATTAGAACGATTACGGAACATATCCACTCCAATCGACCCGTCGGTGATTCGACGGAAACAGCCATCAGGTCAGTCCGACCAACGCGGAGCGCGCCGTACGTTTTTACGATCCCTCCGGACTTCAACGGGTCCGGCCGGCAGGCAAAACTCTCAATTCAACACTGCGATCCAACGCGGCTCTTCCCTGCTCTTATTCGTGGGCAACTATTTTAACGTGTCCACGGTCATGGTATAATTGGACTATCGCCAGTTTGATGGGCTGGGCTAGGTCACAGCCAGGGAGGTCGGAACATGAAATGGACGATGATCGTGCTGGTCATCGCCGTCACGGCAGCGGTCGCATCCGCGCAGGCACCGTTGTCCGGAGCGTACATGTCCACCGACCTGGGTGGCGACGTGTCGCCGGGGCGTTACAGCAAATCCTGGCCACAGTCGTTTGGCTATGGACAGGGTGGAAACGCGCTCCACATACAGTCATGGAAGGAGAATACGCTGGGCAGCGAGTGGTCGATCCGCTGTCCGCATGTCATGACCTCGACGGTGCTCCTGGATTCGACCGACGCCGACGGCAATCATGTGCGGATCGCCAGGCAGTACTACAGCGGCGGCACGTTGACGCTCGACCGCGCAGGGCCCTGGGGGGGAGGCGATCCCTCGTACGCGTTCGAGCTGCACAGTTACATAGAGATCGTTACACTTGTCGGCAATGATCCGGCATCCCTGGTCATATCGTACGACGCAACCGCTAGCGGAAGCCTGATTACCGCCGAGTACATCGCTCAAATCACGCTGTACTCTTTGTCCCGTAACGAAGTCGACAACACCGACAACGAACCGCACCATCCGGCCGACTTCCCTGTCATCCTAAACCTGTTTTGCGAGCCGGGCCCACAACTCGGGACGTGGGGCAATGCGACCGGAATCCACTTCGAGATTTCGTCGAGTGTTTTGACTGAACCCAGTACCTGGGGGATGGTGAAGAACCTGTACCACGCCACCGATTAATATCAACGGTGCGTGTCGTCGGAGTAGAATGACATTCGATTTGGCCAAACTGATCAACCTCGTGCTCGCCGTGGCCGCGCTCTCACTCTATATCATCGGCAGCCGGCGTTTCTACCTTGACAGGCGGCCGTTTCTCCGCTTTCTGGTCGCCGCCATTATGGTCGATGGCTTGACCGCCGCTCTCGCCTCATCTGGTGTCACACCGACCACAAAGCTCCCCTACTCCGATTTTGTCCCTTGGCAGAGCAAGTTGTTCGTGACGCATGTCATCCTGGCCTCGATCGGATTTTTCGGTTTTGTTGGCGTCACTACCGCGGTGGCGATCAAAGGCGTTCACAGATCCTACCCCCGTTTGCGTGTTGTGCAATACAGGTGGCTCCTCCCCATTTGGCTTGTAGGCGAGGGCATTGCGTTGGTTACTTCGATGGGAAAGATTTTTTTTCGAGTTCGCCTGTACGATTACCTGTAACCGCCTTCGACATCGTTACGGATCCGGGGCGATTCAGCCACTCCCCTGCTTTTTGAGCTTAAAGATGTAGATGGTGTCCTTTGGGAGAAACGTTTCGGTTCGCTCGAGATCGTAGCCTGTCGTCTGCATGGTCTCCAAGATCTCCCGATTGGTCATGAACGATGGAGGATGCGCACGTTCCCGGTGCGTATTTCGTTCGATAATGACCAATGGGGTATCGGCCGTCATGTAGCGTGTCAGGTTGCCCATAAACTCGATCGGCTTA
>CP070631.1:1250230-1257810 GCA_020356045.1 Candidatus Latescibacterota bacterium
AAGTACCCGGACTCCTGGCTGGGTCATCACAGTTTGGGATGTGTGCTAGGCGCCAACAACCGGCCGCAGGAGGCGATCACTCATTTTGAAACTGCACTGGAGCTGCAGCCAAACCACCCCTCGATAAGAGGATACTTGGGTGTGGTGTATGCACAGGTGGGCCGGTACGATGACGCGCTGCGCGTGTATGCGGAGGCGCTGGCGCAGAACCCAAACGACGCAGTCATCCGCACGAACTTGGGGTTTACCTACATTCATTTGGGTGAATACGAAAAGGGAATCCAGGAATATGAGAAGGCGCTTCAAATCAACCCGGACTACACGCCGGCCCTCCAGAATCTCACTCGGATTGTACTGGTGCGGATCGAAACGCTAATCAGAGAGGGAAACGGCGACGCCGCCCGCGAGTTTGCGGACAAGATGCGGTCGCTGGCCGCACGGCTTGGCGCAAAAGAACTCGTCGACCAAATCGACGCCCTGATAAGCCAACACACCGCACCCTAGCGTTTGCGGTGGGAAGAAGACCCCGCTGGATCCGTGATAGACGGGTTACGGCCGGTTCGTGCGCGGCAAATTCCGCTAGAATCAGCAGATTAGGTACCCCACTGAGGCCCACATTGTGATAAACTGTTTTGGTGCAGTTTAGTCGGGAACTTTGTCTGCAGGCACCAACCACACCCATCTCTGTCCATAAGCACACGGCGCGCGATTATGCTCACTCGTAGGTGCGAAGCTGCTGTCTAGCGTGCATCCCAGGTCTTGGGGATCGCGGAGGTGAACGCCCTGTCCTATTTATCTATAGCATTGGGGGATCTCATGAAAAACTTTCTTTTGACTTTGGCAGTTCTGATCATAACGCTCGCGGCTGCGAGTTGCTCGGATGACGACCCGGTGAGGACGGAACCACCGAACGACGTCACCGCGGGCGATCAGCGCGCTACGGAAGCGTTTGACGATCTTCAGGATGTTGTGGCCTCGTTGAGTGGTATGACGCCGGAACAGCTCCGGAACGTCTCATTCGCGAATGTGAGAAATGGATTCAACGACGCGCTGACTGTTGATGCCGACAATGCGATCGCGAATCTCGGATTGGCCATCCTCGAGATCCTCGAGTTGAACTATGACGAAGACATTTGGGGTCTGTTCGATGATCTTGACGAGTATCTCAACGGACCATCTGCGGAGCCAGTATCCCCCGGGAACCGTCATCGCACGCTTTTTGGGAAGCAATTCTCGCTGGTGGTGGAACTACCGCTTTCTATGACCATCATGCGGGGCACGACATTTCCGACGACTGCCACCATCGGCAGTATTCAGAATCTAATCAAGACGAAAGTCCTCCCGGCACTGCGCCGCTCGCTGAATCACCTTACCGTTGTGGAAAGACATACCAATCCAGTCGTTCGCATACAGATCTCGGACGAAGGTGTGTCCGAGTGGATCAAGATCGACAAGGGTGAGATCTATCTCTTTGATGCGTCGGTCCGTGCCCTGGCCGCCGCGTTTGGGTTGGTGATCGCATACGATATGGATTTCTATGGACCGGATGGAACCTACGGATGGGTCGACGATTTTCTCGCGATTCACGAGCATGTTTATGAATATGGCGAGCCGTACGATCCGTATTACTATAGATATTCGTATACTCGCTGTCCCGCTCGGGAGGTGAGTTCGGGCGCCGCCGGCGATACGCTTCGAGCCTTCCGCATTTACAACTACCACGTGGCGGTGGAAGACTCGCTTCTTCTCGCCATCGCCTACTACAATCTGACCAGCCGCCCGGGATTCATGGTGCTCAAGGACGATGTTTTCGGCGGGGTTCATCAATATTTGATGATGATGATCGACAAGCTTGAAGCGTCTGCTGATTTTATTCGGAACCACCGTCAGAATCAGAGCGAGGAAAGCCTCATCAAGCTAGCGGATCTCACCGATTTCGATTCGGATATCACCAACAATCTCAATGATGTCAATTTTGCCCGAGACTTTACAAAAGTCGAAGACATGATCGACTTTTTCCGGGACTTATTGAGCGGGCCATATACGTTTACCGAGGCGATCGGTTCGGGAGAACAGGATTTCACTTGGCAGATGGACTTCAGCGCATTGTTCGACAATCCGGCCAGGGATCTCAAAGCAAAGCTACCGTATCATATGTGGACACTTCCGCAACAGGGACCGTGGGTGACTATGACCTCATACAGTAGTACGTGGGGAGAGCCCCATGATGGGAGCCCGATTACCGGTTTTCACTGGAACGGTGAGCGGTGTGTGGAGAAGACCTACAATGATATCGTTTATATCATTTATTACAATGAGCGCGAGTACGAGCTCCCCGTCGAGGATTATATCCAGTTGGCCACTCCAACCGGTCAGCCGCTCCAGCCGAATGAGTTTCTTCATCTGCCTGACTACACGTTTAACGGTTTCCTCCCCGGCTGGGACCGTGCGAAGTGGCTTGAATTGAAAGATAGACTGTAGCCAGGGGGTCGATTGGTCACGGCCAGTCGGACACCGGTGCCCATCATTCACGCATTGGCGTCTCAGGGGAAAATGATCGCATGAAACAGGCGCACGACATATTTGCCCGATTTGCCCTAAAGCTGAGGGTCTCTGATAGGCGTTTGAACGAGCAAACGATTGCCGATTCATGCGGCCACGGTGTCCCCGTCTTGATATTGGCCGCGGGGATTTTCGCTGTTGTGTGTCTCTGGTCGATCCACGCGGACGCCGTCGAGATCCCATTTACACAGCTTTTCTTTGGTGTTCCAACACCCTCAACAATCGAAGATGCGTTGGTCTATCCGAACTCTTACCTCAGTCTTCAGGCCGGTTACTGGGACATCTACCACGAACGCGCACCCGACAAACTCCACGACTACCACCAGAACCTTCAAAGAATGAAGGCGGTCTGGCAGCGGGGACGTGGATTGATCGGGTTCGAACTCAACCGAAGCTCGCTCAATCTCAGGCAGGAGAATGTTCACACCGACTCGGATCAAATGGACGGCACGGGTGAGATCCAGGGCGGACGACTGCTCGTTGGCTCATCGCGACTCCAGGGCGACTACATCGCGGGGATCAAGACCTGCCAGCTAGTGGCCGCCGCAGGGTGGCGAGATGAGTTCTCCGGGGAAATCGAGGCCCTAGTCGGTTGGGGACGCTTAGCGGAAATTCGTCTTCGCGCCGAGACACGCTCCAGCTCGATCAAAATCCACCAAGCCGTCAACGGGTACCGGTTCCCGTTCTATTTCCCGTTCCGGACCGATCGTTTCTACGCACATTTTGAAAGTGAGCCGATCCGGTCGATTCGCGCGCGTTTGTGGGGAATCGCCGAGCGTAGCCATGGTGAAGGCGACGCGCAAAAAGGGTTTGAGAACCGGCCACGGGTCGATCGTCATGGTGCAGGCTTCCGTTTGGACTACAGGCTCGAACGGCACCACCGCTGGCAGATAAACCCACGGCTCGAGCGGCAGGGCGGTCCATTCCCAGGGTTGCGGATGACCGCTTTTCACCATCTGGGCGATATCAACCTGAACATGTTCTTCAACGGAACGAGGTATTTGCGGCTCGACGATTTGCAGACGCAAAACACCATGGTTCGGCTGGACGTCGTGCCGGTCCGGTGGCTGACCGTTTTTGGCGGATGGCAGCGGACACAGATCCAGCATGCTGGCGATTCGTTTTTTGATATCTGGCCGTTTGTGATCTGGGATGTGTTTCTGGCCAAACGATATCGGCTCGGAGATATGGATGCCAAGCTCGATGCATATTTCATCGGGTTGGGTACGCTGGTCGAGACCGGCGTGTTTGAGATCGATCTAAGCGGCCGTTTTGAATTTTGGGATGACGCGGGCGCGCTCGACCTGCTCGAACGGGTTGATGTGATCTATCCGTTCTTTTTCGAATACGAAAAGACCGAAAAGGATGTGGACATCAACCAACGGTACGCCATCCAACTGGACCCCAGCGTTCTCTTTAGACCGTCGTTTAGCTGGGGGTTGCGCGTGACCGGGCGGATAACGGTCCCGTTTGGAAAGGATGCTGAGTCCCAAACGGAACCCGAAGCGGCGGCGCCGTCGACCCTGGGCGATCCCGGGATTACACCCACAGATGATAAGACGGTGCACGGCGGGATAATGGCCAGTATCGAATTGATCGTGGGATTCTGATTGTTCGGTGCAAAGATACAAGCACAGGGGTCAAGTGGCTGTTATTTCGCTTTTGTAGTGAGGAGACCAGGAACACGCGGTCTCCGCTCGGAATTGCGACGTTGCTGATCGCATTGGGCATATGCCGCGATGCTGTGGTGGGCATCAACGGACGGCTGGGCATCCATTTTGCCGTGCCAGAAAACGTCCAACCATCCAAGCCGGACCCGATTGAGTAACACCGGCGCTCGACTTTCATTTCAACAGAAACAACACGGCGACACCGGCGACGGCCACGATCGCACCGATGACCTCGCGCAGTGTCACCTTTTCTTTAAAAAAAACCACTGCCGGTGGAATGATCAATACGGGAACGATGGCCATGATGGTGGCCGCCACGCCGGCCGTGGTATACTTGACGGCGACGAGCGAAAACGACACCCCCAGAAACGGTCCAAACATCGCGCCCAGCGACATATTGGCCATCGCTTTCTTGTCTCTTACCGCGGATCCGACACGCCGCCACAACCCGAATAGCGTGATGATGACGATGAATCCCGCGGTTCCCGCGATGATACGGATCTGTGTGGCCGCGAACGCGTCGTAATCACCCATCCCATACTTGCTCAACACCAATCCGACCGCCTGACCGATCGCACCGCCAAAGGCGATGAGTATCCCGGACAACGGACGCGATAACACGACCTGTTTTTGGTCCTCGCTACGTTGGAGGATCACCAATGTAATTCCTCCAACGACCAGCGTCATTCCGACGAGATTCATGGGAGTAAGCGTCTCGCCCATAACCAGCCAACCGATCAATGCCGTCAACGGTGGCACTGTGGCCATGATCAGCATGGACACCCGTGAACCGATGAGAATAAACGCTTTGAATAGAAAAAAATCGCCAAGCGTAAGACCAATGACACCGGAGAGAGAGAGCCAAAACCACTGGTGGATGTTGGCATCGAGCGGCAACGGCCGGCCTTTGAACAGCGCGAGATATATGGTGAGGAACGCAAACCCCAGACAGAGTCGGATCAAATTGAGGGACAGCGAGCCAACACGCTTACCCGCCGCCTCGAATGCGAGCGCCGTTACGGTCCAGAACAGGGCAGTTAAGAGTGCGGCCAACTCGCCGGCGTAAGATTCCATGTATGCTCTCTGTTTGCCTGCGTTGTAGGCGGTTTGAACGTTTTGCTGTCAATTGGGAATCGACGTGGTTGGCGCATCGTGCCGGTGATCAACTGCCCGCACCCAACCCCTCGATACGTTTCTTGGCTTCGGGCACTTCGACGAGTTCCTCATCGGCATCCGCCCACATGTCGAGAAATTTCTGGTACTGTTCGACGGCCCTTGTGGTGTCGCCGAGTTTCTCGTACGCCGCGCCGAGCGTGTACACCGCGCGGGCGGCTCTGATCGGATCTTCGAGACGGCTGGGACCGTACCGATTGAGGATGGCCGTGAGAAGCTCAATGGCGTCCTCCGTCCGTCCAGCGTCGAGATACGCGTTGGCGAGGTAATAACGGTTCGAAAAACCGTTTGGCACCAGACTATCGGTGATCTCGAGATGGTGGATCGCGTTTTCCGGATCACCGGCCTTCCACAAGACAAACCCCTTGGTTCCGTGATAGGTTGCCTTTGTGTTTCGGTCGTAGGTAGGAACCTCCGGCTCAAAGCCCGCCAGCATGCTGTCGGCCTCGTCCACGTAACCACACTCTGCGGCAAAGGCGACACCGATGAGGTCGAACACTTTTCCCAGCATTGGATAGGTTTTCTTGAAAAGCTCAGCCAGAGCGTCGGCTTCGGCACCGGCGGCGTCGCAATTGCCAAGCTCGACATTAATTCCCGCGCGGACACCAAACTTGGAGAGATACGAATCGCCACGGAATCCATCCATCTCGTCGGCGGTAATACCCGCGTTGATCGTATCCAGAGCTTTTCGCAACCGACCCCGGTACAAATCAATGACGGCAAGATACTCGCGTCCCGCCGATCGGATCGATGGCTCGTCGTTTGCGATAAGCTTCTTGTACTGCGCGGCGGCCTCTTCGTATTGACCCTTGTACAAGTACATATGGCCGAGTTTTCGAATCGAAGGAACGAAGTCCGGTTTGATTTCCTCTGCTTTTTTGTAGGATTCGATGGCGTTGTCGATGTCGCCTTTGTAAGCATAAAGATCGCCGCGCGAATCGTAGGGGTTGGCCTCGCCGGGTGAGATCTCGATATATTTATTGATCGCCTCGACCGATTTGTCAAATTCGCCCATACGGTCGTAGGCATAGCCCAGTTGGTTGTACGCCGACTTGTAAAGAGGATCCAGTTCGAGAACCTTTTTGTAGGCTTCGATCGCCCTTTCGTTGTCGCCCTGCATGTAGTATCCCGAGCCGAGCAAAAAGTGTGCGGCCTTCTCGTCTGGGTATCGTTCGGTGATCTCGATCATTTTGGCGACAGATTCTTCCTGACGCATCGAGAACGCCGCTTGAAGCGACTCGATGTAAAGCCGCTCCTTGTCGGTGACGCGGTCGATGTGTCTGACTGCCTGACGGAGCGCGGCCACAGCCCCCGCGAAGTTATCCGTATTCATCGACGCGACCGCGTATTGGTAGTAGGCCATGGCAAACGTCGAATCGAGCTCGATCGCCTGGCGAAAACTTTCTGCGGCATCCGCGTAATAGATCTTGTACGTGTGGTCGAGTCCCTCTATATAGTGCCGGTAGGCGTCGATCGAGTTCGTCGTCACATCGGCTACCGGTCTCGGCGGTTCGATGTTGAGCGGCACGGGAACGTTGAGCTCGTCTCTCGTTTGACCGGTCATGCGATCGACGAGCTCAAAAACCGTTTCCCCGGGTGCACCGGTGAGACGCTGCGAGCCCTCGATCGTTCCCGATACGACATCGACGAGCTGTGTGGTTATGATGAGGGCAGGGGAAACCTGGAGGATCGAACCCAGCATCATCCATTTGGCTTTGGCCTTTTTGGCGATCTCGGTCGCCGTCGTACGGTCGATAACCTTGGTGCCTTCTTTGCCCTGGAGCTTGAGGATGTCGTAGAGACGCTGGCTGGACACCACTTTCAAATCTTCGGATTGTGAGAGATTGGTGATGAGCAGGTCGGCAATAATCTCCCCAAGACGGTCGGGATCACCCTGCTGTGCCATATTTTCGAAATACATGATGGCCAGAGTATTTTCATCGACGTCTCCGCCGCCGGAACGATCCCTAAAGGGGTTGACGACAAATAGAAGAACCAGTGCGGCGATCGTGACGAGTCCCGGCAATGCGAACCGCTTTAGAAGCGACTGCTGTTGCGCGGTCGATTCGCCGGTTTGAAGCGCTTTTAGCTCGACGGCGAGGTCGGCCGCCGATTGAAAGCGGTCGTCGGGATTCTTTTCGAGCGCTTTTGTGATGACGCCTTCGAGCTTGGCGT
>CP070631.1:1257910-1267634 GCA_020356045.1 Candidatus Latescibacterota bacterium
CGCTATTTGTCCTCGGGTACGGGGGCAAGCAGGTGATCGACGGGGCCATTACGCTGGGGACGTTTGTCGCATTTAGCGGGTACATGACCATGCTCATCTGGCCGATGATCGCGTTGGGTTGGGTGATGAACATAATGGAGCGAGGTTTGGCATCGATGCAGCGAATCAACGTTGTCATGGAGACCGAACCCACGATCAAGGACATTACACCGGTCGTGAGTCCGCGCGCAGAAGAGCTCCAGGCGTTGCCGGCCGCGACGTCAGCGGCGATCCAGCCCGGCTCACCCCGCGACCGCTCGGTTGTGTTCGAAAACGTGACCTTTGCCTACGACACGTCAACCAACCGGGAGCCGGTCCTTCGCAATTTGAGCTTTGTGATCAATGACGGCGAAACGGCGGCCGTTGTCGGACCGACCGGTTCGGGCAAATCCACGCTCGTCGCGCTCATCCTCCGGCTCTACGATCCACAGGACGGCCGTGTTCTGGTGGGCGGTGCGCCGGTAGACCGGATCCCTCTCAAAGACTTGAGATCACTGATCGGGCTGATACCTCAGGATATATTTCTTTTCTCGGACACCATCGCAGAAAACATGGCTTTTGGCGTGGCGTCGCTCGATGAATCCGATCTGGACCGGCTAAGCCGGCTAGCCGCCATCCATGACGAGATCAACGGATTCCCCAAAGGGTATCAGGCAATGATTGGTGAACGGGGAATCAACCTCTCGGGAGGGCAAAAACAGCGGTTGGCCATCGCGCGTGCGGTCGCCAAGGATCCGGGGATTTTGATTCTCGACGATGCGCTTTCCAGCGTCGACACCGACACGGAAGAGCGCATCTTGCGCTCGCTCCGTGAGGAAATGAAAACACGAACCGCGATCTTGATATCGCACCGCATCTCGACGGTGAGGGAGGCGGACCGGATTCTCGTGCTCGAAGAGGGACGGCTGGCGGAGCAGGGAACCCACGGCGATTTGATCGCCTCGGGTGGCGTCTATGCCGACATGTACAACAAACAACAAATCATGTACGACCTGGAGAGGAGCTGATCGTGGAATATTTCCAGGATGATGAGCTCCAGGCCAAATCGTACGACCGCACGCTGATGGCGCGGATCCTCTCGTACGCCAAGCCATACAAGGGATGGCTGGTGCTTAGTGTGGCGCTTCTTCTGCTCGTGTCGTTGTTTCAGCTGGCACCGCCTTATCTGGTGAAGATTGCGATCGACCGTTACATATCGCCCGAGTCCGAGCTCGACACCGCCGCCCGCTACGCGGGGTTGGCCAAGGTCGTCGGACTTTTCTTTGCCGTTTTGGTGGTGGCTTTCTTGGCGAGCTATTTTCAGATCTATGTGATGGCGCAAGTCGGGCAGCGCATCATGTTTGATCTGCGGATGCAGATCTTCCGTCACCTTCAAAGCAAAGAGATCGCCTACTTTGACAGAAATCCGGTCGGGAGGCTGATGACGCGGCTTACCAGCGATGTCGAGGTGCTAAACGAAACGTTTACGTCCGGGGTGGTGGCGATTTTTCTCGATGTGTTTACGCTGGCCGGGATCATGATCGTTCTTTGCTACCTGAGCTTTAAGCTTGCGATGATCACCTTTGTCGTGCTTCCGGCGTTGTTTGTGGCGGCGATGATATTTCGTGCCAAGGTGCGGGTGAGCTACCGCAACGTGCGCAAGCGGGTGGCAGCGATCAACGCGTTTCTGCAAGAGAACATTACCGGGATGAACGTCGTCCAGGTGTTCAACCGCGAGGGCGCGCAGTTTACCAAGTTCTCGCGCCGGAACAAACGGCTCTACCAGGCGCATATCGACACGATCATGGCCTACGCGGTCTTCTATCCGGTGATCGAAATCCTGAGCTCGGTGGCGATCGCGTTGATCCTCTGGTACGGCGGCGGTGGTGTGATGAAAGGCGTGCTGACCTTTGGGTCGCTGGTCGCGTTTATCCAGTACGCGCAGCGGTTCTATCGGCCCATCATGGATCTGAGCGAAAAATACAACGTTCTTCAGTCCGCCATGGCGTCGTCGGAGCGGATTTTTGCACTCCTCGACTCCGAGCCGGCGATCAAGGATTCGGTCGCGCCACAGGCGATTCCGGACTCGCCGGCCGAGGTCACATTTGACCGCGTGAGCTTTTCGTATAACCCCGATGAGCCGGTGCTCCGCGATATCACGTTTACGGTTCGTCCGGGGGAAAAAGTTGCCATCGTTGGGTTTACGGGTGCAGGTAAGACCACGATCATCAACTTGCTTTCGCGTCTTTACGACGCGAACGAGGGGCGGATCCTGATCGGCGACACCGACATCCGTGAGTACCGGCAGCGCGACCTGCACCGTTATATTGCCACCGTTTTGCAGGACGTGTTTCTCTTCTCGGGTGACATCGCCTACAACATCCATCTTGGCGATGCGTCGATCGACGAGGACCGCGTGCGCGAGGTGTCCCGGTATATCAACGCGGAGAAGTTTATCGAAAAGCTACCCGCCGGTTACGCCGAACCCGTCGGTGAACGGGGCCGGACGCTCTCGGTGGGTGAACGGCAGCTCTTATCGTTTGCCCGTGCGCTGGTCTACGAGCCCAAGATTCTGGTGCTCGACGAAGCGACATCGAGCGTCGACACCGACACCGAATTCCTTGTCCAGGACGCGCTCAAAAAGTTCATGGCGGGCCGGACCTCGATCGTCATCGCCCACCGCCTGAGTACCATACGGCATGTCGACCGCATCATCGTGCTCCACAAGGGCCGTATCGCAGAGGAGGGACCCCACGGCGAGCTGCTCGAACGCGGCGGGCTCTACTCCAACCTCTACGAGCTCCAGTACCGGGATCAGGAAAAAAAGATTTACTGATTGCGGCCATTTTGATTAGCTTTGCAGCATATGCGAGCTGATGAGTTTATCCTCCTGACGCTGGCCCATTTCGCGAGAGGAGACGAGGGCCCACCCCCCGTGATCCCGGCGCGTGTCGACGCCGACTTCGAGCGCGATCTGGTCCGGTACTGCGAATGGCACGACCTTGCCCCGCTGGTGCTCGCATCGCTTCAGAAGCTCGCGCTCGGACCGCATCTCTCCGAATTTGGCCTTCAACACCTCAAGACCCTTGCCCGGATGGCCTCGAACCGGGGTGACATGCTGCTCGGGGCACTCGATGAGCTTGCCGTGGGATTCCGGCGTGAGGGAGTATCTTTTCTTCTGGCCGACGATTTGGCGGCGGCGCTCACCGTGTACCCGGTCCCGGATCTGCGGCCGCTGGATGGCATCGACCTCCTCGTTCGCGATTGGGACTGGCGCGGAATCATCGAGGCGTGTGGTGGTGCCGGGTTTGCGCGGAGCCCAAGGGATCCCGCATTCTCGAGCGCGGGGGAAGCACTCTATTATTATCAGCACTTTGGTCCACTGACGATGAAAAACGCCGCGGGGATCCGCGTTCGGTTGAGGTTTAGACTATACGATCTCGGTGAACCCGAGGCGGGGGAGACCGCTTGGGGGCACCGGTCGGACCTCGCTGGACGCGGCGCCGGCCTCGAGCGGATCAGTCTCGAAGACCTGTTGATTCGGTCGTGCATGCAGCTGGCCATGTCGCGATTTGAACGTATTCTTCCCGCCGTCGATGCCGGCCGTATTCTCACACAGCACGGAAACCAACTCGATTGGGAATACATCGAGAGCAAGTCGCGGCCGATTTATCCCGCGTTCTATATTACCTGTCAAAAGATTGCCCGGTGGTTGAACATCCCCGGGGTGTCGGCGCGTTTCTTCGAGCCGGGGCGTGTGCGTACAAAATTGTTCGAAGTTTTGTGGCGAACTCGGAGGTTCAAACGGTTGTCCAGACGGCGGCCGCATCGTCATCGTTTGCGCTTCTACGTTTTTGAAAACGGTGGGCTCCGCGATCGGTTGGATTTTCTGGCGACGCTCGTCACGCCGCGGCCCGACTGGGTGGCCACTTTTTACGGCCGGCCGTGCAAGCCGTGGCTTCGGGCGATGTACACCTATCTTGCGTTCAAAGAGGATCTCGAGAGACCTGTGCCGCGGGGGCGGAAAGTGGTGCACCGGTGAGACCCAGCATCATTGTAGACACGCGAGGGCTCTTTTGTCCGATGCCGGTCATCAAGACCTCTGAGGCGGTCAAAAAGATCGATCCCGGTGCCTGTGTGGAGGTCGTGTCGGACGACCCCGCAATCGAATCCGATCTTCCGGCGTGGTGCAGCAGTCAGGGGCATACGATCCGGTCGATGGAAAAGGACGACAACGGAGTGTTTCGATTCATTGTTGAGAAACGTATGGGTGCCAAATGAAATCACGCGACGAGATTCGTTTGACAACGTATGCCTCCTGCGCAGGATGAGCGTCCAAGCTAAGCGCAACGGGTTTGCGCGAGGCGTTGGAAGAATTCCCGGTGCCTGTGGATCCGAATTTGTTGGTGGGGTTCAATGGTGCTGATGATGCCGGCGTGTACCGTTTGAACGATGACACGGCAATTGTTCTGACAGTAGATTTCTTCCCCCCGATCATCGATGATCCGTTTGACTTTGGCCGCGTCGCGGCGGCAAACGCGCTGAGCGATGTGTATGCGATGGGCGGACAGCCGCTGGCTGCGCTGAACATCTCAGCGTTCCCGGAAGGTACGCTACCGGCAACGGTACTCGGCGACATCATACGGGGTGGCGCGTCGGTGGCTTCAGCTGCTGGCGTTGTGATCGCCGGCGGCCATACGGTTTCCGACAAAGAGATCAAATACGGTTTGTCGGTTGTTGGAACCGTCCACCCCGACCGGATTGTTCAGAACGCTGGCGCCGGAGTGGGCGATTGTCTGGTGCTCACCAAAGCGTTGGGCACCGGTGTGTTGTCGACAAAGCTGCGTGCTGGCAAACTGGACTCTGACACGTACTCGGTTCTTGTCGATACGATGACGTTGTTGAACAAAGAGGCGGCAGAGCGGATGCTCCAGTATCACGTCCACGCGTGCACCGATGTGACCGGTTATGGCCTGTTGGGTCATGCCTTGGAAATGGCCGAGGCCAGCGGGGTGTCGTTCGAGATCGCTCTGCAAAAAGTCCCCCTGTTACCCGGTGCTGTCGAAGCGGTAGGCGAGAACTATTTGACTGGTGGTGCCGGGTCAAACCGCACGTTCGTAAACGGCGGCGTCGTGTGGAAACGTGCTATGGATGAGACTCTCGAGCATCTGCTCTATGATCCGCAAACCTCCGGGGGGTTGTTGATCGCGCTGCCGGAATCCGAGTGTAACGCGCTGGCCGGTGACCTGGACAACACCTGCCCCGATGCGGCAGTCATCGGGCGTGTTGTTGAGAGAAGGGATAACCGCATAATCATTGTGTAATCGCGTCGGTTTTGCTGGGCGTTTGTTCCACTCGCCTCACGTCGCCGTCTTTTTGACAGCTCACATCGCTCGTGGTAGACTTTTCCCATCCACATCGAAACCGCAACCGGCGACTTAGCTTCTCACGTCATTGTCTTTGAATATTATTTTGAGTCGGCAACTTTGTTGAGACAGCAGATCAGCTGGGTCTCCAAGGAGCCTCAAATGAATATTGTCCGCACGACGCGCTCAAGACGGCTGTATTCGAGCATCCTTTCGTGTGTGACAGCGTTTGCATTGGTCATCTGTCAGTTTGGATGCACTTACTATGCTGCGGACATGACAGAGGACGCGGTTGACGCCGTGTATCCCGATGGGAAGTGGGAATTGGTGCCACTCTCCGAGGTGGTGGGGTCTGAGGACGCGTTCAAAGATAAACGGATGATGTTTCACCTGGCCAATGGTGGTCACAACGACGTCAAGGTGGAACGAATTGACTCGACCTTTGTTTACGCGTGGTCGTTGGTGAGCGAGGACACGCCAAAACATCTTACAAAAATCAGATTGCGTAATGTCGCCGAGGCAGAAATTTGGGTGGGCGCCGTCAAACAATACAAATGGCACCATTGGGCCTTGATACCGATTGTTGTGGTTGTGTTTGTGACGGTAGTGGTTGTGGTCGCCCTCTGGGAGATCGGGGCGTGGTGAGCCGCTTAGTCATCCAAAAAATTCGGCAATTTCCGGGATGGCAGTTCGCCGGATCGAAACAGGTGTTGCCCGACGTGACTCCAGGGGATCGGATCCATCGCATGTGTTAAGATTGTTACCGGAGGCTGAACCGTGAAGTCATTGCAGATAGGTGATGGCTGACCAAGTAATCGCAGTGTTTGAGTAAGGACGGAGTGGGTCAACATGAGAGACGACAAAATGGGAGACCGAGGACGATTGAGATTATCGGGCCGGATCAAGCCGGTGCCGAACATTTGGCGGCTTATTACGATACTCGTCGTGGCCGGCTATTTGATGTGGGGGGCGACGGCTGGCGCTGAGACGATGTCCGAAGAAGACGCCATACTTGCGGTCGTCCAACAGTTCTTTGACTCGATGGCTGCGGGTGATAAGGATAAAGCGGCGGCCACGTTGATGCCCGACGGTCAATACTATGGGCTCCGAGAGGATCCGGATAGTCTGTACTTGAAGCGGCGCACCCATCAGAAATATCTGGAGGGGTTATCGTCCACCACCGAGGCCGCAGTCGAGCGTATGTGGAATCCCACCGTTCTGATTCATAATCGAATCGCGGTTGTGTGGGCCCCATATGATTTTCACGTGGGGGGCGAGTTTCGGCACTGTGGAGTCGATGCGTTCTCTCTTGTGAAGACCGAAGCGGGCTGGAGAATTGCCGGGATCGTGTATACGATCGAACCGGCCGGGTGCGGCCCAAGCCCATTGGGTCCTCTCGAGCGCGACGAGCCGTAATATGTAGAAGTGTGGGATGCGAAAACGGAGCGCGACGAGTAGTAATAAGCACAAAGTCGGGATAACGAAAAAGGGGCGATAGCTCGCCCCGTTTTCGTACATCAGCACGACCTTATCGTATCGTCGATCAGTGTTTGCAGTTGCTGAGCGGGCACGGGTAGTATTCGTTGTACCTTGCCAGCATGCTCGTGTGACCATCGCGGACTGCATGGATGACCTCGGACTCCGACAACGGGTAGCCGACATCCGAATTCGCGGCATTGAGAAGCGCGGCAGTGCCATGCCGGCCCAGGCGATTCCAGCCATTACCATCGCCGCCGCCAGCCCGGAGCGCTTCCATCAATGTGAGGTCTGGATCGAAGTAATCCGTGCCAAACACATCATCGAAATCATCGTCCGGATCATAGCCAGTGGCATCCCACTCGCACCAATGCATCCGGTAGTTTTTCCAGTACCCCGGCGTGCAGCCGCCTGTGCCGTCCCCACAGAACAGCGGATCCTGTGACGATACTTGGACCGGCGTCTGCGCATCGTTATCATCCCCATTACATCCAAAGATGAGAACGGCGATCAGCGCGATCCCTATGACGAGCTGAAGGTATCTCATGTCTCTTACCCCCCCATAAGAAGAATGTGCCCTTCAACCGGCTGCTGACCGGTGCTAAGGCTAGAGATGCTCGTCGGTTGAAGCATTCCAGTATAGCACGTCCCCGCAATGGCCGTAAAGGACAAAAGTAACTGTTCACTGAACGAACCGTGTTGCTGGCCACCACGCCGGTCGGTGACACGCCGGCGGAGGGGCCATGAGCGGTGGCATGGCGCGGCGCAGCCGCCTGTGCGATTGGCATGGGCTTTGGCCGCGATGGCGGCCGCGTGAATGCGGCGAGGCCAGAACAATCGCTTTGCTGGCGGCTCTAGACTGGCAAACCAAACCGATGGAGGTCAAAAATAAGCCCACGCAACCTGTCTCACGGCCAGATTTTCATATGGGTTGCCCCGCATGTTGCCACCGACAGGTCAGGACGGGCACTACTCGGTTTGAAAAGTATCCTCGCTAGCGCGTCAATACGATCTTGCGCGCTTCCATATGATCTTTGAAGCGGAGCTGGACAAAATACACTCCGGATGGAAGCCGCGTTCCGCGCGCGCCGCGTCCGTTCCAGTCCACCGTGTGCGGGCCCGCCTCTTCGTCGCCCACGTTGAGAACCGCGACCTCTTGGCCTGCAGCGTTGAAAACGGCCAGACGCACGTGTCCCCGTCCCGGTAGCGTGTAGGTTAGCTGGATCGTTGTCCCAAAAGGATTCGGCGCCACCCGACTGATAAGCGACTGGGCATCCGGAACGGCGATCCCACCTTCGGTACCGGTGGTTCCGTCGGCCGAACCGTGGTAGACAAAAGCGCGTCCCTCTTGGTTCTGACCGTTGGCATACCCGTCGGCGCCGACAATGACGTCCGCATAGCCGTCCCCATTCACATCGCCCGCCGTACCGCCGGCACAACCAAACCCGGCACCTGCCTGGTTGCTTTCATCCATCCAGGCAGGGTTTGGCACAACACCCACCACCGAGCCGTAGTACACAAACGCAGCCCCCTCCTCGGTCTGGCCGTTGGAGTACCCGTCGGCACCGACAAAGACATCCGAGTAGCCATCGCCATTTACGTCGCCCGCCGCACCTCCAGAACTGCCAAACCAACTGTTTGCCTGGTTGCTCTCGGCAACCCATCCGGGGTTGACCTCGAGTCCCTGGGCCGAACCGTGGTAGACAAAAGCGCGTCCCTCTTCGGTTTGACCATTGGAGTACCCAAAGGCACCGACAAAGACATCGGAGTAGCCGTCTCCGTTTACATCCCCCGCGGTACCCCCGGAACATCCAAGCCAGGCACTCTCCTTGTTGCTCTCTACGGTCCAGGCGGGGTTTGCCCCAAGACCGCTGGCCGATCCATGGTAGACAAAAGCGCGTCCCTCTTCAGTTTCGTCGTTGGTGTACCCATCGGCACCGACAAAGACGTCGGAGAAGCCGTCCCCGTTTACATCTCCCGCAGTGGCCACGGAAGTGGCATAGTACGATTTGGCCTGGTCTTCCTCACCGATCCAAGCAGCGCCGGAGGCGAGACCACTGGCCGACCCATGATAGACATAGGCACGTCCTTCGTCGGTCTGCCCGTTGTCATGGCCCTCGCTGCCAACGATGACATCTGAATAGCCGTCCCCGTTGACGTCACCTGCCGTCCCAACAGAACACCCAAACCAGGCCCCTGCCTGGTTGCCCTCGGCTGTCCAATCAGGGCTCGGTGCAAGCCCCGCGGCCGACCCATGGTAGACAAACGCAGCTCCCTCCTCGGTCTCATAGTGGGTGTACCCGTCGGCACCGACAATGACGTCCGAGTAGCCGTCCCCGTTCACGTCACCCGCCGTCCCAACGGTATGCCCGAAGTAGGCTTTTGCCTGGTTGCTCTCTGCTGTCCACGCCGGGTTCAGCGCGAGACCTCCGGCAGAGCCGTGAAAAACAAAGACGCGTCCCTCATCGTTCTGGCCGTTGTCGTAGCCTTCGGCGCCAACAATGACGTCCGAGTAACCATCCCCGTTCACATCACCCGCCGTCCCCACGGAGCAACCAAACCACCCCCTCGACTCGTTGCTTTCCGCGGTCCACGATGGGGAAGTCACCAGCGGATCCACGACGAGCGGATACAACGCGCCCCGATCGTCAACCACGATGGTTACCTTGTCTCCATCGAAACTCAAAAATGACGGGACCTCCCACCCGGTGGCATCAATGACATGGAGTTCGGCGTAGCGAAGTACACAGGTGCCATCCTCACCCACAAAGTCAATTGCCCCCTGACCGGGATAGAACTCTGCACGAAGCCCACATCCAATGCGCCCCTCGATACAGAAGAGGCCGTCACCTCCCGGTTTCTCA
>CP070631.1:1267734-1280504 GCA_020356045.1 Candidatus Latescibacterota bacterium
ACGTACGGTTGGGAAAGGTGGAAGACTGGAACTTTGAAGCGAGTTCCGGCAAGACGATTGTCGGGCGCATTCACTACCCGGCGGATTTCAATCCGAATCAAAAATGGCCGTGCATCGTGTACTACTATGGCGGCACATCGCCGGTGAACCGGTCGTTTGGCGGCCGCTATCCAAAGAATCTGTGGTCGGCGTTTGGCTATGTGGTTTATGTTCTCCAACCCAGCGGTGCCATCGGTTTTGGGCAGGAGTTCTCCGCGCGTCATGTGAATGATTGGGGAATCACCGTTGCCGGTGAAATTATTGAAGGCACCGAAAAATTTCTCGCCGCGCACGAGTTTGTCGACCCCGATCGCTTGGGATGTATCGGCGCGTCATTTGGGGGATTTATGACTCAACTTTTGATTACCAAAACCGATATGTTCTCCGCCGCCGTGTCGCACGCGGGTATCAGCTCGATTTCGAGTTATTGGGGAGAAGGATACTGGGGTTTCGGTTACAATGCTGTATCGGCCGCCAATAGTTTTCCGTGGAACCGGCCAGACATCTACGTCGATCAGAGTCCGCTCTTTGCCGCCGACAAGATAAACACACCTCTACTTCTGCTTCATGGGACTGCCGATACCAACGTACCGCCCGGAGAAAGCGAACAGATGTACACCGCCCTTAAGCTGCTTGGTAAAGATGTTGAGTATCTGCGGATTGGGGATCAAAACCATTTTGTTCTGGATTACAAGAAACGAATCATTTGGTCGGATGCGATCTTGTCGTGGTTTGACAGATGGCTGAAAGACGAGCCCGAATGGTGGGACGACACCTACCCGCCGTTGGATGATAAAGGCGCGGACGACGAGGGGACGGACGAGGCCGACGCGCCGTGACACGATCCGAGGAGTAAAAAAGCTCGTTGGGGACGAATCGCGGTGGCAGGTTCGCTACGCCCGGCAGTGATGGGATAGACGAAAAAAACGTCCGGCCGACGTCGGTTTGCAAAAATAAAGGACGCAATATGGCTGTTCGAAATATCGTGTTATTGGGCGACCCGCTGCTGCTGCAGAAAGGCGCGCCGGTGGGGGCCGACGAATTGGGATTGGCGCTCTCTATCGGTAATGACCTGCGTGACACCATGCGGGCGTTTCGACAACGACACGGTTGGGGACGGGCGATTGCCGCTCCGCAGATCGGTGTGTCAAAACAGGTTGTGTTTATGGAGGTCAGCTCGCCGCAGATTCTGATCAATCCGATTATCGAAAATCCCAGCGCCGAAACCATCGAAATTTGGGATGACTGCATGAGCTTCCCGGAACTGATGGTAAAGGTAAGGCGCCACCGGGCAGTCGAGGTGTCGTACAGGGACCACGAGTGGCAGCGGCGGCGGATCAAAGCGGAAGATGCACTGGCGGAACTGCTCCAGCACGAAATCGATCATCTGAACGGGATTGTGGCGACGATGCGTGCCGTCGACGGGACGGCTTTTGCGCTTCGGCGCCAACGGATGCAAAAAAGGGAGATGTAACGCGATGGCGGCACACAAATATTTTACCAAAGACACGTTTGCCTTTTTGAAGGATCTGGGCGAAAACAACCGTCGGTCATGGTTTGCCCGCAATAAGCCGCGTTACGACGAGGTTGTCAAAGATCCTGCCACCCGGTTTATTCTCGATTTTGGACCGCTGCTGGCGACGGTGAGCAAGCAGTTCCGAGCGGACCCGAGGCCGGTCGGTGGGTCGTTGTTCAGGATCTATCGGGACACGCGGTTCTCAAAAGACAAGAGCCCGTACAAGACTTTTACCGGGATCCAATTCCGTCACAAAGCTGGAAAGGACGCGCACGCGCCCTGTTTTTATCTGCATGTGGAACCACGCAACGTGTTTGCCGGCGTGGGAATATGGCACCCGGGTCCTGAGGCGCTCAAACGCATCCGCGAGCACATCGTCAAAAAACCGGCTGAATGGAAACGCGCGGTCAGCGGCCGTCGGTTCAAAGAGCGGTTCGAGCTGGCGGGGGAGTCGCTCAAACGCCCGCCGCGCGGTTTTGACCCCGGGCACGAATTGATCGACGATATCAAACGCAAAGATTTTATTGCCGTAACAAAGTTGACACAGAAGGCCGTCACTCATCCAGGGTTCCCGGCGGAGTTTGCACAAATCTGCCGCGACGGCTCGCCGCTAAACAAATATTTGTGCACGGCGGTGGGCGTTTCTTATTGATCCACGGGAGGAGCAGTCGTGAAAAAAGCCCTAGCGTCAGCCGTTCTCGTTTTGACCATTGCGCTGTTATGGTCGACCGCCGGTCCAGCCTTGGGAGACGACGAGGTGACTGATTTGGCCGAAAAGGCCAGGAAAGCCTACGCTGCCGGCGACTATCAGGAGGCATTGAATCTTTATCAACAGATCGTCCAGCACATTCAGGCAATGGTCAGTGCGTCGTTGGAGCGCTTTATGCCACAGGCGCCCGCCGGCTGGGAAGCGGCAGAGATCGAGAGTCAATCGTGGACGGGTAGCACCGATGAGACCAGCCAACGTATGACCAATCTCACACGTGAGTATACGCGTGAGAGCGACGAAGCCGAGTGCACGGTGGTTATCGCGAACTGGCCGCAAATGATTCAAGGGTATCGGCAGACAATCCAGATGTTCGAACAAATGGGTGACATGATGAATGCGGACCCGGATACCAAAGTAACCAAGACCACGAAGGATGGCTGGGATATCCTCAAAATAGTGGAAGTCAGCGACGGGGCCGTACAGCTGAGCGCGGTCCACGACCAGATCATCGTCCATATCGAGCTGGATCGTAACGAGCCGGGGGTTGCCGACACGTTTTTGAATTCGATCGATCTTCCAGGGCTTCTGGCTGCCGTCGAATAGTCATCGCATTGGGATGATTCTCTACAAAGTTCATCAGAATCTTGTGTCCGATCCCCTGGACGACCCCGAAGCGGACGTCCGGCGTTGTCTGGATGCACTTGATCTGGACGTGCCCGGGGGCGATGTGGCGATTACCGCTGGTAGCCGGGGGATCGCCAATATCGTCGCCATTACGCGAGCGGTTGGGGAATGGCTTCGTCGGCGCGGCGCAACCCCGTTTGTCGTACCGTGTATGGGATCGCACAACGGGGCAACGGCTGACGGACAGCGCGAGATGCTCGAAACGTTGGGTTTGACACCGGATGCGACGGGGATGGAAATCCGATCCAGCATGGATGTGGTCAAGTTGGGGACGGTCTCGAGCGGTGATGTGTTCATGGACAAAAGCTGCGCCGAAGCCGCCGGTGTATTCGTGGTCAACCGCGTCAAGCTTCACACGTGTTTCTCGGGTTCGGTCCAGAGCGGCTTGATGAAGATGATGGTGGTTGGTATGGGGAAAATCCGCTCGGCGGAGACATTTCACAGTACGCCCCCGCCGAGGATGAAAGATATGATCCTGGAAATGGGTGGGGTGATTCTCTCATCCGGCAAGATCCTGGCGGGGCTGGCGATTCTCGAGGATGGCTACGATCAAACCACCGAGATTCACGCGATACCTGCCTCCGATATTCCCAGCGTGGAACCCCCAGCTTCTCGATCGGCACCGGACGTATTTTCCACGCCTTCCCGTCGACGATCTCAACGTTTTGATTGTAGACAGGATAGGGAAGATCTACAGTGGAACTGGAATGGACACCAATGTGATCGGTTACCGCGGCGTCAAGGGGTACGAAGATCTCGCGACACCCAACGTGAGAATCATAGCAGCTTTGAATTTGTCCGAGCGATCGCATGGCAACGCAATTGGTGTTGGACTGGCGGATTTCATTACTCGGCGGTTGCGCAACGCCATCGACGAGAAGAAAACGTTTGTCAATGTATTTACCACGGGTGACATGGACCGGGCAAAGATACCGGCGACGCTCCCCGACGATGAGGAGCTCGTCCGGCTCGTCGGGAGCCGGTACGGCCGGCGTCGGTGGATGTTTATTCCCAACACGCTTCGCTTGGACACGCTGTATATCAGCGAGGATTTGCAGGACGAAGTTTCGGCGCACCCGTTATGTGAAGTCGATCCCAAACCAATAGAGCTGGTGTTCAAAAACGGCCGGCATCAGCTCGAGTTTGGTGATAGTAATCGAATTGGCTGAACCCGAAAGGACGGTCAAAAAATGGGGAATCCAGTTGTGCATTTTGAGATTGGCTGCCGGGATCGCGCGGTCACTCAGAAGTTCTATGCTGATCTCTTCGACTGGGACATGGAGGCCCAGGGGCCGACTGCCAGTATCCAAACCGGAGGTGAAGGGGGAATCGACGGGCATATAACATCGCTCGGACACGAGCCGCACAGCTACGTCACCTTTTACGTCGTTGTGGACGAATTACAGCCATACCTCGACAAAGCGGTGGAAAAGGGTGGCAAGGTGTTGATCCCGCCAACCGAAATCCCCGGTGACGAGGGGGCGTTCGCATGGCTTGGGGACCCCGACGGCAACATCGTTGGGTTGTGGGTACCGGGAGCACCCGCCGAATAGCGTTCGCTGAGGATTTGCAGAGGGCCCCCACATCGAAAATCCGCCGTTTTGAACCGCGTAGTGGGGCCGAGTATGGTAGAATTGCCGGTCCGCCGCGATTAGGTTTGTGGTCCGGTTCATCGTATCTGAAAGGAGTCTGTAATTATGTGGAAGGGTTTCATCCTCCTGCTGGTGACGGTGTTAATGTTTGCCTCCTGCCAGTCTGGAGAAAAGGGAGGCCAGCAGGAATTGACGCAAACGAATCCGTTCTTCTCCGACTACGACACGCCGTTCGGTGTGCCGCCGTTTAACACAATTGAGCTGGAGCATTACAAGCCGGCTTTCGAGGAAGGAATCAAGAGGCATGACGAGGAGATCGCGGCAATTGTTAACAACGCGGCGGCGCCGACGTTTGAAAATACGATCGAGGCGTTGGACAGGAGCGGTGTGCTGCTAACCAATGTGTCGAATGTGTTTTTCAACTTGAATTCCTCAATGACCAACGATGACATGCAGGCGCTGGCAAAAGAAGTGGCACCGATGCTCTCGGCGCACCAGGATGACATTACCCTAAACGCCGATTTGTTTGCCCGGGTCAAGGCGGTGTACGATTCGAAGAACAGCCTCAATCTTACTCCCGAGCAAACCAAGCTATTGGATGACGGTTACAAAGCGTTTGTGCGCAATGGGGCCAATCTAGACGACACAAAGAAGGCAAAACTCAGAGAGATCAACGAAGAACTCTCCGTTCTGACGCTCAATTTTGGCGAGAACGTTCTTAAAGAAAACAACACGTTCGAGATGGTCATTGAGGATGAAAAGGATCTCGCCGGGTTGCCCGATGCGGCGATCAGCGGTGCCTCCGAAGCGGCCGGCGAGCGCGGACATGAGGGGAAATGGGTATTTACCCTACACAAGCCAAGTATGATTCCGTTCTTGCAGTATGCGGAAAACCGTGAGCTGCGTGATAAAATATTCAAGGCGTACATCCATCGCGGTGACAACAACAACGACCTGGACAACAAAGAGATCCTGTCCAAAATCGCGGCGCTGCGTGTGGAACGCGCGAGTCTGCTTGGTTACGAGACGCACGCCCATTTTGTGCTCGAAGAAAACATGGCCAAGAAGCCGGAGAAAGTGTACGAGCTCCTCGATAAGCTGTGGAAACCAGCCCTCGCCAAAGCCAAGGTAGAAGTTGTGGAAATGCAGAAAATGATCGATGGGGAAGGCGGCGGTTTCAAGCTGGAGGCGTGGGACTGGTGGTACTATGCGGAAAAGGTCAAGAAAGCCAAATACGATCTCGATGAAGAGATGCTGCGGCCGTACTTCGAGTTGGAAAACGTCCGGCGCGGCGCCTTCGAGCTGGCGACAAAGCTGTACGGCATCACCTTTACAGAGATAACGGATATCCCAAAGTATCACGAGGATGTAAAGGTGTTCGAGGTCAAGGAAGCCGACGGCAAACACATCGGTCTTCTTTACGTGGATTATTTCCCGCGTGAAAGCAAGCGTGGGGGGGCGTGGATGAGCGCGTTCAGAAAACAGTCGAAACGCGATGGCGAACACGTCACACCGGTGATCGTCAACTGCGGTAATTTCTCGAAGCCGACCGGTGACAAGCCCGCGTTGCTGAGCTGGGACGAGGTCAACACGCTTTTCCATGAATTCGGCCATGGGCTTCACGGCTTGCTGTCAAATTGCACGTACGAGTCGCTTTCCGGTACGTCTGTGGCGACGGACTTTGTAGAGCTTCCCTCGCAAATCATGGAGAACTGGGCGTCGGAGCCCGAGGTTCTCAGGATGTACGCGCTGCACTACGAGACCGGCGAGCCCATGCCCGACGAGCTGATCGAGAAGATCCGGAAGGCGCGGCATTTCAACCAGGGATTCGCGACAACCGAGTACCTCGCGGCGTCGTTTCTCGATATGGACTGGCACACGCTCACAGAGGCCAAGCAGCTCGATCCGGTCGCATTTGAAAACAAGAGTCTCGACAATATTGGTTTGATCCCGGAGATCGTGGTTCGTTATCGAAGCCCTTACTTCCGGCACATTTTTGCCGGCGGGTATGCTTCCGGGTATTACAGCTATGTGTGGGCGGAAGTGCTAGACGCAGATGCGTTCGAGGCGTTCAAGGAGACGAGTTTGTTTGACCGCAAGACCGCACAGGCATTCCGGGACAATATTCTGGCCGCCGGTGGGACCGATGACGCGATGACGCTGTATGTCAAGTTCCGCGGTGCGGAACCAAAGATCGAGCCGTTGTTGGAGCGGCGTGGGCTCAACTAAATCGTGCTGGCGGGGGACGGGCAACAATCCGGTTGACTATCGCGTGCTGCCGCCATACCATAGGGACTTGTCGTTTTTTTGGAAACGACAGGAAGTTGTTAATTTGTAACGATATATACCAGCACAGGAGAAGGGATTCATGGACTTCCTAAAGGATCTTGGAATCGAAAGCATCAACTCGGGCGCCTGTTCGGGGCCCGGCCAATGGGCCCCGGCCGACGGACGCGACGTAATCGAATCCGTCAACCCGACGACGGGAGAGGTTATCGCCAAAGTGGCGCAGGCAACCGCCGAGGACTATGACAAGGTCATGCACGTTGCGACGGAGGCGTTTAAAGAGTGGCGGATGATCCCTGCGCCCAAACGCGGTCTGATCGTTCGTGATCTGGGCGACGCACTTCGCGAAAAGAAGGACCCGCTCGGAAAGCTCGTCACGCTGGAGATGGGCAAAATCGTCCACGAGGGTTGGGGCGAGGTGCAGGAAATGATCGACATCTGCGATTTCTCGCTCGGTCTATCGCGTCAGCTTTATGGTCTGACCATGCACTCCGAACGTCCGATGCACCGGATGTACGAGCAGTGGCACCCATTGGGTGTCGTCGGAGTCATCTCGGCGTTCAATTTCCCGGTCGCGGTGTGGGCGTGGAACGCGGCTATCGCCGCGGTTTGCGGTGACGTAACGTTGTGGAAGCCGTCGTCGGAGACGCCGTTGACCGGTGTCGCCGTCCAAAATATCTGCAACGACGTGATGAAAGCTCACAAGCTCGAAGGCATCTTCAACCTCGTCGTCGGACGCGGTTCGGTGGTGGGTGAGAAGCTCGTCAGCGACCGGCGTATACCGCTGGTATCGGCGACCGGGTCGTGCGAGATGGGGTACCGGATCGGCAAGGTTGTCGGTGAGCGTTTGGGGCGTACGATTCTGGAATTGGGCGGGAACAATGCGATCATCGTTGACGAGACCGCGGACCTCGATATGGCCGTCCCGGCGATTCTATTTGGCGCGGTGGGCACATCGGGTCAGCGCTGCACGTCGACCCGCCGCGTGTTTCTCCACAAGAGCATCGCCGGTGATTTCACCGACCGGCTGATCAACGCCTACAAGCAGGTTCGGATTGGTGATCCGCTCGATGAGAATACGTTGATGGGTCCCGTGGTCAACGAGGCGGCGATCGAAGAGATGATGGGAGCGCTCGAGAAGATCAAGGCCGCGGGCGGCGAGATATTGTACGGCGGCAGCCGGATCGACCGCGCAGGTTTCTATGTCGAGCCGACGATCGTCAAGGCGCAGCATGACTGGCAGATCGTCCATGACGAGACGTTTGCGCCGGTACTCTATCTGATCGAGTACAACGATCTCGATGAGGCGATCGAGTGGCACAACGAGGTTCCGCAGGGTTTGTCATCGGCGATCTTTACGACGGATCTTTTGAACGCCGAGACATTCCTGTCACACCGGGGATCGGACTGCGGGATTGCCAACGTCAACATCGGTACATCGGGCGCCGAGATCGGCGGTGCGTTTGGCGGCGAGAAAGAAACCGGTGGTGGAAGGGAATCGGGTTCGGATTCCTGGAAAGCTTATATGCGCAGACAGACCAACACCATCAACTGGTCTAAAGATCTGCCGTTGGCGCAGGGAATCAAGTTCGAGTAAGAAGGTCGGTGCCGCAAGTGCGGCGCGGCACTTCGAAATTGGAGAGGATGCAACAGCCGGTCAAAGCCATCGCTTGTGATGCGACATCGGCCGCTGATCCGGGATAAGAAAAGGCCCGCGAGATGTGTCGCGGGCCTTTCTTAGTGCGTCACCCTGCCGGTGTCGTGGGCCGGCCTGTTTCGGGTCAGGGGGTTTTCCCAACGTCGTTGTCAGCACGCCCCGACTCCACACACCCACGGACGCCACTGAATTCTTCCGTGAAATTTAGCCAGAGATCATTTGTTGCATACGGAAGCGGCATTGTAGCATATCGATGAGTGAATTTCAACCGTTATCTTTTGGCGAACCGCCCGCCTGGGGCGGGTGTATGATATAGGGACGATTGGAGGTCGTGATGGAGCGGGTTTTTTTGGTGGCGGTTCTCGTGTGGGTGGTTGGGGTTGGGTGCCTTACCGGCCTTGCCCGTGCGGATTCGGATGGTCGTCTCGCCATCGAGATAGAAATGACCGGGGGCAGCTTCGAGGTGGGTGAGCGGATCGACTTCGACATCGTGCTCAAAAACCCGAGCGGAGACAGCCTTCGGTTTTTCCATCCGGCCGGTCCTCCGTATTCCGGTTGGGAGGAGTGGAAGCTCGGTGTATTGGTGGAAGATCCCGGTGGTAGGGAATGGGAGTTCGTCCCCAGCAGGGAATACTGGCTAATGAGAATCCCGCGAATCGACGACTTCCGGTGGCTGGGTCCGGGGGAGGAATTGCGGTTTGCTTTTGAAATCCGCCCACTGAGCGAAGCAGGAGAGTATGCCGAAACGACGGTTCGTGGGGGTGGAGAGGAATGGTACGTGTCGATCCCACTCACGTTTGACCCCTGGACGGTCGACCGCGACAGCCTCAGCGAGGCTACCGGAATAATCCGGTTCGACACTTATTCGGTATCTCGCGGTAAAACGTCGAGGATCGAAAACTATCTCCAAATAGTCAGCGTGCTCGAAGCGATATTTCGCCACCCCGGGTTCTACCGCATTCGGGCTCAATACGAAAATCGCACGTCCGAGGGCATCTACAACGATGAGGTGACGGGACAAGCAAGATTCGCCGACGTCGAGGGCTGTTGGACGGGTGCCTTGTCCGCGGCGGCGGACTTGAGGGTGCGAGCGCGCGATGAATAACGTTTACCCGCGGGGGGGCAGCTCTACGAGCTCGTATAGAACGCCTTGTGTGGACTTTGGGTGGATAAAGGCGACGCGCGAGTTCTCCTTGCCCGGACGAGCGACTTCGTCGATCAACTTGACGCCCTGTGAACGGAGCGTCTGGAGGCTTTTCTCGATATCCTCGACAACAAATGCGATATGATGAAGCCCGGGACCGCGTGTTTGGACAAAACGGCGGATGGCCGAGCGGTCGCTTTTGCCTTCGAGTAGCTCGATCGCCGTACCGCCCACCTCAATCGTGGCGATATCAACGTCGTACCCCTCGATGTGTTCCCGGTGTGTCACTTTGAATCCCAGTGTTTTTTGATAGAGTTCGATGGCTTTATCGAGGTCCTCGACGGCGATGGCAATGTGGTCGACGGCGTTAAACATGAGTTCATCGCACCTTGGTTTGTTCGCGATACCGCCCAAAATGCCGCGCGAGGGTGCTACAAACCTCGCCAAGCGTCACCGATTGTTTGACTGCATCAAGGATTGGCGGGAAAAGGTCGCCGTCGCCCGATGCGGCGTTGTCGAGCCGTTCGATGGCCGTCCGTACGGCTGATTCGTCACGGGCCGCTTTTCGTTTTCTCAGATCCTTGATCTGGTTTTTCTCGATCGACGGGTCGAGACGGAAGACCTCTGTGACCACTTCACGTTCGTCGCTGTACGCGTTGACACCGATCACTTTCTGGTCGCCGCTCTCGATCGACTTCTGGTACTCGTAACTGGCTTTCTCGATTTCCCGCTGCGGCCACGCGGCTTCGATCGCCTTGACCATTCCACCCATGTCGTCGATCGACGCGACCATCGCCGCGGCGCGTGCTTCGATCGCGTCGGTGAGCGATTCGACCATATAGCTCCCGCCAAGCGGGTCCATGACGTCGGCGACCCCCGATTCTTCGAGCACCACTTGCTGAGTCCGCACGGCGATACGCGCCGCTCGGTCGCTTGGGAGCCCCAACGCCTCGTCGAGACTGTTTGTGTGGAGCGATTGCGTGCCTCCCAACACGGCTGCGAGCGCCTGGATCGTTACCCGGATCACATTGTTGTCGGGCTGCTGCGCGGTCAACGTACACCCGGCGGTTTGTGTGTGAAAACGGAGGAGGAGACTTTTGGGATCCTTTGCGCCAAACCGATCGCGCATGATTCGCGCCCACAGCCGGCGCGCTGCTCGAAACTTGGCAACCTCCTCGAGAAGGTTGTTGTGCGCGTTAAAGAAAAACGACAGCCTCGGAGCGAACGCGTCGACATCGAGTCCCGCACGGATCCCTGCCTCGACATAGCAGATCCCGTCGGCCAGTGTAAATGCGACTTCCTGGACTGCCGTCGAACCCGCTTCGCGGATATGATAGCCGCTGATGCTGATCGGGTTCCAGTTGGGAAGGTGTTGAGCACACCACGCGAACATGTCGGTAATGAGCCGAACCGACGGACCCGGTGGAAATACGTACGTGCCCCGTGCGATATATTCCTTGAGGATGTCGTTCTGGACGGTACCGCTCAGCACGCGACGGTCGATTCCGCGTTCCTCGGCAATCGATACGTAGAGCGCCAGAAGAATCGCCGCGGTCGAGTTTATCGTCATCGAGGTGCTGATCTTGTCGAGCGGGATTCCGTCAAACAACACGCGCATGTCATCGATCGAATCCACCGCCACCCCCACCTTGCCCACCTCACCCTTGGCCATCGGATCGTCCGAGTCGTAACCCATCTGAGTGGGCAGATCGAACGCGACGGACAACCCCTTTTGTCCTTTTTCCAACAAAAAGTGAAACCGTTCGTTGGTTTCCTTGGCGGTACCAAACCCGGCGTACTGACGGATGGTCCACGGACGGCCACGGTACATGGTTGGGTAGACGCCCCGCGTGTAGGGAAACGCGCCCGGGAATCCGGATGACTCGAGATAGTGATGTTCGGGAATATCGGTTGGTGTGTAGAGCGGGTTCAAAGAAATCCGCGAGGTGGTCTCAAATACGGATTTGCGTTCGGGTCTCTTTTGGATTTCCCGGTCGAAGTGTTCTTTTTGCCAACCCCCCTTGGCGTCGGATATCTTTTTCCGTTCGCTCATTTGGATCTCTCGATCTCGATTAGCGGCGCTTGTGACTCGACGGCATCCTTGACCTGTACGTTTACCGCCTTGACCACACCGTCGACTTCCGAGACAAGCTCGTTCTGCATTTTCATGGCTTCCATCACCGCGACCGGGGAGCCGATGGAGACCTCATCGCCGACCTTGACGCGAACGTCGACGATCAAACCGGGCATGGGGGACGCGATCACGTAGGGGCCGTCGTCGTGGGTAACGACGCCGGCTTGACGGGTGGCAATGAGACGCTCGTCGAGCACCTCGACGTCGTAGCGCCGGCCCGAGATATTCGCGTAGTAACGGCCTTCGTCAATCTTTAGCGGCGCGCTTTCTACGAGATACGACTTGTTATCAATAATCAACGACAGATAGTCGCTGTGCCCGGCGTTGCGGCAGTCTACCACGCGTTCGGTGCCGTTGACCCTGACGACAAAAATACCGTTTCTCTCTTCGATCTCAACACGCGTTTCGTGATTCTCGACCTTAACCCAAAACTTCATATTATCCCCGTAAGCTGTTGTTGTAAAGATTGCTACATTCTTGGCTTCCTGAGCCCTTCCATACGGGCGATCCGCCGCCACGTGTTCTCTCGGATCTGTGGGCCGCGTCCCACATTCATTTTCTGGAGGCTCTTGTACGCGGTGATACTCCCGGCGATTGTGGCCAGTTCGATTTCGTCGGCCCGGCTGTGAAGCTGCTCGGGGGTGAAATGTTTTTCGATATACGTGGTGTCGTACGATCCGTCTATAAACGCTTGTTCGTCGAGCGCCCACAGCAGGAACTCAATGTTTGTCTTGACCCCGTCGACCTGGTACTCGCACAGAGCCCGCCGGCAGCGCTGGATCGCCTTTGGCCGGTCTTCGGCCCAAACGATGATTTTGCCAAGCAGCGGATCGTAGTAGATCGGGATCTCGTATCCGGGATAGATTCCGTTTTCGTTTCGAACGCCGGGGCCTTCGGGAAGGATAAGCTGTTTGATCAGACCCGTCGACGGCATAAAGTTGGTTTGTGGATCTTCGGCATACAAACGAACCTCGATGGCGTGCCCGCGGATTTTGATGTCATCTTGGCC
>CP070631.1:1280604-1289262 GCA_020356045.1 Candidatus Latescibacterota bacterium
CCACGTCCTTCAAACCTAAACCAGCCGCTCCAAGGACCGCCTTGACGTTTTCCAACACCTGCCGCGTCTGACCCGCCACGTCGTCCACCACAATTTTGCCTTCGGGTGGGTAGACGGGGATTTGTCCGGCCACGAACACAAAATCACCGGTATCCACTGCTTGACTGTAGGGCCCAATCGCTGCGGGCGCCTCATCGGTGTTCACGATTTTTTTCATCGGCTTCTCCGTATTACTCCACAGTGACACTCTTCGCCAGATTCCGAGGCTGATCAACGTCACAACCACGGAGCACGGCGATATGGTAGGCAAGAAGTTGAAGCGGAATTACGGTCAGAATCGGGTACAAGAGATCCAACGTCATCGGGATGGTTATCACGTGATCCGCCACTTTGCTTGCCTCTTCATCACCCTCGTTGGCGATCACAATAAGGCGTCCTTTTCGGGCTTTGACCTCGGCGATGTTGCCAAGGATCTTCTTGTAGGCATTGTCCTTTGGGCAAATGACAACAACGGGCATGTTCTTGTCGATCAGCGCGATCGGCCCGTGTTTCATCTCCGCGGCGGGATAGCCTTCCGCGTGGACATATGAGATCTCTTTGAGCTTGAGTGCGCCTTCCAGCGCGACGGGGAAATTTTCACCGCGGCCCAGATAGAGAAAGTTGGTGTCGTTGCAGTACGCCTTTGCTATTTCGTAGATCTGGTCATTTTGATCGAGAATTTGCTGAACTTGCTGTGGAATATCGAACAGCGCATCGATGATCTGCTGACCTTTGGCTTTGGACATCACACGCATCCGCCCGAGAAGAAGCGCAAGCTGAGCCAACACGGTGATCTGCGATGTAAATGCTTTTGTGGATGCGACACCGATCTCTGGACCCGCGTGGATATATACACCGCTTTCACTTTCACGGGCAATCGTGCTGCCAACCACGTTGCAGATGCCCAGAACGGTGGACCCTTTGCGCTTGGCTTCTCGCATGGCCTCCAGCGTATCGATGGTCTCTCCCGACTGACTGATAGCGATGGTTACGGTATCTCTTTCGATAATGGGATTGCGATAACGGAACTCAGAGGCGTACTCGACTTCGACCGGGACCCTCGCGTGCTCTTCGATCATATACTCGCCGATTAACCCCGCGTGCCAGCTCGTACCGCACGCAATCAGGACCAGCCGGTTGGTATCCCTGAGCCTTGGAATCACGGTGGTCAACCCGCCAAGATGAGCCACACCGTTCTTGTGCACGAGGCGTCCCCTGGTGGCGTTTCGAATCGTCTCCGGCTGCTCGAAGATCTCCTTGAGCATAAAATGCGGGAAGCCGCCTTTCTCGATCATATCGAGATCCCAGTCAACGTTTTCGATCTCTTTTCTCACTGTAACGTTTTCGATGGTCATCGTTTTGAAGCCCTTTGGCTGAACGATTGCCATCTCCTTGTCATCGAGAAAGATCACCTGCCGCGTATGCTCGAGTACCGCTGACACATCCGACGCCAGAAAATACTCATCGTCCGCAACACCGACAACAAGCGGGCTCCCGTTGCGGACGCCGACGAGTTTCTGGGGCTCCTTTTTTGACAACACCACAATCCCGTAGGTTCCTTCGAGCTGCCGGGCAGCTATTTGCACGGCGTCTTCCAGGGCCCCCGTGTAGCAGTCCTCGATAAGATGAACAATGACTTCTGTGTCTGTCTCGGTAGTGAACTTGTGACCCTTTTGTTCGAGCCGTTTCTTGATGATTTGGTAATTCTCGATGATCCCGTTGTGCGCAACGGCAAGCTCACCCTTGCAGTCGACGTGCGGGTGGGCGTTTTCGGTATTGGGCTCACCATGCGTCG
Organism: Candidatus Latescibacterota bacterium; assembly: GCA_020356045.1. GTDB lineage: Bacteria > Krumholzibacteriota > Krumholzibacteriia > WVZY01 > WVZY01. Next base: position 1,282,439 of record CP070631.1, read on the forward strand.
CCCACCGGGTATGTGCGATCCCCACAACCCCGGGCCAACTCTGATCCGCCAGCCCCTGCTCGAGCCGCTGGATCTTGCCTTCGGTCTTTTCGACCAGCATGCTCCCGTTCTCGATCACGGCCACACCGGCCGAATCATAACCCCGGTACTCCAACCGTTTGAGCCCCTCGAGGAGAATGGGCAGCGCTCTTTTATTGCCTATATAACCTATTATTCCACACATAATTAAAAACCTTGTTTAAACCTGTTTCTACATACCCCAGGAGTTGTTGAGCACCTCTTCGGCCATCGATTGCAGCGCCGCCGTCCGCGTTTCCGACAGCGACTCGGCGATCACCCGCACAACACCCTCGGTGTTGGACACTCTGACGTGAAACCACCCATCATCAAAAATCGCCTTGATCCCGTCTTGCCTGTCAATTTTAGCAGGTCCCAATCCCTCGATTAAGCCTGAAATTCGCTCGGGGGAGAACGCTCCACCCAAATCGAGTTTGGTCTTGGTCATGTGAAACGACGGGTACTCGCCGACCTGGTCGCTCAAGGTAACATCTCTCGACGCGAGCAGTTGCAAGATAAGCGCCATACCGAGCAGACCGTCACGCCCCGGATGGAGTTCGGGGTAAATGACACCGCCGTTGCCTTCGCCCCCTATCGGCGAATTCTCCCTGATCATCGCCGACACCACGTGCGCCTCGCCAACGGGCGTTCGGACGACCGCCGTCTGATGCCGGTTGGCAATCCAGTCAATCAGCGCTGAGGTGCTCAGGTTGACGACGACGGGGCCATTCGTCCCGCCCGCGAGAATTTGATCGACCGCCAGCGCCAGCGTGTACTCTTCGCTAATCGCGACCCCATTGTTATCGATGAGCGCCAGCCGGTCGGCGTCCGGATCGAGCGCAAACCCCACATCCGCATTCTCGTTCCTTACCCGTTCGGCCAGCTCGCCAAGATGCGCGGGTCGTGGCTCGGGGTCCCGATAAAAATCGCCATCGGTTTTGCAGTTCATCGCAACGACATCAACCCCAAGTTCACGCAACATATCGGGGGCAATGACGCTCCCGGCACCATTGATGGCGTCGACAACGACTTTGAACCCGCGGCGCCGTATACCATCCGAATCGACGGCGGGCAGCGCAAGGGTGGCATCGATGTGGTCGCGTGAGGCCTGGTGGTAACGGGTGATGTCGCCCGTGGATGTAGCGGGCGCGAAGTGAAACGCCTCACCGACAAACGTGTCGTGAACGGCATCGCCAAGCGTCTTGGAAATAAACGTACCTCGGTCGTCGAGAAACTTGAGCGCGTTCCATTCCACCGGGTTGTGACTGGCCGTCACGATAACCCCCCCCGCTGCGCCAAGCTTTTCGACCATCATCTCGACCGTGGGTGTCGTCGCGACACCCAGTGTGATGCAGCCACGTCCGCTGGCCGTTACCGCACCGATCACGGCCGACTCGAGCGACTCGCCGGACGGACGTGTGTCCCGTCCCACGACGATGTCGCCCCCGGGGAGGTTCGCGCAGAACGCCAGTGTCAACCGCAGAACGACATCGACGTTGAGTCCTTCACCGACGATTCCCCGTGCGCCGGCCACACTGAACAACAGGTTGCCCGATGGTCTTTGAATCATTTCTATGCTCTTTCCGACACCGAAAGATAGAGGAGACGCGAGAGAGCTGTCAACCAGTAGCGATGCCCCCCGTGTATCCCTTTGGGCTCCACAGCGCTACGTGCCGCGAGCACTCGAATGTACGGCTGTAGACAGTCCTGCGACGACACCACCCGCCAAACCAAACAAAATCGCCCAGGGTGTGAATTCGGGTAGCGCGTCCACTCCGCCCACGAGTATGAACAACATCGTTCCAACGAGACCGGCCAACCCACCGGTGAGCCATCGATATCGCCCCCCACCCCGAGCCAACCCTATCATACCCAATCCCATCAGGGTGCCAACACAGATCGCGCTGGCTGGAAGTCCAATATCGGCAAGAAACGGCGATGACCGTCCCCGCGCCTTTAGGTTCAGGCGTGAAATGAGGCGTCCATCGAGATATACACTGGAGGTACGCCCATCGTAGGTGGCCGCCAAAACAGCGTCATGTCCCGCCGCAAGAACCCCGCGTGTTTCGAGCTGAGGCGTAAACCCTCCCGGCGCAGTAGTGGGTGTAAGAACCCGAAAAACGATGTTGCGGCCTTCCTGACCCAGCGCGAAATTTTGTTTCCAAATACTGGTCGAATAACTCACGATCCGCGCCGGCCCACCCTGTGACTCGTCGTCGGTTCGAAACCAAACAAGAATAGAGAGCTGACCCGCCTCCGTGAGCGCTCGATAAAACGGATCCAATTCGAGCGAGTCGAGAAGTGACATCCCTTGTGCGCTCCGGAAATCACCCGAGAATGCCCGTTTGAACACGGCCCGTGACCTCAACGCTCGAAGATACGGCCTGTCTGGCCCAGGGCCGGCCGACGCCCGCCTCACCGCCTCGGCGTCGAGATAATCGGGGAGAATCATGATGTCGAAAATCTCACCATCCCAAAACCGATCCCCGCTCACCTCGTCCCCCACCGACAACCGGCATGCTGGGTCCCAATTTCTAAAATCGGCCGGTAGACGCGGCCACGATACCCACCAGCCAAACCCCACACCAATCAAAAGAAACACAACCCCAAGTCCACGCGTCAGCGCGACAGAATTCAACAACTGCCGCCCGCGAGCACCGCTGATTCTCATCGCCAGACACCCGATAACAGTCCCGGTGGTGTTTGCGATGACATCGCTGGCGGCGGTGAATCGATCGGGCAAAAACAGTTGCGTGGTCTCGACCAAAATCGACAGCGCCACTCCGGCTAGACCGCACTTCACGACACCGTATCTCGACAACACGACTCCGACCGGTATGTACAAGACGATGTTGATCAGTAAATCGTACTTGCCGGCACGCCACAACAACGGCCCGACAGACGGCGGTGCGACATAGACGGATATCGCCGTCCCCGCCAAGACGGCGGCGAGCACCAACGGAAGCGGCCGCAGGTACACTCTGGTATCACAACGACCGGCGGGGTTGGATGTGTTGGTATGCCTGTGGGTCGCAAACAACAGTTGATCCTCCTCGACGAGTGCGACGATTCTGATCAATACACTCGGAGGATGCAACCGTTTTCGCAACACGATCACCACTACAACGAAAAGCCCCCGCACCTCTTATGAGGTGGGGGGGCATAAGGCATTATCGGAACCTTGAAATCTTTCACTCCTTCGATAATGCCACTGAGCCGGTTTCACGGCTCGCTGTCTATAATATAGCATCCCCGCACGCTGGTGTCGAGAGGCACGACATCCACTTTCTTGCCACAATGATTCGCGATTCAACGTGCAAATGGCTCCACTCTTGTCCCACCCCGCCTGTAAACTTCCTCTGACACCAACGTTAACCCCCTATACCAAAATCCATTGCACAGACTATCCACATGCGGATTTGTGGCATATTTTTCGCTCATCACTCCATGGGGACAGGTGCGTCCACTCCCTGCCCCGGTCGCGGCATGAGCAGCCAATCGTTCAGAGGAGTCCAAGGTATGCCGCAAGCGCCCCATGCACCAAGAAAACCGGCTGTCGAGCTCGAGCAGGTCGTCCGCGAGATGGAGTTCGTCACCCGGGGGTTTTTGTCCGAGGCGGAAAAATTCGTCAAGGCCTGGTACTGGCAGTGCGCGGAGTTTTACGTCACCAAATACTATCAGAAGACCTCCGAGCTCGGTCCGGCAAAGCTCGCTGAAATGAAGCGGTCCATACAACAGATCGACGCCGCGGCCACGCAGCTCATCGCGCAGCAGGCCGGCGGCTGTAAGTTTTGGACACACCGCTCGCGGGGCGAGCAATGGAGCAACGTCGATTTTTCAAAGGGGATCCCTAAGGATATCGCTGCAGCCATTTCGTCGGTGACGGGAGAAATCAAGCCGGCGCTCCGACGGTTCGGGTATCTGCCCGCGTCGGACAAGTTCGATTCGGACTGTCCCGATCCCAATGCGTTTCCCGAATCCATAACCATGCTCATCGACCGTTATCGCATGCTGATTCGAAAGGGACTTTTCCTACGGACCGAGATCAGGAACGCCGAGGAAGACCAGCAGAAACGCGAAGCCTTGAACATGTGGCGCCAGATCTAGCCCGGTGTCCCCGGTTACCGATCTCTCCCCCCTGATCACCCCTTTCCGCTTACCCAAATTATCCTTTTCCCCTCACTCAGATCACCCCTCCCCCTCACCCAGATCATCCTCTTCCCCTTACCCAAATTATCCTCTTCCCCTTACCCAGATCATCCCTTCCCCCTCACCCAAATCGTATGGTTAAATACCAGGGTCGCACATCGGCCGATTTGTCAAACGGGGAGGGAAAATGATTCCGCACAATTCGAATATCGTTGCAGTCGTCCAAGTGACCGTCGCTGTCTTGGTTTCAATGGTAAGCTCAGTTGTGTTGGCGGGTACCGCACAACCCCAAAATTCGTATGGAGAAACCACGCACCAAACACGATTGTCTCAAGGAGCAGCAAGTTCGTTCTGCCGGTTAGCGCTAAACTGCATTCAAAAAGAATTTCCAAACAAACCATCGCATGTTATCAACGATGACACCAACATTCATCCTCCGCACATTCTGCATCCCGCCTTCTATGGCTGTTTCGACTGGCATTCCGCGGTCCACGGGCACTGGATGCTGATCCGGCTGCTCAGACTGTTTCCGGAGCTCCCGGAAGCGGCCGAGATCAGAGCCGCGTTGACGGAAAACTTGTCCGCCGACAAGATCGCCGGGGAAGCTGCATATTTTGGGCAGCCAAACAGAAAGTCATTCGAACGGACCTACGGGTGGGCGTGGCTGCTCAAGCTCGCCGAGGAACTCCACGAGTGGGACGATCCCGATGCGAAACGCTGGGCGGCCAATCTGGCACCGCTGACCGAGGTCATCGTCGACCGTTACCTCGATTTTCTGCCACGGCAAACATACCCCATTAGAACCGGCGTCCACCCGAATACGGCGTTTGGAATCGCCTTTGCATTGGACTACGCTCGGGCGGTCGGTCATGTCGAGCTCGAAGAGCTCCTCGTGTCGCGGAGCATTGACTACTACAAAAAAGACACCGATTATCCGGCGGCGTGGGAGCCGGGTGGAGAAGACTTCTTTTCCGCGTGTTTGCTCGAAGCGGATCTCATGCGCCGCGTCCTCGAGCCCGCGGAGTTCGCCGTTTGGTTTGAACAATTTCTTCCCGGGCTCGACCGCAACGAGCCGGCGTCGCTTCTCACACCCGCCATCGTTGCCGACCGAACCGACCCCAAAATCGTTCATCTCGACGGCCTCAACCTCAGCCGTGCCTGGTGCATGCTTGGAATCGCGTCGGTCCTCACCGACAGCACTCCGTCAAAAGACGTTCTGACAAATTCAGCGCGCCGTCACGCCGACGACGCGTTGGCACACATAGCGAGCGGCCATTATGAGGGGGAGCACTGGCTGGCGTCGTTTGCGGTCTACACGTTATCCGCAGTGGGCGAATCGTGGTAACGTGAACGGCTCTTGGCTCACTCGTCGAGCCCATCGAGCAGATCGGATTCGATCGCGCTTCCCTTCACCCAGGTGGGAAAAATACGGACGAACGCTTCCCGTTCAAATATACCGGCCTCATAGAGAACTTCGAAAGGCGGCCCGCCACCCTGCGATTTGTGATCCTTGATCGCCTTCCAGCGAATGTCGGCGGTGTCGCGAGTATCGATAATTGTACTGATCTCATCATCCGGTGATGCATAGACATCTCTTGGCCAATCGATCCGGTCGATCATCGACCGCATGATCGTGTAATAATAGAGTTTGGATGGTTGATGCGGCGGAAGCGCATCGATCAACGCTGATTTGTACCATCCCACTCGTCCACTTCCGAGAAACGCGCCGATCAGTGCCAATGCCATTACACGGTGATCGGGATGATGGGAGATCCCCGACCCGTGAAACGTAACCAAAACATCGGGTTTCACCTTGCGGATGATTCTTACGATTTCGAGCTCGATATCGAGAACATTGACCCGTTCCAGAACCCCGTCCTGCAACCCCATAAACCCGAGAAATTCTATGCCTAACGTTTGGGCCGCCGCTGTGGTCTCTTGCCGCCGCAGCTTACGCAGCTCGTAGTTGTCCTGCGGACGTTTGTCGAAAAGACGTCCCGCGCCACCATCAGTGGCCGTGGCGAATGCAACGCGGTGACCGGCAGCCGCGTATTTGGCAAACGTAGCGCCAGGCCCCATCGACTCGTCGTCGGGATGTGCAAACACACCGAGTATCGTTTTCTTGTTTGTGACCATGAAGAATGAACCGCCGACCACACTTATGATTGGGGCTTATACCAAATCAGTTGAAGCGTGATCGTCAAGTAATCAACGGATTGTGTGACGTCACCGCCGATGTCCAGATATGCCCACTTGACCTTTGGCGCCAACGCGATTTGTTCGAGTATGCGGAATTCGTATCCACCGGCCAACGACGCGCCCAATCCCGCCTGGTCTTGTTGGATGTTGTTTCCCTCTGAGCCGGTAAACTCGACGCGCGAGGTGCCGACACCCAAACCGCCGGTGAAGAACAAACCACCAACGGGGTAGTACGACACGGCAACAGAACTCAAGTTGAACACCCAACGTGTATCTTGAAAAAACTGCGACCACACGTCAAACTCCGCGCCGACAACAACGTTGTTTCTCACCGCCCAGCCAAGCAGCAGATCTCCGGCCACACCGTTTTGACGGTCAACCTTCTCTACAACATTGAGGTTTGCGCCGGCGTTACCCCA
>CP070631.1:1289362-1292803 GCA_020356045.1 Candidatus Latescibacterota bacterium
ATGTCTCCGCACCCGTCAACCCACTCGTTGAGCGAAAATCCTCGATACGTGTGCTCGGCATTCGATACGTAGAGCAAGAACGGATAATCCTTGCGTCTACGGGATCCCTTGGCCGGGAACGACTCGATCGAATGCCCCGGTGGCAGTGGTGAGGCCGCGCGTGCGTCGAAATCGTATCCGTCGAAGACGCTCACCATACGGGCGATTTCCCGCCGGATATCCGCAGCGCTGTCGAAATCAAAACCGGATACTCCCATCGCGCGAGCGATCCGGCACAGAATCTCCCAATCGGGTAACGCCGAACCAGGCGCGTCCACCGCTTTGTTGACTTTTTGGATCCGTCCTTCGCCGCTGGTAAACGTGCCATCGGTTTCTGAAAACGCGGCGGCCGGCAGAATCAAGTCGGGCGCCAGCTCGGGGCCTGCCGGATAGATGTTTTGATAGATAAGAAAATCTGTTTTGGGCCGCCCACCGGGTGGAACATCTCCAATCGAATAAACGACCCGTTTTTTTCGTCTGGATGAGCCAGCGGTTCCCGATACCCCAGTGGCAATTCGTTCCAAGTCGCCCCCCCACACATCCGCGATCTTTCGCGCCGCCTCAATATCGGATATCGGCACGGCGCCGGGAAGGAGACCGGCCGCTGCACCCATTACAATAGCACCGTACAGATTGTTCTGCGGTGGCAACACAACAACGCGGGCGCCAATATTTTCTGTCAACGATCTTAGCGCCTGGAGAATCGCCCATGTCGTGTCGGGGCGCAACACCTCCGAACCAACAACGATGACGGGATCGTCTGCCTTTGTTAACAGCCCCGCCAGCTCGTCAGCATCCTCGAACAAACGCGAACGGCGGTGAGGGGACGATGTTAACTCCTTCGCATCCGCTGCGCTGAGAAGCGTGTCATAGAACTTGGGCTCGCGACCGGCAACCGGTTTGATCCACGTGTCAGCCAAGATCGTCAAATTATGCTCACGCGGATTGATCGTAACGATGCGTGCTCCGCGTGCGGCAGCCCGCCGAAGTTCCACGTTGACAATCGAATACGCGTATTGTGTGTTGACCCCTATACAGAGGATCACCCCGGCACGCCGAAGATCACCAATGGTTCCCGACATCTCGAGCAAACCGACATATGGGCCAAAACGATCGCCGTAAAAACGCTGGGCGTCCGATTCGATTGCATTGGACCCAAGAGCCACCCGCACGAACTTCTGCGCGATATAGAGATCCTCGTTGGTCAAGTTAGCCGACACCAACATGGCCACATCATCGCGGCCGCAAGCGGTCAGCTTTTCCGCGGCGATGTCGACGGCCTCATCGATACTGATGTCGAGCCGGCCCTCTTTGCCCGCCGTTACCGGTTTGACCAGACGGCGGTGGTTGTCGACGAGCTCGGGCAGACAGAACCGTCCTTTGACGCAGAGCTGTCCGTTGTTTACCAACGGATCATCGGCCGGCAGACTCCCGATAACCTTGCTGCCTTTGATCTGAAGCCGAAGCTGACAACCCACACCGCAAAGCGGGCACGTCGTAGTTACTTCTCTATCGGCGACGCCTTCCCACTTCCTCGCCTTTTCCGCCAGCGCTCCCGTAGGGCACATCTCCACACACTCCCCACAAAATTCGCACCCCGCCTCAACATCCAAACGGTCGAAGGCCGTTGCGATGACGGTGTCGGGACCCCGGTTGGCAAATGTCAGTGTGTTCGCACCGCGAACCCGCGAGCAGACACGTACGCACCGGCCGCACAAGATACAGAGGTTGTAATCCCGCTCGATAAACGGATCGCCTTTTTTGACTTCGATCCCTCGGTAAATCACGGGAAAATCGAGCTCATCGACCCCGAGATGTTCGACAACGGTCTGCAGTTCGCACTGCCCGTCGCTCGGGCAGTAGCGGCATCCGGTAGTCACGCCGGCTTTGCGGATCGTCGACAGGCGGTCCACGCACTCCAAGCGTTCGTCACATATGAGACAGCTCGAGGGGTGCTCACTCAGAATGAGTTTCAAAACGTCCAATCGTGCGTTCCGGATCGCCGGCGAGTTGGTCGTAATCTCCATTCCATCGACCACCGGCGTCGTACACGCAGCGGGGTAACCACGCATCCCCTTGATCTCGACGACACACATCCGGCAAGCCCCAAACGGGGACAGATCCTTGTGTGCGCAAAGCGTCGGAATATACACATCGTGACGCGCAGCCGTATCGAGAACGGTAAGCCCCGTTTGCGTCTCGACGGCTTGCCCGTCGATGGATACGGTTATTTTTTTGCTCGAGCTACTCATTGCGGGTCCCCGCGGTCGATCTGATCAGAAGACCATCGCCGTCGATGGCGTCAAACGGGCAGATTTCGTAACAGGCCCGGCACTTCACACACATTCCAGGATCCAGAACATGAGGTTGTTTTTTCTCACCGGTAATCGCACCCGTCGGACAGACGCGGATACACTGCAGGCATCCCGGACACTTATCCTCGAGGATTCTGAACTCGATAAGATCGGTACAAACAACAGCATCGCAACGTTTGTCACGAACATGCGCGAGATATTCGTTTTCGAAATATTCCAACGTCGTCAACACGGGGTTTGGCGCCGTCTGCCCCAGGCCGCACAGAGAGGTGTTTTGGATGGTGTGGCCCAACGAACGCAGCATCGCAAGATCGTCTTCGGTGCCCGATCCGCCAGTGATCCGTTTGAGGATTTCCACCATGTGCCGGGTGCCGATGCGACACGGACTGCATTTACCGCACGATTCTTTCTGCGTGAAATCGAGAAAGTACCGTGCAACATCAACCACACAGGTCTCCTCGTCCATCACGATTAGCCCGCCGGACCCCATGATCGACCCGGCCTGGGCCAGCGTTTCGTAATTTACCGGTGTGTCGAGATGTTTCTCGGACAGACACCCGCCCGACGGGCCTCCCGTCTGAACCGCCTTGAATTCTTTGATCGGCCCGCCGCCGATATCAAAAATGATCTCCCGCAACGTCATCCCCATGGGAACTTCGATGAGTCCGGTGCGCTTCACCTTTCCGACCAAGGAAAAGGTTTTGGTACCGCGGCTCTCACCGGCGCCGTACCGCCGGTACTGCCGGGCACCTTGGCGGAGAATGTTTGGCAACGTTCCCAGCGTCTCGACGTTGTTGATCACCGTGGGTTTTCCATACAGACCGGAAACAACGGGAAAGGGTGGACGAGAACGAGGCATGCCTCTTGCACCTTCAACGGAGGCAATCAAGGCAGTTTCTTCGCCACACACAAAAGCGCCGGCGCCCTCCTTGATCGTGATTTCGAAATCGAAACCCGACCCGAGTATGTTCCGACCGAGCAGACCATACTCGCGCATCCTGGCAACCGCTGTCTGGAGGCGGGCCACGGCAAGCGGATATTCAGCACGGATGTATACATATCCGCGGGCCGCACCGATGGCAAACGC
>CP070631.1:1292903-1301986 GCA_020356045.1 Candidatus Latescibacterota bacterium
AAGCCGGCATAGCCGGTGCCCCGCCCGAAAAACACCGTGGCTGGACCGCCGCCTCATCGCGGTACTCCGCGGCATCGCGTCCGATTTGGGTCGAAACGGCGACACCGTCGGGCTCGTCGTTGTCGACGACGACTATATCCGCGACATAAACCGGGAGTACAGGGGAGTGGACCGGTCCACCGACGTCATTTCGTTTGCCTACACCGGCGATGGGGGGGCGGCGGTGGATTCTGGTGATGTGATGGGGGAGGTCTACGTGTCCCACGAGACGCTTCTCAGGGATGCGAGTGACAGGGGCGTGTCGCCCGCCAACCTGTTTTTGCGGATAGGCGTTCATGGGCTTCTTCACGTGCTTGGATACGAACACTCGACGCACAGCGACGCACGGCGAATGGAAAGCGAAGAAAAACGATTGCTCCTTGAACATCTTAGCCAAACGGAGGTGGAGGAACTCTTTTGACATCCGGCTGCGGCCGGTTTGGGTGGTTCCACAACTCGATGAACTCTGAGTTAGACCTGGCTCTGCTCGTTTTGTCCGCCCTCTTTTTTGGTGTGCTCTCCGGCGTCTATTCCGCGCTGGAGATTCTCACCTACGGGCGTTCGGAAAAAAACGGTGATGAAGATCACCAAAAGCCATCCTTTGTCGATCAGTTGCTGGACAAACCGGTGGTAAATTACCTTTCGATTGGCTTTGGCAGGACGCTCTGTCTTGCCTTCGTGGTGGTACTGTCCTACCGGTTTTACTCAACTCGTCTCGATCTGCCGTTGCTGCTTTTTCTGATCGCTGTTATTCTGCTCGTCCCGCTCCTGGCTGGTAAGCTCCTTGCACTGAGGTCGCCGCAAAAATTTGCCGAGCACACCAAGTTCATTACATATCCCGTGATCTATCTGGTTCGACCGTTGGTTTACGTTGGTGTGCTCGTCCTGAGGAAGATGGTGCCAGATATGCTCGAATCGCTTGCGTTCCCGGTGCTCCCCTTCAAAAAACGGATCGAGATGTACGGTTACGGTGACGGTGACGACGAAACCGACGAGCGCCAGCTCGTGTCCAGTGTTTTTGATTTTGGCGATACAAAGGTGAGGGAAGTGATGGTCCCTCGTATCGACGTGGTGGCTGTGGATGTCCACACGCCGGTCCCCGAAGCCGTCGAAACAATCGTTCGGGCTGGGCATTCTCGAATCCCAGTCTTTGACGAAACCATCGACCGGGTCGTTGGTGTGGTCCACACCAAGGAGGTTCTCCAGCGCATTGTCGGCAGCGGCAATTTCTCGCTCCGCGACATCATGCGCGATGTCTATTTTGTCCCCGAATCGAAAATGATCGATGAACTGTTGTCCGAGTTCAAAAAACGCCGGATTCATATCGCCATTGCCGTCGACGAGTACGGCGGGACCGCCGGGATCGTGACGCTCGAGGATGTGCTGGAAGAGCTTGTCGGCGATATTCAGGACGAGTTTGACTCGGAAGAGGAGCTTGTAAAAACCATCGACGAAGATACCGCCGTCTGCAATGCCAGGGTGCGTCTCGACGAGCTAAACGATATGTTTGCTCTTGATCTCGAAGAGGGTGATGCGGACACTCTGGGCGGATTTTTGTTTGAACTCATCGGACGGGTGCCTCGTGTAGGTGAGGTCTTCGAGCATGGTGACCTCCGGTTTGAGATCGTTTCGGTCGTCAGGCAAAGAATAGACAAAGTCAACGTGAAAGGTTTAAGCTCGGTCCGGAAGGGCCGCAGGCTGGATGACGCTGCGGGGTGACAAGGCGGTGATCCTGCTGCGGGCCACGCGCGGAGAATTTGAGTGAAGTTCTTACGAAGACATTTTTTGACAGGGCTCCTCGTGATTGCCCCGACCGTTTTTACCGGTTGGTTGGTTTGGAAGATCTTTGTCACCATCGACAACCTCATCGCACCGTTTCAAAAACGATTTCCCATCATCGATATCCCCGGTATCGGGTTTGTTGTCGTTCTGCTGTTGATTCTCATCGTCGGAATCCTCGCCAGCAACCTCATTGGCCGGCGGTTCATCGCCGGTGGCGAGAGGCTCCTCAACCGCCTGCCCTTGATCCGCAGGATCTACAACGCGTCCAAAGAGCTCAGCGAGGTTTTTCTCACCGACAAAAAAACAGTATTCCAACGGGTGGTGATGATCCGTTACCCGCATGCCGATTCGTTTGCGCTCGCCTTTGTAACCAACAGCGGCAGGGGATATTTCAGTACCGTCGTCGGTGAAGAATTGATCAGCGTGTTTATCCCCACGACACCAAACCCCACCTCGGGTTTTTTGCTCATGATCCCGGAACGGGAAGTGTTTCCCGTCGATGTCAGCGTCGAAGAGGCGATGAAGATCGTCATCTCCGGCGGAGCGTTTACACCGCAGTTGCTCGACAGCCGGTCCGTGTCCACATCGGGGGGCGACCGTTAGACCGGCCACCGGGGCGGGGGCTTGAGAGACCCTTCGATATCGTTTGATGGCACCCCGAGATCGCTTCTCCCCAAAACCGCTTGTCAAGATTCCGCTTGTTCACTACGATGCCAGCTATGAGTGAGATGACGCCGGAATCCGTCTCTCAGCTGAGGGAGCTCGTTCGCGCCAGCGACCCGCCGGGTCTTGGCGAGATTCTCGAGCCATTGCACCCCGCGGATATTGCCGAGATTATGGGCGGGCTCGAGAACGAAGAGAAGGTGCGTATTCTCAAACAGCTCGATACGGAAAAAGCCGCCGAAGTCCTGACCGTGGTCGACGAACACTCCGGTCAAGCGCTGCTCGAGCTGCTCACCGATACCGAGGTGGTGTCACTTCTTGGCGAGATGCCCTCCGACGACGCGGTCGATCTCATGGCGGGGATGCCTCCAGAGAAATCGAAGCAGATCGATGCGTTGCTCCCCTCCGATGAACGCGAAATCCTCCACGAGCTCATGGAATTCGATGAGGATACCGCCGGCGGTATCATGGAGGCCGAGAAGATCGCCGTCACCGAGGAGGCGACGATCCGGGATGCCATTGGTTTGGTGAGACTCCAGGCGGACGAGATCGAAAACATCCAGAATGTGTATGTGGTCAACGAGGCGGGCCAGCTGATCGGATCCGTACCCCTCCTCGATTTGCTTCGTCACGAGCCCGGAACACGCGTCAAAGACGTGATGGACGACCACGTCATCGCCGTTCCCGTCGATATGGATCAAGAGGATGTGGCAAGCCTCTTTGGCAAGTACGATGAGTTTACGCTTCCAGTGGTCGACGATACCGGCAAGCTGGTTGGTCGCATCACCGCCGACGACATCCTGGATGTTGTGGAGGAAGAAGCCTCAGAGGATATCGTACGCATCGTCGGAACGGTCGAAGAGGAGATTGGGGAGACCTCGCCGCTAAAGATCTCCCGCGCCAGGCTGCCGTGGCTCGTTGTGGCCATGTTGGGACAGATCCTCAACGCAGTGATAATGAGTCACTTCGCCGTACCGCTGGAGAAGGCGGTTGCTCTGGCGTTTTTTATTCCACTGGTTATCGGTACGGCGGGTGGGGCCGGTATCCAGGCCGCCGTGGTTGTGGTCCGTGAGATCGCCGTTGGCGAGCTCTCGCCAGGCTTCATTTGGCGGCGCGTGTTCCGCGAACTTCAGGTTACCGTTTTCAACGGACTCGTGCTCGGGGCCGTCCTCTTTGCGCTCGTCATGCTGTGGCAACGTGATGTGGGACTTGGACTGCTACTGCTGATTTCGCTTTTTACCGTCACCGTGGCCGCTGCGTTTATGGGTGCGTTCATCCCGCTCCTTATGAACCGGATGAAGATTGACCCGGCGATTGCGACCGGACCGTTTATAACCGTGCTCAGCGATATCACGGGGCTCGTGATCTACATGACCTTTGCCACGTATTACGTCGCCCACATCAGCCGTTGACCGGTCGCTCCGATCGGGCGTTTCGATAAACCGTCGGCGCGCTCGGGCGCCAAAGACAAATCCCATGTTAAAAAAGGATGATGGAGTGGTTTTGAGGGCCGCGCGCAGCGGTGAGACGAGCAAGATCGTCACGTTTCTGGGAACGCGGAACGGCAAGATCCGGCTCATCGCAAAGGGCGCGCTCGGTGGCAACAGCGCATTCCGGGGGGCGCTCGAACCGGGGTCGCACCTCGAGATAGTTTTCTATCACAAAGAGAACCGCACCGTTTTTTTTCTCCGGGAAGCTCACGTTCACTCGGTGCTGCGGACCGAGTCGCTCACGCTCCCCGCGCTCGCCGCTGCGCTCGCCGTGCTCGAGCTTCTCGACCAGGTGTGTTTCCCGGGAAGCCCCGAGCCGGCGATCGTCGAGCTATTGCTCGAGTACCTCCGGTGCCCTATCGACAACGATCCGTTGTTCTCTTTTCTCGTTTTTCAATACCATCTTCTTGTGGTGCTCGGCGCGCTCCCGGACTGGACGGTGTGCGCGACCTGCAGCCGGATTTTGGACGAGGGTTACTACATCCCGGCCGAAGGGTTGGCTGCGTGCCGGTCTCACGCCGGGTACTCATCGCGCCGTGTGTGGATGGACCAGCGGCTCACCCGGCTGGCCGCAACGATCAACAAAGCGACGCTGAGCGAGCTTCGCAAAATCGAGGTGGCGGCGGACACGAGAAAAGACTTGGGTGCGGTGTTGCATTGGACGTATACTTACCACGTAAATAATTACCGCCTACCCGAAGCACTCAAACTGATACCGAAAGACAAACGAACGGACGACTAGCACCCGGTCGCCGCGCCGGGCGGTAGCGCACGTCGCATCAGAAAAGGAGAACCGGATCCTTGGCAGCGAGACCATCAAAAAAACCGACGTATCAGGAGATCATACATAAGCTCCAGACGTTCTGGATGAAGCAGGGGTGCGTCATCGTGCAGCCGTACAATTCGGAAGTCGGCGCCGGGACGCTCAACCCCGCGACGTTTTTGCGGGTTTTGGGTCCCGAGCCCTGGCGTGTCGCGTACGTCGAACCGTCCAAACGTCCCAAGGATGGCCGCTACGGCGACAACCCCAACCGGGTCCAGCAGTTTCTCCAATACCAGGTCATCTTGAAGCCCCCGCCGGAGGATGTGATCCGGCTCTACATAAAGAGCCTCGAACACCTCGGCATCGACAGCAAACAACACGATATCCGGCTGGTCGAAGACGATTGGGAAGCGCCGACCTTGGGCGCGTCGGGACTTGGATGGGAAGTGTGGCTCGACGGGATGGAGATCACACAGTTCACCTATTTCCAGCAGGCGGGCTCGATCGAGCTCAATCCCGTCTCGGCCGAAATCACTTACGGCCTGCTCAGAATCTGTTTGTATCTCCAGAAGGTCGATTCGGTGATGGACATCGAATGGGGTCACGGGGTGAGCTGGGCAGAGGTCAACCGCCAGGCAGAACGAGAATTTTCCGCGTTTCATTTCGAACAGGCCAATACGGATCTCTATTTCGAGCTGTTTCAAAACTACGAGGCGGAGGCACGCAAGATGGCCGCCGCCGAGCTCGTGTTACCCGCGTACGATTATGTCATCAAGCTCTCCCATATTTTTAATGTCCTGGACGCGCGTGGCGCGATCAGTGTGACCGAACGCACGGGATACATCGGACGCATCCGCGGAATCGCCCGCAAGGTCGCGCTCGCCTATCTTGCCAAAAGGGAAGCACAGGGTTATCCACTTCTTCGAGGAGCAAAAACCGCATGAGGGATCTGATCCTGGAGATCGGCTGCGAGAATCTGTCACCCGAGTCGATTCTTCCCGCGTCGGAGCAGCTTGGGCGTGATGCGGCAGCGATGTTCGACGGGCTGAGGCTTACCTTTGATGACGTCTACACCACCGGAACACCGCGCCGGCTGGTGCTCATCGTACGGGGTCTCGCCGCGTCGCAGTCAAAAAAAGAAGAGACCGTCACCGGTCCGCCTGCCGCGCGGTCGTTCGACGACCAAGGACAGCCGACAAAACCCGCGTTGGGGTTTGCCAAATCGCACGGCATACCGGTTGCGAAGCTCGAGAGGATCGCCACGGATCGAGGAGACTATTTGGGTTTCACGCGCCAGCTAAAGTGCGAACGGACTCCCGCGCTCCTCAAGAGAGTGCTTCCCGGTCTCATCGCGGGATTGAAATGGCCAAAGGTGATGCGTTGGGAGGAATCCGGTGTCCAATTTGCCCGGCCGATCCGCTGGATCGTGTGTGTGGTGGGGTCGTCGGTGATCCGGTTCCCGTTCGCGGGTGTCAGAAGCGGCGACACGACCCACGTGGTCCCATGGTTGGGGCGTGGCCGATACAAAGTGAAGAGCGCCGACCACTATCTCGCCACGCTCGAAAAAGCGGGCGTTATTGTCGATCACGTGGAACGCAGGGCGGCCATCGAGAAGCTGGCCCGTGGAAAAGCGGACAGTTCAGGTCTTGTTTTGATCGAAGACGCCGCGTTGATCCACGAGCTCACCTTTATGCTCGAGTCGCCGTATCCGCTCACCGGTGATTTTGAACCGAGGTATCTCAAACTGCCCGCCGAAGTCGTCACCACCGCCATGCGAGCGCACCAGCGTTACTTGGCCTTGCGGGCCAAAGGGAAAAGGCTGGTTCCCAAGTTCCTCACGTTTACGGAGGGGAAACCCGGATCCACGGCCATCGTGAGACAGGGCAACGAAAAAGTCCTCAAAGCTAGGCTCGAAGATGCGTTCTTTTACTGGCAAGACGACATTCGAACCGGTGTTGACGGATTGGCGGCCAGGCTCGATTCGATCGTTTTTATCGAAGGGCTGGGGACGTTGGGGGACAAGTCGCGGCGGCTAAACTCGCTCGCGCTGTTCATCAATGCGATGGAATCCCGGGACGAGCGTGTACCCGAAGCGGCGGTCACACGGACAGCCATGATCGCCAAGGCGGATCTTGCCAGCGAGATGGTTAAGGACGGCAAAGAGTTTACAAAACTCGAAGGATTGATTGGCAGCCACTACGCGAGCGAGGCAAAGGAACCCAATGACGTGGTTGCCGCCCTCCGCGAGCAGTACATGCCCCGAACACCGTCGGACCCGCTACCCAAAACGGCGCTTGGGACGCTCTTGAGCGTTAGCGACCGGGTCGACACGATTACCGGGTGTTTTCTGGCCGGCCTGGTCCCGACCGGTTCCCAGGATCCCTACGCGCTTCGTCGTCAAGCCGCGGGTCTGGTCCGTATTCTCGAGCACCGGCCCGCACTCTCGATTCGTCCCATCCTGCGCGCTGCGGTCGACGGGTACGTTGGGTTGGGTTTTTGTGACGGCGTCGTTACGACCGCTGTCCTCGACCAACTCGACGACTTCTTGCGGGTCCGAACCGAGACATTCCTCAAAGAACGTGGTATCGCTTACGATGTGGTTGCCGCTGTGGGAGCTGTCGCGTGGTCGCGGCCCGGTGTGGCGTACGAGCGCGCCAGCGCGATTCGCAGGCTGAGGGGGGACAGGGCGTTCGAGCTTCTGATTACCGGTGTCAAGAGGGTGGGGAACATCCTCTCACCGGATATGAAACGATTTGGCGCTGATTGGAACGATATCCAAGCCGCGTTTCTCAAGCCGGGAGGCGGTGAGTTCGACCGGGGGCTCTTCGCGGACGATTCGGAGCACCGGCTGTATGATGCGATCCGTGAGGCAATCCCAACGATGATGGGGCACGACGAGGCCTCCGACGTGCCGTCTATTCTTGGCGTGTTGTCCGAGCTTGGCCCCGACATCGACAGCTATTTTGACTCGGTTTTGGTCAATTGCCCCGATGAGACGCTCAGGCAGAACCGTCACCGGTTTCTCGCGGCGGTATTTCAGTTATTTTCGCGATACGCCGACTTTTCCTTTATAGTGGAGGAAGGGGAAAATGGCGCAACGTAGCGGATGCCGCATACCCACGGGCACCCTGCTCTCTTTTCGAGCTTGACATCTAACCCCTTTTTATGATACAATTTCGCCTGGCCTAGGGGCGAAGGGTTGTGATTTGCGGTATTTTCGCAAATCCTTAGTCAATGTTGACGTCAGGCGTGCGTGCACGCCGATGTCATAGCCGACCACCGTTGGTGTTAGCCTTTTACTCGACAAGCATAAGTGTAAACCCGACGGTTATCGTGGGCATCAGCCCTGAAGCGTGGATGTCAAGGAGGTGAGCGTCATCGTTTCAGGTGGACCGAGAAAACACTTTGCCTCTTGTCCGACCGGCTTCCTGCTCCGTGGGAAGCGATAAATTGGGTTTTTGGTTTTCGCGTATTCACTTTCCTTCTCAGCAACGATGGGGGAATACGATGAGGAAAACGTTTCTCATAGCTTTGTGTGTGGTTTTCGCGATGAGCTCAGCCGCCATGGCGAAAAACACTCAGGGCAGCCTGGCCGACTACAAGTTCATGGAGATTCCGAACGAGCCGATTAGCCAATCGGATGCGGAAGGCATGTTCAAGGCGGCCGCCGCCACGACAACCACTCTTGGTTGGTGGCAGTTTGATACAGCGTCTGGTCAGCCGACCGACCAGGGCTGGGTCTCAGCCGATATTACCGCGCAGGCGGCTACTTTCTTCCACGTCTCGGGTCCGGGATGTCCGATGGAGCAGCCGACGGCCATCAACGGCACCAAGTCAATGTGGTGCGGCAAGTGGCCGACCACTGCCGACCCCTACTGCGGTTGGGCCACCCTTCCTGGTTATGGTAATGGATGGGACCAGAGCCTTGTGGCGCAAAACAACCATACGACGCTCCAGTACGACATCGTGTGGGATTCGGAACCCGGCTACGACGAGACGACCGTCGAAGAGCTGATCGCCGGAGTCTGGACCGTCATCGGTACGGTCAATGGTGGTGCTGGATTGTACGATGGTAACGGCGGTCCGATCACCGAGTCGGTGACGGCTACCGCAGGGGCCACGCAGTTCCGTTTCCACTTCACCGCCGACGGCGCCTGGAGTGACGAGGACGGTCTGTGGCCGACCAACGAAGGCGCCGTGAAAGTCGACGATCTCATTCTCGACGCTGGTACCGTCGGTGAAGTGGAAGAGAATTGGGAAGGCGAGGTCTGTGGCGCGGTGCAGTCGGACGACGCCGTCTGGCGGGCGGAGACGCCTCCGCCGTTTGGCGATTACTCAGGTCTGAC
>CP070631.1:1302086-1303235 GCA_020356045.1 Candidatus Latescibacterota bacterium
ACGTCCACAGGGGGTGGATCCAAGCTATTCCCGGACGTCGAGCCTTTCGCCATCTCAGGGTCGCGCGCTACCAGGTTTAGCCACTCATCGAGGAGAGCAACAGCGTCGGCGTGGCGTTGGGTTTCGAGATACGCCCTGGCCAGATAGATTCGATAGGCGGGATCGTTCTCGACAGCTTTGAAAAGTTCCTCCCACAGCGGCACCGACTCCGCGTGCCGGCCGGAGACCATGTAAAGAAGAGCCAGATTGGATTTGAGCTGCGGATCATTCGGGGCGAGCTCCAACGCGCGTTTGAACTCGGCTTCGGCTCGATCGTACCTGCCGAGCCGTTGGAGCAAGAGCCCGTAGTTATTGTGAAACGAGGGCGTATCGGCACCCAGCGTGTCGGCCTTTTCGAAATAGGGCAACGCCGCCTCGTCGTCTTCGCCGCTCAAACCGATACCCATCGCCTCGGCATATACCGGGTTGGTCCTGTCCAGCGAGTATGCCGTTTCCCACTGCGCAAGGGCGTCATCTATGCGCCCCAAATCGTAAAGCGCAAGGCCGTAGTTATAGTGAGGCAACGGGTCCCGTTCCCCGTATTGAACGGCGAGCTCGAATTCGGTGAGTGCTCTACCTGTTTTGCCGATTTCCATAAGAAGCTGAGCAAGTTCGATGTGGGTGACGACGTCGGTGTAGTCCAGTCTCATCGCATCTTCATAGTTCTTGATCGCTTCGTCATAACGTTCCAACTTCCATTGGGCCCGCGCCAAAATCGAGTACACCTGTGAATCTTTCACCGGTTTCTTGGCCAGAGGATCGAGAATGTCGATGACAGACTCGTAGTCACCGCGTTCGAACATCGCCTCGGCTCGCTGTTTTGCGGTGTTGATCTCGGCGGACGCTTTCTCTGGATCATCCTCTGGGCGCGGCGAGCCGCATGCCCCCATGCCGACGGTCACAATGACGGCGATCACAAGGATGCAGCCCCGCGAGATTTGGAGGATTTGCGTGCGAGGCCCGTTGATGGAGAGAGGTTTCTTCATCTCGACTAAACATACCGCGGCGGGAAGAACGTGGCAACGGGCAAAGTCGCTTGCGAATCGTACAGTTTAGGTCGCCGCGCCTGGCAGCGTCAGGCGCTATCGATATCTTGCGCCTGATCAGCAC
>CP070631.1:1303335-1306547 GCA_020356045.1 Candidatus Latescibacterota bacterium
ATCATCGCAGCGACGAATATTCCAGCAATCGTTCTTATTTTCATCAATACTCGACGAGCGACACGCCGCGAAGAATAGACGAGATGCCGCTGTCCTGCCTTATCCATGTACTGCCAGCGTCAGTCGTTTGAATGATTGTACCACCGGAACCCACAGCTATTGCATGGAGTCTACCAACGAAATGCAGGTCATTGAGGTACGCCGTTGTACCGCTGTCGCCACGTAGCCATGACGTCCCCCCGTTACCCGTTCGGTAAAGCGCGCCCTCCCAGCCGACGATGGTACCGGTTAGCTCATCGGTGAATACGACCGCGTTGAATCCACCCGACGGATAGGGCTCTTTTATGCGCCAATGGCTTCCACCGTCGGTCGTGCTGAGAACCTTGGGACCACCCACAACCACACCAACGTTCGCATTCACGAACCAGACTCTTGCTAGATATTCCGTCGTACCGCTCGATTGAGGGGTCCAGGTCGTTCCGCCGTTCGATGTTCGCAGAATCAGCCCGTCCCACCCCACAATCACACCCGTATTTGCATCCACGAACATTACATCATTCAGGTTGTTTTCAACACCGCTGTCTTGGTAGTCCCACTTGGCTCCGCCGTCGGTCGTCCGAAGGATTACGCCATTTTGGGTGACCACGGTGCCGTTGTTCTCATCCGTAAACCAAACGCCCGTCAGGAAACCTGACTCGCCGCTGACCTGGGGAGTCCAGGTTTCACCACCGTCGGTCGTACGCAGAATGAGTCCATTTTCCCCCACGGCCGTTCCCGTGTTCACATCGGTGAAAGACACACCGATCAATATAGACGTCGTGCCGCTGGATTGCCTGACCCAGGTGGCGCCACCATCCGTGGTGCGAAGAATGGTACCTTCGTGTCCCACAGCCGTGCCTGCGATATTGGGAAGTTCGGTGACTCCACCCAGCGACACATTATCACAAACCTCGTTCCCCGTATTAACGACACATGAAAAAGATCCTTTGCTAACCGGGCTAAACCGAACCGTCACCTCAAGAGATTCATTCGCGGACAGATCATAGGCGCCCCTGCCAGATTGGATCGAAAAATGGTTGCACGCTTCGGTGACAGCCCCCGAAAGCACCCCACCACCCGTGTTGATAATCGTGAAGGTCGTGTCTTTTACGCTCCCAACGGTCACCACCCCAAGATCAATCGATGTCGGTTGAATCTCACAGGTCGCGGGCACATCCGCCGTTCCAGCGAGTTCCAAATCCCCGCATAGGCTATTCCCCGTCTCGATACGGCAGCTCTTAACTCCTGTCGACGCTGGTTCCAGTCTTACGACGACGGTGTGAATTTGACCTACGGACAGGTCATAGGCTCCTCCGCCAGACATAATGGAGAACCCATCACACGGCGCTGACGTAGAAACCGACACGTACCCGTTTAGGGTCCCGCCGCCGGTGTTTGCGATCTCGAAAGATCGTTCCTCGAAACTGCCCACCGTGACGAGACCAAAGTCGATTGTCTCCAGCGGGTCGCATGCGGGCGGGTCTTCTTGTGGCGTCCCCGGGTTGTCGGAGCTACAGCCCATGGCAACAAAACAAAAGACTATTAGCGGGTAGATGAACAAGCCAGGGATGCGTTTCTTGATTGCTATTGGCAATGGTCCTCCGAAATGTGGCGGGCGGCGAAGTGGGACAACAGATTCGTCCTTGGAGATTTCGACGATATTACCCCAATATAATGATATCCGGTCGCGGGGCAAGGAAAATTCTCGATTCAAGGTCACGAGCTACCGCAGCCAAATCCAATGTGTAAGATAACTGTAAGATGGGGGATTTGTCGGAAGACCGCTGTTTTGCAGTCCGTCTATTTACGACAGGTTACACGTTGGCAAACACACCCGACCAATGCATTACGAGTGCTTTGGTTGGATGAAAGTGAACTTGTTGAGTATGCGGTAATTGGCAAATGTTCCAAATCATTACGGCGAAGCTGTATTTGGTTATTGTTGTGTATATTCGGGTATTCTTGGCGGTCTTATACAGCGCTAGCGTAGGAAGAAGTGTAAGACGAGAATGCTATCGAAGTCATGTATCTGAATTATTTGGCGAGTGTATCAGACGGGCGGCAGGTGGTTTTGATGAGGTGCGATCGAATTTTCGGACATTACGCGGTAGCAAATAAAGATGGAGGAAATGGGAACGCAAACAGGGCAATACCTGTTAACCAACTAGAACGCAAATCCGATGTTGACGAGACGGAGTGTTGGAAACGTCACAGACTCGTCCAGATCCTCGTCAAACAAACGGGCGGCCCCGATACCAAGACTTATTGAGAAACCCTTGTTTTTGCCCAGGAGCCAGCTGTACGCAATGTCTATTCCAAAACCATAGCCCTTATTCCCTTCGAAGTTGCCCACTATAATGCGTCCTCCGACAAAGAAGCCCGAAAGAGCGCGTTCTTGTGGATAGAATCTGTAGAACACACTAATATACTGGATATCCTCCTCGTTAGGAGCGATGACCGATCCCGCGAGGCCGACGGTTCCAGTTGGCCCGATTTTGCGCTCGTATTCGACGTTAAACCAGGCGAAAATATCGAGGATTGGATTGGTCGACAGAATATTTTTCTTTTCGACCTCGGCGATTCCGCTATATTCTTGTGCTAATCCAATCGAGGGCGCGACAGCCACGGCCAATGCATTGATTCCCGCGATGACCCATATCAACGGGCGAGTTTTCGAGCACAACCCCTCGGGTCGGCGCCAACCGTGATATTTACGGCTCGTTGAATGTCGCGTAACCATCGATTCTCTCACTTCCCGTGCTAGCGACAAGATGGCCGCCGATCCGTGACCCGCCCCCTGTAACGATACCACTTCTTGCCTCGCTCTCGAACCAAAACTACCTACCTTATGCGGCATGAATCGGCACCGGTTGAATAGCCTGCAGTGCCCTTTGTCGGGTTGAACCAATTCCGCATGTTTCAGAGCTCTCAGTACTTATTCGCATGGAGCAAGAACGCCTGGCGCATGCCAATGCTTCCGCCATTCGTCGAGAATCTCGTCCAGCGAGCATGTAGACTTGACTTAAGAAATCAGAAGGGTCAGAGGGCTGCCCCAGAAGCATGCAGAGAGCCGAAGGCTCTGTGCCCTGCTGGCAAGCTGCCGTTGAGGAAATCGAAAAGTCAGAGTAAAGGCTCTTCGCGCCCTGGCGTCGTGTCGCCGCGCAGCCTCAGTG
>CP070631.1:1306647-1322782 GCA_020356045.1 Candidatus Latescibacterota bacterium
CAGATGCGTGCTGTTTGGCAACATACCTTACTATCTGACGCGGGACGTGCTGTTTTCGTTTTTGGTCGATGAATACGAGATGATTGAAGCCGCCTATATAATGGTTCAGCGCGAGGTCGGCGAGCGCATTGTGTCCGGACCCGGCAGCCGCGTCTATGGGATCACCAGCGTGATTCTCCAGACGCTCTACGAGGTGCGGTCGCTGTTTCGCGTAGCACCGGGGTCGTTTTTCCCAAAACCCAAAGTCGGCTCGATCGTTCTCGAGTTCAAGGCACGCGAGAGCGTACCCATAGAGCCAGGTGAGTTGAACCGCTTTTTGACGGTCATAAAAAGTCTCTTTCAACAGCGACGTAAGACGCTTCACAAAACGATCAAAAAGCTCCACTCGCTGAGTGATGAGGAGCTCGCCGCAATCAGCAGTACCTCTGGCGTCGAGTTGAACAAACGTCCGGAGGAGTTGAGCAAGGACCAGTTTTTGGGTTTGTCACGCGCCATCACGGAGGTCACGGCGGTTGAGTAGACTCAGGGGCACCATATACAGCGGCGTTGAGCGCAGCCTGCTGGTCATGGGGCTGGCCGCGGGATTGCTGACCACCGCAGCGGGCGCGTCTGCACAAAGCCCACCCCAGATACCGGTGGCAAATGCGGATACGGTGTCGGGCAACGTTCCCAGCTTGGTGAAGTCGTTGAGGTATAACGGCAATGTGAAGGGAAATGTAACAAAAGTGTCCATGGGTCACCGCGCGACGGGCACGGTCAGTCTTCTGAGCGGGCTGACGTCGATTACGATACTGAGCTCCGAAGAGTCAAAATACCGGCTACAGGATCGAAAAGATAACATTAAGAGCTTTTCGACCAACCTCGTCTATCCGATACGGCCCGGGCTCAACATGGATGGTCAGCTGTCGGACAACCGGTTTTACAACCGGGTGGTCACGGGAACCAACGCGACACAAGATCTCACCAACAATACGCAAAAGGCACTGATTAACCTCCAGTTTGCCAGCCGGCTTGCGATGTTCAGGGTCCATACGCGGTCGTCGGCGTCAGTGAATAAGAGCGAGCAGACATTTCAAAACACGGATACCAATGACGGAGCAGTTGCCGGGCAAGTCAAATACAACCGCGGGAGTCGGTTCGCGGCTACGGCGAGGGGTTTTTTCCGTAAGGCCTGGCAGGAGTCGGAGGTCAACGCGCAGAGTTTTAGCGGTTTTGGTGCGGATGAAGACAGCGTGGCCGTGAGAGGGATGATGGCCGTGGGGGACAGCTCGGTCGTGCGCGCCGAACATGTGAGGTACACCAAGACGGACAGGTACTTGAACCAGCCCAGTGGTGTACACGGCGGCCAACAGTTCGACGCCGATCTGAGACCCGAACTGGAAACCAGGGATGCCCGAGCCACCAGGATCGAGGCGGACACGTATCCGCTAGGTGGTATCAAGCTGGCGCTCAATGCGGAGCACCGGACGGATGCGCATTACTTCATCGTGGATGACAAGCGGTCGAATATCGATACGAAAGACCGTGTCTCGGCGGATCTTACCTATGCGCCGTCACCCAGGACGACGGTGAACGCCACCGTCGAACACTCGATGGCAGCCCACGAGTTTCCGTCAAAACCGGGAACGTATGATGACGAGAGCAGACGTGTGACATTCAACTGGAATCAAACGCTGACGCAGACACTGCGGTTCACCGTTCAATCCGGGATTTCTCTCGTCCAGACGACTTACCTGGATACGGACAGCGACCGGGATCAGCGGTATCAGTTTGCCAGCTTGAGGATCAACTCAAAGCTGTTTCCAAAAGTCAACGCAACGGTTTTCGTCGAAGTCGCGCAGACGGACAAGTTCAATATCAAAAGCAGCCGGTCACAAAACAACGAGACGGAAACACGGTTTAACCTGCGGCCTGAGTTCACATACAAGATCAACGACCGCATATCACTTACGCAAAAATACGGATTGAATATCGAGTTCTCGGATTTCGTGTATCAGGCGGATCAAAACTTTCTGGACAGAAACATCACCTTTGCCAATACGGTCAGTGCACGGCTCACTTCAACCTTGACGACGGAAGTGTTTTATTCGTATCTCCTTCACACCAAAGGGAGTTATCTGGAACCCTATCCCGGCGCCGAAAGGTTATTGAGCACCAATCAAAAAGACCGTCGGGACGAACTTAGGATCAGCTTCCGGTATCAGATCAACAAACATCTTGCCGCCGTGGGCCGAAACGAATACAGCCAGAGACAGGATTTGTTTGCAACCAGCTCGGCGGGTTCGGTGTTTAAGAATGGCGGGCTCGAATTGGGGTTGGAGGGTGACTACAAGATCGGAGCGCAGAATGGTCTGAAATTTGCCGTACGGCGGGTCAAGCGATATGGGCGATTCAACAGCCCTGAACAAAAAGATTTTTGGGTTATGGATTCTGCACTCAATTTGACGTTTTAGGAGCATGACGATGCGCGCGATCAGATTGAAAACCTTTAGGCTCATACCGGCTCTGGCGCTGTCGCTGGTCATGCTCTCGACTGTGGGGTGCGATATCTTTGACACGAGGGAACCCGAGCCACCAGGCTCTGGAGGAACCCCGTGGGAGCCCCCGACGGTACCATCGATTGTGTTTACCAACTTGACAACGGGTCTCGAGGATCTCACCGGTGTCAATTATGAGAAGAGTCTTGGCGAGACGTTCAAGTTTGTCCCCATGCCCGCGGATGTAGACAGGCTGGGGCCCGAAGTGTTTGCGGACTGGACCAAGAGTGTGGAGGTCGATGTCACCCAACGGATACTCGCTGCCGCTTCATCGGTCGAAGTCTCGTTTATCAACCCGGAGCAGACCCTTGACCAGGATCCGTTTGCCACTTTTGAAGCACCGTACGAGCTTATCGTTACCGACACGCAGGGCAAAAAGGAAACCTACAAGGGCCGGGCACGATTCGATATGCAAAGGCTCAGCCAAGGTTGGCATTTGATCCAGTGGGAGGACCTCGAAGGGGTACAAGGTTTTGCGACCTGGGGGTACCTGCGTGGTACCACACGCTGATCCGTGTGGAGCACAAAGAAATCGAGAGGAATTACAAGACGTCTATGACCATAAGTTATTGTCTGTAAATGAAGTAAGAGCTATCTATCCTTGACGACGCGGGTTGTTTGTGCTATTATAATGTCGCCTGCCTGCGCATGTCCAAGGGCAACAGAAAGGGAAAGCATGAAACGGATCGTGGTTGCCGCAGTTTTTCTGGCGTTTAGTATACTATCGTTCAATTCGTGTATCCTGGACCCGAAAGAAACACCGCCAGACGAGAAAACCAAGCCTACGCCGTTCAGATCGCTCGCGGCCGATCAACCGCGTGACAACGTGCTTTTCAATTTGCAGAAGGCGTACGTCGAGAGAAACATCGACCGCTACGACGAGCTGCTCGACGCGGGCTTTGTGTTTCACTTTTCGCAGGCCGACTTCAAAGACGGCAAAGTGTCCGTTGAGCAATGGGATCGCGCGTCCGAAGTGGGTTCGGCGACAAACATCTTTAACAGAAGTTTTAGCAAACCCGGGGTCGATCCGGTTAGCGAGATCGATCTGACATTGCGGTACACCGAAGGTGACGACAGTTGGACGCAGGTGACGCCAGAGGATCAACAGGCGTATCCAAACGAGACATGGTATGAAAAGACGGTGCGGTACAATCTGATTGTTACATCGGGGCCGATCGATTACACCGGTCTCGATATCGAAGCATCGTTTATCGTCCGCAAAGCGGATGTCGAGGGTCAGGAAATGTGGCGTATCATATCCTGGCGTGACGACACACAAAACTAGCAGTCATTCGAGTACGAGTTGGTAAAGACCCGGGAGGTTGACTCCTTCCGGGTCTTTCTCTATAGTGCGTGAATTGGTGTCGGGGGCAGGATCGATATGGCCAAACGAAAACGAAGAAAATCATCCAGACAAACTCCCATCCGAGTGCGGCTTTTCATCGCCGGTCTCATCGTTATCGTTATCGCCGGAATCGGCGCGGTCAAGTACCTCGAATCTCCAAGAGGCAAGGTGTTTCTTCTCGACGCTGGTTTCCCGGATTATTACGGCGAGGTTCAGGATACGCTCGACGTCGTCTTGCACAACGCATCGCGTGAGCTGGGGCTCTCGCGCCATCTCCGGGTCCAAAGCCGCCATGTTGCCGTCAAAGACCGGCGGTTTGTGTCACGCCGCTGGTATACGACATGCCCTGATGCATGCAGCCTTGTCCAAATCAATCTCGCGTTTACACAGGCGATCCAAAGCGCCGGCGGCGTGGTGCGTTCGAGCCGCGAGCTGGACGACGGCAACGCACTGGTGCTCGATGCTGGAAGTAAAAAATATACCACCCACCGCATCAAGATCCGCCAGCGAGCCGAGCCACCCCAAAGCACCACCGGGCCAAGCAAGGAATCGCAGGTAAGCCACCCCAGGGGTGGGCGATCCAGACCAAAGCTGGCGCTGGTCATAGACGATTTTGGCTACTCGCGAGACAAGACCGCACAGGGCTTTTTCTCGATCGATTTGCCGCTCACGCTTTCCGTTATACCGACGCTGCCGCATTCGAAGTACTGTGTGGCACGGGCCGGGGAGACGGGCAAACAGGCGATTCTGCATCTGCCAATGGAGGCTGGTGAAGGGGAAAACGGCTCGGACGTTCCGGCGGTTCTGGTCACGATGTCCGCCGCCGAGATTGCGTCGATGGTGGACACGTATCTGAACGACATGCCCGCGGTGGTGGGTGTGAACAATCATCAGGGCTCGGTGGCCACACAGGATGTGCGGGTGATGACTGTGGTTTTGGGTGTGATCGAAGCGCGGGAGCTGTTCTTTTTCGACTCTTTGACTTCGAGTGAATCCATCGCGTATAATACGGCCAGGCAACTTGGAGTTCCCACCGCACGCAACGATATCTTTCTCGATGCCGACACCAACGAGCAGGAAGTCGTCGAGCAGCGGCTCGAGCGGCTGCTCGAGATTGCCAGGGATCGAGGGTTCGCCATCGGTATTGGTCATCCCAAGCGGTGGACGCTGGATGCGCTGCGATCGTACGAGAAAACGTTGAAGTATTCGGATGTCGAGGTCGTGTTTTTGGCCACGCTGGTTGATTAGGCTGCCCTCGCGTGGCCCGGCCAACGATCCCGAAAAACCGGTTACCAAAGATCTATCCGCCGAATTAAGGAGAAACGGTCATGATTCGATTGGGTGTAAATGTCGACCATGTAGCGACGATTCGTGAGGCGCGCAAAACGGTGGAGCCCGACCCCGTCGCAGCGGCGGTGGCTGTCGAGATGGCTGGTGCGGATCAGGTGACCGTTCATCTACGCGAGGACCGCCGCCACATCCAAAACCGCGATGTCAAAATTATCAGAGAGGTGGTGCGCACGGCACTCAATCTCGAAATGGCGGCCACGGTCGAGATGCAAGAGATCGCGTTGGCCATTCATCCCGACTCGGTCACGCTCGTTCCCGAAAAAAGGGAAGAGGTGACAACCGAAGGAGGGCTTGACATCCGCAACGCCCCGCCAGCCGTAAGCGAGCTCATCTCGAATTTGCGAAATTCCGGAATCAAGGTGTGCGCGTTTCTCGACCCGGATCTCGATCAGATCAAACAAGCTGCGCATATGCGCTTCGATGCCGTCGAAATCCATACGGGGAGCTACGCCAATGCCAACGGTGCCAAAAGGGCCGAGGAATTACAGAAAATCAAGGATGTGGCCTCGGCCATCCGCCATTTGGGCATGGGAGTCCACGCCGGCCACGGGCTGGACTATCACAACGTCACGGCCATCGTCGGGATTCCCGAGATCACCGAGCTCAATATCGGACACGCGATCATTTCACGGGCCGTTTTTGTGGGGCTCGACCGGGCGGTCAGGGACATGCTGGGCCTGATGGGACGGCTCTAGGTGCTTCTGGTTTACAGTTTTCCGTTGACTCCGGCCCCAAAAAGAGTATAATTCTCAGTCTGTTTTGGTAGTCAACCTCTCACTCTGAATCCTGCAGAGCAATCCTTCTCAACGCGTGAGGAATTGGTTTATTTTGCGGATTCGACCACCGGGTCTGCCATGGGTGAGTTGGCATTGGTGGTTACCGTGCAGAGTGTTAATAACCCGGACATCAAGGCCCCGCTGCGGGCTGCATACTGAGGTTTTTCATGAAAAACTGGAGATATTTTTTCATCATCGCGGTTCTGCTCTACTGCGTCTGGCTTCTGATCCCGACGGTACGGTACTACGCCATGCCCGCGGAGAAGAAGCTCGAGTTGTCGCAGGAAGAAAAAACCAAGTTTACCGAATCCGCCATTAAACTGGGGCTGGACCTGCAAGGTGGAATGCATCTGGTTCTCGAGCTCGATGACTCGGAACTAAGCGATGACGCCAAGAAAGACGCGCTCGACCGCGTGCTAAAGATCATCCGGAACCGTGTTGACCAGTTTGGTGTGTCCGAACCGGTTATTCAAAAGCAAGGTAACCGCCGTGTCATCGTTCAGCTTCCCGGTCTCCAGGATGCCGAGCGCGCCAAGAACTTGATCGGTCAAACCGCGTTGCTCGATTTCCGGATGGTTCGTGAACAAGAAGAGACCTATCGGCTTTTGAAAGATCTCGATATCGCGTTGATGGGTGTCGAGGTCAAGGGGTCGGTCGTCGATACGACCGGTGTTGAGACCGCCGTGCCCGATACGAGCGACGTCGCCACAGAAGAGCTCGCCGAAATCGCAGCCGAGACAGCCGCATCGGACACAGCGGCGACAGCGGCTGCAGACGACACAACACTGGCCGGTATGCTGGAAGAAACGACGGCCTACGACACACTGATCCCGACTATTCCGGGGACGGAGGATCTCGAGGTCCCGCTCGATGCTGTGTCCGAAGACCGCCCCTTTACATCCTATCTGGTCACGCTCTACGGCGGTGCCGCTGTTGTTGATGAACGCAACCGGCAGGCCGTCAATTTGCTTCTTGCGACCCCACAGGCACAGCGCGTTATGCCGCGGAACACAGAGTTTCTGTGGGAATCGGAGACCAGGCCGCTCGAGGGCGGTGGCACCGGCCGGCTCGTTTACCTCGTGGAGAAAACCCCGATCCTCACAGGCCGCACGCTGGTCAATGCAACGACACGGCCCGATCCCGATGATCCCAGCTCGCTCAACGTATCGTTTCAGCTCAACCGCGAGGGCGCGCTGATCTTTTCGCGGGTCACCGGCGAGAATATCGGCCGGCGCATTGCCATCGTGCTCGACCGCAAGATCCGTTCGGCGCCGGTCGTACAGACCAAGATCCCCGGCGGCGAAGGCCGTATCACCGGTCAGTTCACCGATGAAGAAGCCAACGATCTGGCCATCGTTCTTCGCGCCGGTGCGCTTCCCGCTCCGGTCGAGATCATCGAGGAACGTACCGTGGGCCCGACGCTGGGCCGCGATTCGATCGTCCTTGGGGTGAGGGCTGCGATCGTCGGATTCGTCCTGGTTATGATATTCATGCTCATCTATTACAAGTTGTCCGGGTTTCTCGCGTGCACCGCGCTGGTGGTCAACCTGGCCATCGTGCTCGCTGCGCTGGCGCAGCTTCGCGCCGCACTGACGCTGCCCGGCATTGCAGGTTTGATTCTTACTATCGGTATGGCCGTCGACGCCAACGTGCTCATTTTCGAACGAATACGTGAGGAGCTGGCAAAGGCCAAAACGGTCCGCAGCGCCATCGACAGCGGTTATGACCGTGCTTTTACCACCATTCTCGACGCCAATATTACAACGCTCATCACCGCCTTTGTCTTGTGGCAGTTTGGAACCGGCCCCATCAAAGGTTTTGCGACCACGCTGAGTATCGGAATTATCGCCAGTATGTTTACCGCGCTCATGTGCACACGGGTCGTGTTTCATCTGATTACGGCGAGATGGACAATTAGAAAACTGAGTATTTAGAACAGAGGATCAGGAACGATGCAGTTTTTTAGGAATCCGCGTATCAACTTTGTCGGAATGCGGCGCCGGATCATGCCGATCTCGTTAGCGTTGATCCTCGTCGGGTTGGTATCGGTTGGGCTTCATAAAGGCTTTAACACCAGTATCGATTTCGCGGGCGGCACGCTGGTCGAGGTTCAATTTGGCGAGCCGGTGGCGCTCGATGAAGTTCGTGATGTTGTCGAGGGTGCGGGGCTGACCGGTGCCGAGATCACCAACTTTGGTTCCGACCGCGAGATCCTGATCAAAATCAAGCAAATTGGCGAGGCGGCCGAGACGGCGCGTCAAATCGAATCGGTCCTCCAGGAGCAGATGGCCAATCGTACCATCGATATCCGCCGGGTCGAGTCGGTCGGGCCAAAAATCGGCAGTGAACTCAAAACGGCATCGTTTTGGGCGATCATCTATTCGCTCGTCGGTATCGTCGTTTACATTACCTGGCGGTTCGAGTTTCGTTTTGCGATCGCCGCCATCATCGCTCTTATCCATGACGTGCTTTTCACGTTGGGATTTTTCTCGGTCGCAAACCGCGAGATCTCGATACCGGTTATTGCGGGTTTGCTCACCATCGTCGGGTATTCGTTGAACGACACCATTGTAGTGTTCGACCGAATCCGCGAGAACCTGCATTCTCGAAAACGCGAGGGTTACTCGGTCGTCGTCAACTCATCGATCAACGAGACGTTGTCACGAACCGTTATCACGTCGCTTACCACGTTAGTTGTCGTTGCCTGTCTTGTGATCATCGGCGGCCCGGTGATCCGTGATTTTGCGCTCACGCTGCTGGTCGGGGTTCTGATCGGTACGTACTCATCGATTTTTATCGCCAGCTCGGTGCTTGTCGAATGGGAGAACTGGCGCTCCAAGCAGCGGAAACGCAAGAAATAAACGGCCCAATTGCTTCCCGTCATCTACAAGATCCTTCTGGTTCTATTCTACGTGTTCCTGTCGCTGTCGCTGTTGTCGACAATGATTGGGGTGCCGGGCAACTGGATCCTGGTCGCCATGGCGCTCATCGTGGGTCTGGTTACCAAGTTCTCCGATCTGACGTTCTGGTATTTCCTGCTCTGTGTGGGGCTGGCCGCCTTGGGTGAGGTCATCGAGAGTTTTCTGGGGCTCGCCGTGGTGGCCAAGCGCGGCGGTGGCAAGCTTGGCGTCTTGGGCTCGTTTGTCGGCGGTTTGCTTGGGGTGATCCTGGGTAGCGGGGTGGCACCACCCGTCGGCAGCGTCATATTCGGGTTTATCGGTGCGTTTGGCGGAGCGGTGCTCGGCGAGCTCGTCAAGCATCGGCAGATGGATGCCGCGCTCAAGATCGGATTCTGGTCGTTTGTCGGGCGGGTGTCGGCCATGGCGGTCAAGATGGCCCTCGGATGTGTCATTTTGTGGATCATCATTACGACCACCTGGTTCTGATCGGGAGAATACCGGGTACTCCCTAGCCTCGATCGAGGCCACGACCGGTGGCGACTCACGTTTGAAACTGTCCTCGATTGGCTACGCCCAGACCAAAATCGAGGACAGATTTTGCATGCCTTTACATGTAACCCATTGATTTTAAAGGTTTAGAGTCTGGCACGGAGATTGCGAGTTAAATCTGATTCGGTTTTAACGCCCGATCGAGCGTGCCGTTATGAATAGACGAATTCTCTCAGGACTTCCCCTATATCTCCTGTGCGGATGGGTATGTCTGGCAGTGGCGCACCCGACCGTCAAATCCTCATCAGCCCAGAACAAGAAGAAACTCGATGCCAGCCAGGTCAAGACCGTGACCGACACCGAGCCGCAAACCATCACGGTCGAACCCGATTCGGTCGGCCCCATCGGTGTGTTTGCCGACATCGAAGTGGCCTGGCGCAAGGAAAACGTCGAGAAGATCCTGCGACACTACGGCAAAGGCAAAGTCGGCATCGCCATCGAGGGCAGCGGACCCACCGGCGGCACCTTTAGCCGCAACCAAAGTTACTATCTGCTCAAAGACCTCTTCAAATACACAATCACCGAAAAATTCGAGTTCGTTCAGTACCGCAACATCTCAGAAGACGAAGACAAGGTCTACGCGGTGGCCGAACGTGAGTACAAACGAAACGACGACGGCCGGCTCTTCAAAGACAAGATTTACGTATCGCTACACCTGGAATCCGATCGCTGGGTGATAGACGAGATCAAATCCATCCGCTAAATCCCCCTCTTGCGACAAGAAACGGTCTCGTGATTCTGTTATCATGTTTTGCGGCCTCGTCGTTTTGTAGGGTCTCGTAACAAAACATGAAACGTCTTACTAACAAATTAGCCTTCGCTGTCATGCTGCTCGCCGTCGCTTGGGCCGCATTGTTCATGCGGCAATACCTTGACGCGAGCTGGATGGGTTGGCTCCCCGTGTGGGTGCCGGCGGTGCTGGCTCTAGCCGCTGCGGTGCTCGCGTACCCACGTCTTCGAACAGCCGATCGCCGTTTTCACGCCGCAGTCATTGGGGCCGCGCTGTCGATCCTGGCCGCGGGGCTTTTGCTTTTCACCATCAAGGATGAGGGTTCCGGGCTCGAGAGTGACTGGCGGAAAAGCCAATCGGGTGAGATCACATCGGTACTTGCCGCTGTGGGTGAGCGGATCGAGCAGCTGCTCGCGCTGTCGACCGAGGTGGGCGAACGGACCAAAGCATTCATACGAGCGGGAGGGATTGGTGATGGCGAGTCAATGGAATTTCGGCTCGAGGCGTTTCGCGAGCTGAGCGGGCTGGCCGAGCATTTCAGAGAAGGCGAGCTGGTGCCGGCGGGCACCGAAATCGGTGTTCAGTTGTTTGATGCCGCGGGTAACCGCATCGCCTGGGCCGGTTGGCCGCAAACCGTCGAACCACTCGATGACCAGTACATTTCGAGCGGCCGTGAAATGATCTACTCGAGACAGGTATCGCTCTACCGGATTCTGACCCACATCATACCGGTGTACTCGAGTCAGGCGGGCACGGACGATTCAACCGGGCGGAGCACGCGAGGAAAGATAGCCACCGTGCTCGTCGATATGCCGCTCGAGGTCAACTACAAAGTAAATAACAAGTTTTTGAAAAGCAGCAGTCTTGCCGATGACATCGCCGGTGGTAAGGCGGCCAACATTCGCTTTGACTATTTTGCAGCGGGATCGGGCGTGTCTGCATCGCTGGGGAGAATCGAGCGGCGTACGACCGGCAGACCACGCAGTGCAGCGCCGCGGCAGGTTGGGGAAAAGGAATCCGTGCGGGATGGGTCCGGTACCGGCACAGCGCCGTCAGACAACAGCAACCCGGGCGCAACACATAATCCTCCTGACGGCATGCAACAAACCGCTGGAGAGGCGCAGGTCCCATCAGACGGAGCGCAGAAGCCGACCGGGAGCGGGCCGGCTCGCGCAGGCCGTACGCAAGAACCAACGCGTGATGCGTTGGCGCTTCCAGCATCGGTCGAACTGCTCGGTGAAGTGACGGGGAACGAGGCCATCGGGTTGAGCGGGCGCGCCGTGATTCGAAGCCCGTTGGGCAACGCGTTGTTCAATGTGACCGTGGTCAGCCCGCCGTTTGCCCACTATATCGACACACGCAACAGCCGCATCGAGCTTGCCGCCAACCTGTTCATATTGCTGGCGCTTCTCATCGGGGTCGCCGTGTCCCTCACATTTTTCCCCAGGCGATCCAGTCTGGTTAAGGCCGTGTATCTGGTCGCGATGTTCGTGCTGATCCGGTATGTGTTGGTGTGGTTTCAACCCAACCTTTTGACCTCGCAGTTGAAAGTGTTCGAGCCGGCCATCTTTGCGACGCCGATACTGGGTGGTCTGATGCGCAGCGCTGGCGACTTGCTGATAACCGCAGTGTTTTTCGCAGCCGCTCTTTACGGAGTGCTCAAGATCACACGCGACCGCGAGCGGTCGCAGAGAGCCCAGTCGACGCCGGGGCCAAGCTGGCTCTTTGCGGCCAAGGGACTCATCGCGGCGGCGGCGATTATTGGTGCATTCGAGCTGGCCCGCCGTTTTGTTGGAAGCGTCGTGCTCAATGCCAACCCACGACTCATCGGCGAAACTGTCGGTCTATTTGAACCACAAATCCTCGTTCTTCATTTGAGCGCGTTTCTGATGGTGGGGTCGATTTTTTTATCGGGGATGATGTGCGCATGGGGAGTCTATCGCATCAGGGAGCGATCGGCCACTGGACGGGCGTCGCTGGTCGCGGCGATCGTTATCATAGCGATATCGCTCATCACGCTCCGGTGGGATCTGTTTCTGATATCTTTGCTCGTTCTGCTGTTTGTTATATTCGCGCCGCGGATTGTGCAGCGAGAGGACCTGGTCTCGATCGTTATTACGGCGTTTGGTTTTGTGGCCATCGTATCGGCGGCGGCGTACGTGTTTTTTAATCAGGAGTACCAGGGTCTGCGACGAACATTTATCCAGGAAAAGGTTGCGGAGGTAACGCATCCGTCCGACAACTGGAAGGTTTTTATCCTGGAGGATATCCTCGAAAACCTCTCGCAGGAAACGGCGGTCAAGCAGGCTCTGTATCACTCGGATCCAGACAACGTACAGAGGCTCGCTTTTGATCTTTGGGCGGACAGCCCGCTGAGTCTTCTTGGGTACAGCTGCGCGATCTATGTTTTTGATCGTGCGGACAGTTTGGTGAGCCGGTTTGCGGTCGAGATGCCGTACCGGTTGACGGCGGATTCGGACGCGCGCATGGAGGGTGCGACGGACGAGGAGTGGGTGGTGCTCGATCTCACGACCCAGACGGCGCAGGGATCGGTCCGGTTTTATCGGGGTATCGTCAACCTCCAGGATCAGACCTGGGGCTTGTCCGGTCTGCCGGTGGCGACCCCCGT
Source organism: Candidatus Latescibacterota bacterium (assembly GCA_020356045.1). Classification (GTDB taxonomy): domain Bacteria; phylum Krumholzibacteriota; class Krumholzibacteriia; order WVZY01; family WVZY01. Next base: position 1,319,464 of record CP070631.1, read on the forward strand.
CGGCAAAATCGTGATCGACATCCCGTTCTTTTTTGAAAACCTCACCTGGGCGGCGCGAACGGGACCGCGAACACCGGAAGTGTTGAGAAATGTTCAAGAAGGTGGTATCGCACCGCGGCTCGAAGAAACGGAAGCATTGCTTCTTGCGCGGGTGAGAGGAACTCGGGTTCTCGAATCCTCGTCGGAAGTACTCCCGGTTGGGTATGTAGTCGATGCGGATGCCATGGCACATGCGATCGATTTGGACTGGCCGCTTCTAGCCACCGGCGGGGTGAGCTACCGGTTCTTCGCGCAAGACACCGGCGAGCCGGCGTCGTATCTGCTGGCAGGATTCCCAGTTCCTTCGCCCGTGCAGCATGTGCTGCGGTGGTCGACGATTCTGTCGCTCTACTTTTTCTTCACCGTTGCGTTGATTGTTTTGATCATCGTTCTCAAACGGCTCCCCGTGCTCGGCGATGTGCTGCCAACGTTGACGCCGGGCCGGCAGCTGGGGTTTCAGCAAAAGCTTTTGGGGTCGTTTTTGATTATTGCGCTTCTGCCCGCGGTGATCCTTGGGGTGTTCACCGTCCGCATGATCAAGGACCGCTTTGTCGAAGAAAGCAGAAAAGAAGCCGTGTACCGCGCGACCAGCGCGGACAAAGCGATGAATGGCATCCTCGTCGATGAGCTGCACGGATTGATCGAGCGCTACGATCTCAATCTGATTCTCGACGGCAAATTTCCACCCGCGTACGCTTATGATTCGACGTACCGCGCGAGAGTGATCCCGGTGGGAGACACCGATTTTGGCTGGCTGCTCGATGACGTGCCGCCCGAGCAGGCGTTTGTCCACTGGTTTGACAACATTGCCTATTTGGGCGTCGTGAGCTATCCGATTACGATCGCTGTCGGCGACAGCACGGAAACGGTGATTGTGTACTGTGCGAGACGGGCGGACAGCGAGCTTCTCGGTGAGATCGCCGCCCGGGTTGGTGCTGATGTCAGTTTGTTCGACAGCGGTGAGCTGGTCGCGGCGAGCCGTGAAGGACTTCTTTCCGGTGGGTTTATCAGCGCGACCATGGACGCGGATGCATTCGTCCGTGTGTCCGTTATGGGTGTCGACCAGTCACTGGCGACAGAACGCGCGGGACGTTACCGGTACCAGGTCGCTTATATACCGGTGTTTAGCACCGATCCCGACGAGTACGCGGCGATCGGCGTGCCGCTTTTGTTTCGTCCCGAGTCGTACAGTGTGGAGGTCGAAAAGGCTACCTCGATCGTGTTGAGTATCTTTGCGTTGCTCTCGGCGGCGACGATCGGGCTGGGGCTTCTTCTGGCGCGTGGAATTTTTGAACCGCTCAAAGGATTGCTCGAAGGAACCAAGCGGATCGCGCGCGGCGATTTTTCGTTCAAACTCCCATCTGGACGCCGCGACGAGATCGGAACCGTGGTGGACGCGTTCAACGAAATGACCAGTCAGGTATCCGAGTCTCAAGCGGCTCTGGAAGAACGGCGCCGCTACCTAGAAGCGATACTGGTCAATATTGGTACTGGAGTGATTACCACCGACTCGGATGACCGCATCCGCGCGGCAAACGACGCCGCCGAACGGATTCTTGGTACGGCCAGCGGGGAGTTGGTCGGAAAGACAACTGATGATCTGGTCGAGGCCGGCGTGTCGCCGGAGTTTTTCGCGCGATTGGCATTGGGAAAGGTGAGGGGCTCGGAAGCGCGGACAGACGGTGGTGGATCTGTTGATGACCGGAGCGGTGACGTCCCGGGTGTCGCGCGCCGAGGCGGCGAGCCAGTCGAGTCCGAGATCGATGTGATCAAGGACGGTCAAAAACGAACCATCAAATATATACAAACACGGCTGAGCACCGAGGGCCGTTATTTGGGCACCGTGTTTGTGTTTGAAGATCTCACCGAGCTCATCAGCTCCAAGAAACTGTCGGCCTGGGTCGAGATGGCGAGGCAGATTGCGCACGAGATCAAGAATCCGCTCACTCCGATCAAGCTATCCGCGCAGTTTATGGTACGCGCACACGAGGAGAAATCGAGCGACTTTGACAGAATCTTCAAAGAGAGCGCCGATACGATTATCCATCAGGTTGATGTGCTGCGTAACATCTCGAGCGAGTTCTCAAGCTTTGGCCGTTTACAGCAGCTTCACCTGGCGCCGCGACCGGTGGTTCCGTTGCTCCGCGATATCGTCATGCCTTACCAGCGAAACGCATCGGGTGTGGTGGTGTCGTTGAGCATCCCCGATACAGAGCCCACCGCGTTGATCGATGCGGAAGCGCTGCGAAAGATCTGCACGAACTTGATCGAGAACGCGATGGAATCAATGGCCGACGGAGGCGATCTCTTGGTGGTCTGTGACGTAACGCCGGTGGGCGGCGAAGAGATGGTGAGGATCATCGTGACGGATACCGGCGCGGGTCTTGATGAAGAGGCGGCAGAGCGATTGTTCGAGCCCTACTTCTCGACAAAGACGACGGGTACCGGGCTGGGACTCGCGATCTGTCGGACGCTGTCCCGCGAGATGGGTGGGGATGTGACCGTCGAGAACCTTCCTGACCGTGCCGGGGTGAAGGCGACGCTTTATCTTAAACCCGCCTGATCAAATCGCCTTCGGCTCGTGTCGAAATAGTAACTCGAGTGGTTTGGGTCCTACCCGGGGAGCCAACTCTTTTTCTATAGAAAAAGACCCATCGAGAGCCCTCCCTTTAGCAATAGATCCCCCAAAAGAGAGTTCGCATGTTGTATCCTTGAGTCTGGCAGTCGGTGTCTTGCGATCACTGTGTCTTTAATTTGCGGGAGGACAGAATTGTCAAAAGATAAACCATTGATCAAGTCGACCACCAAAGTTGCCGATCTATTGAAGTCATATCCGGAATTGGAGGACGTTCTCATTGCGATGGCACCGCCCTTTAAGAAGCTCAAAAATCCGTTTCTTCGCAAAAGCGTTGCCAAATTGGCTTCGCTCCAGCAAGCCGCCGCGGTCGCCCATATCCCGATCAACCAGATGCTAAATGATCTCAGGGCTGCGGTGGGACAAGCGCCGCTGGAGGCGGTTGAACAGGGAGAAGAAGCGGACTATTTCGGCCGCCAACCTGAATGGTTTGACAAAGCACACGTTGTGATGTCGCTCAATGAACGAGAGATCGAAGCTGACAAGATGCCTATCAACAGGGTGCTGAAAGAGGGAGCGCGGTTGAAGGACCGTGAGATTCTAGAGCTCGTTACAGCGTTTCTTCCTGCTCCGGGGATCGACGTGATGAAATCAAAGGGTTTCGTGGTTTGGGCGGTGCAGGAGGCTCCCGAGTTGGTGAAGACG
>CP070631.1:1322882-1326937 GCA_020356045.1 Candidatus Latescibacterota bacterium
CCGGGATGATATTGTTGAACCAAACGAGCATATCACGCATAAAACTCGTCCGGCGGCCCGAATGGGGAAAGTCCCCGTCGTCGCGGATAAAATCAAAACCGAACCCCGTGAGGATCGCGCGTGCGGTCGTCTGTGCTGTGATTGTCGCCTGGGCGAGCACGGCGGCGTCATAACCTACCGGAAACGTCATCTCAGCCCTCGACGATCCCGTCGCCTGCAGCACATCGAAATCGTTAAGTATCGCGCACCCACCATACGCATAAAACTGAAGATAACCATTGGGCAGATGCTCGGGTTGGTCGAACACGCCGTACGAACCGCCGACTCCCGCCCGGATCAATGGTGAGACGGGTTCTCCAAGCGTTTTGTGGTCGTCGCGGACAAGGTTGAAATTCATGTACGTACCTTTGAACCCGATAGCGTCCGGGTGATTCAACCTCATCCAGTCATCCGCCATGTTGTCGCCCGCGAGAAAACACCCCGGATTGTTCGGGTGAAAATCCATGAAATACTTGAGTGCAGACCAGTCAGGTGACTTATCCGAGCCGCTTCCGCCTAGGTAGTACCCCCCATCTCCAACAAGACCCCAGGCGAGATTGCTCGAGTTCCATAGAATCTGCTGATAGATCTCACCCGGGTCACCGATCAACTGATTGTGGTAGTTTTTGACACGTGACGCGAGGCTGTTGTCGACCACCGACGAGGGGCCCAGCACGTCAAACCGGTCCACCCGGTCTGCAATTCCGAGTTCGTCAAAGACCCAATCGAAGTAGACTTGCGGCGGTCCTCCCCGAACTCGCCGGTCATCGGTGACCACACGGTCGTCCGCATCATCGACAAAAAGAATGTCACCCAGCTCTCCGACCAGCAATCCCGCGTCGGGCAGAACCGACCACTCGCACGGCTCGAGCGCGGCCTCACCCATATTGTGTGTTTGCCGGCTCTGTCCCTGACCGTGATAGGTCCGGTGCCAGTAAGTCCATTGGCCTGACGCGTTCATCGCGCCAAAGAAGTAATTGATTACATCGCCGGGCGTGAACACGCCGGTGTTCGCCAGTGTGTTTTCATTCGTGTGATTGTAGTGGGGGCCCGTCGGACCGCTTCCGATGTCCATGAGGTCGCAACAATATTTGTCGGCAACGAGCCCGCCGGCGGGGGAATATACGTAGTCCATCTTGAACTGGTCCCACATCTGGCCGTTGGCCGTAACGGTACCCACCCACGGCCATCTTGGCGTCCCCGCACTGGGATCGCCAGCGTAGGCCTGGTTGTCCGGTGATTCGATCGCAGTTCCACTCTTGCCGGGTTTTGGATTGCCGTGACGGTCGGTGACGCGGACGAACACATACACCGCTTTGCCCGGCCGCCCCGCCGAATTGTCGTCAGCCAAACCACCGGGGTCGGCTACCGTAACGACGAGCGAATCCCCGGGGAGAATCCCTCCGCTGTTGGTTGACAACATGTCCATCGCCATATCACACCGGGCGAAGCTCGTCGGGGTGTCCACATCTCCTTCATCGGGGAAGTTGTCCTGCCACAGTTCGATATGCCGCACCACCCATTGGGGTCCTTGGGTGTCGACTCGAACCAGCCGAACCTGATCGAATAGCGGCGCATGGCTGTGACAACCCGAGAAATGATAGATTCCGCACCAGTACTTGCACATGTCCACCGCTGCTATCGCGACCTGGATGTCGGTCGCATCGGCGGCGATGTAACTTCCCGCTTGAAAGTGTGTCCGCAGCCAGTCTTTCTGTCCGCCATAGTAGACAAAGTTTGGGTTGTCCCATGCGCTGGGGCAACCTTCGAGACCCTTGGCCCGCACGTACCATGTATAGAACTGGAGGTTGTCCAGCGGGAGATCGCGGTAGGTGAGAAAGCTCAGGATGTATTCCGTTCCGGAGCCCGCGTTAGGGATCCACGGCGACCAGATTTCGTTGTCCATGAAGAGTTCTTCATCCCAATCGCGATACGGCATCGCTCCCTGGAGCGGCCATCCGCCACAGGCGTAGTTCGTGATCAACGGATCGTCAAAAAAGACCCATATACACGAACGGACGATAAAACAGGGGTCTTCTTGAACCACCGACGAACCGTGTACCAGACGGGCGTAGTCGCCAAAGGCTGGCGCGGTCTCACCCCTCCAGAAGCCGTCCAGCGTTTGCGTGTCACCGCACGCTTCGGATTCAAAATCATGGAAATACGAAGGACCGTTTTGACAAACCACTGTGATGTCATCGAGCTTGACCGCGCCTTCGGCGGTCGGCCACAGCCCGTCCTCATCGCTCCACGCGCCGTCCGAGGTAAAACGATACCGAAGTCGCGTCCATCCGTTGGGTGGCGCGATTTCAAAATTCTCAATCGATGGGCCGCCAACGCCGTCATAGTGTCCCGCGCCCGAATTGACCGGAAGTTCTATCCAAATATCACCGTCCGTGTCCAAGTACTCGGCATAGGTGAAGTCATAATAAGGTTCGCTGTCCCACTCCACGGTCCACGACCAGCTCAGTGTGTCGCAGGCCAGGGTATCGGAGACAAGCCTTTGATCCCAGGAATTGCCAACTCCGGGGAGTGTCGACCAGCCGCACCAGGGCTCCTGTGTTGTCACCCACTGCCCGCACCACATTGACTTCTGGCCATTGACGGGTGTGATCGTATGACAGCCGTCGTCCAGGGCGTCGTCGCCATCCACGTGAAAGTATGTTTTGAGCTGCGCGGTTGCGTCTTTGGTTGTCCAGCCCTCGGGATCACATTCGCCGGCGATCGGATCATCGAATTGCCACCAGCCCAATACGGTGGTGTTTGCTGCCGCGGTCTGATAAAGGGTCCCGTCGATGCCGGTGAGTGCTGCGGGGATATGGGGTAACTCGATGATGTTGTGGTCCGCATGCCGGTCCGTTGTGCCCTTCGACCGGGTTGTGGTGTGAAACGATGCCAGCGCGATGAGAACGCACAAAAATATGATCAGGGGATTTTTCATGACAATCCTCCATCGTCGCTGTTAGAAAGAGAAAACATTGGTGACCATACAATTCAATTGGTCGGCTGCAGATGCTCCGAGGCTCGGCGCCTCGTTTTGATCACACCACCTCCTCTCATTGGAATCTATTTTAAAAGCACCATTTTCTTTGTCTGCGTGAATCCACTGGTTGTGAGTTTGTAGAAATACACACCGCTGGACACAGGTTGACCCACGTTGTTCAAGCCATGCCACTCGCTGGCAAAACCGCTTTCAACGGGGACCTGCACCTCATCGACAAGTGTTCGCACGAGCTGACCCGCCACGTTGTAGACCCGAAGCGATACGTGGCCACGGACCATAATGCTGTACCGGATCGTTGTTGCAGGATTGAACGGGTTTGGATATGCGTCATCGAGGCGGTTTTCAAAAACGATGGGATCGATACCGATCGGCTCGGGAATCTCATTTTCAAACCACAGTACCATGTCGCGAAAATGTCGCTGCCGGTCGGTGGGAAATCTCGGTCGATCGTCCCGGATGTTGCCGAACGAAAAACCGGACAAAACCACACGCGCCGTCGAACCAGCGGCATTGGCTGTGGCTTGCGCGAGAACGGCTGCATCCTGTGATCCGTGATACGCCATCTCCGCGGTGGACGCGCCGGTAGCGCCCAGCACATCAAAATCCTGCATCCCCGGGCACGCGCCTTGAACGACCATGGTGTCCGGTCCCACAGGCGACGATGGTGGGTCAAAAACCGGTTGGGAGCCGGCCAAACCGCTGTGTACGACCGGCGATATCTGCTCGCCCCAGGCTCTGTGATCACCGTTCAGCAAAAGGTGGTTCATAAATCGTGATCGGAACGCCATCGCGCTCGGCGTAGAAAGCGTCGCCCACTCTTCCGCGATATCATCGCCGGTCAAATACACACCGGGGTCGAGCGAGTCACTGTCGAGGAATTCGTAGAGCAGCGCAAAATCATCCGATTTCTCTATCCATTGATTGCCACCGCCGATAAGACCCGCCGACAAGTCACCGGTGGACCAAATGATCTTCTGGTACGGTCCTATGATTTGCGCGGCCACGTTGGTGA
>CP070631.1:1327037-1330942 GCA_020356045.1 Candidatus Latescibacterota bacterium
GCAATCGCGTCGGGGTCCGTCCAATCCGTGCCGATCACAGCACGACTCCACAAATGCGCGCCGTTGCGATCGTACTTCGCCAGGTACATCGAGCCCACGCCGACGCCACTGCTCAATGGCCCACCCCCGAAATCGACGGTGCCCTCAAAGACGCCGATAACGATGGCATCAGTGCCATCCACAGCAACACCGCGGGCTGCCTGACTGCCGGCATCACCGAGGGGTTTACTCCACCAATGCGTCTGGGCGTTCGCGGTCTGCCACTGTACCAGACCAAATGCCGTCGCAACAAATATCAGCCATATTTTCTTTATTGAAAACATTGGGACAGGCCATATAAGGGGTACTGTGAGTATTGTACTATGTGCAGTACCGGGCGGGTAGAGAAAGTGACGCGCACAACGGGATTTGAACCCGTAGTGTCCAAAAAAAGGTCGCGGATTGTACATCTCACGCCGCACGCCGATGCACAACAAACAAGCTGACCGATGCCAGTGAACCCGGCCCTCAACTTCGACCTACTTCGTGTCCGGTCTCCTTGTTCCGTAGAGCGCTCTGATACGCTCCCAATCGGACGATCCTGTCGGGAAAACAAAGGTTTTCAACGCAGGAACGGCCAGATACCGGTTGTCGTGGAGAAGGACTTCCTCGATCTCGGTCATGAACTGATCCTGCACCAGCGCCAGAAGCTGGTACGGTATCGGATTCAGAACCTGGTAGACCGTCAGATGCGCCCAGGGGTCCACAACGGGGTACATAGTACCATCCGGAGATTCTTTCTCGCATGGGTTGCAGAAATACTTTCCCTCCAGAACGATCACCTGTACTTGATCGAATTGGTCCTCCAAAAAGACCTCGATCTGTACCGGGGGACCCTGCGCTTCGTAGCACAGGTAATGGTTCAGCTCGGGGAGCGGTTGGCCGACCCCCTCATTCTTGAGGGCGGGAAGCACGAGAAACCGAGGATCAAACAGAATCCAATCGTGCGTGCCAAACTGATCCTGAGCTTCGATCGTCCATATCGATCCCGGGACGAAAAACTCCCACCAGGTTTGGTGAGCCATCCAGTCACAGACTTCCACGTCGTTCTTCGACACCGGAGTTCCGAATTTCGACAGCCAAAGTTCAGTAATTACCACTTCCCAAAACTGATCCCTGACCCAGACCGGTCCCGAAAACGGGGGCCCCAAGGGGGTGTCGTAGAGCTTATAGTGGTCGATCCCCGGTTGGTTGTATCCCGGCACGGGCCCCGCATGGAGCCAGTGCGTTGCGAAATGCGCCAGATCCACTAAATTGATGAACCCGGTACAGTCGTAGTCCGCACAAAACAGATACGTTCCCGCCGGTGGCCAGGCCGTAGCGAAGATCGCCAAGTCCTGAAGATTTACTACGCCATCACCGTTGAGATCCGGGGTCTTGTGGCCTCCCTCTGGACCGACTACCACATAGCCATCCCCCGCCGGACAGTTCAGTATGCACGGACATGGGGATTGGGCATGGCTGGCAACCGGCACGCTCCCTATTAGTACAAAGGCAACGACAGCAGTCATGCTCGCTATCAATACGATTCTCATTTTTCTCCCTCCCGTGAGGTTTGAGCGAAAACCCCATCCACAGCAACCCACTCCACTCGATGTGACCTGCGGAGAACTCAACCTTCCCGTGTGCTAGTATGTCAGCGATGCAATGTCGATAGACGATGTGACGGTCGTACCTTCGGCAGCTCCCTCTCCGGCCACGTGGAATCGGCCGTGGATTATTTCAGTAGTATCAACTTCCTGTTTGCGGAGAAGTCCTCGACCTCCAACCGGCAGAAGTACACCCCGCTCGGAAGGTCATCCGCTAGCCAGTCTACCGTGTGTTCCCCACTCTTCCGTACCTCGTCCGCCAGAGTCGCCACCACTCGGCCCGACACGTCGTATACCGTCAGCCGAACATGCGCCCGCTTTGGGACCCAATACGTAATCTGTGTCACTGGATTGAACGGATTCGGTGAGGCCTCGTAGAGCGTAGGCTCACTCCCGCCCAAGGCAGTGCGGCCGATCACGCTACCAAACGATGTCTGGCCTTCGGCCTCCACGATCCGATAGTCCGGTCCCACAACCGCACGAACGTACCCAAATTCCGGATGGGGTTTGACCGCCACTTCGAAGTTCGATCCCCCCTGCCGATCCCACCGAACCACTACTTTGGCTACCACCACCCGTGAATTCCCATCGATCGGCTCACCCCACGCTTGTGTGATCCCCTCGCCCGTCGTGCCGATTTTCACCTGTGGCACATCCACATCCGCCACCCACGTCATCCCCGCCGGATAGTCGATCTTGTATTCGATCGACCGCAAGCGCTCATCGAAGCCCTCCGCCACTATGTAAAGCGTATGTTCACCGGGGCTCAATCGGTCCACGCTTTGCATCGTCAAAGCTTCGTCGAAGTACACCGTCACCGTCGGTGGACTAGCGACAACACTCGAGACCAACAAGCTGACGGCGGCAACGAACACGAGCCCACACGCGTACCGCGTCATTCCAACCTCCTCGTTGATGACGACCGTTGAATCGGCGATTGCACCCGACTATGGTGTGTGGTGAAGTGCCCAGGCAACGGGCGAAGCAATTCCCCCCAACGACCGTCCGTTCCCATTTGCCGCCGGTGGGATATGAGGCGACAGACGTTCCGACGAGCCCCCCCCGGCGGACTCTCGCTAAGATCTATCGGCTGAAATTATACCATATTTCGACCAATAAAGACAGTCGTTCAGTCATAACTATGGTGCCATGTCAATCTAGCCGATTGAGGCTAGCTGTCGTTTCCGAAATCGACGTACTCCTCGTTCTTTTACCCTCCACCATTTCAGTGCTAAGGTTGCTCCGCGAGTTGACTCCGTGGGCTGACTTGGACGACGGTTCTCCGCTGGACGGGTTTTAACAGGGCATGGCCAAATCCAAACTGTAAGATGGGCCTTTTGGGCGGAATGGGCGAATGCCGTAATCCTTTGATTTCATTGGAGCTGGTGAGCGGAATCGATCCGTCCTAGGGCGAACGAAATTCGGTGGACCAATACAGCCCGTATGGAATCGATGGGCCAATATACTAGAAGGCAAAACCGATATTGATTAGCCGTAAAGTGGGGAGCGTGGTAGCCGTGTCCAGATCGCCCCCAAACAACCGGATTGCACCGATGCCGAGACTTACCGCAAAATTCCGCCGTTTCCCAAGTAGCCAGCTGTAGGCGATGTCAATTCCGAACCCAAAGGCTGATTCGGAGTCGTTTCCGTCCTCGACGTTATACACCCCGAAACGCCCCCCAAAAAAGAAGCCGGAAGGAGCACGATCCTGTGGATAGAACCTATAGAAGGCATTGACGCTCATGAATTCCTCGTCGCCTTCAAGATCAATAAACGATGCGGCCAGGCCGATGGTTCCATTTGGCTTTATTCTGCGCTCATATTCGATATTAAACCAGGTGAACAGGTCAAGGATGGGGTTCGTTGATAAGACGTTTTTGTTTACCACCTCAGTGATCTCACTCTCTTCCTCGGCCATCCCATTGGTGGGAACAATGCCCAAAGTCAGCACGATGAGCCCCGCGATGAGCCACATCATCGGGCTATGTTTGTGAATCGTTGGGTTTTTCTTTACGCACAATACCTCCACGATTTCCCTCCTTTTGAGCCAGAGGTAGCTGTTTTTCGCCATTACAGATTCCTCCTAACCTTTGGTACGTCGTCGAAAGTGTAGGTTTCGATAGTCCAAAACCTAAGAGACACGGTTCTCGTGTTAACTCCTCCCCACCATCCTACCGCATTTCTGCGCTCTTCGCAGCTTCATTGTTCGCGTAATATCCGAAAACAGGATCGAGGTCGTCCATCTCACGCCGTCTGCCAATGATAGTACTTGAGTAA
>CP070631.1:1331042-1334838 GCA_020356045.1 Candidatus Latescibacterota bacterium
GGCAAAGGCCCCCAGAAGCACGGGCACGTAAAAAGTCCCCGTGACCCGCATTCCGGCAGCCAGCGGACCGACGGCGCGCCGGGAATCCGATGTCATGATGAATTGTTCACGCGCCATGCGTGCGTTACGCGTTTTGGCAATCCATCCGTGTTCGATTTTGAATGCACCGGGGTCGCTCGAGACAATGTCCAGGTATACCTGCGGCATCGAACCACCATGCCGCGGCGGGACAATCGCGTGGGATGCCTGTATGGAACCAAAGGCAAATACGAAAAGCCAGAATACGTACTTCATGGTGCAGCTCTTAAGTTGCGACTAATTCTGCCGTGTATTTGGTGCCCGCGTTCCAGGGGAAATTTTCGCGAGACGCGTTCAGTCAGAGCAGCCTATTTACTTGGCTCGAAGCACGGCCTCACCCGGTTTGGCCCGAATGAGCGTCTTGGATTCGTCGCACATGGCGAATCCCAAATAACGAAGCGCCATACCCTCGCCGATTCTGATTTTTCCTCCGGTGAATGATTCATCCGCGCTGCAATCGTATTTGACCAACCACATCTTGGGGCCGTACGAGCAATGAAACGCAATCATGAAATCACCTTCGGGATTGCCAAATTGGAGTATCGTACTGTCGCAGTTTGTCGAGGCCAGGATGCTCACGCCTTCGGGCAGGATCACTCGGTACTCAGCGGCTGACATCGGATAATTCTTGTTGTATTCGGCAAAGACATACAAATCGAAACGCTCTCCGGGGGCTACGGCCAACTCTGTTTTCGACGCGTTCTCGTCGAAGTAAGGGTTCAATTTCGCGTCTGCAAGCCGCTCCATCTCGGAAAATTCTTCACCCGGAATCATTGCCATGGGTTCACCCGGTGGTGTGCCCTCCGGTGAGACATGGGCATGATCGGTCGCATCGCTGTCGGCCTTGTCGTCCTCTTTCTTGCCGCAAGACACGACCACAAACAACGCCAAACACAGAATCAGAAGTTTCTTCATCACGTCCCCTTGTATTACTAAGCTCTCGATTACCCCCGGTACTGCTTCTCAACTCATTAAATCATAACCCAGTAGGCATCGGGTGTCCACGTCGAAAATACCGGTGTGCGCGAGATCGAACGACGAAACAGGTTGTGGCATAAAGAGATTGGACGAGTCAACCCGTGGTCGCCGAATGAATAGCGGTTGACGGACGCAAACGGCTTGTTTACAATTCTACCTTGACTCAAATATATAACTTTTTGCCATATTTCAGTTTAGGCCGGATGCGTGCCGCAACCGCCTTACGCGGAGGCCGGGTCGATCCGAGCCCGAGGTAACAATGAAAACCACCGAGGAAAAACTCCAAGAACTTAGAGAGAAACGCCAGGCCGCCCTCCTTGGGGGCGGTGAAGAGCGGATCAAAAAGGTGCATGACGCCGGTCGGCTCACCGCCCGTGAACGGATTAACGTTCTTTTCGACCCCGGCACCTTTCAGGAGCTGGGCGTGTTTGTGACTCACCGCTGCACCGATTTTGGTATGGAAAACAATAAAATAACCGGTGACGGTGTCGTGGCTGGTTTTGGCAAGGTGAACGGCCGTCTCACCTACGCGTTCGCGCAGGATTTTACCGTGTTTGGCGGAACGATGAGCGAAGCCAACGCGGGCAAGATCTGCCGACTGATGGATCTGGCCATGGAGAACGGTGCACCGATCATCGGTCTCAATGACAGCGGCGGCGCCCGAATCCAGGAGGGCGTGGCAAGCCTCGGTGGTTACGCCGATGTGTTTTTGAGAAACACCCTGGCGTCGGGAGTCGTGCCGCAGATCTCTGCCATTATGGGACCGTGCGCCGGTGGGGCGGTGTACTCCCCCGCCATCACTGATTTTATTCTGATGGTAGATCACACCAGCCACATGTTTGTAACCGGACCCAACGTGATCAAAGCGGTGACCAACGAAGAGGTCACATTCGAAGAGCTGGGCGGAGCGCGTACTCACAACACCAAGAGTGGCGTAGCTCATTTCATGGCCAAGAACGATCAGGATTGCGTCGTTCAGATCCGGCGGCTGCTTCAGTTCCTGCCGCAAAACAATCTGGACGAACCCCCACGCGTCGAGTCCAAAGACGATGTCAACCGCACGGATGTCACACTAAACTCGCTCATTCCCGATAATCCCAAGGAACCATACGATATGATCGAGGTGATCAAACGGGTTGTCGACGATGGGGATTTTCTCGAGGTGCAACCGCACTACGCGCAGAACATCGTTATCGGGTTTGCCAGAATGAACGGGCGCACGATCGGTATCCTCGGCAACCAGCCAAAAACCCTCGCCGGGGTTCTCGACATCAAATCCTCGAACAAAGGCGCCCGGTTTGTTCGTTTTTGCGATGCATTCAATATCCCGTTTGTTACATTTGAAGATGTACCGGGCTTTTTGCCCGGCACAGAACAGGAGTTTGGCGGGATCATCAAACACGGAGCCAAACTGCTCTATGCATACTGTGAGGCCACCGTACCAAAAATTACCATCATTACCCGCAAAGCCTACGGCGGCGCCTACGATGTTATGTCGTCCAAACACATTCGTGCGGACATCAACATCGCGTGGCCTACAGCGGAGTTGGCCGTTATGGGCGCCGAAGGTGCCGTCAACATCCTCAACCGTAAGGCGATCGAGAGTGCCTCGAATCCCGACGAGCTAAGGCAAAAACTGATCGAAGAGTACAACGACAAATTCGCCAATCCGTACATTGCCGCTCAACTCGGGTACATCGATGATGTCATCGAACCCAAAGAGACACGCCCAAAAATCATCGCTGCGCTGGAGAGTTTGGAGAACAAGCGACAGCATCTGCCGCCAAAGAAACACGGCAACCTGCCGCTTTAAACGGTTCGGTTCGATCATCGGAACCGAGCGCGGGCAACCGCCGCACGACAACGCGTGCGGAGCCCCCGTTAGAAAAGAGAGTCTCATGTTCAAAAAAATACTCATTGCCAACCGCGGCGAGATCGCCATCCGGATTATGCGCGCGTGCAAGGAAATGCTAATCACGTCGGCGGCGGTGTATTCGGATGCCGACCGTCTGGCGCTTCACGTCACATACGCCGATGAAACCTACCGCATCGGCCCACCCCCGAGCAAAGAGAGCTATCTCAATATCGAAAAGATCATCGACGCCGCAACACAGTGCGGTGCCGAGGCTATCCATCCAGGGTACGGATTTCTCGCGGAGAACGCCGATTTTGCCGCCGCGTGCGAGGCCTCGGGCATCGTGCTCATCGGTCCGAGCGCGCGGTCCATACGGCGGATGGGCAACAAGCTCGAGGCGCGCGCTGCGATGAAGGCCTCGGGCGTGCCGGTCATCCCCGGTGGTGACGAGGCAATATCGTCAACCGAAACAGCGGCCGCCATAGCGCGAGAGATCGGTTACCCGGTAATGATCAAGGCCGCCGCGGGCGGTGGTGGCAAGGGCATGCGTGTCGTTCACAGCGAAGACGATTTCGAAAAATCGCTCACCATGACCATGGGTGAGGCGGAAAGCGCATTTGGCGATTCGAGCGTGTTTGTCGAAAAGTTTATTGAAAACCCAAAGCATATCGAGATTCAGGTCATCGCCGACACGCACGGCCATATCGTCACACTGGGCGAGCGCGAATGCTCGATGCAGCGGCGGTATCAAAAAGTCGTCGAAGAAGCCCCGTCGCCGGTCCTCACGCCCGATCTGCGGTCGCAATTTAGCGAGGCGGCAAAAAACGCGGCGGCCGCCGCCGACTATGTCGGCGCGGGAACCGTCGAGTTTGTCATGGGGCACGA
>CP070631.1:1334938-1339806 GCA_020356045.1 Candidatus Latescibacterota bacterium
CCCTTCTAGCTTGGCCACCCCGAAGTCCACGATCTTCACGACGCCGTCGGGCGTGAGGAGAATGTTCGCTGGCTTGACGTCACGGTGAACGATGTCATTCTCATGCGCCCTCGATAGCCCCGTCGCTATCTGCATGGCGATGTTCATCGCTTCGGCTCCCTCCAACGCGCCTCGATCTAGGCGTTCCTTCAGACTCTCCCCCTCGTAGCACGCCATAGCGATGAACATTTGCCCGTCAGATGTTTCATCGATCTCGTAGACCGTGCAGATGTTTGGATGATCGCACGCGGAGGCAGCTTTGGCTTCGTAGATGAAACGCTTTTTGGCCTCTTCGTTTTGGATCAAGTGCGAAGGTAGGAACTTGAGGGCGACGTGGCGGTCGAGTTTGAGGTCTTGGGCTTTGTAGACAACGCCCATTCCCCCTTCACCCAGTTTTTCGAGGATTTTGAAGTGGGAGATTGTCTGGCCAATCATTTTATTCTCCATCAGGTTAGCAGCGTAATAGGCGGCAACGGCGAGTCACATTGGCCGTCGTCGTTGCGCCCCCAGGCTACGATGGATCCAGCGGGCTGTCCGTGCACAAATCCGGCCACCTACATGCCCATCGTCGAACACGCAAGAGCTAAGACTATTGAAAAGGGCCTCATAGTATCCATTCTCCTCCGGACAGTATTTCATCCGATTCACTCATCAGGGATTGTATCGAGTTTCATATTCTCAACAGACGATCCCGCCTCATTCAGTGTGAGACGAAAAGCAGGTACGTACCTCTCATCCGACTAGATCAACGTGTCTTTTCTTAACGCTCATTGAGTAGAACAATCTTTCGGGTCGCCACGCGGCCACTGAGCTCAAGTCGGACGAAGTATACTCCTCTAAACTTCGGCGCATTCCTTCTGAACGCTAGGCCATTTTGAGCTCCGTCCCGCCTTATCTGAGAGGCGTGTCGTTGTTCGAACCTATCGAACTACTTCATCCAATTTAACAGAAGGGATGAGCACGAATGCTCCTACCGTATCAGAACCATCTTCCTCGTCTGTGAAAAGTCCTTCGCCACCAGCTTGTAGAAATACACCCCGCTCGCGACTTGTCGTCCACTCGCGTCCCGGCCATCCCAGCTCACGCGGTACTTCTGGGGCGCTTGCGTCCCGCTTACTAGTACACGAACCAGTCGACCGGCGACATCGTACACATTGAGCGTCACCTCTCCAGGCTCACTCAACCCATACGCAACCGTCGTCGATGGCTTGAATGGGTTCGGGTAGTTCTGCCCCAGGAATGTGAACCGTGGCGCACTCTCCCCTCCCACTCCCGTCGCATCACCCGGTCCAAGCAACGCATACGCGCTCTCGTTCCCATGTACATCCACCGCCGAGACCTTGTAGTAGTACCCGCTCCCCCATCGCCAGGCACTGTCAAACGCCGTCGTGTCACTGGGGGACGCCAACAGGTTCCCCGCCTCGGGAACAAAACTCGCATCCATCCCCCGGTAGACCGCATAGTGCGAGAGATCCGCCTCGGTGTTCGCGCTCCAAGTCAGATTAAGCCCAACCGGCGCAAAGCTCTGCTCACCCGTGAGCGCAAGCGGCATCCCAGGCGAGAGATTGTCCACCGAATACCCGCTGTCCGGATCCGACTGCCAGAATACGAATTGGTCAGCGGTGTGAGAGATCACCATGAACCCAGTATGAGGTATTCCGCTCGCCGTCGAGTCGCCGAAGGTCGACGCATTGTACCCGTACTCCGGCAAATAAAACGCAGGCGTCACATCGACGAGCATCCATCCCGACGCGGCAAGCGAAGCAACCACCGCCTCGGGTAATCGCCCTTCTACGCTCCTTAATTCCTGTTGCGGGGCAGAATTCGTCATCCCAAGTGCGCTCGTCATAAGCGACTGGCTTCTTCGCCAAAGCGAATACTCTGTAACTATTTGATTGGGGAAAACATCTAGATAGCTCGGCTGCCAGCTCACAATTACTTTGCCGCCTTGGTCGCCTGGTGCATCAATCACCGAACTTATGACAGCCCCGGGACAACCGAGGTAGCCATGACGGTCTATGTTCTGGGCGAAGATGTCCCAACTCGTTGACGGGTTTCGTTCGTCCAGCCAGACGAGGATCGCGCCGTTATTTCCATCGGATACGATTTGTATTGTGCTCTGTGCGCCGGGCGCTGTTGAGGACGGAACGCCGTCGGGAGTCCATCGAACAGTTCCATTGGCGTCGATTGCAGCGGCGTAAATGTCGGCGACTCCAGTTCGTTCGTCTTGCCAGGCGACGATTGCGCCGCCGATCCCGTCGGCCACAAGCCTCGGGCTACTTCGATCGCCTGGTGCAGCGATGACACGGACCCCGCTGCCAACGGTAGCGGGCCAATACAGATTTCCGAAGTGGTCGACGCGTTGGGCATAGATATACGTGGGCCCGAATTCGAACCGTTCCCAAACGATGATGGCACCGCCCAACTCGTCCGAGATGATCTGCGGGTACCCATGGTAGGTTGTTCCGCTACTAAGCACTTCGCCGTTTGCCGTCCATCTCGGAACGCCACTGTTACCTTCAAATCGTTGTACGTATGCGCCCCCATCGTCGGCCCATGTTATGATAGTGCCGTCATCCCCGTCGAACACCATCTGCGCGCCGTATTGTGCGCCGGCGGCGCTCGAAACTGCTGCGTCCGAACCAATCAGCACGTTGCCGTCGCCATCAACTCTTTGTGCGTAGATGTCGGGGTTTCCGTTTCGAAGATCTTGCCAGGCGATAAACGCACCCCCGGATCCGTCGGCCGACATCGCGATTTCGTCTTGGACTCCGTTTGCCGTCGTCACCGGCACACCGGTCGGTGCCCAAAGTGCATTGCCGTTTCCGTCTATTCTCTGTGCATAAATGTCGATTCCGGCACCTCGATTGTCCTCCCACGCGATGATCGCACCGCCAGCGCCGTCTTGGACAGCCTGCGGCTGACGTTGCTGGGTCGGGATGGTGGCCATCGAAACGCCACGCAACTCGGTTGGAGTCGTGTTGATCGTCGCGTTCGACCAGGTTACACCACCGTCCTCAGTGACAATGATGTCTCCTAATACAGGGTTATTAGACGTGACTGCCACGCCATTCATGGCACCGGAGAAGTTCACGTCGTAAATTACCGTGAATGGAGGGATCGGCGGCGGCGATGGATTGGCCCAGTTGGCACCACCGTCGGTAGTTCGAAGAAGTGTGTTGTTGGTGCCCACGACAACGCCCACGTTTGCATCGATAAAATGAACCCCGACCAGAAAATCCGTCGAGCCGCTCACCTGCGGCGACCAGCTGTTTCCACCGTCTAGTGTTCGGAGAATCGTACCGTTGCTGCCGACGGCTGTACCGGTGTTGGCGTCCGAGAAATACACGTCGAAGAGGCGCGCCGAAGTTCCGCTAGTTTGAAGACTCCATGAAGCTCCCCCGTCGGTTGTCCTGAGAATTGTCCCGAGGTTACCGACGGCCGTTCCCGTTAGTGCATCGGTGAAAGAAACTCCCATGAGTTCGTTGGCGGTCCCGCTGGCCGTGCTCGTCCAAGTAGCGCCATCCCACTGAAAGATCGTACCGTTTTGTCCGACGGCAAAACCGTTCGAGCTGGTCAAAAGGAAAACATCGTTGAGTCCGTTCGGCAGAGGCCCCGCAGCGCTCCACGAAACACCTCCGTCCACGGTTTCAAGAACGCCGCCAGCATCGCCGACGGCTATGCCGTAGTCCGGATCGACCATGAATACCGCGTTGAGCAGTTCCGACGTGCCGGAGGTGACACTCGCCCAGTTCGACCCGCTGTCCGTTGAGCGAAAGATGTTGCCGACGTTGCCTACGGCTATCCCCATTGACGGATTCACGGTAACGAGAATGCCATCGGCCGCCCAAAGCGCGTTGCCGTCGGGGTCAATTCTCTGCGCATAGATATCGTTGACGCCAGAGCGGTGGTCCTGCCATACGATGATGGCGCCGCCGGCTCCGTCCGCTACGATTTCAGGAACACGCTGGCTGTCTGGGGCTGCGCACACAGCGATACCGTCGATCCCCCACAAGGGATTACCGAGATTGTCAAGCCGTTGAGCGTATATATCGAACTCCGACGTACGGAAATCGCCCCACACTACGATCAATCCGCCTGCGTTGTCTGAAATAGCTTTCGACCAGAATTGCGAATTTGCGGCCACGCAAACTGGGACGTTTTGCATGGGATCGTTTGGCCAGCCGGCGGCGGTGGTGGATTCTACACAAGTAAAAATCTGAAGGGCGGAAACCAAAAAAACGTAAACGATATTCGATCCTCTCATCGATGGACCTCCCGAAGGTGCAAGCCGGACACGTCAGGGCGGTAGAAGACAGCGATGTCGTCAAACGCCATCTTCTCAAGCCTGGTGATCTCGTTACTTGTTACTCGCCGCGACCAAACTCTACCTTATAATCATAATCAACCCGGTTAGACCCGAGAATCGGCGGCCCAATACAGGGATGAGCCTACCGCGCTCATTGATCCAGCCACGAGTTGGTTACGAGCCTGACTGGTAGGCGCCTTTCGCATATTCAAACGCCCCTGACAAAGTTCTCGATGTATTCCATCGTCAGCGGTTTCGAAATATGTCCAGCGATTTTCGTATTGCTGTAGTCAAAAGGGAGTTCTGAATCCGAAACGGCGACTATCTTTACATTGGGAATTCGTAAATCATGGGTGAGATAATCACAAAATTCTTCGGCCTTGGGGAACGACCAGTCGATCACCGCGATGTCGGGCCTCATCTTCTCGACAATTGCTGAGCACTCATACTCGCAGTTCGTGGTTTTGAAACTGACGTGCTTGGCGCTGCGTTCTAATTCCGCCACCCACTCATGATCGTC
>CP070631.1:1339906-1345218 GCA_020356045.1 Candidatus Latescibacterota bacterium
ATTACCAGCTGGCGATCATTATTGCTGCCTTTATGTCGGGCATGGCGGGAGGTGCGTTTCTCGCACTCAGGCGGACCGCCCGCAATCCGGCACACACCCATCGAGCCGGCGCGATCAAAATGCTTCTTGCCCTCCAGTGCGCCGCTGGGGTGTTTCCCGTTTTGATGGTTTGGCTCTTTATGTCGTTTCGGGATGTTGCCGACCCCGTCAGTTCGTTTGTCGTAACCTGGCTTTTGTTCCCGCTTCTCGCCGCGCTCGCCGGCCAACTTGGCGGGTATCAGTTCGTTGTGGCAAGCGATGTTTACTTTGCCGCATCGGGCACGGCCACACCATTGGAAAAGCCTCCCGCGAACCCCGGCATCCTGTACGCACTCGATCTTGCCGGCGCGTGTCTCGGCGCAATCGCATTGAGCACTTTCCTGATTCCCGTATTTGGCTTTGAAAAAACGGCGTTGGTCATCGCCGTTGTCAACGCCGCACCGATTTTATTGATCATATCCGCGCTGCAAATGGCCCGGCGCAGCCATTCCATTCCCTGATTAAACGAGCGGTGGACGCGGGGCCACGGCACTGGAGCGGATCGTTCCGCTACCTACTAAAACGGCGAATTCCACACTCCGGCGATGTGACCGTTGCAGAATTTGCAGGTTCCGTCGTCGATGTGAACGGCGTAGATACGGTAACCCCTTCGCTCCACCACGGCACGTCCGCAACCGGGGCAAAAGGTGTGCTCGGCGGGGTGGCCGGGGACGTTGCCCACATACACGTATCTCAGCCCCTCCGCATCGGCGATGGCCTTAGCGCGTTCCAGCGTCTCCACCGGTGTGGGGGGAAGGTTTTTTAGAAGATACTGGGGGTGAAACCGTGTGAAGTGAACGGGAACATCCGGACCCAAATTCGAAACAATCCACCGCGACAGGCCGGCAAGCTCATCATCGCCATCGTTGAGGGTCGGAACGACGAGGTAGACAATTTCGGTCCACACGCCGGCATCGATCATGGTCACCAGCGCGTCGAGCACCGGTTTGAGTTCACCGTTTACCACATCGCGATAGTAACTTTCCGAGTACGATTTGAGATCGACTTTGATTGCATCAACCATCTTGCACAGCTCGACAAGCGGTTCCTTGTGGATGTACCCGCCGGTAACTACTACGCTCAAAATTTTGGAATCGCGGCCTGCAGCCGCCGCGTCCATCATGTACTCGTAAAAAATCACCGGTTCGCTGTACGTGTATGCAATCGACCGGCATTTGGTTTCGCGCGCGAGGACCACCACCTTTTTCGGCGGCATATAAATGCTCCTCACCTGCTCGGGCCGGGTCTGCGAAATCTCCCAGTTCTGACAGAATTTGCAGTTGACGTTGCAGCCCGCCGTAGCTATTGAAAACGCAAGCGATCCCGGCAGGACGTGAAAAAATGGCTTCTTCTCGATGGGATCAGCGTGATACGTGCACGGCCGCGAGTAAACCAGCGTGTAGTAGGTTCCGTTCCTGTTCTCCCTGACACCACAGTACCCCCGTTCCATTTCGTCGATGACACACTCGCGGGGGCAAAGCTTGCAGCGGATTTTTTTGTATGGCAGCTTTTCGTAGAACCGCGCCTCCCTCACAAAGCGTTCGTCATCGCCCGTGGCGGGAGCAGCTGCGGCGGCGCCTGTGAGCGCCAAACCCAATGGGCACGCGGCCGCCACGCCAAGAAGACCGGCGCCTTTTAGAAAGGTGCGGCGATCGATGCTGTGTTTTTTTTGTCGGTCGTCCATTGTAATCGTCCAGCAGCAACGTTTAGATCTCGATCACCTCGATAAGGCTGGAATCGTTGGATCCCAGCCTGTGATCGGCATCCGCCGCGGTTGCGATATAGGTGGGTTCGCGGTCGACCTCGGAGAGCGCAGGCATACCCTGTTGCGCACGTTTTTCTTCGATCAACCCCCAACCCACCGTGTCGAGCGCAACCGGGTCACGCCCGATGATCAAGCCGTTGTAGCTCCACGTCCAATGCGGCAGAAACGATGGTCCACCCTCGTACTGAGCGGTTGTGGCATCGCAAACGACGAGCCTGGTCTTCTGCCTGATCGCCCACAACATGTTGACGTCGGCTATGAACGGGTCGCCTACATCGAGATGATATTTGTTTGGATTGTGAATGGCTCCAAACATGTTTTTGAGCGCCACCGTGACCCCTGCGATGCCGTGATCTTTGAGAACGGGAATATTGATTACGCAGTCGCACAGCTCGGTGAGTGTTCTGCACAACAGGCTGGCAGCTGTGCCGTATGTTGAAAGCTCGCGGTCAAAACCGAGAACATCGTTTCCCATGTACCGAATCCCGCCGCCGCGATACCGCACGGGGAACCCCGCCTTTTCGAGATCTTCGTTGAGCCGGTCCCAAACCACGATGTTGCTCATCGGAATCCCGGCCGCCTCGAGCCGATCGCAAATTGCGTCAACCAGCTCCACGTTTGTCGAGTTGCCAAGACCAGAAAGACAATTGATTTTCAATCCAACGACTTCATCGGGATGAACGACCCGCTTCCAGGCCTCGACAGGAGTGTCGACATCAAACGACGCCTGCATACCACGGTCGAGCATCGCCAGAAGCCGGTCGCTGTCCATGCTCCCGGTGGGTGTGCGAAGACCGTGGTCGCGTGAGATTACGATGCGGGGGGAAGAGGATCGGTGTTGATTGGCAGGGCGGGCATCAATGCGGCGGGCGCCGGCAAAAACCAATCCCCCGGTGAGGAGGCTTCTTTTTAGAAAATCCCGGCGGTCCATGCGCTCCCTCCCAGTGGGAACATATTTCGGAGCATTTCATTTTGGCTGTTTGTGTGTTTTTGGCACTGCCGCTATATCAGCCACCGCACGAATGGCGGTATCGATGTGATCTTCCGTGTTGAACGGACCGATACTGATGCGAACGGTTCCATGTATTTTGTCGGTGCCGATCCCCACATGGACGAGCGGTGCACACTGGAGGCCGGTACGACAAGCGATATTGTATTCCACGTCGAGCATAGTGCCGACGTTGCCGGCATCCCAACCATCGATGTTGAAGCTAAGAACGGCAAGCTGATCGTCCGTGTCGCCGGCACAATACGTAACAACGCCGTCGATATTCTGTATTCCCTTGCGGAGCTTGTCCCACAGGGTGACTTCGCGGGCGTGGATTGCCGCCATTCCTTCTTCTTCCAGCCATTTCTGACCGGCATTTAGCCCGGCGACACCGACAATATTGAGAGTCCCGGTTTCCAACCGGTAGGGAAACTCCTCCAGATGAAACCGGTAAGCGGAGCGCACACCCGTGCCGCCGTAACGGGTGCTCCTTATCGGAACGCCTTCCCTCACATACGACCCGCCGATACCGGTCGGCCCCATGAGACTTTTGTGACCGGTAAACGCAAGGAGATCGATGTTCATCTTTTCAATATCGATCGGTACCACGCCGGCGGTTTGACTAACATCGACGGCGAAATACACCCCGGCATCGCGGCAAATCCTTCCCACTTCGGCTATAGGCTGGATAGTGCCGATAACGTTTGAGCCGTGATTGACGACAACGAGTTTTGTGTTTTTGTTGATGGCCTTGCGAACATCGTCGGGGTCGATATATCCACGATCATCGAACGGGATATAAGTTACATCGACAGTACCATCATGCTCGAGGTGATACAGGGGGCGAAGAACCGAATTGTGCTCGACGTTTGTCGTGATGGCGTGGTCACCTTTTTCCAGCATTCCTTGAATGATGTTGTTCAACGAGTCGGTCGCGTTGTAGCTAAAGGTGAGCCGGTCGGGATCATTCCCGTTAAAAAATTTGGTGAGCTTGGTCCGGGTAGCGTGGATGATTTCTTCGGTGGCCATGCACATGTCGTACCCGGAACGGCCCGGGTTGACGCCGTGCTTCTGATAAAACTCATGCATGAAATCGTACACGGACTGGGGTTTTGGGAATGTCGTCGCTGCGTTGTCGAGATAGATCAGCCCTTCCATTACGTCTCCTCTTTGAGTTGCCCGTTACCGGGAGTCACAAACCCAGACAAAATAACACCGGCGATATCCGCTGTCAATGGCACCGCTCGAAGCACCCGCAACTCTCCGACTACGGTCCAGATGTGCCACACAGATTCGCGCTCGGCGCGGCTCGCTGCGTCCTCTTGAGCAACGCGTTGCGCGCCCCATGCTCAGCGCGGCGTCGCGTCGGGAAGTCCTCCGTCCACAGGAAGCGTGGCACCCGTCGTCGGCGTTTGGCGTGTCACAAAAAAGAGTATCGCCTTGGCCACATGTGTTGCGGTCACACGCGCCTTGAGCAAGTTGCGATCGCGATAATAATCTTCCAGACCTTTCTCATCGAGCCCTCTCGCTCGCATCCGGTCCGGTCCCACGTGAGCCCACAAACCGGAGCGGCGGTCACCGTGTGAAAACACTGCGTCGGGCGACACCATGTTTACCCGAACGTCGATGGGAGCGAGCTCGAGACTGGCGATACGCGCCAACTGGTGCGCCGCAGCCTTGGTCGCACTATAGGCGCCAAAAGTGGCACCGGGTGCAAACACGTTTTTTGTCGAGACCAGAACGACGTCGCCACCCGTTCCCTGGATCCTCAATCGCCGCCCCGCTTCGGACAAAATGTTGAGCGTTCCCTCTATATTCACTTTTTCGAGCCTGCGAAAATCTTCCGGGTTCATTTCGGCAAGCGATGACACGTGTGCGGCTCCGGCGTTGACGACGACCACATCGATCCCTCCCCATCCCTGGATCACCCGGTCGAATCCCTGGGTCACCGCGTCCGGATCCGTCACATCGATGGGGACGGCAAACACCCTGTCGCCATATCTGTCCTTGAGCTCCGCGGCCAGCGACGAAAGTGCGTCACCGTGAAGATCAGAAACCACTACGTGACAATCCTGCTTCAAAAGCTCCTCGCACACACCGGCGCCGATCGCTCCGGCTGCGCCGGTGACGAGCGCAACCGAGCTTCGCAGCCGGCGCAGATGCCGCCGTTTGAGCTTGGCGTGCTGAAGGCTGAAATATTCCATGTCAAAGAGGTGATCCTCGGAGAGCCCTTCGTACTCGCTTGGTTTGCCGGCCCGGCCCATCGCCGCCACAGCCATCTTCGCCGACAAGGTTTGCGCGATAATATCGCGAACGATGCCGGCGTCCACAACGGTTTTGCCCGCACACACCACTCCGACTCCCGGTATCAATACGACACGCGGTAGCGAATCGAATCGCGACGCTCCATCCTGGAGCCGACCGGCATGACGCTCGAAATATGCATCGTAGTCTTTGGCAAAGAAGTCCACCGCGGAGGTC
>CP070631.1:1345318-1346525 GCA_020356045.1 Candidatus Latescibacterota bacterium
GCCGGTTCCGTACCCCGCGTCATAAGGTATTGTGGCAGTGATTGTTAGCGTATCGTGTGGAGTTGGTGTCTGGAGGTGTTGAACATCGAAAACAAAACCGCTGTACAACACGTCGCCACCGGCGAGCGTTATGCGGGTGCGGATGGTCTTACGCCCCGGGCGCGAATAGCTCACATGCGCGGGTTGGTCAAAGGCTTTCAATGTATAGCCGTGCCCATCGTCGAAATCGATTTCGATCTTAGCCGGCTGGTCGCTCAGGTTGGTCAGGTACGAATTCCTCTGGAGAACAAATGTCACATCGCTCCCGCGATGTGTGTAATCCTTGAGCGCCGTGACGGCGTGAGCCAGTTCGCGGGTGTACGGGTCTCGGCCCCGTTGGATAAGCCGGTTCGACTCGATCGCAAGCGTTCCGTCTTCCATAGCGCCTGGACGGATCCGGTTGTATTCGATACTCAACACGACCAACGGGACGACACCGCGACGCAAGTCGTCCCGGGTTTGATCGAGCACACGGGCGAGGGGAGACCACGTCGGAACGCTGAGAGCGGCTCGTTCGAGTTCGAAAACCATTTGCTTCCATTGGGCGGTGCCAACCGGCGGCGCGCTGCGGCTGCCGTCGTGGACCTCGATTCTTGAAAACGGTGCCACGAGATCGTAGAGTATTCCCGTCGGGATGGTAGACGGGTCGAGACTATCGACAATCGTTGAACGCCCACCCGAGACCGCAGGCTGCAAAAGGCCGGCTATAACGGTAACGAAAAAAAAGAGCCACAAAGCGAGCGATCTCCGGCGATGCATATTGTCTCCCCGGACAAAGTGATATATAGTGGGCACCATAGCATTATAACACGATGCAGGTTCATCCACAATGTTGACCCGAATTCGTCAATCCGATACAGTTCGCATTTGCATGAACATCGGAACGAATTGCCATCACGCTCGAAAGGAGAGCCATCAAGTGAACCAGTTCACAAAAGCTTTTTTGGCTGCTTGCTGTCTTCTGTTTGTGGTGTCCGTGTGTAACGCCGGCGTCATCAACCCAGGTATCAGGGGAGGATTCTACTTTCCCGATGACAGTTTTTATTTGGGTGCGGATGTCAAGTTTGGACTGGCGATGCTCTACGCCAACCCGAATTTCGAATATGTCTTTGTCGACAACTTGACCCTGTGGACGTTGAACGCCGACGGGTTTTTCACGCTGGGGGTA
>CP070631.1:1346625-1347884 GCA_020356045.1 Candidatus Latescibacterota bacterium
GAGAAGAATACTTCAGCCCGAGTGGCATAACGCAATTCTGTTTTGAATTTTGTGCTCTTAATACAAACGAATGCCGGACTCGCTGGCATTCGCTCCTACTTTGTGAGGCAGGATTTGATTTAAGTCTATAAAACTTAGAGGGATTCGGCCCGGTTGTCAAGATTTTTTGGGCCCGGCCATTGGGGCTCGTGGGGCGGGCTTCCAGTCCTCCAGAAAGGATCAAAAGCGGGCCGCGCGTCACCTCGTGGTCGGGATTTCGGGCGGTCTCCAAGTTGTCCGGGGGCTTCCATGATCCGTGGCCCCACCAAAACCGCGGTCCGGGACCGACGCCGGCACTTTTCCCAGGGTGAAATTGACCGGTTCTTCGAGCCCGATGTTTTCGATTTCTTCTGATCCACGCATTTCCGTAATCGTACGCATCGCGTTGGCGAACGGCGAGTTTCACCGGATACGCGATCACGCTTCAAAGCCACCCCGGCAGGTGTTATGATAACCCTGTTCGATCCAAACCGCACGCGAGGGAAATATGCCGTACTACAAAAAGCTCGGGATCTTTGTCAGGGTCCCTGTCGCCGGGGAAGTAAAAACTCGACTCGTGCCCCCACTGAGTCCTCAGGAGGCGTGCGATCTTTATCATGCATTTATCAACGATCTCTTCCTGAGAGTAACCAGGTTGAAAAAGGTTGCCGGGACCGTTTTCTATGCGGGTGGAAACCCGGCGATGATTGAAGATTTTGTTCCGGACAGGTTCACGCTCGTTCCCCAGGAGGGAGACACATTGGGGGAACGGCTTTTAAATGCATTCCGCGTTCTTCTTCAGGATGAGGGGAGCTGGGCCGCCATCATCGGGTCGGATAGCCCGGACGTTCCGCTGACCTACGTCAAACGGGCCTATTTGAAACTAAAACACCGGGACATCGTCCTCGGCCCGGCGTTCGACGGTGGCTATTATCTCATCGCCATGAAATCCATTATTCCTTCACTCTTTAGGGACATCGCGTGGGGCGGGCCAACTGTACTGGCCGAAACACTCGGCAAGATCCAAACGGACGGGCTCGAGTGCGCCCTACTCCCATTGTGGTACGACGTAGACGATACCCATTCACTGGCGCTTCTCGAAAGCGTCCTGCTGGCGAAACGGCTCCAGAAAATCGACAGACTCCAGCACACCGAACGGGTTCTCTCGGCCATTCGTAAACGCCAAACCGGCAAATAGCCACACGTTGATGAGGCCCGCAGGAAAATGAAAAGCGAGCTCA
>CP070631.1:1347984-1349871 GCA_020356045.1 Candidatus Latescibacterota bacterium
GACACCCCCCCGTCGGTGGACCGGCAGACGTAGATGCCGTTGTTTGGAAACACCATCGGGCCACTGGACGCGTACGAGAGTTGGGCGGCAAAAACGTTGCCCAAAAGATCCGATGCCACGGCGGGATCGGCCTCTACTCCCCAAACCGTCGGTGTCTGTGTATCCGTCCAGGTCACTCCGTAATTAAAGCTGTAGCTTATTCCCAGACCGTTCCCGGACCCCGGTGCGTCATTATAGCCAACGACGATATTGCCGGGCCATCCGCGGTTTACCGTGATGCTGGTTTCGTTTTGCAATAACGGTTCCAAATCCTGGTTGACTTTGACGTCAACACCAGCCACGCCGGCTGTCACGCAAATTAGACCACTCGAAAGAGCGATCAAAATCGCTCGTCGGATTAAGTTAACAACAGGCGGTTTCATCGTCCCACCTCCAAGCGTAAATGTGACGGGGGAAAAAAGCGACCTCGCTGAGATCTCGGGTCTGGAAACGACGTCTAAAGCGACCTCGCCGAGTTGTCTCGAAGTTTTGATGGTATAAAATCGACTGCCCGATCATCTCTTGCTCCCAAGTGATCGGATCGAATGGCAAGAAGCTGCTCGCTAAGGATGGCGATCTGCACCAAACACATTCTAACAGAATCGAGGGTGGAACAAAACCTTAGATCGTCGATTTGCATTGCACCAATATTGGCTGTGTTGGAGGCCGGCCCAAGACGTTGCAGGTTATTCATTTCGTATGCGGTCGATCATTTTGACGGCATTTCGATTGTCTGGCTCAAATTCGAGGACGGTTTCGAATTGCGCGATTGCCAG
Organism: Candidatus Latescibacterota bacterium; assembly: GCA_020356045.1. GTDB lineage: Bacteria > Krumholzibacteriota > Krumholzibacteriia > WVZY01 > WVZY01. Next base: position 1,348,800 of record CP070631.1, read on the forward strand.
ATCCTTTTTGCCGTGTTTGTAGTACGCATAGGCCAAGCTGGCGTGCGCGGTGGGCGATTGTGGAAACAGACCGATCTTCTTTTTGAGTATCGCATACAAAATCTGTTCATCTTCCGTCGATTGATAGTTGTAAGCCAATACATCGATAAAGAACTCATTTATGAGATCATTCTTATCCGCGATCTGGAACACCCGATCCAGGGCGATTTCCGCCTCATCGATCTTGCGTTTCCTGAACAGAGTTTCTGCTCTCTTCATTTCCATCTCCATCTGTTTCACCGCCCGATTTAGCTTCGCGTCCCTTGCCTTGGCAAATTCGCTACCGGCGGCCGTCGCCAGCACAATCGCCGTGTCCAGCGCCGCTTCTGATGGAACATTTATGTCAGGAATGACGCCTGTCCCTTCCCAATTCGTACCGGTTATTGGATTTATTGCGCGTGCGGTCGGTATGTATATTTCAAATCGATCATCTATTTTATACAGATCAACCGAGTGAGCCCCGCCCCTCGTCGAATCACCGATTATCGTGGCCCTTTCTCTCGCCTGCATGTCATAGGCAAACGATTCCGACGCGGAAAATGTCCTGTCACTGGTCAACAAAAAGAGAGGCACGTCCGTGAGTCTTCTTACATCAATATCCTCGGACGTCCAAAACTCCGTCAAGAAATCATCTTCCCGAGAATACGAACTGTTCAACTGCGTCGGATATTCCAGGAAATAACTGCTCAAGTAATCACCAGAACCACCGCCATTTTCCCTCAGGTCGATGATGATCGCATCGGCGTTTGACAAAAAGTTCATCGCGCCAACAATCATTTTTTTCGCATCAGGAGCATAATAAAATCTCCTGATATCCAAATAGCCTATATGCCCGTCAATCCACTCGAGTTTGAAAAATCCTTTGTTCTCTTTGACACCCAAAATGTGATACCTCACCGGATGGTGAAGCGAGCTCTCCGGATCTTCTCCAGCATCACTCGCTTCGATAACCCGGAATGTAAAATGCTCGTCATTTGTAATGTATCTGAGGTCCGCGGTGATCTGTTCGGCGAATTTATGTGGATTTGCAGAC
>CP070631.1:1349971-1351666 GCA_020356045.1 Candidatus Latescibacterota bacterium
CCAATCCCAACAACCCGACCGGGACGATTTTCTCTCACGCTCAACTCAGCAAGTTTCTGAATGACTTGCCGCGGCACATTGTCGTCGTACTGGATGAAGCATACGCGGAATATGTGACCGACAGTGCCTATCCCGACTCCCTCCAGCTTCAGAAAGAGTTCGAGAATCTCGTCATTCTCCGCACGTTCTCCAAGATCTACGGACTCGCCGGGCTTCGCATCGGCTACGGGATCGCACATCCGGACATCATTAGGTCACTGCGCAACAGCTACACCCAGTTTTCCGTCAACCGGCTCGCTTCCGCGGCCGCTTTGGCGGCATTGGACGATGCCGAATTCGTCGAGGAATGCGCTGATATCAACGAAAGGGAGCGGACGATTCTTTGCAAGGAATTGAAGCGCATGGGTTTCGATGTGACGCCGTCGCAGGGAAATTTCTTGATGGTGGAGTTTGCCGAGACCGGCGAAATGGAAAAAATATTCGAGACACTCAAGGACGCAGGAATCGCCGTCCGACCGTTGGGGCCGTTCGGTGTGGAGAAGGGATTGCGGATCAGTGTGGGGCGGCCGGAGGAGAACAAGAAATTGATTGGGTGCCTGAAGGAGGTGGGGAGTTAGGCGCTGTGGACCGGGACGTGGAGGCCTGGCTCCTTGGGGCGGATGAACAGGGTGAAAGCAGGGTCGAAGCAGACGCCGGAGTGCGGAATGGTAGACGCAGCGAACTGGAATGACTGGCGTTTCTTCGTCAGTGATAACAAAACTATGGTAATTTCCTGGCACTGTTTCTCTTCACAGTGGAACGCGTGAAAGCGCGTCTGGGTTAGGGGTGAGCCTGCTATGAACTTCGTGCTTCTCGACGAGATCGATCGCGTCGCTCGTGGCGTGCTCGTCACGGTCGCGGCGACCGAGGGCCATACCTACAAAAAGCGCGGCGCTAAGGCGCTGTTTGAGATCGGCGACGCGGTTCCCGTATACGGGAACTTGGGCTCGCTGTGCGTCGACCAGGAGATCCTGAACCAAGCCACTGACGCGTATGCACGCCGGCAGCCTGGGGTTATCACGATCGACACGAGAGACCCTGAGGACGTTCACTTTGGATACGGTGCGTTTTGCGGCGGCGTCCAGGAGTTGGTGATCGAGCCGATTCTTAGCGCACACAAGGCGGTGTACCGGAGCGTGCGAGAGCGACTCGAGGCGCACCACACCGTCACCCTTGTGCACAATCTTGAGAATGGAGAACTTCGAATCGACGAGGGTCTAGATCAAAGCGTCTCGATGTTCACCGAAAGGCTCACTCCACCGACCCCGCTCCTCCTCTTTGGCGCCACGCCGCTGGCGCGCGTGGTCACCATGCTGCTTTACGAGATGCCGGTTCGGGTACACATTTACGACTGGAGAAGAGAGCACTTGAAAGGATTCAAGGAAGTAGTGCACGTAGAAGTACACGAAGATGCCATGCAGTTGGATGAACGCTGGCTCGTCCTGATCATGTCGCACAGTTACGAGCGCGATATGGAGGTTCTTTACGAGGCACTGTCGAAGCGGTGTCCGTATGTCGGCCTCTTGAGTTCGTCAAAACGGCGTGACGCGATGTACGAAGCGTTGCTGAAACGGGGCGTTTCGCGGCAAGCGCTCGACCAGGTCCATTCACCCGTCGGTCTCGACCTCGGGGGTCGATCCGATGTCGAGATCGCCG
>CP070631.1:1351766-1352942 GCA_020356045.1 Candidatus Latescibacterota bacterium
ACGTTTGGGCATCCCGCGTGTTGGGAGGTATGCAACACGCATTGAAATCCGTTATGGAATGCGAGCAAGTCCATTGTTAAAATGTACGTTACCACCAATCTGAGTCCCCGTCGCCGCCAGCAGGAGTGTGAAATGAGCGAGCGCAAGAAGTCCGAATCAAGCGTAGACAGCCCAGAATCGAGGCGTCAATTGCTCGAAAGGGAAAGGTATTTCCTGACTCTTCAGTCGGCTCTTGATGCAGTCATGACGATTGACGAGCACGGAAAGGTTCTGGAGTGGAATCCGCAGGCGGAGCATATATTCGGTTGGTCTAAACGCGATGCTGAGGGTAGAAATCTCGCAAGCCTAATCATACCATCGCAGTTTCGAGATGCCCATCGCAAGGGCATGGACCGCTTCTTGGCAACGGGCGAGCCCGTGATGGCAAACCGGCGAATTGAAACCGTTGCCCTCCGGAAGGACGGCGAGGAGTTTCCCGTGGAGCTGACGGTGTGTCCGATAAAACAGTCAGGGACATGGTTATTCAGTGCGTTCGTGCGGGATCTCGGCGAGCGTAAGAAGCTGGAAAGTAGCGTTCGTTCGATGACAACGCGCTTGGCCTGCCTCATAGAAAACTTCCACGGCGGCGTATTGGTGGAAAGCGAGAATCGGAAGGTCGTTCTTGCGAACCAGGAGCTCTTTGACTTGTTTCGATTGCCGGGTTCGCCCAAGGATCTCGTTGAAGTCGACTGCGGTGCCGCTGCCGAGGGAGTGAAGTCCCTTTTTGCTGATCCAGATGGTTTTATTCGTGGTATTGAGCAGACACTCGAGAATCAAGTTCCCGTTAAGGAGCACGAGTTGGAACTTGCGGACGGTCGGTTTCTTGAGCGCAGCTATGTCCCAGTTTTTGATGCTGAGAAGTATATCGGACATATGTGGCAGTATCGTGACGTATCAGTAAGAAAACAATCCGAGATACGCCTGCACGCAAGCCACGAAGCGATAAAGTTGGTGCACGACGGCATGCTTTCGATCTTGAGCCAGTTACGCGAGGGAACTGTGATTCTTGATGAGAAAAGAAAAGTCGTTTTCATGAGTGAATCCGCTACTAGGATGCTGTCGCTAGGACAAAAGTCAGTCGTCGGGCAGAGTTGGGGGGTGGCCATCGCGATTAAGGAAAAAGATCTCAGAATCCTC
>CP070631.1:1353042-1354825 GCA_020356045.1 Candidatus Latescibacterota bacterium
CGTCGACCTTGGAGCGGATCGGGTCCTTTGCAAAGTCATGTTCGACATCTGAGTTTTTCTCGCACACCATATCGAGATGCCCCTGCAAAACCACGACAGGAGCGCCCCCACGGCCCGGCGTTGGCGGCACGCGGACAACGATATTGCCGGCATCGTCTTCCCGCGTCTCGAGCTCCAATCTCTTTGCAAATGATTTTACATAGTCGCGGGCCTTCTCTTCGTTGCCCGAGCAGCGCGGAATGGTGAGGATTTCGCCAAAATGTTTCCAAACGAGTTGCGGCTCCATACCGGTGAGCATAACGTGCCCTCCCCACTGAACATAGACCTGTCGTCGCCATTATTTGCGTGACCAAAGGATCGCAAGTATAGGGCATTCGCGACCGCCAATCAACCCAACTAAACAATCCGCGGGTGTGTTTGAACGTATCTTGTTTGTTGTTAATGTTTTTCGCGCTTGATTTGCGAGGCGCTCTGTGGGAAAATGATTACACGACATCTTGTGCCATACTCGAACGTGACACCCAGTATTTCGGGCGGGAGCCAAGTGCCCCGCTCATTGACGCTGACAGGCACCCGTTTCAAGGAGACGCTATGAGGATATATGCGTTGGCAGCCTTGATCGTGCTCCTGACCGCCACGACGGCTGGAGCTGTGGTCGATATATCGATCGGCGCGTTTGGGGGAATGGACATACCAACGGCAAACGACCTGGCCACGAGCGGTCCGCTTTATGGCATTCAGGGCAAAGTTGGTTTCACACAGTTTATCGCCGTCGGTGTTTTTTACCGGGCGAGCTCTTACGGCGATGTCGAGGAAACCTTTTTCGAGGGAGAACCGGAAGAGCACACAGCCACGATTCCGGGCGGTGACGGCACCTCGTTTGGCGCCGACGTGTATTTGGGCCGCATAAGCGGCATGCCCGGGGCGAACTTTTATCTCTACGGCAGCATCGGGAGCTACAAGTGGACCCGGGACAATCTCGCGGACGTCTCCGAGCTCGCATATGGCATGGGGCTCGGTGTGGAAGTCGTGCTTCCCTTCAAACTTGGAATCGAGGGAAGAGGAGTATTTCAGGTCGCGCCCACCGAAAACGATGGCTCCTTGAAGAGCTTTATCTGGTTCATTGGGGCCAACTATCACTTTGGCTTGGGCAACTAAAGGGGGTTACATCATGAGAACGATTACTTGCATATCCCTGGTCGTGCTGCTCGCCGCTTGCGTGGGAGGTTGTCTGACCACCGGCCAGATCAAACTTCACGACAGCTTTGGTGACGGCGTGACGCACAACGGGGATATCTACACATACCATGTGGATCTCAACACGAACTCGGACTATGTCGACAACAAGGACAAAATCCTGAGCATCGATGCCATATCGATCGTCGCCGTGATCAAGAACAATCTTCAGACCGATCTTCAGGCGGAAATCTACATCTCCGAGAATAAGGAACTCGAAACCGTCGAGGAAATCACGGATCCCAAAAACGCGACTCTGGTTTTTGTCTCTCCAACGGTTCCGGGTAATGGACAGCTGGATATTAGCTGGGCCGATGGATTTGCGCACATCGTCGACGAGCAGGCGATTATCGATCAAATCATCGGTGATACGGCCGACGGCATGTTTACGGTCTACGCGATCGGCAACACGACGAATTTCGACTTTGCCTACAAGGCTGAAGTCGTGGTGCTCCTGACCGTCGAGCTCTAGAACCGACTCGCACCGCGACAAGAACAAACGCGCCGCAGCAGCGCTGCAGCGCGTCTGTTCTTGTCTCGACTGGAA
>CP070631.1:1354925-1367819 GCA_020356045.1 Candidatus Latescibacterota bacterium
ATGGCGTCGAGCTGCTCCGCGTAAACCGGGTCCATCACCAGGGCGGCGGACTCGAAGGTCACCAGCTCAAGAAATCGTTGAATATCACGCGCAATGCCATGAGGGATGAGTGTCGCGTTCAGGTTCGGTTTGTCCTGCGGACCGTATCGCGCAATCGCCGCATCGAAAATCCCGGTGTACTGGGCGGTCCCGAGGATCACGGGTTTGGTCAAGACCAAATCGTCACTGGCCGCTTCTTGGGCACAAAGCAACCCAAGCACGAGAAGAAAATCAACCTCAGGATCATCGAGAGCACTCGAAACAACGCGCCTCACTCGTGAGGCGTCCCACTGCGCATTGAATTCGGGAACCTCTTTAAACGATACCGCGATACTCGGATCAACAAGCCGTCCGAGCTCGGTTTGAATGACGGGCACGATGTCGTCGACGGCGATCGGGCCGTCCCTGACCACCCCGACGGTCACCTCGCGTGCGGCGGCGGGTTGGTCTGCCACTCCCAACAGGCTTGCGGTCAAGAGAGAAACACACACCATAAACGTGGTTTTCTTGATGGATCTCATCGAATTTGCTCCTTTTTAGTCGTCCTCCCGCCGGTCCCCTTTTTTGCCGGGTATTACGGCGTGATCCCGATATTTAACTGATATTTAACCATATTGCGTGTCTTTTGCCTACTATTTGGTGCACGTTTTGACGACGATCGTAGTGTCCATATTTTAGAATCTCAAAGAACTCCGAGAATTGCCGAAGTCCGCATACTGCCCCGAATTTTCGGACACAATGGCACAGCATCTAAGGATGTAGCACGCGGGGGGTGGAGCGTCTATACCACCTTTGGGTGACCGATGCTGCGTGCCGAATTCTGCTGCTTTCAAATATTCCCTAGGAGCGCTCGCGCGGTGTCAAAATGCTTCCGGCTACAATCGCCACAACGGAGCCCAAAAACGCCGGGATGAGATGATAAAACTCGGTGAATTGGTTGATCCAAAGCTTCCACACAATCGTGATGACCGTCCCTGTAAGCATTCCCGCAAAGATTCCCCACCGCGTCGTTTTTTTCCAGAACAGCGTAAAGATGACGGCGGGGCCCAACGACGCGCCGAGCCCACCCCAGGCAAAAAGTACCAGCCAAAACACCAGGTCTTTTGCCACATAGGCAAGGAGCAGCGCCAACACACCGGAAAGCACGAGCACCCAGCGGCTGAATTTGAGTTTGTCCGCCTCGTTGAGCGTTTTCTCCGCTTTGCCGGTGCCACGCGCTTTGATGATCTTTTCGTAGATATCCCTGCTAAATGTCGAAGCAACGACGAGCAGCTGTGAATCCGCCGTGGAGAGAATCGCGGCGAACACACCTCCGACGAGCAGCCCATACAGCGCCGGTCCAAAGTACTGTGACGACAACGCCAGATAAATCATCTCCGAGTCACCGTTTGGCAAACCGGCGGCATCGGGGATCATCGCCCGTCCAAGGAGGCCAATTGCCACGGCCCCGACACCAAGAACGATATTCCACACCGTTCCAATTACCGCTGAGAACCGCAGGTTTTTTGGATCGTCGATCGACATATAGCGAACCAGAATGTGCGGCTGACCCGGCGACCCGAGCCCGATACCGACAAACCCAGCCGCTGCCCCCAAACCCACCGACAACGGGTCGACGTAAGCCGGGTTGAGCTCGGTGAGGAGACCGCGCAAGACCCCGATCCCCCCGAGGTTAGCCAACCCGGCGATGGGAAGAACCACCAAACCAATGAGCATGATCACCGCACGCACGACGTCGTTGTAGGCCACCGCGACAAAGCCACCAAGCACCATGTAGATGAGAATAAGAAGCGCCGAAATCAGAAGACACACAGCCAACTGGATATCGAGCGCGCTGCTCAGTGTTTTCGCTCCCGCATAAAACTGAGCGGACACGTAGGCGGTAATAAAGATGCCGATGATCACGGCACCGGTGATGCGAAGAAGATGTTTTGAATCATTGAAGCGGGATTCGAAATAATCGAGAAGCGTGATCGAACCGAGCGCCTGCGTTTCCGCTCGCAGCCTTCGTCCCAGATAAATAAATTGGAAAAACTCTACGATCGTATAGCCAACGATCGCCCAAACGGCGCCGGCGCCCATCGTGTACGCCATTCCGCTGACACCCAGAACCAGCCATGACGAACGGCCCGACGATACCGCTGACAGGGCCACTACCAGACGGTTCATCGCGCGACCGCCGACAAAGAAATCAGAATCTGACCGCATGCGGCGAAGCGTAAAAAAACCGACAATGATGGGAAGAAACAGGGTGACAACAAAAATCGACAGCGCCACCGGGTGGGCCAATTTCTCGTACACATTCATGATTCCCAGAATAATACCGCTTTTCTCAAAGCCTGGGAATCACGATCGCGGCGAATCGTACCGGACCGCACCCACGGGCAAAGGTCCCCTTTGGGAGGGCTTCTTAGGTCCCCTTTGTTGGTCAGGAGATTTTGGCGAGAAGAGTCTTGTACCGGGGATCTTCCCGTATTCGCTCGAAATCGGGATCGTTTTCGAGCCAGTCCCGATGCGAAAAACCGCAGTCGATCGCTTTGGCCAAACTCTCGAACGTCTTGTCGGTCTCACCCATGACCGCAAAGAGACAGGCGGAGTTGTAGAGTGTTGCCGGATCATACGGCGCCAACTTCATCGCGTGTTCGTTCCACTCGATGGCCTTGTCTCTTTCGTCGAGCTCGAGCAGCGCATGCGCCCCGAGATAACAGGCTCTGGCATCGTCCGGATGAAGCTCGAGGTGTTTGCGAGCGATGGCGTGGCCATGTCTAAATGCGTCCAGCATTGCGTCTCTGTTTTTCAACCCGCGGTAGGTATCCGCCATCAAGATCGGCGACTGGTAGTCCTCGGGCCTCAGAGCGCTGGCGTTCGCAAAGAGCTCCACCGCCCGTTCCAACTTGCCTTGCGCCCTGCAGGCACGGGCATAGTAATAGTGCGCCTCAAATAGTTTTGGCGAGATTTCGATGGCTCTTTCGAATGCCTGCTCGGCCTCTTCATATCGACCATCGAGCGAGAGTGCGAGACCGTGTGAGGCGTGGGCTTCGGCGAGCTCGGCATTCAACCGCAGAGCCTTGCGACTGGCTGTCATCGCGTTCTCAATGATCGTTTTGTTGCTGTCGTAATACATGTAGATCATCGAATAACAATCGGCGAGCCCACAGTAGGCAAGCGCATATTGCGGGTCCTCGATGATCGCGCTGGTAAACATGTTACGAGCGTACTCGAGCCCTTTGCCACCGAGTCCGTGAAAATACTGCCGCCCGCGAATATAAAAATCATACGCGCCCACATCTTTCGTCGGAACCCGCTCGATGGTCTTTTTCTCCTGCTCGGTCAACCGCCCTTTTAGCGCGTCGACGATTTTCTCGGCGATCTCTTCCTGGATGGTAAACACATCCTCGAGATCACGGTCGTACCGTTTGGACCACAGGTGGTATCCGTCGGCCACGTTCACGAGCTGCGCTGTGATCCGCAGCCTTTTCCCCGCTTTCTGGACGCTACCTTCCAGCACGGTTTCCACACCGAGCTTTCGGCCGATATCACGGATGTCGATGTTGACACCTTTGTACGCAAAGGACGACGTCCTCGACGTCACGCGCAGACCCTCGATCTGGGTGAGACTGTTTATGATCTCCTCCGCCATACCATCGCAGAAATACTCCTGATTCTCATCCGCACTCATATTTGCGAAGGGGAGAACCGCGATCGAGGGTTCTGACACCGTTGCGGCGATTCCAGTCTTGATTTTTTTCACCGCAGTATTGAGGTCGGCAAGCATGCCGGCGGCATGTTGGTATCTCTTGTCGGGATCCTTGTCCATCGCCTTCTGTGCGATCTGCCGTACCATCACCGGAATATCCGGGCGGGCGTCCGCCATCGGCGGTGGAGATTCATTGACGATCTGATAGAGGATGACCGAATCGTGGTCGCCCTGAAAGGGCAGCGTACCGGTTATCATCTCGTACATACACACACCCAACGCCCATATGTCCGTGCGATGATCCACATCGCCAGCCTGGGCTTGTTCTGGTGACATGTACGTCACTGTTCCGACTGTGCTGCCTTCTTTGGTTACCTGCGATTGACCGGCGAGTCTTGCGAGCCCAAAGTCGAGAATGGTGGCCCGGCCGTCGTCATCGATCATGATGTTGGCACTCTTGATGTCGCGGTGGACGACCCCCTTGTCATGCGCTTCTCTGAGACCTTTCGCGATCTGAATCGCGATGTCGAGGACCCGCTCGATTGGAAGCAGACCACCGTCTATGATCTGTTTGAGACTCCGCCCGGGAACATAGGCCATCGTTATATAGGACAAACCATCTTCCTCGCCGATTTCGAAAACCGTGCATATGTTGGGATGCCGCAGCGCGGCCGCGGCACGCGCCTCTTGAAGAAACCGCCTCTTGTCCCTCTCGGACACGCCTTTCTCCCTGGTGAGGATCTTCAATGCCACCGTGCGTTTGAGTTTGGTATCCTCGGCTTTGTAAACAACACCCATGCCACCGCCGCCGAGCCTGTCCACGATCTTGTAGTGTGCTATGGTGGTACCGATCATTTGGCATCCATTCAATAGTGGTTATTATTGTGGTAGAAGAACCTTTGGAAGCGACCGTCCCGTGCTGTTATCATAGTAACAACTTGCACCGGAAAAAGTCAAAAGGGATAAGAAAAGCGGTGGCGCGCGGACGCTATCCGAGTGGCGATAACCAAAAGAGGCTCCAGGAGGGGTCATGCTAAGCAAAATAGCCTTGATAATATTGACTGTTTCTTTGCTCGCGGGGTTTGGCTGTGGCGGCGACGACGGATCCGAAAGCGGCGGCCAGAAAAACCCGGCAGTGCCGACTACAAACCAGATCGCCAATCTGACCTACTCCGGAGTGTTTGACAGCCCTGTGACTCTCTCCCGCGGTCGTTACGAAGGCACGCCTTTTGCCCCCGAGAGCGCCTCTCGACCCACTCTCGAATGGGCGGCAAGTCTTTTTGCGCTGGGAGACCTTACCGGAGACGGTGACGATGATGCCGCCGTGCTGCTGGTCGAGAGTTCGGGCGGTTCGGGCACACGACTGTACCTCGCCGTGGTGACGATCCGTGACGGAGAGCCAGTCAATGTGGGAACGGTTCTGATTGGGGATCGACCCCAGGTGCGCTCGTTGAAGATCGCGGACGCGAATATCTGGATGGATCTGGTCGAACAGGGACCGGACGATGCCGCGTGCTGCCCCACGCAGCTGGCACGCAAAGCCTGGCGTCTCCAAAACGACACGCTCACCGAATCAGCATCCCAAATCGAGGGCACCCTGTCGATCGAGATGTTGTTGGGGACCGAGTGGGTGTTGACACACACGAACATCGGAGAGCCGGCCCCGCCAGAGGCGGAGATCACCATGGAGTTCCTGGAAGGTAAAATCACGGGCTCGTCGGGCTGCAACAACTACTTTGCCATAATCGAGGAGACGTCACCGGGAAACGTTCGCATGGGCCCGCTCGCATCGACACGCAAAGCGTGCCCGGAAGAACTCGAGCAGATCGAGTATTTTCACCGCCTGCGTGCTTCCCGTGTGAAGACCTATTGGTTTTTTCTGGGCAGGTTGGCGCTGAGTTGGCGTTCTCCCGATGGCTGGAACGGAACTATGTTGTTCGTGCCGCGCCCGCCTACTCCTGCCGCTCCTTGAACCCGCCAGCGAGCTTTTGGAACGCCATCATAACGACAATCGCCAAAACGAGATGCCCAGCCAGCACGTACCAGACGTAGTCCGAGTGGCCAAGATCGCGGTAATACCCATACAAAGAGGTGTAGGTCACGCCGCTCAGCGCCCCGCCGATTCCAACGGCGAGGAAGTTCGAACCCATGTAGAGCCCCGCCTTCTCTTTGGGAGCAATCCAGGTAATGTATTCCTGGATCCGCGGTGACGAGATCATCTCCCCGACTGCAAACAAAAAGATACCGAGAAAAACGAGCGCAGCTCCGTAGTTGAGCGCGAAACCCATGACGACAAACCCAATGGCGGCGATAAACAAACCAAAAAGAAAAGTTGGGATGGCCGCAAACCTCTCCGCCCCGCGCGAGATGAATACCTGAAAGATCATAATGATCCAACCGGTGTGCGATATCGTCTCCCCGAGAATGCGTCGCACACCCTCATCATCCTCGTGCGAGAGAAAGTTGGCGACCCCCGATCCCACCACGCTTTTTATATTGAAGTAGAGTTGAGCCGTGTCCACGTTGCGATCGACGTAGATCGCGCAAAGATTGAAAAACGCCCAAAACGGTAGCCAGAAAAAGACACCCAAAAGGACGAGAAAAATGGCGAACTTTACATCGGAAAGCGCGATACCGATGTCCTTGAATTTCTGTCCAAGGGTTGCACCTTCCATTTCGCGTTCGGGTTCTTTGTAGAAAAAGATCGTGATGAACAGCATCAACACGATCCCGATTCCGGCTGCGAAAAATGCATAGTTCCACGATATAGCCCTGAGCTTTCCCGCAACGATCGGTCCAAACGATGCACCAACATTGACCATCGCGTAAAATATCCCAAAACCAAGTGTCTTGTTGGTCGAGTCGGTAACCGCACGAACGGTACCCGAAATGAGCGGTTTGAAGATCCCGGCGGCGAGTCCAATGCTCAACATGGTCAGCGCAATACCCGAAAACGATTTGGTAACGATCAACAACAAAATCGAAGGCAAATACGCCAGATACGAAACGATGAGTACCTTCTTGAACCCAAATCGATCGGCAAACGTCCCCGATATGATCGGTATGGTGTACGAGATCAGCAGAAAGATGCTTTGAACGATACCCAGCTGGGCCCGCGAGTATCCGAGGTATTCCATGTAGATCCCAAACCCGAAGTAGATCCCGTAATAAGAAAACCGTTCGAGGACCTCGATCAGGTTGGCCACCCAGAACACCCGGGAAAACGGAGTTCGTTGTTTGATAAGTGGACCCTGACGTTGATTCATCTAATCCTCCTGCTGTGAAAATATCCGACCCGGCTGGAATCGACCGGATCAATTGCCGCTCGATCTTGTGGTAATCGTTTCCAATCCATGCGCATGTGGTCCCGTTTCGGAACGCCGCAACAACCAGGCGAAGAAAAAGCCCAGAAACCCGGAAACCGAAAATATCCACATTCCCAGCGCGTAACCACCGGGGTTGGCCGCACTGGCACCGGAATAGTCATTGGCCCACCCGATCATGAAATTGAACCCGGCAAGCCCGATGTTCTGGATCATTGTCATCAGTCCGTAGGCCGTTCCCAGCTTCTTTTCATTAACAATATAAGCGACAGAGGGCCACATCACGGCGGGCACCAGTGAGAACGCGATACCCATCATCGCCATGGGCACGAGCAGCGGGATGGTTGTGTATGCCATTATCAAATAGACGGGAACCAATAATAGCGACCCAAACATCATAAACAGCGAACGCTTGGCAAAACGGTCGGCCATCAGGCCAAACAATGGTGTGCATATCATGGCGAAGAGCGTCAACAGGCTCGAAAGAAACCCTGCGTATTCGCGCGTGGTTCCGTGTGCTTCCTGAAAAAACTTGATGGCAAAGGTTTGGAACGGAAACACCGCCGAGTAAAAGGTCACACACAAAAGGACGACGAGCCAGTACGAACGGCCCAACATGAAGAGCCCGGACCAGCTCACCTTATCCGTCTCGCCCGCCTCCCCGAGGTCGTAGCGTTTCTCTGCCGTGGTCTCCATAATCCAGTAGATCAACGGACCAATCACGCAGAAAGTGCCAAACCCGACCGCGATGAGCAGCGGCCACTGCCAGTTTTCAAACGCCGGTTTTACCAGTGTTGGTGAGTTGAGCGCGAGAAACGACCCCAAACGGGCAATGGTGAGATTGACCCCAAAAGCGAAGGATAGCTCTTTGCCTTTGAACCACTTTGCCAGGGCTGTGGTGACAGCCACGATCAGTGACTCGGCCCCCACGCCAAAAATCAACCGGCCTGCAGCCATTACGGGAAGCGACCCGGTCGATGCCGTGACCACTGCACCGCCAAAACAGAGCACGCCAAAAAGCATCGTGGCGCGCTTGACACCAAAGCGGTCGATGATGATCCCGCCGATGAGCACCATAAAAATATTTGGTAGACTGTAGATTGCGTTTAGCGTTCCGATATTTTTGTCGGAAAACCCCAGCTGGCTTTTGAGAAGATCCGCGATGGGGCTTACCGCATCGTAAACATAGTAATTCCCGAACATCGCCAGACTGATGACGACGAGCACCGACCAACGGTAATGAGTGGGTGGGGGTGGCAGAGCGTCGGCTTGCGGATCGGGCAATGGGTTCATACGCTAAGCTCCTTGGGAAATCGTCGTGATCGTGCCGAGGAATATTGAACGCCAGTATACCATATTGGCATTCTTTTGCACTATTTTGTATCGATCGGCGGCGCGGGGCGCAACCCGGTCAGTGCGCTGCGTTACGCGCAGGCTCAGTAGGAATACCCCAAACTGGTCCCAAAACCATAGTCCCGCGTGGGCCCCTCACCGGATGCGCCTTGGTTGTCATAACTGATATAGTAATTGAGCTCGAATGTCAGATCCGAAATAATCTCGCGGCTCCAGTCGATTTTGAAATTGACACGCACACGACCCTGTTCAGTGATGCTGGGAAATACTTCCAGCGTGGTATCGAGAGCAACCTTTGGCGTGTCATAGACAAACCGCGAATACGTTCCCATGAGGGCGATCTCGAGACTCTCGGTCGTTTCAGTGCTGTCCGTGGCAAGCTCCGAGTTGAGCGACAACCCCAGCGAGGCGAGCAGCCGGTGGCGGTTGCTTTTCAACGGCGTGGTCCCGTTGGCGATCGATATGAGAATACGGCGCTGGAGGTCGAGCTCATCGTTGCGCTCGAAGGTGATTCCGGTCGATCCCGTCCATTTGCCCCTTAGAAGCCGGGTGTAAACAAGAGATATCTCGTTCCTGATGATGATACCCTGGTCGTCATGCCGATCCGTACGGCCAAAGTAGACTTTCGAGTCGACCATGTTGCGTTCGGTACTGTAATAATTCTTCCAATCGACATATCCTTTGGCCACGTTACTGGCCCGTGTGAAGTCGTAGCCAAACTTGATCGACCCGTCAAACCGCGACCAGAAGCTCGTTTCGATCGGCACGATCTCGGTGACCACGTCTCTTTCGAGCGTTACGATCTCGGACTGGCTTGCGATGCGGAAAAGTGTTTTATCCGCGATGAGCTCGATTTCGCCAAAATAGCGATGACCGGCCGCATCTTCCACACGGAAATAGTAATCGCTTTTGATGGAAACGATATCTTCCCACTCGATCTCGATAGTCCCCGCGGAATCGGTTTTGACCCTTAGCTTGTCGCGGGTCAACTCTTTTATCTCACAGGTGATGCGATCACCGTTGCTCAAAATGACGATGTCGGTTTTTGGGCGTGCGTGGGCGTTGCCGGTGGACCCGATAATCAGTATCCAGCCGACCAGCGTGATCAGGGGCAAAGGTAATGATCCACGGCGCCGCATGCCCGCTAGGATACACACTATATCTGGAGCCGGCAACCCCACAGTGCCCCCGCTTTGCGGCCCGGCCCCGCGCGAAGCACACCTAGCGATACAACAAATCGATCACATACCCGGCCCCGATTAGAACGCTCCTGGGCCGTCCCCATCATTCCTATTGTCAAAGGTTTACCCACGAGCACTGACCGTGGTATGCTCACGGCACACACGCGCGAGCCAAACAAAAACTCCGATCGGCGAGAGCCCCGAAACCCGGTGTTTCTTTGCGGAGGACAAGATGCAGAGCCACCCATATAAACCGACCCGTCACAGTCTGTTTCTCGTTCTGTTGGTAACGGTCTCGCTTCTCGCCTCCGCGTCCGTATTGCATGCACAACAAGAAGGCACCGAAAAGCCGGCGGCTCCGGAGAAACTCACTGGTCCGCAACCCATTCCCCCATCACAGATCTCGGTCAAATCGGAGGAAACCAATTCGGCGATTCGTACGTTGAAGGACCGCCCGTCTCCACAACCGACCATCGAGGATATCGCCAAAGAGACCAACGACGCGCTAAAGCTTTACGAAGAGATGCTGGAACGTACCGAAGAGTCACTGGGTGGCAATATGTCATTTCGGGAATTCGAGGATCTGGAACGCCGCTGGCGGCGAGCGGAAGTACTGGTCAGGGAATGGAGCTCGCAAATCGTGCGTCGGGCCCGTTCGATCGACCGGGACCTGGAGACGCTTCAGAATCTTCGGCGGTCGTGGCAGCTCACTCTGGATACGGCGGATGAACTAGGGCTACAGGAGGCGCATATCGAGGTCGCCAAGAACGCGGTCGCATCTCTGGGTGAGCTGGAGAACCAGTTTGGCGAACGCCGTGCCGAGCTGTCGACGCTCCAGGGTCAGATCACACGCGCTACGGAGATGATCACCGAGGCCGTCCGGCAAATCGATGGAGCACGAACCGACTTCCAGAGAGAAATTTCCAGGTTCGAGGCACCCCCAATCTGGCAGCTGATCATCGATCCCCCGCCGCCCACCCAACACCTGGAAGCGCTGAGGCAGATGTGGGTCAAGAGCCGGGCGGACTTCGAAGAATTTATCCAACTCTACGAAAAAGATCTGATCGTTTTCGGGTTTTTCTACGTGGGTCTATTGCTCTTCTTCATCTACCTGAGACGCCGGACCGGCCAGCTCGACGACTATCGTCTGAAGTTCGAGGCGTCGCTGCAGGCCTTGGAGCGCCCGATATCGTCATCATTGGTCGTCGGTCTGACGTTTATTCTTGTTTTCTTCTCCAAAGCCCCGCGGATCGTCGATGACATCGTCGTTTTGATCATTTTTTTACCGTTGTTCCCCATCCTGCCAACCGCCTTGTTGCAGCGAAGAAAAAACGCGTTTGTCACGTTGGTCGTCATAACGATCCTCGGCCGGATCGCCGATGTGCTGCCCTTCCTCACACCGCTCCAAAGGCTCGTCCTGCTGGTTATGTGTGTCACGGCCCTCGTTACCATCGCCAGATTGTCACCGGAAACCGGGATCGCGCGTTTTGATAGCGCAGCGCACTGGCAGCGCCGTGCCGCCGCCACGCGATCGGTCGCCATGATCGTGCTCGTGATCGCCATTATCGCCAATCTCATCGGAGATGTGACGCTGGCGGCGCTGCTAATCGGCGTCTTTATCATGTCTATTTACCTGGGCATTCTTCTCCACGGACTCTATCTGATCCTCGAAGGTGCGCTTTGGGTGGGGCTCAGCACCCAGTTCGCGCGGCAATTTCGAATGGTCCAGAGACACGAAGAACTGGTGCGCAACCGGCTGCTCGTTCTGTTTCGCGTCGGGTTTGTTGTGCTTTGGGTGATTGAAGTCCTGAATTTCCTGCATATTATCGACCTGGTCGGGGGCGCCGTGGTGGCGGTGCTCACCACACCGGCTCGCTTTGGCGAGGTGGCCATATCGATCTCGGATATCCTCGCGTTTATCGTTACCGTATGGGCGGCGTTTTGGATATCGAAGCTTTTGCGTTTTGTTTTTGAGGAGGACGTTTTTCCACGGCTGACACTGCCCCGAGGTGTTCCACAGGCGATATCCATCGCCATTCATTATGTCGTGCTTTTGTTTGGTTTTTTTCTGGCTGTAGCGGCAACGGGGATCGAGCTGTCGAAGTTTACCATTCTTGCCGGTGCGTTTGGCGTCGGTGTGGGATTTGGCCTTCAGAACGTGGTCAACAATTTCGTATCCGGCTTGATACTCCTAGCCGAACGTCCCATCATGCCAGGCGACACGGTGCAGATCGGCGAGCTCGCCGGCGAGGTCAAACGGATTGGTATGCGATCGAGTACCGTGCGCACTTGGCACGGTGCAGAGGTGATCGTTCCAAACGGAAATCTCATTTCGAATGAGGTGATCAACTGGACGCTCTCCGACAAACAACGTCGCGTCGATATAAACGTCGGCGTCGCCTACGGGACTGACCCCGATACCGTGGTCAACATACTCGTCGAGGTCGGATCCAATCATCCCGATGTATTAAAACATCCGCCGCCCTACGCGCTCTTTCTGGGTTTTGGCGACAGCTCGCTGAATTTCGAGCTTCGCATATGGACGGCACACTTCGACCGGTTCCTGAGGGTCAAGAGTGAGGTCACCATCAGTGTCGAGAAAGCATTGAAACAGGCGGGAATCACGATTCCGTTCCCACAGCGCGACGTTCACCTCATACCTCAGGATAAAAAACAGTCACCGGTCGTCTCAGCCAAACAAGCACGGCAGCGAGAGGCAGGTGACAAAACGGAAAGCGGGGTGGGTGAAGAGGACGGTTCGGCGGATGCGTCAGATCTGGATGCGTAACGCCGGCACCCGCGTGGTAGAGGGTCAATCGCTCTCGGGTTGGTCACCCATCGTATCGATGTGGCGTTTGAGATCGTGGCCGAGTTGGTTTTGTGGTTGAAGATCAATCATGCGCTCGGCAAGACGTCTCGCCTTACCGAACTCCCCGCGTCTGACATAGTGATCGGCAAGCGCAAACAGAACATCGTAGTTGTCCGGCTCCAGATCGATCGCCCGCAAGAAGGTCGCTTCGGCATCGTCGAGGCGGCCGATCTGTTGTTGGATCAGCCCAAGGTTGTAAAGTATTCGGGTGCGGTCGGGCATCCCCGCGGCTGCCCGTGCGAGATACCTTTCCGCCTCTTCAGGCCGGTTCATCTCGGCGAGCAGCAGCCCAAGTGAGTATGACGTTTCATACTCATCCGGGTAATCTTCGAGGATTTCGCGGAGTAACCGCTCGGCTTCCTGGTTGCGGCCCGCACCGTTGAGCAGCATGGCAAGATTGACTTTGGCGGGATAAAACAAATCGTCGATCTC
>CP070631.1:1367919-1369745 GCA_020356045.1 Candidatus Latescibacterota bacterium
ACGATTTTGTCGAGTCTATCTATGCCGGTACCAAGGTCACCAACAAAGAAGAGCGGATGAAGATGTTTGGGATGGCAAAGAAGGACCTCATGGCGCTGAATGACCCGATGATTGAGTTCGCGTCCAAACTCGAAGCCGAACGCAAAGAGCTCGAGGAAAAAACCGACGCGTTTGGTGGTGCCGTCGAACGGCTGCGTCCGCAGCTCATGGAGGTTCGCCGCGCTTACGGCGGAGAGCTTCTCTACCCGGACGCCAACGGGACCATGCGGCTCTCTATCGGTAAGGTAGCTGGCTACAAACCACGCGACGCCGTGACGTACTATCACGAGACGACGTTGAAAGGCGTCATCGAGAAACACACGGGCCAGCCTCCGTTCAACTGTCCGGACGCGTTAAAGGACCTCTACGAGAACAAGGACTTTGGTAACTATGCGGACAAGACGGTTAACGACGTGCCGGTTTGTCTGCTCACCACCAACGACTCGACCGGTGGTAACTCGGGCAGCCCAATAATGAACGGAAAGGGCGAGGTCATCGGGACGCTCTTTGACGGTAATTACGAAGCGATGGCGTCGGATATGTTCTTCATTCCCGACCTGACGCGATCCATCCACTGTGACTCGAGATACATATTGTTCATCGTGGATAAATTCGCCGGTGCGGAAGAGCTTCTGAACGAACTGACGGTTCATGGCGGCGGGAGCCTGTAATCCCGGCGCCTTTGAGCATTGATCAGCGTGGCCCATCGCGCGAGCGGCGAGGTGGGCCACGTTTTTTGTCTTGTGGCGCGGCACGGAGCACGGTATATGCTTGAATCGCGGTTCGACGCACGCGCACGCCTCCGCCCACATGTCCACCACGGCCCGGCGGCGGGACATCCCAAACACAACACGCGAGGGGAGTCAGCATGATACCCAACGGCCAGTCGACACCGGCCGAAGAGAAAAAAGGATTTCCGGCGACGTTTTGGGTCGCCAATACAATGGAGATCTTTGAGCGGATGGCATGGTACGGGTTTTACGCCGTTTCATCGTTGTACATAACCGGGCCAAAATCGGAGGGCGGCCTGGGGCTCTCGAGCGAGCAACGAGGGATAATTCAGGGAATCATCCCCTTTCTCCTCTACCTTTTCCCCATCGTCACCGGGGCGTTGGGTGACAAGTTTGGTTTTAAAAAGACCTTCTTTGTCGCTTACCTAATCATGACGCCAAGCTATTGGCTCATGGGCCGACCGGACGGATTTTGGGGGTTCTTTTTTGTGTTTTTGCTCGTTGCGATTGGAGCAGCGACGTTCAAACCGGTGGTCGTCGGCACTGTCAGCCACTGCACGACCTCCAAAACAAAGGCGATGGGATTTGGGATTTTTTACATGATGGTCAACGTTGGCGGGTTCGCCGGACCCGTCGTGGCGGGAATCGTCCGAAACGAGCTGGGGTGGCCGTGGGTCTTTAATATGAGCGCTATTTGGATCGGGTGCAATTTTATCTGGCTCTTCCTCTTTTACAAAGAACCCGAAGGACGAACATCCGCGTTGGCGGAAGATCTCGCGGCCGCCGAAGAACGCATCGCCGAAGCGAGCCGGCGGCCCCGGCCCGGAAAACAAGCCCCTCCGCAGCTTGCCGCGGCTGCGCTTCGCATTCTGCCCACGTTTATCGCCGCGGGTTTCCTTCTGGGATGGGTGCCTTCACTGGTTGGGCTTGCTGGCATCGTGGTCCTGGGTGTGTTGATCCATTTGCTGGTTGCCGTTGTTCCGGCGGATGTGAAGCTGCTATTACGCAAAACGGGTGAGGACGTGGTCGAAGTATTGGGCAACGGCGCGTTCTTTA
>CP070631.1:1369845-1374652 GCA_020356045.1 Candidatus Latescibacterota bacterium
GTGGAAGACCTGCCCGTGCTGAGCGGGATCGAGCTGATCCTTGCAGGCGCGCTCGTGTTCAAACCGGAATTGTCAGCGTCGGTCACCGGCGAGATCATGGCGAACGATTGGATCGACAACTCGACCGTCTCGTTCGACTATTCGCAGGGGTTGTTGACCGTAGATACACTGTCCGTCGCGCTGCAAGGTCTCGAGCTCACGGCGAACGGGCGTGTAACCCCCGACTCGACCGCGGTCAGGGGAGATATCCGGATCGAAGGAACGTCCTGGCTCGATACATTTGTTCCGGACCACGGCGTGCCAGATGATCTGTCCGCAACGATTCGAACCGACGTCGTCGGACTGCACGATAGAAACGCGATCGTTGCGGATGTCGATGCAGCGGGTGCTTTTGGTGGGGTCGAGTTCGACGCACTTCAAATCGACACAGAGCTCGAACTCGATGAGCGCAAGCCAAGCCGCTTGCTCGTGATGGCAAATGTGATGGATCTGAACATAGGACTTGGTGCGGTCGTTGACAGACGAACGGGTATCGATGCCAGGGTCTCTCCCATCGTGATCAAAGATACGGCAATTCCGAAAGGATTGATGCGGGCTACCGGAGAGAAGGCTGGTCGCTTCCGGTTTGTGACCCGCACCGGTGAGCTGCTTGCAGAAAACGTAACGATAACCGGTGACCAGGGTGACATCCATATTAACGCTAGCCGCGACGGTCTTGGCACGGGCGAATTCGATGTCCGATGCGTGTGGGCCGAGCCACCGACACTTATCGTTGATTCTTTCGGGTTTGCCGATTCCACCGCTGATGAGCTCCGCTCCGCTTGGCGTCGGGACGCACCGTTCGAATTCACGACGACGGGACTGTTCGATACGAGGGACTCGCTCGAGGTATCATCATCGGGGAATTTCAAGCTCCCGGGTCCCCGCGTGTTGGCCACGCTGCTCCCGGACTCGTCACGGGTCGATGATCTTGGCCCGTTGGAAGGTTTGTTCGAGTTGACGGCGGCATCCGCGCCCGATGGGTTGGGTTTTGGCGTGGTGCTCGATCTCGGTTCGACGGCGTGGATTGATTCCTCGGCCGTGAGTGCGCGGGGTGTCGGTGGAAACGTGGTCGTGGATACAGCCGGTGTGGCTGTCACCGGGGTGCATGCGGGCCTGCGTGGCGCACTCGATGACGGGATCTATGATTTGCGGGGGGTGGTGGACGTCACCGACGCCGCGTTTGTGCAGCGGTTTGTCCAGGCTGTCCCGGATCTGACACTCCGGGTGGAGGCGAGTTTTCGGGGCACGCCGGAGAACCCCAATCTCACCGCGGCGATCGATGGGTCGGTCCGCGGGGACGCATATGAGATCCCGTCGCTTGCCGCCACGATCGATGTCGCTGACGACGGGCTCAACGCCACGGCCCAGCTACCCAGAGGCCTCGTCACTTCACAAGTCATACTCTCGAAAGTAACGATGTCCGCGTCATCGGCGGGAAGAGAAAACGAGCTGCTACCCGTTGTGCTGGCATTGGATGCGGAGGGGCAGGACCTTAGTCTTCACAAGATTATGCGTGTTGACACGACAGGTGGTCTCAACCTTGATGTCGATACGCTGGCGTTCGACGTACGCGGGCAGAATCTTCGCTCAACCGGCCCATTCCAGATTCGAGTGTTCTCCGAATCAAATACGATCACGATCGGTGACCTCGATCTCGAGGGTTCAATCGGGAAAATCAACATCACGGGTTTCGCAAATCCAGACAGTTCGGATCTCACCGGTGTCGTCAATATCACGCTTCCGGAGGAACCCCCGTCGATTCCAATACGGCGCCATCTTTGGCCCGAGCGAATCGACGCGGATTTCCGAGCCGTGGGTAAGCATGATGTCAATGCCAGACTCCACGTGGATGGATTCACGTTGGTCGATGATTCGCGGCCCACGCTCGACCTCGAGTTGATCGGACGATCAGGCGACTTGCAGGCAAAACTTTTGATGGCGGATAGCGCCGGCGCAGTTTTTAGAGGTGTTGCCCGGGTGCCCGGGTCGGTAGTGGTGTATCCACCTTCCACGGATCTGGGCGACGGTCCGGTTTCGCTCGACATCGAACTCGACCGGGTCCCCATGGTTGCCAGACTTGTGGGGCGCTCGCGGCAGATTCCAAAGGATGAAATCGTTCACGTCAGCGGCGCTGTCAAACTCCGCGGCACAGCGGCCGCTCCACAGGGAGTGTTGAATCTGACCGCCGATTTTTCCGGGTGGCCAAAAATGTCGGTCTACGACCTCGCCGTGGGAGCCGTGCTGACAAACGGGGGCATAGTCGATTCCGAAGTGACAGCGGTACTCGAAAGATCCACCAGCTTGCCAGACGGTCCGTTTGAAGAGGGAGTGACGGCCTCGATGCAGCTGCTGCGCTCGGGCCAGCCCGTCTTGTCTGCCGACGCGACGTATCCAAAAACGCTGTCGCTCGACCCTCCGGCGCTGCGAACCATCGAGAAAAGAGATTTGCACGCGCGGGTCGTTGGAGATGCGATCCCGCTTGCCGATTTCGATCCGTTGCTACCACTCGACGTGAGTCTCGGGGGATTACTAAACTTGTCGTTTACCATCGAGGGGCCGCCGGACGACCCCTCGATCGGGGGTGGCGCGAAAGCCACCGATCTGGAAACCAAGGTGGCACAGAAGGGTGAGATGCTAGCCCAGGCGGATTTGCAGGTCGCAGGCACCCGTCTGCGTCCCGTAGTCAGAGGTGACATCCAAATCGATAACGCGCTGATCCGGGTGCCGGATCTCCCCAAAGATTTGCACCCCATGGACGGCGGTGCCATTCTTGCTCGCGAGGACACGGCGGATACCGAAGAGCCGGTCGAACTCGGTCCGGAATCGCAGCCAGAGCCAGCTTCTGATACCGGCGAGGTCGACGACGATGACGGACCCGACATCGAGGTCATCATACGTATTCCGGATGGGTTTTGGATCCGGGGGAAGGGACTCGATATCGAGCTCAGAGGTGATCTCATGATCGTCCAACGGCGCGGCGTACCGGTCGTGACCGGTGAGCTTCGTGCCATTCGTGGTACGTTGGTGACCCTGGGACGAACGCTCCAGCTGGAACGGGGCACAGTGACGTTTTTTGGAGGTGACGAGATCAACCCCTCCCTGGATATCGTACTGACCACACGGATCGAAGACACCGACGTCAAAATCCTTTTTGGCGGGACCGTCAACAAACCTCAAATTAACTTAAACTCGATACCAGAGATGCGTGAGGCAGATATCATGTCGCTTCTGCTTTTTGGCAGCGATTATCAGAATCTCGACGACAGCCAGGCGGACCTCGTCCGTCAACGGTCTACCGAGATGATCGCCTCGGTGGGTGCGGTCAAGCTACAGGAACAGCTGGGTGATCAAATGGGCATCGATGTGGTCAAAGTGAAGTCAACCGGGAGAGACGACCAGAGCTCGGCGCTGTCGTTTGGCAAGTACATCAGTCCACGCGTGCTCTTGAGCTATGCCTACGCGCTCGACAGTTCGGCGGAATCGTTTATCAGCGTCGAGTATTTTATCCGGGGCGGATTCAAAGTCGAGTCGACTTTTGGCAACCGCAAAGGGCAGTCGAGTCTTGGTGTTGGTTGGGTGAAGGATTATTGACGGCTGTTGAATAAGGTAGCGGGGCGAACATCAAGATGTGTCCCGATCGTTGTTGGACTCCAGCACCTCCTTGACCGACGTGTCGATGGTCCGAATGTGAAGATCGCGTTGCGGGAACGGAATTCCAATACCGGCTTCGTCGAGCGCATCGTTGATCTCGGTGCTTATGTCACTGATGATCTGCCGCCAGCCTTCCCATCCGACCACCCAGAAACGAATCATGAAATCGAGCGAGCTATCGCCAAACCCGGTGAAAAGTGCCTGCGGCGCGGGCGATTTCAAAATACGATCATCACGTTCCATTATCTTGAAGAGAATAGCCAAAACCTCTCGGGGTTTTGACCCGTATTCGACTCCCAGTTTGATGACGATGCGGCGGTTTCGGTCGGACAACGTCCAATTGACCACTTCGTTGGATATCAGATTCGCATTGGGCACGATCACTTCCGCGCCCTCCCTGGTACGAAGTGTGCTCGAGCGTATACCGATGCGTTTGACTTTGCCGAGCAACTCGCCAACTTCGATCATATCGCCGACACTCACAGGCCGTTCCAGAATGAGGATCAAACCGGAGATAAAATTGTTGACGATGTTTTGAAGCCCAAACCCAATACCGACGCCAAGCGCTCCAAATATAATCGCCATCTTCCCCCATTCGATTCCGGCAGCCGTCAAGGCAAGGATGAAGCCGATTAGCATGATACTGTAATTGGCCAGCAAAGATATCGATCCGGACACGCTCTGAGTAAAGGGCAACCGGGGCAGCACGTCTTCATCGAGAATAAACCGGACAAACCGCGCAACCATTACGGACAGAACGACGGCGAAAAGAAACACGAATATGCTGCCGATGGAAATCGTAAGCGAGCCGACAGAGAAACTCGTCGACAACAACCTGGACAACCAATCTACCGTTACCGTCAGCAAACCGAATACCCGCAAAGTGCCGACGAACCAGAGAGCCACGGCCAGAACATGAATCAGAGAAACAGCCCGTCTTACGAGCAGCTTCTCGTGGACACGGACCATGCGAAAGTACCGTGCCCCACGAGTGCGAAATAAGATCGTCAGCGTGCTGTCGAGTACCATCGCACCCGTGGTGAGGACAACGGCAAAGTATATGCTCTCCAAGGTTCCGTTGGTTACAAAGTCAGCAAGTACTACGTTGCCAAAA
>CP070631.1:1374752-1376875 GCA_020356045.1 Candidatus Latescibacterota bacterium
CCCAGAATACCCAACGATCCCGAAGCGCTGATCGATAAAGGCGACCGGTATTACGAGCGCGAAAAATACTATGGCGCTCAAGAACTTTTTAAAGCATTCATCACCCGGTATCCCGGCCACGACCGCAGTGATTACGCGCAGTTCATGCTTGCAGAGAGTTATTACGCGGACCGCGACTATCCCATGGCCGCGGTGGAGTACCAGATACTGGTGACAAATTACGGATACAGCGATTACGTGGATGACGGATATTTCAAACAGGCGTTGTGCAGCTATCATCAGGCGCCAAAACCGCGTCTCGACCAAACCCTGACGTACGACGCGTTGGCCAAGCTCGAACAATTCGAGCAGGTTTTTACGCAAAGCCCGCTAATTCCCGAGGCTAGAGATTACAAAAAGAAGATCCACGAAAGGCTCGCGGAGAAAGAGTTTGAAAACGCAGAGTTCTACTTCAAGACCAAGCGGTACATATCTTCTCTGGTGTATTTGAACAAAATCATCGACAACTATCCCGACAACGAGTATTGGGTGAGGGCGTTGTATCTCAAGGCCAAGGTGTTCTACGTTCGCGGCGAAAAGAAGGACGAATCCATCGAGCTTCTCCAGCGTGTATTGGAGCAACCGGAAGAAGCGAGACTGGAGGAAGTGAAACGCAGAGCCAGACAGTTGCTCCGCGATGTGGAACGGAGCTGACATGGCTAACGTAGGAATACTCGGCGGTACGTTTGACCCCCCTCACAACGCACACATTGCCATGGCGCAGACGGCGCTGAAGAAGGTGCCTTTGGATCGTGTGCTGCTCATGCCGGCTCTGCAGCCGCCGCAAAAAAAAATCCAGAACGTGACGCGTTACGGTGACCGTGTCGAGATGCTGCGGTTGGCCATCGCCGGCCACGATGGCCTCGAGCTGTCGCGAATGGAAGAGCACCGGTCGGGACCGTCTTACACCGTCGAACTGCTCCAGGAATTCCGAGCCACGACAGCCGATGAGCCGTTTCTCATTTTGGGTGCGGATAGCGTCGGCGATCTCCCAAAGTGGAAGAACCCGGCCAGGATCCTCGATCTCACCACTCTCGTTGTTTTTCCACGGACGGGGTACTCGTCGGTTCTCAAGGTCGATGGGCCCGCTTCGGTCGTGCTTTTCGAGTCGCCGGTGATCGATATTTCGTCCACAGCAGTTCGCCGATTTATTCGGGCTGGTGAGTCCGTCGATGATCTCATCCCCGCACCCGTCCGCAAGTTTATTTTAGACAACGGGCTTTATAGCTGATAATTTTTGCATGAGAGCTGCCGTCCCACGTTGAACGGAGTCGAATGGCGCTTTTTCTGGTAGATGGGCACGCGTTGGCCTATCGGGCTTACTACGCGTTTATCAGACGGCCGTTGGTCAATTCCAAAGGTGAAGAGACCAGTGCAGTCTATGGGTTTGTCCAAACGCTTCTCAATCTTCTCGGCAAGTTCGACCCCGATCACATCGCTGTGGTGTTTGACACCCCCGAGAAGACGTTCCGTTCCGATCTGTTTGCCGACTACAAAGCGAACCGGCCCGAAATGCCCGAATCGCTGATCACACAGATGGACCGAATTTTTGAGGTGCTTGCGGCGATGTCGATCCCGGTGTTGAGTTTGGCCGGTTATGAGGCCGATGACATCATTGCCACCTTGTCAAAACAAATGGAAAAGGACACGCCGGTCAGGATCGTTTCGGGTGACAAGGATCTCTTTCAACTGATAACCGAGAGGACCCACATCATCCGGCCGGGCAAGGGCGGTGTGCTCGACGACGAGATCGATGCGGATCGCCTGGTTGACATGTCGGGGCTGCGCCCCGATCAGTTTGCCGATTACCAATCGTTGATGGGTGATTCCACCGATAACATCCCCGGAGTACCCGGCGTGGGTGAGAAAACAGCGCTCAAACTGATCAAGCAGTTCGGATCACTCGATGGGGTGTTTGAGAACGTGACAGAGGTGGGATCGAAGTCCATCGAGAGGAAGCTCACCGAGGGCAAGGACAAAGCGTATTTGTCGCGCCAGTTGGTTCGGCTCGATGCGGCGGTGCCGATCGAGGTGACAATGGATGATTTGCGTCGCAGGGAATTCGACCCCGGCCGGTTCAAAAC
>CP070631.1:1376975-1379369 GCA_020356045.1 Candidatus Latescibacterota bacterium
GATCCGGAAGCCCGTGAAGCCTATCAGCTGGGCCGGCATTTCTTCAACATGCAGATGACTGATAAAGTGAGGTTGAGCATTGAGCAATTCAACCGAGCCATCGAGATAGACCCGGACTACGCCCTGGCTTATTTCGGCCTCGCCGATTCGTGGGTGTCGTTGGGCCAGCTCGATCCGGAGGTTCCATGGGGAGAGGGGCTCGAGAAGGGGGAGGAATTCGCGCTGAAGGCCCTGGAGATCGACAGCACACTTGCAGAGGCGCATGCAAAGCTCGGCGAAATGCTTGTCGAAACTGCCTTCGACTGGGAGGCCGCCGAGAAACGATACGAGAAAGCCCTCCGGTTCAATCCCAACAGCGCAACGGCACACGTGTATTACTCGCAGCTCCTGAACTATTTACACCGCAATGACGAGGCCATCGACCATGTCCTTCGGGCGAGGAAGAACGACCCGCTCTCACAGTTCATTGCCGCGAACGTCATATGGAGCTATCAATTCGCGGGTCGCAACGATGAGGCGCTGGAGGCCTATCGTCGGGCGGTCGAGCTGGACCCCGACAACCCCGTTATCCACTGGGCCGGGGCGTGTGCCTACATTGCCATGCGCCAGTACGATGAGGCGCTGGCGCTTCTCCACAAGGCTGCTTCAGTGCCGGAGGTGGACGCTTTCATTGCCTATTGCCAAGCGCGATTGGGCCGACGTGCCGAAGCGGAGGCTTACCTTGACGGAAAGGATGAAAGCACCAGGCCTGGCCTTTTCGCGGCAGTCTACATGGGATTGGGCATGAAGGACGAAGCCTTGGAGTGTTTCTGGACCATGAATTACAGCCCGGGGCTCGCCTGGCTTCAAATCAACCCGATTTTCCAGGATCTCTTCTCGGATCCGCGCTTTCGCGAGCTGATGCGCGAGAAGAATTTTCCCGGTTACTAGTCAGAGATACGGTTCGCGACCAACCGCTCAGAAACTCACTTCCATCCCCAGCCGAACCGCCGTCGGCGGTTGATATTGGGTCGCGAGGCCAAAGGTGGGGTTGGGCTCCTCCCCATCGGGATAGAACGAGCGAATCTGATCGAATTGCACCGCCTCACGCTGGCTGCCGAGATGGAAGACGTCCAGCAGCAACCGGGGATGCATTGTCGCGCGGGCGAGCGAGGGTAGGTCGTACGCAAACCGGATGTTCAGATCCCAGATCGACGGTGTCCGACCGGCACTGCCGCGTTCCTCGACAAACGCCCAGTACGGTGACCCCCACGACGAGCCTTCGCATATACTTTTTGGTGTTCCACTCTGCCACATGAAAAAAGTGCCCATGGTAAGGCCAAAATTCGTTCGATACGAACCCAAGAACTTGAGTTTGTGGGTCCGGTCGTTGGCGAGCAACCCATCGAAGTTCTCCGTCATCTCCAAAATGTCAAAGTCACCATTGAAGTTTGGCTGCCCCCAGCCAAAATCTTGATTGAAAAGCCCCGAGTAATTGCCCTCTGTTCTCGAGAGGACGTATGAGGCGAGAAAATTGAAATGCTCACCGCCCGACCGTTCTGCGGTCAACACAAGCCCCGCGTATTCGCGTTTCATTTCAGGATACTCGCTCAATAACCCCTTTCCCGGATTGCCGTAGCGAAAGTCCCCGACTGCCGCAACAACGGCATCCTCGACGCCTTGTTGAAGCGTTCGATAGACCCCGGTTGCCCCAAACTTCCAAAGATTGCCGATCTGTCGCTCGTAACCCAAGGTGAACTCGTCATAGTGCTGTCCTTCAAGATCATCGACCTCAGGATGGATGGACGAACTCATGGAATAAAGGGTATCGCCACCGGACGAATCGAATCGAGGGTCGTGGTCGTACTTGATGCCTTGCCACGTGATCCCCTCTATATGATAAGCCGCCGAAAGCAATGTCCCAATGTCCTGATAGAAACGCCCGAACGAGCCAAATATCTTTTGGGTGCCGAGCTCGCCCGGCTGGTAAACAAAACCGACTCGTGGCTGGAACTGATCGGTGATCTTTTGGGCCACGTCGTCGTTGGAATCCAACATGAATTGTCCATCCCAACGTACCCCCGCGTTGATCCGCCACCTCCTGTGAGCCTGCCAGGAGTCCTGGATGAATGCCGAGGGAATACGGCTACCCACGGTTCCGTCCACCAAATTGTAGTGGGTCTGATAAAGCGAATCACCCGACTGTTCGACAGTATTATAAAGGTCATACGCATCCGTACTGATCTCTCTGTATTCCAAGCCAACCTTGAACTTGTGGTTGCCCAGGATCACGGTCCCTTTGGTCTCGATACTCGTCCGGCTGCTTAATTGCTCGAAGGTGCCGACCGAGCCTCCAGACAAGATCCCGTTCATCTCGTCGATAAATAGTGAATCGCTCCGACCGCGCTCCGTCGC
>CP070631.1:1379469-1382349 GCA_020356045.1 Candidatus Latescibacterota bacterium
ATCAGAACAAATATGATACACGCGAACGGTATCGAATACTTTTTGTGGATCTCTACCCGGTAACGGTCGATCTGTCTGAAGTACGAGTTCTTTATCTCTTTCTGACTCTCCAGAGCCTTTTTTGTTATCGATGCCCTGTCTTTTGGCGGCGGTGCGGGTTGCCCTCCCGAGCGTCTCTCGGAAAGGGCACGTGCGCGGAATCGACTATCCTGCGGACCGGCCTGTTTGCTTCTTTCGCTCAAAACGCTATCCCGTACCGACGCGTCGAGTAGCTGAAATGTTCCTCGCATCTGTGCGGTAGCCAACGACGCCATCTTGCCGTCGACGGCGACGATATCGGATCGGATCGATTCGATTTTCTCCCGCATTTGCTCGACATTCATCTCGCGGTCACCACGGTACGAACGGTCGCTCCGTTTTAGCGACCGATCGACGTCTTTGATGTTCTTGATGTAATTCTTCAATACGGTGCGGCGGTAGGTTGATGGATCACTCCCCCGGGGCATCTCGTGAATCTCGGCATTGTCCAGCTCGAATCGAAGAATGTGATCCTGCTCTAGATAGGCGAGTGTTCCCGTCTCAGCCGTGATCGTTTTTACCAGATTTCCATCCTTGTCGCTTTCAAAGATCTGAATGTCGGCGATCCGGCCCGTCTTGTCATCTTTGTTGCGGACGTAGATCTTGTAGCCTTCGAAGGCATCGATAAACCGGTTTTCTTTGATCTCGATCGTTGGTTTCTTCTTGTTGATGTCGATCAACAGATTCAAAAGCTTGTGGTTGCTCTCGGGGAGAATGTGGTTGTTGTAGTAAATCATTCCGACGGTCAGCAGGGCGGCGAAGACGAACCCCGGAAGGATCATCCGGTGGAGCCCGATTCCACTCGCCTTCATCGCGGTTATCTCATTTTCAGAAGCCAGGTTACCAAAGGTCATCAGGGTCGCGGGCAGAACGGCCATTGGTATGATTAATGCAAACATGTGTCCCAAGCTGAGAAAAAATGTCTGCAGGACGATATGGAACTTCACCCCCTTATCCAGAAACAAATCGGTATAGCGAAGGATGAAATCCATTATAAAAAGGAACGTTAGGACCGAGATCGAGAACACGAAGGGTCCAACATAGTTTTTGAGTATGTAACGTTCCAAAATCAAGGTGAGGCTCCTCCGGACAGCCAAAAGGCGGAAACTCGTTTTTATATTACAAATAATTGTTTTGTTTACAAGCACTTTGTATTGGTGACACCCGGACGGCGGTTCCTGTTTGGATCTTATGCTCGGCACCCTGGGACCGAGGGGCCGGAGTCTGGTTGTCTGGGTGAAATTGTCGCCAAAAGTGACAATTCAGCCGGTTTTTGTCTCCAATAGGGGACAGCGGGGATTTGTGTCCGTCCCCGTTGAGCGTGACAACCGGCTGGGTTCCAGGACCTCCACCACGTCTTGGTAATTCTATGTCAACCCCCTTGTTGTGGAGAACGTGGTTACCAGATTCGGGCTGTTTTTCATCCGACGATTCAGTGTCGCCGTGCGCCCGCTGATCATCCTCATAACCATCCTTCTCTGCAGTTATACACTCAGCCACGCGCAAAGTTTTCAACTCGATCTCAACGATTACCGGCACCTTCACAGGGAGATGCCTTGGGACACACTCCCTGGGCCACCGCTGGACAAGCTCTACTTGGGCTCCCACAACGCCGTCCCCAATTTTCTCAGCACTGATTTCCGCCGCGAACGCGTTTACGCGGAGTATTCCCCCGATGGAGAATACAAATTGACCTACACGGTACCGCTCGTCGTCCCATTTCAGAGCGAAGAGGTCCAGGAGGGCGCATTCATCAGTATGACACAAAGAGATGTCGCCGCTCCGGGTGTCGGGATCGAGGTCGAGCGTATCGATGACATCGCCGAACGTCGCCGTGAGGAGTCTCTCAAAGGACTGTGGACCGAGTCGGTTGTTCAATCGGTTCAGAGTCAGGACGAGGACATTGAGACAAAACGCGGTCTGCTCAATGTGTCGATACCCCTGCCGCTCCCCGGCGCGGTGGAGAAGCTCATCGGCCGTGGCGATCAAACCAACATCGATATATCCGGGCGCGAGAGTATCACGTTCTCGGGGGAAACGAGACGCGTGCACCCCTTTGTGGGTGTCGAAGGCCAGCAGAAGCAACCGCTGTTTCCCTCGCTCGACATGAAGCAGGAGCTCGACGTCCAGCTACGAGGGCAGATTGGTGAAAAAGTCAACATCGAAGTCGATCACACCAGCAGCTCGATTGCGGCCAATGCCAACCGCATCCGGCTCAATTACCAGGGATTCGATGACGATATCATCAAACTCATCGAGTTGGGTAACACGAGCCTGTCACTGCCCGGTTCGCAGCTGGTCAGTTTTTCCACGGGGTCGCAGGGGCTCTTTGGCATCAAGACGCTCGCGCAGGTAGGGCCGATGGATATCACCGTGATCGCGAGCAAAGAGGAGGGTGAGGTATCACGGGCGTCGTTTTCTCCGCGGGGTGGGTCGATTGGACAGATCGAACAGCGTGAAATCTCTGATTTGAACTTTGTGGCCAACACCTACTTTTTTCTCGATCACCCAGCGGCGCTAGTCGACTCGACCTTGCGCCCCCAGGAAGGCTTAATCGATGTGTACCGGTCGGTCGAAGACTGGGAAGTCACATCGGGTAATCTGATCACCACGTTTGGCGCGGCCTTTGTAGACTCGATCGGCGATGGATCGGAGGTTGGCGGCGGCGGTAGCGCCGAACGGCGTCAGTTTGTTCTCTTGGAGCCCGGCACCGACTACCGGTTTGTCCTGGACGCGCGGGACGACGGCGTCAATGGTATCGAGCTGACCAGGTCGTTGGGGAGCAACGAGGTACTGGCAGTC
>CP070631.1:1382449-1383895 GCA_020356045.1 Candidatus Latescibacterota bacterium
ACTTCTTCCTCGCGCGGGTCGCGGTTCTGTGGCGGGCGGCATTTGACAATGTTGGTGATATACACATCACTGCGCTGCATATCGATCGCCGCGAGTATCTTGGTCAACAGCTGCCCCGAACGTCCAACAAACGGTTCGCCCTTCAAATCTTCATCGCGTCCGGGGCCCTCGCCGATAAACATCACACGCGTGGCCGGGTTGCCCACGCCAAACACGGCCTGCGTGCGGCCGGTATGCAGATCGCACTTTTTGCAGGAGAGCACAACCGACTCGATGGCGGCGAGCTGTTCGGCTACTGTTCCGACCGTCATAACCGATTCCTTGTCTGTCTCTGTGTTTGCCGCCGGCTCGGCAGCGGCCGCGGCATGTTCCGTCGCCGGTGTTCCCGCCACGTCTGCCGTTGCGCCGGCGTGTTCGGAATCCGCGGGAGACACGTCAAGATCGAGGTATAGTGATTTTATACCTTTTTGCTCGAGTCTTTTAAGGTAAGAAATGAGTTCGGGGATGATTTCCTGTGGACAATTCTTGAGAAAGTCTGTCATTTCGCAAGTTGCCGGAATGCGTCCTGGGCGCGCGCTGTTTGAAGGATAATATCAGCTATTTCATGTTTGCTCTTGAGACCGGTTGACAGCACCTCGCCCTCGGTGTTGTAAATGGTCACCGAGTTCGTGGCGTGCTCGAACGCGGCCCCCTCCTCGAGCGGATTGTTGACAACAATCAGATCGCAATTCTTTTTGGCCAGCTTCGCGGCCGAGTTGGTTGCGAGATTCTCCGTTTCCAGCGCAAACCCGATTATGAACCGCTGATCTTTGACCGCACCGAGCGACGCCAGGATGTCCTGGGTCCTCGAAAGCTCGACCGTCCAGGCCCCACCCTTTTGTTTGTGATCGAGAACCGATGACGGTGCGAAGTCGGACACCGCAGCCGCCATGATGAGCACGTGGCTCGCGGCAAAGTGCTCTTCGAGCGCGAGCGCCATCTCAGCCGAGGTGCGCACGCGAACCACGTGCACACCGACCGGGGGCGGTATCGCGACACGACCGACTACGGCGGTCACCAGCGCACCGTGGTTTCTTGCCGTCTCGGCCAACGCAAACCCCATCCGCCCGGAAGAGCGGTTGGTAATCACACGCACCGGGTCGAGATCCTCCTCGGTGCCGCCAACACTGACGAGTACCCTCAACCCGGCAAAATCGGAATTGCACACCGTTTTTACAAAAGAAACAATCGCTTCCGGCTCGGCCATTCGCCCTTCTGCCTCGTAACCACAAGCGAGATCGCCCGTGCCAGGCGGCGCCACACGGAACCCCCGTCCGGACAGCGTTTGGAGATTGGCCTGCGTGGCCTCGTTGCGCCACATCACATCATTCATCGCCGGCGCGAGCACAACGGGTCCGTCGAACGCGGATAACACGGTGCTCAAGAGATCGTCGGCGGCGCCATGGG
>CP070631.1:1383995-1386093 GCA_020356045.1 Candidatus Latescibacterota bacterium
GCGGTATGGCCAATCGGTAATGCATCGGATCCACGTGCCGCTTGAACGAGATACTGTCGGATTCGGGCAACCTCACTCGATGGAACCACGATATGATAACCACCGTCACCGGTGCAGGTGTTATTGATTACCGATAACCCAAACGATTCGAACCGGCCGTCGACAATATCAAAACGATTTTCGGGCAGCTCGATGGCGCCGGTAAGAAAAAGCCGGTTTAGGATCGGAGCCGCTTTGGGCCCTTCGACACCAAGCACTCCGTACTCGCTCGTCACATCGGCGATCGTGACATCCTCGCTGATGATGTGTTTATCGAGGGTAGCCGTGACTTCGTTGAGATCGCCCGACGGCATCAATAGCAGGTGGTCGTCCGACCGAGCGAACACATATAGCTCGGCAATGATCTTGCCCTTAACGGTCGTGATCGTCGAATGACATCCTTGCCCCGCGGTCAGCGCCGCGATGTCGCTGGTGAGCATCGCGTTCAAAAAGCCCGCACGATCACGACCGGCAGCGATTAACACGCGCCAGTGTGTAAGATCGACGACTCCCGCGTGATTGACCAGTGCGTCGTACTCGACGAGCGGGTGCAAAAAAAACGTGGGGTAGGTCGTATCGAACGCTTGGGTCAAAGGGACGTTGGCCTCTTTGTAGATGTCGAGCAGCATATCACTCCTGAGTCTGGCAGCGATTTCTTGGATCGTTAGCCGGATGTAGCGCCCAGGCTGGGCTGAGGAACAAATGTCGCCTCTGTTCGCTCCACCAGCATCTCCGGCGCGTAGTCTCCCGGCACGAGATAAGAGATCGCATCGGGGATGATCTCGGCAAGAAATGGTGTCGTGCCCAGCGGCTCGCCATCGAACTCGACGGGCAGCGGGGGATCGGCGGTGATGCGGATCCGTCTTGCCTTTGTCAATTTGAGATCGTCGTACCCGTAATACCGTTTGGCGAGAATTTTCAGAAGCACGATCAGCGAACCCCAAAACGACCGCGATGACATAATAGCAATATTGAGCAGACCATCGTGCGGGTCGATGTCCGGGGCAAACGAGAACCTCAGGTTTGCGATACTCCCGATGTTGACCGCCATAATAGTATGCGCGCGAAACTGTCTTTTTTGATTGTCGATCTCCACTTCCATCCGCACCGGACGCAGCCGGAAGAACTCGCGGATACCGGTGGCGACATAGGCAAGAAATCCAAACCGTCTTTTCAATTTGTCCGGTGTGTCGTGGATCAATATCGCGTCGTACCCCGTCCCGGCTATAAACACAAAGTACTGGTCGTGTTCGGGGAGATAACCAATGTCAAAACGCTCGACCTTGCCCGTATCGATCAAATCGAGCGCAGAGCGGACGTTGGTGGGGATCGCCAGCGCCCGCGCGGAAAAGTTGGTGGTACCTGCGGGAACCTGGGCCAGCGGAATCCGTGCGCCGCTTCGCATCAACCCTTCGGCGGCCTCGCGTATGGTGCCGTCGCCCCCGGCCGCCACGACAAGATCAAAACCCTCCGCGGTCGCCGTTCGAGCCCACTTGAGCGCATCGCCTTTGGCCTCGCTTTCCCGCAACACAAAATCATGACCTTTTTCCAGGAAATAGGCCTCGATCCGCGATCGCAGCCGCGCGGCGCTCCGCTGACCGGCCGTGGGATTCATGATGACGAGGATTCTGTTGAAATGTGGCATGACTGCACCGGTAAAAAAGTTACCCGCCTGCGATCGAAATTGCAAGCGGGTAGTAGGGGCCCGGGAAGCACCTCAGGCACGGCTTCCCGGGCGGGGCGGACGGTCCGATGGGTCTGGATCGGCCCGAATTGTATTTAGGGTTGCCCCGCCCGACCCCGTGACTCTTTGTCAATGACTTCGCGTTTCTCCATGGCGGATGAAATCAACAGTCCGATACCGATAGCCAGCGGGACAAAACCCCAAACACCACCGACAGCGCCCGCGGGCACCCAGATCGCGATGACCAACGCGACCCCCAGCAGCGTCATGACCAGACCGGCGGAGCGGTTCTTGAGGTACGCGGGACGCTGGGGCGCTTTTTTGGGTTCGGGAATCTCGATACCCTTTTCCATTGCCACCAGACGTTCCTTGTGA
>CP070631.1:1386193-1388762 GCA_020356045.1 Candidatus Latescibacterota bacterium
AGTCTCCGAATCACTGGCGGGTCGCCTGTCGATCGTCGAATTGACGCCATTTCTCTGGACCGAGCTTAAAGTCAAAGCTCAGCGTGACCGCCAGTGGTTGTGTGGGGGCTACCCCGATGGAGGCGTATTGGCACCCAGACTTTTCCCGCGATGGCAGTTGGATTAT
This sequence comes from Candidatus Latescibacterota bacterium, assembly GCA_020356045.1. GTDB lineage: Bacteria > Krumholzibacteriota > Krumholzibacteriia > WVZY01 > WVZY01. Next base: position 1,386,360 of record CP070631.1, read on the forward strand.
CTCACGCTGCTCAGCCAACGAGACTTGCCGAATTGGGGTTTATCCGCCAAACCGCAGACAACGGACCGCTTGTTGAGAATGCTGGCCGCCGTCCACGGTCAGGTGTGGAATGCATCGCAGATCGGCCAAAGTATGGGACTCTCATACCAAACGGTGAACAGCTACCTCGACTACCTGGTTGGGGCTTTTCTGATCCGGAGGTTGCCCCCTTACCAAGCCAACATCCGCAAGCGTTTGATCAAACGCCCCAAGGTGTATTGGCGAGACAGCGGTTTGCTCCATGCTCTGTTGAACGTCTCCGACAAACACACGCTGCTCTCTCAACCGTGGGTGGGGGCCAGTTGGGAAGGATTTGTGATCGAGAATACGGTTGGCGAACTCGCATCGCTGGGCAAGAGCTTCGAAGCCTACTATTTCCGAACCAGCGACCAATACGAATTGGATCTCGTGCTGGATCTGGGAGCTGAGCTATGGGCTATCGAAGTTAAACTCTCGTCGTCACCTGCCAAAGCAGACATGTCTCGGTTGGAGCAAACCGCTGGTCTGATCGGCGCGACACGGTGCTTCCTCGTCTCCCAAACTAGAAGGCAGATCGGCGATGAAAAGCGCGCATCCTGTAATCTATCTGGACTAATCGACCGAATCCGACGATGGTAGGTTGTGGTGGAACGATTGGTATAGGCGGCAATTTATAGGCCCGTGCCGATCTTGGCGAACGAGATTTCATTGAATCATCATCGGAATTTTGATAAACATCGATCATCCTGTGGACCTGATATCCCTGTGTTTTCTTTCAATCGAGGTGAATCCGATGTTCCGGCTTTGTATCAATGCTCTGGCCATGGTGTTCGTCGCCGTTTCGATTAGCCCTTGTCTTGCCCAGGACACTACCCAAGTCGCCCCGGACACGAGCCAGGTTCTGGACACGACATCGACCGCAACACCCACAACAATCGTTACCCAGACAGAAGAACCGATGGACACGCGCTCGTTTCGAGAGAAGATATACTTTGGTGGTAGTATTGGGCTGTCATTCGGGAACTACACCGCCATTCGCATCGCTCCCCTTGCGGCATACAAATTACGGCCAAAACTTTCCGTGGGTCTCCAAATCGGGTATGAATACGTCCGAGATTCACGATATTCGGAAACGTTGACCTCGCACAACTACGGGGGCAGTATCTTTTCTCGCTACCGTATCATTCCGCAAGTCTTCGCGCACGCCGAATACGCCCTGGTCAACTACGAGATTCATACCTCGCTCGACACTTCCGAGCGACGAACCGTGCCGTTTTTGTTCCTGGGCGGGGGGTACAGTCAACAGGTCGCACCGGGAACGTGGATGTTCGTCCAGGTGCTTTTCGACGTGCTGCAGAACAACGACTCACCCTACGACGATTGGGAGCCGTTCTTCAGTATAGGTGTGGGCGTCGGGTTTTAGGAGCGACTCAAACGAAGAACATCCCGTTGCCTGCTCCGCCATGGCAATACAGATACCCAACTCTAATTCAATCTATTGGATTGCATGGGGTGTGGTATAGTCAAACGCGCTGAGTCGCCGACGTCCGCCCGACGGCGCCCGGTCCCCTCTCATAAACGGCTCAAACAGGGAGGCTTGTCGTGCTCGAAAAGGCACGCACCTGGCTCACAAGTCTTGGCTTTTCCGACGACCAGTCCGATCTGACGTTGGAGGTGGCCGCCGTTGTGGGTATTGCGGTGCTCGCCGTACTGGCCAACTGGGTGGCCAAAAGGGTGATTCTGAATGTGGTCCGCAGAGTCGTGCGACGCACGAAGTCGAAGTGGGACGACGTGCTCGTTGAGCGTAAGGTCTTCGAACGGCTCTCACACCTCGCTCCTGCGCTGATAATCTGGTGGTTGGCGCCGGTCTCCATATCTGAGAACTACACGCTGTCCAACACGATCCGCGTGCTGGCGGAGATCTACATGGTGCTCGCCTGCGTGCGGGTGGTCTACGCCCTGCTGGAAGCCGTCCGCGGAATCATTCGCGGTACAGTGCCCAACATGAGGGCGCCGATTCGCGTTTACATTCAGGTAATCAAAATACTGGTTGGCATCGCCGCGGCGGTGCTGATCTTTTCCATCACATTGGACAAGTCGCCTTGGGTCTTCCTCAGCGGTCTGGGCGCGATGACCGCGGTTCTAATGCTGATTTTCAAAGACTCGATCCTGGGACTCGTCGCCGGGGTTCAACTCAGCGCCAACGACATGGTGCGGAACGGCGACTGGATATCGATGCCCCAGTTTGGCGCCGACGGCGACGTAATGGAAGTTGCGTTGACCACAGTAAAGGTGCGCAACTGGGACAAGACGATTACCACAATCCCGACGTACGCGCTGATAAGCAACTCATTCAAGAACTGGCGCGGCATGGAAATGTCCGGA
>CP070631.1:1388862-1395173 GCA_020356045.1 Candidatus Latescibacterota bacterium
GAAGAGGACACGCTGTGGGTATCGGTCCGCCAGCTCATTGCAGAAGGCCCCTGGCGGCTCGTGCTGCTCCCGTTTTTTGTGATGGGAGGACGCGCGGGTTTCAAACGCCGGATCGCGAATTTGGTAACGCTCGATCCCGGCCGTTTGACATATCGCGAAGACATCCTTGCCTTCCTCCGTGAAGAGAAGGCTCGCGGAAGAGTCATCGTCCTCGCGACGGCCGCCGACCGTCGCATTGCCGATGCCGTTGCCAACCACACCGGGTTGTTTGATGGCGTAATGGCCACCCAGGACGGCCGCAACCTCAAAGGTCCTGCAAAACTGGCGGCAATACTCGAACGAACCAAACACGGCCCATTTGACTACATGGGTGACAGCAAGGCGGACTATCCGATTTTTCGGGCTGCAGACACCGCCTATCTGGTTCACCCCACACACCCCGGCCTCGCCGAAGACGTTCGACGCTACTGCCGGGTCGGCAAAATCTTTGAGTGATCTTAGATGACGTGCGGCTGTTACTGCGGCAGCCGAGTCAGATCGGACCAGGTTTGCACCGACGCGGGAAATACTTTGTAGAGCACCGGAATGTCAACGAACAACAGCACGACGATCAGGATCGTGCAGGCTACGACCGACGCCATGAGCCATGGTTCTTCGTAGAGTTTCTCCGGAGCCTGCGCCGCGCTGTCCTTTTTGAAACCTATCGACAGATAGGTCGCCATGACCAGCGCGACCAACGGGAACGACAACACCAGCTCGAGCCGGTATCTGACGATAAAGGCACCAAAAAACAACATCGATATCGACGCATAAAACATGATCGCGACGATCAGTCTTGTGTCGTTGTAAAACCGAAACGGCCGACGGTAGTTCCCGGCCACCTCCGGCTTTCCGATTTCACGATACTCGGCAAACCGTTTGATGGTCATAAAGAAACATCCGACCATCCAGTAACTGATTAGAAGCGATACCGGCGGAATGGTCCCCGAACCGACGATAAACCAGCCCAGCAAAAACCGGAGCGGGTTGTTTACCGCTTCGGAAAGAACGTCGATATAGGGAAGATCCTTGCTGCGAATTGGCCGGACGTTGTAAACGATCCCCATAACCCACAACACGACCAGTGTCACAAGAAATGGGACCGATATCATCCAGCCAATCGTGGCACCGGCCAGCATCAAAACCAACCACTGCACGTAGGCAATCGGGATGTGGACCTGGCCCGAGGGTACCGGCCGCAGTCTTTTGGTTGGATGCAAACGGTCAAAGGGCGCGTCGAGGATCTCGTTTAACACGTAATTGCTCGAGGCGATCAATCCCGTCGACAGCAACCCAAGAACGATTCGTCTCAACAAGGGCCCGGCCTCGAGACCGTCCGGCTGGAGACTCAGTGCCACCACGATCCCGGGCAATACAAACACGTTTTTTACCCAATGGTCGACACGTGCGATTTTGAAATGTCCGGTGACCGACGGTTTGCGCTCGTCTGTCCGAATGTCCGTCTGCGATCCCATCGTAAGCTCCCTGGCCAATCCTGCGTGGTTGCGGTGGTGCAAGTTCAAGGCCACTTGCGGTCGGGCGGGTAGTCTAGCACCCGCTCATCTCGTCACCAATCGAAATCTCCGTATCCCCGTTCTGCGAACATCTGCCAACCGCACCCGTCCCCAGGAACAACCCCAAAGGGCCGCTGGTGTCACTTTGGAGCCGCGTTTGTGGCATGAAACATGTACTCATATATAGCCGACCGCGTGTTCGTTACATCTTAAGAAATGAGCAATATGCGGGTACAAGTGGAGTGAGCCATGGAATCCATTGCATTGATTAACGTTACACGAACTAACACCCGGACCTCTCCTGCTCATTCCGCCCGATGACGTTGATGGGTGACGCCGGAACGCGTGGCGTAAGACCCAATCGATTCGGATGATGCCCCAGTTTTCCGTAGGAGAGGATCCCATCTGCATGGGGACGGGGCCTCCGGTGGCCGGAAATCTTAGCACCAGGAGGCGCAGTTTTGGAGGAGTTCATGGAAACCCTCGTTTGGGTGGCACTAATTGGAGGCGTTACGTCGGTCATCTTGATTCAGCTTCCACGGATTGTTGTGTGGTGTCTGGAGCTGATCGAGAAATACCACCGTTACAAGAGCCGCCGCGCGATAATCATTCGCCGCGAAGCGCCGGCTGACGGACCTGACGCCGATGCCGACGACGGCGTAACGAACCAATGATGCCCCACGTACACGCGTCTTGCCGGTCAGTCCAGGCAAGTCCCACGCGGGTCGCAGGAGGTTGTTGATATGTTGAGAACCATAGTTTTTCTTGTTGGGCTGAGCGCTCTGCTCGTTGGCATCTCGAGCTATTTTAACGGCGTCCCCATACCGGTCGACTATAGTTCGACCTTGATAACGATTGGCGTTGCCGAGTTCAGACTCGACTTTTTGCTGATGTTGATCGGTGTTCCGGTTATATTGTTTTCCGGTCAGTCTATGAAAATCAAATAAGCCCCGCGATGGCGGCCGGTTTTATATTCTCGCCTCACGTTCCGCTGCCAGTTGTCCGACCATCCCGGCCCGAGGTCACATAGAATCCTTCACTTGTACTGCCACCCCGGCCGGGGTATGCTCCTTTGACAATTGATCGCCGGCGTTATCACCCCGCATCCCGGGAGGTCCAATGACGGACGACACCAGATCCCGCACCGAGGACGACAAGGGAATCCCAAATCCGATCACCGAAATCGTCGATTCGTTCAAAGCGCTCAGAGGTGCCTCGAAAGGATTCTGGTACACCAACTACGCTTACTGGCTCGATGGTATTTCTTATTTCGGGATGCTCACTCTGTTGACCATGTTTTTCCACGACATCGCGGGGATGTCCGATGACACGGGTCATAAGCTGGTGTCCGTGTATGCGGGGCTCATTTCTGGTTTGATGCTGGTGTTTGGGCCCGTGTCCGACCGACTCGGTGTCCGCCGATCGCTCATCATATCGGTAATCCTCTACATCATCGGCCGCTCCATTCTCCCGCTGGCACCGGACTTTTTCGCACCTGGTTCGATCCCGCTCATCGTTGTGTGTCTCATAGCCCTCATTGTCGCCGCCGCGGGCAACGGATTCATGCAGCCAGCTTGTTACGCCGGGGTACGCAAGTTCTCGGACAAGAACACGGCCGCCATGGGATACGGGCTGCTCTATGCGGGCATGAACCTGGGGATTGTCGTTATCGGTTTGATCTCGCCGCGGATCCGGACAGGCATTCATATCCAAGGGCTCATCGACTTTGACGGATTTGGCATCACCGGCGTGTTCTGGTTCTGCATCCTGGTCAATGTGCTGATGCTGCTCCTGCTGATTTTCTTGTTTACACCAAGAGTGGAACGAGAATCCACGGTGGAAACCGGGGACGCCGGGGACGACAACGATAAGACGATAGACAAGCCATCCGAGGTCAGATTCCTCAAACACCCCATCGCCGCCATCTCGAATTGGTACAAGGGAGCGCCGATATCAAACGGCCGCTTTATGTTTTTTATATTTGTACTTCTCCCCGTGCAGACGCTTTTCGCGTACCAGTGGCTCGTCATGCCGCAGTACATCACACGAGCGTACTCGCCCCTGGTAGCGGACAACATGGAATCGATCGTCAACATTGCCAATCCGTTGATCATCGTGCTCGGCGTACCGGTGATCACCGCGATCACCCGCCGCGTGCCCGTCTATACGATGATGTTTGTCGGGTCGCTCGTGTCCGCGCTGCCGGCTTTTCTGTTTGTGATTGGACCCCAATTTCCACTGCTCATGACCTATTACCTTCTTTTCTCATTGGGTGAGGCCATGTGGCAGCCGCGGTTTCTCCAGTTCGCCGCCGAGCTCGCCCCCAAAGGCAAGACGGGCGCGTATGTGGCATACGCCAATATCCCTTGGTTTCTTGTTAAATTCCTGGCCGGAACCTATACAGGATTGATGATGGAGCGGTACTGTCCCGCCGGCGGGCCTTTCAACACCGAAATGATGTGGCTGATCTACGCGCTCATCGCAGTATCGAGTCCCATCGGCCTGTTGCTTGGAAAACACTGGGTAACAAAAGGTCTCAAAACACGTGCGGACTGAACCGATTTTGCGGAGTAAACATGGAAGGCAGACATCGATGAATCACCCCGACCATGCCAAGAACACCACTCTTACCCCGAGGGACGGATGGGCTGTGGTCGCGTCGATCCTCGCGATCTTTGCCGCGGGAATCGCGTTTAACGCCGCGAGAACCGAAATCGATGCCAACCATTACCTCGACGGGGGCATGAACGGACTCGCAGCGCTCGAGATCGGGCAGGGAATCTATGCGGGGGTTGCCCGCGCGCTCTTAGTCGGCGCCGGGGGCTTTCTATTCTGGGCTGGTTATCGCGTGCTCCTGCTTTTTGTCTCCGCATCAGAACACCGGCGCGCGTTGATCTCGCTCGCCGCGCTCGGATTTTGGCTTATTGGGTTTATTGCCTATAACCGGTACGTGTCGCCGCGTCTTCCCTATCCGTTCCCGACAACCGACATACCCGTTGTCGCGTGGGGCGGACTCCTGATGGGAGCCGTAGTCCTGCTCGAGCGCATCAGGGCTGCTGTGATTCCCGGTATGCGGCTGCGTTTCTCCCTTTTGCGGAAGGCCGTAGTGACGCTTGGATGTATTGCCGCGGCGTTCTTGATCGTCGGGTTCGGATACGCCAAATTGTCACGCCCGCCGGCGCCATTGGATAGACCCAACGTCCTGCTGATCGTTCTCGATACCGTTCGTCAGCAAAACCTGTCTTTGTACGGTTACGCGCGCAAAACTACCCCGCATCTCGACAGGTTTGCCAAAGAGTGCGCAGTCTATGACAACGCGTATGCCGTCGCACCATGGACGATCCCCAATCATGCCGCCATGTTCACAGGGATGTACACGTGTCAGCACGGGGCCCGGCTTGGAGCCCCTGAACTACGAGGTGTCGTGACCACCCTGGCGGAACTCCTCTACGAAGACGGCTACGAAACCATCGCGTATTCGAACAACCCCGTTATTGCCGGTACACGTGGTTACGCGCAGGGATTTGAAGCCTACAACCAGCCCTGGGAACGCACCTTTGGCCGTCTCTTTCGTGCGCTCCCTCATCTCTCCGGCCGGCCCGAGGACGCCGGCGCTCACGTGACCGGTAAGCTGACCGAGAAATGGGTGAAACACCGGGATACCTCGCGGCCGTTCTTTCTGTTCATCAATTATCTCGAGGCCCACTCGAGATACTGGCCACCCCAGGAATACCGTTTTGCGTTTGTTCCCGATGATACGCCCCTGACCGACGCCAACACACAATACGATTTTGTGGGACTGGCGTGTGGCACCGTCAAAAAAACCGACGGTGAACAACAGAACGCAATGGGGTTTTACGATGGCGAGATTCTTTATCTGGATCACTGCGTGAACGAACTGATGGGCTGTCTTCGCGAGACGGGGGCGCTCGACAACACCGTTGTGATCATCACCTCGGACCACGGCGAAGAGTTTGGCGAGCACGATCTCGTCGGTCACGAGTTTGGCTTGTACAACACATTGTTAAAGGTCCCGTTGATCATTCGCTATCCCAAACTGTTGTCACCTGGCCGATACGGTGATCACACTCAGCTTATCGATCTGTTCACCACGATCCTCGCCGGGACAAGAAGCCCGTACGACACATCCGGCGACGTCCTCGCCTACAACCTTTTCGAACGGCCCCAGCGCCGGGAGGTCATCGCTGAGAATTATCACGAATATCAAAAGTTTCAAAACAAGGTCGCAGAGCGATGCCCCGATACCGATGTAACATCCTTCGTGTCAACGCTTCGTTCCATCCGTATCGGTGACTTCAAGCTCATCGCATCCTCGAGCGGCGATCTCGAGCTTTACAACAAGGCCACCGACCCCGGGGAGACGACGAATCTGGCGGACGAAAACCCGGAACTCGCTGCGGAGTTAGACGTATTGATCGCCTCATGGTTCGAACGGACAAAAACGCCGTTGGTCGAGATGCAAAGAGACGCCTCAGAGGACAGCGAAGAGCTGAGAAAAAAGCTTAGAGCGTTGGGCTATATTCAGTGATCGGGTCGAGGATCTTTGGACCGGCCGGCTACGCTACGACGTTAGCCCGACGATATCCGCGTGATGACCACACCACCGTCGAATCGAGGTCGATTTCGCATCGGTTTGCGTATACAAACGAAAGGACTCGCCTTGTTGAACAAGCTCACATCCAAAGCAACAAAGGGTATGGCACTCCTCACCCTGAGCCTGATTGTGATCCTCACACC
>CP070631.1:1395273-1398023 GCA_020356045.1 Candidatus Latescibacterota bacterium
GAGAGAATCACGGCAAGCGCCGCGGTGATAAGTTTGTTTGTAGTCGTTTTCATTTTTTTCCCCCTCGATTGGTTGTATATGAAATTGCGGTGATCCGGGTGTGGAGCCGTTTGTTTATTCAAGCGATGCGAAAGCCCCGCCCACACACCCGGATCGGCCTGGGTCGGCATTACTTACGACCGGACCGGTGCGAGCGTCCAACGGCGCTGGATCGATTTCCAACCCAACCCCTGGTAGACCGCCGCCAGCCCGACGAGCAGGTAAATGACCTTCGCGAGAGCGGCCCCTTGACCGCCAAAGATCGTTGCAACGAGGTCAAACTTGGCGATTCCAACGAGACCCCAATTGAGCCCTCCGATGACGAGCAGCAGAGCTGCGATAACGTCTAACGATTTCATGGTGGATCCTCCTGCCGTCGTGAACCCCGTTAGTTTTCCGTGGATTAATTGGGTTCGGTTAAAATGTCCATTTATTGTCCAAGACAATACATAAACGTTTAAGGGTTGTCAATAATTTTCTTGACAAATACTGGACATTTTTTTAACATTTTCGCATGAATAACAACGACAAAGACTTAACGCCAAGGCACCCGATTGGGGTGGTGGCCAACCGGTCGGGTGTTTCGCAGGATTTGTTGCGAGCGTGGGAGCGGCGCTATGGTGCCGTCACACCGGGACGGACCGAGACCGGTCGCCGGCTCTACTCGGATCGGGATATCGCTCGTCTCATACTATTGAGGCGGTTGATTTCAGCCGGCCGCCGAATCAGCGACGTTGCCGGGCTCGGGATCCAAGAGCTGGAAGCGCTGGTCAAGGAAGACCGGGATGCCACGCAGGTCGGTTCTCCAAGAACGGATGCAGGCGCGTTGGATCTGGGTGGGGAGCGCCATCTCGAAGCCGCCCTCGACGCCGTCGACCGTTATGACAGCGACGCGCTCCAGCGGACGCTGGCCGTCGCCGCGCTCACGATGGGTCCAGCCGCGTTGCGGCACGAGCTGATCGTTCCGCTGTTGCGGGAAATCGGCGACCGCTGGATCGATGGTGAGATCCGTGTGGTTCAGGAACATATGGCTACGGCGATCGTCAAATCGTTTCTCGAGAGCTCGCGCGTCCCAGCAATTGGCAACGCCAGACCAAAGATTGCAGTGACGACGCCGGCGGGTCAGCTTCACGAGCTGGGTGCGCTCATGGCGGCGGCGGTGGCGGAGGAAGCCGGTTGGAATGTCGTCTACCTGGGGGCCAATCTGCCTGCGGAGGAGATCGGGGCGGGGGCAGTCGAACTGGGTGTCGGTGCGGTGGCGATCAGCCTGGTGTATGTCGAAGACGCCGATGCGGCAGCGGAGGAGATACGGACCATCCGGCGGCATATCGGGCCGCAGATCCCTTTGTTGATCGGCGGGTGGGGCGCCGCGTCGATCGCGGACGCGATAGACGAAGCCGGTGGAGTGATCGTTGCGGATCTGGATGACCTTCGCGATCAACTTGATCGAATCCGGGATTAGCGCGAACTCGGTGGACGATGGGGAACCGGCGGCAGGTAGCGGATGCGGGTCGTCGTATCACTGGATCGTGGCCGATCTTTCGCCCGGCGGATAAATCGGTACCGACTCACCAATCAAGATTCGCAACGCGCCGTACTGCGAATCAAACCGGTAACCTATGCCGATTCTGGGTAGCTGCAACCCCAAAACCTTCCACGGTTCGGCGGTTCCCAATGTCACCCCAAACTCCCAATTCAGTGCGAAGTTGAGCTCTGTTTTCCCCACGTCGATCAGCCGCGGGCTGATTAGAAACGCGTAGTTGCCTCCATAGACACTGGCGTCGAGTTGGTGGTCCGCAATGCCAAAGCCGAGCGGCCTTCGAACATCAACGATAGTCTCGAACATGCCAAAGTCGTCCGTGAAATCGACATCGCGTGACGTGGCAACTGAATAAACGAGCTGGTTGCCCAGGCGAATGTGTTTCTTTTCACCCCAGGGCCAGATCGCCCGGCTTCGGATCCCGAGCGCAAAGATATAATTAAAACTCCCACCCTGGAAGTCTTTCCCGCCTCCCACTCCAACGAACGGAAGCAGATGCCAGTTTGGATACCACCTCGGTGCCTCGAATTCGAGCTCGGGCAAGATGGCCAGCGTCGCGACGTGATCGGGAATTCCCTGCTCAAGAATATCGTCGAGCTTGAGATTGTAGAAACCCAGTGTTGTCCGCACGGCGAGACGATATCCCCACGTGTCGGCATCAGCCGCTTTGAGACGCCTCGCCAACGACACTCTGTAGATTTGGATGTTGCGGCCGTTGACGGTATAAATGCCCGAGCCGAGTTGCGTCGAGAATGCATAGTTGATGGATTCGAGCCCGACCACCTGCGCCGGTACAGGAGTGGGGCCTTTCAATGCAAAAACGATCGCCGCAACGCCGGTACAAAGAACGCCTTTAAAAACGGTACCGCAAGTCGTCGACCGCCGAACGATGTTTGCGAAGTCGAACCGCCTGATCATCGGCCGAGTCTACCACCTCCAACTGCCGATGCCAAACCTCCAAAAGAGAGGAAATGCACCGGTGCAAGCACGCGCCGGGATCGGCGGCCCGTCCCCAAAACGCTTCTGTTTTACACGAGATTCCGGTATACTCAGTCGCCTGCATACCCGCCGCCTCGAGGCGCGGCGACCTGATCGCAGGCACGCGGCGCACGCGCACCGTGCGATTCATTGTACGATTTTCATCCCAGTAACAGGAGGAAACGGCCCATGC
>CP070631.1:1398123-1406034 GCA_020356045.1 Candidatus Latescibacterota bacterium
CCAATATACGGGTTGTCAAACTGTATCGTAAAGCTTGCCCTAAACGTATCGGCAGGTGTCGCCACGATTTCGACGTCACCGTCCCGGTAGCTGACTGCGTCACCGATTTTGAGAGGCCGGCAGGGTACACCTTGCCCCACCGAACCGGCATCCTCCAACGGGTTAGTAAAAAATCGGTAGTTTCCGTCCTCCGGCTCGGGAGGCTCATCGGCGGAAATCTCAACCGTGAGGTTGTCGATCTCGAGCCCATAGCAGGCGGCAAGCAGGTGTTCGACGGTGTTTATGACCACCCCACCGGCCGCCAGCTGTGTATTGCGGCTCGGAGCGCTTTGCGTCGTCACGGCCGATGCGTTTGCCGGTATCTCCACCCGTGGGTTTAGATCCGTGCGCACAAAACGGATTCCCGTGTCGGCAGGTGCCGGTTTGAAATTCAACACGACCTCTTTGCCCGTGTGTAGCCCGTGCCCCGTCAGCGTAAATTTTTTACCGATCGTCTTTTGCTGCCTCATCGTCGCCCTCGCTTGTCGCCTCACCCGTCAACATCTCTTCGAGCTTCTTCACCCGTTTGAACAATTCGGGAAGTTTATCCACACATACATAGACCCTTCTCACCAATCCAACTTCCCGCGCCGGAAAACCCATGACCGTCTTACCAGCCGGTACGGACCGGAGCACACCGGACTGTGCCGCCACGCGAACCCCGTCCCCGACCTCGATATGTCCTGCGAAACCCGACTGCCCGCCGGCGACGACACCTTTGCCAATAGTCGCACTGCCGGAGACGCCGACCTGACCTGACAGCACCGAGTTTTCTCCGATAACGCTGTTGTGCCCAACCTGAACAAGATTGTCGATCTTGGTACCGCGCCCGATCCGCGTTACACCTGTTGCCGCACGGTCGATTGCCGAGTTGCTCCCGATCTCCACGTCATCCTCGATCACCACGATTCCCACCTGAGGAATCTTCACGTGGCGCTCGCCGTCCCACGCAAATCCAAACCCATCCGAGCCGATGACGACACCGGGATGGATGATCCCGCGCTCCCCGATCATGCAACGCTCGCGTATGACCACATGGGGAAATATCAGGCAATCGCTACCGATCGTGACATCCCGACCAACCCACACCCCAAAGAGCACTTTTGTATTCGAACCGATCGTTGCCCCGGGACCGATTCGGCAGTACGGCCCAATTGCCACATTCTGCCCCAAATCCGCCGATGGATCAATGATCGCCGTTTGATGAACACCCGGCTCACACTCGGGCTCCCCCGGCGGTGACAACAGCCCCACCGCGTTGGCGAATCCGAGATGAGGGTTTTCAACCACGATCGACGGCAAATCGCTTTCAACATCGCGCCGGCGAATCAGAGCTGAAGCCCGTGTAGAATCCAAGTATCTCGCGTACTTGGGGTCACCAAGAAACGTGATATCACCCGGCCCCGCGTCTTGGATCCCGGCGATCCCGGTGATCCGCGTCGCCCGATTGCCGACAACCGCGCCGCCAATCAGCTCGGCAAGCTCCTCGAGTGTATACGAACGAGATGCCAACCTGTCTCCTACTGTTGGGCGCCCTGGTTGAGCTCCTGGAGAACCCTGTCCGTGAGATCATATTCCTTTTTCGCATAGACGATATTGGCGTTCGCGATATCGAACACGATATCCAAACCGTCTTCCTCGGACATCCGCTCGAGTATGCGATTGATCCGGTCGACGATCGGTTGTGTCAACTCCCGGTTGCGTTGTGCGGCGATTCCCTCTTCACCAAAGGTTTCCGATACGAACCGCTGGTAATCCTCTAGCTTCTTGTCCAACTCGAGCTTTTTTTCCTTCTGTTTTTCTTCTGACAACATCAAGCTCTGGGCTCGAAGCTCTTCCTGAAGCCTGGCGATCTCCTGCTCCATCGCAGCGGCCTCAGCCTTCCACTGGTCCACCTCTTGTTTGTAAACACGCTCCGCTTCCTGGGTCTCGCGGTATTCGAGAAAGATCCGCTGCGAATCGATATAGCCGATCTTGATATCCTGCGCGAGCACCCCGGTGCCACCTGCCGTGATGACGATCGCGGCCAGCGTGGCGATCAACGCGAGACGCTTTCCGATGGATGAAAACATAATTACACGCTCCTTCGATGTTTGCGGTGTTATTCGCAACGATTTAAAATCCTGCCCCAAACGTAAGATGCGGCTCCCACGCCGGGCCCCCAATTCTGTCATAACCATATCCGTAATCAAACCCTACCGTGCCCAGCATGGGGAGTTCAATTCGAATTCCCACACCGATACCCTTTCTCAGATCCGCCACGTCTGCCCCCTCAAAGCTGTTCCACGTGTTACCCATATCAAAGAAACCGAGCAACGTAACGGTTGGGCCAACAGCAAACGATAACTCATACCCCATAATGTGCATAAATCGCCCACCAAGATACGGGGGATTACCCCGGGGAACGATCTCATAGAAATCATACCCCCTCACCCCATACCGCCGGTTGCCACCGAGCCTGAAAAGCTCATAATCGGGAACGTCTTTTGGCGACGAATACCCATCCAATATAGCTGCCGAGTACTTGAGTTGAAGCACAAATTTCCAAAACAATGACTCGTACCAGCTAAATCCGGCTTCGTAGCGGTGAAATCTGACGTCACCGCCTAGGATGCCGCCGTTGAACTCGACGGTAAAAGTCGACCGTGTACCTTTGGTCGGACGGAACGGGCTGTCAGTCGAGTTCCGGAGCACGGTAAACGCCATCGAGCTCGTTCGTTGCGGCCAATCGATGGTCAAGAGCGGCCCCAGGTATCCCGCCGAAAAATTGGTCAGTTCCACCAGCTCGTACCGGTACCTGACAAAGGCCGACGTATAATCGAACCACGGGAACGGCCGCCCCACCCGAATCGATATCCCCTGCCGCCGGTCGTTAAAAAACTGTTGCCGAACCTGGTTTTGGATCCGGTTGAAGAGATTGATGCTGAGCTCGGTCGGGGTGCCAAACAGCCACGGTTCGGTGAACCTGAGATCCACATTCTGCCGGTATCGGGAAAACTCCCAGTCGATTCCGATCTGCTGTCCGCGGCCTAGAAAATTCGTTTCGGCAATCCCGATAAACCCACTGATCGAGTTGAGCGATGAGAACCCCGCCCCCAATCGAAACTGGCCGGTCTGTTTCTCCTTGACCTTGAGATCGATATCGATGTCGCCCTCTTCGTTGGCCGGTTTGACGATCGGCTCGGGCGGTCCCTCGAAAAACCCCAGGCTAAAGACCTCGCGTAGCGACCGCAAAAGCCGCGGCCGCAGGAACACGTCGCCCGGGTTGATAACCAGCTCGCGGCGGATGACCCGCTCTGCGGTCTTGGTGTTGCCAGAGATATTGATCTCATTGATATGCGCTGGTTTGCCCTCGACGATGTCAAAGTTGACATCGATCACGTTCTTGCGGCTCACCTTCTTTTCGGGACTCACCGAGTTGTAGATATACCCTCTGTCCCAGTAGAGCTCGTTGATCCCCTGCTGAATCAATGTAAACTCGGTGTCGTTGAACACATCGTATTTCCTGAACGTCACCTTGGAACCGATCTGGACATCGTCAAACACCGTGTTACCCGTCCAGGTCACATCGCCAACCTTGTACTGTTTTCCCTCCTTCAACGTGATAAAAACGTCGACGCCTTTTCCGTCCTCCGAGAAAATAAGCTCCTTGTCGACAACCTCGACATCGAGAAAACCATGCTCGCGGTACAACGTTGCGATCAACGCCAGATCGTCGTTAAGGACCTTGGGCTTGAACTCCGCCCCTCTGAGCCACCGGTCTTCCCGGCTCTCCATGACCTTGCGGATATCATCCGAATCTACAACCCGGTTGCCAAAGAAATCGATATGTTTGATTTCTACCTTTTCACCCTCGCTGATCTCATACACGAGTATCGTGCGTGTCTTTTTTGTCTTCTTGTCACGTTCGACCTTGAGTTCGTCCTTGACCTTGATTCGGTAGTACCCCTTTTCCCGGTATTTCTCGGATATGATCTCGTGGTCCGATCTGAGAAGAGCCGGGCGGATAAACGCCCCTTCCTTGACCTGGGTGGCCTCGCTGAGATCATCGTCCTTTATCTTTTTGTTGCCCTCGAAACGGACACCATCGATCCGCGGGTACTCCTTGACGACGATGGTCACCGTGATCTGGCTTCCGTACTGCTCCTTGAAGATCTTGACGTCCGCAAACTCTTTGGTGGCAAAGAGCCGCTTCGCCGCGTCCGCGAACCCCTTATCGTCGTACGGGTCACCGGGTTTGAGCCGGACCACCCGCAGGATCTTGTCTTGGGACACGTACTCGTTACCCTCCACCACGATCGAGTGGATTTCAGTCTGTGCCGCGACGGGTAAAGAAAACAGGTGCAAGAAAAGAATGCACCCGGTTATTAGGACTAACCTGCGTTTCATATCTCCCTGTCCGAAAAACGATGGGATCGTAGCATAGCCGTTCACCAAGTGTAAACAAAAACCCCCGGATTTGGTTCCAGGGGATAATTGCAAGTCAAAGCCAAAAAATAACTTATGTCAACAGGGGATGACCGGAAACGGATCTCGGACCGTACCCACACCTATGGGGTCTCGGTCACGACCTTGAAATCGAGCTCGTCGTTTTTGACACCAACGTGAATCTCGGCATCCTTTTTGAGCCCTTTCCGTAGAAGCAGTTCACTCAGTGGGTCTTCCAGATACCGCTGAATCGCACGTCTGAGCGGGCGGGCCCCAAGCATGGGGTCAAATCCCTTATCCATCAAAAACCGTTTGGAGTCATCGCTGAACTCGATCTGTACGTTGAAGGATTTGAGCCGATCGATAAAGTCCTTGAGCATGATGGTGACGATCGTCTCCATATCTTTCTTTTTCAGCGGCTTGAACACGATGGTCTCGTCGAGCCGATTGAGAAACTCCGGATTGAACGACCGTTTGAGGTTTTCGAGAAGCTTGCCTTTCATTGTCTTGTAGGCCGAGTCGGTTCCCTCGAGGGTAAAGCCGAGGCTGCGCCCGCCTTTTGTCTCCTGCGTCCCCACGTTGGACGTCATGATCAACACCGTGTTGCGGAAATCCACGCGGCGTCCGTAGTTGTCCGTGAGCGCCCCGTCGTCCATCACCTGCAGGAGGATGTTGAACACATCCGGGTGGGCTTTTTCGATCTCATCGAGCAGAACGACCGAATAGGGATGGCGGCGTACCTTTTCGGTGAGCTGACCGCCCTCGTCGTACCCGACATAGCCGGGAGGGGCTCCTATCAACCGCGACACCGAGAATTTTTCCATATACTCCGACATGTCCAATCGCACCAGTGCATCCTCTGTCTCAAAAAGAACTTTTGACAACGCCCTGGCGAGCTCGGTTTTACCCACACCGGTGGGACCGAGAAATATAAAGCTTCCGATGGGTCGCCGCGGATCTCTCAAACCCGCGCGGTTCCGCCGCACCGCTTTGGACACGGCCTCAACCGCCTCTTCCTGTCCAACTAACCGTTTGCGAATTTCCTCTTCGAGCTTGAGCAGCTTGTCGGTCTCTTCCTCTTCGACTTCGGACACAGGGATTCCGGTCATCGACGAGACCACCCGCGCGATGTCGGCGGCGTTGACGACTGTTTCCTTGACCTGTTTGGTCTCGTTCCACGACTTGCGCATGTCCTGAAGTGTTTTGCGCAGCTCTTTCTCTTTGTCTCGGAAGCTCGCCGCCTTTTCGAACTCCTGTGCCTGGATGGCCGATTCCTTTTCCCTGCATAGCTCTTCGATCTCCGTCTCGAGCTCGTGGAGCTCGCTGGGTGCCGTTACCACGTCGAGTCTCGCCCTCGAACCGGCTTCATCGATGACGTCGATCGCCTTGTCCGGCAGATAGCGGTCGTGAATATACCGCTGCGAAAAATAAACCGCCGCGTTGACCGCGTCGTCGCCGATTTTGACGCGGTGGTGCGCCTCGTACTTGTCGCGGAGACCAAGGATGATTTTGACCGTTTCGTCCTCGGTGGGTGGGTTGATGAGGATCGGCTGAAATCGCCGTTCGAGCGCCCCGTCTTTTTCGATATGCTTTCGGAACTCATCGAGTGTCGTCGCGCCAATGCACTGGAGCTCCCCACGCGCCAGCGCGGGTTTGAGCATGTTGGACGCATCGATGGCCCCTTCGGCACCACCGGCACCGACAATCGTATGCACCTCATCGATAAAGATCACCACATCGTCCGACTCGCTGATCTCATTGATAATAGCTTTAAGACGCTCCTCGAACTGACCCCTGTATTTCGTTCCTGCAACAACAGATGCCAGATCGAGGGTGCAGATGCGCCGGTCCTTGAGGATCTCGGGTACCTTGTTCTCGACTATGTTCTGCGCCAACCCCTCGGCGATGGCCGTTTTGCCCACGCCGGGTTCACCGATAAGGATCGGGTTGTTTTTCTTGCGGCGGCTCAGAACCTGGACGACGCGTTCGATCTCCGCTTCGCGTCCGATGATGGGGTCGAGCTTGTTCTCTCGCGCCAGCTGGGTCAGGTCTCTGCCAAACTGGTCCAGACTGGGGGTGTCCGTTTTTTCTTTTTTGTTCTTTCGGGCCTTGATCGTCGCCGATGGACCCAGCAGTCTGAGGACTTCTTCGCGTACCCGTTTGCGATCGACACCCAGTTCGGCGAGAACCTGTGCCGCCACACCCTCACCCTCGCGAATCAATCCCAACAGAAGGTGCTCGGTACCCACGTAGTTGTGCCCGAGGAGTCTCGCCTCCTCAATGGCCAGCTCGAGTACCCGTTTGGCCCGCGGCGTAAACGGTATCTCACCGATGGTGAGCGACGCGCCGGTGCTTTTGACCATGCTCTCGACCGCTTGCTGGATCTGCTCAAAATCGAGATCCATTTTGCTCAGTACCTTGGCCGCTATTCCCTCGCCTTCGCGGACGATCCCGAGAAGCAGGTGCTCGGTGCCAATATAGTCATGCTGGAGCCGGTTGGCTTCATCGCGGGCGAAGTAGATGACCCGCCTGACTCGATCGGTGAAACGGTCATGCATCGACGATCACTCCTCTTGGGTACCAGTCGAACCGGATAACGTTTGTCGAATCAAATCAGCCCGCGCCGCGTCCCGCTCGTTGGGGTCCATTGCATCCCCGTGGGACATCTGGAGATGGGCGGGTTGGATGTACACGAGCAGCTCGTTGAGCGTCTTGACCGGCAGATCGTTGATCATACCGACACCCGCACCGAGCCGCACGGCGGATATGAGGCTCAAAGCCTCTTTCGTATTTACACTTCTGGAGTAGCGCAACAATCCGTAGGCACGCCACACCTTGTCTTCAAGCAAGCTTCGTGCCTTCCGAAACAGCATTTCCCGGGCCCTGCGTTCGAAACCGATGACCTTGGCCACCATCTGGCTGAGGTTTCCAATGATCATGTCTTCGGGTGTTCCCAACGTCGCGGCGTTGGAAAGCTGGAAAAAATTGCCCAACACCTCGGTGCCCTCCCCGTACAACCCCCGGATCGAATGGTGAAGCTGTCTCAAACTGTCGAGCAGCTTGTTGATCTCTTTGGCATGAACGAGACCGGGCAGATGGATCAACACCGACGCTCTCAAGCCCGTACCCAGGTTTGTCGGACAGCTTGTAAGATAGCCGAATCGGTCGCTGTAGGCAAACTTGAGCTGCGGCGCCAGCTCGCCATCCAACCGGCTGGCCGCTTCGTAGGCCGCTTCGAGCCCCAACCCTGGGCTGTACGCCTGGATGCGAAGATGGTCTTCTTCGTTGACCATCAGACACAGATCCTCTGGTAGATTGACAAACAATCCGCGGTTCGACGAGTTGAACAAGAACTCGCGGCTCACGAGATGCCGTTCGGCCAGAAACTGACGGTCCAGCGTCGACGCCTCGCCCATATTCATAAAACGGCACTCCCCAAACGAA
>CP070631.1:1406134-1408599 GCA_020356045.1 Candidatus Latescibacterota bacterium
AGTCGAGTGCCCTTTGAGCCGCCGTCCGCGCTGTCTCCACATATTCTGCCGGACGCGCGAGATGGATGGCCAGCATACAGTAACACTCTGCCTTACCCGCGTAAGCACGCGCGTAATTAGGATCGATGCGAATCGCGTCGTCAAAAAGCCCGATCGCCCTGTCAAAGCCCTCCGGTGAGCGTTTGTTCCACCAGAACCGGGCCTCGAGGTAGGCGCGGTACGCATCCGTGTTATCGGTGGGATTCGATGCCGGCGGCCCTTTTTTGCCCGTGTCCAGAAGCGTCATATCCATCGCCTGCGCGACCTGACCGGCGATCTCCTCCTGGATGGCAAATATGTCGGTCATATCTCGTTGATAGACCTCCGCCCAGAGATGAGTCTCGTCCGACACCCTTACGAGCTGAGGCGTGATGCGCACCTGGCTTTTCGAC
The DNA here is from genome assembly GCA_020356045.1 of Candidatus Latescibacterota bacterium. Taxonomy (GTDB): domain Bacteria; phylum Krumholzibacteriota; class Krumholzibacteriia; order WVZY01; family WVZY01. The sequence goes on from CP070631.1 coordinate 1,406,566, forward strand.
CCGCCAAGGTGGCGCCACCGGATCGTTCCTTCGAGGATGTAATCAACACCCAGCTCTTCACCGATATCTTCAATGGTTTTGTCCGTTCCTTTGTATTGCATGATGGTTGTGCGAGCGATCACACCAAGCCGGCCAAGCTTTGCCAATCTTGCGATCAGCTCCTCTGTGATGCCATCGGCGAAATACTCCTCAGCCGGTGGCCCCAAATTCTCGAATGGGAGCACAGCGAGCGTTTTCCGATCCGAATCCGTTGTGCCCGGCGTCTTGACTTCCAACGAAAAAAAACGTGGGACGATGACCAAAACAATAAGTGCTGCAATCGCGGGCACGCACATGATGAGCAACCATAGCCACTTGTTCATCGGCGTTTGAAGACCCGCGGGCGGTTGACTATTCACTCGCTTGTGGCCTGAGCACACCGGTACGCTCGGCGTCTCGCCACGCCCAAACCGATCCAGGTCGACTGCCAGATCGCCAGCCGACGCGTAACGCTCGGCAGGGTCCTTGGCAAGACAGCGTGAGACAATCGTGCTGAGGCCCTCGGGCACATCGTCGGGCAGCGGCTTTGGATCTTGATTTAGAATCGAGTAGATAATTGCCTGTTCGTGTCCGCCTCTAAATGGCAGCGACCCCGCTACAATCTCATACAACACGACCCCCAGAGACCATATGTCACTCCGGTGATCCGCCGTGTCGCCACGCGTCTGCTCCGGTGACATGTATGCCACCGTACCAACCGTTGAGCCATCTTTTGTGAGTTGTGACACGTTTGGTGATTTGGCCAGGCCAAAATCCATGATCTTCGCCCGGCCTGCCGGCGTGATCATAATATTGTGCGGTTTGATATCACGGTGGATGATCTTTCGTGCGTGAGCGTCCTGTAAGCCTGTAGCGATCTCTCCGGTGATCCGCGCCGCCTCGCTGATCGGCGTCGGACCGGACCCCAACTTCGTCTTAAGATTCACACCCTCAACAAGCTCCATGGCGATAAACGGCTGACCCTCGTGCTCATCGATTTCAAATATCGTGCATATGTTCGGGTGATTCAGAGCGGCTGCCGCCTGGGCCTCATGGATAAATCGAGCTTTGTCGTCTTCAGCGCCAATGGCCTGTGGCGAGAGGAACTTGAGCGCTACAGTTCGCTTGAGCCTTAAATCCTCGGCCTTGTAGACTACACCCATCCCGCCCTCGCCGAGTTTTTTCAGAACCCGATAATGCGATATCGTCTGCCCGATCATCGTTTTCCCCTCGAGAGATCGGTGCGCTGCTGCAGGAAGGGCTGTCGAGGATGGAATTCTGCACCAGTCCCAGTGTAGCAGGAATAAGCCGGAGTTCAACGTGAATAAGATCACAATTTGCCGATGTGGCATCAAGCGCCCTTCATCACTATATTCCGGTACACAGACTCGACACGTGCATCATTCGAACGAACTTCGATCACAACACTGACTCTGGACGAAAGGAACCCCACAATGAAGATCATGGTCACATGGCAAATGTATCCTGGAGAGCTTCACGAGACGCTCGGCAAGTTTACCGCTATGACTCAAAAAGATGAGGAAGCAGCGATGGGTGCTGACGTCAAACTAATCGGCCGCTGGCACGATGTGGCCCGGGGGCGCGGTGTCGCCGTTTTCGAAACGAACAACGCCGAGGCCATCTCTAATTACGCGCTGAACTGGAACGGCGTCATGGATCTCGATGTCTCGATCGTCCTGGATGACGAGGAGACTCGAGCGGTCGGCCGGAGCCGCGCGGGCTAAGTGGTGTTGGCGCTGGTCAAATGCGTGACGCCGTCCCACTCGTGGGGCGGCGTCCAGGTATTCGCCCGAAATCTTGCATGATCGATCCCTGTAATCGCCGATCGCGCTATGCGCTCTTCGCGTAAAGTCCATTAACGGTGACGCGGCGTCCCGTGTCCAGCGTAACCACCATCGTACTCGTTTTCTCGACCGGCACCAATCCATGATGGGCCATAGCGGCGTCGAGCTCCTCGGCCTCAACGAGATAATGCCGGCCCGAGTGCAGCCCGTC
>CP070631.1:1408699-1421245 GCA_020356045.1 Candidatus Latescibacterota bacterium
CCAACGTGGTAACGGCGGCAGGCAACGATGGGTTCGAGATATCGATGACATGGAGCCCGGCGGTACCGACCGCCGCATACATAAGATCACCGCTGGCGGTGGCCCTCCGGGCCGATCCGGGGGTGTCGGCCGTTCCCGTCAGATGGATATACTGTGAATAATCCGTACAGACCGGCTCGGGCGCTGGAGAAACCGCTCCGTCGTCCGAACATCCGGAAGCGGCGCATATTAGAACCGCGGCAGCAACAACGGCGGTGACAAACCGGGCTCGCCGGGCCAGGCCGGTGCGACAGGGTCTTGTTTTGTCAAAGATGTCACGCATAGTCACCTGTTATGTCGCACTTCCGGGTCTGGCATCCGCGGCCGATCAAGCCAGCCAGCTGTAGGGGTAGTCGGGATCGTCTACGCTCGTAACGGCATCGGCAACACGAAGCGGTTTGAACGTATCGACCATCACGGCTAGCTCGTTGGTTGCCGTCGCGCCGAGCGATTTTTCAAGAAGCCCCGGCTGTGGTCCGTGTGGTAAGCCCGCCGGGTGCAGCGTCATGGACCCGATCTCGATGCCTTTGCGGCTCATAAACTGACCGTCGACGTAGTAGAGTACTTCGTCGCTATCCACGTTGCTGTGGGCGTATGGGATCGGAACGGCGTTTTCGTGCCAGTCAAACAGCCGCGGCACAAACGAGCACACGACAAACCCTGCGGCGACAAAGGTCAGATGCACGGGCGGCGGCAGGTGAATCTTTCCAACTCTTGGCATGTAGTCGTTGATGTTGAATATCCACGGGTAATAGAAGCCGTCCCACCCGACGACATCAAACGGATGGTGATCTAGAACATACCGTTGGTATCCGTTCCATAACTTGACCCGTATCGGAAACTCTCCCTTTTCGTCCCTGGCCTCGACGTACCCTGGCGCTCGAAAATCCCGCTCGCAGTATGGTGCGTCTTCGAGGATCTGGCCGTGCTCGTTCCGGAATGTTTTTGGTATCTCGACGGGCCCTCGAGATTCGATGATGAAAAGCCGCGTCTCGCCATCGTCGAAGTCCATCTGATGAGTCACACCTCGCGGGATAACGATGTAATCCCCCCGGCCAAAATCGAGTTCCCCATACATGCTGTGCATCTGCCCGCTGCCCGTGTGCACGAATATGATCTCGTCCGCGTTGCCATTCCGATAATAGAACCGTCCGGATTCGCTCGAGTCCGCAGAGTCTGTGGGGCTGGCCACATACAAAACAACGTCGTCGTTGAACACGAGCGGCCGGCGGCCGCTGATCCAATCGCCTTTGGGCTCGAACCGATGAGTTCGAAAATGATGATGACGGTGCGATTTTTTTTCCGCCGGTGCAATAGTGACCGCCTCGAACTCGGCCACCGATTTGACGGCGGTCGGCGGATGGAGGTGGTAGAGGTTCGAATAAATGTCGGAAAACCCCTCCCGGCTGACCAGCTCCTCATACGCGTGATCACCGCCGGACGGTCGAAACTGGATATGTCGTTTGTCCGGAACGTCACCGCGTTTGACGTAGAACGGCATAGTCTGCTCCTGAGTTGGAATCTGACCTGGCGGACACCGTAGCGGTCAATGAATCCGCACTGGTGTCACGGGCAGGCGTCAAAGATTGCCCCGGCGCTCCTGTTCGCGTTCAATCGATTCAAAAAGGGCCTTGAAGTTGCCCTTTCCAAAGCTCCTTGCCCCTTTTCGCTGAATGATCTCGTAAAAAAGCGTCGGGCGATCCTGAACGGGCTTTGTAAAAATCTGAAGGAGATAGCCATCGTCGTCCCTGTCAACGAGGATTCCCAAATCGGCCAGCACGTCGACATCTTCATCGATTTTCCCGACTCGCCCCTCCAGCTCTTCGTAGTAGGTCATCGGCGTCGGCAAAAATTCGACGCCGTTCTGTCTCAGCTTGCCCACTGTGGACACGACGTCGCCTGTAAGCATCGCTATATGTTGCACCCCTGCGCCGTCGTAGTAGTCGACGTACTCCTGGATCTGAGACTTTTTCTTGCCGGGCGCTGGCTCGTTGATCGGCATTTTGATGATTTCCCGGTCGTCGGCAACGACGATCGATCGCAGCGATGAATAATCCGTTTGTATGTCGTCATCATCCACCGTCCATAACCGGTGAAACCCAAAAACGTCGCGATAGAAATCTGCGATCTTTTCCATTTGGCCGTCCGGCTGATTTCCCACAATGTGATCGATAACTTTTACACCCACCGGCTCCGTCCGAAGAGCGGACTCCGCCATTTCGTAACCCGGCCAAAAAACGCCACTGTAGTTTTTTCGTTCAACGAATGTATGAATCGTATCGCCGTAAGTTCTCACCGCCGCGCTCACGATGGTGCCGTGCTCATCCGTCACCGTCGATGGTTCCCTGACAGAACGGGCGCCGCGCTCGGTGGTGAATTTCCACGCGGCCTCCGCGTCGTCCACCGCAAACGCGATATCGCATACACCATCGCCGTGCGCACGCAGTGAGTCGTTTAGTACCGACTGTCCGTGATAGGGGGTGTCGAGGACAAACCGGATTTTCTTTTGGCCGAGCACATAGCTTGCCGTCTCCCTCTCTCCCGTCTCCAGACCCTGGCAGGCAACGAGTTCAAAACCAAACACCGATTGGTAGTAGTACGCCGCTTGTTTGGCGTTGCCAACGATAAACCGGCAGTGGTCAAAACCAAGAAACTCGAACGGCGCTTTCATTGTTTTTGTGACTCCTTCCCCGGTTTGGCGTCAGCCGGCGAAATCCCTCATATCGACGGCGACTCGTTTGGCACCCCACTCCCCCGGTCTTTTGTCGAATACGCCGGCGCACACGGCGCCACACTTCTCACAGGTGCCGTCCTCGGTCAGGTTCCACGCCGTCATCGCATACCAGTCACGGCCGATGAGCCGTCCACCGCATTCATGACAGTACGTGCTCCCTCCTCGCTCGTCATGAACGTTGCCCGTGTAAACATACCGTAAACCGTTTCTCATCGCAATGTCCCGCGCCCGGGTCAATGTAGCCGGCGGTGTCGCCGGCCGGTTCAACATTTTCCACGCCGGATGAAACGCGCTAAAGTGAAGAGGGATGTCGGGGCCGAGGTTTGCCGCTACCCAACGCGTGAGATCCTCCAATTCGTCCTCCGAGTCGTTTTCGCCCGGTATGATCAGGTTTGTGATCTCGAACCAGAGGTGCTCCTGCGTTGCCAGATAGCGCAATGTGTCGAGGACGGTTGCCAGATCACCGACACAAAGCTCTCTGTAAAAACGGTCGCTAAACGCTTTGAGATCGATATTCGCCGCGTCCATATGAGCGAAAAACTCTTGCCTCGGCTCTTCGCAAATATACCCCGACGTAACTGCCACAGTCTTGACACCAACCGCGCGGCACGCTTTGGCCACATCTACGGCGTACTCGTGAAAAATGATCGGATCGTTGTAGGTAAACGCTACACTTTGGCAACCCAGGCTCGACGCCGCGCGCGCGATTTGTTCGGGCGTCGCTTGATCCGCCAGGGTGTCGGTTTCCCTGGACTTGCTGATATCCCAGTTCTGGCAAAACTTGCACGCGAGGTTACACCCCGCCGTGCCAAAAGACAAAACAGCGCTACCGGGGAGAAAATGGTTCAACGGTTTTTTCTCGATGGGATCGATGCAAAATCCGCTCGAACGGCCATAGGTGGCGAGCACAATGCTCTCACCGCTCCGCGCACGGACAAAACACATACCTCGCTGACCGTCCCGCAGCCTGCAGAATCGCGGGCACAAGTCACACTGAATGCGCTCGTCTTCGAGTTTGTGCCAGTAGCGCGCTACCGGCGCCTCTTTTATGTCATCTGGCATCATGGATAACCAATCGTTTGCGAGGAGCGATGTGTTTTAAAATATACCGCCCGCCGGCAGCTAGTTCAATTACCTCGTTATCTCTTTATTCAACAATAAGTTATAGCGAGGTTCAGCCGGGAAGCGGATTACAACGACCGGCGGTCCGGAGTCGACACACAGGAGATGCAAGCGGTCTGCGCGGGTTACGGTATAACGAGAATAACGCCTTCGTTGTTTCGAATCGATACCTCGGTGACGAGATCCTCACCAACGGTACCGTCGGGTCGCAGAATCGCGTATGCGCGGTCCAAGGGGTGCGTGGTTATCGATTGGTCGTCGACTACGGAACCCAGCGGGAGCATCTTGGCAAGCACCAACGCTTTTGAAAACCGTCGCGCCAGCACCCGGTAGGTGAGCGAAGTGTCGTACGGATCCGGTCCCGTGGCGAAAACGTAATGCTCCCTGGTCCCCGAGTTCCCGTCAAAATCGACAATCCCGTCGGGAACGGGCTCCGGCTGTCCGATATCATATTCGACGGCAGGGTTCCACTGCCAATCTTCCAGACGCCCGCTGTACATGTGGCTCCCGGAAGAGAGATAATTGTAAAAAGTGTTGGGGTTGTGCACGAGATAGTAGAGGGCCAGCGTGTACAACCGTCCCCGGTCCGAACCATTTGGCCTCAGCATGTTGTCCCGCGCACCCAGCACACGCCGCCCACCAGCCAAGGTTTGACGAACCACGTTTGCGATTCCCTTTACGTAATCCTTATCGTATGTAATGGCGCGGTACGTACCACTGGTCGGGAAACTGTGGCCGTAAAATGTCACCCACACTTCGCCCCACGCCCAATCTGTTGCGTCCGCGATATTTTGCGAAAACCGGTCGTCACGGCTCAGACCCGCGATATGACCGTAGTTTGGCAGAAGATCGACATCATGACCGAGACGGTAGGTCAATGCTTCACGAAGCTCGGTGTAAAACATTTCGAACCCAATTGGATACGGATGCGTATCATCCACGGGCAATTGATAAAACTCGTTTGTCTTGTCCAACAGCCCCTCGTTCCACATCGGGTAGTAGACTCCATGATCTACCATGATTCCGTCGAGATCGCCGCTGATGAAGGGCCCACCGAACCGGTCGCCGTTGAGCGCGCGTTCCATCAGATCAATGAGAAATTCGCGATAGTCGGGATTCACGATGTTCATGAGATACCACGGCGCTCCGAGCTGAAGGATTCCGGGCGCCCGCGATTGCGATCGCTCGGTGGCCGATGCGGGCGGATCGTTGGAGGTACGCTCAGGATTCCATCCCGGGGCGAATCCGGGAGGCATTCCGGGAACGAGTACCACCGTTTCGAACCCCGGGACCTGCACGTCCTCGCGATAGTGAAGAAACATATCTTCGTACGACTTGCCGTTTTGTTGGGCCCAGTCCTCGATTTCTGGATATACCGAATACCGAAACGTCGCATATTCAAATAGACGTACGTTTGGATTCTCCGCGCGAAGTTGGTCGGCGTACTCGCCCACCCGTCCGATGAGAAGATCTGCGTGCCCCGCACGCCACAACATTTCCATGTAATCTTGGTACTCTCTCAAAAGCGCCGAGGCGAGTTGAATGTGTGGGTACAATGTCGGACGCACCGGAACACACGCAACCCCGTCGCACTCTTGACCGATTGGGCAGTCACCATCTTTGCAGCCCGTTGGAGCCGTCTTCACGGGTACGTTCTCCGGTGCGGTTGCAGGGTTGGAGCACGCGGCCCCCAACAATACCGCAATCCCCATGAACAAGACGGCAAGATGGGTTGTTCGGAACATGGGCGTCACTGGCCTGCTCCTTTTCTCGATACCCTTTCAACAGTCGGACGATAATTCCACACGAGTGAACTGCAAATATGGTGCCCGGACCAATTAGACCGTACCGTCACGCAATTTTCAACCGTATTAGCCCGTCCGCATAGAAATCCTGGGAAAACAGGTAGTTTCCAGCTATAATCCGGTCGAAGGAGCCATTACGAAGTCCATAAGACTGCACGGACGGAATATGGGAACAGGCGACACGTCATGTATACGGGCCCGCCCGCGGTCGAGGCCCCATCAGCCTGGCATTGTGACCCGGGTGGCTTTGAAAAAGACAATTAACCCGTGCATATCGGCACATCGATCATAATTAGGAGGACCTATGAACTACAAACGTCTGATCATTTGGATACTCGTGACGGCGGTTCTTGCGTTTTGCGTCGACATGGCAGCCGCGCAGCGCTCGTCCCGGCGAAACGCCGTGTCGCTCAGCGATTTGAGCAAATCGTTTCAGTCGCTCTCCGAGACGGTGGGACCGGCAGTTGTTCAGATTTTCGCGGTCGGGTACGGACCCCCCGAAGGCGCGAGCAAAACGGCGTCTTCGCTGATCACAAAACGCAGGGCCGGCGGAAGCGGTGTCATCCTTCACCCCGATGGCTACATCGTCACCAACGCGCACGTCGTTTCCGACGCCAAACGTGTCCAGGTCCTGCTGCCTACTCCTACCGAGGATAAAAGAGGTGCAAAATCGATCCTCAAACCCGAAGGCGAGCGTATCGGTGCCCAGATCATCGGCATCGACAGAGAGACCGATATCGCCGTTCTCAAGGTGCCGCGGAACGACCTCCCCCACCTCGAGCTCGGAGACTCGGACGAGCTCAGACCGGGACAAATCGTTTTGGCGTTTGGCAGCCCGATGGGACTGCAAAACTCAGTGTCCATGGGTGTGGTGAGCGCCGTTGCACGCCAGCTCGGACCCGAAAGCCCCATGATCTACATCCAGACCGACGCATCGATCAACCCGGGCAACAGTGGCGGCCCACTTGTCGATGTGGAGGGCCGGGTTGTCGGAATCAACACACTGATCTTCTCGCACGCCGGCGGGAGCGAGGGTATCGGGTTTGCCGCACCGAGCAACATCGTTCGGAATATCTACAACCAGTTTCGATCGAGCGGCCGGGTGCTCCGCGGTCACATTGGAATCCACGCACAGACAATTACCCCCACGCTTGCGGCAGGTCTCGGTCTCAACCGGGATTGGGGGGTTATCTGCGGTGACGTGTACCCGGGTGGACCGGCGGATGCAGCCGGGCTCAAGGTGGGAGACATCATCTTGACGCTAGACGGCAAACCGATGGAAAACGGGCGGCAGCTCGATGTCAACCTGTACCGCAGACCGATCGGCGGAAAGGTAACATTGGATATCGACCGTAATGGTCAGAGACTCGCGCTCGATGTTACGGTTATCGAACGAGCAGACGACCAAACTCAGTTCTCCGATTTGGTCAAACCGAGCGAAAATTTGATTCCCAAGCTTGGCATCCTGTGTTTAGACATCGATCAGTCGATCAGGCGCCATCTTCCAAACCTCCGTGCAGACTACGGGGTGCTCGTTGCCGCCCGGTCGGCCGATGCGCCGGCGTTATCCGATCGGCTTCGTGCGGGAGACATCATATACACCATGAACTCGACTCGGATCACCGATCTCAAAACGATTCGCGACGCGGCGGCTAAGTTGAAACCGGGGGATGCGGTTGTGTGCCAGGTCGAGCGCAACGGCCGACTCATGTACGTTTCCTTCGAAATCGATCTTTAGCCAGGATGGCTCGAGTGGTCAGACGAGGTACAGGCGCGTTAGACGATGCGGTTGGTCCCGGGGATCTGTTGAACCCCGATGTGACATATGATCGGCCGCCAGGTGGCGGCGACGCCATTTTCGATCTTGTCGGGGACCTTGCGGGCAAACGGGTCCTCGATATCGGATGCGGGCACGCGCCCTACAGGGACCGCCTGGAAAAGAAGGGAGCCGTGTGGACGGGCCTGGACCTAACCGGTCCGGCCTGCAGCGTGATCGGCGACGGCGATCAACTGCCGTTTCGGGACGAAGCGTTTGATGCGGTTTTTTGCGCGGCGGTTCTCGAACACATCCCCGAACCGGATTCGATCATGTCGGAAATGAAACGGGTTCTAAATAACAAGGGCCGGATTTTTGGCTACGTCTCGTTTCTCGAACCGATGCACGGCATGTCCTATTTCCACATGTCGCACCTGGGGATAGAGCGCCTCTTTTTCAAACATGGCTTTAGGCCTCTGACGATATTCCCCGCCCGCATCGGGACCGCTTATCAGATCGAGTGCCTGCTTTTCCCCAAATCGCTTCCCGTGCTTCAGCCGGTGGTGAGCGCCCTGCTCCAGTGGTCGTTTGCGGCGGCGTACTGGTTGAACGGTGCCGCTCGCTCGCTGTACCGGAGTTTGTCGCGAAGGTCACCCCGGGCCGATCCGGCAGATTCCGGCCGGGATTACCGGCGACTGCTCGCCTTACGGTTTGCCGTGGGATTCAATTTCGTCGCCGTACGCGACGACACGGCCCGCGCCAGCCGCGCTGGTTACCGGAAACTCGTTAAATAACAACACTATTGAACGATTTGCCGGGATCGTGGTAAAATGCTATATTAACTCAGATTGCATGACCCAATCTGCCCCTGCGAGTCTGATGCCCTTGCTAGAAAGTCACCTCCAACACCGGGAGTCACCATCCAATGGCGAAGCGTCTATGTGGAATCTCTCTGGGCTTTGTGTTTTCACTCTTGTCCCTTATCTCGCCGGCCCAGGCGGCCGACGTTACCCCAAACGAACTTGCCTTTCTCGACGATTTGACCCTGGTCGTCCTCGACACGGAAGACATCCCGTCGTTACACCTGGCTAGGCGGCTCATCCAATCAAAAGGCGGCCGCGTTGCCGTCATGTCCCCGCCGTCGTTGCTCATCGGATGGATACCTTATGAGCTCGAGGATGAGCTCATCGGCAAGATGGGAATCCAGTCGATCCACTACTCGGAAGTGGCACCCGCCGAGTTCGACAGGGGGAATTCTCGGTCGAAGGCCGCAATCGAATTTTTCAATTCGGCGGTACGGGGTGACATTACTTACGACCATTACATCAAGAAAGAAAGCCGCCTCTCTGCCGCAGCACCACCAGAGCGCCGGCCTGACGTGTTCGAACCCGAACCGATCGAGTACGGCGCGTATATCGAAAACCTTCGAAACGCCGGTCTGGACATCGCCGAATTGGAAAAGGACGGGTTTCTTCCCGATCCAACTACTCCTGCCATCACGGGGAACAGCGATTACTTGACGGGAACCATCGCCCTAACCGTGTTTTTTGTCGAGAGCGATGGATCCGGTTCGGACCCCGACCAATACACATGGACATCCGAGCACATGCAGTATTATCTCAATGGGGTGCTCGGCGCCGTGACCTTCTGGGCCAACAAGGCCGCCAGTCACGGCGATTGCTGGGCGACGTTTCTCATCAATTACTACTCCGGAGCCGATCCGGTCACCCAACAGTGGGTCGAACCCATCCTCCACGGAAGCAGCTGGCAATCCACCTGGATCGATGAAATCATGACGAACCTTGGTTATACGTCCGGTGGATATTTTACCAAGGTGACATCGTTCAACACCTGGCAACGGTCGCACTATCAAACGGACCGGTCGTATTCGGCGTTTGTGCCCTACAACCCATCACCGGCCCCTCCCCATTTCCCTGACGGCGCCACGGCCTATGCGTATCTTGGCGGCCCGTTTACCGTACTGTTGTACGCCGTTATGGGTTGGACGACACAGGAGGTGTTTGCGCACGAAAGCGGCCACATCTTTTACGCGTGCGACGAATATGCGGGTGGGTGCGGGACGTACTCATGCACGTCGGTATGCCGCAACGGTTCACTGAATGCAAACTGCGAGGCGTGTAATTCGGGATCGCGCGACTGCATGATGAAGGAAAATTCGTTTTCGCTGTGCACGTATACACCGACGCACGTCGGGTGGGGTGTAAACTCGCCTTGTGCACCGCCGGAACCACCTCCGCTTGACACACCCGCCATCTCGAGTATCAGCCCCGGACAGGGTTACCACGGTTTCGATGTGACGGTTACGGTGAACGGGTCCAACTTCTTTGCCGGGGCGAAGCTCGATCTTGGATCAGATGTATTTGTTAACACGACCGAGTTGACCGGCCAGTCGACGCTCATTGCGAACGTTTCGATCCTCGCAGACGCCTCGCCCGGGATTCGCGATGCTAAAATCAAGAACAGGGACGGACAGACCGCCACACTTCCCAATGCATTTGAAGTGCTTCGAACAACCCGGCATTATTATTCCGCGACCGGCGGCAATAACTATCCGTTCATCACACCCGGCGACGCGGCCACGTCTTTGCAGAGCGCTATCGATGCCACCTACGATGGCGACACGCTGTTTATGCCGACGATGACGTTCGATGATTTCTCGATGATCGTTGGGCACGGGCTATTGTTGCACGGTGCGTGGAATAACGATTTTACGCAACGCGACCTTCAATCCGGCAAGACGGTGATCAATCTCAATGGCAACTTGACGTTTTTGGGTGCGAGTGAGGGCACTGGCATCGATGGTTTTCTTCTTCAGAACGGGACCGGAGCCGGGGATATCGTCCCGTTTATCGGCCATTATGGTGGTGCTGTGCGGTTTGTCGGAGTTCCTGCGGTGGTGGCCAACTGCGAGATCCGATCGAACAGCGTCGGCTCGGCGATGGAGTACGGTCTTGGCGGTGGGGTGTACGCTCAGGATTGTTCGGTCGATATACGTGACAACTATTTCCATACCAACACGGCTACTCAGGGTGGAGCCATCCACCTTCGCAACTGCAGCGGGGCAATTTCGGGCAACACAATCTCGAACAATTCGGTGTCGGGAATCTCGGAGACACTGTTGGGCGCCGGGGTGCTGGCTTGGGATTGTCCTAACCTTTCGTTCTCGGGCAACACGTTTTCTTCTAATACGGGAGCCGAGGAAGGCGGGGGGCTTTATGTAACGAACACGGCGGCCCTCACGATGACCGGTGACGTTTTCGACGCCAATTCCTCTGAGCTGTCGGGGGGCGGCATCCGCTTGACCGGGACGAATGCGGTCATCAGCGGTCTCGAGCTCACGGGCAACTCCTGTGCCGGTATCGGCGGCGGTATGACGGCCGAGGCCGGAGATTTGACATTGACGGGCAGCACTGTTATGGCAAACAGCGCCGTAGCGGGTGGAGGTGTTTACGCGACCGGTGGCGACCAGTGCGTCGTCGACTACAACCTGTTCGTGGGCAACGATGGGTCGGCGACTGGAGGTGCCTTGCTCCTGACTGGTTTTAGCAGCGGACGGGTCGCGGGCAACACGGTGGATCAAAACTCGTCGGGCGCGAACGCCGGTTTGCTGGTCGGAAATTCCCCCGTGGCCTTATTCAACAATATTGTCACCAACTCGACGGGCACTGGGATCGCTTGCACCGGTCCAGCCCTGCCAACGTTGACGTACAACCTAGTCTGGAACAGCAGCGGTGACGATTACAACGGCGCTGTCCCCGGCGAAGGATCGTTGTCGGCCGACCCCATTTTCTTGGACCCCGCAAGTGGAGATTATCATCTTGGTCTCCACTCACCGGCAATCGATTCCGGTGATCCGGGATTGATGAACGAAGACCCCGACGGTTCGCGCGGCGACATGGGCGTGTATGGTTCCCACACCTTTGTGATGGACCAGCCGTCTTACCCCAAGAACCTCACGGCTGCCGGTAACGGCGGTGATGTGGAGTTGTCCTGGGACGGCAACCCTGAGCCCGATGTGGATTTCTACGCACTCTACTGTGACGTGATCGATGGCTTCACACCAACATCATCCAATTTTGTCATGTTGATCCCGGGTACCGACACGACGGTGACCGTCACTCCGCCGGCGGACACGTCGTATTACCGTATCTCGGCGGTCGATTTGGACGGATACGCTGGTGGGTACTCGGCCGCAACAACCTCGTCGAATGCAACGGCGGTCGGCGACCCGGTTGCCCGTCACCGTTTCCAACTTCGCCAGAATGTCCCCAACCCGTTCAATCCGATCACACGGATCAGCTATGAATTGGGCTCACGGACCGAGGTCACACTAACCGTTTACGACGTTGACGGTCGGCTGGTAAAAACCCTGGTCAACGGTACTAAGGGTCCAGGGACGTTTACTGCCACCTGGGAGGGCAAAAACGACAACGGCGAACCCGTTGCGTCAGGGGTATATTTCTACCGGCTCAATGCGGGCAGCTACGCACAGACAAAGAAGATGGTGTTTCTTAAATAGCGCGAATGGCGCGTTACTAACCATAGGGCCGACCGCGCAGTCGGTTGTGGTGATATCGAGACTAACCAGCGACCTTCCCGCCTCAAAGACGGGGAGGTCGTTTTGCATGGTGCTCTACTCGGCAGGGGATGGCACGGTGAGATACTGGACGCTAAAGAGACTGTCATCGTCCGTCCACACCTTTTCAACATTGAATCCGGCTGATGAGGCAATGCCGGCAAATTCATCTACGGTGAACTTATACGACGACTCCGTCCAGATGCTCTCACCCTTGACAAACGTGAACTCGGTCCCATCCAATCGTGTGGTCTGATCTGCTAGGCTAATAAGATGCATCTCGATTCGGCCGGCTCGGGGATCGTAAACTGCCACGTGGCTAAACCGGTTTATATGAAAATCCATACCGAGTTCGCTGTTCAGCCTGACAAGCAGGTTGAGGTTAAATTTGGCAGTTATACCTTCACGGTCGTTATACGCGCGAAGCAGCATTCCCGGGTCCTTTTTTAGATCGACACCAATGATGAGCCCACCATCGCGCCCACACGTGCGC
>CP070631.1:1421345-1424530 GCA_020356045.1 Candidatus Latescibacterota bacterium
CCCAGGATGAGTGTGTCGGCCCTTTCCGAGATCATGCGACTTGTTCCCGTAAGGCTGCTTAACACGACGAATTTTGATATCGACCGGAAATTGCCCCTGAGCGCCAGGAGCGCCTCAACGAACATCGTCCTGGCACAGACAAGGCGAAGAGCCCGACCGCCAAACCACAATAACAAGGGAAATCCGACGATCGTCCCCAGCAGCTGAGCAACGAGCATTCTTTCTACTGTTGCACCGAGATACCACATCAACAAAGTGGCCAACAACCGAACGCCTGCAACGGTTACCCGATAGAAAGTCTGCCAAGAAAAGCGGTTCGCGAGCCGCAGCAACGCAGTGGCGGGTTCAAAGGGTATGTTGAGCAGAGCGATTAACGCAAACAGTCTGAAGAGTGAGAAGGCCTCGACGTCTTTGAGGAGATAGGTCGCGGCCAGCTTTGCGGTTCCAACAACAAACAACCATGCCAGAGTTCCTGAGACGACTTCAAGAAGGCAGCAATACCAGACGACGCCAACAGCGGCATCAGGCTGAGAACGACTCTTGAAGAGCGGCACATAACGGATAAGGGTTTCCCAGGTTCGAAAATCGAAGAGTTGACTGATCGCAAGGACATACCCCGTGACCAGTGCCCAACTCCCATAGCCACCGAGGCCAAGCGACCTGGTGAGGATGATGCCTTGGAGAACGGTAATTCCAGCCACTGCCAGCTGTCCCGAGAACAGCCACGCTGTATTGCGAATTAACCGTTGACCGATGCCCGAATCAGATTCCACAATTCAGATTCTCGTCATTGGAGGGATGTCTCTCTCAACACCCGTCGCGCTCGTTCGGTCCAAGTGTAATTTTTGACGAGAATCGTAGCCGCTTCGGTGCCCAGTTTCTGCCGAAGGCTGTCGTCTTGAAGTCTGCGGAGCGCCTGCACCCAAGCCTCGATGTCATCTGGAGGCGCGAGCAGGGCATTGAGGCCGTCGCACAGCACCTCCCGGAGAACGGGAAGATCAGATGCGATGATTGCTCGACCCGAAGCCATGTATTCGAATATCTTCAACGGCGACATCCAGGGTGCGGTGTTGTGCGCACCTCCGGCATGATGGAGTACTTCCGCATAGGGGGCGAGCAAGACGTCCATTCGCCGTTGAAATTTATAGACCTCGGCAGGGCGGACATGACCATGAAATATGACGTTCGATAATCCCATGAACTCATTTTTCCAGTAAACGATATCCGACTCTCTCCCTCCGACGAGATTGAACTCGACCTCGGGCATTCTCCTTGCCAATTCGCCTACAACTTCGATACCTCTGCCTGGATAGAGGTGGCCAACATATCCAACACGCAATTCGGGCGCCGTGCCTGCTCGAACTGGTTGAGCCGCGCCTTCGGCCAACTCATTCGGTGGCGAGTCGGCGCCGTCGTGCGCGACAGTAATGGAATTGTCCCACTCGGGACCGAGAAGGGACAACATGCGTTTCTTGAGTGAAGCGGAAATGACTATTAACCCGCGGAAACGGCGTGTCGTTATCAAGGTTTTGATAACCCTCAAATTCACAATCCCGGGAGGACTATGAAGTTCTAAAATGAAATTCGACGGCGTTGTAAAGAAGGCCACAAGAAGCGATGGTAGATGCCTCGCGTAGAGGAGATCCGATTCCTGCCAAATGCCCTGAACCGTTTTGGCCGCGAGAAACGGATAAAACAAACGATTGGCAAGAGTTCGCCTCTGATCTCGGACCTTGCGTAGAGAGAACCTGGTCTGGACTCCGTAATCGGCGAAATCCAACTCGATATCGCGTTCCTCTCCTCTCGCAATAAGCAGCACCTCATACCCGAGGCCAGAAAACGCGGAGCACATTTTCATCACGTGAACGCTGTTTGCCTCTCTGGACGGGATGTAAGAACCGGAGAGATAGGCAATCCGCACGATGGCCACGCTTTCATTTCACCTTGTCGTCGCCATGGGGGCCGATGCCAAATACATTCGAAAGCAGCACTTCCTGAATCCTGCGGTACGGATGATCCTTGTAGTCCGCTGGTACCGAAAAGCCCTTTTTTGACCTCGCAATTATCCGTCGAGGTAGTCTTCTGGCAAAAGCACGTTTCAGCAGTCCTTTGGGCTTGCCACCGGGGGCTCGAATTGACTCGGGCAGGGAGAAGCTGAACTCGGCAATTCGTTGGCATAGCAGGGGAACTCTCACCTCCAGCGAGTTCGCCATACTGACGCGGTCGACCTTTGTCAGGATGTCATCTGGAAGATACGTATGAAAATCAAGATATTGAAGCCGCGTTAGCGTTGGGAGTTCCTCCCTCCAGTGTTTTCGAAAATACCAGTAGTCGTCGTAGTCGGCTTCGATACCGAAATATTCAGCGTACGCGCTCTTTTCTGCTTTTGTCATACCTGACATGAGTCTCGTGTAAAGAGCGAGCGGGTCGTCTCCGACGACGCTCAAGAGGTTGAGGGCACGCCGCGGGACGCTCCTGGCGGGGACGCGGCCTTTCAATTGGTCCAACAGCGCACCGAGACGCCTCATCTGTAATCTGCGAATCGGGTTGAGCCAGGGATACAAACCGTACCGCTCATAACCGGCGAATATCTCGTCGCCTCCGTCTCCTGAAAGAGCCACAGTGACTTTTTCCTTGGCCACCCTCGAGACGAGGTAGGTCGGGAATGCAGATGTGTCTCCAAAAGGTTCGTCAAACCATTCCTTGAGGAGTTGCAGCGACTGCTCGTAAGAATCCCGCGTGAGAATCGATTCGTGGTGAGAGGTGTTACAGGCCTCGGCCACAATCCTCGAGTATTGTGTTTCAGAATCCTGATGAGACTCGAACCCGACAGTGAAGGTTTCAACTGCTTTATGGGCTCGCGTTGCACTGGAGACGACGATGCTCGAGTCGATGCCTCCAGACAAGAAAAAACCAAGTGGTACGTCTGCGACCATTTGCATCTTGACTGATTCATCGATCAAGCGACTAATCTCGCTGCAGGCTTCGTCGACCGACCCTGAGAATGGCTTGGAAAACACGTCTGCCAAGTTCCAGTATGAGGCGACGCCTCCCAGCCTTCTTTTCTCGACGTCGAAAACTACTTTCGAAGCGGGGGGAAGCTTTCTGATCTTCTTGAAGAGTGTTTTGGGTGTCGGGATGTAGTGGTAGGTCAGAAAATCGTATGCTGCCGTCGGGTCGATTTC
>CP070631.1:1424630-1427308 GCA_020356045.1 Candidatus Latescibacterota bacterium
CTGCGTACCGTCTCCATAAATGGTGATCGGTTTGCCCTCGAGCATCCTTCTCGTAAAAATAGACACCACCCCACCCACATCGCTCGATTCCTGGCGCGGTCCATACACATGAAAATATCTGAGCACCGTCGTGTCGAGATCGTAGAGCAGGTTGAAACACTTTGCGTATTTCTCACCGGCAAGCTTGCTCACACCGTAATACGAGGTCGGTACCAACGGATGTTTTTCATCCTGCGGATAATACTGCGCCTCGCCGTAAACCGAACCGGTCGATACGTGGACGAATTTCTTGACCCCGTACTCTTTGGCCAGCTCGAGCAAATAGAAGGTACCCTTGGCGTTGATTTCGAGATCGCGCGGCGGATTGTTCAAACAGATCGTCTTCTTCGAGGCCGCCTGATGAAAAACTGCCTCCACGCCGGGATACAACTTTGCCAACCCGTCCCGGTCCGTGATGTCGCACTCGACCTCGTGAAAATTCGGGTATTCGGAGAGATGCGCAAGGTTCTCGTGTTTGCCGGCAAAGTAATCGTCGACACTGATCGTCTCGACTCCCATTGTGACCAGCTCTTCGACAACATGGCTGCCGATAAAACCCGCGCCGCCGGTTACCAACGCTTTCTTGAAAGGAAAATCCATCCACTCCTCCGCTTGCTTGTTGTCGATCCAGGTTCGGCCGCCGCCTTCGCCCACCGGAACGGTTGAGCCGGCCGCCGGTCCGTCGCGCGACTATTTCACAAAGTCAACGATCGCGCCGACGACCTCGGCAATCATATCATCGGTCAGTTCGGGATAGATCGGAACGGCCAGCGTCTCGCGTGCGGCCGCCTCCGACACGGGAAAATCGCCCTCTTTATAACCGAGATCAGCGAAACACTCCTGCATGTGAAACGGTACCGGGTAGTACACCTCGTTGCCGATCGATCGTTCGTCGAGCCATTGACGGAGCTCGTCGCGCCGGTCGACACGAATGACAAACTGATTATATATATGCCGCCGCGCAGGAGACTCCTCCGGGAGCACGACGCCCTTAACACCCGTCATGTCCTGGCGTTCCACAACAACCCCCGCCTCGTTGAATAACCGGCGATAGGCGTTCGCGTTGTCTTGACGCCCCTGGGTCCACGCGTCCAAATGGTCGAGCTTGACCAGCAACACCGCCGCCTGAAGCGCGTCGAGCCGGAAGTTGCCGCCAATCATGCTGTGATAATACTTTGGCTTGCCGCCGTGCCCCCGCATCACACGCAGCCGTTCCGCACGGCCATCGTCGTTCATCACCACCATGCCGCCATCTCCGCCGGCGCCAAGATTCTTTGACGGGAAAAAGCTAAAACAGCCGTAATCACCCACCGACCCCGCGCGCCGTCCCTTGTACTCGGCTCCAATCGCCTGCGCGCCATCCTCGATCACGGCGAGTCCGTGCTTACCGGCGATATCCATGATCGGATCCATATCAGCCATTTGTCCGTAAAGATGTACCGGAATGACTGCACGGGTCCGGTCGGTTACCGCCGCTTCGATCTGAGTCGGCTCGATGTTGAACGAGATGGGATCGATATCGACAAAAACCGGCCGCGCCCCCGTCCGGCTAATGCACCCCGCGGTGGCGAAAAACGAGTATGGCGTGGTGATGACCTCGTCCCCCGGCCCGATACCCTCTGTCATCATCGAGATCAATAATGCATCGGTACCCGACGACACGCCGACAGCGTGTCCGCATGCCGAGTATGCCGCCACCGCATCCTCGAGCTCTTTTACCTTCGGCCCCAATATAAAGTACTGCGACTCCATGACCTCTTCGATGGCAGCCAGTATCTGAGGCTTAATCGTCGCATACTGAGCTTTCAAATCGAGCAGTGGAACACCCATTCAGTTTGTCCTTCTTTTCCGTATGGATTGTCTGGTGCTCCCGCCAACGCCGGTCCGCTTAACTGTGTGGGAAGTCATCCCGCCACATCCCCGGGTCCTAGTCGTCGGGACGCAAATGATCGCCATGAATAAGATCGTCGTAGTAAACCCGGCCAACTTTCATGTCGTCGGGCAGCGGGTCATCCTCACCGACGTCGAGACAGCGTAACACACCAGTCTCGGTTTCCTGATAACGAAGTTTGCTCTCCGGACAAATATACACACCATCGCCGTCCGGATCTTTCAACGGCAGCCCATGGCGGCTCACCCATCCAACCCGCCTTGCCGGAACACCCATCATCAACGCATAGTCGGGAACATCTTTTGCGACCACGGCGCCAGCACCGATAAAGGCGTACCGCCCAATCATTATTCCGCACACAACGGTGGCGTTGGCACCTACCGAGCACCCCCGTTTGAGAATCGTGGTCTCGTACAGCCCTCTGCGTACTACCTGGCTTCTCGGGTTGGTCACGTTGGTAAGCACACATGACGGACCCAAAAATACATCGTCCTCGATTCTCAATCCCGTGTAGATCGACACGTTGTTTTGGACTTTGACGTTGTTTCCGATGACGACATTTTTTTCTACGGTGCAGTTCTGGCCAAAGCTACAACCATCACCGATTGTTGTGTTCGCCATCACATGTGTGAAATGCCAGATCTTTGTACCCCTGCCGATCGTGCACGGCTGGTCGATCACAGCTGTAGGGTGTGCGAAGTACGGCTTTTCCGGCTCAGCTGACGCCGGCAGCGTGCCGTCGTACTCC
>CP070631.1:1427408-1430009 GCA_020356045.1 Candidatus Latescibacterota bacterium
AAATACGCCGATATGGCTGTTACATCCCATCGCAGCGGCGACTGCAGTCTGCCCGAGGTGAACACATTGGCCAGGCGGTCCGGTCGACCGAGATCAAGGATCGGGTGAACGCCCCCAATTAGGAGCACCACGACAGTGATGACTTCCGCCATCCGTGTGATAGGCCGCCTCCACTCAGCCTGCGAAAGCCGGAGGATCGCTGATATCAGCGTCCCGGCGTGGCTTATTCCGATAAAGAACACAAAGTTGACGATATAGAATCCCCACGTCACCGGATGATCGAGCCCAGTCACGCCCAACCCCACAGCGATTTGGCGCCCGTACATAACGAACATGCACGCTACTACTGCAGCAAGAATGCACACGAGCAGCATGAACTTTGGGGAGAATTGATGAAGCGGTCTGATCAGCGCTTCATCCGGACCCAAATCTCGAGATACGACTGACATATCATACTCCCTGTGCGAGGTAGAATACCTTTGGCTCCGTCCCCAAATCTTCCATCAACCGCCTCGCTCTGGGGCTTTGGCTGAGCTTATGAACTAACGATCTACTGTCGTCGAGGTCACCGAATTGGATCGCGTTTGCCGGACACGCATCTTGACACGCGACCCGGTAGTCGTTCTCTTTCAAGCTTCGATTTTCGGCGCGAGCGTTTTCCTTGGCGATCTGCAAGCGGTGATAACAGAACGTGCACTTCTCCACCACTCCTTGGGGTCTCAACGATACATCCGGGTTTACGCACCGCAGTCGCTCTTCACTCCACTTTGGCTCAAAATAGTTGAACACTTTGACGGTATACGGGCAGCCGGCCATACAGTACCGGCATCCAATACAACGGTAATAGATTTGTGCTACGAATCCATCTTTAGTGAGATACGTAGCCCGGACGGGACAGACGCGTGTGCATGGTGGATTATCGCAGTGGAAGCACGGTCTTGGGATGTATCTTACTCTAACGTTCGGAAGATCCTCCCCCTCTACGACCTTGACCATCTCCATCCAGAACATGACGCGGCTTTCACGGCCAAGCTTCGGCGTGCCGACGGCTACGTTATTTTCCGTCTTGCACGCCGCAACGCACGCCCCACAGCCAGTGCACTTGTCTAGATCGATAGTCATACCCCAACGTGGCATTTAGGTGACCTTTCTTTTCGCTTTCTTGATTTTGACTCGTGTGGCCAGTTTGGCGGGTCGCCCCCACAGCAAATCGGATACTTGGGCGAGGATCTCGTAAGGATTCACGCCCACGCCCTGGGCGTAGCGCCCGCACGACGTATGACCCATTCCAAACGGTACAGCAACCGAGTCCCGTGCCAGCCCTTCGTTGAAAACAGCCCGGGCGGTGATTGAACCGACCTCGGATTCAACCGTCGCCCAGTCGCCGTCACTGATGTGATTGTCGTGGGCGGTGTGCGGGTTCAACTCGACCCACGACTCCCAATATCTCCGGTAGTAATATCCAAACATTTCCTGGAGCAAAGGCGAGAACGACCCCGAACCCTTCCTGTTCGACAAGACGCCGAAGGTCTGGAGATAGTAAGGGTATTCTTTTTCATCTCCGGCCCAGCGTGGAGCTTCATAATGAACCAAAAATGCCGTCCCGGGAGGCTCTGTTACGCCCAACCCGCGCAGGGTGTTTATCCTGTCGCCACCGCGACTTTTGTCAATCGTGCTCTCGAGCTCCCGTGCCAACTGTTCCACGAACAAGGGGATCTTGGACGTTTCGGTTCGTATCGCGTCCGTCGGTTCGAGTTCTTCGATCGACGGGTTCCACCAACCGCCCCGTTCGACCAGCAGCCGCCAAAAATCATCGAACGAATCGTAAACGAAGTTCTGCCACCCTCTTTCTTTTAGGAACTGAACCCACGATTCCTCGAATGATCCGGAAACGACCGTTCCCTCACCTGCGGCATAGATTCCCCGCATTCGATTCTGAAGTAACGAATTGAAGTCGGCTTTCTGGAATACGCCATTTAGGCCCTCCCCCACCGCCTCGGCAATTCCGATCAAAGCGTCCCCTGCGTGCCGGGTATCGTAGAACGGTTCGACGACGGGTTGGCTTACGGCTGCGTGAGCAAACGCGATACTCGGGGTTGCGCCGCTGTCCCCCCACCCTTCGAGGAACGCGTGGTCAGGAAGCACCAGACTGGCGTATTCTGTCGTCTCATCCATAATGCTGGCAAAGGAGACGACAAATGGAATACTTTCCAACGTGGAACGAATTCGCTTTGCATGGGGATGATCGAAGGCGGGGTTGGTCCCGTAGACAAAAAGTGTGTCTATCGGATGCGGCTGCCCGGACGCAATGTTGTCGCAGAACGCCCGTACACGATCGATTCCAAACTGAGAATCGCCATCGGCGGAATCGCAAACTGTTCGTTTGGCCAACGCGTTCCGGGCGATACTGTCCGGCTGCACAGGCGGTAACGAACGGACCGGTGTTTCCCGCGCCAATCGGAGACCGCCGGTCTTTTCTATGTTGCCGACGAGAATGTTGAGCGAGAGTCCCGCAAATGCGTTGAATAAACCGTTGGTGCCGTCCGTCCCATGCGAGCCCACCATCGCGAGCGCTGGTCGGATACGTCCAAAATCCCTGGC
>CP070631.1:1430109-1433301 GCA_020356045.1 Candidatus Latescibacterota bacterium
ATGTTGTTAAATTCGAGCAAATCAAAGACTTCGCGGACCGGCGCCGTCATCGCGGCGAGTTTGATGTCACCGGCGTTGCGGCGCACCCGCTTGATTTCGCTGATAAAGATCCCCCAACCGGCTGAGCTGATATAACTTACACCGCCAAGGTCCACCACGATCCGATAGCATTCCTCTTCGATGATGCGATCGATCGCCTCTTCGAGCGTAGATGCGTTCGTGGTCTCTATAGTGCCTTTAAGGCTAAGGAGCGTAAGCGGGACCGAGGCGTGGAGACGCTCTTCCGAGATGATCAGTTTTTCCATGATTTTCCCTTCTGACTCCACAAGTTATGCAAAAGTCAGTCCAAAAGCGCCTTTAGGAGCAGGTGGATCCCTTGGCCGTCATTGACCGTCAGCCGCAGGTTCTTTTCCGCCCGCTTGAAGTTTCTGTTGATCTGCAGTGATTTTTGAAACGAATCCCTGGCTTTGTCAATATATAGCTTGCATTTCGCAGTGTACAGGATTCCCAAGTCATTCTGCAGATCGGCGTAACCGGGGTTCGATTCGAGGGCTCTCAGCGCCCTTTCGACATACCGGTCGATCTCCTCTTCGGAGATATTGTCCGATCCGAACTTAAGAATCAAGTATAAGTCTAGGGATAAATGATTTTTTGAAATCTTCTCGCCGACATCCTTGATCGCCGAAAGTCGTTCATATGCAACGTCGTAGCGCTCGCTGTCCACCGCGCGCATCGCTTCACGAAAGTCCTCGGTATCGAGCGACGGTCTGAGCTGGAGGCATTTGGTCAGTATGCCCTTCAGCCGTCCCCTAAGCCCCCGCGAAAGCTCGAACTCCTGTTTCTCGACAACATTGAGACACAACGCGATCGCGAGATTCAAATACGCGGTGTGGTAGTACTTGTTCATCTCGGTAGCGGTCTCGAACGCTTTGACGGCATCGCCACATTTCTTTTGTGACATAAAGCCGCACCCGAGATCGTTGTAAAGATCCGGGTACTGGGGCGAAATCTCGATACCCTTTCTGAACGCTTTGATGGCCTTGTCGGATTCACCGACAGCAATGAGCGAATTGCCAAGAATCGAAAACGCCCTCGACTCTTCAACCCCGAGTTTTAACGCGCGAACAACTTCCGTCATTGCTTCTCGATAGAGACTTTGATGGAAGAGCGCCTCGCCAAGTTTGAGATGCGACTTGGCGTCATCAACGTCTTCGAGTTTTTCTTTGATTCGTAGCAGAGAGTTGATGCGGCTTTTCTTTTCTTCGTGGTATTCACGCACGAGCAATCGGGCCGCGTCGGCGGATATCGATGGATCAAAACTGTCAACTTGCTTTGACAGCAATGATCCTTCGTGGAAGACCGAGGTCACTACAGTTTTCTGCGACGGCACCAGGTTCGTCTGGATGTAGTACTTGTGGCCCTTGGCCATTATTTCACTGCGAAGATCGTAGCTTTCCATTTTTATATAGAAATCGAGACGGGCGCACACCCCCCGCGCCATTGATTAGATTCTACTCCAACTCGTTGCCGATCAGCTCAAAAATCCTCGGCAGAGAGCAGCGTGATCGCGACACGGATTAGGTCGTTTCGTGATAGACGGCCCTTCCCTTTTTTCTCCAGCTCCGCCCTGATCGCGTCTAACTGTTTTATATTTGAAGGGGTTAACTTGACGCGCACTTCAACTTCCTTGGCGGCTGCCTTGGGTTGAAAGCGTTTGCCTTCGAGGATTTTCTTGATGGTCCCCGACTTGTTGTCATCGGGCGTCGAATCGAATACGTCACGCCCCAGCGACCGCTTGCGTTCGCCCACGTCTGAGCAACTCCTCGGTTAGTTGGTAATAGTCAAACGCACCTCTCGATAGAGGGCTATACTCGAAGATTGTTTTGTTAAAACTCGGAGCCTCCCGAAGCGAGGTGTTGATGCGGATGACCGTATCAAACATTCGATCGGTGAAATGTTTTCTCAGCGTATCGAGAACCTCTTTGGACAGCTTGGTGCGCGCATCGTAGAATGTTGCCAAGATGCCGAGCAAATCGGTCCGTCCATATGAAAACTGGTTGATTTCATCGATGATTTCCAACGTCTGCCGTGCGCCTTCCTGTGCGAGATAATCCATGCTCACCGGAATAATGACTTCGTGGACAAAATTCAACGCGTTTATATTGATCAAATTGATCGTCGGCGAGCAATCGCATATCACCACGTCGCATCCGTTAAGATTCTCCAGCGCCAGCGTGAGCCTCGTCTCGCGTTGTTTTTTCCCAGCGAGCATCATTTCGGTTTCGGCCAGGTCGCGTCCGCCGGAGTCCACCACATAAAGATTACGCCGGACTTGAATGATCTCGACCTCGCCGTTTTGGAGCAGGTCGCAGAGGGTTTTTCTTCCCTGCACGTCAAAGGTAACCGCGATGTTGCGCTGAGCGTCGCAATCGATGACGAGAACCTTTTGCCCGGTAAGGGCAAGTCCATGACCAAGGTTAATCGCCGTCGTGGTCTTTCCCGTACCGCCCTTTGACGTGATAATTCCGATTCGTCTCATGATTCGTCGTCGTCTTTTTTCCGGCGCCGTCTCGCCTTTTCCCGATCAACGATTTTCCGAAGCCGCTTGCCGTACTGGCTCCACCCCAGATCCCTCAGCCGCTCGTCCTCGGTGAGACGATCGTCGTCGACCGCCGATCCCACATCCACCCGTTGCGAACCGGCCGAGAAATCCACAAAAACACCGTCACCGACCTCTTCTTCACCCCAATGGTCAACGGATTTAGGTGGTTGCACCGGGGCGGGTTCGACCCGATCCTCAGACGGCTCCGCCGGACTCTCGACCGGTGCCGCGGTGTCCTCGGACGTCGCCAGCTCGTCCGCGGGCTCGGCCTCCAGGTCGTGGTCAGGCCATCCAACCGGCTCGCTATCCCGGTCTACCGGCACGGCGGTATCCGCCTCGTCCCAGACGGTGGCCTCACGCCCCTCTTCGGCGGCGCTGCCCCCGTCATCCGCCCAACTCATCGCACCTCCAACCGGCTCGTCCTCAGCGAATGCATCCTCGATCGTTTCACCAAAGAAACCGTCGTCTGAACCCACCGGCTCCGACTCCTCGGTACGGTCGAGGTCCATCTCGGCGTCAATGCCGAGCACTTCATCGACAGCATCGGTGGGCATCTCATGGCGTACGGTCTCGCCGGTGTCCGGGGTCCC
>CP070631.1:1433401-1435858 GCA_020356045.1 Candidatus Latescibacterota bacterium
AGGTTGAAAACGTTGAGTTGTTGGGCCTTTGCTCATCGGAATACGAAGTTGCAGGTGAATTCAAAGAAGTATTCACGGGCCCGATCCTTACGTGGAAAGACTTGGCGACCCGATACAACGATGACGAAATACTGCTTCGAGCAGACGCTGTTTACCAGCGGCAGAGACCATTCAAAGATTTCGGTCGACATTCGAGTACCAGGCTCACCGGGTCCGCGCTGCTCGAAGCGTACCGTGGAGGAGCCGGGTGGTGGGTGGGTCGTGGCGATGGGGGAATCGAAGGGAATAGGTTCAAGGAGGATCTCCGTACGGGACGCTGGCGGAATCAGAGCTACGAGGTCAATACAATGGCCGAGGGGCCACCCTCACCCAACTATTTCAAGCTCAAAGAGTTTTTTGAGGCTGTAAAAGGAATGGGCGAATAAACACGAATGCCATTCGGCCGCGTGCCAACGATCCCGATTTGGCCAGCAAATCCATCGTGACAAGATCAATTGATCCGCAGTGGATTTGGAAACTGTCGGCTAGGGATAGGGAAACAACACGCAGACATTCTCCAGGAGGACGTACCGTGAACGAATATAAATACGCAAAGTTTGATGTCGTACCACTGAAAGGACATCCGGTTTTGAACGAGAAGTGGGTGCAGGCGAGAATAGCGGATGACCCGTCCATATTGGGACTTGGGGACTTGATCCTCAAGGATAGGGAACGACGCCAACCGCACGCCGGGCGGCTCGACCTTCTTCTTCAGGATTCCGATTCTGGTGACCGTTTTGAAGTCGAAATCCAATTGGGAAGAACGGACGAGAGTCACATAATCCGTACAATTGAATACTGGGACATCGAGAAAAAACGGTATCCCCAATACGATCACACTGCTGTCATCGTAGCCGAAAATGTCACGAGCCGATTTCTCAACGTGATCGGTCTGTTCAACGGGGTCATACCGTTGGTCGCTCTTCAGATGAACGCCCTGAAATGGCAAGATCATGTAACGCTTGTGTTTACGAAAGTGCTGGATCAGATGACTCTGGGGTTTGAAGAAGAAGAGGAGGAATCAGACGTCGCTGACCGGGCCTATTGGAATAAAAGAGGGACACCAGCGACGGTGGCAGTGGTTGACCAAGCACTCGGCATGGTTCACAGCTTCGCTCCTCAATTCGAACTCAAATACAACAAGTTTTACATTGGCCTCGCGGTGAATGGCCAGGCTAATAATTTTGTTTTGTTTAAACCGAAGAAGCGTTGGCTTCGCGCGGAATTCAAGATGCCAAGGACAGAAGAAATCGAAGCTCAAATCGAGCAGGCCGGCCTGGATCTCATAGATTACTCGAAATGGGGACGCTATTTGCTTCGCTTGAACAAAGAGGATTTAAAAAAACACGAAGCGTTTCTGATCGAACTGATGAAAAAGGCGTATTCGGAGAGTGGCTCATAAGCAATCTTGGGCTGCTGTGGCGCCGATGTCTAGGGCTTCATGCGCGCTGGGGTTGGCGGTGGTCCCGCCGCGAAGCTAATCACGAGTAGCAAATTTGAGCAAAAAAGCGGCAATTAGGAAGACGAATACGAATCCATGCATGACGAACATCAAAGCGAATGATCCAACGGCCACTACGACCAGGAGATTTGACCATGCGCTGGGCCCACTCGAGTTGTTATGCGAAAACCCATTAGTGTGATGTTCTTGGGGGGCGTACTCGGTGGGTTCAGTTTCTCGAGATGATTGTGTAACGATATCGCTATCGCTCGCATCTTCGATTGCTTTTATTAGGCGAGGCGTCAGAGAGGGTCGAATTGTGAAACCTTTATTTGACGGCCAAGCTCTCGCTTCAATGTAGGTGTGACCTCGATACTCGGAATAACTGACTTCTATGTAAGATGTCCCATCACGAAGCATGGTCGCTTTATCCCCGAGTGTGCTTTTTCTGTATATGTTACGCAGAATATGCAGGAACTCGCTTATCTCTTCGGTGGCTAGACTGACGCCTTTGCCGGTTGGGGTAAAATTCCCGTCTGGGCGGAGGAACCACTGGCGAATATCCAAGCGTGGAGCTCCCGTGAAATCGCTCAGAGTCACGCGCAACTCGTTTTTTTGGTTCTTGGCTATCCGCGAGATCACATGTTCCATGACAGCCAGCCTGTGCTTATGAAGGGCTCAGCACTCGGCGCGAGTTTATCAAACGAGGTTGCTGTGTGACCAAGAATTTCCTCTGCTCCTGCGGTAGAATGTGGGTAAAGTGCTGACATTGTGGACAAGGTGGTGTGGGGTGCGTAACAGTAGATAATAAAATATCTTAAGGCATAACAAGTTCCGTTGAGTGCAGAACCTGACTGGGTCAAATTACTGTTTACACATTTTAACATCTGTGGGATTTTCTTTTCGTTGAGGACACGTTGCCTGGCTACCGTTGTATAGGAGTTTCAAGAAGAACGGGAAATTGGGTGCCGGAGTGG
>CP070631.1:1435958-1439372 GCA_020356045.1 Candidatus Latescibacterota bacterium
GAGAGACCTTCGCGTTTGGCCTTTCGCGCCTGCCGCCGTTTTGATTTGTCAAAACGGTTCTTCCAAACCTCTTCGAATCCACCGCCGAGATCGAGAACGTGCGTCGACGACGTATCGAATGAGAATACGCCTTTGGGCACAACATTTGAATAGTCGACCAGTCCGATTTCGATAACGCCCAACCCGCGCCGCATCGACAGGTACTCCGCAAGCAGCCGCTGTTCGACCCCCGCGTTCGCTTCGACCGCTCGCACCACCGGGCCACCGTAGGTGCCAAACGGCAACGACCATAGCGTACGCGTGGGCCCCCGCCGTATATCAAAAAACGGAAGGAACCCGATCACTCGAATACCGTCCTCCGCCACGATGCAACGAAGCTTCATCCCGGGGTAGGTATGCGCGATGCTGTCCAGCCAGACGCCGGTGTGATAGAACGTCGCGCGGGGAGAGTCGAGGGCGACCTCGTCGAGGTCGGGCGAAAGTCGGTCGATGATCTTTGTCTGCATGATGTCTCGGTTCCGGCCGGGGGCCTCGGGTCCTGGAACGACGGTCCGGCGGCTCCTGTGTCCCCGTGTCAGGACACCGAATAGTATGCGGCGATCCGATTCATCGCGCTAACCACGTCATCAACATCCGATTCCTGCATCGATGGAAAGATCGGAAGCGACACGCACCGCGAGAAATAATCCTCACACACCGGGTACGACTCCGAATCATCCAGATACGCACGAAAGTAAGGATGCCTGTAAATCGGTATGAAGTGAACCGAACATCCGATATTCTCGGCTGCAAGCGCGCGGATGAACTGGTCCCGATCGATCGTCAGTCTATCCAGTCGCAGCCGAACCACAAACAAGTGCCACGTGTGGTCGTTGCCGGAACGAACCCGGGAAAGCTCGAAGTACGGTGAATCCTCGAGCCGGGCAGCGAACCACTGGGCAACATCTCGCCTTCCCGCAGTCAATTGATCGACCCGCCGTAGCTGCGACAGCCCCAGAGCCGATAACATATCGCTCATGTTGCACTTGTAGCCGGGAACGTCGACTTCGTAGTACCAGGACCCGCGGTCGGCGTATCTCGACCAACTTCCATGCGACATCCCGTGGTATGACAACAACCGTAGTTTATCCGCCAACTCCTCGTAGGCCGTGGACAAACAACCGCCTTCACCAGTGGTCAGATTCTTGGTCGCGTAAAAGCTGAATGCGGTGATATCCCCAAATGTACCCACCTTCTGTCCGTCAAACGATGCGCCAAAACTGTGTGCGGCGTCCTCGACTACCCCAATCCCACGCCCTCCGGCTATGTCCAGCACCTCGTCGATACGGCAGGCTTGTCCTCCAAAATGCACAGGCATGAAAACACGCGTTTTCGGCGTCGTCCGCTTGACCAGCTCGTCCGGCGCCACTCCGAAAGTTTCGTTTTCGATATCGGCCAACACCGGCGTGGCACCGGCGTGAATGATTGCCGTCACAGTCGACGTAAAGGTCATCGCGGATGTGACCACCTCATCACCCGGTCCCACACCAAGCGCTTTTAGCGCGAGGAACATCGCCGCGCTGCAGGAGTTCACCGCGATGACATGCGCCGCTCCCAGATAGCGGGCCAGCTCTCTCTCGAGATCAAAGGTCACGGGACCGAGCGTCAACCACCCCGATCTGAGCGTTTTTGTCACCAGCTCCACGTCGGTCTCATCGACCGACGGCCTGTAAAACGGCAGCGACTCCTTTCGAACCGGCACGCCGCCTTCGATCGCGGGAAGTTGTTTGTTCGGTGCTGTCATCACATTCCCTCGATAATGGGTATCTCGTCTTTTGTGGCCGACGATTCAGCCGTTTCCCAGCTTTGAATCCGGTATTAATTTACTGAGAAATCCACGGATGCCCCCGCCGTCACCTGTTTGGACCAGTTCTTCGAGACGAGCAAGAACCGCGCCGCGGTCCCAATCGCGGGGGAGTTCGGGGTGGGCCGTTAGAATCTGGTCGTGTTCGGATCCCGTGACGTCCTCGCCGTGGACGGTGAGATCCTCGTGAAGCTTTTCGCCCGGTCGCAAGCCCACGATATCAATACCAACGTCTACACCGGGACGCAATCCATGGAGCGAAATCAAGTCTTTGGCAACCTCAATGATTCTGAGCGGTGTGCCCATTTTGAGCACGAATATTTCGCCCCCGTCGCCCATCATTGACGCCTGGACGACCAGCATGCATGCCTCCCGGAGCGACATAAAAAACCTCGTCGCCTCGGGATCGCTCACCGTTACCGGGCCACCCGAGCGAATCTGCCCGATAAACAGCGGAACCACACTTCCCCGGCTGCCCAGAACATTCCCAAACCGGACCGTGAGGAGCCGCGGCGAATCATGTGTCGCCGCCCAGTCGGTCATCAAGAACTCCGCCACCCGTTTTGTCGCACCCATCACACCGTGTGGATTCACCGCTTTGTCGGTGGAAATCATCACCAATCGTTCGACACCCACCTCGTTTGCCGCGCCGAGCACGTTCAAGGTGCCAAACACGTTGTTCTTGACCGCTTCCTCCGGGAACGCCTCCATGTAATGGACGTGCTTGTGCGCGGCGGCGTGATATACGTAGTGCGGCCGGAGCTGGCCAAACGTTCGCGTCAATCCGGCCTCATCCCGGATGTCTGCGATGATCGCCCGGATTTCCAACTCCGGGAAAGTTGCCCGCAGCTCATGCTCGATATCAAAAATCTGGTTCTCTCCACGTCCGAGAAGCTGAAGCTCTTCCAAACCGAAGCGGCTGATCTGTCTGCAGATCTCTCCCCCGATCGACCCTCCAGCACCCGTTACCAGCACCCGCCGTCCGGCAAGACCGGTCCGCAACCGCCCATCGTCAAATTCGACAGTCTCACGCCCCAAAAGATCCTCGGGATGAACGTCTCGAATCTGTTCGAGACGCACCGGCCCCTTGATGATCTCTATCATCCCCGGAACGATCTTGAATCCGATACCGGCATCCCGGCACAACGACACCACCCGCCGGACAAACTCGCGCGTACCCGTCGGCACCGCGATAATCGCCTCCTCGATTGCCATCTCTGGAACGAGCCGAGTGAGATTCTCGCACGGGCCGAGCACCGGCTTCGCCTCTAGGCTTTGGCCTTTTAGCGTGAGATCGTCGTCGAGATACCCAACCACTTCGAACCCACTATCCGGCGTGGTCAGAATCTCGCGGACAACCATCCGGCCGGCTTCGCCGGCGCCAATGATAACTACACGTTTTGCCATGATCGTTGCGTGCCCGTCTCACTACCGCGGATCGCGACCCGGTGGTGAGACACTGCCGGTCACCTTACTGTATCAATGAAATCGTTTTGACAACCGATCCGCTTCCGCTCGTAACGCGCACCAAATACACACCGCTAGCCGCGAGAAATCCCGCCTTGGTTGTA
>CP070631.1:1439472-1444962 GCA_020356045.1 Candidatus Latescibacterota bacterium
AGTTGGGCACCGCATGGAAGGCACTCGAGGCCGGTGAGCTCGACATCAACTCGGATCTCGCCGTCAATCCATCTGGCGGAATGAAAGCACGCGGCCACCCCATCGGTTGCACCGGCAT
This sequence comes from Candidatus Latescibacterota bacterium, assembly GCA_020356045.1. Classification (GTDB taxonomy): domain Bacteria; phylum Krumholzibacteriota; class Krumholzibacteriia; order WVZY01; family WVZY01. The sequence continues at coordinate 1,439,591 of CP070631.1, forward strand.
TGCATCGAGCATCGAGGTCGTCGACCAATTGACGGGGAGGGCCGGCGACAGACAGCATCACGGTGCACGCCTCGGTATGATTCAGAGTGTCGGCGGCGTATCCGACGAGAGCTTTGTCTTTATTGTTGACACCGTATAGTCGAGACGACCATGAGCGACCGCACCGAATTCAACGATTCCTACCGGCACGGTGAGCAGGTCACCGTTTACCAATGCAATGGCGGCCATGCGTTTTTTTATCCGGCAAACAGCTGTCCGATCTGTGGCGGTGTGACTCACAAGACGACCGCAGACGCGAAGGCCACATTGGTCAGTTACACGACGGTTCGAGTGACGCCGTCCGGCCCACGATTTCGGCTTGGATTGGCGCAAATCGAGTGCGGAGCCAAAACACTGTGTATCATTGACGTCGGAGTCAACCTCGAGAACGGCACGGGACTCGTCTACGTAAAGGACGGGCTATACCACGTCAGACCCCAAACCTGACGACGACGAGATACGATCACTCGCGCTCGCCCACATACCAATCCGGAAGGTTGACAAAAAACCCAATGGCGTTGGGTTCGACACCCTGGATCCGGCGGTTCAAACCCACGACTTCGTGCGGCACGGTTAAAAATAAGAAGGGCTGATCATCGTAGATGATACGTTGACAGCGGTACCACAACGGTTGCGCCTCAGTTGGGCCGAGCTTGTTTTTTGCGCGGTCGATCAACGAATCCACTGCGGGGCTGGCAAACCCCGACACGTTGAGTCCACCTGGGGGCCGTGAGGTACTTTTCCACAGGTTTGTCAGATCCGCGCGTGTCCCCACTCCCCAACCGAGAACACAGCTGTCGAACTCACCGGCAATCACCCACTGGATGAACGTGTTCCACTCCATCATCCGGATCGTCGCCCTGATTCCCACGTGACGAAAGTATTCCTGACACATTGTGGCGATATCGGCGCGCAGCTGATTGCCCTGATTCGTGGTCATCTCGAATTCAAACGGCTCACCGTCCTTTTCGATGAATCCGTCGCCGTCCCGATCCACCCATCCCTGGGCGGCTAGAATCTTTTTGGCCCGGCCGGGGTCAAACTCGATCCGTTTTATCGTTGGATCATGCGCCCACAAGATCGGATGCATGGGGCTGTTCATGGGTTGGGCCATCCCTCCCCACAACGTTTCGATCATCTCTTGGACATCAACCGCCATGGCTAGCGCCCGACGCACCTCGGCATTTTCGAAAAGAGGTTTTTTCAGATTCCATACCACAAACGTATAGTCACGCGACGGGTAGCTGTAGATTTTGATATCGGGATTGTCACGGCGGACCCCGGGAAGCGCATCATTCGGAACCGACTCGAGACAGTCGATCTCACCTGTTTTCAGCTGGGTAACCAACGTCGTCATGTCGGGTACTATTCGATATACCACGCCGTCGAGATATGGCCGCTCGCCCTCAAAATAATTCGGGTTTCGTTCCAGCTCGACATACTGCCCCGATACCCAACGGGCCAATCTGAATGGACCGTTCCCCACCGGGTCGCGGCCGAATTTCGATGTCCGAAATTCTGCCCTGGGAATTTTTTCGACGACGTGTTTGGGAAGGATAACACCGTCATTTGCATCCATGAGCTGATACAAATAACGGTTGGTGAAATGAAACACGACCGTGAAGTCATCAACAACTTCGACATCCTCGATGCGGTCCTTCAAGTGCCGACTCGCCCACGCAACGGTTGTGTCCGTCTGGAGCTCCCATGTATATCGGACGTCGGCTGCCGTAAACGGCACCCCATCCTCCCAGAGTACGTCCTCGCGGAGCGAAAAGGTGATCGACAGACTATCCCTGCTGAATTCCCAGGACTTGGCAAGCTTCGGTTTGAAACTGATGAAATCAGCCTGCTCATCGAGAAGCCGCATATAGACGAGATTGATGATGTCTTTGGATTCAACTGTGGTGGCAACGAGCGGATTGAGTGTCTCTGGGTCACCGAGCAGTCCAATGACAACAGTTCCGCCGACAGGCTTACCGTCCTCCCGGGACCCGCACGCGCCGGCGAGAATGGGTACAACGCACGCCAACAAACACACAATCAACCACGTGACCCGCTGTTTGGGAATCAACCGCATCACGACCTCTACTCTGAGTGGAATTCGTTATGATCTTCGACCGCAATCCAGGCCGGCCCCGCAGCAATCTCAGCCAGCTACCTCTTCATACCTTCGCACATATTCCTGTAATGGGGCCACACTAAATTCGCGGTCTTGGAGCGTGTCGAGACCCAGAACCAGCGAGTGGAATCCTTGCATCGTGGTAATGCATGGTACCTTACGTTGCGTCGCCGCAAGTCGAATCGCCCGTTCATCTTCGATAGACGTCTTCCCAACCGGCGTGTTGATGACGAGAACGATGTCTTCGTTGTTGATCAGCTCGATGATTCGCGAGTCCCCGGAGCTGACTTTGGGCACTTCTTCGACGCGGATACCGTGCGAACGGAGCACCTTTGCAGTACCACTGGTTGCGACCAGCGAGTGCCCCATGGCGGCCAGGGTTTTTGCGGGGAAGATGCATTCCCGTTTGAATCGGTTAGCCACGCTGATAAACACTTTGCCTTTGGCCGGCAGCCGGAACCCCGCCGCCATTTGTGCCTTGATAAACGCCTCGCCAAACGATGGGGCAATTCCCATCACCTCACCGGTTGCCCTCATTTCGGGCCCAAGCAGAGAGTCCACCCCCGGAAAGCGGTCAAATGGTAGAACCGGTGCTTTGACCGAGACAAACTCCGCGGCGCCGCGCTGGGCATCTGGGTTGGCGAGCGGCAGCCCTAGAATCGCCCGCGTGGCGACTTTGACCCAAGGTATTCCCGTCGCCTTGCTTACAAACGGAACGGTGCGCGACGCCCTGGGATTGATCTCTATACAGAAGACCGTGTCGTCCCTTACCGCGTACTGCACGTTCAGCATGCCTACGACATCGAGTTCGCGCGCAATCCGAGTGGTCATACTCCTGATCTGTTCCACTAAATCGTCTTCGAGGCTCACCGGCGGCAGCACACACGATGAATCACCGGAATGGATTCCTGCCTCTTCGATGTGCTCCATGATTCCCGCGATTTCAACATGGGTGCCATCGCTCACTACATCGACATCGACTTCGGTTGCCGATTCGATAAACCGATCCAACATCAACGGCCGGCCATCACTGGCTTTAAACGCCCGTTGCAACGACCGCTCGAACTGTTCTTCGTCGTAGACCAATTCCATGTCCATTCCACCGAGCACATAGGGCGGCCGCAAAAGTAACGGAAAACCGAGTCGTCTCGCAGCGGCCATCCCATCGGCCGCATCGGTGACAAACGTCGATGCCGGAAATCGAATGCCCAGCCCGGTCAGGAGTTCGCTACAACGCTTTCGGTCCTCCGCACGATCGACGGATTCCACGTTGGTGCCAAGCACGGTGACTCCGCTCTCATGGAGCCGGTGGAGCAGCTTGAGCGGGGTCTGACCGCCAAACTGAACAATGACACCATCTGGCTTCTCCTTGTCGATAATTGCCATAACGTGCTCAAAAGTGATCGGTTCAAAGTACAGCCGGCTCGACACGTCGAAGTCAGTGCTTACCGTTTCGGGATTGCAGTTCACCATAATCGTCTCGATGCCGAGGTTCTGAAGCTCCATGGCGGCGTGAACGCAACAGTAGTCAAACTCGATCCCTTGACCGATCCGGTTGGGCCCGCTCCCAAGGATCATGATCTTTCTGACGCTCTTCGGATCCGCCGCGTCGGCTTCGCATTTCTCTCCGTAGGTGGTGTAAAAATAGGGCGTCCTCGCAGCGAACTCGGCGGCGCAGGTATCAACCATGCGGACCGCCGGGCGGATCCCGCGCTCGCTCCTCACCCGAGCGATCGCAGGCTCGTCCACACCGAGGATATCGGCCAACTGACGGTCGCCGAACCCCAAGCGTTTTGCTTCGAGCAACCGGTCACCGCCGCACGGGAATCCTACGCGGCGCAGATCACCCTCGAAATCCGTCAAATGCCGGATGTTCTCCAGAAACCACACGTCGATCTGTGTTAGATCGTGAACATGCTCGACCGTCCAACCACGCGAGAACGCCGTCTTGATACTGAGCAGCCGTTCCGGGTTGGGCACACACAACCGTGCCCGCAGCGTGTCGTCATTCAGTTCACTGTTTCCATTGGCCTCGAGACCGTCGAGCCCCGCCTCCAACGACCGCAGCGCCTTTTGAAGCGCCTCGTTAAAGGTGCGCCCCAACGCAAGCACTTCGCCCACCGATTTCATCTGGGGAGAGAGAGCATCACACGCTCCCTTGAATTTTTCAAAGTTCCACCGCGGTATCTTGACCACACAGTAATCCAACGCCGGCTCGAACGACGCGGGTGTCGACCCGACGATGTCGTTGGGAAGCTCGTGCAGCGTGTAACCCAGCGCGAGCTTGGTGGCCACTTTGGCGATGGGGTACCCGGTGGCCTTGCTGGCCAGTGCGCTGGATCGTGATACGCGCGGGTTCATTTCGATCACGAGAAGACGCCCCGAACCCGGCTGCAGGGCAAACTGAACGTTGGCGCCGCCGGAGATCCCGACAAGCTCCATAATTCGAAACGCCGCATCACGCATGCGTTGATAGTCTTTGTCGCACAGCGTCTGAACCGGTGCGACGGTCACGCTGTCCCCGGTGTGCGTACCCATCGGATCGAGATTCTCGATCGAACAAATCACCACACAATTGCCCGCGGCATCCCTCATGACCTCGAGTTCGAATTCCTTCCACCCTTCCACCGATTCCTCTAGAAGCACCTCACCGATCGGTGATCGGTGAATACCGCTTGCCACGACGTCGAGGAACGTTTCGCGGTCGCGGGCGAGTCCGGCTCCGCTGCCGCCGAGCGTGAACGACGGCCGCACAATGAGCGGCAGTCCGAGCTTCTCGAGCACGTCCCGCGCCTCATTCATCGACTTCACGATCGCACTCCTCGGCACCTCGCACCCGGCGTCGATTGCCAGCCGCCGGAAACTCCGGCGGTCTTCCGCCCGGCGGATCGCATCCAGATTGACCCCAAGCAGCTGGATTCCCCGTTTTTCAACTTCACCGCGGTCGGATAGCTCACAGGCGAGATTCAGTGCGGTTTGTCCGCCCAGCGTGGGAAGGATCGCGTCGCAGCGCTCTGCCTCGATTACCGCGATACACGATTCGGCCGTCAACGGTTCGATATAGGTCGCGTCCGATAAACCAGGGTCGGTCATTATTGTCGCCGGATTGCTGTTGAGCAGTACAACACGGATCCCTTCCTCTCTCAACGCGCGTATGGCTTGTGTCCCCGAATAATCAAACTCACAACCCTGACCGATGACAATCGGACCC
>CP070631.1:1445062-1453509 GCA_020356045.1 Candidatus Latescibacterota bacterium
GCCGACGTAGTCAACGGCGCCTACGGTTTGACGATTTACGACAATATCTACGACGGGTACTCACCAAAGGGCAAAAACACGATCAATATTCTGGCGCTGCAGGGGTACGAGCACTGGGAACCATTTGAAAAAGACTACCGGGGCGGCAACAAAACTGCCTACAACACCGAGAAAGAGCGGATGGCGGATTTATTGATCGCCAGAGCCGAGGAGAACCTTTTGCCCGGGCTCTCCAGCGCGATCGAAGTCAAAGAAATCGGAACGCCGTTGACCAACGTGCGATATACCGGAAACTACCGCGGCGCCATGTACGGATGGAATCAGACGGTTGACAACTCGGGGCAGACACGGGTAAGGCACGAAACCCCGATAAAGAATCTTTATCTTTCGGGCGCCTGGTCACGACCCGGTCACGGGTATTCGGCCGTTCTTTTTAGCGGTGTAGAATGTTTTGGTCAAATCATGCGTGAGTGGTGAACTCCATTTGCCAGGTGGAATGACTCCATCGGTATCACACCAGCCCGGACACCCGACCGACCGGCCACTCGCGGCAAATCGAAAGGACACCTGTGGAAACAGTTGATCGATTGTGGGGATTGATCACCGCCAACCGGTATATCGAGGCTGCAGTGATCGTCATCATTTCACTGATCGCCGCCATGATTGCCGACGTCATCGTAGCTCGCGTATTCCGAGCGGCAACCAGTCGTACAAAAACGACAATAGATGACGCGATCATCGATTTGATCCATCGGCCCGTCCGCGTGTCGGTTGTCCTGGTGGGGTTGTGGATCGCCACTATCCGGCTCGAACTTCCGGCTGCACCTGCGTTAGTGGTCAACTCGTCGCTAAAAACGCTCGCCGTCCTCGTTTGGTCGGCGTTCGTCATCCGCTTTGTCAGTCTCCTGCTCGAAACCATTAGCCGCGCGGACGGTTTCCGTCTCGTTGAACCGCGGACGCGCACGCTTTTTGACAATCTGACCCGCGTTGTCGTCATCGGGTTGGCGATTTATGCCATTTTGCTCTTCTGGAATGTCAACGTGTCTGCCTGGCTGGCCTCGGCCGGAATCATCGGTCTCGCGGTCGGGTTCGCCGCCAAGGACACGCTGGCCAACCTGTTCTCCGGAATCTTTATCCTGACAGATGCGCCCTACGAGATCGGCGATTACATAAACCTCGATACCGGCGAACGCGGACAAGTTACTCACGTGGGCCTACGAAGCACTCGACTTCTCACACGGGACGACGTCGAAGTCACCATTCCCAACGCTGTGATCGCCAACGCCAAGATCGTCAACGAAACGGGAGGCCGTTGGCCGAAGGAGCGAATTCGCGTCAAAGTCGGCGTGGCCTATGGATCCGATGTGGACCGGCTTCGAGAAATACTCAACGATATCGCTCTCGAGAACCCTCAGACGGCAAAGGAACCCGAGCCAAGAGTACGATTTCGACGGTTTGGCGAGTCGTCACTGGACTTTGAACTCTTGTGCTGGATCGACGAACCGGTGCTTCGCGGCCGTGTTTTGGACGCGCTAAATACCGAGATCTACAAGCGCCTCGCGCAGGAAGGAATAGAGATTCCCTATCCAAAACGCGATGTGTATATCAAACAGATGCCGACAACAAACGCCGGCAAACCCTAACCGTAAAACAACCGATCATGACGCCCGTTCCATCCGTGTGTTTCCCCTGACATTGTACTTCACAAGGAGGTGCAGATGGTTACCATCGCTTCGCTGTGGCTGCCGATATTGTTGTCCGCGGTGCTGGTATTCGTGGTGAGCTCGATCATCCACATGCTGCTTCCCTACCACAAAAGCGACTTTGGAAAGATTCCCAATGAGGATCAGGCTATGGACGCGCTCCGCGAGTTCAACATCCCGCCGGGCGACTACGTCATGCCGTGCGCGGGCAGTTCACAGGAGATGAAATCTCCGGACTTTGTTGAGAAAACCAAGAAAGGCCCTATCATATTCATGACGGTGCTTCCGAGCGGTTCGTTCGCAATGGGTAAGAGCCTTGCGCTTTGGTTTCTCTACAGCGTCGTGGTTAGTGTCTTCGCCGCCTATATAACGAGCCGGGCGGTCGAGGCGGGCGCCGAGTACCTGACTGTATTTCGTTTTGCCGGCGCGACGGCGTTTTTCTGTTACGCGATCGCACTGTGGCAAAACTCGATCTGGTACAAACGGGCCTGGAGCTCAACGCTCAAAAACACGTTTGACGGCTTCGTGTACGGTCTGTGCACCGCGGGAACGTTTGCCTGGCTGTGGCCGTCTTAGGCATCGTCGGGCGTATTTGGCGATTCACCGGCGGGCCGGGTCCATCGACCCGGCCTCAACCGGTGGGCTTTGACCCAACATGCACAATTTGGACAAATCTTTCCCCGGACCACCGATTATTTGAAATGTTTTGGCCCTCCGCGCGTCCTGGAAAATAGAGATGGAGCTCCAACTCAACGAGATGTCGGATGAAGATCTGGTGGCGGCCAGCCGCGAGGGCAACAAGAATGCCTATGCGACCCTGGTTCGCCGGCACGCAAAAAAGGTGTATGCCGTCTGTGTAGGGATATTGGGTAATGTCACGGAGACCGAAGATATTTTCCAGGACACGTTTGTGCGAGGTATGACACAGATTGGATCGCTGAGGGACGCACGCTCGTTCGCCGCATGGATCGCGCAAATAGCGCGTAATCTCTGCCGTGACCATCTCCGCAGGCAGCACCGCCACCGCGAGCTCATTGAGCGCCAGGCCGAAGAGCCGGAAACCGGCGGTGGCGATTTCAACGAGCTGCACGAGGCCCTGGCCAAGCTCCCCGAAAAATACCGACTTCCCCTGATGCTGTTTTATTTCGATGGCAAGAGCGCCGACAGATTGGCCGAGGAACTCGAGATGACCCGGGCGGGCGCGTGCACGCGGCTGTTCAGGGCCCGCAACGAACTCCGCAAACTGCTCGCCAAACGGGATGGGACACAATGAACGATCAGTGCCAGGACATAAGAGAAAAAATCGCGAGCGCTCTGGTAGATGATGTGCTGCCAACTGATTGGCAAACCGTGGAAACCCATTTGGCCGAGTGCCCCGGCTGCCGCCAATACCAGGAAGATCTTCTCGAGGACGATCAGCTGCTGACTTCGTTCGTGGAGTCAGCGGAACAAACGGTATCGCGGTTGGAGGGACAGATTATGGAATCGATTGAAAATACCCAAGTCGATGCGCCGGCAGCGGGTCCGAGGATTTCGGCAGACGGTTTGTGGCGTTGGACCTTTCAAAGCCGGCTTATCAAGGCCGCGGCAGCGGCAGTTGTGGTTCTTGGCATCGTGTTCGCCATCAATCTTTTTGACCGCGGGAGTGGCTCCAACGCCGTATGGGCACGGGTGATCAAACAGGTCGAAGATGCAAAAGACTTCATCTGCCGTGTTAGCCAGGACAACAGCTCTTCTCCAGACTTGGACATGGTCAAATACCATTCAACCGAGTTTGGCGAGCGCACGGACATCTATCGCCGAGGCAGCGACCACCTGGCTGCGGCACAGTACCTCAGGCAGGATGACAACACCATGTATGTCATCATCCATCGAGACAAATCGTACGCGTTGGTCGAGCTGAACGAGAAACAGATGGCCGAGATGACAAGGTCCAGTGCCAAAGAGCTCGTTGAGTTGTTCAGATCATACGAGTTCGAAGAAATCGGTGAGCGCACCATCGATGGCGTCAAAGCGATCGGCATCGAGGTCAAGAATCCGGAGATTTTTGCCGGGGTGTTTGATAAAAGCCAAATCCGGCTCTGGGTGGATCGGGACACCGAGTGGCCGGTCAAAATCGAATACGAGGCCGAGGGACAGGGTGGAAAGGTTCGTACCAACGCCGTGATGCATGATTTTCAGTGGAATCCCGCACTTGGCGCGTCCGATTTTGAATTCGAAATCCCGTCGGACTACAAGATGATCGGACAAGTTGAGGCGGTGAAGAACGATCAGGCGGGTGCTATCGACGGTTTTCGCGACTACGCCGATTTTGCAGGTGGACGCTACCCGTCAAAGCTCACGGTAGCGACGGCGATCCACGATGTTGAAGACGAAATCTCACGACGCCGGCGCGACGGCGAACTGGGCAAGGACGACATGACCAAGTTCATGAGAATCCAGAATGCCTGTGCGTTCTTCGCCGAGCTCGACAAGGAAAACAAGGACCCTGCTTATTATGGCGACAAGGTGGGTCCTCGTGATTTTGACAAGGTGCTGATGCGCTGGCGGATCGATGACGGACAGTATCGTGTCGTCTACGGCGATCTTCGGGTCGAGGATGTCGATGCGGCGCGACTCGGCGAGCTGGAGGATCAGTAGTCTCATCCCTGGATAGCGTCTTGAAGACGGCTGGCAACGCCGGTCCCGGATTATCCGGACCGGCCTTTTCTTTGTCATAACTTACTTAACAACAATACCTTAAACACCGCGCTCGACGTCGTGGCAGATTCCTGACAAACTGCCCGTGGGCCACTCGTCAATTTAGTAGTGACGCGTCATTTGAAGCAGATGAACTGGAGTGAGTGTTGAGAGAACCCAATGATGCCGAGCTCGTCAGCGCGGCGAGCCACGGAAACCGTGAGGCTTATGCCTCGTTGGTTCGACGGCATGCGTCGCGCGTGTACGCCGTCTGTCTGGCCATGCTTCATGACCCGGACGACAGCCAGGATGCCGCTCAAGACGTTTTGATCAAAGGTTTGGAGAAAATCCACTCGCTCCGTGACGGGAACCAGTTTGCCATGTGGATCACACGTATCGCTCAAAATCACTGCCGCGACCACTGGCGTACACAAAAACGGAGAGATGAGCTTCTCCACAAACACAGCCAGGAGACTTCCGTTGCCTCCGAGTCGTCAACGCCGGACCTGTCCGATGCGCTGGCGCGGCTTCCCGACAAGTACCGGCTTCCTCTGATGCTTTACTATTTCGACGGTCAGAGCATCGACAATCTGGCCAAGGCCCTCGATATCAGCCGCGCCGGTGTGGGCTCCCGTCTGGCTCGCGCCAGACACGCCCTTCGCCGGTTGCTGGAGAAAAGCCATGGATGACTACCTTCGGCCCTGCGAAAACTATGGCGATCGTCTGGCGCTTATGACCTCGGGCGACCTGTCCGATCCCGAGCTTGCTGATGTGATGCGGCATCTTTCCGAGTGCGGCCAGTGCCGTTCGTACTGGAAGGCACTGCAGGACGATCATAAAGCGCTTACGGTTTTCACGCGTTCCCATCAGAAGCAAGTCGAATTAGTCGAAAGCAACGTGATCGCGAGGATTTTGCAGCCAGAGCCGGACCGACGGGAAGCGGGGCGCACCTCCTGGTGGAGGTGGATCATGCAGACAAAATCAGGACGACTGCTCGCCGGAAGCACCGCCGCGGCCATCGTCATTTTTATTCTCGTTTTTATGCAGGGGACATCCGGGACGTTCGAGGCCTGGGCCGACGTCATCGAAAACGTCCGCAACGCGACCTCGTGCCGCTGCAGGGCGCGGGAGCTTGGAAGCGACCGTCATGAAGCGATCAAGACATATAGTCCCATCGGTTTCTCGCAAATCACGTATGAAGACGGTGAAGTCGTCGAGAGATATTTTATCGACTTTGCCGCTGGTACGATGATCCATGCCATCCCGCCGCTGGAGCTGGCGGTCAGCATGACGGTGGGCACGAAGATGATCGATCGCTATGTCGAGAAGGACCCGCAGGCCATCTTTACTGAATTGACAGCACTGGATTACGTGGATCTCGGCCAGCGCCGGGTGGACGGACGCGAGGCGGTTGGAATCCGAGCGGAGGGACGCGAGCTGGTCCCCGAGCTGGTCGAAAACGCCGAGATCGAGGCCTGGGTCGATGTCAAAACCAAGTGGCCGATCCGCATCGACATCCGCGGCACCTCGGCCGACGGACGAATCGCAAAACGAGTGCGCTTTGACGAGTTCGAGTGGAACATACCCGTCGACGAGGACGACTTTCAGTGGAACATCCCGCGAGCGTACGATGTCGCGTCGGGTATCGAGATCGAGATGGATGAGCCGCACGCGATAGAAGGCTTGGGAGGATTTGCACGCGTTATGGATCGGTATCCGCCGACGCTGGCCTACGAGCAGATCCGCCCCGTTGTGTGGAAACAACTGGGGATGAGAATGCTCACCACGGACGTTATACCTGAGATGCACCGGATCCGCGCGACCTGCAGTTTCTACGGCAAGCTGGTCCGAGAGGAACGGCAAGTCGTGTACTTCGGCGACCGCGTAACCCCGGGTGACCCTGACCGTGTTCTACTGAGATGGAAGACGGACCAGGATGACCAATACCGCGTCGTCTACGGCGATCTGCGTGCGGAAACGGTAAACGGTGCAGCGTTGCTCGAACTCGAAGGTCGCTGATGTCATCGTTCACGGTCGTCTTATAACCCACACCACACAAAAAGAAAAGATCGGCCGATCGCTCGCTTCGAGTGATGGGCCGATCCCCTTCTAACGGACCGACGCGGCCTTCGCGCCGGTCACGATCGGTGATCGTCCTAGCTATTCTGCGGATTATGCGACTCATCCACACAGTGCTTCTTTAACTGTGCCTCGGACAGTGAGCCGGCGTCAAGGTCGGACGGACAAATGTATGTCGCGCCCGAGGTCGCCTTGATCCACCGCAGACCATGATACCGTTTTGGATGAAATTCTTTCTTAGACATATCCCGCTCCTTTCGTTTCGCCGCGTATGACGCAGCGTTTGGTCTCAGCTTGATGACGGCCACAGGTTGCCGCCGGTTTCTTCGTGAGGACGAATTCCACACGAATTTCGGTTCCGCCCGGCTCTATGGATCCTCGGCGACGGTCGACTCGTCGATGTCGATCCTCACTTGATCCATTTCGAGCGACTCGGCCCTCGAGAGAATCTCTTCGAGATCACTCTCCCCAAAGTTGCCCGGCTGTTGATAAAGCAGTATGCCATCGCGAAACACCAACAGCGACGGGACGTGCGCGATGTTGAGGTCCGTGGCCAAGTCCTTTTCCACGCTGGTGTCGAGCGTGACAAAGGTATGGCGGAGATGACGCGCTGCGACCCGCTCGAAAACCGGGCCAAAGGTCTTACAGCCCCCGCACCACGGCGCCCAGCTGTTGACCATCACGACTCCAGACCTGGCCATCGTGGCGTCGAGGTTCTCTTGGGTCAGCTTGATTGGCTTCATTTTTTGTCTCCTTCTGGCGTTGCCGCCGTATTCAGCCCCCGATGGCCCCTGTTCCTCGGGGGAACGTCGCGACAACGCCAGTCCTTGGTTTTCTGTCTCAGCAACGCTATCTTTTTTATACAGAATTGTCCATGTTTTGTCAAGTGTTTTTTGGACAACAAATGAACATTTTCTCGGCCCGCGGCCCCGTTCTCCCACGGCGCATCCTCTCATGGCTCGCAGCATTCGCAGGACCAGACTGTAACTTGCTTTGATTTATAAGGATGTGGGCAAGACAGGGTTACTGACCATCCGCCGCCCTGACGGCACGGATTGTGACTCCCTCTTCGAGTTCGAGGACCAGTTTGTTGGCAGCCCCTTCGGGGTCGACGACAAATTCGATCCGGATGTTCTCCCCTTTTATAAAAAACCGGGTGGGCGTCTCGGCAAACAGCTCCATCCATTCCGCGTCGTCGCTCGACGCCAACAGCGCGCCGTTTTCGAATTTGACAAATATATGCTTCCCACCGCCAAGCTCGTAGGTTCCGGCATACGGCTCGAGAATCGCACGATCAACCTCGATTGCCACCGGCTCTGGTGGGGGCACTTTGGAGCGATTTGGGTCGTAGCGCGGATAGCCCAGCCAGTCGAACGGTGAGCAGGTGTCGCCGATCGCCGCCTCGGCCAGCTCCCTGGCGACGCTTTCAAAGTTGTCGCTGTTGCTGAGAAACACCACACCGATTCCTTTGTCGACATAGGTGACATTGTAGTTCTGAGTACCTCCCTCGTGCCCCGTATGAAAGATGGCGCGGCCGTGTTCGCAGTCGAACCGCCCCCATCCCAATCCCCAGGCGAGCCGCCCATTATGGCGGCCACCCTCGTCGATTCGCGCGCCCGGACCAAACATGCTTTGCGATCGAATCGTTATCTGCGGTTTCAAAAGCTCTTCGATTGTTGCGCGGTCCAAACTGGATCCATCGAGGATCGCACACAAAAGCCGGGCATAATCCTGCGCCGTGGTGGCCATCGATCCCGCCGCATCCGCCTCCATTCGTTTGCGGAACCTCTTTGGCCGTTCGTAGGCATCGTGGGGAACGGCAAGATTGGATGCAAACCGTTCCTGCCATACGTAACTGGTATGTATCATGCCCAGCGGCGTGAACACACGGCTGCGGGTGAACTCTTCCAGGCCTTCGCCGGTGACTTCCTCGACAACGAGCTGCAGTAGATCGACTCCCTCTCCAGAGTATCCGAATCGTTCACC
>CP070631.1:1453609-1460142 GCA_020356045.1 Candidatus Latescibacterota bacterium
GGATACGACACCGACTCGAACACCCCGCTGCTCGACAAGCGCAAATGCGACTCGCGAAGCCTCTGGCCATCATAAGGCTGCCCGGGCCTCAATCCGCTAAGTTTGACGGCGAGATCCTCCCGCGTGTGCTCGAGCCCGTCAAACTTGATTCGGCTGATCCCCTGAGAACTCCCTTCGACGACGCTGACCGACAGATCCACCGCGTTGGCATCAAAATCCAACCCAAGGCTGTCGATCCACACCTGGGCAAACGGAAAACCCGACACGTCGTACAGCTCCAGGACACGTCCAACACCCAGCTCGAGCGCCGATGGTTTGAATCTGTCTCCGTTTCTAACATCCAGCACGCCACGCAACCGCTCCTCCGAAAAGTATTCCATTCCTTGTATCCTGACGGCGCGAACACGGGCCGGATCGCCCTCCTCGATCCGGATGATCAATGTCGAGTCATCCGATGCCGTCTCGGTCCGAATCGTCGCCAGCAAATAACCGCGGCGGATATATGCAGACTGGAGGCGTTTTACACCGACGTCACGGATCTCGCCTCCGGCGAGCATTTCACGGATTGCGTCGTCGCCAAAGAGGGTGTTGCCCCGGACATCGACGCGGTCGTTATCTGCAGCCGTCGTCATCGACGGCGACAAAAGAACGATCGCCACGATCGCCGCGGCCATCACGCGGCACCTAGAAATATGCGCGTGTTTCCATTGTGAACTCATGATCCACAATCCTCTTACCCGAAAAGGTTTCTTCGCTTCGGCCCTGGTAATTTCCCAACAGCGAAATGATTTTTGACAACCTGAGATTTGGCGTCAGCCCCCAACGGTGCGTCATTCCCGGGTTTGAGAAGAACACCGGCTTCGAAACTGTCACCACGTCGGTGCTAAAACGGGTTACTTCGTAGGTGACAAAAACATTGAGTGACTTGATCGGTCGCCATACGGCCCTCGGCTTGAACGACAGAGCAAGCTCCTCCGCGGTGCTCTCGGCGTCCCGGCGCTTCCGGACCTCGAACTCACCGTCAAGGGAATTTCCCGACCCAAATCGAAGCCCCCAACCCACGGCGGCAGCTTGTCCGCGCACATCGTAGGTACCCCCGATACCCGAAACCAGCCCGCGGCGACCGAGCTGCCGGGCCTCACGGCGTGCCTCTACATTAACGCTGACAATCCGTGACAGCGACCGGTCGACCCGCAGCGTGTGTTGTTCGAAAAACCGATCCTCGTTGATTCCGTTGAACCGATTCTCCTCTTCATCGTTGCGTTCGTAACGATACGTAACGGAAAAGTTTGGATAGGCGTCGAAAAACGACCATTCCTGTCTGAGCGATACGATACCGTTGAGAGTTGTGTCGTCGCGCTGCAATGCTGACGGAAACAGGAGATAGATTTTGTACGCCTTCTCCGCCGTCGACTGTTCCCGAACATTCAGCGATTGAGCCAAAGACATGTTGCGGCCCAACCAACCAAACAATCCGCCGCCCGATTTTCCAGTGCTGCTTCTGCCCGGCTTCCAATTGAAGTTCCACGTCAGCCCGACGCTCTGCGACGGAATCGTAATCGTCGTTGGTAAAAATACAACTGTGTAGGCCCCGCGGCCCTTGCCCACCGGGTCACCGAGCGCGTTGTAGTCCCCCTGGCCTTCACCTACGAACACCACGCCCCTGCGCTGAATCACCGCCTGGTTTTGGCTGATTTCATAATCAACGTTCGAGTTGACACCGAGGCGGTCCAACCGAAAGAGCATTTTTAATCTGGCCAGATCGGAAGTCTGCCCGCCACCAGTGGTTTTGTTGTCGCGCTCCCGATGTGTGAACTGGAGTTCCCCCTGGACCGCCCTCAGGGATCTCGATGTAACGAGGGCCCCATAGGTCCGGTCTTGCCGTGTATAAACCCAACCGTCTGTGGTATCGGCAAGCTGATCTGTGTTCCGCTCTTCCGCGTGAAACGAATACGAAAACCGGCCAGACTGCCGGCTCCCCAGACGCACGAGATAACGATCGAAAGCGATGCCGCTGTCGGGAAGCACCGGTGACGAAACCACGTACTCTTCAAACTCGTATTCGGCGGCGGGCAACAATCCCCACATGCCAAACGACGCCGACACGTCCGCATGCTGTCTAAGTCGCGTATCCGCCGTACCATCGACATCGGTTTCAAAAACACGTCCCGTTATCTTCCGGTCTTCACCCCTGGCCAGGAGTGCGCGCGCCTCCTGCCGCAGACCCCGAAAATCGTCGCGTTTAATTCGTCCCAGCATGTAATCGAGCTTAATACTCTGGTTACGGGTGAACGTCGAACTCAGTTCCTCGATGACCTCGCGCCCGGTGAGTTCTTCGCCCTCCAAGTTCCAGTCCGTGTAGAAATACCAGCGCCGGGCCCTATCGAGACTCCTAAAATCCTGGCCGAGAGTGCTCACCGACCCCCCCACACTGAGCCTACCGAGCAAGGCGGGCACATCCTTTACACGTAACCGGGCCTCACCTGCATCGCCGA
Source organism: Candidatus Latescibacterota bacterium (assembly GCA_020356045.1). Lineage (GTDB taxonomy): Bacteria > Krumholzibacteriota > Krumholzibacteriia > WVZY01 > WVZY01. The sequence goes on from CP070631.1 coordinate 1,456,105, forward strand.
TGTTGTCATCATCATCCAATACCGAGAACGTATTGGCGTCAAAATCGCTCATGTTGTACTGGATGTCGAAATCAACGTGGGCCGATTCCTTGACTAACCGCGTCGTGTATACCACGTGCGACTGGGGAAGCGGGAGCTTTTTGCCGATCACGAAGTTGCCGCCGTTCTCGCCGGTGAAGCGATAGACGGGATTGCCTTTGAGGCTGACCCCCTCGAGGATGTAGTCTCCGCGCAGCCCCCCCACATCGACAAAAATGAGATTGTACGCCCCCAGCGTGTCGTCAAACACATAATACTCCGGGGTCCCGGCCAACGTGTCGGCCGGCACCTTGATATACTGTCCATTTCCTCCCCCGACAAAAGTCACACCGCTCGAGATCGCCTCGGTTGGATCGTCCCCGGCTTCGGCGAGAATCCCGCGATCCTCGTCATCGAGCACAACAGATTTGGGACGGTCTTTGTCATCCTGCTCCCGGGCAGCGAGCACGCTAAACTTGAACCCCCCGGGCATCGCCTGGGTGTTCGTGTGGCCAAAAACGGACCCGCGATGGTACTGCTCCTGGGTCACCTCGAAATCGACGGCGATCTCCGTGTCCGCAGTAACGGGCCTCCTTGGCGTAAAGGTTATCGTTCCCCGGTCGTAATCGATCGTGTAATCACGGTCCTCCCCCCGCAACAGAATCTCGCCGTTGAAATAAACCCGTTCGGTGCCCGCGATGATGACTTCGCCCGTTGCGATCGACTGCGTGATAAGTTCGTAGGGTCCCTGTAACTGGTCGATTCCGCGTTGCTGGACGGTGCGAAACACACCCTTGCTCGATCCACCAGCAAGCCCGACCCTCGTGCGCTGACCGAGATCAACATAACCCGAGGCGCCTTTTAGCTCACGCCGGAACGAATTGTAGTCGGAGAAGTTGTTCGCCACTGCAAAGTCACCGAGCGTCGCGCCGGCCATCGGTCCCGTGAGTTCTACGTAAACCTTGTCGAGGTATTCGAGCTCCTGGGTGTTCCCTTCGGGTTGTACGGGGAGATTGTTATCGGACAGCAATGCCTTGACGTGAATCGAGGGTGTCAAATCACCCTCTACCGTTGCGCTCAAAGTTTGATCCAGCTGCGCGCTGCGGTTCGAACCCACGGCGAAGCTGACGGACTTGACTCCGCCAAATACGAGGTTTCCGCCGGGGTTGAAATACGACTGGCTCTCACGGATGTCGGGAGCAGGCGGGATGGCGGGTGGTTGCTGTCCCTCGGCAAATTCTACGGGGCGCAGCGAATACACCGAATTGAGAAGAAACGGCAGCCGCGTGTACGATACCACGACCATAGCGTCATCGGCGAGCAACGCGTTGATGCGCAGGAATCCGCGTTGATAGTTGATCTCGTAGTCTCGCGGCTCGAGCGCCACGCCGGCGACGGTGACCTTTTCGGTACCCGCCTCGATAAACGGCGAGCTCAGGGCCACGCGTTTGCCACGCGTCACGGATCTGAGCGTATCGACTACGGAGCCCCAGGACTGCCAGTCGTATTCACTCGTTTCCGCAAAGCTCGGCGCCACGGCGAGGATGAGAACCAGACCGAGGCACGTGGTCTTCAAAAAGTTCGGACTGATACGGCATCACCTGAACACAAACAGGGAGTTGTTCGCCGCGTCGAGGACAAAAATTCTCTCCGTTCTGGTCACCTCGACATCCATCGGTTCGAACCGCGATACGCCGGCAGGAACAATCGTACGGATAAGAACGCCATCCTCACCGAATACGAATACGCGGTTGGCTTCCGGATCTGCGACGTAAACGTTACCCTTTGTGTCTATAACAGCCCTCCTTGGTCTTACCATGGGGTTCGATTCACCACTCGGCGGGATCGAGCTCACGTACCTACCGCCGGCATCGAAGCGTTGAACGCGCCGATTCCCGGTATCCGCCACGAGAAAACCACCTTCGCTGGTGAACGTGATGCCTTCCGGTGCATCGAATTGACCCGGGGACGAACCGTAACTCCCAAATACGAGCTCGACTGAGAGATACGAGTCAAAGAGAATGACCTGGTGGTTTTGAATGTCGGTCACCGCGATGCGGCCGGACTGTTCGACATCAAACCCAACCGGTGTAGTACGCGCGCCCCTCACTACGGCGTCAAAGCTGATCAGTATATCGCGGTACGCACCGCGGTTGTCAAACCGCAGAAGATTCCGCGTCACCGGATCGAGCCCGTAAATAAAAAACCCGTGAAAACCGACGTCGCTCGGGTTGAAACCCGCTTGCTGGGTCGGTCGTTGAAACTCGAGTGATTCGTCGGTCTTCTCAATCCAGAACACGATACGGCCAGGCAGACCGTCAGCAACGAACACGTTGCCACTAAAATCGATCGCTACCGCGCGAGGGTCCCCCGGCGTGATGCCACCCAGTGCCGAATAGATCGCCTCTGGTTCCTCACCACCGGCAACCGGCATGACATCGACATTCTGTGACGCGCACCCTGCCATCAACCCGATGCCGAGCACGGCCAACGAGGCAAACAAACGTGGGGTATGACCATCTCTAATCATAGGAATTCCAACGCAAGCTAGGGCAGGCTGGTTTGAGGCTGGCGTCAAAATGTTTTGACGACCGAAAGGCCGGTTCGAAAACCTTCATTGGGCTTCACCCATGGCGCTCCCACTTCCAGACGGTAGCCGGCTGCCTCGGTCCGATTCGCCACGTTGGCCGAGCGGATTGCAAAGAACCCACTCGCCAACCGGTTCAAAACCGCCGCGGCAACCGCATAAAGCGCCCTTCTATACGACAGGCGGCTTGCCGAACGTTGATCTCGAAAGTTTCGCCGGATGTCCGCACTCTGCCACACCCACGGTTCGTAATCCGCAACGCGGTTTTCAATCCAGTAATCCTCGAGTATTTGCGCATCGACATTTGGATAGAATTCAAACCGGCCCTCGCTTTTTACGAACGCCTCATAGTTTACCCAGGAATTGTACTCTCCGATCGTGCTGTAAAAATCGTCCGAATGGTCGGTTGATTCTATACCGGCGAACACCTGCGCGAATTCTTTGTAGTCCTCTTCCCTCACGTACCCTTGAACCATAAAAACGGCAAAACTCACCCAAATCGCTGCCTCGATCGAAAAGAAAATCTTGGCTTCGCCTTTATTACCGGTTCGCCACTGGCCGAGGCCCGGCAGCAGAAACGAGTACATCATGGCCTTGGCTGGCGATATCGCTTTCTCCTCTCCATTCTGGAGAAATGCAGGATCGTCCGGCAGTTTGAATTCGGTGTTCTCCTGTCCGATTGCTCTACTGCTTGGCTCGGCCACAGGAAGGGTTCGCAACGATTGCGCGGACGCCTCCCCGGCGATCGCGGCGAGGAACGTCATCACGACGATTCCAGCCACAATGTGTTTGCGATCGATTACCATCGGTATTTCAGCTCGACTTTCCCAGAACTCAAACCAGTGGCCCGCGCACCAATCGTGAATCTTTTCTGCTCCGCCGGGGCCTCTGTACTGTTCTGTTTTCGCACGAGAAGCACGGTTTCGACAAGCGAAAACACCCTCACACCAAGGCTTAGATAGATGAACTTTTGTGACGTATCGAGCTGGTCATTGCTCTCTTTGCGCATGGCCCGGTATTGATCGCGCAATTCGGTGTCTCGCGGCGGGTTGTCCGGATTGGCAACATCGTCCCACTGCCAGTCCTCCCAGCCGGAAATAAACCAATCGTACTTACCAATGTTCTCATAGTAGTTTTGCTTTTCTTCTTCCTTTGAATGCCACGAGTGAAAACCCGGCCAATCCGTCCATGTCTCGCCGATTTCGTAGAGCTTGTCAAATGTTCGCTGGTCTTCGGAGACATCTCGTACTGCGCGGTGGTCGAAAATCCATTTGTCATAGCTCCAGTGCTCGTCTGCAAACCGCTCGTACTCCTCACGGCTCTCGAGCCCTTGGTCCCGATAAACCGCGTAACCCGTCCAGGCCAACACCTCGAGCCCGACCAGCACGGCGCCGCGCCCATAGTATCCCATGTAGATTTCGCCGGTCCCGGGA
>CP070631.1:1460242-1461436 GCA_020356045.1 Candidatus Latescibacterota bacterium
CCACGATACGACGACCTGCTACGCCGGATGAACTTCCCGGAAACCGACACGCGAAAATAGAGACGAAACATGATCGGCAAGACGATATCCGCTTACAGGATCCCCGAAAAGCTCGGCGAAAGCGGATGTTCGTGAATGGGAGTTATGACCTCGCGCAGTTCAGGCTTCGGTAGACCGTATCTACTTTAGCATGACCATTTTTTTTGTCCGGACGAATGCCTTTGCCGACAGCTTGTAGAAATACACACCGCTCGCTACCGGCTGCCCCTGATGGTTCAACCCGTCCCACGTCACACGGAAGCCATCACGCCGGGGTGACTGAACCTCGTCGACCAATGTTCGCACAAGCTGACCGCCTGCATTGTAAATTTTCAGGGTGACGTGACCTCGCTCGGCGATGCTGTATCGAATCGTTGTCGCCGGGTTGAACGGGTTCGGGTAGTTGTATTCGAGCTGGTTCGCAAAGACCAACGGATCGATCCCCACGGGTTCGGGAATGATGTTCTCGAACCACGTGAGGATATCGCGGAGATGCGTGACGCGATCCAGGGTCTCACCAACGGTGTCATCACGAATAAAGTTGTATGCGAAACCGGACAGCACCACACGTGCGGTGGTTCCGCTTGCGTTTGGCGTTGCCTGCCCAATAACGGCGCTCTGCGCCGAGACCGGGTAGTCCATAATCGGAATCGCTCCTCCCGTTGGCTGGAGCACGTCAAAACCGTTGGGCGCGGGGCAACCGCCGTATGCAATCATTGCGGCCGGCCCAATGGGTGAGCCAGCGCTGCTCGTGACCAAGGGCGAAACGGGTATCCCCAGTGTCTTGTGGTCACCGTGGACGAGATTGAAACTCATCCACGTAGCACGCACGTTGAGTGCACCCGCACCTGTTTGGGCGTTCCACACCTCAGCGAGATTATCGCCGGCCAGGTAGACACCGGGATGATTGGTATGTTGATTGAGAAAGACATCGAGCAGCGTCCAGTCTTCTTCTTTAACAAGTGCCGCGCCCAGGTCGCTCGTGTTCCACAGGATCTTTTGATACACCTCGACGGCATCGCCAATGATCTGGTCATGAATGCTTTTCACTCGGGATGCGAGGGTGTTGCCGACGTCCGACGAAGGCCCGAGCACGTCGAAGCGATCAACCCGATCTTCTATGCTCAGATATTTGAACGCCCAGTCGAAGTAGAG
>CP070631.1:1461536-1464272 GCA_020356045.1 Candidatus Latescibacterota bacterium
ATGGCTAGCACGATGTTGTTGGCGGTGAGGCTCTCTGCGGTCGAGAAGAATCCCATATTCCACAGAATGAGACGCCGTTCGTCGTCGGTGAGAGCGGAGCGGCTCCGCCACATTTCGACGTCCTTTTGCATATTGACTTCCTCCGGGGTCCAGTTATTGGCCACACCGGTTTTGTAATGCTCGCGTGCCCACGTGTACTTCATAGGAAGTATCTTGTTCGGATCGGTGACCGAACAGTTGAGCAATGTCTTCTCGCGCTGTCGCGTTGCCATTGAGTTTCCTTTCGAAATCTCTTTAGACGGGACACCGGCCCCGCCCCACAATCCCCTCGGCACAGATACGGGTAATAATCCGGCCGCGGACCCGGGAGGTTACTGACAAGCCTCACAGGTTGGATCGTCGACCAGACACGATGAGTCGGAGACCGACGCCGCAACAAAAGTACCAACCGGCCCTTCGACCTCGGACGTCACCGCTGTTGCCGCATCGCGCGTCTGATTATGGTCGAGCGTGCTCTTTTCGATCGCGGACGCCCCCAAAGTCCGCAAGTAGTATGTGGTTTTGAGCCCTTTCTCCCAAGCATTCTTATAAATGTCTGAGATCAGCTTGCCGGAGGTGCTCTTTGTAAAAATGTTCAACGATTGACTCTGGTCGATCCATTTGCCGCGGTGAGCAGCGTGAAGGACAATCCACTCGGGGTCGATCTCGAATACCTCTTTGTATTTTGCGCGGATATCCGCAGGGATATCGGTGATGCGCTGAAGGCTCCCGTCGTAGAACTTGAGCTTGTCGATCATGTCGGGCGACCAGAGTCCGAGCCGTTTGAGATCGTTCACGAGATGCGCGTTGATCACGGTGAACTCGCCGCTGAAGTTGGATTTGACATAAATATTCTTGTAGATCGGCTCAACCGACGGAAAACACCCCGCTATGTTCGCTATTGTCGCAGTCGGTGCAATGGCCATACAGTTCGAGTTGCGCATGCCGTGTGCCGCCACATGTTCCCGCACCGGTGTCCAGTCCAGCCGGGAACCGGAGTTAATACCGGTTGGGATGCCGCGTTCTTCTTCGAGCAGTGCGACGGTGTCGACGGGCAGTATTCCTCGAAACCATTTCGACCCTTGGTAACTCGGGTACCAACCTTTCTCAGCGGCCAGCTTGGACGAGGCAAGAATGGCATGGTATGCGATGAACTCCTGTGTCGCGTCGGAAAACTCGACCGCGGCATCCTCGTCAAAGTTGAAGTTCAGCTCGTAGAGCGCATCCTGCAAACCCATGACGCCGAGCCCGATAGGACGGTGTCTCAAGTTGGCAATCTTGGACTCGGCCGTCGGATAGAAGTTGAGATCGATAACATTGTCGAGCATGCGGATCGCCGTCGTCACGGTGTCGGCCAGCAGCTGCTCGTCGAGGTGACCGCGGCACATGTGTTGGGCGAGGTTGATCGAACCAAGATTGCAGACGGCGGTTTCTTCGATCGATGTGTTGAGCGTAATTTCGGTGCAAAGATTCGAACTGTGAACGACGCCGGCGTGATCTTGTGGCGAACGGATATTGCACGGATCTTTGAAAGTGATCCACGGGTGACCGGTTTCAAAGAGCATGGTGATCATCTTGCGCCAGAGATCTACGGCGCGCACTTTTCTGAACAGTTTGATTTCACCACGTTCCGCCATATCCTCGTACGTTTTATAGCGTGCTTCGAATTTGCTGCCATAGAGTTGATGAAGATCCGGGGTTTCGTCCGGTGAGAACAATGTCCATTCGTCATCGGCCTGTACTCGTTTCATGAACAGATCGGGTATCCAGTGCGCTGTGTTGGTATCGTGCGTCCGTCTTCGTTCGTCGCCGGTATTCTTGCGGAGTTCCATGAAGTCCTCGATGTCGTAGTGCCATGTTTCGAGATAAACACACGTTGCACCACGTCGCTTGCCGCTCCGGTTTATCGCCGCCGTAGTCGCATCGACGATTTTGAGAAACGGCACAACACCCTGGCTTCCCACGTTGGTGCTCTTTATCAACGAGCCCGTCGCGCGAATGTTTGACCAGTCGTTGCCGAGACCTCCCGACCATTTGGAGAGCTGCGCGTTATCCGATATGCTTTTCATGATGTGCGACAAATCGTCCTCGACCGTTGTGAGATAACAGGAGCTCATTTGCGGGTGTTTTGTTCCCGAATGAAACAACGTCGGAGTTGACGGCACATAGAGCAACCGGGAAATCGTGTCATAGAATTCGATCGCGCGGCGTTCGCGTGTGCCGCCCGTGGTAGGTTCGAGGATCGCCAATCCCATCGCGATTCGCATCCAGAAGAACTGAGGTGCTTCGAGAAACCTCTGGTCGAGATCCTTCAAGAAATATCGGTCGTAGAGAACCTGGGTGCCGAGATATTGAAGCAGCCGGTCGCGTTCCGGTTCGAGCGACCTCGCCAGTTCCATCAGATCGAAATCGAGCAGCCGGGGGTCGAGGCGTCCCTCCGACACCCCACGCTCTATTGCCGATCTGAACGATGCGCGGTAAATGAGGTAAAAACTATCCTCGAACTCGTCGATTCCGATCACGTCTTTGTAGAGGTCATTGAGGAGCAGCCTGGCTGCAAGCGACGAGTAAACAGAATCCTTTTCGATACGAGCTCGGAGGGCAAGAATGATCGCCTGATTGATTTCGCGGGTTGAAATTCCATCATAGATCGCGAGCTTTGTATCGCGGATGATCTCGTCCTTGTCGACGTGTGTC
>CP070631.1:1464372-1468063 GCA_020356045.1 Candidatus Latescibacterota bacterium
CGGTGTGCCGTTGATCGGGTTCAGCGGAGCGCCTTTTACACTGGCGTGCTACGCCATAGAGGGCGGCAGCAGCCGGTCGTTTGTCCGCACCAAACAGATGATGGCTGCCGCGCCCGACAGTTGGCGGCTTCTCATGGCCAAAATGAGCGATGTGGTTTCCGCATACCTTCGCGCACAGGCAAACGCAGGCGCACAAACCCTGCAAATTTTCGACACATGGGTTGGTGAGCTCAGCCCGACGGAATTCATGGCGAACGTGATGCCTTATTTGAAGAAGATCGTCGAATCGATTCGTCAAACCGGGGTGCCGTTGATTTATTTTGGAACCAACACAAACGGCATGCTGGAGAAGATCCGCGAGCTGAATACCGATGTTGTGGGGATCGACTGGCGAATCGGTTTGGGAGATGCGTGGCGGCAGCTTGGATCCGGCGTGGCAATTCAAGGGAACCTCGATCCGACGGCGCTTTTTGACCCGTGGGAACGGCTGGCCGATAAGGCCTCGATCGTCCTCAACGAGGCGGCGGGTCGACCCGGACATATCTTTAACTTGGGACACGGGATTCTTCCCACGACACCGGTCGATAACGTAAAGCGGCTTGTAGATTTCGTCCACGAACGAGGAGCACGAGAAGCGTGAAAACGGAGCGATCCGCCGGTCTGCACGATCAGGCCAAAAAACTCATCCCCGGTGGAGTTAACAGCCCGGTGAGGGCGTTCAAAAGCGTCGGTGGAGTTCCCCGTTATTTTGAGAAGGGGAGCGGTGCATATGTTTGGGATGCCGACGGTAACCGGTACATCGATTATGTCTTGTCATGGGGCCCATTGATACTTGGTCACGCCCATCCGGATGTCCTCGCTTCGCTGAACGATGCGGCGACACGCGGTACGAGTTTTGGCGCGCCCACTCATCTCGAGACCGAGCTCGCACAGCTCGTCGTTGAGTTGGTTCCGTCCGTCGAAATGGTGCGGTTTGTCAATAGCGGTACGGAAGCGACAATGAGCGCGCTAAGGCTCGCGCGCGCGTTCACCGGACGAGACAAGATTGTCAAATTCGCGGGCTGCTATCACGGACACGCCGATATGCTGCTCGTTCAGGCGGGTAGTGGGGTGGCGACACTAGGGCTCCCGGATTCGCCGGGAGTACCAGAAGGTGCAACGGCAGATACTATTGTCATTCCCTTTAATGACCTCGAAGCGGTTGAGCAGGTGTTCGCCAAGTGGTCCGACAGGGTAGCCGCTGTCATCGTGGAACCGATCGCTGGCAACATGGGGTTAGTAAAAGGATCACCAGAGTTTCTGCACGGACTCCAGACCATGTGCCGGGACCATGGTTCGCTGTTCATTCTCGATGAGGTGATGACGGGATTCCGGGTGGCCATTGGTGGGGCACAGGCGTTTTATGGCCTGGACCCCGATTTGACCTGTTTGGGCAAAGTTATCGGCGGCGGATTGCCCGTTGGTGCCTATGCGGGCAAGGCGGAGGTTATGCAGACCGTCGCTCCTGTAGGACCGATGTACCAGGCGGGAACGCTCTCGGGCAACCCGCTGGCCATGTCGGCGGGTCTGGCCGCTCTCCGGGCGCTCACCGAAGGGGATCTTTTCGCCACAATCAGTGCGAATACTGCTAAACTGGTCAAAGGGGTTGTGGAATCCGGGCAGGAATTTAATATTCCCCTTCAGACGGGGAACGCGGGGACAATGTTTGGAGTGTATTTTCTCGCGGGTGCGGGGGCCGATATAGTCGATTTTGACACCGCAAAACGATATGCCGATACGGAGCGTTATGCGAGGTACTTCCACGCCATGCTGGAACGAGGGGTATACTTTGCTCCCAGCCAGTTCGAGGCGGGGTTCGTCAGCAGCGCGCACACTGAAGAGGACATCGATTTTTCATTGAAAGCAATTAGGGAATTCATGGAAGCGGAACGAGGGATTTAGACGAGGCCGCAGAACAGCTTGATGGAGGCTTTTTAGATGTCGATTGTAATGGTCGGTTTGAATCACCGGACAGCTCCGGTTGAATTGAGAGAACAGTTTACGCTGGCAGGGTGCGGGCTGCCGATGGCGTTGGAAGAGTTACGGAAATACACATCCACATCCGATCCGGATGAGTCACCGCGTCTGCGAGAGGGTGCCGTTTTGTCAACGTGCAACCGGTTTGAAGTTTACGCGGTCACGACCGACGAGGATGACAAGTTCGCGACCATCGAGGAATATCTAAACAAGCTCCAGGGGACTCCCGTCGAGAGCTTGAGAGAACATTTCTATTATATACAGGAACCGGAAGCAGTCGGGCACCTGATGAGAGTCGCGACAAGTGTCGACTCGATGGTGGTAGGCGAACCGCAAATTCTCGGACAGGTCAACGAATCGTTCCGCGAGGCGCGGGCGGCAAGAACAATTGGCACGCTGCTTACGCAATTATTTACACGGGCCATACGGGTCGGCAAGCGAGCCCGAACGGAAACGGATATAGGTCGTTATACGACCTCGGTTAGCCATGCTGCCGTAGACCTGGCCCGGGATAAGCTGGGGGATCTTGCCGATCGCCGCGTCGCGCTGATCGGTGCCGGCGACATGGCCGAGCTAGCTGGTCAGGCACTCGTGAGTCATGGCGCCGGTCAAATCGCCGTGGTTAACCGAACCCACGCCAGGTCAGTTGCTCTAGCCCAACAGCTCAATGCCCGACCCATGAGTTGGCATGAGCTGGAAGACGTGTTGGTCTGGGCGGATATCGTCATCACGGCAACAGACGCGCCGCACATTCTCATTTACAAGGCCGAGCTCGAACTGGTTATCAACAAACGGGAGGGCCGTGAGCTCCTCTTCATAGACATTTGCATGCCCAGAAACGTCGAGCCCAGCGTAGCCGATTTCGAAAACGTCCGGGTACACGATATAGATGAGCTGAAATCGGTTGTCAACAGCGGGATCGAACACCGGAAGGCAGCAATACCACAGGTGGAAGCCATTGTGGAAGAAGAAGTGAACAGCTATTACAGCTGGGTCAAAAGCCGAGATGTTGCTCCGGTTATAGTTGATCTCAGGGAGACGATTCAGAAACTGGTCAATTCCGAGGTCGAAGAGGCGCTACGCCATTTGGAGAATCCAAAAGACCGCGAGGTCGTGGAACGGCTCAGGCACCGAGTGACCAACAAGATTCTTCACCAACCATCTTCAAAACTCAAAACCTACGCAGCCGGCGGGAATGGATTGGCCTACGCGGACGCAATTCGTGAACTTTTTGCGCTAGACGAATCGGCCGACGATTGATGAGACCTACCGGCCGGCAGAACGGGATGGGTCTGACCATTGGTACGCGCGGTTCCGCGCTGGCGCGTTGGCAGACGAATCATATCAGGGACCTCCTCAGCAAAGAGCACCCTGGTCTCGACATCGGCATCAATGTCATTACAACCCGTGGCGACAAAATACTCGACGCCTCACTTCCGTCGATTGGAGGTAAGGGATTATTTACCGCTGAGCTCGAGTCGGCCCTTCTCGATGGGAGCATCGATGTAGCCGTTCACAGCGCGAAGGATGTTCCAACCGACTTTCCTGAAGGCCTCGTTATCGGCGCCGTAACACGAAGGTTTAACTCCGCTGACGTACTGGTCAGCGCGAAACGGTATGCGGTAGGTACTCTGCCGCGCGGAGCTGTCATCGGCACAAGCAGTCCGCGTCGTGC
>CP070631.1:1468163-1486661 GCA_020356045.1 Candidatus Latescibacterota bacterium
CCGGGGCCAGTCCGAGGAAGCGGTTGTATATCCTGGAGTCAAGATGGTTGGCGAGGACAACGTTGTGATTGGCGAAGGCGTGGTGGTCAAGCCGGGTGTGGTATTGGATGCGTCGTCGGGGCCGATTTTCATCAACGATGGCGCTTCGATCATGGCAAATGCGATGGTGCTCGGGCCGGCCTATATCGGGAGAAGCTCGCTCGTCAAATCGGGCGCTAAGATTCTGGAGGGAACGTCGATCGGCGACGTGTGCAAGATCGGCGGGGAAGTAGACGAAACCATATTTGGGGATTACTCGAATAAACAGCACGATGGTTTTCTGGGCCACTCGTACATTGGCGAGTGGGTCAATATCGGGGCTGGCTCAAACAACAGCGATCTGAAAAACAACTACAGCGCGGTACGCATGTGGTCTGCCGGAACCGCACGGGAGACCGGGCGGCAGTTTCTCGGTTTGATCATGGGGGACCACACGAAGGCGGGGATTGGGACGCTGTTCAACTCGGGAACCGTCGTAGGGTTCAATTGCAATCTTTATGGCAGCGAAATGGTGCAGAAATTTGTACCCAGCTTCTCCTGGGGACACGGTAGTGAGATGGTCGAGTATCAGCTGGAAAAGGCAATGCTCACCGCTCAGGTCGTGATGGAACGACGCAATATCAAGTTCTCGGACGCCCACAAATCTGTTTTCAAAAAAATCCATGATTTTTCTGCCCGCTGTGTAAGAAATATCTAGTCACCGCGGGTTCTCTTGCCTAACCCTCCGGTCCTCTTGACCACCGGACATCCCTACGGGGAATCACCTTCCACGACGGGTAACCACGTTACGCACACCGCGTTGAGGTGGGGAACATTGACGCGGCAACCCGGTCGTGCGGCTTATCGGTATCCCTTTGATTTTGATCCAATTGCGGACAACAACAATTAAGGTCTGAGGCGGTTCGCCCACAGTGGTCCGTGGCAATCTCTCGTGTCAAGGGGACACCGATCGGCAGGTCTGTCGTAATGTGTTGTCGTAGAGCAACTTAACAGTCATCGATATGCCCGGTGTCTGACCGGCTTTGCTGACCGGGGGCGTGGCATATCACTTGATATGGCGGGGATGAAGACATATTGGTCCCTGCCTTTCGCGTGAGTTGCTTTGGCGTAGACCCATTCCTCAAGGTAAATGCTGTTCAGCGAGTCCAGGCACACGGTTAGGCGGGGGCTATTATTTTGCCCACACAATTCCCCGCGGCCCAGCCATTTCCACCATCATTGACACACCGGCTCCGGCTCTGTTAACGTAACCGTTGTAAACACCGGTCGATCATCCAATGGGGAGCTGCAATGGCCAAACGCGCAAACGTCGCATTCATCATCCTTTTTGGCAGCGCGCTTGTTATCACGATCTTTGTCGCCGCCATATATGTGGCGTTTCTGTTTTTTGTCGAACGGGACGTGAGCTTTGGCGATGCAGTCGCTGTGGTCGATGTCAAGGGAGAGATTTTTTATGACATCGGGAAAACTGCTGAGATCGAAGCGTACCGGGACAATGCGAGCGTCAAGGCGCTCCTCGTCCACATCAACAGCCCTGGCGGTGGTGTGGCGGCGTCACAGGCGATTTATCGGGCGATCCTGAAGGTGAGAGAAACCAAACCGGTTGTGGCGGTGATGGGGTCGGTGGCCGCGTCAGGCGCCTACTATGTGGCGTGCGCAGCCGATACCATTGTGGCTCACGAGGGGACGCTCACGGGAAGTATCGGCGTTATCGCGGAGTTTCTCACCACAGAGGAACTTTTCGAAAAAGTCGGACTCGATGTGACCGTTGTCAAATCGGGGCGGTACAAGGACATCGGATCGCCGCACCGGCAAATGACCGAAGCGGAAAAGGCGTATTTGGGACGACTTCTCGATGGTGTTTATGATCAGTTTCTCCAGGCGGTTAGCGAGGGGCGGGGGATTCCGGTGGCGGAAGTGCGCCGGTTGGCCGAGGGACGGCTTTACACGGGAGAAGAAGCGCGGGAGGCCGGGCTCGTGGATGAGCTGGGAACCTATGAGGATGCTCTCGATCTGGCGGCGAGGATGGGGGGAATCTCGGGCAAACCGAGGGTGGTCAAACGGCGTGTCAAAAAGCCCCTTTTGGACCGCATCACGGGAACATCGGTGAGCACGATCGGGGCGGGTCGGGGCGAACGGATCAGCCTGAAGTACATAATCCCGTAAATTATTATTTGACACCATCTCGCTTGTATGATAGTTTGTTGGGGCTGGCTAAGTAGGTTCTTTTTGCCCCGTCGCAACCACGCGGGGGTGGATGGACGTTGGACTCGACCGACCGAATTCGCAGGCGATCGGTTGGGTCCGAGAAAAAGAAAATGAGGTGAAGGATAATGACGAAAGCCGATTTGGTGGAAGAGATCTCCAGGCAAACAGGACTTAACAAAAAGGACACCAGCATAGTCGTAAACGAAATCATTGCAAACATTTGTCGTGCGCTTGCCGAAGGAGACAAAGTTGAGCTGCGTGGGTTTGGCAGTTTCAAGGTAAAAGAACGCCGTGCCCGTAAGGCGCGGAACCCGCGTACCGGCGAAGGTGTTTTTGTGCCGGCTAAGCTCGTACCGTACTTCAAAGCTTCAAACGAACTCAAATCACGGGTCAATCACGACAACCAGGGGTAGTCGAGAAAGGATTGTCTGTATATGCCTTGCGGGAGAAAACGCAAAAGAAAAAAAATTGCGACGCACAAACGTAAAAAGCGTCTTCGCAAGAACCGGCACAAGAAGAAGAAATAGCGGCCGTTGAGGTCTTGCGCCGTTGTGGTGCGGGACGCTGTGTTCTCCCTAGGCGATGTCGTCAACCGTGACCCGTCCAACCCGATCAACCGGTTTCCGCGTCAGGTATGCCGGTCGATGGAGCCGCAGCACTAAATGAAACAACAAGAACGACGACGAGCAGTCAGAGCGCCTGCAAAGCTTGCCATGGAGGTCAAGCTCGGTGGCGAGGATTGTGGTAAGCTGGAGACGATCAACGTCAGTGCAAACGGCGTGTATTTTTCGTCGCCGAAGTTTATTGCGCCGTTGACACGGCTCGAGATTACACTGCTCATACCCGACGATTCGAAAAAGGATCGCGAGGTTCCCTGCGAAGGCGTCGTGGTGCGGACCGAACCGGAGACCGAGGACAAACGCCACGACCGTTATCAGGTCGCGTGTTATTTCACTGCGATCGGCGAGGGAGATCGAGAGAAACTCGAATCGTACATCCTCGCACAGTTGCCCTTCTAGGATTGCCTTCCGCCCTGTTCTATCTATATTCCCAATATCTGTATGTTCTTAAACCGGGCTGACTTAGCTTGTGAGTCTCCGATTCTTGCCTGGAGCGGCAGCGGGAACCGGCGTGCCTGGTACCGGTCGCGGCGTGTTTCCGCTTGATCGC
Source organism: Candidatus Latescibacterota bacterium (assembly GCA_020356045.1). Taxonomy (GTDB): domain Bacteria; phylum Krumholzibacteriota; class Krumholzibacteriia; order WVZY01; family WVZY01. Next base: position 1,471,581 of record CP070631.1, read on the forward strand.
CAAAAGGGGCGTATGGTAAGGAACTATCCAGTATGCAGCCACCGTTGGCGGGGAAGTCGAGGCCGTGGTGACTGTAGGGAGGACGTAAGGTCTTGAAAACACTCATTATCTCGAAGGATGACGCGTGCTTGCGGTGTCTGCGTGATGCGCTGAGATCGCTGGGGAGCGATATCGACACGGTTCGCACCGCAAAGGGCGCGCTGACGCGCTTTACGCAGAAACACGCCCGACACGCGCCGCGTGCCGTGGTCGTCGATGTGGATGGCATGGGCAAATCCGCGGGAAGATTTATCGACGGGATGATCGACACCTACCCGGACACGTTGGTGTTTGTCACCGGGACGGATCCGGACGCGGCGTTCCTGACAGATTTGATTCGTTTTGGCGTGCGTGAATTTCGGCCGAAACCCTTTGAGGCAGAGTCGCTCGCTGCGGCGATTCAAAAATCAATGGTAACTGCTGGCAGCTTGGCAAGCACGGGAAGTCACCGGTCGAACGAAACAGCAAGAGAGCTGTTTCGGGCCAATCAACAGCTCAAAATTCTCAACACGTCGTTGCGGCAACATGTGTCCCAACTCACCATTCTCTACCAGATGGGGCGGGATATATCTGAGAACGAAAACTGGAGCGATGCGCTCGACCGGTTCTTGATGGCGTTGGTCAATTATACAAAGGCCGACGGGGCGGCCTTGTTACTTTTCAGCCGCAGTGAATCGAGGCTGGCGCCACGGTCAAACTTTCAGGTGGCCACAGACAGGCTCCAGACTTCGTGTGAAGCGTTGTTGGGTCAGTGGAGGGACAACCCGCGCGGTGGCGAGATTCACAGCATAGAGAGCTATGAGGACCGTCATTTCAACACCTGTCTCGAAAGAAGCAAACCCTGGACATTTACCGTGGTTCCTCTGAAGTACCGCAACCGCTCGTGGGGTTTTCTGCTGATCGAAAAACGCTACTCGTCTGGCCGCGCGTTCAAATCGGAATATCCGTTTTTGAATACCATCCAGACAATACTTGCCGAAGAAGTCGCCAACGCGTCGTACATCAGCGAACTGAGACAGCTGGGCCGGTTCAATCGAAAGGTGTTGGAAAACATCCATAGCGGTGTTATTACGACGGATCTCAATGGGCAGGTGGCTTATTTCAATCGTCTGGCCGGAGAAATGTGTCCGCGGCTCGCGCACCCGGGGCAACAGACTCCGCACTTCAATTCGATCTTTCGGTGCGCGCAGTTCCAAGACGATTTTTTTGCAGATATCATGCATTCGGATCAAGACACGCAATTGTTGGAGATCGATTGTGTCGGTACAGGAGAGCGCGTATTCCCGGCACGGCTGAGTATATCCAAAATGCATGACGACAACCTCAATGGCGATGTGCTCGTCGGGATCTTCGAAGATCTGACCGACCAAAAACGGCTGCAAAACGAGATCCGCAGAAACGACCGGCTTCGTGTGCTGGGCCAGTTGTCAGCCAGCGTGGCGCACGAAATCCGAAATCCGCTCACCGGGATCGCCACGAGTGCCGAGCTTCTCGGGGGCAAAATCGACGATCAAAATCACATGAAATTTGTCCGCGCGATCCTCGACGAGACAAACCGCCTGGACGAGATTATAAAAAACCTTCTGAATTTTGCGCGGCCGGCGAAACCGCGAATGAGCACGTGCGCGCTCGGCGAGATTTCGAGACGTGTCATGAACTTGCTCTCCGACGAGGCGGGTAAGAAAGACATCGCGCTCGAGCTCAAGGACGAATCGACCAATGACCTCTGCACGGCGGATCCGAACCAGTTGACCCAGGTTCTGCTAAATATCGTACTCAACGGAATTCAGGCGTGTGGAGAGGGGGATCGGATAGAGATCAAGCTGTCGATGGATGCTGCGGACGATCGCTCGCCCACTGGCTATGCGCGTGTGGATATCCGCGACAATGGTGCGGGTGTTCCAGCCGACATTCGGGACAGCCTGTTCGAGCCGTTTGTGACCACGAAGAGCCATGGTACCGGGTTGGGTTTGGCCATAAGCCAGCAGATCGTGGAGGAACACAAGGGGACTATTGCCTGCGAGTTTCTCGACAGAGGAACAAAGTTTACGATACGACTGCCTGCCGGCAAGAAAGATGTGCGGTCCGGCGATCGTGTCACACGTTCAGCACGGGAGCGATGATATGTCAAAGGTGATCCTGGTAGTGGATGACGAGAAAACAATCCGCTGGTCGCTGGGGGAAGCGCTTGGGGAAGAGGGGTACGAGGTCATCGACGCGGATACGGGGGAAAAGGGTTTGGAAACATTCAAAAACAAATCGGCCGACCTGATGTTGCTCGATCTCAAACTGCCGGGCGAGGACGGGATCGCTGTGCTCAAGAAGGTGCACAAAATCGATCCAACGGTTCCTGTGATCATGATGACTGCGTACGGCGAGGTGGAAACAGCGGTGGAGGCGATGAAGAGCGGCGCGTACGATTTTGTTCTCAAACCATTCGCTCTCGAAAAACTCAAGATCACCATCAAAAACGCGCTGGAAACACACCGGCTCAAAGACGAAATTGCCTATCTCAAACAGCGCACGACGGGCAAATCCGTGTTCAAAACGTTCATCGGTCAGAGTGAGCCGATGGTGGACATTTTCGAAAAAATCAAAAAGATCGGGAAGAGCAAGGCAAACACGATTCTCATTACGGGCGAGAGCGGCGCCGGCAAAGAGCTCGTCGCCCGTACGATCCATGAATGCAGCCATGACGATGCGCGGCCGTTTATGGAGATCAACTGTGCGTCGGTCCCCGAGACTCTGCTCGAGAGCGAGCTGTTTGGATATGAAAAGGGGGCATTCACCGACGCCAAAACCCGAAAAAAGGGCCTGGTCGAACTTGCAGAGGGGGGGACGCTGTTTCTCGATGAGATCGGCGAAATGGGAATCACGCTGCAATCGAGACTGCTTCGGGTAATCGAGAACAAGACGTTTAGACGTGTGGGGGGTGTCCAAGATCTGCAGGTGAACACGAGAATCGTGGCCGCGACCAATCGTGATCTGGAAAAGGCGATTGAAGACAAATCGTTTCGCAAAGACCTGTTCTTCCGCCTCAAGGTGATTCCGCTCCACGTGCCGCCGCTGCGGGAAAGACGTGAGGACATCCCTCTTCTCATCAATCATTTTGTCGAGCGGTTCAACCGGGAGCTCGGCAAGAAGGTCAAACCGGTGAGCCGTGATGTTATGGAACGATTGGTCCAGTACGACTGGCCGGGGAACGTCCGCGAACTCAAAAACGTCGTCGAACGAGCGATGTTGCTGGATGCGGAAACCGAATTTTTGCTCGAGCACTTGCCACCGGAAATCTACCAAACGGACGCGGACCACAAGAGCACAGAGAAAACGGCGCATGTGTTGAGCAGCTTTTTTCCGATGACGCTTCGCGAAGTCGAAAAGATTCAAATCGAGCGAACGCTCAAACAGACCAACGGCAACAAATCCAAAGCGGCCGGAATTCTGGGAATCTCACGGCAGACGCTTCGGGAAAAGCTCAAAGCGTTCGAACGGGCGGCGGCCGCCGAAACCGAGTGACTTGACAAAATGTCAGTGGCTGTTTATTGTAAATGTCGGTGAAACTCATTGACCGATAGTGAACTACATCTTCTCGCTGTTACCGACGACCCGACAATTAGCCAGGTTCTCCACGATATCGACTCGTCGGGGCGGTGGAATATTGTGCTCTTCCAAGACGCCGCTCACGTATTGTCAGCGGCACTCGACAACGCGGAATTGATCCTCTTTGACGAGGCCCTGATCGGGCCGAACTACCTGTCCATCATCAAACGCGCGCGTAAGCGCTTCCCGGCAGCGGACATTACCGTGGTGGGGGGGCCCAAGTCTGATGAGGTCCGTGTCAACGACAAACGGGGAGGTGTTGACTATTACCTCGAACGGCCGTTGGAAGCGGACCGCATCCGCTCGGCCATCAAACACCGCTTGGATCTGGCCGACATCAAATCCACCGGCGGAATCGTTGGACGGTCCCATCAGATCGAGGACATCCTGGAGACCGTACTTCAAGTTGCGCCGACCGAGGTTCCCATCTTGATCGAGGGTGAGAGCGGTACTGGCAAGGACGTGGTCGCGCAAGCCATCCACAAGGCCAGCCGCCGTCACGATAAACCCTATGTGGCGATCAACTGCGCGTCGTTGGCCGAAGGGGTGCTCGAGAGCGAGCTATTTGGTCATGAAAAGGGCGCCTTTACTGGAGCTGTGGGACAACGGCTCGGGGTTTTCGAGCGGGCCAACAAAGGGACGATCTTTCTCGATGAGGTTGGCGAAATGAGCGCCAACATGCAAGTCCGGCTGCTAAGGGTGTTGGAGTCGGGTGAGATACTCCGAGTGGGTGGTGTGCAAAACCTCCGTGTTGATGTTCGCGTGATCGCGGCCACGAACCGGAGCCTGGCCGGTGAGGTGCAGAACGGTCGTTTCCGGCAGGATCTCTACTATCGGTTAAAAGGCATTAATCTCGTCCTGCCGCCACTACGCGACCGGAAGGACGACATTCCGATCCTGGCCGAGTTCTTTCTGAGGCATGCCAATGCGAAACACGGCAAGTCGGTTACGGCCATCGACAGAGAGGCATTGCGGCGGCTTGGCGGGTATCACTGGCCGGGAAATATTCGCGAGTTAAAAAACGTTGTCGATACCGCGGTGGTGCTGTCGACCAATGGACGTATCGGTGGCGAGCTCGTCGACGCGCAGCTCGGCGGTGAGGCGGACCGTGACACCACGCTGCTTCCGGTTCCTCTCCACCTGTCGAAAGATGAGGCCGAACGGGAGATGATCTATGCGTCGATTTTGGCGCTTCACCGCGATGTGCGCGAAATCCTGACCATGGTGAGAGAGGCCGTTGCCGGCGGACCGATGGAGACGATGAAGGAAGTGTTTCCGGATACCGGCCGCGGGGGAGGAACCATACAAACCCTGTCGCAGCTCGAGCGGGCGGCAATTCAGGACGCGCTTCGCGTTTGCGCTGGCAACCGCCGCAAGGCGGCAGAAATGCTTGGAATCTCCGAACGGACCCTTTACCGTAAGATCAAGGAATACGGGCTGATATAAATACCTTTTGACACGAATCGAGTGCATTGACTATACTTAGCGTACCAGACCCAACTGCCTGTTATCCTCCCCTGGATCCTTGCGGAAGGTGGGAATGCACCTCTGATAACGTTTCGACGCGGAAGGATTCTCTCGAAACTCAAAAAATGACTATGAGTGTCAGAGCAAGACAGCTTGCGTTTGTATTTCTGATTGCCGCTCTGCTCGTGGCGGTGCCGCATTTGGCGTCCGCAACCACGCTTGCCGGGGATTTTCTGTCTGTCGGCGGCGGAGCGCGCGCCCTAGGAATGGGTGGTGCATTTGCGGCCAGTGCGGCGGATGCGTCCACTGTCTATTGGAACCCTGCGGGGATCTCCGGGTTTTCAAAACGCGAGGCGCTTTTTATGCACTCGGAACGTTTTGGGGATCTGGTCAACTACAATTTTGCCACATTGGTTTGGCCCACCAAACTTCTGTCCGAGGAGCGCGAAGCGGCCTTTGGCTTCGCACTCATCCACCAGGGAGTGCCCGACCATATTGTAACCAGCCACCTCGACTACGAGGAACGCAACGGCATACCGGGGTTTCAACCCGGTGATAAACTGCTTTTCGATGATGTCGACGCGCTACCCCGCGAGGGGTATAACGACTTTTCGTTGTATACCTCGTTTGCTGCTAAGACCAAATATGGCCGGCTAGGTGGAACGCTCAAGTTGATCTATACCGACGCCATCGCCGGACACACGAGCACTGGCATCGGTCTCGATATCGGATATCTCTACCGCGACTTGTTCCCGCGTTTTGACATCGGTGTCAATCTCCGGGACATCACCGGGACGTATATCGGATGGAGCACGGGGACCAACGAATTCATTACCCCATCGATAAAAATGGGGGTTCTGTACCGTTTGCCGGCACCCACGCTCAATCTCGTCGCCAATATCGCAGCTGACGGAGATGTCTTTTTTGACGACCGCCGGGGGGCGTCACAGTTTTGGGTCGAGACGTTTAGCGCGGATCTTCGGTTGGGGCTCGAACTGGTATTTCAGGAGAAGGTGATGGTTCGGGGTGGGTTGGATGCCGGTAACTGGACAGCCGGGGCGGGTTTTTTGGTCAATTTTCTTGGGTTCGACTACGCTTATCTCCATCATCGGGATGATCTCGAAGCCACCCACAGGATTTCGGGATTGGTAAGATTCTGACGGTTTGAATTCGAGAGCAAACCGACGTCGCGACAATCCAAACACATCGGATGGCAGGGAAGGCGTCCACCATGGTCGCCGCGATGCCTGTCACTCATCCGTTTTCTTCCAGATTTCGAGAGTTTGCCCGGGATAAATCGTCGAACGCGAAGATTTGCCATTCCAGGCAAGCAAATCGGCGACGCCCACCCCAAAACGGCGGCTGATCGAGTAAAACGTGTCGCCCTTGACGACCGTGTAGGTTTGACGCACATATCCGTCACCGGAGGGCTTTTGAGGTACGCCGATAGCGATCCCCGTTACGTCAAACGATTCGGGGACATAGATAACCAGCTTTTGGCCGGGATAGATGTACGATCGATAGGACAGATTATTCCATCCCCGTATGCGGCGCGCGCTGGTATGAAAAACCTCCGCAATCTCACCAAGCGTGTCGCCGTCCTTGACTCGATAGACGACGCGTTTGTGATTGGCCGGGGGTGCGTACCGTTTGGCGTATTTTTCGAGGGCGTCTCTGTCGATCGAACGGTGCTTGTCACGGTACTGCGGTTTGGAACTTGGTGGGGAGCTGCTCGCCGCCACTTCGGTATGCGTGCCCTGAATCGGAACGATAAGACTTCGGCCCGCGCGGATTCGATGTGCGCTTCGAAGCCCGTTCATGTCCTTTAGTGCAGCCGTCGACGTGCCGTAAGCACGCGCGATCTGCGATAGTGTTTCGCCCTTCCGAATGCGGTGGCGGCGCCAGGTGATTCGTTCTTCCGGCGGGATCTCGGAAAGCTTTTGAGCACACTGCGTGCCCTTGCCAACCGGCACCTTTACGTCGATCTCGGTCCTGGGCGGTGTGCACCAGCGCAGAATGCTGGGGTTGAGGTCTTGAAGATGATCGACGCTGGTGTCCGCAGATCGTGCGATCGCCTTGAGATCGGTTGCGTCTTGTACCCTTACCAGATCGAATTTGACGGGTTCGACTTCAGGAATGGTGACACCGTACTTGTCGGGGTCCTGGAGAATGTACAGGGCGGCTAGAAACTTGGGAACATACCGTTCGGTTTGCTTTGGCAGATCGAGTTTCCAAAAATCGGTCGTTTTCTGCCGGGCGATGGCGCGGGCCACACGGTATTCGCCACAATTGTACGCCGCCAGCGCGAGAAGCCAATCGTTCCAAATACCGTGAAGATCCTTGAGATAATTGCCGGCGGCATACGTAGAGGCGATGATGTCGCGACGCTCGTCGTACCACCATGTGACTCGGAGCCCGTAAATCCTTGCCGTTCCAGAGATAAACTGCCAGGGCCCGACGGCGCGAGCACGTGATCTCGCCTTGAGATTGAAGCCGCTCTCGATCAATGCCACCGCAATGAGATCGCCGTGAAGACCGAGCTCGGCGAGGATGTCGTCCACGGTCGGTTTGTAGAGATGCATCCGGTAAATCGATCGCTCGAATCGGTCCTTGCCCGGGCCGGTGAAATACCGGAGCCAAAAGTCGATTCGTTCGTTGGCCAGAACCGGGATGGGGCTGTCGTCGTCCGCCGCGGGGCCGGTGCCGCTCTGGGTCTGGTCGATTTCCGGCCAGGACTCAAACGACAGCGCAAGGCTGTCTATTTCATCGAGATAGCGGTGCTCGAAACCATTTGACTCAAAAAGTGAGTCGAGATCATTGAGACCGGTTACGATTTGACGGAATTCGGGGAGGTCACGGAGCGCCGGGTACGAGACGGCGAGCGCCTCGATACTCCATCGCAGCGAGTCGCGGGTGTTGACAAAGTCGGCGATATCTCCGAAATCGTAAAGCGCGGCGGCGGAGTCCACACCCTCCTTGTAGTGTCCGATGAGATCGGGGTCGGGAAGGGCTGTTTCCGAAACGGCGGATTGGCCGGTGGACGGATCGGTGGCTGGGGGTGGCGACGATGCGCATCCCCAGCTGACGAATAGTGCGATAAAGCATGCGACGATGATCTTTGGCATTCTCAACCTGTTTCTGGTTTTGGTCGGATTCTTAGGGTTCGGGTTTAAGGGTATTTTGAGCAAAATGCAAGCCAAATGTGCTGCCCCGTCCTCGTGACGGGACGGAGCGGATAAATGGTAGAAAGATAGACCACAAATATTGTATAATAGTTTATAACATATATCCGCTTGGAAGGTATACCCATGCGCACCTTTGACAAAGACTACAAATACCTTCTCGCCAATCTGGTCCCCAGGCACCGACTCTCAGCCGATCGACGTAAGCAGATAAGCGACGCCATCGCCAGTGGTGATGCCGCCGCGATGCGGCTGGTCTCGGTGTTAGCGCTGGAGGACCTTCGACAATCGGAATATTTTGATCGCTCTCGGACCCAGGACGAAAATGGCCATGTCATTTTAACCTACATCCGCAACCAGGGTTCCTATCAAATTCGTCTGATCCTTCCCGCCGATGAATGGCAAACTTTGGATACCACCCCGCCGGTTGACAAACGCCAACCGCCAAAAGTCTCAAAGCACACAACAGCTCGGCACGTGGCGGCCGAAATGCCGCGCGCTCCGGAGCCGGTGGACACATCGGTAAACATCTTGCCCGATATCATTCGGTCGTTCTCGATCAACGACGGTCGGGAATCGTCGCTCAACCGGTTGGATCGCGTATTGGACGCGATGCCATCCTGGTTTCGGTTTGCCTGGGGTCGTTTGGTACTGTTGGAAGGACGATTTGGCGAACGGGGGACGAATGGTGATCGTGTGGTAACGGTGCCGGAGTCCGTCATTCTCGAAAACGAAATCTATCAAAACTGCCGACGTTCGGGGAACACTGTGGTCGTTGACGGTGCACGTGCGAAGAAATCAGGAATTTCCCGGCCACCAAGAATAAGTCCGGTGGAGGGAGACGAGGTGCTCGAGCTGGCCGTCGCACCGGTGGTGTCGATGGGGGAGTTCTGGGGGGTTCTCGAGGTATGGGTGACCCCAGAGGACAACGGGCCCCTGCTGGCCCAACGGGTGGCGATTGCGTGCAGCGTCATCAGACAAATACTGGAAAATTCCGTGAGGCTCGAGGATCTCACATCGATCGATAAGCTCACACAGGTCTATAACCGCGCGTTCTATGACAAACAGGTTCGAATCGAAATGGAAAGGGCGACGCGTTCGGGCACCAAGCTGTCGCTCCTCATTCTCGACATCGATGATTTCAGGACGGTCAATAATACGATGGGACACCGCAAAGGTGACGAGGCCTTGGGCGCGGTGGCCGATTTGATACGCGAGAATCTTCGAAAAATAGATATAGCGTTCCGATACGGTGGAGAGGAGTTTGTCGTCCTGTTGCCCGGCACCGCGGAGGTTGAGGCCATCCATACCGCGGAACGTTTGCGTGCGGTGATTGCCGAGTACGATCGATTTCGAAATCAAAAAGGGGAACGGTACGAGATTACGGTGAGCATTGGCGCCGCTGTGTTTCCCGATCACGCGCGGACCGAGGAGGAGTTGTTTTCGCGCGCGGATGCAGCGCTTTATCTGGCAAAACACCGGGGTAAGAACCGGGTCGAGTTTTATCATCCCGAGTAGGGCGACATGACCGGGATTGGGCCGGTCGAAGTGGGGAGGATGTGTGATGACGTGGGGACTGGCCGCCGCCATTGCAGCGGGCGTCGCCGGGGACGTGAGGGTCCTGGCGGTTGCCCTTTTCTTTTTTTTACGATGTTCACTCCAGGACCCCGAGTTGGGTTGGGCCCGTCCGAGAGCGGTCGGCGCGGGGGTCTTGGCGGTGCTTGCCGCGGGGTCGTATCTGTATGGATATGCTGCCGTGTTGTCTCACGCGGGGAAGACGGCTGCGTTTGACCGCGCTGCCGCCGCCGGAGACGGAAAGCTGTGCTTGGACGGCTGGGTGGCGAGCTACCCACAATACCGCTATGGGGGGATGGCGTTCGAGTTCGAAACTCGTGTGGGCGACGCGCGCCAGGTGCCAATACGCATACTTGTCAAAAGCAAAGAGTACGTCGTCGGGTACGGTGACAGTCTGCGTGTGGACGGTCACGCGTATTACGCAAAAGAGAACCGCCGGGCATCGTACGGGCGGTATCTCAAAGGTAGGGCGCTCGCCGGGGAGATCCGTGCCGCCGGTGGCGGTGTCGTACATCTCGCTGGCGAGTCGGGGTACGTGCTGACTCGTCGGGTCTTCTGGCCGATACACGAGCGAGTTCGATGCGATGTGGTCAGAGGGCTGGGAGCACGCTCGGGAGTGCCGGCAGCTTTGTTGATTGGAGAAAGAGGGTTTCTCAATCGCAAAGCGCCGGGGATCTTTGCAGATCTGGGATTGTCACACCTCTTGGCGTTGAGCGGGCTCCACCTCGGGTTCGTGGCGGCTGGATTCCTGTTGGCAGCACGCTTGACCGGTCGCAGAAATCCACTTCTGTTGATCGTGGTTCTGGTGACGTACGTTGGCATCGTCGGGTTCATCGTGTCGTTGGTTCGGGCGCTGGTGATGGCGTTGCTTCTCATCGTGGCCTCTGCGGTCCATCGGCCACTGCGGCCCGTGTCGGCATTGGGGAACGCCCTTCTTCTGCTTCTGATTATCATGCCCCTTTCGATGTTCTCGTTGAGCTTTCAATTGTCGTTTCTTGCCACGTACGGGGTGCTCCGGTGCGTCGTGTTGCTCAAACCCTCGCCTGGTGACTACAGTTGGGCCCGGCGGTTGTGGTTGGCTGTGCGGTCGTCATTGTTGGTAAGTCTGTCGGCACAGTTGTTCGTCACGCCCTTGATACTCCATTATTTTGAAGGCGTCAGTCTACTGTCGCCATTGGCCACGATGATCTTTGTTTTACCCGTGGCGGCCATACTCACGGCGACAGCGGTGTGCGCCGGGTTATCGTGGATTTGTCAACCCGCGGCGAGTATCGGATTCGATGGCCTAGGATGGTTCGTGGTGTGGTTTGGTAAGTCGGTCGAGTGGGCGGGTAGCGTCTCACCGGACCGTGTCAATCTGCCCGCACCCGATATCTATTTGTACTACGGTGGTCTCGGTTTGCTGTTCCATGCGAACGGTGGGAGGTGGGCCCGGTCAGTGGGCGTAGTGCTTCTCTTAATAGCATTTATGTGTCACTAGTTTTTTGATGCAGGCGAATCTGGCAGGTGCTATAGTATCGGCACTCATAGAATAACGGAGGGAACTGTGGTGGAAAAATTGTGCAATTTGGGTGTCTTTGCGTCCGGAACCGGAACGAACTTCCGGGCGATCGCGGAGGCGTGCCGCCGTGACGATTTTCCTGCGCGGGTCGCTTGTCTGATCACGGACAACCCGGAGGCGCCCGCGCTCGAGATCGCCAAATCACTTGAGATACCCGCATACGTGGTGCCGGTCACCGCCAAGAAAGGCCGGCTGCCCGCCGAGGCCGAAGAGGAGATGGCCGATATTTGCGTTGGCCACAATGTCGATCTCATCGTTTTGGCTGGCTTTATGCGGATTCTCAAGACAGCACTTCTGGACATATTCGAAAACCGGATCATGAATATCCACCCGTCGTTGCTTCCAAGCTTCAAAGGGCTACATGCGGCACGACAAGCATTGGAATATGGTGTAAAGATCACAGGCTGCACCGTTCATTTTGTGGACCGGTCGATCGATGGCGGTGCGATCATCCTGCAAACACCTGTGCCGATCGAGGATGACGACACGGAAGACTCGCTGCTCGAAAGGATCCATCCGGAGGAGCATCGCACCTACATTCGTGCAGTAAGACTGTTTGCGGAGGGACGGTTACACCCCGAGGGCCGGAGGGTCAAGATCAATGAACATGGGAGTAAGACGACATGAGCAATGTGTTGATGAATACAAAGGATCACGGGCTGACACCCGATACGACGGGCAAGGTCAGGGATGTGTTCGACTTGGGATCGCAGTTACTGATCGTCGCAACCGACCGGATTAGCGCCTACGATGTTATTCTTCCAAATCCAATCCCCGGGAAAGGTGTGGTGCTCAACCAAATGACCCTGGGTTGGTATGATTTGTTCGAAGGAACCGTGGCGACACACTTTGTCACCGCCGATGTCGGTGCTTATCCGGCGCCGTTCAAGGACCGGCAAGAGCTGGCGGGACGCAGCATGCTGGTCAAAAAGGCAAACCGGTACGACGTCGAATGTGTCGTGCGCGGCTATCTCGTGGGGTCCGGTTGGAAAGAATACCAACGCTCAGGGGCAGTGTGTGGAATCGAACTCCCGGGCGGATTGGTCGAAGCGTCCAAACTCGACGAACCGATTTTCACTCCGGCGACGAAGGCGGATACCGGACACGACGAAAACATTTCGTTCGAACAGATGAAATCGATCGTGCCTGGAGACATCGCTGAAAAACTTCGTGATCTCAGTATCGAGATATATAACCGCGCGCACGAACATGCGCGGAAGTGCGGTATCATTCTCGCTGATACCAAATTCGAATTTGGAGAGATCGGCGGTGAGATCATCCTCATTGATGAGCTGCTGTCACCGGACTCTTCGCGATTCTGGCCGGCGGATTTGTACGAGCCCGGTCGATCTCAACAGAGCTTTGACAAGCAGTTTGTGAGAGATTATCTGGATAGCATCGAATGGGATCACAACCCGCCCCCACCGGAGCTGCCGGATGATGTTGTGCAAAAGACGTTCGAGCGTTATCGCGAGGCCTGCCGGCAGTTGTTCCCAAACATTAACCTGGAGCAGTACCTGTGAAAGAGAATCCGCCAAAAACAGCCCTGATGAGCGTGACCGATAAAACCAATCTCGTTCCGTTAGCCCAATCGCTTGTGGGTATCGGGTGCAAGATTCTGTCATCGTCGGGCACAAAAAAGCACCTTGCTGACAACGGTATCGAATCCATAGAGATCGCGCAATATACGGGGAGTGAGGAGCTCTTGGGCGGGCGGGTAAAGACCTTGCACCCTAAGATTCACGCTGGAATACTCGCTGACCGCGCCGACTCCGATCACTTGTCTCAGCTGCTCGAACGGGAGATTCTCCCGATCGATATCGTCGTGGTAAACCTTTACCCGTTCAGGGAAAAGCTCGCCAGCGGCAAGCTGAACGAAGCCGAGCTTTGTGAGTTCATTGACATCGGCGGTATCACGCTGATCCGTGCGGCGGCGAAAAACTATGGCAGTGTGGCGGTACTCACGGATCCAGCGCAATACGGCGATGCAATTGCCGATCTGAAGGCGTCTGGTGGCATTTCTCTGGATACGCGCCGCCGTCTGGCCAAAGAAGCGTTTGGGGTGACGAGTTCGTATGATGCGGCGATCGAATCGTTCTTCAGGGGCATGGTTCCCGATACCGAGTTGCCGGATCGGGTGACGATCACCATGGACAGGGTGTCCTCGCTTCGATACGGGGAAAATCCTCATCAGGCCGCGGCTGTCTACCGGACGGTCGATGATTCAGCATTGGTGTCGTTCGATCAGCATCAGGGCAAGGAGCTTTCATACAATAACTACTTGGATCTCGTGGGTGCTTTTTCTCTGGCAAGGGATATGGGAAAGCGAAGCGTGTCTATTCTCAAGCACACCAATCCCTGTGGAGTCGGCTGGTGTGGGGACGAGCTGTCGGCGTTTCGACGCGCATTGGCGACCGATCGTGTAAGCGCGTTTGGCGGGATTGTTGGTGTCAACGGCGAGGTGGGCGACGAGCTCGCCGCTGAAATGAACCAGTTATTTCTCGAGGTGATTCTCGCCCGATCGTATTCGGCCGGTGCACTCGGTGCATTCAAGAAAAAGAAGAATCTCAGGGTCCTTACGATTCCCGATTTGTATTGGGACACGCCCAACGCAGGTTTCTCGACGGTGATCCTCGAGAGAATCGGCCTGGTGCAGGCGGTTGATTCCGGATTTCCAGAGCTCGACGCACCGGAAGTCGTTACGAAACGGGCACCGACGGACGACGAGATGAAGGCCTGCGCTATGGGCTGGCGGGTGGCCAAACATGTCAAATCCAACGCCATCGTGATCGCGGATGCGGAGGGTACGGTGGGAATTGGCGCCGGCCAGATGAGCCGGGTCGACTCTTCGCAGATCGCCACGCGTAAGGCCTACGACGCCGGAATGTCGCTGCTTGGCAAAGTTGCAGCCTCGGACGCCTTTTTCCCCTTTGCCGATGGCGTCAAAACGCTCGCCGAATCGGGTATCACCGCGGTCATTCAGCCGGGCGGCTCGATCCGCGACAAAGAGGTGATCGAGGCGGCGGACGCGGCGAACGTTGCGATGATGTTTACCGGGCGCCGCCACTTCCGGCATATTTGATAATCCCATACGTGAGCAAAAGCCATGGTCGAACACGGCATCGTTATTCTGGATTACGGATCGCAGTACACACAGCTCATCGCACGGCGAATCCGCGGCATGAGAGTGTATTCTCAGATCTTCACACCGACGACGCCGGAAACCGAGGTGTTCGAGTCAAACCCCAGGGGGCTGGTTCTTTCCGGTGGTCCATCAAGCGTGTTCGGGGCCGACGCTCCCGTTCTGCCCGATTGGTTCGACCGGTGTGAGATACCCGTTCTCGGTATTTGTTATGGGATGCAGCTGATCGCACAGCGCGCGGGAGCAGTGGTCGAGCCATCGCCCGTGGGTGAATACGGGCACACCACAATACAGATTCGATCAGCCGAAGGGCTGTTCGACGGTATCCCAGACGAGCTGAACGTGTGGATGAGTCACGGGGACAAGATCCACGACATCCCCAAAGGAATGTCCATAACTGCGGCCTCCGACGACTGCCCCGTGGCAGCGTTCAGCTTTCCATCGCAGAAACATTACGGAGTGCAATTTCACCCCGAAGTGCGGCATACCAGCCGCGGGGACAAGATACTGGAAAA
>CP070631.1:1486761-1489517 GCA_020356045.1 Candidatus Latescibacterota bacterium
CACGTCGTCTGCCGCGAGGTCTGTTGCGAATGCGGCTAGTTAACATAATATCAGTCCCGCCGCGGGACTTTGTTTTAGCTAACTGGCGGTTTGGCTGTTCTTTAATTTCGAGAGAGCGAGTCCCGGAGCGGGACGGTTTCGTAGCGGATTCACGTCGCTTCGCCCGCCTCTCGTTTTTCTTAACTGGGCAGTGCCGGTCAATGAATTCGTCCAGTACTGCCTCGAAAACATTTTCAAACGACGCATCCTTCAATTTATTGGAGAGCAACGAGCGTGCTTTCCGGTATTTAGCCATGAACTCTTCATTGGCCAGGAACTGAATTAACAACTGCTTCTTGATCGTGTAGTGATTCTGGCGTGTTTGGTGGGGGGAGTCACCGGGAGTAGAACGTTCGGAAGTGATATGCTGGGTGGATTCGCTCGTCTTGACGGGAATCCCGGAGCGGGACTGAATCGATCCGAGATCCAGCCACGTGGGTGAGTGGTCATTCGATTTCGTCGGCACGGCGACGCGCACAGGTTTGACCCTATCGCGGAACGCCACCGGCGGCCGGTAACCCGCCACGATGGCTTCGACTTTATCCTGAGGCTTGCCCTGGACGCGTATGAGCAGGGTTTTTTTGTTGGCCTCTGTTATCACGGGAGCGATGAGCCCCACGGTGGTCAGGTTCATCGCGTTGTTCCGGAGCGCCGCACGGAGTTCGGGAAATCGCTTGATGCACCGCGCCGTCTGGATTCGGCGGCCGGCTGCCGACCGCGAATACTCAAGGTGATTCACGCAGTACTCAAACATTGAGCCGTATCCACGTTTGAGGCAAAGCTCCCGTTTTTCGACTTCGTTCAAATGGAGAAGGATCTCGAGCGTGGTCAATCGCTCGGTTTTGACCAGCTTATTTACAGTAGAGAGCAGCTTCCGATCGGAGAGTCCAGAAACGGAGAGGCGAGGCATGGCGAACCTCCTTTTGGTCGTGATTTCTCGATATCGATCCTCGATGTGAAATCGAGGTTCGAACGATGACAGCGGGGAGGATCGCTGTTTTTCTTATTATAACATGGGGTCTTTTTTGCTCTCGTATCTGTCGTAATTTGACGAATTGTGGGGATTTTGATTTGAAACGATTCCGAATGTTTTTGATTACGATATGCGGGTGCTGTGCGCGGATGACGGTGCAAATCAGGTTGTGGAAATTCACATGGCAAAAGTCCGCGAAATCTTGTCAACCCAAATCGTGTTCGAGGGCTATTTTTGTGCGTTTTTTTTGGTGTGATGGGCGTGTTATAATTAACAACATGAATAAACAGTGCAAGATCCTGTTCACGTGGTCGGTCATTGCGGTCGCCGCGATCGGTTGTTCCAAGCCGGCGAAACAAACTGCGCTAATGACCGAAGTGGGTGATCTCGATATTTCTGCACGCGAACTCAGGGTGCGAACATATGCATTTGCCGATCATTTTGCCGGTGGGGTGGAAATGGCGGCGGACGAGATCATCCTGCAATCGGACGATCCCGCCGTCGAGCGAAACGCGCTCATTTGGAAAATCAATGTGATTCCTGAAATGCACAAAGCTGCATTTCAGATCGACCCGTTTGGGGCGCTGATCGACTCGTACGCACTCTGCGCACAAATGACGCAGTATCTTTCTGAAGGCGCTGGGAAGGATTTGTTTGGTGAGTGGCAGCCGATCGCAATCGAGGCGTCAAAGCAGCTCGAGACCGACGTCATCGCGATCGGAATGCTGGCGGCGCGGGATGACATGACCGATGGCATCGAGTTTATCGCCGGGTGGGTCGAGAAGTACCCCATCACGAGTCCGACGTTTACACGCGAATCGACGATTGCGCACTGGGCAGCATACACGGCGGAAGAGGGGAAAGGGGGATTTGCCGCAATCGCGAGTTTTGAGGAGTCGTTGAGCGATCTATCCGAACGGATGCGGATCTACGGCGCGCACATTCCGAGGCTGGCGCAATGGCAGGCAGAATTGCTTTTTGCAGAAATATCCGATCGCCAGGATGTGACACAGTTCAAAGACGATGTGTCTTCGGTTGAGCAGTCGGTTCAGGATGTGAGAGACGTGTTTGTAGATTTTCCGGGGATCATCGAACAGGAACGGGTCGCGCTTTTTAAAGAACTCGATATCCGAATCGCGCGGCTGACCGAGTTGCTCGAGAAAGAGCGGATGACGATTATGGACGGTGCGACCGATGAACGAATCGCCGTGCTCGACGCGCTTCACAAAGAGCGCGTGGACGTTATGTCGGAGATTTCCGAGTTGATGCAGGCGACGATGACCGAATCAAGGAGGCCGCTCACCGAGGTGATCGATCACTTTTTCTTGAGGCTGGTTCAATTCTCAGTCGCAGCGCTTCTGGTTCTTGTTGTGCTTCGGTGGGTCGATCTTCGGATGCGCAAGCGGAGCTCGTCCTAGAAGCAACCGGCCGCTACCTCTACAGCTTCTTTTTCACACTTTCTATTTTATCATCCATGGTCTGCTTACGATCCGTGCGGGTGCCGGCTTTTATGACGCATGACACGCGGGGCGCGCCCATTTCGTGGAGCACCTCGTGGCAGCGTTTGATGGCGGCAAATACAGCATCCCAGTCGCCCTCTATATTAGTGCCGTAGGCGTGGAGCTTGATATCGAGTTCCGCTTCGTTGAGCACTTTCTCGCAGGCGGCCACGTATTTCGAGAGCGATACTCCCACGCCAATGGGGATCACGCTAAGGTCAGCGATGACTTTCATTTGGTCCATC
>CP070631.1:1489617-1491320 GCA_020356045.1 Candidatus Latescibacterota bacterium
CCATGGCTCTCGCGCGCGAGATTAGGGAGACGATCGAAAAAACTGTTGCCTTCGACGGCTATCGGCTCCGGCGGCGAAACCAATTTTTGGGAAAGTGGATTACCATCGGACCCTGGGCGGACGATGTGGAAACACGCCTGTACAAAAAGGACAAAGTGTCGATAACCGATCAAGCAGTTCATGAAGGCGAAATCATCGACGGGACTGTCGGTGAGCTGACCCATCGGCTCAATCATTACGCCCACCCCACGATCACTGAAAGCATTGCACGGCTCAACCGCTACACGACCCTTGAATCCCGTGACCGCGCGAACCGGCGGAAAATCCATCTCTATGATGCCGTCCTGGGACCGATCGGCGTCTTTTTCAATTATTACGTCGCCAAGGGGTGCTGGCGCGCCGGATTCCACGGCTGTCTCCTTTCCGCGATCACCGCGATGTACAAATCGGTTCTCTATATCAAAACCTATCTGCGTCAGCGATCCGCATCCGGAGATTTCCCGGGTGTTACGGCCTCGGATACGGACCGATAAAGGCGCGTGCGTCGGGGCGACGCCCACGACGGTTCCCACCTCTGTTTGACAGGTGACTCATATCGGTGGTAGATTGACGCGATTCTTGCAAGTCCAACAAAAAAAGCGACTTTTGAACAAACTTACCGGACGCCGCCCTATTAGCATGGATATCGATTACTCAGTGGACATCCAATCGCAGCTCGAAGAGAAGCTGCTTGGCACGAGGCTTCACAGACCCGTGCGGCTCGACCACTATGAGACCGGGACCGAGCTGACGTATGAGGTGACCGGTGTGCCCAACGCGAGAACGGCGAGCGTCCATCTGGTAGTGGACAAATTTGTAGGTGGCGGGTTCGCTGGCCAGGTTTACCGCGTCAAGGTTTTGGATATCCAGTCCGACGCCGGCCCCACGGCCGTGCCCGGACTCGAAGTCGGCGGGATGTACGCTATGAAGATCCTCATCCCACCATCGCGGTTCTCGCGGTTCTTTCGAAATATTCTTTACTGGCTCGGGTTCCAGGGACCTTTCCAACTCCAGGTCAACCCCGCGGCGGCGAGGGCGGGCGCACTGTGGCAAACGCTGATTCGCCGGGGCGCACAGGCGCGCTTTGGTGACGATCGCGTTGTAGTGGACATCCACGCGACATTTATCGACGACCGTCTGGGAAGCTGCGGTGAGCTGAGCGAATGGGTCGATGGGCGAACCTGGTGGCTCGAGGTCGACGATCGTGTTGATTTGCTTCGCCGATGGGTACGGGGCAAAACCGTAGATGAGTCACAGCTCGGCTCACCCGAATTCCGCACCAAACACACGTTTATGCACGAATTTGTCCAGTTGCTTCACGATATGGGTGGGAACGAGTTCGCCCGTCAATACGAGTGGTCGACATGGAAAAGCCAGCCCAACTGTCTCAAACGAAACGACACCGACGCCTCACCCGCCGAAGGTCTGACGGCCGTGGATTTCCGTGCCGGGCTGGCGCTTCTTCCTTTTCTTCCCATGAGTCCGGGAGATTTCAAACTCATCCCACAGGGAATCGCGCGGGGAAGTCTGGTTCAGTTCGATCGCGGCGATCTCAACACGCTCAAGAACTATATCCACACGCACAGCGGTGATTTCCCCGATGCCGAACCGATACTCGACGAGCTGGTCAAAGCTGAACGCGTGTACAGGAACTCGGTTCCTGA
>CP070631.1:1491420-1498433 GCA_020356045.1 Candidatus Latescibacterota bacterium
AACAGCACATCGATATTGCTGACGATGACCCGTTCGGCGGCGTCGCGGCGTCCCGTATATCGCGACAGCCACGACCTCCGCGGGAGCACCTCTTCGATGGTTCCGGCAGCCCCCGTGGACGCGGGCGGAGCCACCGCGACTCGGTCGCCGGCGGTGACCTGAAACTCGGCTCGTTTGCGTCGGAAACGCCCTCTGAGATGACAAGGCACCCGATCGCCACCGATCTGCACCCAGATCTCCTTGCCGGTAACCCGGACGACTAGGCCTTCAACGTGTTTTTTCATGGGCGAATCGATTTTAACAATAAATCTCGCCTCTTTTGGAAGATTTAATATTGAGAATCTTTAGAGTTTCTGTTAGGTTCCAAGGTGTATCCTCGGCAGGCGCATGCGATTATGAAACCACAAGAACTCGCAGAATTCTTCCAGGAATCTCTCTGTATCTTCGATCTCAAGGCGACGGACAAGCGTGGCGTCATGTCCGAAATGGTCGAGTGCCTAAGCCAGAAACTCGATTTCAAAGATAAAGACCTTTTGCTCGAGATGTTGATGAACCGCGAGAGTCTGGGCAGTACGGCGATTGGCAAAGGTGTTGCGTTCCCACACGGCCGGTCGCTTGCTATCCAGGAACTCAGCGTGTTGTTCGCCAGATCAGTGGGAGGAGTCGACTTTGATGCGTTGGACAAAAAACCAACGCATTTTTTCTTTTTGATCATTGCTCCGCCCCAGGACAAGGACAATCTCTACTTGCAGGTTCTCGGTCATCTCGTAGAACTGATCAAGTCGGCAGCGCTCCGCAAAAAGCTCATGGAAGTCACAAACTTTGCCGAACTCCAGGACACGCTGGCGTCGGCGTAGGATGTTTTGATGCCCGAGATAGAAGAACAGATCAAGCTGCTCGTCGCACTCCAAGACCTCGATTTGATGATTAAAGAGGCCAGGGACACGGACATGTCGTCCGAGATGAAGCAGATGGGGTTCAAGCTGGACGGCATCGCCGAGCTGCAAGAGGCCAGGGTAAACCTGGCCAAGCGCATCAAACCACAGCTGCTCAACCGATACGAGCGTCTGGCCAAATCATATGGTCGTGCGGTCGTGCCGGTCACCGGCAACCTCTGTTTCGGATGTTTTGTCACCCTCCCCACATCGTACCCCTCGCTCAAAACCAAAAACTCGCTTCTAAGTTGTGAGAACTGCGGCCGCATCCTTTATTTCCCATAGCAGGCGTAACTCATTTAAAATAAATTGCTTAATCTATATAAGTTCCCCCCTTGATCCACGCACCAATTTGGTGTAAAATATTTTTACTCGTTAAGATTCTTTACCTGGCGTCTTTGGGCGCTGCAATTCTGTCCACAACGGGACAACTTGGGAGGATCGCGATGGTTCTTCATCCTGTCCACAATTTTCACAGAAACCTCGAGAAGACGGATGGTGACGTCAGAGTCGGAAGGTGGCGGATCTCGACCCTATTGGACCCGCTAAACGAGAAACGATATTTGCTGTTCCAATTCAAGTCACGCGGGCTCCCGCACCCGATACAAAACGTCGTTGCTTACCGCTGCCGATTGGCCGCATCGATATCGGCACCCCGCTGTCCGGAAGTGCTCTCTACCGAGATCGAAGCGGATCGCGTCACCCTTCTCACCGGTGGTTACGAGCAGGTGGATCCGACGCGCCTCAGCGATCGGAACTTGCGGACCTTGGTGGGCACGCTGCTGAAGACGCTGGCCTGCTTTGAAAACCATCGGTTTTTTGCGACAGACCTTTTTACCGAGTCGTTGGGGCGAGATGCCAACGGTAATTTCGTGTTGTTGCCCAGTGCCTATGCGCTCCCCGTCTCGGACGAGATTACTGGCGCACGCTTGCAGTCATCGGCACATCCTTACGATTTCGACATCGGCGTCTGGCACACACGGCTTTTTGGCAGGTTGTTGGATACGTGGTTCGAGGGAGAATTGCGACCGGCATCGTCGTTCACAAAACGCCTGGTGAAAGCAAAAAAAGACATTTCGCGTGGGATCACCACGACATTCGACGATCTCTCGCATGCAGTCCTGGGAAAACGGCTTGGCAAAGAAACCGGCGCGCTGCCCGTTAGTGGTGCCGACCCGCAAGCGGAAGAGGCGGCAAATCAGCTGGTTGCAGCCGTCTCCGCCGGGGGGTCCGTAGCCGTTGTCCGCGGCGAATCGCAAACCGGCAAGACGTCGGTGCTTAGAGCGGCCACCAGAATCCTCGGCCGCTCGGAGCGGTACGATGTGCGGGTTCTGGATGAATGGGATTTGTTTTCAAAATCTAGCGCGCGTCCCAAAAGATCCACCCGAGGAGATTCACGGGCAAAGGGTAGTGCGCATGTGGTGTGGATGGTCGACGATATCGACGGCAAAACTCTCACGTGTTCGGATCTGTCAACTGGGATGATCGAATCAAGCACGTTCCCCAAGGATACCATCATCTTGTCCACGCGTCCTCACGGGGCCTCTCGCGATACCGACATGTTTCTCGGAGAGCTGGAAAAACGCAGAGGCGACGCCTTTTGGGGCATGCTGCTCGACAAAGCGCCAAACGGCGGCGTCGAGGCTCTCATCGATGAACTCATCGAGAACCTGGAGGATGAGAGCAGAGCAGAGAAGAAAAAAAGAAAGGCGCGGAAACGGTCAAAGAAAACCGCTGCAGGTCCACGGGAATTGCTCGATCACTTGAGACCCGACGAGAGACAGCTCCTTGAATTTCTCGCGGCAGCACGATTTTCGCTCCCCTTGAATGTCGTGCTTTCGGTTTTTCCGGAACCGGATAACGGCGTGATACCGGCGGCAGGTCATTTGGCTGCTCTAGGAATCCTTGAACAGGTTTATCGGCAGGTTTCTCCAAAAGGGGGAGTGTCTGTTTATTTCGCCATCGGCAGCGCCGGTCTGCGGCGATCGATATACGAATCGCTCGAGGCGTCTCGCCGCCGTACCCTCCACCGCGCTGTCGCTCTCGCCGCTGAGCAGTCCGGCGGGTTTCCAGCATACTTTCTGCTTTTTCACTGTCTTCGCGCTGGTGAGAAAGAACTCGCGGCGAGACATTTCGTCAATTATTTGAAGGAAACCAAGGGCGCGTCGCGGGATCCGTTTGTTCTGTCGCTCTACCGCGAGCTCCTCGACGGCGACTTGATCGAGAGCTTGCCGTTTGCCGACCGCGTGATGGCATACCACGAGCTGGCCCTCGACATGTTGGAGAACAACAAGGCCGCCGACGCCGAAAAACTGCTGATCCGATGCGAGAATCTCATGGAGAATGCGGAGCCAGACAAAAAATTGAAAAGCGCCGCGTTGCTCAGCGAATCGCTAAGATTGTTGGCCGAGCGTTGGGAAATGAAGGGCGAGTTCAAAAGGGCCCTGGAGCTTCTCGATATGGTCAAGTACGAACTCCAGTCGGCATTATCCATTCCGGACCAGGCGCGGCTGCTCAACGACATCGGCTGGCTCCAATACCGTCTTGGCGATTATGACGGATCGATGGAATCGTGCCGTCTGAGTCTCAACACGCTCAACCCCAATCAGTACCCGTTGATCGTCGCGCAGGCGCTCAATCTGATGGGGGTTGTCCACTACAACAGCAGCCGATACGACGAAGCCATCTCGTATTACGAACAGAGCGCCCACCTGCGGGAGTTGGCCAAAGACGAGAACGCCATGGCGGCGAGTTTCAACAACCTGGCGTTGGCGTACCAGAGCAAAGGCGACTACGAGAAGGCGCTCGAGCACTACAACAGGAGTCTCGACCTCAAACGGCGTCAAAACAACCAGGCGGGTATCGCAGCCGGCTATCTCAACCTTGCGCTTCTTTATGTCGACATGAGGAATTTTAAGGAAGCGGAAGCTCGGTGTCACGAGAGCCTGGCCGTCTGCGAACAGCTCGACGACGCCCACGCACAGCTCATCCCCGACAACTACATCACGCTTGGTGATATTGCATTGGAAGCTGACGATTTGGCGACTGCCGAAAAACACTACCTGGAGTCCCTTCGCATAGCCCGCAAAATGGAGGCGATAAACGAAGAGATGGGCGCGCTTCGCCGATTGTCATCGATCTCACTCAAAAACAAAAAATACGACGACGCGAGGTCTTTCGCCGACAAGGCGTTTGAGCTCGCCCAGCGGATCGGCTCTCGTTATGAGAACGCCGAAATCGAGGACATCCTAGGCGATCTCGAATTCGAGCAGGATCGTCACACGGATGCGTTGAGACATTACGAAAGGGCGGCCAGTCAATATACTGCGCTCTCGAAGTATCGCTCCGCGGCAAGGACCTTTTCAAAGATCGGTCTGGTACACAACCAAACGGGCAACACATTCGAGGCTCATCATCATTTGGATCGCGCGCACGATTTCGTCCGCGCCGACATCGGGCGGGAGTTGCCCGACGAGTACGTCAAGCTCCGACGTGAGCTACGAACACACGCCACCCGGCGCGAGATCGTCGGAGAAGAATCCCAGAAGCTCTTGATGGCGTTCTACGATCTGAGTGCTCTTGCCGACTACGCTACGGACAGCCACGAGTTTTTTGGGCGGATCACGGACATCATTCGGGAAATCGTTGAACCGAGGGACCTGTCTTTTGCGCTGCGGACCGACCGCGGGCGTTTCACACTGACGGACAGCAGGGGAGTCCGGCGATCACCGGCGGACCGCAATCTAAACACACTGTGCCGGGAGGCACTGCTCGTCGGAGGGCTGATCGACAGCAGCTCACCAGTAGTTGCAGATCTACTGCCGTCGCTCGACATTCCACGCGGATCAGCATTTGTTTGCGTTCCCTTGCAGGCGATGGGCGATGATATTGGGTGTCTGCTGCTTTATTTCGACGCGGACCGTCTACCGCTGTCAAAAGATGACGTCAACTTTTTTACCTCGCTCGGCCGGCAGATTGCGGGCAATCTGATGCTGATGCTTCATCTGAACAAGGGATTTCTCAAAGATGAAATACTCGATACACGAGAGGAGCGTCCGCAGAGCCACGACGACAACCGCCACCGGTTCGAAACTCTCATAGGCAAGAGCGAGTCGATGAAAAAGATTTTTCAAACACTCGAACGGGTGCGCGATGCGGATTCGGGGATTCTGATCCTCGGTGAGAGCGGCACGGGCAAGTCGGCGCTTGCGAGGGCAATCCACTACAACAGCCCGCGGAGCGCACGTCCATTCCAGGAAATCCACTGCGCGCAGATTCCCTTTAACCTGCTCGAAAGCGAGTTGTTTGGCCACGAACGCGGGGCGTTTACCGGGGCCGTACAAAGAAAACTTGGACTGTGCGAAGTCGCCGACGGGGGTACGGTGTTTCTCGACGATATCAATGTCATCCCTGCGGAAATACAGGCGAAGCTACTGCATTTTCTCGAAAGCAAGAGCTTCATTAGACTCGGCGGAACGCAAAATCTGACCGCCGACGTGCGGATCATCGCGGCAAGCAACGAAGATCTCGAGGTGTTATGCCGTGAGGGGCGATTCCGAGAAGACCTCTACTACCGGTTAAAAGTCATCTTGATCGACCTCCCACCTCTACGTGAGCGCAAGGAGGATATGCTCGCCATCGCCCTGGACTATTTGAAACGAAGCTGTTCGGAAAAGGGTGTAGCCTTGAAAACGCTTTCGCCTGAGACGATTCAGCTCTTTCAGAAGGCTCCTTGGCGCGGTAACGTCAGGGAGCTCCAAAACGTGCTCGAACGCGTCATCGTGCTCTCAGACGACAACGTGATCACACCCAGCTCGCTTCCCGAGGACTTTTTGAAAGAGGTGATGGGGACCAGCCGTCAGTCGCAACGCCGACTCGATGAGCTCATTGATGAGATCATCAAGCTCGGCGGCTACTCGGAGGCCAATCCGTTGTTTCCCCTGCTCGAGGCACTGCTGGCCAAAAAGATGGTGGAGCACGTCGCTGGGAAGAACAAGGCCGCAGGGATGCTCGGCATTTCCAAGCCGACGCTTTATGCCCGGCTCCGCGACTACGAAAAACTCCATTGATTGGCCGTCACAGCACGCCGCGCAGATTCGTCGCAGACTGCCGGCTCGCTGGACACCCCACTTTGCCCGCCGGCGGCATCGCTCGCCTCGGTCTCCGCGCCAAATCCTTGAACGGAAGTGCAATAATGGAGTAGGCTTGGGATCAACTTTGACGTCACGAGAATTCCCGCGCGCAGGGGGCCAATCAATATGAATCGGCAGACATTAGTCCGTTACTTGGACGAGTATTTGAAGATTTCTGACATTCCGGATAAGTCGTTGAACGGCCTTCAGGTAGAGGGCACGGGGCGTATCTCGTGCGCAGCGTTTGCCGTCGACGCCTGTCTAAAAACAATCCGGGCCGCAGCACGCCGGGGGGCAGACATTCTCATCGTCCATCATGGACTTTTCTGGAGCAACAACGAGCTGATCACCGGTGTCATGCGCGACCGAATCGCCCTGCTTATGGCGCACAATATGTCCTTATACGCAGCACATCTCCCTCTCGACTGCCATGAAGAGGTCGGCAACAACGCGGAGATGGCAAGGTTGCTCGGACTGACGCTCGGCGATCGATTCGCCAATTATCACGGCGTCAAGATCGGGTACCTTGCCCACCTCGAACACGCCATTTCGCGAGGTGGGCTCGCGAGATTGATCGAAAAGAAACTCAACACCAAGATCGATACACTGGGGTTCGGCCCGGCGAAAATAAAGCAAGTTGGAATTGTCTCGGGAGGAGCGGCGAACTTTGCTGCGGAGGCGCGCGACCGGGGATGTCAGGCGTTTGTAACCGGTGAGACATCCCATACGGCCTATCATCTCGCGAAGGAGGCGCGGATAAACGTGTTTTATGCGGGTCACTACGCTACAGAAACGGTCGGTGTCAAATCGCTTGCCCGGCACCTTCGGCAGCGATTCTCGCTAGACTGCCGGTTTGTGGCAGCTCCCACCGGATATTAGACGGGACGTCCACACATGCGCCGCCGCCCCTGGGATCCACCGAGAGGAGACCGACAAACGTGACACG
>CP070631.1:1498533-1504289 GCA_020356045.1 Candidatus Latescibacterota bacterium
ATGGCCGGTTTCTCGGTCAGTGCGTTCAACCACATCCGCGGAGAGCAGCGTGGTGTGACCCTCGGTATTTTCAACTACGCGTACGAAGTGAGCGGATTCCAGATTGGGCTCTTGAATCACATCAAGAGCAACCCCAAGTGGGCACGATGGCTCCCAATTTTTAACACCCAGATCGATTAGCTCTACACAGATCCCTCTCACCCATCCCCATACAACGACGTGGGCCCTGGGAGCCCTCCCGGGGCCAAACCGATGGAACATGTCTTGCGGCCGTTCGCGCCATGACGTTAAAATGAGCCGGGCGTGCCCCACACCGGATCAGCAATCAATTTGTGATGAAGATTTTCTCGTCAAAAAAACGTTTTTTCGTGATCACGGGATTTCTTGCGGCATTTCTGGCCGTGCTCCTCATCTCGACCTTGGTTCTTTACAGCCGCGCCAAAACGCGGTTGGACAACGAACTTGGCGAGCGGCTCCGCGCCATCGCGACAACGCTCGCGCTGGCCGTTGGCGATCTTCCTCCCGCGGTCGACACCGATCGATCGATCGATGAATCTCAGTTGACGATGCTCCACCACGCAAGGAACGACAACCTGTTGTCAAACATCGTTGTGCTGGCGCCCGATGGGCGAACCATCGTCGATCTGGCCGATTTCTCTCGCCCCGGCGAAATGAATCCGTTCATCGATCTCGACTACAGCGCTGTCACCCTGGCGCGCGCGGGACTACCCGCATATACCGCGCTTTACCGTTCCGGCGACGTGTTTATGAAGAGTGCCTACGCACCTGTACTCTCCGACAGCGGTGATGTTGCAGCCATCGTTGGCGTGGAGGCGGGCGCGGGCTTTTTTGAAGAGCTTCAGGAGCTGAGCGGACTGATAATAACCGTCGATATCATCGCGATTCTGGCCGTGATCGTGTTGGCGTTCTTCTTTTACAGGCAGACGCTTTCACTGGACAAGGCCCAGACCGCCGTCATCCAGAGCGAGAATCTGGCCACCATGGGCCGGATGGTGGCGGGGATCGCGCACGAGATCCGCAATCCCTTGAGCATCATCAAAACATCGGCCGAGCGTCTCTCGAGGATCTACAACCCCGAAGACGAGACGTTCTCATATATCTCGGAAGAGGTCGATCAGCTCGACCGCATTCTCACCGGCTATCTCAATTTTGCCGGCGACAAAAAAATAGAGTTTACCGACGTCTCGCTCAACAAAACCATTCGGCGCTGTCTGATGATCCTCGATGGCATGATCGATGACAAACGGATCCGTATCATCCAAAAAGTACCCGAGGAAGACGTGGTGGTTCCGGCAGACGACAAACGCGTCCAACAGGCATTTCTAAACATTCTCATCAACTCGTGTAACGCGGTGGATCATGCGGGAACGATAAAGATATCGATCGAAACCACCGACAAACTCGCCCTGACAAGATTCAAAGACAACGGCAACGGTATTCCCGAGAAGGATCTCAAGGAGGTCATCAAGCCTTTCTTTACGACAAAAAAACACGGTAGCGGTCTGGGACTAAGCATCGTGGCCAGGATTCTCGAAGAACATGGCGGCGATCTCGATATACAAAGCACACCCGGCGATGGAACCGAGGTGAAGATATCGCTTCCCCGCCGGCGACACACATAACGCGGATGGAGCACTATGGCCGACATTATCATCGTCGATGACGAGCGCCAGATCTGTACGCTGCTCGAAGCCGAGCTAAAAGACGCGGGACATGACGCCCGTGGGATAACCAGCGCGCGTCGAGCGCTCGAGACGATCCGCGCAAATCAGCCGGACATCGTCCTTACCGATCTGCGCATGGATGAAATGGACGGGATCACCCTGCTCAAATCGATCAAGGAAGAGTTCAGTGGTATCGATGTCGTTGTGATGACCGCTTACGCTACCGTCG
This sequence comes from Candidatus Latescibacterota bacterium, assembly GCA_020356045.1. Lineage (GTDB taxonomy): Bacteria > Krumholzibacteriota > Krumholzibacteriia > WVZY01 > WVZY01. The sequence goes on from CP070631.1 coordinate 1,500,448, forward strand.
ATACTGCGCTCGAAACGATGAAGCTCGGTGCGTACGATTACATCATCAAACCGTTCAAGACCGAAGAGCTGCTGCTTCTCATAACGCGCATCGAGGAGAAACGCCGCCTTGTCACCGAGAACACCGAACTCAAATCATTCATAACCGGCGGCGGTGAAAACGAACTGGTCGGATCGAGCCCCGCCACTACAGAGATACGAAAAATCATCGGCGATCTCGCCGGCTCCGATGTACCGGTGCTTATCCGGGGGGAAAGCGGAACCGGCAAAGAGCTGGTTGCGCGGGCGATCCACAACAGCTCGAGCCGATCGCAGGGACCGTTTATTCCCATCAACTGCGCGGCGATTCCCGAAACGCTACTCGAAAGCGAGCTGTTTGGTTATCACAAAGGCGCATTTACCGGTGCTTCGAAACGCAGGCTTGGGCATTTCCAGATTGCCAGCGGTGGCACCCTTTTCCTCGATGAGATCGGTGACCTACCGACGTCGCTCCAGGCCAAACTCCTTCGTGTCCTCGAGAGCCAGCGCATCACACCGTTGGGCGGCGAAAAGGAAATCGATGTCGATATCCGATTGGTCACGGCCACCAACCGAGCGCTGGAAGACGACATCAAAGACGGCCGGTTCCGCGAGGATCTCTATTACCGGATCAACGTGTTCCCCGTGTTTCTCACACCGCTCAGGGAACGGCGCGAAGACATCCGGGACATCGGTCGGCATCTTCTCCGACTGGCAAACAGAGACCCCGAGGAACTCTCGGACGATGCCCTTAGAAAACTGTTTCTATACGACTGGCCGGGTAACGTACGGGAACTCAAAAATGTTCTCGATCGTGCGGCGATCGTTCGTCCCAAGGGCCGTATCACCGGTGACGATATCTTGTTGTTCCCTGCCGCGGCGGGCGGCACGGGGGTACAGGCAGCGGACACGTTGAATCTGGAAGACATGGAAAAACAGTTGATCACGAAAGCCCTCAAACTTGCCGCGGGTAACAAGAGCGAAGCGGCGCGGCTGCTGGGGATCACGCGGCGTGCACTCTACGGCCGTCTCGAACGTTACCGTATCGACGAGTGACCCCGCCGGGGCACGAGTGTGTACCTGAGGGGGCAGCAGTGGGAACACCAAGCATGCGACTCAATCGTACGCAGCGTAAAAACCACAGGAATATCCTTTTGCACCGCTTACCGTTATCAGATCACCTCCCAACCACTGACAGGTCTGGAACAGCGTTTGCGCAATACAATTTCGCCGGGGGGCGAGGCACGCCGCGCCCATAACAGCGACGAACACGATGACACCAAGAATGCCGCATATATTCCTGACGATGGTGACGCTGTCGATCGCGCTCGTATTCGCACCTGGAACCACCACCGCGCAATCTGAAGACGAAGTACTGCGCCCGGCGTCCGGCACTGAAGCCAGGGCGGCGGATGCGCTTCGGCGCGCTAGTGAACGGTTTGATCTGGCGGCGGATCTCGCCCGCAAATCCAAAAGCCGCGATGCGGAACCCGCAATAATCATACTCGAGGAAGCCAAATCACAACTGGACCGTGCCCGCGAAAACTTCGATAACAACTCGTTTGATACGGCGATTCAGTTTGCCAACTCGTCTGAGAAACTGTCAAACCGCGCGCTCGAAATCCTTGGCCGCGAAACCGGCGGCGCCGACGCCGTTGCCGCCGAAATCAAACGGACAGACCGGCTCCTCGAGCGCATCCGCCAAAACGTGCCAACGCCACCGCCACCCCGTGCGCAGCGGACCTTCGATCACCTCGTCCAGATCCAACAAGACGCCAAACGCCATTTTGAGCGAGGCGAGTACGACCGAGCCCTCGAGCTCACCCGCAAGGTCCGGCGGCAAGCGACACGCGCGGCAGCGCACGCGCGACCCGGTACTAACTCGCAAAATGTCAAACGAGCGCTGCGGCTTACCGACCAACTGATCAAAGACGCGCGCGAAATGGCCCGGAGCCGTCAATCCCGCGAAATGGGAAGGCGGGTAAAAGAGGCGGCGGATATTCAATCGCGGGCACGCAGTCAACTCAATCAGAACAATTATGGTAATGCACATCGCTTGACCCTAAGAGCCCGGGAGGTTCTAAAACTCGCTATCGGATCCGATCGGCCATCCGCGGATGAGGCGGAGGTGCGCGATGCGCTCGTCGTCACCGACAACGAGATCCGCAGGATCCGTGACATCCTCGACGACACACCCGACCGCAACGCCCGGGACACGCTCGAACAGGCGGTGGCCGAACAGGAAACAGCCTGGCGCGAGTTCAATGCCCGCCGTTTGAGAGCCGCCCTCAACCACACGCGGATCGCGCGCAAACTCGCGCGTCAGGCGCTGGGTACCGGCGAGTGACCGCCTCCACGCGCTACCGCCCGTCAACGCTTCCAGATTCGGCACCGCACGGTTTGTACCCCATTGGTCACCTGGGACCTCGAAGTGCACCTCCAGGGACACCACACGCGGCCACACCCCAACAGCAACACTTTAGCTAAAGATTGTAAACTGTTTTTATCAAATACCTTGTGTGGTTTTGCGCACCGACGGGTTTTGGGGGTATCTCGATTGCATTGTTGCCCTAGAGACGTAAATGGACACCGACGGTATTTTTCGATCCGGTATGTGAGTGAGAAAGGAGCCACGATGAAGAGGACACCCGTTTTTCTTCTCACACTTTTTGTCTCCGCGGGACTCGTTTGGATGACCGGCTGCAGCGAGTCCGAAGACCCCTCTGCAGTCGATGACGGACTCTACGCACGCGAACAAGTCATTGATCTCAATGACGACATGGGTGGCTACAACCTCGCGGACGAGTCGCCGGGTTTTGGTGACCAGGCGCTGATCGATGAGTTTGGCGACGACGACGAATTCATGGATCCGATGGAGAACCACCCGCTGGTCACCGACCGCGAACGCGACCGAGAGGGCAACCTCAGAGGACGAATCTATCTGATGGTCACCTGGGGTAACCTGCACAGGGACACAACCATCACCGATGCGACTGACTGGTCCGGCGGGTTATCCGTCGATCCTGGTGTCGTAGTTTTGAAACGAGTGATTCGTTTCGAGCCGCACGACCGGATTCTCCCGCGGACCGACCCAGGGCTCTTGACGTGGGAATCGCACACGCTGCCGGGTATCGACGGGATCGTGGTGCGAATCGCTCCGTGCACGAGCGACGGTGATCCCGATGCCGAACCGGACTCGTCGAACACTATAATCACTTTCGAGACCGAGCCGTTCAGCACCTCGTTCTCGCTCCGGGAACTTCCCGGTTTGAACCGGATCGTCACGCTCGATGACGGAAATGCCGTTGCGTTCAACGCCGTGTACGTACCGCCGATCACGTGCGCCAACGGGTTTCTCCGAGGTGTTTGGCGTAACAATCCCGACCGGCCGGGCGGCGATTTCTTTGGCAAATATGTCGACCAGGCAGGATTTCATCGCGGGTTTGTCAGAGGGCACTACGGTGTGAACAGCGATGGTAAAAACGTATTTTTTGGAAAATGGATCAGCCGCACGGGAAAATTCATGGGAATTCTCCGTGGGACCTATGACACCATCGAGGACGAACGTGCCGGCATGTTTGCCGGTCACTGGATAGGCCGCGACCGCCGAATCGAGGGTGTGGTAGGAGGCGAGTGGCGGCGTCACGACGAATGCCGTGGTGGGTTTTTCCGCGGACGCTGGAAGCGCGAGTGCCGCCTCGACCGCAACACGATTTGACCGTTTGTTTGGAGACCGACCACAAACCCCCCGCGGTCCAGTTGGATCGCGGGGGTTTTTGTCGAACCGAGCGTCGTTGTTAGATCGTTAGCATCTCGTTGATCTCG
>CP070631.1:1504389-1506407 GCA_020356045.1 Candidatus Latescibacterota bacterium
TATCAGGCAATGGCTCGATATTGGTCCGGGTCCGGGACGTATCGACGAGCTGCTCGCGTTCGTGGGACTGGCAAAAGCGGCGAACCGCAAGGTCGGTGGATATTCGTGGGGTATGAAACAGCGGTTGGGTTTGGCGTCGGCGTTGATCTCCGATCCCAAGCTGGTTCTGCTCGACGAACCCACCAATGGACTCGATCCGGCCGGCATCGCGGACGTCCGGCGGCTGCTTCCCTCGCTGGCCCACGACGAGGGACGGACGATTTTGGTGTCGTCGCATCGGATGGAAGAGGTCGAGCAGATCTGCGATCACGTGACCATCATTCACGAAGGCCAGATTGTTGCCGCGGGCACACCGGATGAATTGGCCGCCGACGAGGGATCGATCGAGATCCATTGTGAAGATGCCGCCGCGGCGGGCGAGTCATTGAAAACGCTCGACGGTGTTGATGACATCCAGGTGACCGGTGCCGCCACGCTGTTGGTTCGCGCGCCGGGGGTCCCAGCCAGCCGGATCAACCAGGAGCTCGTCAACCGGAATATTGCCGTGGAACAGGTTGTGCGGCGGCGGGAATCGCTCGAGCAGGTGTTCTTCCGCCTCACCAACACCGGAGCCGGAATGCGCGAGGCCCGACACGATCCACCGCGGGCGTGACGCGGGATCGGGTTATACGTCTAGGGAGACAATACGTGGTGACACAGGACTTCAACAAGATAATCAGAGCGGAGTCGTTCAAGCTGCGGAAGCAAAAAACATCCTATATTGTCCCGGTGGCGGTGATGCTGCTTGGAATCCTGTTGTTTGTCGTCCTCGAGTTCACCACGCGCCGGAACTGGATCGGCGTTCCCAGCGGACACTTTGTCGCCGCCTCGGTTATCAGCTGGATCGGCAACGTGATGATGCTCCTCGTCGTGCTGATGACCAGCTTTATCGTATCGCAGGAGTTTGCATTGGGAACCATCAAGTCAACACTGGTTCGCCCTGTTACTCGAGGGCAGTGGTACACGGCCAAGGTGTTTACCGCTGCCGTATCGCTAAGCGTGCTGTTTCTATGTGTTGTAGTTGTGGTAGTAGCACTGGCTGCTGTGCGTCTCGGGCTGACCGATCTCACCGAAAAAAATTACGTCGTTCACACAGCACGAAGCCTGACGTTCCGGCTGGTTCTTTCGGTGGGGCTAACCGTGTTTGCGCTCTGGGCCGTCACTGTTTTTGTCGCCCTGGTGGCTGGGGTTTTCAATCATCCCGGTGGAGCCATCGCCGCGGCGCTTGGCGCGGGTGTGTTGATGGTGGTGTTGGGCGCGTTTCCAGCGGCGAGACCGTTTCTGTTGACGACATACATGTCCGCCCCATGGGAGCAAATGGTGGCGATGTCCAAGGGGCTGCCGCTTCCATACGAATGGGGGCAGCTGGTATGGCGAACTCTGGCTGGTGCCGGCGCGTGGATGGTTCTTGGTTTTGTTGTGGGGCAGCATTTGATTCGAAAAAAAGAAATCACATCATAGAAATAGGAGTGCCTTGATGCGAGTGGAACGAAGAGGTCGGAACAAGCGAATTACTACCTGCATTGCTCTTTATGCAGCAGCCGTGTTTATCACGGTTGGCGGGGCGGCGGCTCCCGCTCTAGCGGTCGACGAGGATGCATTCGCCGTTTACAAGCTCAGTGTGCCGGGCGAGCTTCTGCAACATCGGGTGGAAGACCTGGACGGCGACGGGCTCAAAGACATCCTCGTCGTCCACCGAAAGGGACTCGAGCCCCATGAGACCCGGTGGGTGTCCATTTTTTGGCAGGATCGTTCCAAAGGTTTTGCCACGGCTCCGGAGCAGTCGTGGGAAATCGATCTGGAGGCTGCAGTACTCGACATTGGCGACGTCGCGGGCGATCCGCGAAAAGAAATCTGCTATCTGACCAACACGGGCATTCATTTTTACCCGATCAACGGTGGCGAATACAAAATCGAATCGGTTGGTTTATTCGACGCGCGGGGAATGGTGGTCTACCCGGCCAAACGCGACATCCCCA
>CP070631.1:1506507-1517556 GCA_020356045.1 Candidatus Latescibacterota bacterium
ATGGATTTTCAAACCCCCTCGGAGCGGTCGCCGCTATGCGCTTGAGCAAAAAGTGGACCTTGGAATATGGGGGTGGCGATGTGCGGCCAGCTGCTGATGTGGCGGTCAGCGGGTCTCGGCGGGGCCCCACAAGACAGGGGCTCGTGGATCGTGTTGCGAATGCCGTCTTCGAGCCAATTCGTGATTCCGGGTGGCGTAACAGTACCGACAGCCGCCAAGACAGGTGTCCGTTACACCAATATCTTTGCTGACCGCGCACCGGCAGGCATCGCGCTGCCCGGGGTCCTTTTGTGATGGTGCCTTGGCGCCCAAGCGCTTGATCAGGGCGCCGTCGATACAACTCCCGGGTCTCACGCCGGTGCCGGCAAACTCCGGCGAGGGTTCGGCACAGGAGTGGATGGCCATTCCGTGCGAAGATGCGACCCCGCTCATGTGCCTGAATAGCTCGAGTGTGCCGGGATGCTCTCCCGCGTTTCGGTCAAAGACAATGCCGGTGGATTCCAACATGGCGAGGCGCCGGTCGGTTTTGCGGTAGTAATCGACCAGGCTCACGATGACACGCCGCGTGTGGCCGGACAGCTCGCCGGCGATCCGGTCAAAACGGCGGCGGTGAAACTCGTATGGCGTCTCCGAAGATATGACGATGGGATCGTACCGCCAGATCACCCTTTCGGCCCCCAGGCGTTTAGACAGCGTTTTGAATACGGCCACCCTGTGGTCGAGGCTAGGCAGATTGGGTTCGATCACGGCGGGATAATCGTTGAGCGTAAACAAAAAGTAGTACACGAACCCCAGCGCATCGATTTCATCGAGATGACTGACAAGCGGCTCCGGGTTCTTTGACCAGAAGACCACGGTGTCGACGTCTCTGGGCCGCAGCGACACGTTTGCCACCTGTGTTGGATTGAACGGGTTGGGGACCAGACAATACCCTTCGCGGATCCGGTTCATGAACCAGCGCGAGTAAAACGCGGGGATGTCGGTTCGTCTGCTTGCCGAGATGATCATAATGTCTCCGGTAACACGGGACCGGCTCACTGTTTTGATAGTATACTATAGATCAACACTTCTATCGCGATACGGATCTCACAAGGAAATATCGTGGACGACCTGAGCAGACGAATCGAAGCCCATTACACATACGCTGGATTGGAGTTCAGGATCCTCGAGGCGTTGCGGCGGGCGGGCAAAGATCCTGATGGCTTGGCGTGGGAAGACCTGTCCCCGCTTGACGAATTTCATGTGGGCGGCCGCCGGGCAACGGCTGAGCTGGCCCGCCTGGCGGGAATCGACAAATCGATGCATGTCTTGGATATTGGCTGTGGTGTGGGCGGCCCGGCTCGTTATCTCGCCGGTGAGCACGGCTGCAGGGTAATGGGTGTCGATATCACGCCGGCGTTTTGCCGCGCCGCGACCATGTTGTCCGAGCGAACCGGTCTGAGCGAAAAGGTGGTGTTCCGGCACGGAGACGCCATCGATCTCCCCTGCGAGAGCGCGAGTTTTGACCTGGTATGGATGCAGCACATGTCGATGAACATCCAGAACAAGGTCCAATTGTTTTGCGAAATACGCCGCGTACTCAAACAGGGGTGCAAATTGGCCTGTCACGAGGTGGTGTCGGGAGACGGGGGTGATCTCTACTACCCCGTCCCGTGGGCCCGTGAGAAGCAGGTGAGTTTCTTGATGTCATCCCATCAATTTAAGCAGCTGCTCGAAAGCGATGGTTTTGAGATGTTGATCTGGGAAGATGTGACCACCGAAGCCCGCCGCTGGTTCGAGCGCGTGGTCGACCGCTTGCAAAAGCACGGGCAGCCCGAACTCGGGCTTCACCTCTTGCTGGGTCCGGAGATGACCGTTATGTCCTCCAATATGCTCAAGAACATTGTGGAGGGGCGGATCCGTCTCGTCCGCACGGTGGCGGCGGCCCCCAAAACTCCACCGCCCGCGCGACGTTAACGCTGCGTGTGCGTCCATACGGTTGTCTCGTTGGAGCCTCAGCGGCTCCATCCGGCCGACACCGGATTTCTCTTTTCACCCGACAGATCGGGAAATATTCTTGAGATTCCAGCCAACCTTTTTCCCCCTGGGGACGACTCATGGATGACATGGAAGCCCAACGCGACATCGAGTATAGCGATCGCGACCTCGCCGAGGCGGTGCTGCATTATGGTGAGGAACAGGCCTTTCGGGAGCTTTATCGGCGCCACACGCCGCGGCTGCTTGGGTTTGTCGGCCGACTGCTTGGGGGAACCGATGCCGAGGCGGAGGATGTAGCCCAGGACACATGGGTGCGGGCCTGTCAGGGACTCGAGCGATTCAGATGGGAGTCAACCTTTTCGACCTGGCTTCTCGGAATCGGGCTCAACATCGTCCGCGATCATCTGCGGCGGCACGCGCGGACCCACATTCTCGATATTGACGATATTCCCGATCCACCCGGGCCGATGCGGATCCCCGACGACCGGATCGATCTCGAACGGTCGATCGCGCTGCTCCCCGACGGGTACAGAATGGTGCTCGTCTTACACGACGTGGAAGGAATGAAACACAGAGAAATCGCCGAGAAACTTGGAATCTCGGATGGAACCACAAAGAGCCAATTATCCAAAGCGCGCAAAATGCTTCGCGGGCTGCTCTCAAAACCGAGGAGAGATTGACATGACAAACGACGAACTGACTCCGCAAGAAAAAAAGGCGCTCGAATCGCTTCCCAAAGAGCGTGTGCCCAGCGCGTTTCTCGAGGAGCGCGTGGTCCGCCGGCTTCGTAAACGAGGTGTTCTGCAGTCATCGGGGTCGCGTTGGATCCAGGTCACAGGATTTCGGATCGGCGCCGTCGTGGCCGCGTGCCTGGCGTTTGTCATCTGCGGTTTTGCGTTGGGATTCTGGGCAAACGCGCAGCGCGGCGGATACGCCGACCTGGCGGTCACCGGTGAAAACGGAGCGCCCGTGGCGTTGAGCGTCCAGCAGGCCGGGACCGCATATATTCTCGCGCTCGAAAATCTGGCCAGACAGTCGGGAACCGCACCGGCCGGTCAGGTCGAGCAAGGCCGCGAGGTGGCGTTGGCCACGCTCTACACCGCTGCCGATCAGATGGCGCAGATCATTCCCAGGGATCTCTTGTCAAAGTGTATCGTCAACGCCATCGAAACGACCGAGGGTAGCGGTCAGGACGGTCTGACGGATGAAGATGGTGAGCGCGTCATTCAGTTTTGACCATCGAAAAGCAGGGTAAGGAAATGAAGGAGATTGAAATGAAAAGACGAGTTTATATCAAATCGCTGGTCTTTCTAACGGTTTTTGCCGCACTACTGATCGCACACGGGACCGCTGCTGCGCATCCCGCAAACGGAAACGACGATCTGGATTGCCGTCACGGCCGGGCCCCCGTGGGGGACCTCGGGATCGCCGGTATGAAGTTCAAGGGGAAGTTTTACATGGATGTCGACAAGGGTGAGCACTGGTGGCTATTTCAGGCAGAACCCAAAATCCTGGATATCGATCCTAACGGACCGGCAATGGGGATTCTGAGATCGGGTGATGTGCTGCTCGCGATAGATGATCTTGCCATCACCACCCGCCAGGCGGGCCGGCGGTTTGGGAATTTGCCTCCCGGCAAGCCTGTGGCGGTGACCGTACGACGGGGCGGACGCAGACACACATATGAGATCAAACCGGTGGCCGTGTGCATGGAGGATCACCCGCTGCATCTGCGCGCGCCTGAACCGCCGGACATCGAAGCGAGCCAGCTCGAGCTCGAGGCTATCCGAGAACGATTGGAAAAGCTTGCGCTCGATGTCCCCGAGTTACCGGAAATCCCTGCAGTCCCGGCGCTTCCCGATTTGTCGCGGCTGGATATTCGCCCGCGGGCGTGGTTTGGGTTGGGGATCTCGTGTGACGGCTGCACCATTCGCACCGGCAAGGATGGTGGGTCGGCACGGTGGGAGTTTGACAATCCGCCAACGGTGCACTCGGTGGATCCCGGCGGTCCGGCGGATGAGGCCGGGCTTCGAAAAGGCGATGTGCTGACCCATATTGATGGGATTCGCATCGACACCCGCAAGGGAAGTCAGCGGTTCTCCTCGGTCGAACCGGGTGAGACGGTTACCTGGAAAATAAAACGCGGCACGCAATACAAAACGGTCGAAATGCACGCGCTCGAGCACCCCGAAAGCGTTACGGGGGTCGCGCCCAAGCGGGCGACGCCAGTTCCCAGACCTGCGGTTCCGATCGAGAGTTCACCAGTGCGTTTTTCGGGGGTGCTGGGTGGTACGGATATCGAGGTTAGGGGAAGTGGGTCCGTGGATGTGACCCGAGATGACGAGAGCGGCGTGATCGTAATCCGGACACGTGACGCGGTCATTCGTCTCCAGTTGACCGACAAATCCGAGTAGGCCGTCTCGCTGCGGTTTTACGAATCGTTGCCTCGAGGCCGGTAAGGTGTGGTATAATCCGCCAGAGACAACCCCGTGAGCAACTGCCGGAGGCAACGCCGTGTCAAAACCCAAGCCTGGAAACGAAACAAAAGTCCAAAAAGTCGAATGCCCCGTATGCGGCAACGAGGTGACGTTTACCGCCCATTTCAAAAATGAAAAGGGCCGCGAACGGCGGCTTGTAGATTTTGGGTGTGATATGCAGGGAAAATGCGGAATTCCGTCATGGGATCCGTGTCCATTCTACGTCCTTCACCGCGAAAACAAAAAGATCTCAAAATAAAGCTAGCCTCCCGCCGGAGCTTCATAGCGTACGATTCACTACCGTTCAAAGACCTTTGTCAACACGAGTAATCGCTGTTAGAATTATCAATGGTACAGCGGTCGTTGACATCGGTGCTTTTTGACACCCGGTCTCGTGTATTTGGGGGAACGCATGATCGGTCGAACCATATCGCACTACAAAATCCTCGAAAAACTGGGTGGTGGCGGCATGGGTGTCGTTTACAAGGCGGAAGACACCCGTCTGCGGCGTCTCGTGGCGCTCAAATTCCTCGCGCCGGGAGTCGGAGCCGACGAAACGGCAAAGAGCCGGTTTATCCATGAAGCACGAACGGCGTCCGCGCTCCAACACAACAACATTTGCACGATCCACTCCATCGATGAAACCCCCGACGGGCAGTTCTTTATTAGCATGGAATACTACGAGGGGGCCACGCTGGGAGAAAAGTTGGCGGATGGCCCGCTGGCCATCGATACCGTGGTCGACGTCATGTACCAGATCTGCGAAGGTCTGGAGAAGGCGCATGCCGCTGGGATGGTGCACCGCGACATCAAACCGGCGAACATAATGGTTACGACAGAGGGCGATGTAAAGATACTCGACTTTGGTGTGGCCAAGCTGGCCGGGGCGGCGAGGTTGACCAAGACCGGGTCGACGGTGGGGACGGTGGCTTACATGTCGCCGGAGCACGCGCGCGGGGAGGACACCGATCACCGGTCCGATATTTTCTCGCTGGGAGTTGTCGCCTACGAGCTTCTTACCGGGCAGATTCCCTTCAAAGGCGATCATGAGACGGCGATCCTCTACAGCATCATGAACAACGACGCCGATCCGGTGGGGACGCACCGCCGAGACGTGCCCCCCGAGCTCGAGACGGCTGTCGGAAGGATGCTGCAAAAAGACCCCGTCGAAAGATACCAGGATATTACCCAGCTAAAACGCGATCTCGACAAACTGCGTCGAGAGTCCAGGTCGGAGATGGGTGTTCAACCCGAGGGAGACGGTGTTGCGGCCCGTGACTCCCGCGCCTCTTTGGGTCGCCGGTTCAACCCGTCTGTTCTAGGCGTGATGGTTGTGGTGGTTGCGGCGGTTCTCGTATTGACCTTCTGGACAACCCGCTTGGGAGACGACGGGCAAACCGGTTTGGAAAAGCCGGCAGGAATCGACGGGCAGCCCATTCGGCAGGTGTCAATGCGGCAAATCACGTTTTCCGCCGGTGTCGAGGAATACCCCGCCCTGTCCGCGGATGGGAAAAGGCTGGCCTATTGCGCCGAGGTGAACGGATACCGGCAGATATTTGTTAAGGATCTCGTATCGGGAGATACCAGACAGCTCACGCGCACGTCCCGGGACAACATCCATCCCGCTTGGGCACCGGATGGACAATCGCTCGTGTTTGTTCGTTCGAATACCGACGGCGGTACGCTTCAACCAGGCGTCGTGTTTGGCGTCCACCGCGATGGCGATGTGTGGTTGCGCTCGCTCGACAGCGGGGAAGAAACAAAAATCATCGACAACGCGTTTAACCCATCTTTTTCACCAGATGGGTTGTCGCTTGCCTTTGATGCCTCGCTTGCCGGACCACGCCGGATTTGGGTTGCGGACAACATGGGGCGCAATCCGCAGCAACTAAGCCACGATCCCTCGGAGGCGGTGAAACACATTAGTCCACGGTGGTCGCCGGATGGTTCCAAGATCGCGTTTCAAAACAGAGACGGCACTATCCACGACATCAAGATCATCGACGTCGCGACCCGCCGGTTGACGTCGGTGACCAATGACCGGTTTCAAGATTTGAACCCTGTGTGGTCACCGACGGGATCCGCGGTTCTATTTTCGTCGTATCGGAGCGGAGGGCTAAACGTGTGGCGGATACCTGTCGCATCCGACGGTTCGCCCGTAGGGCCACCCGAGCATGTCACAACCGGCGCCGGTGAAGATGTTCAGCTTACCGTTTCGTTTGATGCCGGGCTTCTCGCGTTGTCGATACTTGGCATCAACGCGGATCTTTGGCGGCTACCCGTCGATCCCAACACGGGAATGGCGGCCGGCGATCCCGAGCCGCTGGTTGCCACCACAAGAGAGGACAGCCGCGGCGCATGGTCGCCGGATGGACAGCGGATCGCTTTCAATTCGGATCGATCGGGTGATATGAATATTTTTGTCCTCTCTCTTGAAGATGGTGCAGTCAAACAGGTGACTCGCGGCCCCGGTGGTGATTATCAGCCCACCTGGTCACCGGACGGACGCGCACTCACCTTTTTCTCATCACGGACGGGAAATGCAGATATCTGGACGATTGATTTGACCACGGGTGATTTGGTCCAACTCACCGATCGACCATCGGTGGAGATCAACCCCTTTTATTCACCGGACGGCGCGCACATCGCCTTCCAATCTACCGATGGTGGCCACAGGGAATTGTGGTTGATGAACGCCGATGGCAGCGAACAGCGGAGGCTCACACAGACCGGTGTGCGTGGACACTATGTGATGTGGTCTGCCAAGAGCGAGGCCGTCATTGTTTTGACACCGGCGCGCGATCACAATCGTTTTATGAACGTACCGATCGGTGACGGCGCACCGGTGCCGTTTACTCACATATCGGGCGGTGCACACATGTCGTTCTCTCCCGCATACGATGCGGTCATGGATGTCGTCGGGCACCGCGTCATATGGGTTACCCCGCTCGATGGGGAAGAGCCACGGAAGGTTTTTGAGTTCGACGATCCCGACGCGCGACTCGACTATCCCGTATGGTCGCCCGACGGCCGCTGGGTGCTATTTGACCGTGTCAAGCCGGAGGGTGGGGATATCTGGCTAGTCGACGGACTTGAGTAAAGTGCATATTCCGTTTTGAGTTCTGCGGCAGGCGCCTCGCCCCTACAAACCATTACTACATAACCAGTTGACACGGGCGGGCGGAATCTGCTATGGTGCGTGTTTCGAACCGGCCGTGAAGGCCAGGCTTCGACGGTAATGATCCGGAAGGTAGCGCCATATCTGCTCAGATGACTCTGCAAAAACAGGAGAACAAAAAATGACAGCACAAACCGCGGCGGGACGAAGACCGCTTTGGTTGTTGATGGAGGAAAAGATTCAAGGTCTCGCATCCGATGATTTCTCGGCCGCCAATTTGGAGAATACAATCCACCGGACCGCGGCAGCACTGGATGACGCCGGCATCAACGTGTCGCAAAACGCGGGCAACATGCTTGCGCTCAGATGGGCGGTCGAAGCAAGGGTCAATGCCGGTAAGCCATTGCTCGACGATTTCAGTGACGCCGTATCAACTCTCAGGCTCGAGGACGTCAGCGACACCTACGCGGCGGCGGTGAAAATTATTAACGAGGTCGGGGCGGTCTGGCCCAGGCTCAAAGAGGCTGATCGCAAGCCGGACATTATTCGTATCATCGACAAAACCAAACTCGGTCTTCTGGTCGCGCGCGCCAAAGAACTGGGTGGCGAACCGGGTATACGGTTTCTTATCGAAGAAGATGTGACGCCCGAAGTAATCGTTAAAGAACTGGAGATTTCGGATGAGGAGTTCGCGCGTGTAAATGCCGCCGTGGAGGCGGAGCGCGCCGAGAGGGCGAGAGTGCAGGCGCTTGTCCAAGAGACCGCCGAAAAGACCGATGAAGAAAAAGTGAAACACCTCATAAATAACGATGCCTCCGACGATCTGATCCTCGAACTGGCAGGTATCGATCGGGGAGTGCTCGATGGTGTCAAAAAGGCGATGGAAGAGGAACTGAAGGAAAAGCAGCGGTTGGCGGACGAAGAAGCCGCACGCAAGAAAGCCGAGGCCGAGGGGCCGCCATTGGAGGACATCCCGGCAGATCAGATGCTCGAGTACATCGAATCCATCCGCGAGATCCTCGAGTTCTCCGACCAGGAAAACGAGATCCGGACGATGTGCGAGCAAAGCTCGATTCCAAAAAGCCTCGTCGATGTTGCCGTGTCGGATGCCGCCAGACTGGACGAACTCGAGTCGCAAGCGGAGGCAGGCTGATTCGCTTTCGGACGGGATTAATGTACATGACAAAGCCGGGCCTTGACGGCCCGGCTTTTGCGTTTGCGGTTTGACCGGTAACGATCGTGTGCTTACCGCGTGCGCACTTGATACGGTGTCGGATAGACCGCGGTAAAACACGCATGGCAAAAGTTCCCGGGATCATCGTATTTTCCTGCGACCTCATCCAATCCTTCGAGCGATATGTAGGCCACGCTCGTGGCATTGATTTCCTTCGCGATCTCATCGATGGTCATGTTGGCTGCGGCCAGCTCCTTTGACTCCGGAGTGTCGATCCCGTAGTAGCAGCATCCTTTGATAGGTGGTGACGCGAGCCGGATGTGAACCTCGACATCACTCTTTGGCACGCCGCATTTTTCAGCGGATTCTCGTATCATGGCGATCAGAATGCGCATCGTTGTCGAGCGTACCAGCGAATCGTCGATGATCACGAATTTTCGGTAGCGTTCTATCAGCGACATCATCACGGTGAACTTCAATCGCACGAGGTCCTCGCGGTTGGCCTGCCCGGCTATCTGAAATGTGCGTGGAATGTACGGGTTGCGAACGAACAGTTCTCTCAACGGGAGCCCGATCTCGGTAGCGTATCCAACAGCGGAGAACCGGCCCGAATCGGGGACTGGAATGACGATAGCGTCTTCGACGGGCTTCTCGCGCGCCAACTGTTTGCCCAGTTGGTAACGGAAGCTCCCCACCTCACGGGGTGTTTCGTAGACCTGGCTATCCGGCCGCGCAAAGTAGATCGGCTCAAAGATGCACTTTTGCCGGCTGTGTTTCGGTTCGACCACCTGATGGTGTGACTTGTGCCCCTTTGTGTCGAAAACGATGACTTCACCGGGGTAGACCTCGCGCTCGATTTCCGCATCGCGCTCGTGAAACGCACAAGATTCCGACGCAAACACATACGCGTTGCGCCATCGCCCGTAATACAAGGGTCGAAAACCGTGTGGATCTCTGTACAGGTAAAGGTGGTCCAACGACATCAAACATCCCGAGTACGCGCCTGGTGTTGTCTCCATCAGGTGCTTGATACCTGCGACGATGTCACCACCGTTGCGGGTGCGGGCCGCCTGGAGAATCTTTTTTAGAATTACCTCGCCGTCGTTGCCTGACAAAAGGATCGTTCCCGATTCCCTCAACTCGTTGATCTCCTTTTCCAGAAGCGGGAGATCACCGTTGGTTGCGTTTGAATAGAAGCCGTCGAGAAGCGTCATCCAGTGGGGTTGCGCTGAGATGGCATCGGTGCCGCCTGCAGTGGCGTACCGGGTTTGACCGATCGCGATAAGCGGTTCGACACGATCGAACTCATCCCGCCGCTCGCGGGTGAACACCTGCGAAACGAGTCCCTTGTCTTTGAAATGATTGAAGATTTTACCGTTGCTATACGTACAGCCAAAGTTCTCCTGGCCGCGGTGCTGCAGGTTGAACCCTTGCAAGCCAAAAAACTTTGCCAACGCCGGGTCCCATTCCTGGGCGCAATATCCAAGGATCCCACACATCGGACGTTTCCCCTGAGAAAGAGTGTTCGGGTGCTTCTGAAGGGGAACTCGATACCGATCGTGTGGATCGGCCGTCCCCTCGAGTTACGGGAAACCACCATTGTACGCGGCGGCGGTAGCTTTTTCAACCCGCGATATCTCGGTGCGGAAACGGTTTTGACCAGGCTACTTCGCCTGATAAACGACAAAGTACTGCTCGGGGAGAAAATCGTACGATTCGACAGGCACGAGTCCCGCCTCCGCAAAATGCGTATCGATCTCTTCCCGCGGCGTTTGCTGTCGTGGAGGCGGTCCCCACGGGCGCTCTTCCCACGGCTTTGGCCGATAATCGATAATAACCACACGACCGCCGGGCGCCAGACCGGCGTGGAGTTTCTTTGCGTATTCGGGATCGCGGATATAGTGCCAGGTATCGATCATGAGGATCGTGTCAACCTTGCCGCGGGGGAGCTGAGGATCGTCGGGATCGACGAGCATCAATCTCACGTTTTGAAGCCCCTCGCCTTCGAGACGAGCGTCGATGTAGTCGAGCATCTCGGGCCGGATATCGATCGCCCACACAAGACCGTCTTTGCCAACTGCGTGGGCAACCCGAATCGTAAAGTATCCGGAGCCGGCGCCAATATCGGCGACCTTCTCGCCTTGCCTGAACGCCAGCGTTTTCATGATCTGCTCGGGTTTCTGGAAGTCGTCGCGCTCCGGTCGCTCCAGCATTTCGAGGTACCGCTCGATCCGGACTCGGCGGAGAAGCGTCTTGAATCGTTCCTCTTCACGAATGATGGCAAAACTGTCATCCTCGTCAAA
>CP070631.1:1517656-1520595 GCA_020356045.1 Candidatus Latescibacterota bacterium
AGACGTCCGAAGTGGGCAGGCGGGGCGGTGGGGATCAGAGCGAAGAGATGCCGCCCGCGGGTCAGGACGGGCATAGGGTCGAAGAGAGGACAGATTCTAGTACATATTGACAATTCATAACTTAGGGCGTATCATATAGTGAGCGGTGATTTGGAGTACCAGCCACCCTGATTCACCCAACCCCCTGTAAAATGAGGATTCCGGCCGACCGGCCCTTGGTACGCCCCTCTGGGACTCGATGCAAAACAACAAGCGTGCTCAACTGCTCCCCGCGTCCGTTGCGTTTCTCGCGGCACTGACCCTCCTGATCGTTTCGGACGTTTGCGCATATAACAATCCATCGCTCAAATGGCGGACGATCAAAACCGAGCATTTTGAAGTCCACTATCACCAGGGCACGGAGTGGACCGCTCAGCAGGTGGCGGCCATTGCCGAGGAGGTTCATGGTCCGCTCTGCGAACTCTATCAGTACGAGCCCAGCAACCCCGTTCACTTTATTATCCGCGATACCGATGACTACGCCAACGGCGCCGCGTTCTTTTATGACAACAAGGTAGAGATATGGGCGACGAACCTGGAGTTCTTCTACCGCGGTACGACCCAGTGGCTGCGCAATGTCATCACGCACGAGTACGCGCACATCGTCTCGATCCAGGCGGCGATGAAAATGACCACGCGGGTACCGGCTATCTATTTTCAATATATTAGTTTTGAAGAAGAGCGGCGGCCCGACGTACTCCAGGGTTATCCCAACAACATCATTTCGTACCCGTATTCGGGTATCGTTTACCCGCCGTGGTTTGCCGAGGGGGTATCGCAGTTCCAGACGCCAAATATCAAGTACGACTGTTGGGACACGCACCGTGACATGATACTGCGGTGCGCCGTGCTCGAAGACGCCATGCTCACCTACGACGAGATGGGGTTCTTTGGCAAGACATCGATGGAGGGTGAGCAGGTTTATGACCACGGGTACGGGCTGACCAACTTCATCGCGATGACCTACGGCCCAGAGTCCATTGACGAGATAACGAGTGCGCTCCGCACACCCTGGCGGCTCAATATGGACGGGGCGCTCAAAAAGGTGACGGGCAAGAAGGGCAAGGCGATCTACAACGACTGGCGGGCCTATATGAAGGACCGTTACGACGAACAGACCGCTGAAATCCGGGAAAACCTCCGCACGGGGAAGCTTTTGTATGGTGAGAACTACAAAAAAGCCTACATCAACGTGCAGCCCGTGTTCAGCCCCGACGGCCGTACCATCGCGTTCATGTCGAATACCGGCAATGATTACGCGTGGCAGACGCTGTACACGATGGATCGTGCGGGCAAAAAGGTCAAACGTATCCGCGGTGGGGTGAACTCGGCGCCGCGGTTTTCTCCCGACGGCAAAACGCTCCTCTATTCGAAGAAGCACAAGGTCAACAAACACGGTTGGCTTCAAAACGATGTTTATGCGTATGACATCGAGAAAAAGAAAGAAAAACAGCTTACAAAAAAGGCGAGAGTCGCAGACGTGAGCTTTTCGCCCGATGGAAATACCTTTGTCGGAGTCAAGAATGGTGACGGTACGCACCAGATCGTCTTAGTCGATGCCGATGGCAAAAATGAGCGCGTGCTTCTTGCCGGTCCCAAGGGAACTCAGTTCTACATGCCCCAATTCTCACCGGACGGCAAACAGATTCTCTTTGGCATATTTGACAAGGGCACCCGAGATATCGCGGTGATGTCAGCCGATGGCACCGGTTTTCGGTACGTTCTTGGGGGCCGAACCCCAAACGACGAACGTGACGTTCGTTGGAGCGAAGACGGGTCCAAACTGCTCATGGCCTGTGACCGGACGGGGATCTTCAACATCTATGAAGTCGATCTGGAAAACCAAACTGTTGCCAGGCTAACCAATGTCATTGGCGGTGCGTTTATGCCGGACGACTCTCCTGGCGACGGGGCGGTGGTTTACAGTCTCTACAGTGCGAACGGATACAGCGTGTATCTCCTCGACGGCGAGGCCGAACCGGTCGAGACGATGGATTTGGCGACGTTTGTCACCCGCGATGTCAAGCCCTTTGACGAGTGTGCGGATTTGAAGACCGTGGCCGCAGCTACGTCAACCGGCATGCAAATGGTCACCGAGGATGGGGAGAAGGCGGTACCCGATGAGAGGTTGACTACCGTTGGCACCGGGGTGGCGGGGATCGACGGCGTGACCCCAGTTGTGAGCGAGGGACCGTTGGCGGCCGGGGTATCGGGCGCGGATGCGGGATCGAGCAATGGCGCGCGGGGTCTATGGTCCAGTGGTGTGATGGGTTCGGGTGGGGGGATTGGCGGTGGGGGATTCGCCGGTGGCGGGCTGGGCGGTTCAACAGCCGCTGGCGCGGGTTTGTTGGGTGCATCGTTTCGCGAGGGCAGTGACATCGGCGACGGGCAAATGGCCAACGCGGCGTCGCCGCAGACCGCCGATTCGATTACGGGGACCGAAGATCGCACCGGGGAGACATCGGTCACGCCCGGCATCTCGGCACCTTCCGGTTTGCCCATCGAGTCGCCCTATCCCTCCCAGTCCTTCGACACAAAGAAGTACAAATCGAGGTACTCGATCTTTCAGTTGTTTCCGCGGGTCGTGATCTGGGACAACAAGCTTCGTTTGGGGTTGTTTGCCACCAGTAACGAGATCCTGGACAAACAGACGCTGTTTGTCGGTGGCGCCTACGGTGTGGACGGCGAATACGACGCGTACGTCAGTTATGAAATACGAAATTTTTACCCCACGATTTTTGCCGACTTTGTGATTCTCCGCGAGCTGCACTCCGACCGGTCGGTCGACGAGGACGGGAACGTGTATGTTTATGATACGAAATACAATCTGTGGCAGTGGGACATCGGAATGCGGCTTGACCTGTCGGAGCCGTTCTCGTTGACATTTCAGAATCAACTTG
>CP070631.1:1520695-1522790 GCA_020356045.1 Candidatus Latescibacterota bacterium
CGCTCTTCGCGGGGGCGGCCGCGTTTTTCGTGCTGGGTTTTCTCATTTTTTCCAAGCTGTTTCCCCTCATTTCTATCTGGGAGATGCAGGAGGGTCGTGAGAAGGGTGTTGAGGAAGTGACGGAACGGCTAAAGTCATACCTTCCTCAAGGCTCCGGAAAAAGTAGCGAGGAGGCGCCCGAGAACGGTGGGTCCGGCTAACGGGCAGGTTTTCGAATGAAACTACGAGTTGTTTTCGTTTTTCAAGTGCTGTCGTTGCTTGGCATCTGGGTGTTCGTGTTGGGAATAAGCGTGTGGATTATCCGGTTGATCTGGCTCGCGCACAAACTCGACGAAATGCTTGGCCCATCGTTGGCCATCAGCATTGTGGCGATTCCGGTTTTTCTTACCGGTGCGAGTGTGTTGACGTATGTATTTGTTGGGCTGCGGCGCGGACGAGACCGAGGGGAATAACGTGAGCCGTACTGATCAAGCTATTATGGGTTAGGCGTCAAGAAGGGTGTGATGCGAGTTTCCTTGTTGATCCGATATGCTGAATCGACGGTCGTAGCGTTGGTTCTGATGGGTGTGTGCTCGGCAAGATCGAGCGACGAAAGTGAAAACTATGGACTCCCTTCTGAGCCCTTGAAAGGCCGTATCGTATTCGAACAAAAACACTGCAATGCCTGTCATTCGATCAGCGGGGCCGGCGGCAATATCGGGCCGGATCTTGCAGAGCAAAGTTTCTCCGGAACGTTTCTCGACCTGGCATCTTCACTGTGGAATCATATTCCCGATATGATGGTGGAACAAAACGCGTTGAATCTTGAATGGCCGCGCTTTACCGATGACGACGTAAGCGCTTTGATATCATATCTTTATTATCTGCGATATTTGGGGACACCGGGTGACGTGTCATCGGGAGAAAAACTATTCAGCACAAAAGGTTGTTTGAAATGTCACACAATAGGTGAAAAACACGGTGGTGATGTGGGGCCGGAACTTGATCGGATGAAGAAGTACGCATCGCCTATCTACATAATCCAGGCGATATGGAACCACGGGCCAGAGATGCAGGAGCAGTTTCAGGAGTATGGGATGGAGCGTCCGACGTTCGTAGGCCAGGACATCAGTGATCTCAGCGCGTACATTAGATCGATCAGCCAATGGACCGCCCAAGAGCAGATTTATCTTTCTCCCGGAAACCCCGTGGACGGCAGGAATGTATTCGGTGAGAAAGGGTGTGTACGATGCCATGCCGTTCGAGGCCGCGGTGGAGGGATCGGGCCGGCC
Source organism: Candidatus Latescibacterota bacterium (assembly GCA_020356045.1). Lineage (GTDB taxonomy): Bacteria > Krumholzibacteriota > Krumholzibacteriia > WVZY01 > WVZY01. The sequence goes on from CP070631.1 coordinate 1,521,967, forward strand.
CTAGACGATGTGGAGCTCAGCAAAAGCGTCAACGACATTGCAGCCATGATGTGGAACCACGCCGACGAGATGCAAACAGCGATGGGTGAGGAGAAGCTTACGTGGCCGACGTTTGAAAAAAAGGAAATGGCTGATCTGATTGCGTATCTTTATTTCATTAACTTCATGGACCCGCCGGGTGATGCCAACCGCGGCCTGTCTCTGTTTGCGGAAAAACAGTGTCTGTCGTGTCATGCGGTCGATTCTGCGGTTGGCGGTCTCCGCTCCGATCTCGCTAGCGGAGAAGAGTCTCCCACGAGCGTCTCCGTTCTGCGCGCCATGTTCAACCATGCGGACAAGATGTCGGAAACCGTTCTCAGCGAAGGCAAGCCGTGGCCCGTCTTGACCGGTTCGGAGATGCGCGATATCTGCGCGTATCTGGAAAGAGAGCATGAAACCGGCTCGGACTGATGTGCCTTCCAGTTATTCCGTCCAAAGGAAATGATGACTCATGAATCAGCTCCCATAGCCTGGAGCGAGCCACAGTATACGCAGCATCGCGCGAGATTAGTGACGATTTTCGCGGTCCGCAGACAACATTTTAAGACGCGACAACAAGAATAACAGATACGGAATCGCCGCAACAATTTTGGAAGAGCGCAATTTGCCGCAGTCCCAACGAGGTGGCTTTCGCTAAAACAACACACTCGTAATGCGTAGGTCAGCGGTTCGATTCCGCTCACCAGCTCCATTTGTTTCAAAGGGTTACGGTATCAGACCCTTTCCCTCAAAACCCCCATCTTACAGTTTTCTTGCACATTGGATTCGATCGTTATTATCTAATC
>CP070631.1:1522890-1532904 GCA_020356045.1 Candidatus Latescibacterota bacterium
CGCGCGCCGACATATGACAAATTATGATAGAGTATATTGTCAGCTGCCATATTACTCATTACCGATGAGCGGTCTCGATGTCTATGGGTGTGTCTGTTAACTCGGTGTGTTATGCGTACGAATATCCTGTAACACTGTAAAAGGGGGAATTTGGTGCTGAAACTACAGCAAAAAGAAGACGTTCTGCCGATTTGCCCACACTGCAAGACAGAGCTGGCCGATGTGTGGTGTCGTGAACTCAAGGGCGGAATTGGAAAACGTCTCATTTATTTCTGCCCGAAGTGCAGATCATGTCTTGGGGTTTCACACAGAAAAGGTTTCTTAATGGGTTTGTGAGTTCTCGCAGACCGAGAGCTCTGGTCACGCAACCGGTCCAAACCATTCACCCGCCATTGCTGGAATTGGCTCTGGTGCTCTAGCCTGTTGCGTTCGAAGGGGAGCTGGGCCGTGGTTGCTCCGTCCGCTGTATGATATACTCGTAAGCGGGGATGCTTATGAGAACAGCGATGGCCATACGACTGTCGGTTGCCGGACTTCTCTTCTTGTTTGTCCCGTTGTCTGTGATTCAGGCCGACGACGATTTCTGGGATCCCACATTCGGGCCGCAAGGCATGAACGACGCGGTCTACGACATTGTTCTCCACGGCGAGTATGTCTACGCCGGCGGTCGATTCACAATGGCTGGTGATCTCGATGTCGGGCGCGTTGCCCGGTGGGATGGCGTTTCCTGGTCGGATATCTGCGGTGGTGTCGGTCAACCTACTGGGTACGACGCTGTGACTGCCCTCCTGTTTCATGACGGTGTTCTCTACGTCGGGGGGGTATTTCAGGGGGCCGGCAACACGCCCGCGATGAACATCGCCCGTTGGGACGGCTCGCAGTGGCTCGAGATGGGTGGGTTCGATGGGCAGGTCCACGATCTCGAATTCTTCGACGGCGACATCTACGCGTGTGGCGATTTCTACCGCAGCGGAAGCACCGTGCTAAACGGCATCGCGCGCTGGGACGGCTCGGGGTGGCAACCGATGGGTAACGGTCTCAAGGTGGGCACGGACGTTGGGACCGGTAACTCGATGGACACCAACGATACACACCTCTATGTCGGCGGATACTTTACCAAAGCGGGCAACATAACGGCGATAAAAACCGCCAAGTGGGACGGCTCGACATGGTCGACCGGTGCGGGAATTATGAGGGGTTACGTCCAGGCAATCCTTGCCGTCGGTTCGGATGTCTACGTCGGAGGGACCTTCAATTTCTCGGGGCTAAGCAATATTGGCCGTTGGGACGGTTCGTGGGACAACCTCGGTGGCGGAGCTGACCTGCACGTTCTGGCGTTGAGCGAACTCGAAGGCGAGATATATGCGGCGGGTTCGTTTTGGTTTATGGGTGGGTTGAGTGTGCACAACGTGGCCAGATGGGACGGAACGGCCTGGTCGGGTTTTGGCCGCGGTCTTTATGGCAGCGCACTCGGCGCGTATACCATCGCGCCTAAATCGAGCACGGAATTTTGGGTGGGCGGGACCTTCACGCGCGCAGGTGGAAAAGAATCACGATACATTGCCCATTGGCAAGCGGACCCCCCCGTCCCCACCGAGGAGAAACGCTGGGGCGGCATCAAGGAGATTTATCAAGACAGGTAAGTATCCGCCGATGGCGAAATCCCACTGTATAGCATTCTTTTCAACAGGACTTCTCGCACCAGGCCGGTCTAGCCAAGCATGAACGTTGTTATCATGTGGCCTCAGGTGACAAAGAAGTCGTGGAGTGCAACAACAATCTTTTTTACGCCGACGGAGGCATTGCCGTTCTCTGTCCGATCGCCGAATGCATGTGTGAAGGGGGAGCTGTTGCCGTGGAGGAATCGACCTGGGGGTGCGTCAAAGCGTTGTACGCACCAGAAAAAACGGAGTAGGCGGCAGACCAGGTTGCCCGTGAATGGGCACCTGGCCCCCTGATGATCGGCTCCAGTCATGTCGAATGACCATGGTCGGAAAAGGCAAAACCATCGAACGAAAACCTTACTGGCAAGATTGGAGTTAAATGGATCTGCGGGATCAAATGGACGAAATCTACCGTGGTATACCGACGGACCGGATTCCATGGAATATCGAGCAACCACCGGAGTTGTTGGTTGAACTCATCGACACAGGCAGGGTCCGCCCGTGCGATGCGATTGACATCGGATGCGGTGCCGTGAACTACACAGTTTGGCTCGCGGCCCAGGGATTTCGGATGACAGGCATCGATATCTCACCCGCGGCGTTGGAACTGGCTCAAAGATTGGCTCTCGACAGCGAGGTGGAGTGCGAGTTCGTGGAGGACGATATTACAGGAGCCATGGACGGGTTCGAAGCCGCGTTTGACTTTGGCCTCGATTGGGAAGTGCTCCACCACGTGTTCCCAGACCAGAGAGAGGCGTTTGTCCGCAATGTCCATCGAATGCTTCGGCCTGGAGCAAAGCACCTGTCTGTGTGTTTCAGCGAACAGGATCGTGGTTTTGGAGTTAAAGGCCGGTATCGAGAGACCCCTCTGGGTACGACGCTTTACTTCTCCTCAGAACCGGAGATCGAGCAACTCTATGCACCCCTGTTCGATATTCTCGAGTTGGGTACAAAAGAAATCACCGGGAAATATGGTCCCCATGTGGTGGTTGCGGCGCTTCTGGAGCGCAAGTGATCCTCCCCACGCCGGATTTCGAGCGAAATCGGAGAGGAACCGGCAACGCCCTCCGTCCTTAACACGTATATAAATAAATAGCTTAAAAAGTTGGGCCGGTTTTTTGCGTCCCGAACTTGACAATCTGCTACAAATGTCGCATATTGTGTGTGACAATTGTCGCACATGTAGGGCTGTGAGTTCAAAAGGGAGCTGGGATGAATCGGTCATTGCCGGATCTGTCGAGGTTTGAAATCGAATGCCTGAGAAGGCTCTGGTCACGCGGCGACGCTTCGATCCGCGATGTCCACTCCGACTTGCCCGATCCGCCAAGTTACTCCACGGTTCGGAAAATCTTTGAGCGGCTCGAAGCCAAGGGTGCGATCGAGCGTGTCCGTCTCGATGGCAAGGCGTGGGTCTACCGTTCCCGGGTGTCCTCATCAGACATGATTCGAAAAGAAATCCGCCGGCTGCTCGATACATTGTTTGACGGCTCTGCACGACCGTTGGTGGCACACCTGGCCGATATGGATGATCTGTCGCTGGATGATTTGAAGGAGCTCGAAAAGAGACTCGGTGACGACACGGACCAAACGGGACATGGGGAGGTGGATGAGAAATGATCGACACGGTCGCTTCGGGGCTGGGCGAGTTCTGGGCGCGTTTGATGATCCACTTGTGGCAGGTGACGTTGATCATGATACCGCTGTTTTTCATTGGCCGGTGGCTGCGGCGGGCACCGGCAACGGTGGTCCACGCGGTCTGGAGCACAGGACTCATAAAGCTGCTTCTCCCGCTTGCGATTTTTGGCGGGTTGGCTAGAGGTGTTATGCGTCTCTTGCCGGATGCGGCGGGTACATCGGCGACAGAAACGGCGAACACAGTGCTCGTGGCTGTCACGACCGTCTTGATGGCACCGGGATCGGTGCGGACGGCCGACGTTGGTGGGCGCATGTTCCCATGGGTGGTTGTTGGTTTGAGCGCGCTTTGGATCTGCGGAGTTGTCTGGTTTCTCGTGCGGTTTGGCCGCGAGGTTGGTTTTATGAGAAAGATCGCTCGGGAGCCACAGGTCCAATTGTCTCCAAACGAACGATCTAAACTGGACAATGCAATCGGCACTACCGGTGTCACCAGCGGCCGGATCAAGATATGCAAAACGGCCTTTTTGCCGTCGGTGGTTGGGTTGTTGAGGCCGACGATCGTGATACCTCGTCAGCTGATTAGCGACCTGTCACTGGATGAACTGCGGGCAGTTCTCGTGCACGAGGACACGCACCGGCGCCGTTTCGATCCGCTTCAGTCGGTGGTGCACCGTGTGTGCGCGGCGTTGTTTTTCTTTTACCCCTTTATATGGCCGTTGCTCAAGCGGCTGCGGGAGTCGGCTGAGTTCGCGTGCGATGATGCAGCGATCGAACGAGGCATCGCGAGAGATGCCTACGCCCGAGCGATTTCAAAAACGCTCCAACTGGGCCTGTCCCCGGCCGGTAACGTGTCGATGGCCGGTTCGGGAAATGCGTCGTTGCTCAGGCGGCGTCTCGACCGTTTGATGTCTTTACGGAGGTCAACCATGTCGCTCAAATACAGAATCACCGTCGCAGCAGTTATTCTCCTGGCGGGGTTGGGTTCATTTTGGCCGCTTCAGATAACAGGGGAGGCTCGGGAGAATGCGGCACGCAGGGTTGTTGAGGCTTCGATGGAAGAAAACAGCCAGAAACAGAAAGATACCGATGCGAAAAAGAAAGAGAAAACCGTAAAGGCCAAAACGGTGGACGTGTATACAATGGAACCCCCGTCAAAGCCGCCCAAATTGCTCAAGTCCGAACCACCTTATTTTCCCGAAGCGGCAAGGGCATCGGGAACGGGGGCCCATGTAACGGTCCGGCTTCTCGTCCTGCCGGATGGATCCGCGGATTCGGTAACCGTGGACGTGATGAGCAGGGGGCACGGCGACGATTTCGAGAAATCGGTCCGGGACGCCATCGCCACGTGGCGGTTCGAGCCCGGGGAGGACGAAAACGGCAAACCGATAAAGGCCTGGGTCAAGATGTCGATTCAATTCAAGCTCGATGATTGCGAGGAGCGCACCCGCAAGGAGTCGGCGGACGAAAATGACTGACATAAGCAGAGCGTAGAACGGTTTCCGGTCCGCTAGTACGATGGCCCCGGTGGTTGTGAACTGCCTCCGGGGCTTTTGCTTTTCCCCTATTCAATTGTGAACCCGGGTGTTCCCCCTCGATCGAGCCGGCGATTTCACCGGTTTTCCGACCCGGAATTTGCTATTATATTTACGCGGCCGTCACCGGCGGCGTGATGGCCGGCAAGAGATGATCGAATAAAGGAGGATCTGCGTAAGTGAAGAAGGGGTTTCAACTTGCCCCGCAAGAAAAACTGGTGGAACGGGCCTATCTGGTTGGGGTAAGCCTTCCAGATGGCTCGGTGGCCAAAGAAACGGAGCACCTCGAAGAACTCCAGCAGCTGGCGACAACAGCCGGCGCGATCGTGGTTGGCAAAACCGTTCAGGCGCGGACACGGATCGATGGGGCAACGTTTATCGGTCCTGGCAAGGCGGAGGAGTTGCACGTCGAATGCAAACGTCTTGACGCCAATCTCGTCGTTTTTGACAGCGACTTGTCCCCCGCTCAAGCGAGAAACCTGGAAAAGATCCTCAAGATCAACGTTATCGACCGCACCGAATTGATCCTCGATATCTTTGCCCGCCACGCAAAGACACAGCAGGCCAAAACACAGGTCGAGCTGGCGCAGCTGATTTACACACTACCGCGCCTGCGAAAACTGTGGGACCACCTCTCGCGTCAACAGGGTGGTATAGGCACGCGTGGTCCCGGCGAAACGCAGCTCGAAGTCGACCGCCGGCGTGTGTACGAGCGGATCGGAAGGTTGAAACGACAGCTCAAAAAGTTCGACCGCCGCAAGGACACGCTGCGTCAATCCCGGGTGCCGCTGCCGGTAGTTGCCGTCGTGGGTTATACTAACGCCGGAAAGTCGACACTAATGAACGCGATGACCGATGCGGATACGCTGGTCGAAAACCGGCTTTTTGCCACTCTGGATACTCTCACCCGCAAGATCGAGACGTCAAATCACGTGCCCATCCTTCTTGTCGACACGGTTGGTTTTATCCGCAAGCTCCCGCATCACCTGGTTGAGAGCTTCAAAGCGACGCTTGGTGATATCGCCGAAGCGGATCTTTGGCTGCACGTGATCGATGCATCGCATCCCGGCTACGCGGAACAGATGTCGGTGGCAGATCAGACGCTCTACTCTATACGGCGGTCCAACGTCGACACGCTGTATGTGTTCAACAAGATCGATCAATTGGATGCCGATACGCTAGCGGGTTTCAAACGGCGGTACGACCACGCCGTGTTTATCTCGGCCAAGAATGCGACGGGGCTCGAAGAGCTCGACAACCGCGTGCACGAGCTTCTATTGGGTAAAGACGTTCAGGTCGAAGTCAGGATTCCGTCAACCGATGGCAAGGGGATCGCGCGAGTCAACAGCCTGCTTCGTCAGCCCGCGAGCGCGCTGGTCGACGGTCATTGCTTGATCACCGGTGTAATAGAAAGCCGCCTGGTGATGCAGCTCGAGGATGTTTCCGGTGCTGAGGTTCGTTACCTGTCTTGAACGTTTTCGGTTTCCCCGCTACTGCCACTCCGCATATCGAAGTACGTTTCCCTCACGTTCTCCCTGAGTTGCCGTATCGAAGATGAACCGGCTAGCCGCTCGTAGTTCTTGTCCAAGCGGAAAAGAATGAATTGCGACAGTATAATGAACAGCAGAGGTATGCTATAAGGCAGAAACCTCCGCCACGGCCTTTCGTAGAGGAGTCGTGAGGCAAGAACGGTCCCCGAGGCCAGTATCATGACAAAGCCGACCGACACGAGGTACAGATGTCGGATGTTGAGCCAGTCAGCCGGGAACTCGAAGAAACAGAATGGTGTCAGTGTTACGTACATCCACGTGATGAAAAACCGGATGGTGCGGTTGCCAAAGATAAAGCCAAAAACGCTGTATGATACGATACAGAGAAATGTTATCAAACGGATCTGTGTGGCGAATTTATAAATGGCCCTGACGACGGGTCCCGAATCGGTTACCAGAGCCGATGTGTGAATGGGAAATACCATCCGGACGAGATAGCTTGCGTAGTGACGTATGATGCGGGGCACGTCGGTAAGCATGTCGTCACGCGCGCCGATATCGTGCAAGTAAATTTGTTTTGCTATCGCTGCCAGAACGGCCACGACACAAACCGTGAGAAACGCTTTGTTCATGATCGGTTTCTTGGTTTCCGCCCGGAAGAAAAAATGAAACGCCAGCATACACCCGAGAATGCTAAACGACGTCAGCTTTGTGAGCAGACTGAGCACGAAGAAAACCAGCGCCCCCACAAACCAAATAGACGTCGTACGCCCGCCCTTTTGCAGCTCATTCTTGAAATAGAAGAGCAGCGTTAGCAGTGTGAGCATCGTGATCAGGAGGTCGCTGATACCCGATGCCACCATCACGGCTTTACCATAGTTGCCGACGGCGCAGGCGAAGAGAACCGCGGAAATGACGGCAATCAATCGGTCTCTCAGCAGAGTAAAAACAAGAAAAAAGACAAGGAACGCGTTGATCGAGTGGATGAGGATGTTGAAGAGATAGTATTTGGCCGCGATCAGTCCAAAGAGCCAGAATTCGACAAAAAAAACGGCTCTTACCAGCGGTTGAAACGGATGGGGAGGGTTGGCAGCGAAGATGTTCCGCCAGGACTCCTCGATGTCCATAGCCTGGTCGATGAACGCGTAGTCTATGGGGTGCCAAAAGGTGTTGTTACGCACCAAAGAGAAAAAGCCGATGCTTAACGCAAAAAGCAGCCCAAAAAGGAGGATGTTGTTACGCACAAAAAACCGCACCCGCCTGATCCTCCAGCCGGCCATCTCAACCCCCTTAGCGCTGGCAACACGCTACCATTAGAGGAATTCCGCGGGTTTGTCCAGCAAAAACCCCGCTTGGAGGCCGCGTGCGGCGCCCTCGAAAGACGGAGGCACGTTTATTGCATTTTCCGCGGGATAATCCTTGCACGAAATTGGGGGCTAGTGCTATAAGGAGCCCAATATCCGCCGTGACGGGCGTAACCGACAGCATGCCGACCGTTTGGCGCGGTGATCGCGTCTCATGGTAGGGCCGAACACGCGAGAGGCAGTGACGCATTGAGCAGAATCCGAATTGGCACCCCAAGCCACCTAGCAACACGTCCGCTGGTATTTGGTCTGACCGAGAACCCCCGTAATGATATTGAGCTCGCCTATGGTGAGCCCGGGTCGCTAGCGCTGGCGCTCGACAGGGGCGATCTTGATGCCGCCCTCATACCCAGCATCGAGTTTTTGCGGGGTGTTGGAAAACACGCAGTAAACGGACCGGCATTGGTGGCGCGGCGCCCGACGGGGAGCCTCAAGCTGGTTGCCAACAAACCGCTGCCCGACGTGCGGAGCATTGCGGTCGATGAGTTCAGCCGTACGACGTTGGTCGTGCTTCGCGTGGTTCTCGACAAGATCTATCACGTGCTTCCCGATTTCTGCGTGCACAAAGCCTTTCCATTTGACAGCAGTTGGAGAGACAACCACGACGGCGTTCTTCTCGACGGTGACCAAGGTCTTAGATACTGCTCCGGTAAGATTCGTCCCGACGAAACCTGCTACGATATCGATGCGATGTGGTTCTCGCTGTTCCCGGCCCCGCTTGTGCTGTCATTGTGGGCATACAACGATGAGCATCTTAAAAACGTGCTCGAACCGGCGCTTATCCAATCACGCGACGCCGGCGTGCGGAACCTGCCGCGTATCTCAGGCGAGATGACCCGGGGATCGATGTACGACAAGAGCTTTATGCACGAGTTCTATCACAAAGCGTGGGGATTCAATTTGGGCAGCGAAGAAGAAGAGGGGTTTCTCATGCTCGAACGATTCGCCCGCGACTATGAGCTTCTCCAGACATCTCGTCTCGAAAGCGCGCTGGTCGGTTAGTCAATCCCTGACCTGAGAACTTTCCTCAGAAGTCTCTGATGCCTCGATCGGTTGCCGTATTGTCGAGCTCCGATCCATCCGCTTTTCTGTCCCTTTTATTATCGGACGGATTCCAATCGCCGTTTTTCGTCGCCGGCAATCCGGTCCGCGTACCGCGTCGGTTCCGGAAGACGGTAGCGCGTCGTGCAGGCGAGAACCACGCCACGGGATCCCGCCTGATCTGCCAGATAGCCTGGCGACACATAGACCGGCTTGACGCGATCTCGCGTTCTCACCACGCTGCCAACGCATTTGTTGTTATAGACAAGTGGTTTGAAGTCGCCCTTGTCGCTGCCGACGTCATCGTGACCGCCTACGAGAAGGCTTTTTGCGCAACCTATTGTCGGTATTTGTAATAGCAGGCCGAGATGGCTGGCGAGACCGATTCCCCGTGGGTGGGCGATCCCCTGACCGTCGCAAATGATCGCATCGACCGGCGTCTTGATTTTTGCGAGGCAGTCGATCAGAACGGGAATTTCTCTGAACGAAAGCAGGCCCGGAATATAGGGAAACGAAATCTCTCGCGCGGCGATTTGGGTCTCGATGATTTCGAGTTCGGGAAAACTAAAAACGACAGCGGCTCCGACGAGCTTGTTGATCTGCTTGCTGATCGCCATGTCGGTGCCTGCAACATAACGGATACGTTTGAGCGAGATGCGTTTCAGTTTGATCTTTGCTGCCAGGCGAGTCTGTAGCGCGGTCGCTTCCGCGTAGCTCAGGTTCCAGCGATGTGTGTTGTGAATTTTCACTGTGGGATTGTCCTGTGAGATTGTTCTCTCGACCTGACGCTGGCCGTCGGTTTGATCCTGCTTTTGTTTTTCAAATCATATACGGAATTCAAAAAGCTACAAAAGAGATTTTGATTTCAAGTTTTGTGCTTGACGGGTGTTTAGGGGTGTTTCTGTTGGTTGGATTGCGTTTATCGTAATTGCCCCTGTCGCTAGCATACGTCCCGTGTGGACGTTTTTAACTCATTTCGAACCTTTATGATTCTTCGAGGAGTTTGATGCCGTGTGTTGCTCCCTACCCGCATCAAAATTATCCATGTTATAATACGACCGTGACGATGGTTTGTTGGCCTGGGGGACTCAACAAACACGGGAGGACGACGATGACTCAGTATGATTCTATTCGATCGCTGTCTGATTCCAGGCTTCTTTCCACTCTCGACAAACTGGCCCACAGGGAGCGCCAAACAACACTCGATGTTTTGCTGCATCTCAACGAGATCGAACGGCGGCAGCTCTATTTGACCCGAGGCTTTCCGTCGCTGTTCAAATACTGCACC
>CP070631.1:1533004-1534098 GCA_020356045.1 Candidatus Latescibacterota bacterium
CGCGTCTTCATTGATGTCAACGGCGGCCATCAAACCTCTCCAACGGACGTCTTTGATTGGGCTGAAACGGTCTTTGATTTTTCTGAGCCCGGACGCTAGAACACCACCGATGCGATTTGCCCGATCGATAAGGTTGTCCTCTTTTATAGTTCTGATTACTTCACGTGCAACGACTGCCCCGAGCGGATCGTTCTGATGCGATTGCGCGTAGTTGATGGGCTCACCCCCAAGACGCTCGATCACGCCGGGGGCGAACGCTGTCACGCTGACCGGGTAACCGTTGCCCACACCCTTGCCCATCGCGACGATATCCGGAGCGATATCGTAGTGCTGGTGTCCAAACCAGCGTCCGGTTTGACCGATTCCGGTGGTCACTTCATTGATAAGGACCAAACCGTCGTCTGCGTGAATTCGATTGACGATGTTACGGATCAGCTTTTTGGGGGGGAAACGAACCAGACCCGATGAGCTGCCCGGTTCGAGAATAAATCCTCCGATCTTTTCAAATGGGATCGCCATCCAATGCTCGCATCCGTCGTTGCAGTCATCCGGGTGTGGGCAATCGACGCAGGCCTCCCAATCAAAAAGGAACCACTCGTCCGCTTGCTTTCTGCTCGCCGACCCGTAGGCGCCAAAATACGAATCGGTCATCGTCATCATCAATGGTTTTTGGGAGATTTGCTGGGCCGTACGAACACCGTACTCGACCGACTCACTCCCCGAACACAGAAACACGCACCGCCCTCCGTCAAACCCGAGCAGCGACAAGATCGCCTGTGCCGACTCCTCCACAACCTCGCTCGAGTAGTTGAATCCGTTATGAGCTATCTGCTCGAACTGATTCTTGATGGCGTTGAGGATCCGGGGGTGACCGTGGCCAATCGAGGCGCACCAAACACCCGACTCCAAATCGACGTACCGATTGCCTTTGGAGTCATACAAATAACAGTTGTCGGCACGGACAATGTCGTTCAAGAGAAGTTCGTGACCGGGATACCAGATCAGATGGCTATTCTGTTTGCCCATAGTCAACTTCCTCGGCACGGTTGCGGTGGGGTTGTCAGTGCGTTCCTTGCCTGTCTTGGAAGTCAGTC
>CP070631.1:1534198-1552965 GCA_020356045.1 Candidatus Latescibacterota bacterium
ATAGTGTTGCCCCAGGTGGTGGAGACACGACCAAGTCAGGAAGTTCGCCCCCTTGGCACCGATGGCATCGTGAGCACGGAACGGGTTGGGGCCGACGAGCTTGCGGATAAACTTGTCCGCTTTCCAAAACGGCATGTTCGATGCCCGGTGATATCTCAACCCGGCCAATGTGAGACCGCAGAAGAGTACATCAAGAACAAATGACCAATCATCGCTGACTTCGAGCGGTATCAATCCAATCGCCCACAGGAGCTGAGTGACCGCCGATGGTTCCGGCTCGACGATCTCAAACACTTTGTTGATTTCGTGCGGAAACGCCGGGTGCGCAATTCCCACACCGAGCTGCGAGCTGGGGAATCCCGAAGTGACCGAGCGAATCTCAATCTTGGGAAATTCAGCGCGGAAGATCTCATAGTGCGCTTTTTTTATATCGAGAATTTCGGGAATCGCTTCGAGGAGAAACCGTGGTTGCAGTTCGCCAAGCTGCCGCGGCAGGTGAGTCCCGTCATACGACAACTTCGTGATGTTACCCATAACACGGTTTGCCCCCTCACGGCCAAACGCGCTGGCCAAACCAGTGTACTGCCGACCGATACCATCGGGCACGCCGGGAAAATCCAAAGCGATTACTGGCACCTCAAACGGAAGCAGTCTGGACCCCAGCTGCATTGTTTTGCCGGCACCGACAATCCCGTTGGCGCCGGAGATCACCAGCGATCCGCGCTTGCCGTCTTCGCCAAACACCTGATCAACAAGATCGGCGGCCGTGGCAGGCAGCTTGCCGCTCGAAACAATATCAATCACCGATCCAAGACCCATCGTATCCAGCGTCGATTGTCTCAACGACGTCGCCATCAGCGATCACCTCCCCCCGTAACTTTGAAAACCGAGGCAATTCCGACATCCCCCGCGGCACAGCCAAAGATCAACACATAGCCGCCACCCAAATCCACCGCCTCCTCGAGGGCTTCGATCAACACCCTCGTCAGGGTTGGTCCCTGCGGGTGCCCCCATACCAACGGACAGCCCGTGTTGTTCATCTTGTGCCAGTCATAATCCATAACTTTGGCAAAAATGACATCGTTCACGGCAAAGGGATTGTGGTTCTTAACCACCGCCATGTCATCCATCGTGAATCCGGTTCGGTCAAAGAGCTTTTTGACAGCCAGTGCCGGCGCCTCCGGCATATGGCTGGGAAGCGTCCGCATCTCCGTCTTGGCCACAAACTGAATATCGATATCGGGACGCGGGCTGAGTTCGCGTGCTTTTTCCTTTGTGGTCACCAGCAGCACCGCCATGCCGTCGGAAGCGTGCGTCTGCGTCCCGCCGGTCACACATGTATCGAGCTCGCGCATCGCCCGTAGCCCGTTCATTGTGATCTTTCGCACACCGGCGTCCTCATCGACCGTGCCCAGCGGCCGCCCCTGGATGGTAAGAACATCGAGGGCAAAAAGAATACGGTCGAGAAAGCCGGAATCCTTTGCGTCGAAGTATTGTTGGTAGCGATGATATGTCAGCTCGTCCACCTCGTTGCGGTCGCACTTGTATTTGCGAGCCGCGATACCCGCCGTCTGAATCATTGCGTTTCCCGTTGCCGGGTCGAATCCAAAGTTGTCCCAAACATCTCCAAGCGCCATCGTTCGTTCGTAGGACCGCCGTTCGGGAAACACACCTACCGGCGAATCGCTCGTGCGGTCAAAGGTGAGCACCCCCACCACATCGTATGCACCTGTCTGAACTTCGTTTCCCCCAAGAAGAGTTGCCTGCAAACCTGTCGCACAAGCTTGTTCCATGTGATAACCGGGGAGCCGTTCGCCAAAACAGCTCGATATGAGCGGGGCCGTCCAGAATTTCCAGTGCCAGGGTATTGTTGATCCAAGGATGAGATAGTCGAGCTCGTTCTTGGGCACCCGTCGCTTGGAAAGAATGCGGCTGGCGCTTTCTCCGGCGAACTGACCGATATTGACCTCGGCTAGCGGCGACATCTGCCACGCGGGGAAGTAGCTGCTTCCCCATGTACCGTAAGGAATCCTCGCCCGCGGAAACATCGTGTCTCCGTTTTTCATTGGTAACTCCTCGTGTCGTCTGGCGGCTATACACGTTGGTGGGTGGATTGGCGCGTGAGGCACCGGGACCCCGCCACACAGTCTTCGATTCTAATTAACCGCAATACTATACGAGAAAACCCGGGGCTTCAACCCCAGAATGGAACCTCGGGGCCCGCACGCCGTAGTTCATATAGAAGTGTGTCAAACATGGCATTAAACTGACAATTAGACACGCTTTTGGAGCTTTGGATGGACTGGTTTCGCAAATTCCCAACCCTTGTCGTATTTATTCTTGGGTTCGCAATACCGTTGTTGACCGCCAACTGTGGAGGCGATGACAAAAATCCGGTCGATCCAATCGAGGATCCCCCGATAGTCGATGACAATACGGCACCCGCCGCGGTCACCGATCTCAGACTCCGTTCCCCCACTCAGAATACGCTCGCCCTGGTGTGGTCGGCACCGGGTGATGATGGGATGGCCGGAACCGCATCCCGTTATGACATCCGAGTGTCAAAATCGATGATCACCGAGGCGAACTGGGCCGGAGCAACTCCGCTCGAACCGTCTCTGGTCCCATCCCCAAAACCAGCAGGACAAATCGAGACCATCGTGATGACAGGCCTCGAGTCGGGGACCATTTACTACTTTGCGCTAAAGACGAGCGATGAGGCGTCCAACGAGTCCGGCCTGTCCAACTGTTGCCACGACGCCACTTTGGCGGAGACGATCCCTCCCGGGGATATCGTAGACCTGCAGGCGACGGCGGTGGGCGAAACATCGTTCGAATTGACATGGACGGCCCCAGGCGACGACTATGCGAGCGGCACGGCGACGCGTTACGATATCCGGTATTCTCCCCGGATCATACAAACCGAACTGGAATTCCAAAACGCTACGCCGGTCCCGAATCCCCCCGCACCAAGAATTGCAGGCGAACGCCAATCCTTTGTCGTGTCAAATCTGGCGGCTGACAGTTATTGCTTTGCCATCAAGACGGTGGATGAGATGAACAACTGGTCGGGCGTTTCAAATTTTGCGGTCGGGCTTGGGTACGGCGAGGCGTTCTGGTATGGCCCGTCGTTGATTCCCCAGGGGGATCGTCTATACATTGTCTTTAGAGCCAACGACACCGGATTCACAAGGGTAAGCATCCACGAACAGTACGCGATTCACTATTGCGGCGAGAGTCTCATAACGGATCTCGTTCACGACACTCTGCCCGCCGGCATTTACAGAATCTCATTTGATTTCTTCGACGAAGATTCGGGGAACTACCTGCCTGACGCATGGTATTCGATATCGCTATGTTACGACCACGGCGTCGTCGAGTGGCGCTGGGTTGGCTTTAACCTGGAGTGACAGGTATCCCGCGGTTGCTCCTCGGGTCTGCGGACCAATCGATTGCGTTTCTCGCATCACCGGTCAATGATGTAGTTCCTCCCACTCGTTGTTTCGCACCCTTGGAACCCGAAGTCCGGCGCTCCCGCGACCCATCGTCAGCAATTGCGATTACAGCCCCACGCGTTCGGTTTCTTGCGCCACATGGAATCCATTTCTCTCGATCGTTTTTCGTTCGTCGCTGTCATCACGCAACGCCGCGTTGGTATGGTTGAAATGGATAAACCGAACCTTGTCCCTTTCCTCGGGCGGAAGCGGTGCGAATCGTTTCATCGTATGCGCGAGAAAGGGATGTGGAAATGCCGACATGTCGCGTCCGGGAATCTCGCCGTTGTCGTAAAAAGTGGCGTCCAGATACGCGACGTCCACCGCTCGAACTTCGTCCTCGATTCGGAAACCCATCTCATCCCACTCCTGCCAGCTGTCGATGTCCGGTATATAGAGAACCGATCGATTGGGGCCGGTGATTCGATACCCGACCACCTCCGAGTACTCCTGTCGGTGCGGAACCACAAACGGCTCGATACGAACCCGATTGTTGAGCTGTACGGGTGATCGATTGGCGAGCGGTTTGAGGTCGATGTTCTTGTACCGCACCAATTGATCCCACGGCCCGTTGCCCTCGAGAAACTCGAGCATCCGCGGCATCGCATAAACGGGCACCCCGCTGGCGCCCATGACCTCGTGGCCAAGAAACATCAGCCCGGTGTAGTGCCCGATATGGGCATGGGTCAGAAATATCCCGTCGAGACCCGGTTTGCCTTCGGCGGGCGCGGCCATGTCAAAAATCTGGAGCTGCTCGGGGAAATCAGGTGTCGCATCGATCAGCCACCGCTGTGACGACGCGGGATCGACAACCGCGATGCACGCGACGTGACGGCAAAACGAATCATCGGCCCACCCCGGGTGTTGTTTTGTGCCGGCCTGCGGCACACCGCCATCCTGCGCGACCCCCAAAACGATAACGTAGGGATCCACGGCGGTGTCTTCGACCGCACCCAAGCCCAATGCGACACCGATCATTATTACGCAACCCAAAAACAGAACGATCGCCATTTTCATACCAGCCCTCCTGTCGGTCTGTAATTATCCGGGGAGACAGGCGCAGACACAAGACACTTCTTTACACGATGTCTATTCGAGGTGACAATCGATAGCGTCTGGCCCATCGCGAAGCCACGACGTGCCGGGGACGTGGTGTCGGAACAAGAACAACGCTGAGTATTCC
The DNA here is from genome assembly GCA_020356045.1 of Candidatus Latescibacterota bacterium. Taxonomy (GTDB): domain Bacteria; phylum Krumholzibacteriota; class Krumholzibacteriia; order WVZY01; family WVZY01. The sequence continues at coordinate 1,538,876 of CP070631.1, forward strand.
CGCAATCCAGCAAACATGCGTAGCCAAATGATAAACTCAGACTCCTGGCAAATATGGGTCGACACCGGGGGAACCTTTACCGACTGTCTGGCTCTGGACCCCGGTGGGACGCTTCACCGACAGAAAGTGTTGAGCAACGGCGGCCTGCGGGGAACCATCGAGCGGGTCGTAGACCCGCATCAAGTCCGTGTGAGAACCGCATGGGATGTTCCATCCGGTTTTATTGACGGATACGAATTCCACTTGCTCGAGACCACACACTCGCGAATTGCGGTCACTGACTACGCCCGCAAGCACGCCGCTATCACGCTCGATGCTCCCCTTCCCCCTGATGCCAGCGACGGGTCGGGATTCGAAATCCGCTCGGGTGAGGAAGCGCCGATTCTGGCTACGCGTCTGATTACGGGAGCGGCGCCGGGAGACAAACTGCCCAGCATTTCGATGCGGCTGGCGTCAACCCGGGGGACCAACGCGCTTCTCGAACGGCGAGGCGCGGCCGTTGCTCTGTTTGTTACCAGGGGTTTTCGGGATCTCTTGCAGATCGGCAACCAGCAGCGTCCCGAGCTTTTCGCACTGGACATCCGAAAGCCCGACCCGTTTTATCAAACGGTCATTGAAGTTGACGAACGCATCGGCGCCGACGGCGCCGTCATCGTTCCCTTGCAGCTCCCGCGGCTCACCGAGAAGGTGTCACAGCTGATTGCGCAGGGGGTTCGATGTGCCGCCGTGACATTGATGCACAGCTATTTGAATCCATTCCATGAGCGCGAGCTTGCCGAGTATCTCCAAAATGCCGGTTTTGAGCATGTGTCCTGTTCGTCGGATCTGGCCCCGTTCATCAAGATATTGCCCCGAGCCGAAACGGCGGTCGTCGACGCCTATCTGGCCCCGGTTATCGGTGACTATCTCTCAAAGGTCCAGGCGCCGCTGGGCGACCAGCGGCTTCACGTCATGACGAGCGCCGGCGGGTTGATGCAGCCGCGCTCCTATCACGCCAAGGACAGTTTGTTGAGCGGACCCGCGGGCGGTGTGGTTGGCGCGGCGGCGGCCGGACGGCGGTCCGGTTTCCAGCGGGTCATCGCATTCGACATGGGCGGAACCAGCACCGACGTCGCGCGATTTGACGATGACTTTGATTACGTCTTCGAGCACGAAGTTGGTGACGCTCATCTCGTCGCACCCGCACTTGCCGTCGAGAGCGTCGCCGCCGGAGGTGGATCGATTTGTAGTTTTGATGGCGAAGAGCTCCGTGTGGGGCCGCAAAGCGCCGGCGCGGACCCCGGACCCGCATGTTACGGCGCGGGCGGACCGCTCACGTTGACCGATGTCAATCTTCTCCTGGGCCGCATAGACGGGAACCGTTTTGACATACCGATCAGCCCGCATGCGGCCGGCGACGCGTTCGAACGGCTGCGGCGTCTTATCGAAAAACAAAACAAAACCACAATCGAGCGTGAGAGTCTTCTCGACGGTCTTCGTGACATCGCAAACGAACGGATGGCAGACGCCATCCGGCGAATTTCGATACGCAAAGGTTACGATCCAAAAGACTACGCTCTCGTCGCGTTTGGCGGCGCCGGTGGTCAGCACGCCTGCGCGGTGGCCGGGCACCTTGGCATCGACACCATTGTCATTCCGGAGGACGCGAGCCTGCTGAGCGCGATGGGGCTCGGAGAGGCAACGATCGAACGTTTTGCCGAGCGGCAGGTGCTCGAGAGTCTCGACCAGGCGGGTCCCCATTTGTCCAAATGGATTGGCGAACTGTCCGGCGAGGCGGCTGCAGCCATCGAGCACGAAGGCGTCCCAAAAGATCAAACATGCATTCGACGGATCATCGTAAACTTGCGTTTTTCCGGACAGGAGTCTTCCGTATCCATCGACTACGATCAAGCCGTACCGATCGAGCAATCCTTTGAATCCAAATACAAGACCATTTTTGGCTATTACCCCAAAGGTCGCCCGATTGAGATTGAATCTCTGCGCGTCGTCGCGTCGTCGCTCCGGTCGGCAGATCACTCGACACCACACCGGGCGGACAAAAAAAAGCTCACATCCCGTCGTGAATCAAAGGCGTGGTTCGACGGCGGCTGGCAAAAGATCACGGTGTTCGAACGCGATGATCTGCCACCGGGATGTTGGTTCGACGGCCCCGCGCTGGTCTTTGAGCGCTTTAGCGCGACGGCCGTCGAGGCGGGGTGGACGGCGGAAATCGACCCGCGCCATGCGCTGATCATGCGCAGAAAACAAACGACCGCGGCCAACGAGATTGACCGCTCCGATCTCATACAACTCGAGTTATTCACCAACCGCTTTACCGCGATCGCCCGTGAGATGGGTGAAATGCTGCGCCGAACGGCGCTGTCGACAAACGTGAAAGAAAGGTTGGACTTTTCCTGCGCGGTGCTCGATCCCGATGGCCAGCTCGTGGTCAACGCGCCGCATATCCCGGTTCATCTAGGCGCGATCGGTATGTGTGTGCGCGGCATCCGCGATGCGCTACCGGTAGAGCCCGGTGACGTCCTTGTCACCAATCACCCCGGTTATGGAGGTTCACATCTGCCCGACGTCACGGTAGTCACACCGGTGCACCTGCCTGACGGACGTCTTCTTGGGTACGTCGCCAATCGCGCCCACCACGCGGAAATTGGCGGGGTCCGGCCGGGGTCGATGCCGCCCACCGCCACGACTCTCGCCGAGGAAGGAGTAGTGCTGCCGCCAACCCATCTTTTCAAACGCGGTACGCCCCGTTGGAACTCTGTCGAGCAGATGCTCGAGGGCGCTCCGTACCCGTCACGTGCGGTAGATGAGAATCTCGCAGATCTTCGCGCGGCGGTCGCCGCGAATCGCGGCGGCGCGGAGGCGCTGTCAAAGCTCGCAGCGGATCACGGTGAAGACACTGTCTGGCGCTACATGTCCGCGTTGGAACGGCGCGCCGAATCAAAGATCCGGACCGCGCTTGAAAAGGTGCCCGACGGCACGTACGAGGCGATCGAACTTCTGGATGACGGCTCCCCATTACACGCAGCCGTGACCATTCGCGGCAACCGGGCGCACGTCGACTTTGCCGGCTCGGCCGGTGTGAGCCCGGCCAATCTGAACGCAACACCTGCGGTTGTCATGAGCGCGGTAATTTATGTTCTGCGGCTATTGGTGGACGAACCGTTACCACTAAACGAAGGTTTGATCCGCGCGGTAACCGTTGACATCCCCCGTGGTTTGCTCAACCCACGCTTTTCCGTGGATCCCTCGAACGCACCAGCTGTTGTCGGCGGCAATGTCGAAACAAGTCAACGAATCGTCGATTGTCTGATCAAAGCATTGGGGCTTGCGGCCTGCAGCCAGGGAACGATGAATAATCTGACCTTTGGCACGGGCGAATACAGTTACTACGAGACCGTATGCGGCGGCGCGGGCGCCGGACCGGGCTTTGACGGCGCCAGCGCGGTTCACACTCATATGACCAACACGCGCATCACCGATCCCGAAATCATCGAAAACCGTTACCCGGTTCGCGTCGACCGATTTGAGATCCGGCGGGGTTCGGGGGGCGATGGCAAGTACCGCGGCGGCGATGGCGCCATCCGCGAAATTACATTTCTTGACGCCATGTCTCTGTCGGTTTTGGGACAACATCGCAATACCGGACCTTACGGGCTGGCTGGGGGCGCTTCGGGTCAGCCGGCGGTGCAGCAGATTGTTGGTGAAAACGGTCAAGTCACGGTGCTGGATTCGATCGATGGATGCGATGTGAATCCGGGTGACCGGTTCTTTCTGGCAACACCGGGCGGCGGCGGGTACGGTTCAAAACAGCCGGATACCGATTGACGCCCTGATAAATCGCACCGAATGACGCCCGCATGGCCCCTGCGACGGCCAGGCAATTCAGACGGCAAAACACATGACACGACTGCTACAAATTCTCTTCTGGTCGGTGATCGCCGCGGCATTTATCGGACCGGGAACGGTGACTACCGCCGCATCTTCGGGAACCCGTTTTGGTTTGTCGCTGTTATGGGCTCTGTTGTTCTCGACTATCGCCTGTCTCGTCCTTCAGGAGGCCAGCGCCCGCGTTGCGATCGTATCCAACCGGACGCTCGCGCAGGCGATACGACAGCGTTTTAGCGGCGGGGCGGTGGGGTGGCTCGTGATGGTCGTCGTGCTCGGGGCGATTGTGCTGGGCTGCGCGGCGTATCAGGCGGGCAACATCCTCGGAAGCGTAGCCGGCGCCAGACTTCAAATCGGCTTACCCGCGGCGTTTTTGACGTTGATCATCGGTGGCGCGGCAGGAGTGCTTCTCTTTTTTGGATCAACACAATTCGTTGCGCGAACGCTCGGTATCATCGTCGCATTGATGGGTATCATGTTTTTGGCGACCGCCATCATGATAAAACCATCCATCGCCGGCCTGATCAAAGGCACGTTTGTGCCCGCGCTCCCACCCGGATCGAGCCTTTTGGTGTTGGGGCTCATCGGGACGACAGTTGTCCCGTACAATTTGTTTCTGGGCTCGGGGATCGCAGCCGGTCAATCACTAGGCGAGCTTCGATTTGGTCTGAGCGTCGCCATCGTCGTTGGGGGAATCATTTCGATGGCGATTCTTGTCGTCGGTACCGCAATCGCGCTGCCATTTGGTTTCGAGGCGCTGTCCGGCGAGCTGTCAAACCGGCTTGGCGGCTGGGCAGGTACTTTTTTTGCGATCGGTTTGTTTGCTGCCGGTTTCTCGTCCGCGGTGACGGCACCGCTCGCAGCGGCGGTTACCGCACGCGGTCTATTTGAGACGTCCGGTAACGGCAAATGGCACGAACATTCCTGGCGCTATCGGTGTGTGTGGCTTGGCGTACTGCTGACGGGGATTGTCTTTGGCGCGCTCAATGTAAAACCAATCCCCGCAATTATCCTCGCACAGGCATTGAATGGCATATTGTTGCCGTTCGTCGCAGTCTTTTTGTGGTTAATCGTAAATGACCGCGAACTGATGGGTGGGCGGGGGTTGAACAAGCCAATTCCCAATCTGTTGATGATCGCCGTGGTCGCAGTCACGATCACGCTCGGTGTGGCGAAGACCACGCAAGCATTCACCTCCGCTTTTGGGCTGCCTGCGATGTCCGAATCAACATTGGTGCTTGCCTCCGCCGCTGTTACCGCTGCGCTCGCCATCCCGATTATCCGTCTCACGATCAGACTGCGCCGGTAGGTCCGTCGCCGTTAGGATCTGTGTGTACAACCGCTGTCCCCGTGCGGACCGTCTGTCATCGCAGACGTGGTAACCGCTGTCTTGACAACAGTTTTTTTATCAGGTATAGTTCTCGGGCCGGAGAAACCCGTTTTGGTTCCCGCGACCCTTCTATGATATGTGCAGTATGTCCGACGACGGTGTAGAACGGCTCGAGATCGAGCGGAAATTTCTCGTTTCCGAACCGCCGGTTTCCCGACAACAGCCGACAACAATCCATCAGGGATACATCACCGTCGGATCCGACGGCACTGAGGTAAGACTTCGACGGAAGGGCGACCGGTTCTTTCAGACTATCAAACGCGGTTCGGGTTTGAGCCGACGTGAGGCAGAGGTCGAGCTTACCCAAACACAGTTTGACACACTTTGGCCGCAAACGGAGGGGAGACGTGTGGTGAAGGACCGGTATGAGATCCCGTATCGCGGTCGCGTTATCGAACTCGATGTGTTTCACGGAAAGCTCGAGGGTTTGATCATCGCCGAGGTCGAATTCGATTCCGAAAAGGAATGCGAATCGTTCACACCACCCGATTGGTTTGGCGATGACGTAACGGAAAACCCCGAGTACAAGAACCGATCGCTGGCGCTCGAGGGCCGGCCCGGCCTGACGGACTGATACAACAACGGAAACCCCATGGAAGAACACACCGGAGCCGTCCACGCGCAGTCGGCGGCGATCCCGTATCGGATCGAGGGAAACGATCTGCGAATCCTGCTGATCCGAAACCGAAGCGACAAGCGCTGGATCGTGCCCAAAGGGATCATCGAGAGCTGGCAGACGCCGGAAGATGCAGCCCTCGAAGAGGCCTACGAGGAGGCTGGTGTTCGTGGCACGATCACCGGCGGCAGCGTCGGGACGTATGAATACCGGAAGTGGGGCGGTATCTGTCAGGTCAACGTGTTTCTGCTTCGTGTCGAAAACGAACTCGCTACCTGGCCGGAATCCGACTTCCGGCGCCGACGATGGTTTACGGTCGAAACCGCCCTGGAAATCGTCGACAATGAGGGCCTGCGGCGTCTCATAGCCCGAGCAGCCACCCGCGCGACCAGTTGAATCGACGTTGAGGGAGGGGAGAACCGGGAGGAGCATCTACTAACATGGCGGGCAAAAACAACCACATTATCAACCGAGAAATCAGCTGGCTCTCCTTTAACGAGCGTGTCCTTCAGGAGGCCGATGATCCGGATGTTCCGCTTCTCGAGCGGCTAAAGTTCATCGGTATCTTTTCATCGAATCTCGATGAGTTCTTTCGCGTTCGTGTCAGCTCGCTTCGTCGCATGCTCGAGGCTGGCATCTACCCAAAATCCGTTTACGGCGGTTCTCCCCGGCGCGTGCTAAAACGAATCCACAAGGTCGTCGTAAAGCAACGGGAACGTTTTGACAAGATCTTCTTAAAACTCGAGCGCGAGCTCGAGCAGGAAAATATCTTTATCGTCAATGAATCCGAACTAAACGAGAAACAGGAACGATTTGTTCACGATTATTTTCAGGATCAGGTTCGGCCTGCCCTGGTACCGATAATGCTCGACACCGTACCGAAGTTTCCCTATCTCGAGAACCAAGTGATCTATCTCGCCATCTGGTTGTCCAAACGTGACAAACCCGGGTCGGCGAAATACGCGTTGATCGAAGTTCCAACCGATGTCCTACCACGGTTCATCGTATTGCCCAAGGTGGACGACCGCAACTGCGTCATTATGCTCGACGATGTGATCCGCTACGGATTGAAGGACATCTTTTCGGTGTTCGCCCATGATGACATCGGGGCGTACACGGTAAAGATCACACGCGACGCCGAACTCGACATCGACGATGACGTAGCCCTGAGCACTCTCGAGAAGATTTCAAAATCGCTCAAGCAGCGGAGAAGCGCGCAGGCGGTCCGGTTTGTGTACGATCGTGACATCCCACAGGATCTGCTGTCGTTCGTCCTTAGAAACGCCAATTTGACAAAGCTCGATAACGTCATCGCGGGTGGACGGTATCACAACGCACGCGATTTTATGAATTTTCCCAACGTGGGTGCGACGCGGCTGCGTTACAAAACCCCGCCAGCGCTTCACCACCCACAGCTCGACGCGCACCGGAGCATGTTCGACGCGGTCAAAGAGCGCGATGTGCTGCTTCATTTCCCTTACCAGTCGTTTCATCATTTGACCGATCTGCTTCGTGAGGCAGCGATCGATCCAAAAGTCCGGTCCATCAAAATCACACTGTACCGGGTCGCCAAACACTCGACGATTGTCAACGCTCTCATCAACGCCGTCCGCAACGGCAAAAAGGTCACGGTGCTTCTCGAGCTGCAGGCGCGTTTTGACGAGGAAGCCAACATCTACTGGACGGGCGAACTCAAAAAGGCGGGTGCACGGGTGTTGAGCGGTGTGCCCGGCCTAAAGGTTCATTCAAAACTCTGCATGATCACGCGAAAAGAGGGCCAAAGACTCGTCGACTACGCGCTGGTCGGTACGGGCAACTACCACGAGGGAACCGCGCAGATATACACCGACCACGTGCTTCTCACAGCGGACAAACGGATAACCACAGATGTTCGCAAGACGTTCGAGTTTCTCAAGGACAACTACCGGACGCACAATTACAAACAGCTCATCGTCTCGCCGTTTTTTACACGCAAACGGTTTGCCAAACTGATTCGCCGCGAGATTCAGAATGCAAAGACAGGCAAAGAGGCCTACATGTACGGCAAGCTCAACGGACTCGTCGACCGCAAAATGATCGACAAGCTCTATGCAGCAAGCCAGGCAGGGGTCAAAATCAGATTGATCGTCAGGGGAATCTGCTCGCTGATACCGGGCGTCAAAGGCGTGAGCGATAACGTAGAAGTCATCAGCATTGTCGACAAGTATCTCGAACACTCACGAATTTTTGTGTTCTGCAACAACGGCGATGAAGAAGTGTATATCTCGTCCGCCGACTGGATGACACGGAACCTCGACCACCGCGTGGAGATCTCCACACCCATCCACGACGAGGCGCTGCGCGAAGAACTCAAACACTACCTGGAAATCCAATTCCAGGACTCGACCAAGGCCCGAGTGATCAACAAAACCCAGAACAATCAAACACGGGCAAATGCCGGCACCGGCGATCACCGCGCTCAATTCGAGATTTACGATTGGCTACGGAGGAAACGTCCGCAATGATGCACCAGGTGTTCGAGCTTCCCTGGAACATAAAAAGCAACGAGGTGCTCGCCAACCTGGCCCGCCGATTTGCGACAAACCCACCGACCCGTCAGCGCGACCGACTGACGTTTCTCGACACGTTTGACTGGCGACTCTACCAGCGCGGGCTGACTCTGGTCCGGACGGGAGAGTCACATCAGCTGCGAAGCATCGACGATGCCAACGTCATCGAATCAGCAACCGGCGGTGATGACCCCCGCTTTTGGTGGGATTTCCCCGCGGGGGGGCTGCGAGAGCGGCTACGGAGAATCCTCAAGGAGCGGGCGGTAATTGTGGTGGGCGATCTGGCGTTGCGCTCGCGCCGGCTGGGCATTCTCAACGCCGATGACAAAACGGTGGCTCGCGTCGCTGTCCAGGTCGGAGAGGCCTACTGCGATGGACGTAGCGCTGCCCGGATCCGCACACTCGCAGTTAACCCGCTCAAGGGCTACACGAAGGAATCCAAAAAGGTCACGCGGTACCTGATGGATACGGGGCTACGGCTTGCGCGTCGAAACGCCTTTGACGCCGCCGTCGCTGCCTGTGGGCGCGAGCCCGGTGACTACAGTTCCAAACTCGACCTCCACCTCGAAGCCTCGATGACGGGCCGTCAGGCCACCGGTGTGATATTTGGGCATCTGGTAGATACCATGCAGCGCAACGTGGATGGCATCCGCAAGGATATCGACACCGAATTCCTTCACGATTTCCGGGTGGCGATCCGGCGGACCCGATCCGGATTGTCACAGTTGAAGATCGCGTTGCCCGATGTTGTCGCGGCGGAGTTTTCAAAACGATTCGCCGAGCTCGGGCGCAGCACAAACCGGTTGCGTGATCTTGATGTTTATCTGCTGAGTCGTGACCAGTACTACGGCATGCTCAGCGATGATCTCAAACACGGATTGGATCCACTTTTCGATCGGCTCGAAAAAGAACGCAAAACCCACCACGAATCGCTGGTGCGGACCGTCGAGGCTAGTAGTTATCGCGAGCTTGTCGGGGAATGGCGGCAGGTTCTCCGGACATTCACAGACCCGGACACAACCGACGAATTTGCCGTCGTGCCTGTCGGCCAGCTTGCGCGAAAGGTAATACGGAAGCGGCACAACCGTGTCATCCGAAACGGCAGCCGCATCGGCGACGACACACCGGATAGCTCGCTTCATTCGCTCCGCATCGACTGCAAAAAGCTGCGGTATATGCTGGAGTTTTTTGCATCGCTTTACCCGCCAAAAATTGTGGGCGGTTTTGTTAAACAACTCAAGCGGCTGCAGGACAACCTTGGCGAATTCAATGATCTGTCGGTTCAGCAAAGCGAACTCAGATCGTTTCTTCAAACCGCGGGTGCCGATGCGTCCGTCGCCACTGCCGCCGCGATTGGTGCGCTGGTCGCCAAACTCGAGCACAGGCAACAGGTGGTACGTTTGCAGTTCGCGGCAGCTTTTGATTCGTTTGCCGGACCGCAAAACCAAAAACGGTTTGACAAAATGTTCGTTGTCCACAAGAGCTGAGGAGATCGACCTTTGCAGATCATTGCACTCTATAGCATAAAAGGCGGTGTCGGCAAAACCGCCGCGGCAGTCAACTTCGCCTATCTCTCCGCGCGCAGCGGAGCGAGGACGATTCTCTGCGACCTCGATCCTCAAGGATCCGCAACTTACTATTTCAGGATCCGGCCGGCCCGCCGCTTCGGCCCCAGGAAACTCATCAAGGGCGGGCCCAAAATGGAGCGGAAGATCCGCGGCACTGATTTTGACAATCTCGATTTGCTGCCGTCGAGCATGGCGCACCGGAATCTCGATGTCGCTCTGGCGTCGCTAAAACGCTCGAAACGCCGTCTGCGTGAATCGCTCTACACACTCGGAGAGGACTACGACGTTGTGTTTCTCGACTGCGCCCCAAGCATCACTCTGGCATCCGAAAATATTTTCCGCGCGGCCGATCTAATAGTGGTGCCATTTGTACCAACAACATTGTCGCTTCTCGCTTATGAGAAGCTCATTTCGTTTTTTGATGATAAGGGATTGAATGATCACCGCATCCGCGCTTTCTTTTCGATGGCCGAGTCGCGGAAACGTATGCACAGGGATTTGGTTGAACGGATGGCGTCGAACGACACGCGGTTCTTGCGAACCGTCATTCCCTATCTGTCTGACATCGAACGGATGGGATTGGACCGTGAACCCGTGGTGAGTTCAAAACCCAAATCGCTGGCCGCAAGCCGGTATTCGGAATTATGGAATGAAATAGACAAATCCACCCGATTGACAAACGGCACATCAGGGAGGTCGTAAATTGAAAAAGATCATTCTGGTCCGTCACGCCACCGCCGTGGCCAAAGATCCCGACAAAGACGATTTCAACCGCTCGCTCAGAAAAAAGGGCCGTAAAGAAGCGCGCGCAATGGCCGAATGGTACCGGCGCGTCGCTGAGTTGCCCGATCTTTTTGTCTCCAGCCCGGCCAACAGAGCCATCGAAACAGCGTTGCTATTCGCCAAAGAGTTTGGGTATCCGAAGAAAAGAATTGTTTTGGAGGAGGCGATCTACGGCGGGTTCGAACCGTCCGAACTTTTGTCGTTTATGAAAACGCTCGACGACGACTACCACAGCGTGATGGTGTTTGGCCACGATCCGCTTTTCTCCGAGTTTGCGCAGTTCATTGCCAAGGGGTTTGAGGATTATCTTCCCAAGTGCAGTATCTTTGGTGTAACAACAAACAGACGGAATTGGTCGACCATCAAACGCGGAGACGGACGGCTGGAAATCTTCGAGTACCCGGCGGGGTTGCACCAGCGCCTGGATCTGGTAAAAGCGGTGCGAAATGAAATGATGGATCGGATCGAAAAGGGAATCCTTACGGTACTCGAGGAATTCGGAATTGCCGGCAACGATGATGACCGGATGAAGATCCGGCGAACCGGAGCCAAACTGGCAAAGAGTTTTGCAGCGCGGGCAGCGCTCGATAATCGGGGCCCCGACGCAAAACGTCCGACGAAGAAGGTACAAAGCACAGAGAAGACGAAGTGAAATTCGCAGCAATCGACATCGGCACCAACGCGGTGCGGCTTCTGCTGACCAACGTTATTGAAGGCGGGGGCTCTCCGCTCTTCAAAAAAGAAGCATTGGTGCGAATGCCTATTCGCTTGGGCGCCGACGCATTCGGATCGGGCCGGATTTCGGACGAAAAAGTTGACCGGCTCGTCGAATCGATGATCGGTTTCAAACACCTTATCAAGGCGTACCCCGCCTTGGACTATATGGCAATGGCCACCTCGGCCATGCGGGTTGCCGAGAACGGCCCGGAAGTCGCCTCAATTGTGGACGAACGGGCGGGTATTCTTATCGATATCATCGACGGCCGAACCGAGGCGGAGGTCATCTACGCCAACCACATCGAAGACCGTCTCGATCCTGACAATAACTACTTTTATGTCGATGTTGGCGGCGGTAGTACAGAAATCTCGATCATCGTTGACCGCGAGGTCATAGCGTCAGCATCCTTCCGGATCGGCACCGTTCGCACGCTGCGTGGTAGCACCAAAGTAAGCGAGTGGCAAAAGATGAAAGATTGGCTGACGTCAAAGACTTCTCAACACCGGCCCATCACCGGAATCGGCAGCGGGGGCAACATCAACAAGATTTTCAAACTGGCCCACATCATCCCTGGCAGTCCGATAACCTACAAACGCATTCGAAAAATGCATAAGTTTTTGTCGTCGTTCTCGCTCGACGAGCGGATACTTAACCTCAAGCTCAGACCGGATCGTGCCGACGTAATTATTCCTGCTTCAGAAATTTATCTGTCGGTCATGAAATGGGCTGGAGCCAAATCAATGTTTGTCCCTCAGTTTGGGTTGTCGGATGGCATGGTCCATGTGCTATATGACAGGTACCGCACTAATACACCCGTGTGACCCTTACGGGAAAAATGGTAGACCTGCCGCGCGACATACGCCCCGCCGGTACCCTTCGGAAAACAGGTCGAGCAGTTTGCCGAGAGTCAATTCGAGATCCCTGATGGTTTCATAGACGATCGGAATATCCTTTGACTCTTTAAAACGATCCCTGACGTAGCATATTACCCGCCAGTGGTCATCACTCAAACCATTGGGAAGATTCCAGTCGGACGCAATGAGGACTGCGAACTGCCTATCCCATCGATCGAAATCTTTCAGAAATCCCATAGGAGTCATCTCGTAGTTTGCCTTCAGCATCCGATATGACTCGTAGGTCAACCAGATGTTGTGCTTGTACATGAAATCATAGTTTATCCCAGCAACCTTACAGGCACCACGGTGATACCCAGCTGGAAACAAAGTTCTGAGCTTGCCCAGTCGCAGTTTGTTATCAGCACAAGCCAACACCACCACAGGTACTGTCTTCTCCTCGAGAAACTTCGATCGGAGATATCGAATGAAGCTCCAATGTTCCTCCGTCATATCGCCTGCCACCCCGACACGTTTTGCCATCTCGATAGCGAAATCCTTATCCCACTGTGCAGGAGGGTCCAGAAACCCGTACCGGTCTAATGTGTAGGTCTTGCCCGTTTCTAGGGTAATCGACCGTTCGATCATGTTCCTCCTTCACTTGCCCTTGGACGACAAATTGGACCGGATGTCTTTCCTCGTTTCCAGTTCGAGAACTTCACGTATGGATCTGAGCGATTTCTTATCCAACGCATCAGCAATCGTGAACTCATCCAACATCTGATTTATTCGCTGTTCGAACAACAGCCAAAAGACCCGGCTCTCACAAGACCCCGCTGACCCGTCACGACCGCAATTCGTTGCAGCTAGATCGACGGGACCGGCAACCGCTCTCAAAACGTCGCCAATTGTGATCTCCTCAGCGCCGCGCGCCAACAGATAGCCACCGTTTCGGCCGCAAACACCACGAAGAATAGATTGATGCGTTAGCGGCATGGCCAGCTGTTCCAAAAATCTTTTGGAGATGCCCGTGGCACGGGCTACTTCGCAAAGACGGACAGGTTTCACACCGTCCCCCAACCGGCACACCTCAAGCGTGAGGCGCACCGCACGTCTGACGCGGGAAGACAATCTCATGATTTCCTCCGAATCCGCCCTTACTTAATCATAACTCTTTCGTTCGGCTGCCCTGCCATCGATGAGAATGGCACGAGAAAGCATATCGTGGACACCGCCAACCGCGACGTCGACCTTATGGTACTCCATCAACTGGGTCAGTTGGCGCTTGCAGTTGGAACAAGCCGCCGCCACATATTTCGCGCCGGTATCCTTAATCTGTTCCATCTTCTTCTTACCGGTAATCGTCATTCGGAACTCATAAATATCATCCATAGCGGATAACCCACCTCCACCACCGCAGCACCAGTTTTCACCGCGGTTGGGATACATCTCCCTAAAATCCTCGCATGCAGCTTTCATGATGATGCGTGGTTCCTCGACGATATCGCAAGACCGCCCAAAGTTGCATGGGTCATGATAGGTCACCGGCTGTGGGTTTTTGCTCCTGTCAAACTGGAGCTCGCCCGTTTGAATCTTCTCCGCGGTGAACTCCATGCAGTTCATGATCTTAAACGGGAGATCGCCCCACCATTTGCCCGGTTCCATCATCATTTTCATGATGCGGTAGGCATGACCACACTCACCCATAAAGAGCACCTTCGCCTTCAGCCGTTTCGCCTCTTCGATAT
>CP070631.1:1553065-1554894 GCA_020356045.1 Candidatus Latescibacterota bacterium
GATATAGTAGTACGAAAAAATAAGAAGTGTGATCACACCGGCCACAAGCACCGTCGCCAAATCCATGAGCCGGTCGATAAACACCGTCACAAAACACTCGCCAAAGCTTCTCCCCGTGTCACGGGCCAGGTAGAACGCACGCATCGCATCACCCACCTTGGCCGGTGTGATGGCACCCGCAAAAAACCCGATCGACCACAACACCGAGCTTCGCCACCGCGTGCACTCGATCCCCACGACCCGCATCAATACCCACCACCGCCACCCACGGATCCAGAAAATGAACACGGTAAAGATCGGAAAGACGAGGAGCTTTTTGGGATCGATGCCACGAAAGGTCTCAACGATCTTGTCGACACCAATCCCGCGGACGATCCACACAAAGATCAGCAGCCCAATAAACGGCAGTATAAATGACAGTGTTTTTTTCATCGTGGCGATAACGAATCGGACCCTTCCTGGGCGGAAGCAATTCTAATACACATTTCTCAAAGAATCTAAAAGATTTACACGCCTCGCAGGGGTCGATTTTGGGGTTGCCAGAGCCGGCTGTTTTCTCTTATAATACTACAATAGGAATCGTTTTGTAGTCTCAACAGATTCACATTGGAGCCTTCGTTGAGCGCGGACAAGGTGACCATCAAAATCCCCCGGCGGCTGTATCTTAAGATACAGCATCTGATTGCGGAATCGGGGTTCAATTCGGCCACCGATTTTATCGTCTACGTCCTCCGTGACGTCCTGAGCGAGACCGGCCGAGAAACCACCGAGGATTTCACCAGCGACGAGCTCAAGAGCCTCAAACAGAAGCTCCGCAATCTGGGGTATCTCGATTAGGCGGCCGTTCCCGGGCGTGACACGCCGCCGAGGGACGACCCGGTGGTCGGCGCGGTCCGACACGACAAAACCACAAACGAATGGGCAAAAAACTCGTCATATTGGGTCTTGATTGCGTGACGCCACAGCTCGTATTTGACGCATGGCTCGACGAGCTTCCGCATATCAAGAGCCTCGTCGATGGCGGTATCCATGGCAACCTGGTTTCGACCGTTCCGCCGATTACCGTTCCCGCGTGGATGTCGATGATGACCTCGCATGACCCCGGCATGCTGGGGATGTATGGGTTTCGCAACCGCAAGACCTACGATTACACCGACCTTTACACGGTCAATTCGAATTACGTCAAATCCAAGACCATCTGGAATTATCTCTCACGCAACCGGCTGTCGTCGATCGTCATGGGTGTGCCGCTCACCTACCCGCCAAAACCGTTGAACGGAATCATGGTGTGCAGCTTTCTCACCCCGGGCAAAGATGTCCAGTACACCTACCCCGCCGAGTTTGCCGCCACCTTGGACAAGGCAGCCGGCGGTGACTACATCATCGACGTGCGCGATTTTCGCACGTCCGAAAAGGAACGGCTGCTCGGACAGATCTACGACATGACCAAACGCCGCTTTATGGCATTTCGCAAAACGCTCAAGACCGAAGACTGGGATTTTGCCATGATGGTCGAGATGGGACCCGACCGGCTCCACCACGGGTTCTGGAGGTACGGCGACCGCGAGCACCGGTTGTTCGAACCGGGCAATCGGTACGAAGACGCTATCAAAAACTACTACATCTATATGGACGACGAAGTCGGTAAAGTCCTGGCGGATCTCCCCGAGGATACATCGGTGATGCTGGTCTCCGACCACGGCGCCAAGGGCATGCACGGGGGGATCTGTATCAACCAATTCCTGATCCAGGAAGGGCTGCTCCACGTCAAGGACTACCCCGACACCCCGCAGCGTCTTACAACGGATAACATCGACTTTACCAAAACC
>CP070631.1:1554994-1558603 GCA_020356045.1 Candidatus Latescibacterota bacterium
ATGCATTCGAGAGGACAGAGTGCCAACGTATCTGATGCGCCGGAAAACCGTTCCTTCCGGGGTGACCTCGAACAGATCAGCTACTCTCTCCATCCCAAGATCACCGACGATTTGAATTCGCGGTGTCCAGTTGTCCTCGGGATCCAAAGCGCGTATTTCTCCACCCGGCGTCGCCAACGACTCATCCCGCCATGTTACCCGGACGACGAAATCGATGAGTACCGTCTGACGTGCGCTGTCGATCTCGAGAATATCTATAACGAAGATGCTGACGGAAACCGGTCGAGGGGATTGCGGTTCCGCGCCCCACAACGCTGATGTTGTTGCCATCACAAATATTATGCTAACCAGAAGCTTGGACATGAGCTCGATCCTCGCTTATGGATGCGATCATACGACGGCGGGGTAACAGCGGTCAACAGTGGCCTCTACAACGCCCGTGCTTGTTCTGGCGACCCTCGGGTCGGTATACTGACGTATATGACCAGATGGATAAACAATCCCACGCCACCAGATAAACGGTTTGTGCTCGATCCGTTCGAACCGGCGTATCTGGCTCTCGATCGCGCAGGCGAGATGTCAAAACGCGTCACCAAGGCGTTAAAAGAATTGGAGGAGTGCAACGCGTGTCCGCGGCGCTGCGGAGTCAATCGGACCGAGGGTGAAACACAGGTGTGCAATAAGGGCCGTCATGCGAGGGTGGCGAGTGTAAGCCCGCATTTTGGCGAAGAGGATTGTCTTCGTGGGTGGAACGGATCGGGAACGATATTTATCGCGTGCTGCAATCTCCAGTGCGTGTTTTGTCAGAATTGGGATATCAGCCAGCGATCGACCGGTACCGAATGCACGGCGGCGCAGATGGCTGAGATCATGATCGAGCTTCAAAACCGTGGGTGTCACAACATCAATTTTGTCACGCCGGAGCATGTCGTACCGCAGGTGATCGAAGCCGTGGCCGAAGCGATTCCCAAGGGGCTATCGACTCCGATTGTGTACAATACCAGCGCGTACGATTCACTCGAGTCATTAAATCTGCTCGACGGTATCGTTGACATTTATATGCCCGATTTCAAATTCTGGGACCGCGATACGGCCAAACAATATGTCAAAGCCAAAGATTACCCGAATCGTGCACGCGAGGCGATTCTCGAAATGCACCGCCAGGTCGGGCCGCTTCGTTTCAGCCCGGAAGGTGTCGCGCGCCGCGGCGTGCTCCTCCGGCATCTGGTGATGCCGGGTCTGTTGCACGAAAGCAAAGCGATATTTGAATGGCTGGCCAATGAAGTCTCGCCGGATACGTTCGTCAACGTGATGGCCCAATACCGTCCTGCGAACAAGGTCGGATCCAAAGGTAAAAACGATGAGATTCGTTACACCGCGATCAACCGGCGACCCGAACACGAAGAGATCGCGCAAGCCCATCGGCTGGCGCGTGAGGCGGGACTGTGGCGGTTTGACTGAAACCCCGATGCTGGTATACTCACCCCACACCACCCGTCGGAGAATGTAAATGAAGTACGTATTTGGGCCAGTACCGTCGCGACGTCTTGGTCGGTCGCTGGGGATCGATCCGATCCCGATGAAGACCTGTAACTGGAACTGCATTTATTGCCAGCTGGGCCGGAGCACTCCAGTGGTTGGCGACCGTAAGGACTATTTCCCCCCGGACGACATCATTGCCGAGGCCAGGCAAGCGCTCGAAGGGCAAACAAGAGCCGATGTCGATTGGGTCACCATCGTCGGATCGGGAGAGCCGCTGCTCCACGAGAGCATCGGCCAAATCCTGCGCGAAGTAAAATCATTGACCGATCTTCCGGTCGCGTTGATTACCAACGGATCGTTTCTCTATCTTGAAGACGTGCGCCGCGACGTCTGCGTGGTAGATGCCGTGATGCCGACCATCGATGCCGGATCCGCCGAGATGTTCCGGCGCATCAACCGGCCGCACCCCGGAATCTCGTGGGACAAACACATCGATGGTCTTGTTGCGTTTCGGAACGAATACAACGGACAACTGTGGCCCGAGGTGATGCTCGTCAGCGGTGTGAACGACACTGAGCAAGCGTTGACCGATATAGCGGTGGTGTTGAAGAAAATCGGACCCGATGAAGTTCACATCAGTTTGCCATCGCGTCCCCCGGCGGAAACGACGGTCGAAACACCCGATGATGAAGCGATCCTGCGCGCCGTGGCGATACTGGGTGAATCGGCGAAGGTCGTCCGGCCGGCACAGGCCGAGATCGACCTCGGCGGGTTTGAATCGGTCGTGGATGCGATCGTCGCGATGGTGAGCCGTCACCCCATGCGCGTCGACGAGATCGAAAACGCCCTGACCCGCTGGGCACCCGGTGAAGTAAAGTCAGCGCTGAACGAACTCAAAGCCAGCGGGAAGGTGAGAATCGTCGAGAGGTGCGGTGTCGAATTCTGGACATCGGCGGAATCGTTTTATCCCGAATACAAGAAGGATGCAGGAGAGTGATCGGCAACGGCGGCCAATATATCCACGGGACGGATCCCGACGAGCAAAAACGATTGTCGGTGCTAAACGATCTTCTCAACGACGCGTCACTCACCTCGATGAATATCCAAGAAGGGTCCAGAATCCTCGACGTCGGGAGCGGTCTCGGTCAATTTACGCGGATGATGGCGCGAGCGGCGGGCACTGATGGTACGGTCATCGGCATCGAACGCGATTCTGAACAGATAAAAGAGGCCGCACGTCAGGCCCGAATCGCCGGTGATGGTGCGCTGGTCGAGTTCAGAACCGGGGACGCCGTCGGTCTCCCGCTTCGAGATGACGAGTGGGGTACATTTGATATCGCGCACGCCCGATTCCTGCTCGAGCATGTTCCCGATCCGCTCGCCGTCGTTCGTTCGATGGTTGGCGCCGTCAAGATCGGTGGACGGGTGGTTCTGGAAGATGACGACCACGATGTCATGCGGCTTTGGCCCGAGCTTCCCGTTGCGGATCGTCTGTGGCGCACATACGCCGACACCTATCGCCGGGTTGGAAACGATCCATTTGTCGGGCGGCGGTTGGTGGCGCTGCTTCACGAAGCGGGTGCAAGCCCGCGGCAAAACCGATGGCTCCCGTTCAGCAGTTGTGCGGGGCATCCGTTGTTCAAAACTTTTATGGCCAACTTTGCCGGTGTGATCTCGAGCGCACGGCAAACAATCATCAGTTCGTCTGCCTGGAGCGACGAGGAGTTTGATCATGCGCTCACCGCAATCGAGGAGTGGAGCCGACGTCCGGATGCCGCGCTGTGGTACGGTACGTTTTGGGCCGAAGGCGTCAGGCGCGAACTCGGGCGCTAACATTACATGAGAGGCTACCAGTGCCATTAATCAAACTGTCCGCCATATTGATTGCCCAAAATTCCGCGTCGGTGATCGAACGGTGCCTCGAGAGTCTACGCTTCGCCGACGAAATCGTTGTTGTGGACGCGTTGAGCCATGATGGCACGCCGGACATCGCCCGGCGTTACGGCGCGAGGGTCATCACGAACAAATGGCCTGGTTTTGCCGAACAGCGTCGGGTAGCCATTCGTGAGGCACGCGGAGAGTGGTTGTTTCGATGTGATACCGACGAAGAAGTGCCCATGGTTCTCG
>CP070631.1:1558703-1561972 GCA_020356045.1 Candidatus Latescibacterota bacterium
CATCGTCGCCGCTTTGACGGACGAGGGTGACGAGGGCAACCGTCTCAAACGTCGAATATATCAGCTCGAGTCAAAGGTCAAGGCACTCGCCGATGACAACCCCGGCACCAGGCTCTCGACGTTGTGGAAAAGGGGCATAAATGAGATGTTGAGTGGCAGAAGCGTCGGTGACGACGATGCCAAGGCGCTAAATATCGACATGAAGGCCGTCGGCGGCGCGCTCAATGTCGATGGTGAGGTTCTCACCTGCAACACACGTATCGCCTCACGTCTTTTTGAGTCGGTAATCAAACACCAGTGGATCGAACGAAGCGCCGATTTTACCAATGAACTCGATTCGCTCATTCACGACCTGGACGGCGTGCTCGCCGCCGATTTTGCGCAGTCTCCCGAGGGAATGAGCGCCGAGCATCTCAAAGCCGCGGCGGGCTCGGAAAAAGAGGATTCGGTCAACTACGAGGCGATGTCGTCGATCCTCAAACAGAGCGACCTGGTCAAACAGATCCCCGAGGCGCGACGTAAACGGCTCGAAGAGACACTGGCCATTCTGCGCGGCGTCCAGCCGATCTTTGTAGGACAGGCAACCTCCGACACGAGCAAAACGGTTTCGAATCTCAGGATCGAAGTCGTTGAAAACGATTGCTCGGCAGCAGTCCACCGCTTCGCCGATCAGATGGCTACCCTGGTGGACTTTTTCAAAGCTGTCCGCATCGCCAAGCTCGAAATCGAGAACAAGTATCACCCGCCCGTACACGATCCCTTTTTCGCCCGGTTCGGTGTGATGCATCTTACCGTGGACGAGTTTGCGCTCTGCCCTCCAGTGCTGCTCACCTTGACCAACGAATTTTTCTCCGGGCCGGACAAGGGCGCCGTTCTGGATATTCTCGGTGCAGGCATCCCGATCAAGATCCTCATGCAACTGGATGATCTGTTCTATAACGGTGATTCGGCCAATGATCTGGCCGTCGCGTTGTCATGGCCGTCACGACTGGCCAACATGGCCGTTTCGCTCAACAACGTGTACGTGCTTCAGTCGCCGGTGTCGAATCCCGCGCTTCTCCAGCGGGGCTTCGTTGACGGATTCCAATATGACGGACCCGCGCTCTTCAGCGTATACACGGGCAGCCGTGATAACCAGCCCGGTCTGACGATGTATCACAACGCGGCGGCGGCAACCGAGTCGCGGATCTTTCCGTCGCTTGCCTACAACCCCGCGGGCGGTGACACGCTCGACGACAGAGCAGATATAATGGACAACCCTCAGGTCGAACGTGCGTGGCCGAGCGAGTCGTTTTCCTACCAGAACGAGGTCCAGGACACGTTCGAAATTGACCTGGACTTCACCCCGGCCGACTTTTTGGCGTGCGATGTTCGTCTGGCCAGGCACTTCTGGCGTGTTCCAGCATCCAAGTGGCATGCCGATATGGTTCCGCTTGCCGAGTTTCTTCAGCTCGATGAGGCGGCGGCCGAGACCAAGGTGCCGTATCTTACCGCGGTGGGGATCGACAACGAGATCGAACGCGTCGTGATGACCCGGTTGATTCTCTCCGTCGTGCGTCGTTGCGAACTCTCCTGGCGTTATATACAGGAGTTGGGGGGCGTCGACAACTCGTTCGCCTCAAAGGCGCTGGAGCAAGAGAAAGACCGTCTCATTGAGGAAAAAGACCAGCAGGTCAGCGCGGTCGAAACGCAGTACCAGGACGAGCTCAACAGAAACCTTGGTGACTTGACCCGCGAGCTGATTCAGCGGATGGTCGAAGAGGTCACATCGGGTGGAGGTATCGGCGCTCCGGAAGTTGCGGCGCCGGCCGGTCCTGCACCTCCCGAGGCAGTGCCCGAGGCCCCCGAAACGACTGAGGCTCCACCGGCACCCGAGGCGGTCGAAGAAGAAGAGGACGAAGACGAGGTCTCCTTCGACGACCCGTATATCGATACCCCGCTGTGCACGACCTGCAACGAATGCACGAACATCAATTCGCGGATGTTTGCGTACAACGAGAACAAGCAGGCAACGATCAAGGATGCAACCGCCGGGACATACGCAGAGCTTGTTCAGGCAGCCGAGAAGTGTCCCGTTCACATCATCCATCCGGGTAAGCCAAAGAACCCGGATGAGCCCGGTCTCGACGGGTTGATCGAACGCGGAGCGAAATTCAACTAAGGCCATATCGATGCAGAACCTCATAGCGATTGGATTTCTGCTCGGTTTGGCGAGCGCCTTGGGTGTCGTTCTGGCAGTGGCGAATGCCAAGCTCAAGGTGTTCGAAGATCCGCGGATCGACCAAGTCCACGAAATGCTTCCAAACTCCAATTGCGGCGCATGCGGTCTGCCGGGTTGCAGGGTCTTTGCCGAAAAGGCCGTGGCCGGCGAGATCCAGCCCAGCCAGTGCACCGTCGGTGGCACCGAAACCGCCGCAGAAGTGGCCGGTTTCCTTGGCGTTGATGCCGGTACCCTGGACCGAAAAATTGCGAGGCTCATGTGCGCTGGCGGCACCCATGTGGCCATTCAGATGGCCGAGTACACGGGGTTTCCGTCCTGCCGTGCCGCATCCGCTGCCGGAGGCGGAACCAAAGGCTGCCGTTATGGTTGCATGGGTTTTGGTGACTGCCAGGCGGTATGCGATTTTGACGCGATCGTGATGGGACCAACGGGGCTCCCCATCATTGATTTTGAAAAATGCACCGCGTGTGGGGACTGCGTAAGGATTTGCCCAAAACGCATCATCGAACTGGTTCCCGCAGAGCAACACTTGATCGTTCAATGCAAATCCGAGCTCGAGGGAGACGAGATTCTCGAACTGTGTCGGGTCGCTTGCACGGCGTGCGGAAGATGCGCCGCAGACGCGTCCCAGGGCCTCGTCAAAATGAGGAAAAACCTTCCGGTAATTAACACAGATTTGCTTCACATGGAATCGCTCGATGCGATACGGCGGTGTCCGACTGGTGCCATAACGTGGGTGGATGGGCAGCAGTTCAAGAACACACCGGAAAGCGGCAAACCCGGGCCACCCACAGAACCGATTGACATTCTCTGATGATCTTTCGCAAATCAAAATCCAAGTCAGAACCATCTCAATTTCCAGGTGAAGCGCGAGCGTTGAACGGGCACGCGGCAGCCTACGCGGTTGAAACCATGGCAAGCGAAGCGGTCGTCGTCCGCGACGTACCCGAGCTCGCCGAGGTCACCGGATCGGCGCAACAACTCGCCTCACGCGAGAAAGACGCGATCCACGATCAGCCAATCACAACCCGGCAGATGGCGCATCTTC
>CP070631.1:1562072-1564233 GCA_020356045.1 Candidatus Latescibacterota bacterium
AAATCACGTACCGTGGGTCGGGGCCATTCTCGGAACCCGAGACCCAGGCAGTCCGCGATTTCTGCACCAGTCATCGATTTACGATGTGGCTCTCCTATCACACCTACGGAGAACTTCTGCTCTACCCCTGGGGCTTTGACGCGCTGTACACACCGGATCACGATGTTTATCTCGCACTGGGCGACACGCTGACGTCGAGCAACGGATACTACCCCGGCAACTATGCGATGGGAGCGATCTACGCGGTCAACGGAGATTCCGATGACTGGGGTTATGGTGACATCATCGAGAAGGACAAGATTTTCGCATTTACACCCGAGATGAACTCTTATCAGGAGGGCGGGTTTGGCCCACCGGACACGCTGATCCAACCGACGTTCGATTTGATGCTTCCGATGAATATGTTGTTCCTGCAGCTCGGCGATAATCCGTACCGTGTGGTACCGCCGTACCGACCGACAATGTATCCCATAGACGAGTCCACGCCACCGCAGTATGTGTTGAGCTGGACGCCAACCGATCCCGAAGACCCAAACCCGATTGTTGGCTACGACGTCATTGAATACAAAAACCTTGGTTCGGTGGCTCAGGATCCCGCGAACTCGTTGTCTCCCCTGTGGGTGTTCGATGGTTTTACGCTGTCGGACGCGCGAGCCTATGAGGGGTCGGGGAGTTACTTTTCGGGGGCCGCGGACAACAGCTCGCACACGTTGACGACGGCGCTGTTATACGCGGTAACAGCCCAGACCGATACATTCACCAGCTGGTTGTGGTACGACATCGAAGACGACTGGGACTACGCCTATCTCGAAGTTAGCACCGACGGTGGTATGACCTGGGAAACCGTGCCCGGTAACCGGACGACCAACTCCAATCCCAATGGCAACAATCGCGGAAACGGCATCACCGGGTCGAGCTTTGGTTGGGTCGAGGCGATTTTTCCGTTGACTCAGTATCTGGGGATGGGTCTCGAGCTTCGTTACAATTATGTCATGGATCAATCGGTGTTGGAGGAAGGCATGTATGTCGATCTTCCCGGGCCCGTGCCATCATACGAGTCGAAGTCGCTGATTGCCAGCGGGTTGGCGGACACGACGCTCGCCATCATACCGGACGAGACCGGCGATTTTACCTATAGGGTTCGCGGTCGTGACGCGGAAAACCAGGCCAGCGCGTGGAGCAACTCGAAGACGACCACGGTGGAGGACATTACCGCTGTTGGGGACTTGCCCCGGCTCGCCAGCAGGTTGGGACCCAATTATCCAAACCCGTTCAACCCAACCACACGCATCCCCTACACCGTGGGTGCGATCGACGGTAGTGACCGCCCCGTGCGAGTCCATCTGGGCATCTACAACGTGGCCGGAGAACGCATTGCCAGTGTGGTCGATCGCGAGCTGGCGCCGGGTGTCTATGAGGCAGTTTGGAACGGAAAAACGGATCTGGGACGTCTCGTTCCAAGCGGTGTTTACTTCGCGCGTCTCAACATAGCAGGCGAGCAGTTTTTGACCCGGAAACTCGTTCTGTTGAAGTGACGCCAATCGGTTGATCCGGTTTTTTGTTGAATCCGAGGAGGGGGACATATGGCCGGAAAGGTCACCGACTACATGACACGCAAGGTCATATCCGTCAAACCGGAAACAGGTGTCCGCGAAGCGTTTTTTAAAATGAAGGAGCACCACATCAGGCACCTGCCGGTAGTCGATGACGACAACAGGCTGATCGGCATCGTCAGCGACCGTGAGCTTCGCAGGCCGGAGTGGGTGGATGAGTCCATTGACATCACACATGTATATTATCTGGATGATGAAATCACTGTTGGCGATGTGATGATTAAACGCGTGCATGTCATTTCGACTCGTGACACCCTGCGGCGGGCTGTCAGGCTTTTGCTCGAAAACCATATTGGTGCAGCACCCGTTCTGGACAAGAAAGGCGCGTTGGTGGGAATGCTCTCGGCGGTAGATTTGATGCGGGCGTTAAACGACCTGATCGACGAGCAACGGTCGGGCACATCGTAGAGCGCATGTCCCTCGTTACCATCGCGACACGAAAGAGAACAGCTCGCATCCAACGCCCCCTTTTTTGCCGTTAGCCCGCGGGCAATCACCGTTTTTATGCGGTAGAGGGTGCGGCCGCTCGGGCGGCAATTTTCCCTTGC
>CP070631.1:1564333-1572631 GCA_020356045.1 Candidatus Latescibacterota bacterium
CACCTGACGCTCAAAGAGTACTCGATCAACGAACGCACGGGAAAGGTCAACGAGGGCGACATCGTGGTGCTTACGAAACAGGAGGAATGGGTGACACCGGGATTGCGCGAGGATCAAGAGATCGACCGGGCGAAAATGAACGGAATCCTCGGCGCACTGGACGAATTGAAGATCGAAGGTGTTCGACCCAAACCAGCTGGTTTGACAGCATCACTCACGCGATCCGCCGACAGTCTGACGATCAACACATCCGATCTGCTGTCACTTCAAAACAAAGGGTTCTTCTTTTCCAGAGACGGGCGGCTTCTGTCCAACGAAGGCGAGATGCAGGCGCGGACCCAGGACGGATTGGTGTATACGTTACGTTTTGGCGAGGTCGCCTATGGTACCGGAACAGCGGTGACTTCGGGCGACGTATCTGACGCCGGTGAGGCATCGGAGACCGGTGTAAACCGTTATCTGTTCGTCACGGCCAGATTCGAAAAATCCATGTTTCCCGAGCCGGTCTATCCGGAGAACACAGATTTTTTGAGCAAAGCGGACAGCCTGTGGACGGATGCGGACTATGCGAATAAGAATCTTTATGATGCACACCAAGAATGGCGCACCAAGGTCGACAAGGGGATGGGCGAGGCCGCACGGCTCAATGCGCGGTTTGCCAATTGGTAT
This sequence comes from Candidatus Latescibacterota bacterium, assembly GCA_020356045.1. GTDB lineage: Bacteria > Krumholzibacteriota > Krumholzibacteriia > WVZY01 > WVZY01. The sequence goes on from CP070631.1 coordinate 1,565,003, forward strand.
TATGTCATCTCCGAGGAAAACTTCGCAAAGCTCCGGCCCCCCAGATCCGAGCTGATAAAAACCAAAGAGAGCTGAGCGCTCGCAATCAAATGAACATCAATCCATTCGACCCACCGATGAGGGTTCTGATGGGGCCCGGACCATCGGATGTCCATCCGCGAATCCTCGAAGCGATGGCACGTCCAACCATCGGTCACCTCGACCCCGAATTCATACGCATGATGGATGAGATCAAATCGCTTGTTCAGTATGCGTTCCAGACCCGCAACGACATGACCATGGTCGTCTCTGGACCCGGGTCTGTCGGGATGGAAACCTGTTTTGTCAACCTCGTCGAACCGGGTGACAAGGTTGTTGTCTGTCAGAACGGTGTGTTTGGCGGCCGCATGAAAGAGAATGTCGAACGGTGTGGCGGTGTTGCCGTGATGGTCGAGGACGAGTGGGGTCGAGCCATCGATCCAAATAAGCTCGATGACGCGCTGTCGGCCAACTCCGATGCCAAGATAGTCGCCTTTGTCCACGCCGAGACATCAACCGGCGCGTTGTCCGACGCGGAAACGGTCGCGCGTGTCGCGCGTGATCACGATTGTCTGACGATTATGGACGCGGTCACGTCGCTTGGTGGCTGCCCGGTAAAAATCGACGAGTGGAAAATCGACGCCGTGTACTCGGGGAGTCAAAAATGCCTCTCGTGCACACCGGGTCTGGCGCCGATCAGTTTTAACGACCGCGCCATGGACGTAGTGACGAGCCGGTCAAAAAAAATACAGAGCTGGTTCATGGATCTGACTTTGGTGTTGGGTTACTGGGGCAGTCACACCAAACGGGCATACCATCACACAGCTCCGGTAAATGCGTTGTACGGTTTGCACGAGGCGTTGCTGATTTTGTGGGAGGAGGGGGTGGAAAACGCCTGGGCGCGTCACTTGGACAACCACTACCGGCTGCGCGACGGGCTCGGCGGGCTTGGACTCGCACTGCTCGTGTCTGAGGATCAGCGAATCCCGCAGTTGAACGCGGTCAAAATACCCGGCGATGTCGAGGATGCCGAGGTCCGCAGTCTTTTGCTCAATGATTTTGGTCTGGAAATTGGAGCCGGCCTGGGACCACTCGCGGGAAAGATTTGGCGAATAGGCCTGATGGGATACTCGTCGCGCATGCGTAACGTCGTTTTTTGTTTGAATGCGTTAAGCGAAGTGCTCGGCCGATGACGACTTCAGTGAAGGGACAACCGCAGATGAGGAGAGAGTTCCGGGACCGAAGGAGGATCCGTTCAGTAAGATTTGGTTTGATCATTGCAGCCGTTACGGTCGTTTTCTCGGGCGTGCTCGGCTGCGGTGATGCGGGTTCTGGTAGCGAAGTTGACGCGTCGTACGTGGAGGAAATCAAGGCCTGGCACGAGGAGCGGATCGAGCGTCTCAGGAAACCAACGAGTTGGCTGTCGCTGGTCGGATTGTTTTGGCTGAAGGAAGGTGAAAACACGTTTGGATCGGCGGAATCCAACCGGTTGGTATTCCCCAAAGGCAGGGCGCCCGACCGCCTCGGCACGATGACTCTCACGGACGGTGCCATCACCGTTGAGATCGCGCCCGGTGTCACGGTGACGCATGACGGACAACCAGTTCAATCAATGACTATGCACCACGACCAAGACGCCGACCATAAAGTGACGGTGCTCGAGGCGGGCTCGCTTAGCTGGTACGCCATCAAACGCGGTGACCGGATAGGAATCCGCTTAAAGGACAAGGAGAGCGAAGGACTGCGGAACTTTGAGGGAATTGACACATTCCCGATCGATGCCCAATGGCGGGTCGATGCGACGCTGGAACCGCATGACCCGCCGCGAACGATATCGATCGTCAACGTTCTTGGTGATGAATCGCAGGAGCCGACTCCCGGAACCCTGACGTTCGAGATGGGTGGAAGGACGCACACGCTCGTTCCGATCGGAGAACCAGCGGACGACAAACTTTTTTTGGTCTTTGGCGACAAATCGAACGGTAGGGAATCATATGGCGGTGGTCGTTTTCTGGTCGTGGACGCACCGGGCGATGATGGCCGCATAGTGATCGATTTCAATAAAGCGTACAACCCGCCGTGCGCGTTCAGCCCGTTCGCCACTTGTCCGTTACCGCCCGAGGAGAACCAGCTTTCGATCGCAGTGACGGCGGGCGAAAAAACCTACGGCCACCACTAGCCTGAATTAGGCGACAAAAAAAGGGGTGCGTCTGAGTACGCACCCCTTGTTGACTCCGTGCTCGGTCCGGATTAGAGGCCGAGCTTTTTTCTTTTATCCGCAGCAGTGGGAAGCGGGTCTTCTTTCTCCGTGATTACCGGAAGGTCAGGGGCCTTTTCGGCATTGATCTCGATCCATTTCGTCTGGTCTTCGGGCACCTCATCCTCGGGGTAGATCGCCTCGACGGGGCACTCGGGCACACAAGCGCCACAATCGATGCACTCATCCGGATCGATATATATCATTTCGTCGTCGGCGTGAAAGCAATCGACGGGGCATACGACCACGCAATCGGTGAATCGGCACATGTGACAGTTTTCCGTTACGACGTATGTCATCTCCTAATACTCCTTTTTGTTGCTCAGTCAGGAGCCGTGAAAGAGTTGCTCCTGAATTCGTGTGCCGGATAATGAATGACGTTCCCTTGTATATACGCTGGTTCGAACGCGTGGTCAAGTGTGAACGAGAGGTATCGCCGGTACGATATCAAAGCGCTCGACACGGCCTCCGGCGCGAGTTGACTGTCGCGCCAGACACGGGGCGCGAGAAAGATGTAGCGCCCGACATAGCCTCCGGCGCGAGTTGACTGTAACACCGGACACGGGGCGCAAGACGATAATACTGCCCGAGCTTGACTCGTGCGACGGGCCTTGCCTTTTCTGACGTGCTTGACAAACCCCGCCGTCCATCTGTTATGATAGGCCGTTGGTTTGCGCCGCTTGTTGGTCGGTTGGCCGCGAAAACGGTCTCCAAAAACGGGTCGGTTATGGGTGGCGCGTGTGCCGGCGGTGCACGGGATGTCGCAATTTCTCCGCAAGAAATTGACAATTGCCTGCACATAACCAGACATTAGTCTATATTATAATTGATATTGATCAAGTTGGGTCCGGTGCAGTTTCCGGGTGAAGGGTGGCTCGATTTTGATTATCGTAGATAGTAAAGCAGGTTAACAGTTTTTGATTGGGTGGTCCCCGAGAGGCGGCCGCTCGCATGGAGGTCGATACGGTGCTCGAGATTCGAATACATGGCAGGGGCGGCCAGGGTGCGGTGATCGCATCCAAGGTTCTCGCCGCGGCGTTTTTTAAAGAGGGCCACTTCGTGCAGGCGTTTCCCGCGTTCGGAGTCGAGCGCCGAGGCGCTCCGGTTGCCGCGTTTATCCGTGTGGATCAGTCTCCCGTGCGGCTTCGCTGTAACGTATATGAGCCCCAACACCTCATTGTCCTCGATCCCGCTTTGACAGAGACGATCGATATAACGGAAGGGTTTCAAGAGTCCGGTTGGATTCTGCTCAACACCCACAACAAGCCTGATGAATTCGACTACGCGAAATCGTTCAGGGTTGCGACGGTCGATGCGTTTGCAATTGCGATCCGCCATCATCTGGGGAGCCGGTCGACGCCTATAGTCAACACGGCGATCCTTGGCGCGTTCGCTCGTTGCACGGGGCTTGTCAAAATCGACTCGGTGGTCGATGCGATCGCCGACGCCGTGCCATTCAACGCGGCCGGTAACCGACAAGCCGCTATCGACGCATTTGAAGAGACAATCATGTACGATCCACAGCTGCAGACGCGATAGAAAAAGGGGCACCATGAGCAAAAAGAAGAGCAAAAACAAAACGGTCTTCCACGGCGTCGAAGATATGCCGGTTGCCGCCATATCGGAAGGGGATATGAGCTGGAACAAGACGGGCAGCTGGCGAAACATAAGACCTTTTTACGATGAAAAAACATCTCCGTGCATTGCAGGTTGTCCCGCGGGAACGGATATACAGGGATACATCCAGCTGATGCTGGATAAGAAATACGAAGAAGCGGTGAGGATGCTGTGGCAGAAGAACCCCATGCCGTCTGTTTGTGGCCGAGTGTGTTATCACCCCTGCACCGAAGCGTGTGCGCGGGGTGAAATCGACGAATCGATAAACATTCCATCGATCGAGCGGTTTCTTGGTGATTATGCGATCGATCACAACCTGACCGAAACGGCTGACGGCGATCCCAAGCCGGACAACGGCATCGCGGTAGTTGGTGGGGGGCCTGGCGGTTTGAGTTTCGCCTATTACATGGCGAAGATGGGATACCCCGTCACCGTATTCGAAGCCAAGGAAAAGCTCGGTGGTGTACTCCAATACGGAATCCCCGAGTACCGGCTGCCAAAGGATATTCTCGACAAGGAAATTGCCCGCATCACCGGTGTGGGAATGACCGTCAAGACGGGTCACGACGTAGGACGTGATGTTCCCGTCGACGATCTCGAGAAGTATTCCGCGTGTTTTCTCGCTATGGGGCTGCAGCGAAGCCGGGCGCTCGGCATCGACAACGAGGACGCGGAAGGTGTCATGGCGGGTCTGTCGTTTTTGAAAAGCGTGACGGCGGGCAATCCCACCGATCTGGGAAAACGAGCCATTGTTATTGGTGGTGGCAATACGGCGATGGATGTTGCTCGAAGCGCGATCCGTATGGGAACCGACGTGGAAGTGGTTTACCGCCGGACCCGCAACGAGATGCCCGCGATCGAAGACGAAGTGGAAGAGGCGATGGCCGAAGGCGTGAAGTTCACGTTTCTGGCCACGCCGGTCGGGATATTCACAAAAAACGGACGCATCACCGGTATCCGCGCGCAGCGAATGGAGCTGGGCGAGCCCGACGACAGCGGACGCCGGCGGCCGGTGCCCGTCGAGGGATCCGAATACGAGATCGAGACCGATTCGCTCCTCGTTGCTGCCGGCGAGTTGTCCGACACGGAAGCGTTTGAAAACATCGTCAAGCTGTCATGGGGGCTGGTTGTGACCGATGACGCGGGTCAAACCAGTGATGAGCATATCTTTGCAGGTGGCGACGTCGTCACCGGCGCCGCAACAGTGATCGAGGCCATCGCGCGTGGGCGCAAAGCGGCCAAGTTTGTCGACGCAAAGCTGCGTGGTGTCGTCGGGCCTGAGACGGACGAAAAACAGGTCATCACGATGTCCGATATCAACCGAGCTTATTTCACGCCGTCGCGTCAGGTGCCCACCACCCACATCGCACTCGGAAAGATGAAAAACCGTTTTGCGGAGGTCAAACAGGGGTTTGGAGAGGACGAAGCTCAGCAGGAAATCGAACGCTGCATGAGCTGCGGCGTGTGCAATGGCTGTGATATCTGTTGGATGTTCTGTCCCGATGCCGCCATCTCGAGAGAAGACGGGATCTATACGATCAACTACGACTATTGTAAGGGATGCATGATTTGCGCTCAGGAGTGCCCTCGGGGCGTGATTTCATCCGAAAGGGAAGGCACTTAATGAAAAAAATCGTCATCGAAGGTAACCACGCGGTGTCCTATGGTGCGAAGGCTGCGGATGTGGATGTGATCGCGGCGTATCCGATCACGCCACAAACGCAGGTGGTCGAGAAACTCTCCGAGATGTGTGCCAGCGGAGAGCTCAATGCAAAGTTTATCAAGGTCGAATCGGAGCACTCTGCGATGGCGGCTGTCGTCGGCTCGAGCGCGGCGGGCGCTCGATCGTTTACCGCCACGTCGTCGCAGGGACTGCTACTCATGCACGAGATTCTCCACTGGTCGGTTGGCGCCCGGCTCCCGATTGTGCTGGCCAACATCAATCGAGCGGTGGGACCGCCATGGAACGTGTGGACCGACCAGAATGATTCGCTCTCGCAGCGTGATGTCGGTATGCTCCAATTGTATTGTGAGAGCAACCAGGAAGTGTTCGATACGATGCTTCACGCGTTCTGGGTTAGCGAACAACTGATGCTCCCGAGCATGATCATCCTCGACGCGTTCTATTTGTCCCACACATGTGAGATCGTCGAAGTGATGGATGCCGACGAGGCTCGCGCATTCCTTCCGCCGTACGAACCCAAACACTTTCTCTCGCCCGAAAAACCAAAATCGTTTGGTAACTTGACGACACCGGATTTTTATTACGAGCTCCGTTATCAAATCGATCGAGATCTTCGCAAAGCGCTCGATTTGATGAAGGAAGCGGACGACCGGTTTGAAAAGTTGTACGGTCGATCGTACGGGATAATCGAGGAATATCGGACCGACGACGCGGATATGCTTGTTGTAACATCAGGTACCGTAACGAGCACGGCAAGAACAGTGATCGATGAGCTCCGGGATGTGGGCAAACGAGTCGGGCTCGTGAAGATGAAGTTATTCAGACCGTTTCCCACCGAGGATGTCCGCCGAATCTTACGCCGCGCAGAGAAGGTTGTCGTGATCGACCGCAATATTGGATTCAGCATCGGAGGAATCTGGGCGCAGGAAATCAAAGCGGCATTGTACAACACGAATATAGACGTTCCCGTCTTCGGATTCATAGCGGGAATCGGAGGCAGGGACGTCACGCCAAGAGTCATCAAAGAGATCATCGATCAGGCCGAACACATGGATGTTCCCGATCAGGACGTCTACTGGATAGGGGTGAAAAATGAGCAACTGCATCATACCCGATAACGAATATATGGGCTCCGGCCACCTCGGTTGTCAGGGTTGCGGCGCTGCGCACGCCATGAGATTCGCGTTGAAGGGACTGGGTCCCAAGACGGTCATGACAATGCCCGCCTGTTGCTGGTCGGTAATCGACGGCCCGTTTCCACACTCATCTCTGAGCGTACCGCTTTTCCATACGGCGTTCGAGACGGCGGGTGCCACCGCATCGGGTATCAAAGCAGGGCTCGTCATGAGGGGCGATGCCGAGACGCAGGTAGTGGCATGGGCCGGTGACGGCGGTACGTTCGATATTGGGCTACAGGCGTTGAGTGGCGCCGCCGAACGAAACGAAGATATTATTTATGTGTGCTACGACAACGAAGCGTATATGAACACAGGGATTCAGCGTTCGGGGGCGACGCCATACGGCGCCTGGACCACGACCACCCCAACCGCCTTTCCCAAAGAGAATCCAAAAAAGAAAATGCTCGACATCCTCGTCGCGCACCAAATTCCGTACGCGGCGACGATGTCTATCGCGTATCCGGACGACATGGTCGCCAAGTTCGAGAAGGCGCGCGAGATTCGGGGTACCCGGTTTATGCACATTTTCGCCCCGTGCCCCACGGGTTGGAAAACCGCGCCGGAGTACACGATAGAGCTCGCACGTCTGGCCACGGAAACACATCTGTTTCCGCTTCTCGAAGTTTACGATGGCGAGCGCTGGGAAGTGGCCAAACCAAACCGGACAAAAAAGGTTGGGGAATACATAAAAATGCAGGGGCGGTTCAGACATTTCTCCGATGAAGACGTCGAGAGAATGCAGGACGAAGTGGATCGGAACTGGGACCGCCTGTTGCGGAAAGAAAAACAAAGTCCCGCCAAAGCCAACTAGCGGTTAGCACCACACTCGCTGTTGAGCCAAGGGTGTTAGCTCGACGCGATCAACCGGTCAAAAA
>CP070631.1:1572731-1573917 GCA_020356045.1 Candidatus Latescibacterota bacterium
CGGGCGTGACGATGGTGGCGGTGGCCATCCCCATTGGTGGCTGGGAGCCCAGCAGTTGACGGGCTATGCGCTTTTCAATTTGCGCGATACAAGTGGCGCGGGTGATTTCCTCATCGATTCGAAACCAATAAATAACAACCAGTGGCACCAGCTCGTAGCGGTGCGGGACGAAAACGTAAATATGAATCGGTTGTACGTCGACGGCGTCAAAGTGGATTCGGTGTTTTTCGATTACACAGCGGGGTTTGAAGCGGCGACGACACTGGGTATTGGTTATATGGCTTACAACGCGACTCCGAGCTATTTTTATGACGGCTTGCTGGACGACGTCGCGCTCTATGATCGTGCCCTGTCCGATGGTGAGATTCAGGCGCATTACGCCGCGGGTCAGGCCGGTCACGGTTACTGCGATCAGTTCATTCTTACGCAAATCACCGTCGGCAACGGTAACGTCGTAAAATCGCTGGACAAACCCTCGTATTTTTACAGTGACTCGGTGATCGTAACAGCCATGCCTGATCAAGGTTGGCTGTTTGACGGTTGGTCGGGAGGGCTCACCGGAAGCCAGAATCCGGATACCATTGTTATGGTGAGTGACACAACCGTGACGTGCACTTTTAGCGAGGATCCAACGGGAGTTGGAGATACCCCCTCGGTGAAGGTGCTGACGCTGCTGCAAAACACGCCAAATCCTTTTAATCAGGGCACTTTCTTTTCGTACGGGCTGCCCCAAGGTACCGATGTCACTTTTGGAGTGTATGATATCGCCGGACGCCGCGTATTTGAAAAACGACTGTCAAATGTTCCCGCCGGATGGCATCGATTCTACTTCGACGGAAAAGATCTCAACGGGCGATCGCTAGCGACCGGCGTGTATTTTTACCGTTTAAAAACCCCACGCGAGATGCGGGCGGGAAAGATGGTGGTCATCAAATAACTATCGAGATGATCGGCGGCATTCTAGGACCCGTCCTTCCCTAACGTGCCCATTGGCGAGAGTTGCCGGCGCGTCACGTCGGGGACACTACGCTAAGGGCAGTCACGCTTGTCGAGGCGATGCTTAGCATACTTTCAGGTATCGAGTAAGAGACCCTGACGTGGCGAGCGAATAGCGGACACAATCCGACGGAAAGGGTCTCACAACCGCCAACCAATACAAAAATGGTGCGAACGGGCGGAATCGAAC
>CP070631.1:1574017-1584425 GCA_020356045.1 Candidatus Latescibacterota bacterium
CCGGCGAGAGGAATTTTTCCTCCGGCTGGTATGCGTTTCGCTCGTGTGCTCTAAACACCCGGAAGTGTACCCAAATTATACCCTTGTGTGAGTCAATCCATGAATTCGAAAGTGTCCTCAACTCTCGATAAGGTGCGGCACGAACGGAGTCGCTCCAACTTCAAAAAAGCGTTGTCACGCCTGGATGACGCGATCAAGAAGTTCGCCAACGAGCTTTCACTTTATACCGAAGGTGTCGAACTCGCCATGGAAGCTGGCGAGTCGCTCAAAGCACTCCAATACATCAAGACCGCTCGCGGGCAATTCCCTGATCGCCGGTTTGAAGTTTGGTCATTTGCGATAGAGAAAACGCGATCCTACAATGATCCTATCGTCGGCAAATTCCTCATCGAGCACGCCGTTCGCTCCGGCGATCTTACGGCCGCGCACTCGGTCGCGCACAGCCTCAAGGATCATACCGCCGACGAGCTTCTCCAGCGCATCCGTACCAAGAAACAGACGCTGAACTCGGCATTCGGCGGTGGTATGAGCGTTGCCGACGATCTCATGTTCAACGCCTTGAGCGATGCGTTGCTCTGCGTACGCTTGAGCCGGTTTACCGAGGCGATGAACGGTTTCCTCGACATTCTCGATGAAAACCAGAGAACACCCTCTCAAATCGAACCGTTTCTCGCCGGTCTTGAACGTGACAACCGGCACAACGGTGAACTCGTTTATGTCCTTGGTTGTTGTTATCTGATCTCCGGGCAGTTCGACAAGGCCAAGAAAAAGATTTCCCGGGCCTTGGAACTAAGCCCATCGCTCCGCGAATCAGCCATTCAACGGGTTGACTCGCTGGACAACAACTCCGCCGTGTCAATGGATGACCACCATATGTTTCTTGCGGGCCTGTTGGTCGGTGCGGACGACCGCCGCGCATGCGAGCTATTGAGTCAATTGCTCGACCGAAGTCCCAACCGGGCACTCGAGGTTCTTGAAATGCTCGAACCAACAGTGGTGACCTTGGGCGATGATATCTCGCTTCATTACATCTATGTGGATGCAGCCATTTTGTCGGGGCGCGCGGAGACGGCGACCGGGCTGCTCCGTAAGATATATCAGGTCAAAAAGCACAGACCCGACCTCTCCGTTTGGCTCGACAAACGATTTCGACGGCAGAACTGTTCTGTCGAGATTCTAAAGTTCGCCGGTGAAACGGCGCTCAACGAAGCCATGTACGGCAAGGCCGTCGAGATTTTCAAGGAGGTGCTCGCTCACGATCCTCAATTGGCCCCGGCAATCAAAGAGCTTCTTGCCCGGCATCGCTCGAATCCGCTCGTCGACCACTTTCTAAGAGACCGGTTTAACAACGCGCCGATCCAGGCAAGGGCTGCGCAGCACGATTTTGAGACCTATGACCGCGTCGATTTCGCGCCTGCTGCGCATGAGGAAGAAGTCAGCGAAAGCGAAAATGATCACGATGCATCGCTGGACCGTGACTTCAGCTCCACCGAATTTTCGCTCGGTGAAGACGAACAACCGGCCGAATCCGGTTTTGACAACCGGGATTTCTCGCTTGGAATGAACACCGCGGCAACGACAGACGATGATGGCAACGCGATCACCGAAGAAGAAGAAGAAGAAGAAGTACGGCAACCCTTAGTAGAACCCGAAACCAACACGGCGGGTGACAACAACGACGACTCCGATTTCTTTGATTATATTGAGCGTGACATTCCGGATGAGCCGTCTTATTTCGGAGGCGGCGGCTCCAGCGACGAACCGGCGGACGATGATGATCTTAGTTTAACCCCGGCGCCGCTGGACAACCAGGACATCCTGATGGAGGATACCGGCCCGCACGATGGCGGCTGCATCTACCAGGACGATCGAGGACGCAATCTGGAGCTGGCGGAGCAGGCATTGACAACGGGCCATTTGAGTAAGGCCAGGGAGCTGCTTGGGTTCGAACCGGCAAATCTCGCAGAGGAGTTCAAACGCAAGTACCTGCTCGCTGAGTACTATCTGGCTGCGGATCGTCCCATTCAGGCGCTGGTAATTCTCAAGGCGATTCACCTGCCCGGTCTCAGCCGTGACGAACGTAAAGACTGCATGCTACGCCTCGCTAAATGTTACCAGCAGCTCTGCAACTTCGAGGCGGCCCACAGTGTGTTCATGAGGATCATCGCGGAACACCCGGATTCCGAGATGGTGGGGTTAATGGCAAAAACAAACTATGAGAAGTATCTCCAGACGATCAACGGAGAATCACCTGTGATAGAAAAAGTCACCTCGTTATGAACCGTGTAACGCGTACAGGAGGAAAGGGAAAATGAAGATTTGTCCATTTATTTCTCATCTGCTCGGAGACGACAACTCGAATACGTTGACGCTCAACAACAGGGGCGGCGACGCTCGGGACAATGACGATTCGAACGATGTGGTTATTCTTGGTTACAACGATGGTGATGGATCCAACGTCCAAACGGATGTCATGACAAAAACGGAATCGCACACGTCTACACACGTCGAGTGCCTCAAGGAGTCATGCCGCTTCTATCACAAGAACGAGAATGAGTGCCGCTTCGATATTATTTTTTCCAAGCTCAATGAAATGAAGTCGGGAAAGGACCACACTGCGCAGCTGAGCCGGCTGGCAACCGACATCGATAAGATCTGGAGTTTCCAGACCAAAGGTGTCGCCGAAATCGTCGAAAGCCTCGCCGACTCAGAAAAAAACCAGTCCAGCACAATCGACCGACTCAGAGCCGTCTTGGATGAGAGATTCGAATCCCTTGTTGCAGAAGCGGACAAACAGTCTTTTGAAAAGGTGCAGGAGCAAATCAACGCACTCAGCGAAAAACTCGATTCGTTCGACACGGATAGGGACGACCAGCCGTTCGAAAAGGTGCAGGAGCAAATCAACGCACTCAGCGAAAAACTCGATTCGTTCGACACGGATAGGGACGGCCAGCCGCTTGAAAAGGTGCAGGAGCAAATCAACGCACTCGGCGAAAAACTCGATTCGTTTGACACGGATAGGGACGGCCAGCCGCTTGAAAAGGTGCAGGAGCAAATCAACACGCTGGGCAAAAAGCTCGAAGATCGAGATGAAGAGCTAAAAGACCTGTCCGGAACCATGTCCGAGTTCGTCTCCAACCTCGACGGCACCGTATCGGATATCAGGGCAATTTCGGATGACGTCATGAAGCAGGTTAAAGAGATGAGCCGGGCTCTCCCTGATGAAGAAACTCTCAAAGAAATGGTCGCCGAAGCCTTCGGCGACAAGGGAAACAGCCTCACCGCCTTTGACATCACTACTCCCATGAAAGCGCTGGAGCTCAAGATCGAGGACCTCCAGAAACAACAGGAGGATTCGACAGCCGGAGTCGAGAAGAAGCTGCTTACGTCGATTCAAAACCAGAAAGAGCTAGAGGGACAGTTAGATTCTTGGAAAGAGGGGCTCGATGCAACGGTAGCCGACATCAAATCACTGCGTGATGAATGGGAGACCCGCATCGAAGAACTCGTGGAAAACAACAAGAAGATCTCCGGTTACATCGAAGAGGGGACCAAACACAGAGAAGACGCACAATCGCGATTGAACAAAAAAGAGTCGCGTAAATTCAACAACCTCGGCGTCACCAGCTTCCACAATGGCGCGTATGAGATGGCCCGGGATCAGTTCCTCAAAGCGGTTGACCTCGACCCAGATTTTGCGGAAGCGTACAACAACCTCGGTTTGGCGTTCACCGAGCTCGATATGGAGGAAAAAGCCACGGATGCATTCAGCCGTGCGGTAGAACTCAATCCATCGCTGCACGCCGCGTACAACAACCTCGGCTACATCCACTACAAACAAGGCGACTACGCGCAGGCGGTCGAATTATACAACGAGGCCTTGGGCAGAAACACCAAGAACGGCCCAGCTTATACCAACCTGGGGAATGCTTACTACAAACTGAACAGGATGGACGAAGCCCGTGATGCTTGGACAAGAGCTCTCGAGCTGGACCCCGGGAATGAAAAAGCGCGAAGGAATCTCGAACGTATCGGCAAGGATAACGATTAGAGAAAACGCCCTTTTGATGCGCGTTATTCCGCTGGTGCGGCCCCTCGGGTAACCTTGGTCGCTTCCAGACCTTTGGCGCCCTCTCTGATCTCGAACTCTACGGTTTCACCCTCGGCAAGGGTACGGAAACCATCTTCCTGGATTTCGGAATAGTGGACAAAAATGTCCCGTCCTGATTCCTGTTTAATAAATCCGTACCCTTTGCTCTCGTTGAACCACTTCACTTTACCTGTAGTACGCAACAGAACCGACTCCTTCCAACAAAAAAACCACTGGGAAAACAGGGTGTTCCCAATGGACTCGTCCAGACAAATCACTGCGTCTCATGCATTACTAAAATACCGAATTGTGCCCCATCAAACAGAACGATTGTACACGATCGACCGCTACTTTTCAAGTCAAATCTTCATTTGTCATCATGGGAAGCCAAGACGCACAACTCGAAACGACCAGTTGCTGACAGGCACAACGACGCACACTCTTGTTGTGCGTTCAAAGATTGCGTGAGCATAATGCGTCCGGCTCTCTTGTATTGCACGCCACCGCCTTCGACACTCGCATCATGGGCATTTGCGTAGTTGATGTTTTTGCAGTAAGATAGCACCTTTTCTGCCCTTCGAGAAACCCTGTTGCTGGCATGCTTCTTGCCCAAATCCGCCGCATGGATAAGGGACAAACTCATACTCTAAGTGAAGCCGCGCACACGGCCAAAATCGCTCTCCCCCACCTGGATATCATCCGGAAAGTCGACAATTTTTCTTCGAACGATCTCAACGAACTGATCCGCGACGCGATGGACGCGAGCAGGCGGCGCCCGGTTTATCTAGAGGTCGCAGACGACGATCGACAGTGCTTTCTGTTCTTCAGGCAGTACCAGATATACAGCGCGGGGCTCATTCTCTCCGGTCAGATCGACGACACATCGATCAAAGATTTTCTCGTTGCCGTCAACCGCATGGATAGAGCGACGGCCACCTGCTGTTCGGTGAACAACAAGATCCTTCATTCAATTTTGATTCTTTTTCAGAAGAAGCCGACCCTCAAATTGCTGAGCAGCTTGGTTGATCTGGATCAGGTTCTAGACAAGATCGAGGACGAGCGAAAGAGCTGCATCGTGTCCGCATCGCAAAACGAGTTTCTTGCTCTATTGAGATACGAGAAAGGTGGAGTGAAGGCGTTGGCGCACGGTCTCTCATTCGTGGCACCAAAAGAAAAAACCTTCAGAGACGACTTCTTGATCAAAATATACACATTGTCCGCAGAACAACCGCTGACAATCAACATCTACGAGGACCTTCTCGTTACCTACGCATCCGATGCCAAAATGATCGATGAGAACTACGGCGGTGACATTACCGATTTATTTTTGTCAAAACCACCGACGGTAACACTCGAGTTCAAAGGCAAAGAGATTGGACAGTGGGCTGTCGACAAGCCGCTAATCAAGATCGGACGCACGGCGGATAACGACATTGTGGTCGATAACCTGGCCGTATCCAGGAACCATGCAGTAATAGAGGAAGAGAAAGGCACATACTACCTCAAAGACTGCGACAGCCTAAACGGCACCGTGTTGAACGGCGAACGCGTGGGACGGGCGGCGTTAGCCTACGGTGACGAAATCAAGATCGGTAAACACAAACTGGTCTTTCAAAAACAGCACGGACGGGAGACAAACCTGCAGCCGGACATCGAAGAATTCGATCAGACAGTTGTTATGTCTCCCCAAAAAGCCGCGGCGCTGCTCAACGAGGAGAATTCAAACGACGCAACGGCACCCCGGCTCGTCGAAATATGCGACGCGGAGGACCGAGTCATCGAGATAGGCAACACCGGCATGACGATTGGCAAGGATGACAAAGACGATGTGCGGATCGACGGATTCCTCGTAGCCAAACATCATGCGGAGATTACCCGCGAGAACGGCTTTTATGTAATCAGGCATATCAATGGGTTTCGAAAAGTGACCGTCGGAGGCAAAGCGGTAAAAAAACGAATCCTGAGAGACAACGACAGCATTAGGATTGGCGCCAACGAGTTCGTGTTCCACGAATAGTTGCGCCTTCCAGAGCGGAGGGCACCATGCGATACGTCTTGATTTCTGACATCCACGGCAACTTGGAAGCTCTGAAAGCAGTCCTCTCGTTCGTTCGAAAACTCGAGCCGTTTCAGTTCTACTGTCTTGGCGATGTAGTTGGGTATGGGGCGGATCCTCAGGAATGCCTTCACACGCTCCAGGATGAGACCAATCTAATTCTGGCCGGCAACCACGACCTGGCGGTCGCCGGTGTCATCGCGAGCGATAGTTTTAACGAGGTGGCACACGCCGCCGTCAACTGGACTCGCCGCCACCTCGACGACGACGACGTGGAGGCGCTGGCCAACATGCCCCTCGTTTACATTGACGGCGATTACCTTTTCACACACGCATCGCCAATCGAACCCATGTTGTTCAACTATGTCCGTACGCTCGATGACGTGTCGGAGGTGTTTTCCTCGATCGGTCAGCGATTCTGTTTTGTTGGGCACACACATCTTCCGGTTCTGGTAAGGATGAGCGAGGAAACCGGATCGATGGAGATCGTTCGGAAAAACCGAGTGATGATAGAGGATGGTCACCGGTATTTCGTCAACGTAGGGAGCGCCGGCCAGCCGAGGGATAGCAATCCCGACGCGTGCGTTGTGGTTTTGGATGAGGAAGCGGACTCGATCGAATTTCTTCGCGTTCCGTACGATATCTCGACTTGTCAAAGCAAGATTCTTTCTGAAGGACTTCCGTCTTATCTGGCTGAACGTCTGATGTTGGCGAGGTGAGCCAGACATGTCCGACGGCAAAAAATATCAGATAGTCAATCTGATCGCACAGGGGGGAACCGCTGTTCTCTACAAGGCGATTCAGACCTCTCTGGACCGAGTCGTCGCCGTAAAGAAGCTCCACCACCATCTCACCCAGGATGAAAATTTCACCCGGCGCTTTATTCTCGAGGCAAAAGCCGCCGCATCACTCGATCACGAGAATATCGTCAAAATCATCGATTTTGGCGTTGAAGAAGGCACCTACTTCATGGTGATGGAATTCATCGAGGGTGAGAGTTTCAGGGACATTCTCGACAAATGGAAACAGATACCGCCGGACGCGGCGCTGGCGGTTACACATCAGGTGTGCCAGGGTCTGGACCACGCACATTCAAAGGGAATCGTTCACCGGGACATAAAACCGGGCAACATCATGCTCACCGGAACCGGACGGGTCAAAGTCACCGATTTCGGTTTGGCGAAGCTCACTCAGGCGCCAACCGAACACACCGCGGCCAATTCGATACTCGGGACCCCGCTTTACATGTCGCCCGAACAGGCCTTTGGCGAAAGTGTGGATAACCGAAGCGACCTCTTCTCGCTGGGCACGATGCTCTACGAAGCGTTGACGGGCCAACAGCCGTTTCACGACGACAACTACATGGGCATCATTCAGAACATCATCAATCAGAGTGTGCCCAACCCTTCCAAGTTCGACATCGAGCTCGACTCGGGAGTCCAATCGATTCTCGGCAGGGCGATGAACAAAAACCGCGACTCGAGATTTCAAAGTGCAGGTGATTTCAGGCGAGCGATCGAGAAACACATGGGATTGGACAGGCTCCGCGATGCCACGGACAACCTCAAAGGCTTGCTCGCCACCGATGGAGCCACGATCGTGCTGCCCAAAACGGAGCGGGTTTTGAAAAGGAGACACCGCTTTCGAAAAGGCATCGCAGCCGCGTTGACCGCCGTGGGAGTCGCGGGTGCTGCCGTAGTCGGGTATACGTTGGCTCCCAACGCCGTCGGTGAATACATTTCCGGAATATTGACAAAGTATGTAACAACCCGCTCCACACAGGAAGGGCTGCGCACGCAACAGGCGGACATGTTCGGGGGATCTCTGAGCCACGCTCTGTCCCCTTTGTCCTCCTCCGACAGCACCGTCGCCATACAAGCTAAGACGGATCCAGCATCTGCTACACCCATGGATTCAACAACGCTGGCATCGACCGATGATCCGACGGAGCCGTTAGCAGAATCAACCGGCGGCGACCCGTCGGTCGATACACTTGTTGCAGAGGCGCCGGCGGCTGGAATACCGGCGGACCCGCCGGCACCCCTCGCGCGGACGAGCTCACCCGAGCCAGCTGGTACCAGCGCTAATGGCGCCCCTTCCGGTGGATCAGAGATCAAGTCAGCTCCGGCAAAATCGGTGACCAAGGTTGCGCGCAAGGGTTGGCTTTCGATATCGGCCGAGCCGTCGGCAGAAATCTACATCGACGGGCTCTACATCGGGGACACACCGGCCGCGCGGATCGAAGTGACGGGCGGTACGCACACCCTCGAGTGCAAGGCACCCAATCATGAACCCTATCTTGAAACAATCAAGATCGTCGCAGGAGAGCTGTCCTCAAGGAACATCGTACTAACGAAGTTGACGGCGCGCGTTACGCTGTCGACCACCAGTGGCGCTGAAGTCTTCGTCGATGGAGTATTCAAGGGCACGACACCTCTCGCCGGCCCATTGGAGCTCGATGTCGGTCAACACCAGATCACGGTAAAAAAAGCGGGTTACCACGTGTGGAACAACGTGGTCACGCTCGAGGCCGCACAGATACTGCCGCTAAAGATCACCCTAAGCCCTATCTACTAGCTTGAGCAACTTCGTCGCCTTCGAGCAGACATCTTCCACCGACACCGTCTTCAAATTTCCATCATCACCCCGGATTACGGACAGATTTGAGCATTTGGGCGCCCAGCGGGTTGGGTCGGTGGGGCCAAAAATGGCAAGCGTGTTGGCACCGGCGGCGCACGCCACATGCATCACTCCGGTGTCATTGCACAGCACGAGATCGACACCCTGTAGAACCGCCGCCACCTCTCCAATGCTCCGGCCGCGCAAGTGTATGGGTTCGAGTTCCACGTCGCGCATGAACAATCCCACGTGCTCGTTGTCACGGGGCCCTTCGAGGACAACCACATCAATGGGCGCGATTTGTCCAAGCAGATTGACGACGGCGGCGAAGTTCCCAGGCGCCCAGACATTCTCGGTTTTCCCGGCGCCTGGATGCACCGCGATGCTCGGCCGACCCGGGGTCAGACGCTCGCGAAGATAACCTTGCGCCCATCTGTTGTCTTTAGCCGACGGGACGATTATTGGGCGCAAATCCTCGGTGTGGATTCCCAACGCGCGGAGCGGATAGAGATTGTGTTCGGTTTCGTTCATCCCCGCTAACTCGGTCTCACCGGGCAAAGGGAGCTCCAAATGATAAAACGACTCGCTGAGCTGGTTGGAAAACGGACCGGATGTCGATCCTGCCCGGATTCGCGCACCGGACAGCAGCCCCATCAACGCGCTCGTAAATGAGAACGACACGGTGTGCAGCACGATTACCAGATCAAATTGCCGTCTGCGGAGATCATAAATCAGCCGAACCGCGCTGAACGGGTTTCGGTTGACGTAAGTGAAGACGTGATCCACATCGGGGTTGTTGAGCAGAACTCCTCGATTGATCGGCGCCGACACCACACTGAGCTCGGCTCCGGGAAACGAGCTTTTGACCGCCCTCAGCGCGGGGGTGGCAAGGAGCATATCACCCATCTGATTGTGCTGCCGGATCACAAGAATCCGCTTGGGTTGGGTCGACAGAACCTCCGCCGCCGACAGCGAATCGGTTCGAATCAGCCGGGTGGTCAACCTGATCAGAAACCGTTTACCCCGGCCCTCGAGTGTTTTGACAAACCCCATCGGTCGCGTTACCTACGATAGCGCCGGCCAATTCGGGTACGAATGGCCTGCAGGATTGAATGTTTCCGTACCGCCGCTAGTCATAACGGCTTTTCTCACGGGCTTGAACTTCCGCGAGCATCGACAAATAACTTTGATACCGCGACGGTGCTATGACCCCTTTCTCGAGAGCCTCTTTTACGCCGCACCCCGGTTCGTGCGAGTGCGTACACGGCCGGAACCGGCACGCGGCCCGGTAGTCCCGAAGCTCGGGAAAACAATCCGCCAATTCCTCTGTTGAGGTGCCTGGGTAACCGAACGTTTGCATCCCGGGAGTATCTGCCACATACCCACCCCTTAGCGGGAACAGCTGCGAGTATGTCGTGGTGTGCCTCCCACGTCCGGTTTTTTCCATAACCCGACCCACTTTGAGATTGAGGTCTGGTTCGATGCGGTTGAGGAGCGAACTTTTGCCCACACCTGATCTCCCCACGAAGGCGTAGATGCCGCCGCCCAGTAAATCCTCGACCTTATCCACCCCATCACCCGTCAAAGCGCTGGTTTCGATGACGGGATACCCGAGTGACGAATAGACCGACGCCGTGTTTTCG
>CP070631.1:1584525-1591583 GCA_020356045.1 Candidatus Latescibacterota bacterium
CCATCCCGCAGATCCGTCGATGAAATGTACGCCATTCCGCATCCAGTTCTCATCTGTGTGTTGGTGATCCCACGTCGCGCCACCGTCAACCGTTTTGAGCGTCACGGCCTCGGTGATACGGCGGTCCCAAAAGCCGCCAACAACCCACCCCGTCTGGCTGTCGACAAAGTGAATTCCATAGAGGGCAAGATCGGTACCGCTGGTTTGAGGATGCCAGGAGTCGCCTCCGTCCGTAGTGGCGACAATGAGGCCTTCGGCTCCAACCGCCCAGCCGGTTTGCGCATCCGTAAAGAAAACATTGTTAAGATCGAGTGTGATCTCCCCCGCCTGGGAGGTCCATGTGTTTCCACCGTCGCTGGTGAACCCAATTTCCCCATTTTCACCCACAACCCAACCGGAGTGGTGCCCAACAAACGTGACCGCCCGGAGCTTTTCTGTTGTCCCCTTCTTCTGTGGTGACCACAACGCTCCCCCATCTACCGTTGCACGAAGCTCTCCATCGGCGCCGGCCGCCCAACCGGTCCCCTTATCGACAAAACATACGGCGTTCAGTGTGCGTTCGGTACCGCTGGCTTGGGTTACCCAAATCTCCCCACCATCCGTTGTGGCGTGGATTTCTCCCGTATGGCCCACGATCCAGCCGTGATGATGATCCACAAAGCACAGTCCGAGCACATCGGTGGTTGTCCCGCTGGTTTGCGGTGACCACGTCAGACCGCCGTCGAGCGTGTTGAGGATCGATCCGTTCACTCCGGCGACCCACCCGACACTGTTATCAACAAAACAGACGTTTGTGAGCAATCGAGTCGTTCCGCTGATTTGAGGTGTCCAGGTCTTGCCGCCGTCGGCCGTGTGAAAGATTGCACCGGCGCTTCCCACCCCCCAACCCATGCCGGAATCGACAAAGAACACGCTTTGAAGTGCCGTTCCCGCACCCGCCGACCACAACCAAGTTTTGCCGCCATCCTTGCTAACAAGTATCTCACCACTGTTCGCGAGCGCCCATCCGTGGTGGTGATCCACAAAGTAGATGTCCCGGAGCCGGAGCCGCGGATAGCTGAATTGCGACACCCATGTGGCACCGCCGTCGGTTGTGCGTAAAACGATCCCGTATGCGCCGCCAAGATCTTGTGAACCTCCCGCAACCCATCCGGTCCGCGCGTCGATGAAACACACACTGTGAAGATCGAGATTCGTGCCTCTGTCGTGGCTTTTCCACGTCAACCCGCCGTCGGTGGTCCCGACGATCACGCCGAAATCACCACATGCGAAGGCGGTGTTCGCATCCACTCCGCAAATATCGTTGAGATGGATTCCAACAGGATGAGGATTTTGCCAGAACCAGCCGGTGGTTGCAGCAGCGGGGGTCAACGTGTCTCGAGGACGCGCGGGGTCGTCACCCGTGCAGGACGGCGTCAAGACTGTCGAGGCGGCGCAAACCAGAAAAACGAAGACGCGACCGGCAGGCAAGAACCGATTAAGCCGAATCGTATAGCTGGGAGACATCGACAAAGATGAGATACTCCCGGATCAATTCACCATCCATCTTGAAAACATTGGCAAACGGAACGGTGAGCGTGCTCGAATCATGTCGCGTGTAGGTCACGATTCCGTGGCAGACAACAGCGTCGTGTTGCTCCCAGACGTCGCGAATGTCATGCTGCAGCGCACTGATGCTGTCAAAGAATCCACGCACCACTTCACCAACAGACGTCTTTCCGTTTACCGATTCGGCATTTCCGAATCGAAAGAGCACATCATCGGACAAAAAGGTCACAAATGTGTCCGCATCACGGTTGTCGATACTCTGAAAAAGGCGTGCGATCCAGCCCGTACCCGCCATTGACTTGCTCCTTTTTGACATAATTCACAAAGCCACATGTCCCGATACGGACCGGATCATAGGTGTTTTGGGTTATTTCAACAATACCATTTTTCTCGTTTCCACGTGTGCACCGGCGGTCAGCTTGCAGAAATAAATCCCGCTGGCAGCCCGCTGGCCATCGATCGTCTGCCCGTTCCATTCCTCCTCGTATTGCCCGGGACCGAGGCGTCTGTTCACCAGCTCGCGCACGAGCCGGCCCTGTGCATCGTAGATTCGCAGTGCAACATCGGCGGTTGCCGCCACCTCAAAGACGATCCGAGTCGATGGGTTAAAGGGGTTCGGTACGTTCTGGTGCAGCGCATTTGAGAACCGCGCGGCCTCGGTGTCGACACCCGTCACCGCATCAGATCGTAATACAGCCGCTTCGCTCTCATTGTCGTGGATGTCGACGGCCGTCACCTTGTAACAGTACCCACCGTCCCACCGCCACTCACCGTCAAAATAGCGAGGGTCGACCGGAGTACCGATCCGGTTTTCAACCGCCGGCGCAAAGTCTCCCCCCACACCACGGTAGACTGCATAGTGCGAAAGATCCGGTTCGGAATTGGGCAGCCATGTGATATCGAGCCCCTCCGGGTTGGCGCGCTGTTCACCCGAGAGCGAAGCAGGCGGTTCCGGTACCGTGTTGTCGACCGAGTAGCCGCTCGCCGGGTACGAATCCCAGTAGAGCCCCGCATCGGCGGTGCGCGCACTGACCTTGTAATAATGAAGAGCAGTCCCGGCGCCGGACGAGTCTGCGGTCGTCTCGTCCGTGTAGGTGTAGACATCCTCATGGATGGCCTCGAACGATCCGACACCCTGCCACACGTACGACGGAGGTCCCACGAGGCTGCGGTATATAATATAGTGTGTCACCAAACCGCCGGCATGCGTGTCGGATGAAGACGCATCCCACGTAACCGTTACATACCCTCCCTGATCGAACGGAACGTCTTCGACGACCACGTTGGTCGGCGCCATGTAACCCCAGTCACCTGATTTGTCGATTCGCTGGCAGAACAGATCCCAGTTGCCAATCCCGTTGCGGTAGTCCATCCAAGCGACCATACATCCATCACCATCGGTTTCGGCCAACCGCGGCAGAACCTGGAGGTGCGCCGCGCGGACGACCGCTACACCATCGACCTCCCATGACGGATCGCCGTTGCCATCGATCTTTTGCATGTACAGAGCGATATCGCCGTACCCCCAGCGGGCGTCTTCCCATGCCAGCAACGCACCGCCGCCCGTCGCTGGGACGATACTCACGGCTTCCTGAACGCCTGCCTTGCCGCAGACCACCCGGCCGCCGCTCAACCACTGCGTCGTTCCACTGGCGTCGACACGCTGTGCTTTGATGTTGTCGGAATTGAGACCGCCGTACGCGGTAAACGCAATAATGGCGCCACCGGAACCGTCGGTTGCGATGTCCGGATATATCTGGTCGCCCGCAGTCGCTGCGATGGCGACTCCATTTGTCATCCATCCCACCGAACCAAGCGCATTGACGTGCTGCGCGTACACATCATAATTGGACCCACTTCGGTAATCGGACCAAGTGATGATCGCGCCGCCCAGATCAGCGAGTGCGATTACGGGAGTGTACTGATAATTTGTTGCATCGCAGATGACGACGCCGTTGGTGGTCCAGTCCACCATACCCGTCTGATCGATTCGTTGCGCATAAATATCAGATTCCGTACCCCGGAAATCCTGCCAGGTGATTATTGTGTTGCCGGATCCGTCACCCACGGCGTCGAGGTCGTTTTGCGAGTCATCTTCAACACAGATTGGTACGCCGTTGGCCGTAAGCCACTGCCCACCTCCGGTCGAGTCGACCCTCTGCGCGTACACATCCCAGTTTCCCGCCCTCTCGTCTTCCCACGCGGCTACGACGCCGCCAGTCCCGTCTTCGACCACCACCACACGCCGCTGGTCACCCGTCTCAGAACAGAGAACCGCCGGAGATCCCCAAAGGATTACGCCGTCACCATCCAACCGCTGTGCCTTGATGTCATAGTTGCCTGCGTTGTTATCTTCGTACACGATGATGATACCGCCGGCGCCATCGGACACCATTCGCGCGACACGTTGCTCACCTGCGAGCCCCTGCGATACATTGACGCCGCCGGGTGTCCAAAGCTCGTTTCCAAACACATCCACCCTCTGGGCATACACATCTCCGTTCCCGCTGGTGCGTGAATCTTGCCACACAATAAAGGCACCTCCCGAGCCATCCGCAAGGATGTCGTGATCGCCCTGGTAGCCATCGTACACGGCGATGCCGATCCCGTTTTCGATCCACTCCGCGTGGCTCGTCGCAGCCAACAGGAGCGTGGCCAGCACCCACAAGATGCCGGCTCGCCTGATTAGTTTTCGCATGGTCGATCCTCCCACTGATGATTTTGTCGATATCGTTTGGTTTTTCTCAAAAGTCATTTTGATCCACCTCGGTTCAACCGTTAATGACCCGTTGTCACCTCGTCAAAATCATCTTCTTTGATTGATCGAATCCACCGGCCCTCAGCCTGTAGAAATAAACGCCGCTGGCGACATCTTTACCTGCAGTGTTTTTTCCATCCCATGTTTCTTTGTAAGTCCCGGCAACACGTTTCTCATCCACCAGCTCGCGAACAAGCCGTCCCGACACGTCGTAGATCCGAAGCGTCACCAAAGCCGGAGCTCGAAGCCCAAACCGAATCGTCGTCACCGGATTGAATGGGTTGGGGAAGTTCTGGTCGAGGTGGTTGTAGGCCGGGATATCAGGGAGCTGGACGCCAACAATCTCTCCATCCCCAAGATAAACCGGATCGCCTTCGTTGTCGTGAGTGTCGACCGCTGTCAGTTTGTAATAAAAATCCGAGTCCCACCGCCACTCGCTGTCAAAGTAGGTCGTATCGGTGGTCGTCGTGAGAAGCGTTTCCGCATCCAACTCCGGGGATCCCGGTATTCCGTTTGTACCGCGGTAGATTTTGAAGTAGAGGAAATCGGGTGCCGTGCTCGAATTCCACGTAAGCTTCAAACCTGGCGGGTTTGCACTTTGCTCACCCCCAAAACCAGAGGTCTGTCCCGGCGGTGTGTTGTCCACCGAGTATCCGCTGTCAACACGTGACTCCCAAAAGATCTCGTCGTCATCCGTGTGCGCGATCACTCGGAAGTAATGCGTCCCATCGACGTCTCCGAAGACCATATCGTAGAGCGTCGGTACCGTTTCGGTGTACGTGGGCTGCACCATGGCAGGGACCACGTCGATAAACTCCCACCCGTATGTGGTGCCGTTCACTTCTTCAAAAAAGTAGACCGGCCCGCCTGCGGTTTTTTCGAATTGCCAATTCGCCGCACTCTTCTCACCGGCGGTGAGCAGCGGATTGACCATCTGATCCGGAAGTTTCCGCCAGATCGAGTAGTGCACAACCGGCTCGCCGTCCTCGTCGAGCCTCGATTTTGCAAAGGTCAGATCGACCCAACCACCCTCATCGTCTGGAACATCCACAATTTGCGTGATATCGGCAGCCGGGTACCCATAGTAACCACCGCGCTCCACGCGGTTGGCGTAGACGTCGTAATACGGATCCGGGCGGTTGTCGTCCCACGACACAAATATTCCGCCCTTGGTATCCGGGATGATCCGCGGTCGAGTCTGATCCTGTGGCAGCGCCAGACACACCTGCACCCCATCGACACGCCACACGGGATCCCCGTTCGAATCCATACGTTGGGCCCACAAGTCGAATTGCGAGTTCAGACGTGCGTCCTGCCAGCCGATGATGGCTCCGTTGTTATCATCGGTCGTGATTTGGATCTGATTTTGAAATCCAGTCGTTGTGCAGACCGGCTCGCCGTTGTACGTCCATTGAGCGATACCGCTTGCGTTTATTCGCTGCGCGTACACATCGTGATCGGTCACACGGCTGTCCTTCCACGCGATGATGGCGCCATAGTCACCGTCCGACACAATAACCGGATACTGTTGGTCCCCCGTGTACACACACACCGCGAACCCATCGGCGCCCCACAGCATGTCCCCGTCGGGTTCAGCATGTTGAACGTAAATGTTTTGATCGGTGGAATTACGTTCGTCGTGCCACGTGACATAGGCGCCATAGGCGCCATCGGACACGAGCTGCGGCCAACCGAGGCCCGACTCGGGCACCGTGCAGCATGCCGTTCCCGTTGTCCCCCACATCTTGGTACCGTCGCCAAGAAGTTTCTGTGCGTAGATCCCCTGAAACATGGTGCGGGTGTCTTTCCACACGATGATGAACCCGCCCGCGCCGTCTTGAATGACCTGGGGCCGCGTCTGCTCTCCCAGGTTGGTGCAAACAGCCACTGGACTCTCCCATACCGCCGCACCGGTTTGGTCGATACGTTGCGCAAAGATATCCGCGGTGCCATATTGGTAGTCTTCCCAAACGATCACGGCGCCACCGGCGCCATCCGGACAGATCCGGTGGTTCTCCTGGGTAGTGTCGGCGGTCGTGACGACTGCCGGTGTCGCCCAAACCGTCGCACCGTCGGCGTCGATCCGTTGGGCGTAGAGATCCCAGCTGGGACCGGCGGTGTCGATAAAAACGATGATCGCTCCACCCGCGCCGTCGGCACACATCTGGGGGAGCATTTGAACACCGGTGTCGGTGCAAACCGGCGCACCATTCGTTGTCCACTGGGTATAACCCCAAGGGTCGACCCGCTGAGCATAAATGTCGATCGACGATCCCCTCCAGTCTTCCCACACGATAATCGCCCCGTCACCCCCATCAGAAACAATCTCCGAGTTCATCTGATAATCAGTTTCCCCACTGACCACGATGCCGTTATATACCCATTGCGCGTGCGAGGGGTGCGCCCCAAAAAACAGAAAAAGGACACACACGAGCACACACGGTGTACCGAGCCTTCGCATGGATGGCCCCCTTTCGGAGAATATGCAGATACATTGCAGAAGCGGACAGTGGTGCTAAGCGTCCGCGTATGGACTTGAGGCCGGCGAAGTGGAGGCAGGTGTAGCGGCAGCAGCGGCGAATCGGTTCCCCCAAACTCTACCAGCTGCATAGCTTACGGCTTTCTATCACAGCACGAATTGAACTACAAGCAATTGGGAATGTCAATTCGTTTTCGGGGGTCACGTAAGAACACAGTTGCCGTTCATGGTTGGAGCGTTAAAACCCAACGGTTTAGACATTGACCGACCAGG
>CP070631.1:1591683-1595320 GCA_020356045.1 Candidatus Latescibacterota bacterium
ACAACCAAGCTTAGGGAGAAACGCTTCATCGTCATGCAAAAAACATTTTTGATCGCTATCCTGTTGATTGCACTTGGTTGTGCTGCACCGGCACAGGCATTGGTGAAGTTCGATTTCGAGCAGAAATTCTTCACCGAGATTGGCACGCAGGTCAAAGACCACAGCGTGATCCGCATCGGGGACGAGTACCATCTCTTTTATCTCCGCGGCGCCCCCGCTATCGACGTAGGTCATGCGGTATCTCAAGATCTGATACGCTGGGAACAGGTTGACCCTGTTCTCTATGTTGAGCCCGATGCTTGGGACAATTGGGCGATATGGGCACCCCAGATAATCCGTGACCCTGATGGCGAAGGCTTCATCATGTATTACACCGGTGTCAACAACAAGGGAGCTCAACAGTCCGGGATCGCGCTGGCGGCGGACATGTACAACTGGATGAAGCTGCCCTGGCCCGTGTATCATCCGGACCCGTCATGGGCGATTTGGGATGAGACGTTTTGGAGCCACGGCCGCGATCCGTTTGTTTTTTACCATAATGGTCTTTTCTTCCAGCTGCTCACGGCAAAAACAATTGATGGCATGGGCGCAATAGCGTGTGGCGTTTCCATGGATGGTTTCGCGTGGCAGGATGTCGGTCCGCTGTACGTACACCACAATTGGCACGTTCTCGAGTCCATTCAATGCATTGAACGAAACGACATTTTTTACCTTTTCTACACAGAGGAAGTAGTCCACGGCACATCGTACATGATGTCCGACAACCTTTTAGCTGGTTGGGACGGCACGACATCTACGCTGATTGATTTTGGCCACGCCCCAGAAATCAACCAGTTTGACGAAGGCACTTACATAATGTCCCGCCACTCGATCCATCAAGATGTCATCGAAGACGACGTATACGTCATTCGTTACGATACACTCCGTTGGTCGGGCGACTTGCCCTATGTATATAGACCATGGCCGCTCAACGGTGACTGGAACCTCGTCTACGGAAATGCCTTTCTGTATCAACCGACGTTTTTGAACAATCCCCGTAATCGTGGAGACGACGTTGACGTTGGATATGAAGGGCATTGTTGGTTGAGCTCGTACGAGCGATACCAGGGGCCTCTTGGAATCGGATCCGTCGGGTCCTACCAAGGAAACAGCCCAGTGGGAATGATCCGCTCAAAAACCTTCACCGTTGCAGGCAATTCGATGAATCTTCTTGTCGGTGGTGGAAATTACCCTGACCAATGTTACGTCGCTTTGGTTAACGCCAGCACCCAGGATGTTCTGTATAAGGAAACAGGAAACAACAGTTACGAATTGGACAGGAGGTTCTGGGACCTGCGACCTTATATAGGCGAACAGGTGTACGTCGAAATATCAGACGGCTCAACGTCTACTTTTGGGTTTATCAGTTGTGACGATATCACCGAGTCCTTCGAAATAGTCAGCGATGACTCCACAACAACAGCCGGTGAAAAAGGCAAGAGACAGCTCGAGCAGGTCGTGAGTGATTCCGGTTCGAAGCCTCTGCCTGAACTCTTTCAAAACTCACCCAATCCGTTTAATCCAACGACGACGATATCTTACCACCTTCCTGTGACTGGACGTGTTGTCATCGATGTGTTTGACGTCCGGGGTAAACAGATCCGGCGTCTGCGCGATCGAACTGACACCGCGGGCACCTACCATGTGCAATGGGACGGCACCAACGGCCACGGTGAGGCC
The DNA here is from genome assembly GCA_020356045.1 of Candidatus Latescibacterota bacterium. Classification (GTDB taxonomy): domain Bacteria; phylum Krumholzibacteriota; class Krumholzibacteriia; order WVZY01; family WVZY01. The sequence continues at coordinate 1,593,403 of CP070631.1, forward strand.
TTGTCTTCCGGGATCTATTTCTATCGACTGGGCGTCGACGGTCAAACGATATCCACAAAGAAGATGATTCTCGTCAAATAGCACGCGGACACAGGATCATGCATGCCCCGTGTTTTGTTGACGACGTGCGTCCGCACGTTCGAGAAGAAAGTATGCCCCCGTGACCAGCACCTCTCTCAACAACGGAACCTTGCCAAATAGACCCGCGCCGATGACGGGAGCGCCATAACGCAGCGCAAAAGTTGGACGAGACACGAAAAATCTGCGCTCCCGGATGACAAAACCCGCCGTTTTCGCGACTCGTTCAAAACCGCGGATCGTTAGTCGAATACGAGAGAGCCGCACAACCTCCCTGTTTGCCTCGGATTCCCCGGACACCAACTTGAGAAACAATGACGATGGCAGGAGCTGAATATATGGAAGCTTATTGTATGGCAACGGCCCAAGCGTCTTGCGAGGAAGGATCTGCTGGTGGGCGCCGTACGGCGAATAGTAGGGCGGGAAAACCACGTAAACCAGCCCATCCGTGCTGAGGTGATTACGAACGATTGCGAGGGCCCTCTCCGGGTTTTCGATGTGCTCGATCACGTCGCGAAACATGACGAGGTCGAATGGACCATCGCTGTAGAAGGGGCTTTGCTCGTCGAGAACATCACCAACGTAGGTTTTTGCAGCCACTTTTTCGTTTTGATTGAACGTGTCCGTGATTTTCACTAGCCGTTCATCGATGTCCATCAGTACGACATCACAGCCCTTGCCATAAAAAGCCGCCCCACAACCCCCGTCACCGCAACCCACTTCGAGAAACTTACAGCCGCGAAGGTTGACATTCCACTGTTGCAGTATAGGTATCAAGTAGTCTTCGGCGAGCGTCCTCTGGTAACGGCGATAGTAACTATCCCAGTCTTCGTTCGCAAAATCTCGCTTTACCCGTGAGCTCATACGTATTAGATTTGGATCATGAAATATTTAGCACTCGTCTTGCTCGTCTTAGTAATCCCCACCATTGCATATGCTCAACCCGAAACGGAATCCGAAAAGGATCCAACAAAAGACAGGTTAGGGCTGCGCGTAGGCTATTCCGAAACAACAAGCAACCTCAACAAGAATTTCGGTGGGGGCCTGAATCTCGCGCTCCACTTCATCCAACGTATCAAAAAACCCCTATATATCGACCTAACGCTTGGTGCGATTTATATGGGGAGCACCGACAACGACGATATTTCGCGGCGCGTTTTTGGAACAGAATTCGACTCAGTTAGCATGCGGATCATCACGATAACGCTCGCACCTTGGGTTGAGCTCCCAGTAGGTGATCGGACAAGCTTATATTTGTCCGCCGGTGGTGGCGTATACACCGTCAGCCTTCTCCTCGATCAGGACTTCAGCGAATTCGACTTGTCCAACAGCAATTGGGGTGTCAACGCCGGCGTAGGTGTGATGCGGCGCATCTTCACCAACTGGTTTCTCGACCTGAACTTCCAAACCCACTATTTCTGGACAGAAAGCGAGTACGAGGTCGAAAGTCCAGACTGGTTCTACGTTTACTCGGAGGGCGATTCGAACCCGCTCTTTTGGGCCCTTACCGCCGGTGTTGGGCTCAGGCTGTTCTAACCGGTGCCGCTGGAGCTCAACGGCGCAATTACAGAGTATCTCCCGCGAGTACGATGCGCAGCTGTTCGAGTAGATGTGCTGCACCCTCGTCTCCTGGATCCAGCTCGATATATCGCTTCATATAGTCAAATGCTTCCTTGGGCTTCTTCTCTTGGATATATACCATCGCGAGGTTTTTGTACGAATTCTTGTAGCCAGGATTGATTTCGATAGCACGTTCCAGCGTCTTACGGGCCCCAGCCGCATCACCCATCTGCGCCAACGCGCTGCCGAGGTTGTTGTATGCCTTGATGTAGTGTGGATC
>CP070631.1:1595420-1601804 GCA_020356045.1 Candidatus Latescibacterota bacterium
AATACACATACCCGTAGATCGCCTGAAAACCGAGGAGCAGCAGTACTTCGAGACCGATCGTGGTAAATCCCATCACCGCAACTCCATATCCGGCGCACTCTCCGGGTTGGCGACCGCGCTTGAGCCGCCATGCAAACGGCGCGGTCGTCAACACGAGAGCCATCAGCAGTCCGGCCGCCAGCATGGTGAGATCGACACCGGCCAGCGCGTCGAGCGATTTTTTGTAGGCTTGGTGGAACTGGGTGCTCCACAACGCCACGTTGAAAAAATAGGCCACGGGTTCAAAGTCGCGGTTGACAGGGGTGCCCGGCGCGGGCTCGATGCGCGTGCGAAGATCATCCATCCGGTCGGGCGTCATGCGGAATGGAAGAAAGCTCTCGTTGACGTACTGCGTCTTGATTCCTCGTGCGCGGAGTCTGTGTAGGAGCACATTGGAGTCCGACGTGGTTGCTCCCCGTTCGACCGTAGCAAAAAAATGGATGGTCGCACCGGGGAGCACCATCACGCGGGGAAATACCGCCCGTACGGTATTGTTGATGCAGCGGAGAAAACGGGCGAGATCATCGCTGACGTAATTTTCTGCACCGGTGAGTTTGAAAGAGAGCAAGCCGCCGGGTGCGAGCCGTGCGGCCGCGTCCTCAAAACATTCGATACTATAGAAGCGGTTGACTTGCGCGGTTTGAGGGTCTGGAAGATTGAATACAATGACATCATATGTGCGCTTGGTGCGCTTCAAAAACAGACGGCCGTCGATGTTGTGGATGTCGACACGGGGACTTGCCTCGAGGACTGACCATTGGTCGGCGACCAATTCTTCGCCGATGTCGAGCAACATCGGATCAAGCTCCACATAATCGATGTGTTGGATGGCCTTGTGCCGCAGCGCTTCGGTCAAACCTCCGTTGATACCTCCACCCACCAGAAGGAGGTTCCTTGGGTATTCGTGTTGAAGAAGCGCGTAGTGTACGGCCTCCTCGGCCGCCTCTTGGTTTGGTATCGTGAACAGGACTTTCCCGTTATCGTAGACACTTCTCGATTCGCCGGCGGCTGTTACGACGAGATTGCCATAGACCGAGTTTCGAATGTCAACGACATCGAATCCTCGCCACAATATCCGATTGGACACATTTTCGAGGGCGTGTGAGCCAAACATCCACAGAATCGAGGCGGCCACCAGCCCGCCAATCAAACCGGCACGCGATGGTTGTGTGGTGCCCGTCAGGCTCCAGGCGGCAAAGAGGTTGAATATCGATACGATCAGGGCGATCTCGGACGAGGACATCACACGGATCAACAAGAGGCCGGCAACTATGCCACCGACACCCGAGCCCACCGCTTCGAGCAGGTAGACCGACCCGGTGGCCGCCCCCTCCGACTCACTCCGTTCGGCCGCGCGCAGACGGCTGCCCGCAGCAAAGAGGGCGCCCGAGGTCAAACAAAGGACACCGAGAGCGGTAACCGTGGTGACAAACATCGGGCCGGGTCCAAGTATCTCGCCCGGCGTCACGTCAAAGACCGACCGGCTCGCTCGAACGGCGACGATGGCGGCCGGAAACGCGACCGCCAGCACCATTTCGAGCACCGCCACCGCTTTGCGTGGTGAAGATAACCGGTGCGCGATCTTTCCGAACAGGCCGCTACCCAAAGCGGTCCACAGGAGCCACCCCGATAGCACAATTCCCATCGAGATTTCGTTGCCGTTGTAGACCACGATGAGCTCGCGCATCAAAACGATCTGCGCGATGACAGACGAGAATCCAATCAGAAACAGAGCGGGTAAGGTTGGAGCTAGTTCGGTTTTGAGGGTGCTCATGTCTTCGCGAACGAAGGCGATCGCGTTGCGAGACCTTTGACTACTGGATGGTGAGACGTTGCTTGATGCGTGTTTTGGCGTCCTCGGATAGCTTTTCGTCCGGCAACCCTGCCAGAGGGTCGTCCGTGCTGCCCGATCGCTGGCCGATTGTCTGCGAGAGTTTTCCCAGCATGCTGATTTGCTTGTTGTACATCCTGCACAACTTGCACATGAGGAGGTGGTACCACAGCTCGATCTTACGCATCCCTTTGATCCTGCGATCCAGGAGTTCGGATGATCGGATCGCCGATTCTTTGCAGTTGATCATCATGATGCCTTACCACCTTTGGTTGGTACAGCCCCGAACCACGTTGAGTCCAGGCACTTTCGTAGTTTTGAGCGCGCACGGTGCAACATGACCCAGAAGTTGTTTGGCGTGACGGATAGAACATCGCAGATTTCGTCCCCACCCAGCCCATCGAGCTCCTTCAACGTAAACGCGAGACGATGGGCTTCCGGCAGATCTGCAAGACAGGACTGGAATGTCTTCCAAAATTCCTGGTTCTCGACCAGGTTCTCGGGTGAATCGTTCCACTCATTGAGAGGCCGTTTCCAATGACCCGTGGCGTCGAAGTAATCGCGGTCGTCTTCGTCCTCCCACAGTTTGAGATCCGACTCGCTGATTTCAACGGTGCTTTTTCTAAAATGATCAATGACTTTGTGTTTGAGGATCCCGATGAGCCATGTCCGCGGTGCCGAGTCACCCTTGAACCGTCCCGCCGCCTGGAGCGCGGATAAAAATGTCTCCTGAACAAGATCTTCCGCCACATGCCGATCCTTGACACGCAACAGGGCGAACCGGTACAACGCGTCTCCATGGAGATCGACCCATTCGGCCGGGTTGTGAACAGACGCGGATTTGATCGAGGGATCTTGCATGGCCAAATCATACCACGAAACTGCCCGGCCGTCTACGGAGGTAAAAACCCCGCACTCCGAAGAGTGCGGGGTAGAGAGCCCCAACCTGCAAAGCGTCGGGAAATTTGCTGCCAGCGTCGCGTCCACAGCGGACTATTGGTAAAGGCTTTTGATGGCGCCCCAGGACCTGGTTTCGGTTGGCACCGTGCTGTCATGCGAAAACGCGGTAAAACACTCGTTGCCATCGTTGATGCCGTTATAATTCTCGTCGGCAAAGGCCCAGATGCGAACCCCATAGCAACCCATCCAGGTGATGCTCTTGACGATAGTGTCGGAGTAGTTGTTGCCCATCTCAGTGGGTGTCGACACGGTCAGGTTGCCTATCGCGTATGTGCCGCCCATGACAGGGTTCCCGTCGACAGTGATCGTCGGCGAGCATGCTTCCGGGTCGGGTTCGAACACGAGAATTATGTTGGTAAACGTCGTCGGTTCGTTGGTGAAGCCGTCGATAACGAGGTCAAAACTGGAGCCGACAAAGAAGTAGCCTTCGTTGCCGTCCGTCGACGGCTTAAAACCTACGAGGTTCTGCGTCTGATAGATGTCGTAGGGGATCTCGTTGGTGTTGATGTCGATTAACACCTTACCGCCGCGGTCGTACATCGGGTCATAAAGCGAGTCACCATAACCAACGGTATAGTATTCGTTGACATCGTAGTGATATTCCGATGGCCCCGTGGGATAAACAACGAGACACGGATCGGCCAGAACTGCAAGGGGGTAAACCAAAAAAACAAGTAGCGCAACAGAGGAAACCTTCAGACCCATTTTCTCAGCGTTCACTGCGTGCTCCTTCCGGCTGCTAGTAAGTATTTCGAGAGAAAACTGTTCAGCGATGTGATAAGGGTTGGTCGGATCACGCGGCCAATCCTTACACAAAAAAGAATTGGATTCGTGCGCGGACCGGGTCAGCCGACACTGCGTGATTCGTCCCGACGGCCGCGATTGTATCATTCTTGGCTGCATAGACTTAACGCAGCTGTCGTGGTATAATTTCTCGGTGTGCCGCCGGGTCGGCCGCGTGGAGGATTCGAACGTGGATTTATGGGAAAAAATTTCAGCCAGTATCAGAGCTCGAGTTTTTGGGTGGTCAAAAACTCGGTGGCCGGAGCTGCCGATTACCAAAGAGGATCAGCGGTTCTCAAATCTGATGAAAAGCCGGATTGGCGACCGGTACCGGGCGGAAGCCCCGGTCTTTGGTCAGTGTTTCAAGGCGGTCGACGAAGTCGATGGGACGTTGGTTATACTAAAGGTGCTTCCCGACAAACCGGATGGCCGGCGGCTGCTCTCCCACGAGTTCGACGTTTGCTCAGACCTGTCGCACAAAAATATCATCCGTTATCACGATCTGTTGACCGTTACCGGATTTACGATCCTTGTCGCCCGTCTTCGCGATGTATCCGAGTTCCAAAGCGTCGCCGGACCACCCCCGGAAGTGTCGCTGAGCCGTGATCCTGTCGGACTTGGTGTGTTTCACCAATTGCAGATTGGTCTGGATTATCTTCACGCAAGGGGTTGGGTTCATGCGGGGCTGGGTCGAGAGAGTGTGGTGATCGATCCACAGGGTAAGGTGACGATTACAAACTTGATGCATTGCCGTAAGAGTGGATCCGGCGGGACCCCGGCGATCGACGATCACGCACGGCTCATGCACGGTTCGCCGGAGCACTTGACCGGTGATCTCGTGCCGGAATCAGACTACTTTGCTGTCGGGATTCTCATGTTCGAATACCTTTTGCGGCGGCACCCGTTCTGGCGTAATGGTCTGGGGCGAGCGTTTGAAAGAATTCGTTCCGAGGGTGTGGACGGCTACCTGGTCGACCCAAAACTCTACAATGTTGATCGCGCCATACTCGGGCTCTTGTTTTCGCCCAAAATGGTCGATCGGCGTTGCGGCTGGGAACGTTTGCGAGCCCTCGGGGCACGCCGGTAGTCTCGCGAGACACCTGTCAGTATGGATGATTAAAGAGGTACCGTATTGCCCGTGACAAAGCGCACACTCACGATCCTTGCCGGAATCACCTGGTATGTGGGGGGCATCGTGCTGCTTCTAAAAGGGGGAAGCCTTCTTCTCGAAGCGAGGACCCTTCGGCCGGACACGCCTTTGCCCCAGCTTGCGGTTCTCGGTGGCCTGTGTATCGGTGGTGTCAAGGCCTGGTTGTTATTTCGCAAGGTGTGCAAAAAAAATCTCGCACGCATCGCTGCTCTCACCCGGCCCCGTATCTGGGATTTCTACAGGCTACGGTTCTACCTGTTTCTCGCGCTCATGATTCTGACGGGGGCTGTCCTTTCCAGATGGGCGCACGGCAACTTCTCGTCACTGATCGGTGTGGCCGTACTGGACTTGAGCATCGGCACCGCGCTTTTGACGAGCAGTTATGTGTTTTGGAAAAAACGGATTCCGGCCGCGTAACTCTTGCAGGTCGCTGCCACCCGCCGTGGACGAGCGAGGGAGACATCTCTCTCAACCATGACCGGTCGGCGCCGGGGCTATTGCCAGTGCGGGATTGATGGTTTACGCTTAAAAGGGGAACTCGTTGCGCAGGCTGGGCGTGCCCTGGACTATGACAGCCGGTGCGACATCGAATGGAAGGGCTCAAATTCCAACGGTTTTCATGCGAGGTTGACAATGAAAATCACCATTCGTCCGCTCTTGGAAGATGATCTCCCGGCCGCAGACGTTGTTTTTCGTCTGGCGTTTGGAACGCTGGCGGGGCTGGATGTGCCGGTAAGATTTGGCGGTGATACCGATTTCGTCCGGACGCGCTGGGCTGCGGATCCCGATGCGGCGTTTGTCGCCGATTCGGGAGGCAAACCGGTCGGGTCGATTTTTGCGGCGAGATGGGGAAGCGTCGGAGTCCTAGGCCCGCTGACCGTGCACCCAAACGTCTGGGACCGGGCGGTTGGGACACGTCTTCTCGGGCCCGCCATGAAGCTTTTCGACGAATGGGGATCGACGCACGTTGGTCTTCATTCGGTTGTCCACAGTGCCAAACACATCGCCCTATTTAGAAAATTCGGGTTTTGGCCACGTTGTCTTATCGAGGTCATGTCCAAACCGGTGGAGAGTACGGGCCCAGGGCCAAAAAAAAGGCTCTTTTCCGAGCTTTCCGAGCGCGCCAAAACCAACGCAATCAAGGCGTGCCGCAGAATCACCGGCTCGATCTACGAAGGGCTCAATCTCGAACGGGAGATCCGTGCGACGGACGATCAAGAGCTTGGTGACACTGCGCTTCTCTACGACGTCAACGAGCTGTGCGGATTTGCAGTTTGTCACTGGGGGCCCGGTACCGAGGCGGGCAGCGGTCGGTGTTATGTCAAATTTGGCGTTGTCAGAAAGGGCCCCAATGCGGGAAAGCGATTCAAACGTCTCCTGGAGATGTGTGAAGTTCTCGCTGGGAGACGGGGATTTTTTCAGCTTGTAGCCGGTGTTCACGCGGCGCGTACCAGGGCCTGCCGGGCGATGATCGAGCGCGGTTTTCACACCGAGTCCGTTGGGGTGGCGATGCACAGACCGCACAACCCCGGTTACAATCGACGCGATGCATATATCATCGATGACTGGCGCTGAGCTTTTGTCAGCGCAGTGAAGACATTGAGTCCCAAAACAGAAAGAT
>CP070631.1:1601904-1613193 GCA_020356045.1 Candidatus Latescibacterota bacterium
GAAACCCGTTGTAAACAAGCCCATTCGGCTCCTGGCGCCCTCGAGCCCATCACGTCGTCGCACAGCGGTGTAAGCCCCGCTTGACAGCCAAGCCCCGCTTGGAGATTGCACGGCGCAAACGGGGGGCGCACCGAACTCATCGCCGGATCGGTGTGACCTCACCACGGGGCGCCGCGAAACGGTTGGTGACCCGGGACTTGCCCATCTGACCGCCCTCATGATCATTGGCACGGAACTTTCAACCTAGAATGAGTGGAGATAACTGTAGAGGTTCTGAGGCGGGAAACACACGGACCAGTCAATGGTTCTTTTGCGGTATCGATCCCGCATGATTCCGGTCGTCATGACAAACCAACGAAAAAAGTCCGACGGCTTTACGCTCATCGAACTCGCCATCGTGGTGACGATTATGGGCGTACTCGTCACCATCATCATCCCCAACTATTTCCGGTTCGCAGACAGAGCCAAAAACGCCCTGGTGAGGGAAAATATCCACGTTATCCAAACGGCGGTGGAGGACTTCTCCGTCGAGCACTATGGCACCTACCCGGTCCAGACCGACGCGCCCGAACTCCTGGCAATGCTTCCCAAAGGCGAGCTTCCACGAAACCCTTTTGACAACCACCCCACACCGCTCGCCTGGAATCGTGACCCGGCGATACCCGGGGAGATCGCGATCACAAACCTCCCCGGCGGCGGGTACATGCTGCAAGGTCACGGGGCCGATGCCGTGCTCGACCCCCCAATCATTGGCGGCGACTAACGTTCCTCGGACGATCCCCGACAACATCCAAAGCCGGGTTACAGCAAAATCGCGATACCGGCCGTCAAATCGAACTGAAAGATCCCGGTACCACCTACCGTGGGCCAACACCCGCCGAAGCTACACCCCACGCCGGCTCCCCCACTGGTAAAGGTAAACGGCATGGTTCCCTGGAGACGCAGAGCGATACGCTCGCTCATATAGATCTTGGCTCCAAGACCAAAAATCATCGAGAAATTCCACTGGTCGGCCTCTTGGACTCTACCCTTGAAATCATACCGTGTCCCGCCCAAAGTAAACATAGTAAACGGCATGACCTTATCCCGTTGGACACCTCCGATCATTCCGATTTGCCAGTACTCGACCGCGATGTCTCCAACCTCTTCTTTGGCACGACCTGCCGGTGTCCACTCCACATTCGTGTCCTGACGCCGGTAGAGCAGCGCGAGCTGGGCGCCTGGCTTTGGAATGTTGATATCGACCTCGATACCCCAGTATCCACTGTTTTTGAGATCCATGCTTCCCGACTGGACCGTGTTATCCTCTAACACAACGGTCCCATCCCTCGACACGGTCCAAATGTACCCACCGACAACCTGAACCTCGAGTCGGTGCTGCTGTTCTTGAAACTCAAACCCGTAGGGCATCCGTCTACCCTGGCCGTAGGCCAGTGTCATCTGGATGGTGATCATCAAACCGACCAGTATCAGTACTTTTCGCAGCATCGAAACCTCCTGTGCTTCAACCTTGGATCTCGAATCGGGAATGACTTACGGTTTAAGATCATAACCCGATCCTCGTACCCGTTCTACACTTTTTCACGGGCCAACTTTACCGTTTGACCGTGCGCAGAAACTCCTGAACCTCCGGAATCGCCCCCTGATAAATAAGATAGCCGTTATAGGGCTCGCGTTCTGTGATCTCGCCGTTTACCGGTGTGAGCATGATATCTTCGACTTTATCCCGGTCGTCCGTCTGCCCGAGCGCCCAACACAGTTTCATGTAGGCGACCTCGGGAAGCATGTTGCAGGCAGGAACGACGCCAAGCTCCATGATCTCGCGTCCGGTCTCATAGACATACATCTGGACATATCCCCAAAGCGTTTGAACCGTCATATACACGTGGACACCCCTGTCCGTAGCTCGCTTCAGAGCAGGGTAGAGCGGTTTGTTCACATGCCCGAGACCGGTTCCTGCGATGACGATTCCCCGGTACCCGTTGTCGACACACGCGTCCACCAGGTCGGGCAACATGTTTGGATAGTAGTAGAGGATCGTCACCTTTTCTTCGAACGCCGTGTTGATCTTGACGTCGCGATCGGCGCGTCGCCGTTTGTAGTCATCACGCAGATGAGTAAGGCCTTTGCGGCTGATCATGGCCAGCGGGATATCACCAATGGTCCGAAACGTCGACCGGTAGCTCGAATGCATTTTTCGCACTCGGGTTCCCCTGTGGAGCAACCCGTACTGGTCCGAAGTCGGCCCAAACATACACACCATGACCTCTGCGATATCTCCATCCGCCGCCGCTTTGACCGCGTTGATCAGATTTAGCGCGGCATCCGAGGACGGGCGGTCCGACGAGCGTTGCGAACCCACCATTACGATGGGAACCGGTGAGTCCTGAACCATAAAACTCAGGATCGCTGCCGTATGATGCATGGTATCGGTCCCATGGCCGATCACAATCCCGTCCGCCCCCTCATCAATAGCGTGCCCAATTTTCTGCGCCGTTTTGACATACTGTTCGGGCCCCATGTTTTCGCTAAACACACCAAAGAGCTTCTCTGTGGTCAAGTTGCATAGATCGGCGAGCTCGGGAACCGAACCGTACAGCTCGCCCGGGGAGAAAGCGGGAATCACGGCACCAGTCCGGTAATCCAGACGGCTGGCAATCGTGCCGCCCGTTCCAAACAGCCGGATATCCGGCTTGACCGGATCGTACGGAAACTCTTTTTCGGGAATCTTGTAATGAGCTTCTCGCCGTCCTCTTTCCTCCATCTTCAAGATCGAGTCCGCTTCGAGACCAATGTTGTACCCGTTGTTGAGTTTTAGAACAATGTGGTTGGCGTCGGCCGTTTCTGATCTGGGAAGGATGATGCCCTGGAAATGACCGCTTTTTGCTGTTACCTCGACATCGCTCCACACGCCGACTCCGTGTGCCTTTAACACGGCGAGTCCCTTGCCCCGATACCCTTTGTGTGCGTCTTTGCTCATATCACATATCTCGCTTCAGTGTGTTGCTGGCGGCCCGGTAAGCGTTTGCACCCGTCCGCTCCTATATTGCGCCAAGCACCCCATCGAGCACCTGCGACACCTCTTTTCCATCCACGCGCCCTGCGAGATCATTCATCAATATGCCCATGAGATACCGGTGCCGCTTGTCGCGATCCGATATCGGCCGCACCGGGGTGGCGTGTTTGACGACGTTCGCCACGATGGATTCGAGATCGTTCGCATCGACGGGGGCCCACCCAAGATCGTCGAGCGCCCCCAGGATCAACGAATCCGGCTCCGCCCCGGCAGCCCTGGCTGCATTCCCATCACCGGTATCTTTATCCCGCTCGAGAAGATGCCGGATGATCCCGAGGACTCCTGCCCTGGAAATTCTGCCGTTGCTGAACTGCTCAAAAACCCCATAGATCAGGTCGTCGGACAGACGATCGAGAAACAGACCTCGCCGTTTTAGCAACTTGGCGTGTTGGGTAAACAACGCGGCCGCCAGAACCGCGGGGACATCGAGATCTGCCACCACACGGTCAAACAGACCCGCCCGCGGGGACGCCACGAGCGCTTCCAGCATTTCCGCCGGCAACCCCATTTCGCGGTAACGCGCCTCGCGCACCCAGGGCGGCTCCGGCAACCGCCCGCGTGCCTCCTCTACCCGCTTGGCGGGAAGGGCGATTGGTGGAAGATCCGTATCCGGGTACATTCGATCGGGCCCGGGGAGTATGCGCTCAAACCCGTTTGTCCCATCGGTGAGGGCCTGACGGGTTTCGCTCGGAATCCCCTCGGTCGCCTCGCGCGCACGGATGGCGATCTCGTTGCACCCGCTTTCCGCATCCTCCTGCCCGCCCCATACCAACACGATCGCATCAGCCGGTTTGGCACGGACCCGCTGACGGATTCGCTGCCACAACGGAGCGGCCAGTGTCTCCGAGGCAGCATCCGAATGAACGATGTTGGGCAACCCGGTCAGACACGCCACCACTCTGACCCGGTCCGAGATCTCCTTGGCAAAGGTGGTGTCGGTCTGCGTTTTCTCGTTTAGGATCCCTGCGTAACCGTCCAGACGGACGCACCGCACCTGCTCACCCCGCTCCAGTGCCTGTTGGATGGGCGCGTACGTGGTTCCCGCCACGGTGCGCGTCACGTCAAAATCACCCGATGCAAAGGTCGACGGAGTGATGCCCCGGTCTGCCAGCAGCGCGCGTATTCGGAGGAGGTTACTTTGCCGCATCGCCTCGTTGTAAATCAGCAACGGAATCCGTGCGAGACTCGGTACGCCCTTGATCTCGATACGGCAGCCTCCGTCGATACTCACATTGACGTCTTCGCGTGCGGCACCGTGTCCCGTGCGAACCTTACCGGTGGCCCTGACCAACTTTCGGAGAATCTCGCCAACCTCAGCAGCTTCCTGTGGGGTCCGCATGTCGGGGTGCGTCACGGTTTCAATCAGCGGCATCCCAAGGCGATCGGTCAAGTACACCCGCCGGTGCCCGACATCGGACACCTCGCGGCAGGCATCTTCCTCGAGCCCCAGCTGAATAATGCCAATGGTCCTATCCTTGAAAGGAATCGACCCCTCAACCCCAAGTATCGTGGTGCGTTGAAATCCTGTGGGAATACTCCCGTCAAGATATTGTTTTCGCGCGATGTGAAGTTCGTTGACCATCCGCAGGTCGAGCAGCAGCGCAACCTCCAGCGCAATGTCCAAAGCCTCGTCGTTGATCATAAACGGCGGCGTATCGTCCATTTCATATGTGCAAACCGTGTTGCGATGAATCCGGTAAATGATCTCTTTCTTGGTTTTGAATTCCATGAGCGCGGTACCATCATACTCACCGAGCTCGGACAAGGTGGGCCGCATGTGACGAAGGATCTCGGCGTCGTACGCATCGCTGTAGTGCCCGGCGGGACAACGGCAAAATAGCTTTTTCTCGGTTTTCAACTGCTGGTGGATCTCGAGACCCGCCTTGAGACCGATCGCCGCATAATCGTCTGGCGTCATCTCATGGAATGGCTTGAACTCAAAACTCATGTACCCGGTTCCTCCCATTTCAGCACGGGGCTGTAATCGAACATTATCAATGCAATCCCCTGTAAGTTCAAGTCATAACAACGATTTCTAAGTGGATTATACCCAGGCGGGCATGTGGTTTGGCATCCCCTTCAAGCATGCCGCGCCACCAGCAGTGTACCGCCAAACACCAACAAGGCGCCCCCAATGCCCATCAGATTGGGAAAATCCCCAAATATAACCGCGCCCCACGTCGCCGCGAAAAGCACCTGGACGTAGCTAATCGACATCGCCCGGCCCGCGCGCTCCCGGTGGAGCCCCTTGGTGAGACAGATCTGCGCGATTTGCGTGACAACCCCGACACCCAAGAGCACGAGCCACTCGACCGGTGATGGCCATACCCACTGCCCGATCAAAAGCGGAACCGACGCGGGTGCAGAAACCAGGGTGAAATAAAAAACGACGACGAGATGGTGGTCGGTCTCCCGCAGCTTGCGGACTAGCGTGTAGGCAATCGACGACAGAACCGATGCACACAAGGCCACCGCGACAGCAAAAAGATCGAGGCTCTTCGCGCCCGCTCCAAACAAAAACGATGGCTGTGCGACCAACGCCACTCCCACGAGACAGAGAACAAGACCGGATGCTTCCCTTCTGCCCATCGATTCGCCAAGAAAAATCGATGCAAGGACCGCTGTAAACACGGGATTGGTGAAATGGATTACGGTGATATCGGCAAGTGGAAGCCTGGTCACGGCGAAAAAGAAACAAAAAAGCGCGCCAAAGCCGACCAACCCGCGGAGAACGAGCAAGGATTTACGGTGGCCCCACATGCTGGTCGGAGCGCCGATGGACCGATTCTCGCCGTGACGGTTTGCGGCCGTACCCGCGTACACCAACTGCCGCACCAACCAGAACGAGATCACCAGCATAACGGTGCTGCGGGCAAAAACGATCTCCGCTACGGGCAGCCGCTGCCCCGCGATCTTGACCAACAGGCTCATCAGGCTAAAAAAAAAGGCCGCGCCAAGCATATAGCGCAGACCGCCTGTGCTCGTCTCTGGTGTGTTCACGATGTCGTTTGCGTTCGCTGTGCCGAAGAATGCGCGTGTTGAATCAGCCGATGCGAAGGACCTTCGCCCCCCGTATCGTTCGCTCCTTGAGCTCACAAAGCGCCCGGTTGGCATCGGCCAATTCATACTCCTGAATTTCGGGTCTGATCGGTATTTCCGCCGCCAATTCGAGAAATTCGGCGACGTCGCGCCGTTCGACGTTGGCAACGCTCTTGATCTCTTTTTCCAGCCAAAGATGCCGAGGGTAGTCGATATCCATCAAACTACGTTTGTCGATGTCTTCCTTGCGAATGGCATTGATCACCAACCGTCCCCCCGGCGCAAGGTTTCTCAACGCCTCGACAATCGGCTTCCACACCGGTGTGGTGTCGATGATTGCGTTTAGCTCCTCCGGTGCCGAATCGCCCGTGTCACCCGCCCAGTATGCACCAAGCTCACGGGCAAACTGCTGTTCTTTCTTGCTCCTGGCAAACACGGCCACTCGAGTGGCCGGATACATGTGCTGCACCATTTTTAGAACGATGTGCGCGGAGGCCCCAAAACCGGTCAGACCCAGGATTTGCCCGTTGTCGATTTGCGCGAGCCTCAGCGACCGATATCCGATTGCTCCCGCACAAAGCAAGGGCGCCGCCTCCACATCGGAAAACGTTTTGGGAATCTGGAAGGCGAACTCCTCGGAGATCACCATACGCTCCGCGTAGCCGCCGTTGGCATCCCTTCCCGTGGCGGCGAAATTTGCACAGAGGTTCTCCTGATTGCACCGGCAGTACTCACATTCCCCGCAGGCCGAGTATATCCACGCGACTCCGACTCGATCGCCCACGTTGATCCCCGTGGACCCAGTTCCCGCTTTTTCCACACGCCCCACTACCTGGTGCCCAAGTACAACCGGCAATGTTGGCGGTGGCGTCCTTCCCTCGATCTCGTCGAGCTCGGTGTGACATACCCCGCAGGCGGTTACGTCAAGCAACAGCTCGTTGTCCGCGGGAATGGGGTCGGGAAGTTCCACAAGCTCGAGCGGCGTCTTGTTGTCTTCCAAACGACAGAGCTTCTTTAGGATCATGGCTTTCATTGGTCACCGATCCTCAATCCTCTCTGAGAATGTTATCGTCCCATCGTGGCCGTCCGGGCAAACTGGTGAACATCCATCTGGCCGCCTTGTCAATCCGCTCAGCCCGTTGATCGAGAGGTGCTTCGTCGGTCACCTCCGCGACGGCAGTGCCCTCCCATATCAACTTGCGCGTGTACGTGTCAAAGGCAAAAATGATCAACGAGCCTTCGTCCCATCGCTTGCGGGCACTTCGCGGCCCCGAAAAGTCCATTCTGTAGTCTGGATAATAAGACCCGTCGTACATCTCTTTGATAAAATCTTTGTCAATCGTTCGCACGGCAACGTGGTAGCTCAATACGATATCGGGGGCACGCGTCACCTTTTTGTACCCCCTCACATCCATCTGTTTGGTGATGGCATCAGTGATCGCTTTTTTGATTCCCGGATCGAGATTTCGGGTTTCGTCCGACCGCTGGTCGTTGAGTTCCACAAAATCCCATGTCCGATAACGCTGAAAATCAGCCCACGGTGATACGTACGACTGATAATCGATCGGCGATTCCATTATCCGTTTGACTTCGTTCTTCTTACCACAACCGGATGCTGCCAGCAACAACACCAGGCCGGCGATCACCATCCATCTCATTTTTCAAACCTCCGAAGTCTGTGGCGCCAGGGCCCGGCCATATCGTCGACGTTGTCAGTCCTCTGCTTTGGCAAACGACTCAACTACCCACGGAAGTCGGTCGAGCTCGACGTTTCCTCCCGACAACAAAATCCCCACACGCCGGCCCCTGACGGCACTACGGTGTTTCATCAACGCGGCCAGAGGAACGGCGGCCGAGGGTTCGATGACAATCTTCATCCGCTCCCACACCAGGCGCATGGCGTGTGCAATACCTTCATCATCCACTGTTATGATACCGGCCACATGTCTTAGAATTATCGGAAACGTCAAATCTCCCAGCGACGTGAGAAGACCATCGGCGATGGTATCCGGACTTACCGACGGCACCCATGATCCAGATTCGAACGAACGCCGCGCGTCGTCGGCCCCTTCGGGTTCACATCCAAACACACGCGTGCGCGGCGACAAAGCCGCCGCCGCTATGGCGGTTCCGCTCAACAAACCGCCACCACCAACAGGAGCCAGGATCGCTTCCAGATCTGCCACGTCCGAGATGAGCTCCAACGTGGCGGTTCCCTGGCCTGCGATCACTCGCAAATCGTTGTATGGATGGATCACGGTCGCGCCCGTCTTTGCAACGACTTCTGCCAGTGTGGCTTCGCGTGCCTCGAGTGTCGGTTCGCAAAACACGATCTCGGCGCCGTAGCCCCGGACCGCATCGATTTTCACACGCGGAGCGTTGTCGGGCATGACCACATGCGCGTGGATCCCCTTCCACCGGGCGGCCAGAGCGAGCGCGGCCGCGTGGTTTCCCGACGAGTGCGTGGCCACACCTGTGCACGCCTCATCATCACGCAACGAAAAGACGGCGTTTGTTGCGCCGCGGATTTTGAAAGCCCCCACCCGCTGGAAGTTCTCGCATTTAAAATACAGCGCCGCATCACACATCCGATTGATCGCACGTGACGTCAACACCGGTGTACGATGCACGTATGATCCGATCCGTTTGGCCGCCGTTTCTATGTCATTTATCGTTGGAACAGTTGCCATAGCCGCCTTCGAAATGCGTCACCTATTTTTGTCTGTCCGAGTCCCTCGTGTTAATATACAAAGCCAGTGCGTGAAATATCCATCCCAGCGTCAACGACAACATCTCCGGGACCGGGCTTCGCACCGGCTGTAAAGCAAGATTATCATATCCCGCTTTCGTTTGCGCACTAAGCTCAGCCACCCGTCCATTCATCACCAACATCGGCAGCACCCGCTTACCGGTCAACCTCGATTGCATTTTTTTTGGTTAGGGCTTGACTTCCTCTGATAGTACTAGTAATATTCCTATAGTTATAGTAGGCTGTCCGTCACAAAGGGGCATAAATGGCTACACGAAATAAACTTACACCCGTCGAGTGGGAAATCATGGAGGCCATATGGGGCCTAAAAAGTGCCTGCACGGTACGCGACGTCCTCGATTCTGCCTTCCCCAACGGCGAAAAAGCGTACACCACCGTTCAGACCATCATGAACACACTCGAGAAAAAGGGTCTTCTGCGCCGCAAGAAAACCGGTCTAGTCAATTTCTATCGCCCTGCCCGCACCCGCGATCACATGATCAAGGCTGAAATGTCATCGTTGTTGTCACGGGTTTTTGATGGATCGGTGCCCGAGTTGGCGAACTCACTACTGAAGCTCGATGATGTCAAACTCGAGGAGCTTCGGAAAATCAAAAAACTCATCGAAGACAAAGAGCGGGAACTGCGAGGTGAGAACCGATGATCGAGACAACAAACGAAATAGCAAACCAGTGGGCTTCCTTTTTTGGCGTCGCCGTGCTTCAGAACACGATCTTCCTCGTTGTGGTCTTTTTTGCTCTTCATCTGTTTCGCAATGCCCCTGCCCGCGTCAAATATTTGATCGCCGCTGCGGGCATCATCAAGCTTCTCATCCCACCGTTCATTCCATCGAGTTTGATTGGTGCGTCACCGGCGGTGTTGCCTTCGGTTCCCTACCTGACCTCGAACATCATCTTTACGTCAACTCCGGCCACAGGCGCACCGGTCCCTTCCACAGCAAGCGGCTTGGATGCATTGGGTTTTTTGTTTCTTGCGTGGGTAGGAGCCGCGGCGTTTTATCTGACTGTTGTGGCGTACCGGTCCTGGCACCTCGCACGAAGTTTACGGGCCGCCGATGAGATCTCGGCGGACGAGATCACCGGCGAGCTAGGTGGCCCGAGCATCAGAATCCTGCGTTCGAGCAATATCGCGTTGCCGATAACGACCGGTCTGTTCCCCCACCGGATCTACGTCCCCGACACATGGAGCCAGTGGCCAAAAACGTGCCGTATTGCAGCTGTCAGACACGAGTTGGCCCACATCAGACGTCACGACGGTCTATTCGCGATCGCAGAGATTCTCGTTCGCGCTTTGTATTTTTTCCATCCACTGGTTTGGGTGCTCAGCAGGCGTCTTGACCAGTACCGGGAGATGGCCTGCGACGATGCCGCGACGAACACCGCGCGTCACTCACGTCTTCAGTACTCACGCAATCTCGTCGAGATCGCTGAAACGGTTACCCGCGACACACTCACCTGCGAGTCGGCATCCGCCCTGCTACGACGCAAAAACGAATTGATGATCCGGATAAAGTATCAGATGAAGGAGGGAGTCATGCGACACGTCTCGAAGAAAACCACTGCGATTGTCCTGGCGGCATTGACCTTGCTCGTCCTGCCGTTGTCCTGGTATCAGACGGGTGCAGCGCCAGGCACAAAAACGTCCTCCGAGCAAAAGGTACCCGAGGGCATGCAGGCAATCGATGTTTCGGTCCATAGCGCGGACAAGATCGCTGTGGATGGGTCGACCGTTTCGCTCGATTCGTTTGACGCGGCGTTGGGCGATGTCGTAGGGGGCGATCCCGACAAATGCGTGATCAACTTGATATGCGCCAATGACGTCCCAATGGGCGTTGTTTTCGATGTTCAGCGCATCCTGCAGAGCAGAAATCTTCTCAAGGTCAGCTACAACAGCGATCTCCCTGAGACCATGCCGTTGGTCCTTCCCTCCAAGCAGCTCGAGGACAAGATCAAATCCATCCCCGACCAAGACATCGCTATCGTCAGTGTGGCGGGCTCGGGAACGATGATGTTTCAAAACGTCGAGGTATCCATCGAGGATCTCACGGGACGCGTAAACAAATCCATCAAAGAAAACCAACGGCTCATCGTATCGATCGAAATGGAACGATCGGCCACGTACGGAGACTTTGTCAAAGCTCTGCGCGCCGTCAAAGATGGCGACGCGCAGCGAATCCTGGTCAACAGCCCTGTCAAATAGCTCGCGCGTGGGCGAGCCGCGAAGCCGGTATCGAAAGGCCATTTGGGCACCCCGCCCCGTCTGGGCGGGGTGCCCATTTTTCGGTTGCGTCCCCATGCGTTTTGCGCTAGCTTCCCTGTCGTAGATACGCCCGGGAACTCGTGTAAACAGGTTCCGGGCTTTGATACAGGGGCAATCTGCGTTTGCTCGACACCAACCGACGAAC
>CP070631.1:1613293-1617556 GCA_020356045.1 Candidatus Latescibacterota bacterium
CCGCTCATGTGAAAAGGGACATCGATCTGGTTCATTCGCACGTCGAGGCCATCAAGACAATAATGGCCGAGATCGGCCGGATCACACCCAACGCCGTCCGCCGGGCGGGTGACCAAGTTGCCACCGACGAGTGGGAAGCGTTTACTGCCGCCGCCAACTGGGTGATCGCCGGTGACATGCGATCGGTTTTTCTCCAGGATGCCGACTCGTTGGTGGTCAAACCGAACGATCTCATTGATATCCTGACGCATCTCAAAAAACGATTTCCGTCGATCCAGCGCATCACATCGTACGCGCGTGCAAAGACAATCTACAAACGCAAGCAATCGGATCTGCGAGCGATCCGTGAAGCCGGTTTGGACCGGATCCACATCGGGCTCGAATCCGGTTCGGACGACGTCCTCAAGATGATGGAGAAGGGCTCGACCAAGGCGGTGCAGATCGAAGCTGGGCGCAAAGTCAAGCGAGCGGGTATGGAGCTGTCCGAATACATAATCCCTGGGCTTGGCGGACGCGATCTGTCGCAAACCCACGCCCGCGAAACGGCCGATGCGCTCAATCAAATCGATCCCGATTTTGTCCGTCTACGATCATTGGCAATTCCACCACATGCACCCTTATACGAGCGATGGCAGTCCGGTGAATTCGTCAAATGCACCGACGTGGAAGTCGCCAACGAGCTTTTGGCGTTTATCGAGGGTCTGGACGGAATCACGACGGTGGTCAAAAGCGACCACGTGCTCAATCTGTTTATGGATCTGGAGGGCCGGCTGCCCGGAGACAAGCCGCGCATGCTCGATCTACTCAGATCGTTTCTAGAAATGGAACCGGGCGAACAGCGGTTGTTTCAGGTGGGGCGCCGGCTGAGTATCTTTCATCGGTTGAAAGATCTGGAAAACTCCCGCAAGCGCGATGTGGCTTCGAGGATGGTTGAAGAGCTTGGTGTAACAGCCAAGAATATCGACGACATTATCGATCAATTGATGAAGCGATTTGTTTGAGAAGAGCGGTTGGGTGGGGGTGTCGCGCGGCGCACCAGGACGCACGCCGCGCGATCAGACGCCACACTGCCAGCCGTAAAAGACGGCGGGGCGTTACTCACAAAATACCCGCACCTTATCCCCTTCGTCGGAATCCACGTCGACCTTGAGCTCGCTGAGTGTTTCGTAAAGCTCCGCCTGATCGAGCTCGCTGAGCTTGCTCAAATCGACACCCTGCTCACCGAGTTTCTCGTTGGCGTGTTCCGGGAGCAAGGTGGTCAGTTTGATCCCCGTACGAATCAGTGCCAGCGGGATGCGGATGTTGACTTTGTCACCGTCAGAGCTGTCCACATGCACTCTGAGGTATTTGGGCTTTGTGCCGGGCTCGCGGGTTGATGTCGGTGAATCCGAGGTGCGGTCCGACTCGCCCGCCGCCAGTTTGTCCAAAAGCCGATCCGCCTCTTCGGCAGTTATTTTCCCCTGTGACAACATCTCGAGCACCTGTTTGCGTTCTTCCGACATGATGACCTCCTTTATATGATTCTAAGTTGGATTTTTCCGTCTTTTGAATCGACGTCGATGCGCAATCCCGACAATTGCGCCATGATAATGAGCGCCATACGCAACGGCTTCGCGCAACGGGCGCCTGCGATGGCTACGGGGAGCCACACCACCCATCCCAAAATCCAGAACGGCCATAAAATCAGGACGGGTATCGGGATCCACACACGCCGGTTCTGCCCGGCGCCAACAAGAAGCAGTGTGGGAAGCATCACTCCATCCTTTCGAGGGCCTCGTCGACGGTGATTTCGCCACGGGACAGTTGTTCGAGGATCAACGAGTTGGGGCTGGGCGCGGTAAACTCGGTATCTAGACGAGCGACGATCGCCCGGATGCGGTTTTTGACCGTGGGGTAGCTGATGCTAAATAGCTCCTCCATCTTACGGATCGATCCGTGGTGCCGGAGAAACGCGGTTACAAAGACCTGATCCTCCGGGGACAGCTGGCCCAGGGGGGAGATTTCGAACTCGCCTTCGAGATCAAGACCACAGTCCGGACACGAGGCCCTGCTCAGACGCATGTGTTTCCCACAATCGGGGCAACTTGCTTTTGAAATATCCATCATGACCTCCGTTATATGTATATAAATAGCCCATAATATTAATATTGTCAATAGCAATATTAACAAAATTAAGTTTTTGTCGCTTGCCAGCCGCCCCGTGGGGGAACTTCAATCCTATCTATCACTTAGCGGGGAGGGAAATAAGTGTTGCCGGTGACCTTGTGAGCGGTTTATCATTCTGGAAATGGATTCGCACCAGATTGCGACGGTGCCGGGGGCCAAGGGCGGCAAACGGTGCCGGGTGAGGTGGGACTCACCGCGTATGGGCATGCCCAGCAAGGAGGTGATCCAGTGAAATCTGACAGATGCGGCTTAGCGGAGGTGGCGTCCCTCCATTGAGGGGCCTCCTTGAGCGTGCGAAGCGCGCGAAACGCGTGGCGCAAGTCAGGGATTACCCCGGTAGGGGAACCCAACGCCACCAAAACTGAAGCAAACGAGGCTCCGCGGTTTTTAGCTGCGGAGCCTCTTCATATCATGTCGGCGGCCGCCAATTACCGACTGCTCTCGCGACAGGATAGTCATTGTTCTTTCGTTGTGAAAATCGCAAAATTGGGGACTCAAAAAACGGTCGAGGAAGACTATGACTTTGGAAATTGGATTCCTGTTCGTTGTCCTCGTGGGGATGGTTTATCTGTTCCTGACCGAAAAGCTCCCCATTGATCTCACAGCCTTCCTCGGTCTTGTCATTCTCCTTTTTGCCGGCTACATCGAACCAAGCGAAGCCTTTAGCGGCTTTGCGTCCACCGCCGTCATTACCATGTTGTCCATTTTTATCCTCAGCGGGGCACTCGACCAGACCGGGCTGGCCGACATGGTCGGACGCCGCGTGCATGCGATGGTCGGCGGGCGCGAGGTGCCGCTGATGATTACCATCATGGTGGCCGCAGGTTTGCTGTCCGCATTTGCCAACAATATTGCGGCCACCGCCGTGATGATGCCCGCTATTGCCAGCATTGCGCACCGGTCGGGGCTGTCGCCGTCACGATTTTTTTTGCCCCTGTCGTTTGGCGCCATTCTCGGTGGAACCACCACCATGGTCGGTACTCCCCCAAATATCCTCGCTTCGGAAATGCTACGTGACCGCGGGATGGAATCATTTAGTCTCTTCAGCTTTACACCATTGGGATTGATCATTTTGGGGTTGGGTATCGTGTATATGATCACCGTTGGCCGCAAGCTTCTCCCCAACGTCGAGATGCGGCCGGCACCGGCGGGCGCCGGCGACCTGGCCAAAGTCTATCAGCTTCACGAACGGCTCTTCTCGATCGTGATCCCGGCGGGATCGCGTCTCGAAGGCGTGTCGCTCGCCGAATCGCATATCGGGAGCACGCTCAACGTCCAAGTGGTGGCAATCATTCACAAGGGTCACAAAGAGCTTGCGCTGACAGGCGACCGGATTCTTCACAGCGGCGACACGCTGCTCGTCGAAGGACGGCTCGAGGACATGCAGGAACTGGTTCGTCTAAAAGGCGTGACGGTGCACAAAACCAGATTCGAGGATCTACCCGAACCCGCCGAGGGGGTAGCCGGTGTACGACTGCGCATCCCGGCGGGCTCCTCGCTCATCGGCGCCACATTGGCCTCGTACCACTTTCGCAAGCGCTTTGGTGTTGTGGTGGTCGGAATTCGGCGCGGTAAGGACCTGCTGCCGGGGCCCCTCGGTACGCACGAGCTCAGAGAGAATGACACGCTGCTCGGGCTCGGTACCAGAACGCGAATCGAGCAGTTGAAGCAAAGCGACGATTTCGAAGTCCGTGCGATCGGTCTGTCTGCCGTCCAGCAGTTACAAGAACAACTCTACTCATTGCGGATCACCAAAAGATCTCCGCTCGTTGGCGCGACAGTGGGTTCCAGCCATATCACAGAGATGGTTGGCGTGACCATCGGCGGGTTGATCCGCGGATCGGAAATGCTGCTCGCGGTCTCCCCAAACGAAGTGATCCGGGAAGGGGACCGGTTGCTCATAAACGGCGAGCCCTCTCGAATCATCGAGTTTCTCGAGCTGGGGGACGTCGAGCTCAAGATCGACGCCGAGGAACCCATCATCGAAACCGATGAAGTCGGGATCGTCGAAGTCGCATTGAGCCCACGCTCGCCGTTTCTAGGCAAAACGCTCCGCGAACTCGAGTTTCGAGAGGTCTACAGGCTGCAAGTTCTTGC
>CP070631.1:1617656-1621679 GCA_020356045.1 Candidatus Latescibacterota bacterium
AAATATCACTTGCTTTATTCCGATTAATAATTTATACTACAGAGTATAACTTACCGAAAAAGACATCTGATAACCACGACTACGAAGGCACTGTTCTGAAGTCAACAGTCTCTCAAGGGGAGAGGTAAACATTGACATAGAGGATTATTGGGATGGAATAGGTTCGCGTAAATATAACCGGTTAGCAAGTGTGTTGAACATACTGCAATCCGGTTTTTTTATTCTTGAGGAGATGTAATTAATGATTGGTAAAACTGTTTCACATTACAAGATACTGGAGAAGCTTGGTGAAGGGGGCATGGGTGTGGTTTACAAGGCCGAAGACACCAAGCTCAAACGTATGGTTGCCCTCAAGTTTCTTTCCCCATTGATCAGTGATGCGACGGCAAGGAGACGATTCGTCCAGGAGGCGCAAGCGGCGTCTTCCCTCGAACACCCAAATATCTGTTCGATTCACCAAATCGATGAAACGCCCGATGGTCGAATGTACATCGTGATGCCCTGCTACGAAGGAGAGACACTCCAGGCCAAGATCGAGCGGGGCCCGATGACACTCGAGGAGGCGGTCGACATAACGATCCAGGTGGCGTCCGGTCTCTCTAAAGCCCATGCGAAAGAGATTGTTCACCGGGACATCAAACCGGGAAACGTTTTTATAACGAACGATGGTTTGGCCAAAGTTGTCGATTTCGGACTCGCCAAGCTCAGTGGTCGGACCAAACTGACGAAAACCGGGACGACACCGGGAACGGTCGCCTACATGTCGCCTGAACAGCTCAAGGGCGGAAATGTCGATCAACGATCGGATATTTGGGCGCTGGGCGTCATGCTGTACGAGATGATCACGGGCGAGACGCCGTTTAGAGGCGACATCGAACAGGCAATGATGTATTCGATCGTAAACGAGGAGCCGAGACCTGTTCAGAGTTCGCGTCCCGACGTTCCCGACGACGTGGTGCGCATAATGGAAAGGACGCTTTCGAAAGACCCAAATAGAAGGTATCAGACATCAGCTGAATTGGCTCTCGCACTGCAATCGATGGTAAGACGACCCAGAATCAAACTTACAGATATGGAATCCGACGATGCGAAGCTGCTCCCTTCGATCGCCGTTCTTCCATTTGCAAACATGAGTCCGGATCCGGAGAATCAGTACTTCGGTGATGGTCTTACCGAGGAACTCATCAATGCATTTGCTCAAATAGAAGGTCTGCGTGTGGCGGCGAGGACATCGACGTTTCGCTTCCGCGGGGAGGGCGTCGACCTACGCGAGGTCGCAGAGAAACTCAATGTCGGCACCGTACTCGAGGGGAGTGTCCGCAAAGCCGGAAACCGTCTGCGCGTCACCGCCCAGCTCATTAATATAGAGGACGGTTATCACCTCTGGTCGAAACGCTTCGATCGCGAGATGGAGGACATTTTCGAGATCCAGGACGAGATCACCCGCGCGATCGTCGATCAGTTGAAAGTCAAACTCGTGGGTCCAAAGGATCAGGCGCTGGTGCCGTGCGGCACCGAGAACCTGGACGCATACACAGCTCTACTCGAGGGTCGTTACTACCTACATAGTCTCACACCCGATGGTTGGGCGAAGAGTTACGATCTGTTAAAAGAATCTATAGCGCTCGATCCGTCGTTCGCTCTACCGCACATGTGGTTGTCGGACTACTACCAGAGTCTTGCATGGTGGGGTGGCTGTTCTCCACATGACGTGATGCCCAAGTCCCGGGCGGCCGCGCAGAGGGCCATCGAGCTCGATGACCAACTCGGTATGGCCCACGGTGCGCTGGCGGTTGTCCTATGGAGTTACGACTGGGATTTCCATGGTGCCGAACGAGAGTTCCGACGGGCTTTGGAACTCGATCCCACCTCAGGTTTTAGTCGTATGCGCTATGCCTTGTATCTTTCTTGCCAGGGAAGAAGCGAAGAGACCATTGCTCAGGCGAGACTCTCTTTGAGGCTCGAGCCACTCGACCCCCTTCTCACAGCCTGGGTATCGTCGACTTTGATTGGTGCGGGAGCGATCGAGGAAGCCGTGGATACGATTCTTAAAGCGATTGCCATGGACCAAGACCATTGGCAATTGCATCTGTTTCTGGGGTTTGCACATCTGTTCTCGTCGAGGGAAAAGGACGCTGCTGCTGCGCTGGAGCAGGCCGTCGATCTCTCAGGCGGGGCTTCGGTTGCACTGGCTATGCTCGGCGTGACCTACTACGTGATAGGGAAACAATCCGAAGCGGATGGACTTGCCAAACGCCTCGCCGACCGCTCAAGACAGGAGTATGTTGCGCCGTGGTTATTCGCATGCCTCTCGGCTGCGCGGGGGGAGAAGTCGGACGCATTGGCTCATCTGAAACGTGCGATTGAGGCACGCGATCTGTTCATCGTTACGGCGAACGTATGGCCCCCGCAGCCCCGACTGAGAGGTCCGGAGATCGATGCGCTGTTGGAAAGCGCCGGCCTCAGGTAAACTCATCCTGGATCCTGACACACGGTTGAGACGCCGAATGTTCTGGCGGCGATGACGGACGGGCAGCGAGCATCAAATATACCAAAAACACATAGCGCGGTGGCTGGACAGAGCAAACGGCAGGGGAAGTCCCAATGGGGAAAAGGAGCACATGCCGTATCCTCGTAACGGGACCGCCGGGCGTGGGCAAAACGACGCTCGTCCGAAAGATCGTCGACGGCCTCACGCACCGCCGCCCCGTGGGTTTCTACACGACCGAGATCCGGGAGCGCGGTGTGAGAAAAGGTTTCGAGCTGATGAGTTTTGACGGCCGAAGGGGCCTGTTGTCTCACGTGGATATCCATGGCCCGCATCGGGTGGGCAAATACGGCGTGGACGTCGAGGGTTTTGACCAGTTTCTCGACGCGATTCAGTGGCCCACATTGGATGTCGGTTTGGTCGTGATCGACGAAATCGGCAAGATGGAGTGTTCCTCAGAGAAATTCCGGGCGCTGGTCCGGCGAATACTGGAATCGAACCTGGCTTTGTTTGCTACGATCGCCCAACGAGGAACCGGGCTCATCGCCGATGTCAAGACACGAGGAGATGTTGAATTGCTCGAGCTTTCCAAACGCAATCGCGATTCGCTGGCCAAAGAGATCGTCGGGCGGTTGGCGTAGCAGGATCGCGATTCACACTCTCGGATCCCATCATGCTATAGTGATAGGTAATTGATGTCCAAACGGGAGCGTGACGTGTGATCCTTGCCGTGCACCAACCCATTTTTCTGCCGTGGCCGGGCTTCTTTCACAAGGCAGTGCATGCGGACTGCCTGGTCCTGCTCGACGACGTTCAGTTTCCCAGAGGGCGTAGCTGGCTAAACCGCAATCGTTTGAAAAACGAGGACGGTGAACTCTGGCTGACCGTCCCGGTGCTAAAAAAGGGGCGTGGGCTGCAAGTGATCCGGCGGGTCGAAATTCAGAACGACAAAGGATGGCGGAAAAAACACCTGGGAAGCATTCGACAAAACTATGTACACGCTCCTTACTTCTCAGATTACTTCCCGACGGTCGAATCCATCTACGAACGAGGACACTCGTTACTTGCCGAGCTAAATGTCGACTTAATCGAATTCTTTTGGGACGCTTTCTCTGTGACGACGAGGCTCGTTCGCCAGTCCGAATTGGGCATTGTTGGCAAAGGAACGGATTTGCTTATTCAGCTTGCCCACCAAGTGGGTGCCGACCGGCTGCTCGTTTTTCCCATGGTGGAGAAACATATCGATCTCGATGCTATGAGAAAACACACGGTCGAAACCGTCCACGCCGGGTTCCATCCGCCGGTGTACCCTCAGCTTTGGGGGGATTTTGTCTACAACCTCTCGACTCTGGATCTTTTACTAAACTGTGGGTCACAGGGGAAACGGATTCTGCGGTAATCAACGCAACTCGTGGGAGTCCGGATAACCGACCGTGATCCGAACAGGGTTACCTCCGGGGAGGCAATTCGTTGTCATGTTACGGTCAGATCGCCAAGAACGGAGACGCGCCGGAATGTTACCCGTCCGCTTCCAG
>CP070631.1:1621779-1623264 GCA_020356045.1 Candidatus Latescibacterota bacterium
AAAATCCTCGACCATTTCAGACGAAGCGCCCGCGAGGCCTCATCCACAGATATCGACGCGTTCGAGGGGATACCAGAGGAAGAAACATTCAACCGCTGGGGACAGTGGCGGAATCAACCGGGCTCATGGCCGGATGATCCCGGCAATCTGTTGGAAAACAAGGAGTTCTGGCGGGCATTCATCCGGTGTCTCGACGGGTTGCCAAACGGCCTGCGCCGGGCATTCTCGCTCCGCGAGATCGATGGGTTGAAAACGGAAGAGATCTGTAAGATTTTGGGGGTTACCGCGACCAATCTTTGGGTGATGCTTCACCGGGCGAGGGGAAAACTTCGGGACTGCTTGGACGCGACATGGTTCAAAAACGACACCACTCACGACAAGAACCACAACCCGGACACATCATGAGGAGACGCATCGATGAGGTGTAAAGAAATCGCCAAGCTGTTGTCAGAACAGAGGGACCACGGGCTCCCCTGGTACCGGCGGGTCATGATCCGGGTTCATCTGGCCATGTGTGTCTTTTGCCGGAGGCTCGAGAAGCACCTTGCGTTTATCCACAGGCTTTCCGAGGCAGCTGGCGACACCGCCGACGGCGCACCCCTCGAAACTGGAAGCGTTTACGCCGACACGCTGTCCCAGGAAGCCAGATCCCGTATCAAGAAGGCCATCGCTCAGCACGGCTATTAAAAAAATCTCGCTGATTTCGAAGGAATCGTGTAAGGAATCCGAGGCGAGTACGACCAACCGGAGAAGCTGACTTCCTCCCATTTGATGGACCATAAGGCGGGGCGCCAGGGTTTCACACAGTGCACCCCCCCGACGCTGCACCGGCGTTCCGCCTTTAACCCTTCCGATCCAACAATCCTAGAGTCTGAATCTGAATCTGCTCTTGAAGTGGCGCAAGAAGAGGTCTCTCCCATAGACAACCTCTACGGCGGGAATCCGGTCTTTGTGGTTGTATAGGACTTTCGCCGCCTCTGCGACAGCGAACAGATCCTGGTCTTCATAGGCGAGACGAGGTACCGAGGCCCTGACGAAATTTACCCGGGGATCCGGCAGAATTTCCTTGCCGTCTTTGAACTTGCCAAATGCGTAGAGCCCCAGCTCGACCAGACGGTGCCCAGCGACGAGCATCAACGCGGTAAAAGATATTCCTTTGAGTTCGTCATCATTGGTTTCCGTACCTTCAAAAAAACGATCGATATCGATATAGACGGCATGGCCGCCGTAAGGCCGAACCAATGGGATCCCATATGACTCGAGTTTGGCTCCAAACCGCCGGACCTGGCCGATCCGGTAATCGAGATACGGCTGTGTGGTCACAATGCGAAGCCCCTCGACAAGAGCCTTGAGGTCGCGCCCGGCGAGCCCGCCGTAGGTGGGGTGGCCTTCGACGAGAATCTGACGGTCCACCATTTTCATCCAAAAATCGGGATATTTGCGGTTGAAATGACCACTCTCTTTGAACGTCATCCCACCACCGAT
>CP070631.1:1623364-1630872 GCA_020356045.1 Candidatus Latescibacterota bacterium
GCCTCGGCTTGGCATCCTCGACATAGTGATGAACTTCGAACCCCTCGCGATCCAACGCGGCATTTATGCGATCTATGGCCGGGTCGACCGCCGTTTCGTCAATGTGTACCAGATCCAACAAGAATTTGTTTTCTTTTAGTCTCTTGACGCCCCATTCGGCGCGGCCGCGGATATCCTTTACATCAAGAGGGAGATCGTAGAAACCTGTTTTGAGCAATCCGCCACTCGCCTTGAACTCCTCTTCGAACTCGTGTTGAACCTCAACCAGCCGCCTGAAGAGCTCGCGCGCCCGTGACTGCGGCAAACCCGTTGGGCTCGGTTGATTGGGAAGCGAGGGGAATACAATCAGCGACCGGGTGCCGCGGAGCGCGCCACCGACCGCCATCGAACCCCACAACGGGCTTTGCCAGACAAAATCGGGCATCAGAAGAACCGACCCCGGTGGCATCAACGTGTATATCATCGCCTTGAAAACGCTGATTCGTTTTGGCCCGTACCCGACGACATTGTGCAGCTCCATCGCACGCGTGGGATTACCCGACGGCGGTCCCGCCGCAACCATCTCGTCGTAATTGGGCGGAAACGGTTTTGGCCGCAGAACGTGGGGGATTTCGTCTTCTTCGAATCCATTTCGCATCATCAGCTGTACGCATGCTTCGCGAAGATCCAACAGAGCAGGTCCCTTTGCCAAAATGCCTCGGTCTTCCCAAGTTGCACCGATATAGTGCTCACCGATTCCCATACCCGTGTAGATCGCACCGCCTGTGTAGGGATCCTCTTCGGAAATATCGTAGAAGGAGATCTTGCGGTGATCACGGATATAGGAGTCATGAATACCGACGATGGGCATTACATATTGACTCCAGAACGACGCATCGGCAGGCTGGGTAATGCTGACGTGTACTTTAATTCGATTTTTGAGCCATTCCTCGCCATACTCGCGTGCCTCGGCTTGGAGCAGCTGTGATTTGGCCACAGCGTCACGCAGCTCCGCCTGGGCGCTGTCCAACTTCGTTTCCATCCAATCATAGGCTTTTGGCAGATCGAGCTTAGCGTCCATGGGGTCCATCAGCACTTCATGCCAACGGCGTGCTTTGTTGTTTTCATAGTAGAACTGGTCCTGAATGATCAAATAGACGGGAATCTTCCCGGTGTCGTCATATTCGCGGACCCGCCGCGTCAATGCCTCGTAATACGAATCAATGACTTGCGAAAATGCCACCTCATCCGGGTCGCCGCCGGCGTCAACGCCGCGAAAATCATGGATCCAGAGAACATGGTAGTCCTCTGCTTCGCGAATCATCCGGCCAACTTCGAACTGGAACTGCTCGTTGATGAGGTAATAAACCTGGTTGCCGTCTGTGAACTCGTGCCGCGTCGCCCGCTCTATGAGACGATCCATCTCCGCCTGGGCGTCATGCTGTTCGGGGCGAAGCGCAAACTGCATTGGCAACCAGACCAGGCGGGAATCGTTCCATTTGTCTCGTGACCGCTTGCGGATCTCTTCGATAATCTCGATCAGATTTTCGAATACGTAGAGCACGTCGTCTTTGTGTTCGTCGGCAACACCGGATTCGGTATTTAACCACCGCGAAAAGATACCACGCGCGTTAGCCCCCAAGTTCAAAATTGAGTCGTTCTTTTTGCGCTGTCCGAGAAGACGGTTATAACGAAGCAGGATTTCTTCGAGCAGCACCTCGCGTGCTCCGGCCGATACCGCCCTGCCGAGTTCCGAGCTTTCTCCGGGCCCAAACGAATCGTCCGTCGCCGCGATCGAAAACGCCCGGTCGAGCTCCTCGTGGTAGACGCGCACTTCCTCGTGGATCGTCCGCCCGCTGGGATAGAGCGGACTCGTTGAGGCCATGTGTGTTTTCATGTTCTGCATTTCTGCGCGAAAATCCTTGAGCCCGTTCTTTTCCTTAAAACCTTTGTGATCGAGATACGGAACGGTAAGCCGGTTGATCCAGTGGGCCGCCTCTCCAACGGCGGCCAGAGCGACGTCGATCGTGCTATCCGTCAATTCATACGCCACATATCTGACCTCTGGTTTTTGGAACTTGACGTGATCTTTGGCGGGTCGCGTTTGTCCCGCATAGCGCTGCATCGCCACCTCGATCCCGATATTGACCGTGTGCCCGCGGCCGGGCAGCCAATCGAGCCTCACCATGCTGCCGCGACCGAGGATTCCTCCACGCCGGAGCGGCAGCATCAAAGAAAAAATCGCGTCGGTCTCCTTGTCGTATAGATTGTAATCGATGCCGCCACCGATCTTGAACGCGGGCGACATGATCATCGCGCGAAGCCCTGCATCGACGTCGCCCTCATCAACATCCCTGTATCCCACATACCCTTCACCCCAAAGGCCAATGATCGTATAGGCCTTGTGAATGAGATCCCTATACCCGGCCAGCGAGCCATAGGCGATGAAGAGTCTGTCGTCCTTAGGTCTGTACGCGCCCGCGCTAATTCCGCCGTGTAACAGCGTTCTGCCTGGCAGCCCCAGCGAGTATGTAGTCCCGCCCTCTTCGGGCGGTCGGCGCTCCTGAGCGGTTGTGGGTACCGACGCCGTCAACAGTGCGGCGATCACTATCAGCGTAAAACAGATTTTATGGGTGGCGTTTACCATCAGTCCTCCTCGGAAACTGGCAGATTGATTGTGAAGCGCACATCGTGTTTTGACTCTTGAGTTTTGATTGTCGAATTCTCATACACTACTAGAAGAGTCCGCTGGTCGCAAACGACACGCGAAACGTACCGTTGCGATTGAGCCCCGTGGCGAAGTCGATCCGCACTACGCCATCAAAAAACGACAATCCAGGACCGACACCAATCAACGGATCCGATTTTAACAGATCACCGGGGTCCGATGCCCAGCCGACATCGGCAAACAGCACGAAACGCAAAAGCGGGAGACTCGTACCGACTTCGGTCCGGAGTATATACGCAACCTCGCCCGAGGCCGAGTTGGCCGCGTATCCGCGGACCGTCTTGACGCCACCGAGGTACCAATTCGCCTGCGCCGGGATTTCGCCGCGGGCGAATCCCAGGGTCAGTCGAAGCGCCCCATCAATATACCAGAAAAGCGGTCCCACTAGGTCATTCGCTGTGCCGATGGTGAAATAGTTGAAATCTCCCGCTGCCGCGGTTCCAAAAAGACGCCCAACAAACACACCCCTCTGGGGATCATCGCCGATCTGATAGTTAACCAGACCGCGAAGCCCCCCGATGGTTCCCACATCGGCCTCCAGCGGCGGCGGTGGCGGATCCGGGGGCCCGAAAAGCGAGTACGTCTCCGTTTTGTCGACGCCGGACTGGCGTTCGACAAACACCTCCGCATATCGCGACAGCGGGTACTCGTTGGCGCCGATACCCGTGCTGACCCCCTTGGCCACATAGTAGTTCCCATCGTCATACCCGGTGAGAATCGCGGTCAGCGAGCTAAAAAGTCCGTTCGGATTTTCTGTCCAATCCGTGTCCTCGAGCCGTACATACGCCATGAGGTTCCAGAACCGCGGTTTTCTCTGGCGCCGGTACTCGACGTATCCGGTGATCTCATCCGTCGTTCCAACCGTTGCGGATAAATTGACCGTCGAGCGGGGCGTGATATACCATGGATAAAGTAGTGTAATGTTTACGCCCTGAACCTGGTTGAACCGGATGTGGGCGATCCCGGTTCTCAGCGTCCTCCAAAGCCCTTGCCGAGGCGGTCTGCCCGCTACATAATCCAGCTCCCTGATAAACGGGTGAAGACTTTGCCCGGCCTTCATGAGATCCGACCCGGCTTTTATCGGTGGGGGTGCCAGCCACACCGCCCCAAACGTTGTGTCCGGGCTCGTTTCCCAGGTGCCATCAGCACGCTTGAGTACTCCGCCATTGGTCTCATCGAGTGCTTTTGTGATCGTCTCGGACTCAAACGACTCGTCCCAGTCAAAATACCATTCCATCGTCACCGGGAGAATCGCCTGATCGTAAAACCAGTACATGTCGCCTTCAAGGACGGCATGCACGATCCGGTGCGGGATGTCATAGCCGTACTCCAGCGTGATGAAATCCACCTCGGCCATGGCGTCCTTTGGCACGACGGGAATCGCCCGGACGAGACCCCGGAAGCCGGCCCGGAGCTGCCAGCGCCCTTTCGGCCGGTACATCGCTCGAACCGGTTGCCCGTTTCTATCAAACCAGATGGCGCCGACCAGTTCAGCCATCTCTGTATTGCGAGATCGAACCTCGACCGTACGCAACCGGTGCACCATCGAATCCGGGTGCTCCAAAATTCTACCCATCCGGAACACGTAGTAAGCGAGTCCTTCATCCGAGAGTGGATCCACCCAGGTCGAGTCAAAACCTTCCATCTGTCTGCCGGTTCCGCTCGAATAAGGGAGATCGCGAGCAAGCGAAGCCAGCGAAAAGGAGAGCAGGCCAAATAGCGAGGGCGAGTCCCTTTCCGGGTCAAAACCAAACTTGCCAAACCAGGCGGGATTATCGATCAGGCGGTCACCGATCATCGGTGCCCCTCGTGTTTTCGCGAGTGCCGTCGTAGGGCGCCGGTCTACAGGATGAAAATCCATCGCGGCGGCAACTTCTTTGTGAAAAAGCACGCGGTCGCGCCAGAACCACTGATTGGGAATCAGAAATGCGACTCGCTGCCGGTTGCGCAAAAGTGTTTGATACGAGTCCCTTGGGATATTGCGCTCCTTGCGCGCACGGAGGTACGACATGACCAGCTCGCGCGAGGTCTCGTCCTCGAAAGAATCCAACCCGTGCGCCCGTTCCTGCGCCATGGAGGCCGGGCCGATCATGACAACGGCGACCGATATCAGAATCAAGAAACCGAACAACTTCACGCGCAATATCCCAGATGATCGATTATGGATGGGTGATTGAGATTTCCAGTCCGGGTGTGCCATCCCCCCGCGTGCCGGATAAATCTACCACGACACGCCCCGCAACGCCTAACACTTCTGCAGCGGGTCACCCTAGCCGAAAGTTCCGTGGATCGGGTACTGACAGAGCGCTTTGTCGACCGGTCACTTCAGTGCGTCGGTCACCGTCGCGCTCATCGATGCGGGAAAGGCCACAACGATGATACGTTTGATGGCCAGCACATTATCGACTCCCCAAGGACACTGCCCGACCAGCGTCAACAACGCCGCCACAACGATTGCCGCAATCAAATATGTGCTGACGACACGTGTTAGATACTGTCCCAAATACCTGCCGAGGTAGCTTTTGTAGAAATTGAAATATACAAACGTCGCGATAAAAACAATGGACACACACGCGATGCCGAGAATATTGCGTATTGGCAGGTCGCGACCGAGGTTCCACGCTTCTTCGGTATACGCGGCGGGGATCGCCAAAATGGATGCACCCACGACGACCTGAAGCACATCCCGCACCCGAAACTCGACCATAAGCGGTTTTACCACCCGCTGCACGATCTTACCCGACTTGTCGACGATTGGGATCACACGGTGCAAATACCCGTTCCGGCCCATGCGTTGAATGGAAACTTCCTGCGATGTGACCTCGCTTTTCTCGGTCATATGCGCCTCCTTGGACAACCGGCCATACGGACATTAGAACCGCTGGCCGAGCGATTGGTCCAGAAAAAGAGGGCTGTCTAGGGTTCAACGTGCTCGCCGAGCGCGGTTTGACATTTAGCGGGCTCGATTGGGGGGTCTTTGCCTGAAACCGATTTAAAATTGCACGTTTGCAGAGACATCAATATATTAGGGACATCCAACTTTCGACGACCACATTGCATGATTCAACCATACGAAGAGGAGTAAGGTCATGAAAAGACTGCTGTTAGCCACACTTGGACTCGCCCTGTGCGTGAGTTTTTGGACGCCTGCCGCCCGGGCCAGCGAGGAGAGCAAAACCTGGCCGGCCAGCGACAAAGCGAAACAGTTTGTCAAGGATACGATCGTCATCGGCTTCTTCGCCTCACCGTGGGGAGCGGGGTGGACCGAGGATAAGCATTTGCACGACTATCTCGTGCGCTCGCGTGATGCGGGCATCACCGGCCACGACATGACCCTGGCCGCGGGCACCCACACCTGGGAGGATTTTCTGGACCAACACAAAAAGTATCGGTCCACCATGAGCCAAAAACCCGACAAGTTCATTTTTGTCCGCAGCATCCGTGACATCGAAACCGCTCATATCCGCGGTTCTACGGCGGTCATCTGGAATACACAGACGTCCACCATCCTCAACGGTGATCTCAGCAAGATGGCGGCACTCAAGGATATGGGGATCGCCAGCATGATCCTCGTATACAATGACATTAACCGGGCCGGCTGCGGGTCTCTCGCCGCTTTCAACGGGACCGACTTCGGCCTGACCGACTGGGGTCGCGCGATCATCGATGAGCTGGTTCGCTACGGAATCGTCCTCGACCTCAGCCATACCGGCAAGAAGACCACCATGGATGCGATGGACTACATGGATGAGAAATACCCCGGTGTCCCTTATGTCTTCACGCACTCCCTGCCCGCCGGTCTTTACAAGGATACCGCC
The DNA here is from genome assembly GCA_020356045.1 of Candidatus Latescibacterota bacterium. Classification (GTDB taxonomy): domain Bacteria; phylum Krumholzibacteriota; class Krumholzibacteriia; order WVZY01; family WVZY01. The sequence goes on from CP070631.1 coordinate 1,629,890, forward strand.
AATGCAATGCCGAGAGGCTGCTACCGCAACATCACCGACGAGGAGGCGCTGCGGGTCAAAAAATCCGGTGGTTACGTGTCCCCCACCTTTACCGAGTGGATGATGGATGGCATCTGGCCGGACGACATTACTCCTCAGCAGTGCGCGGATATGATCGATTACTATGTGGCACTCCTCGGTGCCGACCACGTCGGCATCGCTAGCGACGACATGTTCACCACAGAGCCCACCATGAACTTTGTTCGGGCCAACCCCGGCCTGTATGCGGACGGCGGTTACATGACCGATGCGTTCAATAAGGGCGCATCCGGTTGCGGCGAGATGTCCAAAATTCTCGCTGCCGTAACCGATGAACTCTGGAAACGGGGTTACTCCAACGAAGATCTCGAGAAGATTTACGGCGGCAACAAGATGCGCGTCTACCGCGAAGTCTGGGAGAATATTCCGCCGGAAGACGATCCGATGGATCCGAAGAGCCGCAGACAGATCGTAAACGATCTGCGGGAAGACGTATCAGTCGCGATAGGCAATCACGCGAGGATGAAACGTTGGACAAAGGACAACCTGTGGGAATGACAAGATCTTTGATTCTGGCAATGGCGTGCTTGAGCGTGCTCGTGGTGTGCCCGTCTTTGACAAACGCGGACTCATCGCAGAGCAAAGCGCCTGCGCGTGCAGACACCACCACTCACAAGTCGGGTTTCAAGGATGGGGGTCTCGGCGGACCGACCAGTGTGCCTAATCAGCTCGAGGAGCAAGATGCTGTATCTGCGCCCGCCTTCCGGTTTCCCGGGATTGACAATTTCTTGTCTCCCTATTTCGCCTTCAAAGGGCGTATCAAGGACAAATACGGTCTCGCACTCGGGATGGACTATGCTTTTCTCTACCAACACGCATCCGAAAGCCTCGGGGAAAACAAGGCGGCCAGCGGCATCTTCCGGGCGTTTGGCCGGTGGGATCTGCTGGGCAGAGGCTCCCCCAGC
>CP070631.1:1630972-1632181 GCA_020356045.1 Candidatus Latescibacterota bacterium
AATTGAACGGTATCATCGATCATTGAAAAATGTAGTAACGCTTCAGAACTACTATGCGCCATGGGAGTTAGAGCAGGAATTACGGCGATATGTCGATTACTATAACCACGAACGCGTTCACGAATCGCTACAAAACCTTACGCCCGCGGATGTCTACACGGGCCGTGCACCAGAGGTGCTAACACGCAGAGAACGCATCAAGCAACGAACCCTGAGGCTAAGGAGACAACAAAATCTTGGACGAAAGGAGGTGAGCTTCGTACCACTATAAATCTAGATAAATGAGAATCGTCTCTTATTTTGGGGAGCGCTTGTCTAAAAGAATTTGACGACCTACAACTCTCTTCGAAGGACCTCAATGAAAACACGTCGTGACCCTCCACCTGTAACGATACCACGTCTTGCCTCGCTCACAGGCCTCAACGATCCCCTCGCTCTGAGACCCCGCACCGCTGACCAGCACGTTCCCGAGCAGACCATCCGAAAGTTGTCGCGTGACAGCACGGAGGTTTATTGACGAGGTCCCTAAATTAAAATAAGCTCATGAGGATCCCGCTACAGACCCCTTCGGGCTTCAAACCAGGCGAAACAGATCCGGAAGGATATTCAATGACCCTAGACCTCGACTACATCCGTTCTCAGTTTCCCGGCCTCGACACTGAATGGGTCTTGTTTGACAATGCCGGTGGGTCGCAGACAGTACGGCCGGTGATGCGCCGCATGGTTGAATACTACGAGACGTCCAACGTTCAACTCGGCGGCTCCTACGACCCCTCGCGCATAGCTGGTCAGCGCGTTACCAACGCGGTTCAGGCAATGGCGACCTACGTGAACGCCGCTGATCCCGCGGAGATCGTGCTTGGACCGTCGACGTCAATGAACTTGCGTGTCCTTGCGCTCTGCCTCGCTGAGACGTTAGAGCCGGGCGACGAAGTGATCCACACTGACCTCGACCACGAAGCGAATATCGGTCCGTGGGCCGATCTGGAAAAGCGCGAGATAAAGGCGAAAACGTGGCGCGTCAACCCGGATTCGTGGACGCTCGAGATCGATGACTTGAAAGAGCTGCTGACCGATCGCACGCGTGTCGTAGCGGTTACACACGCCTCCAATGTGGTGGCGACGATCAATCCGATCAAGGAGATCGCGCGTGTGGTCCACGATGCCGGCGCGATGATCTGCGTCGACGGCGTGGCCTACGCGCCGCAC
>CP070631.1:1632281-1651152 GCA_020356045.1 Candidatus Latescibacterota bacterium
ATTGGCCACGAACAGCCGGTTGTCCGACACCGCGACTTTGTTTGCGTAGCCGCCCTCGGTATCCGTTTGACGGATGAGCGTTAGACCTCCACTGTTATCAACATTGAACACACCGATCCCGTCGAGGCCATCCGCGACGTAGATCGTCGTTTTTCGCTCGTTGACCGCGATCCCATGGGCAAGATCCTTGACCGGTGCGGTTGAGAGTACGCGAGGCGCCTTGGCATCGGATACGTCGATTGCCGTGATGCCGTGTTTTCCGTCTGCGACGAATGCCCGCTGTCCGCCAAAACAGATATCGCGCGCGTCGCCCGCAGTTTTGGTGGAGCCGAGGATCTGTGGCTTGCCCTCTGTATCGATTTCCATGACAACCACGCCAGTCTTGCCGGCACAGACATAAAGCTCATGCAGGTAAAACCTCGCGCCTCGCACGTAACTATCCCATTGACCTTTCGCCGTGCGCCGTGGCGCGGAAGGATCGGATACGTCGATAACGGTTAGTCCGGCGCTACCGTCGGCAACGGCCAGAATGTCGTCGGCAATGTCCACCATCATCGCCGAACCCGGTGTGTCGATCGTGGCGATAATCGATGGCGAATCGGCTCTATTGGTACTCACGGCGGACACACCGGCGGGCCCATGCGCAACGAAGGCGACGCCGTCTAACGCAACGACGGCTGTGGCCGCATGCGGCAGAACGATCGACGCGATCTCGGGCGTGTCGGGAACCTTGGAGAGATCGATGATGCGTAGTCCCGAGGTCACTGCCACGTATCCGATTTGACCGTCGGGAAAGACGTCGTACATGCGAGTCTTGAGCGGTGCCACCGCACGGGGATCGGAGGGAACCTCGCCATTGACGCCGACACCTGAAAAGACGAGGCCTGTGGCCACAACGGCCGTTTGAAGCATGCGTTTGACGTTCATACGATCCACGCTACCAGAGATCGCTTTATGTGACCATCAAAACTTGGTAGACTCGCCGTCGAGGAGGTCAAACGTGTTTTTGCATCGAAGATTGATTGTGATTGTTGTGGTTGCCCTGGGGATGACGGGAACGGGAGTGGAATCTCGAGGTGAACGGGTGGATTTCGGCCAGTTTTTTGAAGCGGGCGCCCTCCGCGTGGACTTGATCCACTCGGGCACGGCAGCGACAGAGACGGTCGCGGTGCGGAGAATCGTCAAACAACGTTATTGGGCGGGTAACCAGGCCAACCTGATCCCGGATGTCGATAGGGGCGAGTACCGCGTGGATATCAGGGACAAAGCGACCGGTACGTTGATATATCGGCGGGGTTACAGCACGCTTTTTGGCGAATGGCAAACGACCGCCGAGGCGGACGTCGTCAACAGGGCATTCGAAGAAACACTTCTGATGCCGTTGCCGCGGGGCCCCGTTGAACTCGAGATCGCGGTCAGAAACGAGAAAGGGCTTTTTGAAACTATCACGCAGGCGCCAATCGATCCGGGTTCGCGCCTAATCGGTAGGGGAGGGATGAGTGGTGGTGTCAAGGTCCACCAACTCGTCGAGAACGGGCCTCCGGGTGACAAGGTTGATTTGTTGATCCTGGGGGATGGCTACACCATTATCGAACGTGAAAAATTCCTAAAGGATTGCGCACAGCGCGTTGAGGACTTTCTTGGCACCGAACCGTTCGCGGCTTTTGCCGATCGATTCAATTTCCGCGCGGTTTTTGTGGCATCGGCCGAGTCGGGGATCGACGAGCCACGAAAGAGTATTTACCGGGACACGCCGTTTGGGATGTCGTTCAACACGTTCGATTCACCAAGATATTGCATGACAGAGGATGTATGGGCGATTCACGACGCGGCTGCACACGCGCCGTACGATGCGATTCTGCTGATGTCGAACACGTCGCGGTATGGCGGGGGTGCGATTTACAATTTCTACACGGCGTTTGCCAGCGACAACGAGTTCGACGATTACTTGTGCGTTCACGAGTTTGGGCATGGTTTTGGTTCGTTGGGTGACGAGTACTACTCATCTTCTGTTTCCTACAATGATTTTTACCCTCGCGGTGTCGAACCCTGGGAGCCAAATATCACCGCGTTGCTGGACACCGATAATCTCAAGTGGCAACAGTTCGTGGAGCCGGGGACTCCGATTCCGACGCCAGCAGACGATTCCCGATATGCGAAAGCAGTTGGTGCGTTCGAAGGCGCGGGCTACGCGGCCAAAGGATTGTACCGGCCCGCTGTGGACTGCAAAATGTTCTCCAAGGGCAACCGCGAGTTCTGCCCGGTCTGCAGTCACGCGATCACCGAGATGATTCGTTTTTATGCACCCGACTAGTCAAAAAGTCATTGTTGACGGATACAACGTGATTTACGCGGACGACCGCCTTCGTAGATTTGCGATCAAAAATATGGAGAGGGCACGAAAAGAATTCGTTGGCCTCCTCAGATCCTATGTCGAAGCAAAACGAATCCAGGTGACCGTGGTGTTTGACGGGCGCGGCTCGTTAGCCGATGCGGATGCCGTAATTCCCGGTAAGCTCCAGGTGGTTTACAGCCCGCGCGGTCAAACCGCCGACGATTTGATCATCTCGACAGTCAGGGGGGCGGCGAATCCACAGAGCTATCTCGTTGTGACGTCCGACCGCACACACATCATCCCTGTCGTGCGTGGATTGGGGTGTCAGGTTCTAGGTGCCCGCCGGTTCCTGGAGCGGATTGCCTCTGCCGAGCCCGACGACCCCAGGCCGGCGGACGAAAAACCGGATCCGATCAGCGACGACACGGACTACTGGATGGATAAATTTGGTGACGGGGATAAATCCTAGTACCCCATAGAATTATCAAGCTTGGCTCGTGAAAGAGGGTGGGAATGGCCCCGCCGGGAGGGGACGAACGTAATTTGGCCGGCGGTAATCGCAATTTTCTCTTGAAGTTGCGAGGTATCTATGATACACTCCGGGAGCCAGTGAATATGTAAGCAAACGTGATTCGCAGCGGCGTTTTCCGTTCAAATAACCAGGGAGAATCAACGCTCAACAACGATTGTCCTGCTTTGCGTTGGGGTAGATACGGAATCATGAGGAGGATGACTTCGATGCGCAATTGGTTAATGGTGATACCTATTGTATTTGTTCTCGCGTGCCCAATGTGGGCCGACGCGGGGGTCAAGCAAGAGAATTTCAAACTCTCCGGCTTTGGCGGCTACATCATTACGCCTGCCGAGTTCGACGGTAGCATTTTTGATGGGACGCTGGCGCCGGGAACGTTCATCATCGATATCGATGATGTGTCGTGGCCGGTGGACAATCCGGGAACACCGCAAAACGAACGTTGGGACTACATCTTTGAAAACTACTTCGTATACGACGACTCGCAGGCGGGGGCCGAGAAATGGACAGCCCAGTTGCCTCCGCTTCCCGCACAAGTTCCGGTGGTGACATGGAGCTTCTACCACAACGGTGACAAGGTGGGAGGAATCTTCCAAAGCCTCATGATCACGGTCAGCGACAAAAACAGCAATGGCATAGTCGATCCCGACGAGATGAACATCCAGGCCGTCGGCGGTAACCTGGTGAGCCACATCGAGCAGAGCACGGGTGAGTACGACGGTTACTGCGGCGGTGGCTCGCTAAACGGGTCGATTGAAGGTTACGATCTGAGCCAGCCGTACGTGATGACGATCAGCGGTGGGAGCCTGGTGTTACGGGATTTCAGCTGCCAGGTGGCCACAGAGAACAAGACTTGGGGCGCAGTAAAAGCGACCTATTCGGACTAGTGTTACGAATCGGACATCAAATTTAGTTGCAATCGAGTTGCACTGAGCACGAACAGGAAGGGAACAACATGAGATCTGCGGCACTAGTTTTTGTCTGTATTTTGGTACTGAGCACACCCGCGTTTGCACAGGTTCCCGCACATATCGAGTATTCGTTTAGCGGAACGGGCAATTTGATGACGTCTCCTGTCATCTATTCCGGTACGGTGGATTCCGGCGAGCCCTTGCTGGTTGGCGGGGATTGGTTCATTTCGATCGACGATACCGGATGGCCGTCAGACAGTGACAAGAACACGCGCTGGAGCTACGTCGACGCGGCCTTTTTCACACCAAACTTCAACCCCTACGTATTTTCGTGGACCGGCGTTTTCAACTCGAGCACGACTGCGAGCATTCCGCAGTGGTCGGCGGGGAACGATGGTGTCGGTGATCTTGTCGGAACAGCCGAAGTTCAGCTGACCATCCAGGATTTCAATTTTGACATGGTCATCCAGCCCGATGAGAGAATGCTGATGCTGTTGTCGGGGACGATTATCGTGGTAAAAAATGGAACTGGAATATGGGCCGGCTATTGCGGGCTCGGATCTTACAGCGGCAGCACCGAGAATGCGGATCCGTGGAATTTCACCGATGATTCTGTGACCGGTGACGCGGTCTTGGACATCGAAGATTGCTCTCTGCCGACAGAGACGGTTACGTGGGGTAAGGTCAAGGCCACATACCGCAACTAGCTGTTTGGCCAAGCGAGATTTTCAAAGGGTCCCGGTATTTGGATACCGGGACTTTTTGTTTTGTGTTGAGGCCTATTTGCGTTTCTCAAAATCGATTCGAATCTGAGTCCACATGGCGGTTGGCTTGCCCCCCACGCGTCCAGGGGCAAATACGATCTGCCGGGCGGATTCCAGGGCGGCCAGTACACAGTCCGGCGGGTGGCCTTCCCCTTCGACCTCGATTCGAAGAATCGCGCCGTCCTCTCCAACTTCGATTCGAACATCGATTTGGTGTCCAAGGCAATGTTTGAGCTCGCGTGTATCCGGCCACGTGATCTCCAAGGGCCGTGGAGGGATCTGGACATTGTTGATGCCCGGTCCTTGAGGGAGCGTATGAGCGGGTTCTCCAAGCATGTCATCGAGCGAAATGTCCGGTTGGTTTGGGGCACCGGTTGCCGGCGGACGGGTTTGGTCGGTGGGTTCGATGGTCTCGTCCTCGGTGGGCACTTCGACCAGCTCCTGGACGGGCTCCGATTCCACCTCATCGGTGATCTCGATGGGTATGTACAAAATGGCGTCGGGGACACGCGAGCCGCGGGGAGCCGTTGAGGCATCCTCGAGATTGGATGGTTTGAACGCAAGAAAAAAGTCGGGTTTGATATAGATGAATAACGCGAGGTGAATGAGCACCGCGAGACCGACAAACACGACCCACTCTTTGGAACGGCTTCTCTTCTTCATGGTAAAAAACGCCTACGGCGGACATTTCAATACGGTCGCTGCCTGCTTCCTCTATATACAATTTTAGACGTGATGCGGGGTCATGGAATAGCAAAATCTGACGTTTAGTGGCGGCACGGGAGGGGGTGAACGCTGTGGGGAATGGTGTTGAAATCATGGCCGCATAACAAAGGGGTCTGTCGCCGACCATAACAGACCCACTTTGACTACCGCGTACCTCACGGTTTGACTGGTAGCACTATAAAAGTAGGATCTACAATTGGTATTGTCAAGGGCGCGTTCTCTTCATATCATTGATAAGGGCTGTGCGACTGGAAGGAATGATGCGCGAGCTGCGAAAAAAAGGGCCACTAAAGACCTTTCTTGTCTCTGTTCTATGCTGCACGGTGTTGTGGCTGGTTTATCCCAGAAGTTCTCACGCGGGGGAGAGTGTGGTCGTGGGGTCAAAGACCGCCGATGAGGCCGGCGCACTCAAGCATACCGGGGATTTTCGTTTGGCCGGTTGGAAGCCTACGCTGTCATTTATGCACCGCAGCGCGGCTGCCGATACGACCGACCTCGAATTCCCCGAGGACGAAGAGGAGTCACGCAAACATCTCGTTCGCGACATCAGTATTTTTCTTATTGCGTCAGCCTTTCTTGCCTTCTTCTTGATAAAAGTGTTCTTGGAAGGCGAAGAGGAAGAGCCGCCTCCCGAAGACGACGGCAAGCAAATCCCGGGATCTGCAGCGTCTAATCCTGCCGGTCAGAGATCTTGGTAAACGATTTGGATACGGAAGCCACGTCGCCGCTCGTCTGATCGTTCACCTCCACACTGAGAACATATTCGCCGGGCTTGAGCGATTCGATATCGATCGCAAGCTGTTCGGACGCCTCGTAACCGTCACTCGTCCTGGCAAACGTTTGGGACATCACGGGATTTGGTGACGTATCCATCTGCAAAAGCCACTTGATGCCCCTCCCAATTCTGACCCACGGGTTCGCCGGGCGTCTGGCCTCGAAAACAGAGTACGTGATCTCGTAACTGGACCGCCTGGCCGACAGGCCCAAGTTGTAGACCTCCAGGTATAACCGCAGATCTTCACCATGCCGGTATTTGCGGCTCGGGTTGGGAACGAAGTAGCCGTCCGGCCGCGCGATTATCGGCCAGGTATCGGTATCCGGGGGCGTATGCCACAACAGAATGTCACTCAGTGTTAGATCGCTGCTCAAATACTTGACCGTGTTGGTCTCGGACCAGAACAGCGCCTGTGTGTTGGCTTCGTTGTCCTCCAGACAGAAAGCAACCGTGTACGAATGAAACGGTAGGTCGAAGCTTCTCACCAGTGAGTAAGAGGTGCGTGAACGAGGAGGGATGGGAAGCGCGTTGCCGTCCAGTGTGTCAGCGTGAAATGTCTGGGGTCGGCCATCGGAGTCATAAAAGGCGGTTCGCACATAGTAGGCCTCGGGTTGCCAGGGAACGAGATGGTAGGCGAGGCTGTCCGGATCCACGGTGAACGCCACATAGACCTTGCTCTCTATAGACGACTCACGGAAAGCAAAAACATCGATTGCGCCCGGGACCAAAGCGATGTCGGGTGTGGTCTCGGTAACCGGGGGATCTTTGTACAACGTTTGGCCGGCTACCGAATACGCGTAATCCATTGGGATTGTGTAATTGCCGTTGAGGTACTCGTCGCGGAAATAGAGTATGAACCCACGTCCGCCCGGCGCGGACAGGTACGACCAGATCTCCGTTCGTCCATCGGCAAAATCACGGCTGTCCAGCGTCGACCGGATATCCGTTGGTTGGCCAAACTTGATGACCGCCTTGCCGCGCTCCGCATCCCACCCGCGTATGTCGAGCCTGGGCATGGCAAAAAGTACCTCGGCAAGGTACGTCCGGTATAGATGCTCGAGAAGCCGCTCATTGACCGGGGTTGTCGGATCGGGGTCGTTTTGTACCCAGTACACGCGGCAGAGGTCCTTTTTCTCGTCTTTGGAGGCCCAGTCGTACATCTGTTTTTCATCGCCAAAAATGAGCAATCCGATGTCCAGATAACTCTGTCTGTCGTCATCATCGAGGATGTTCAAACCATCGGTGAAATAATCCCACGCGGATTCGTAATCCGCGTGCTCGTACGCGATGGTGCCGCGGAGAAATAGGATGTTGGCCGCCGGGGGATGGTGTTCGAGGTAGCGGTCGCACGTGGAGATGCACTGGGCAGTATCACCGAGTATGTACGATGAAAACGCGAACATAAAATAAGCGTCAGTTTTCTCCGGGTCGCAACGCATGACCGAGCGCATATGGGTGAGGGTGGTAAAGAGGTGATGATCGTAGGTTTGAACGTGCTTCCATTTGCGGTATGCGTTGAGGCCGAGGTAGTATTCAGCCTCACAATGATCGCCGTCGAGTTCGAGCACCCTGGAAAAACACCTTTCCGCGTCGCCATAGAACGTTTGGGCATAGTATGTCTTTCCAAGCTCCGTCAAGATAACTGGATCGTCGGGGTTGTGCATGAGCCCCAACTCGAGAATTCTCTGCGAGGACTGCCGGGCGGTAATCGACCCGCGGGATCGATAGAGCCAGCCCAGCGTGGCAAAGTCGTTGACGGTGGCATCGGGTGCGTCGACGTTTCGTTGGAGCAGCTTGATAGCGCGCGAGGTGTCGCCCTGGGCCAGCGAATTCTCGGCATCGCGGGTCCGGTCGGCCGACGTGGTTTTCAAGGAACCACAGCCCCAAGAACCCATTACCGCGAGGGTGAAAAAAACGCAGTACCAGAACGATGTCGAGATATACATAAACCGGTCACCGTGTGTGCGGACAACCGACGGGGCGTCCGATTGTCGGTGTCAGAGTACCGGGAGTGGATGCCGGTTGAAAATCCTGCTTTTAACTATACAGGGGGCCGCCCATTGTTTGAAGCGGCGTTTTCGGTCGAAGCAGTGGCGCAGGGCAAAACAAAACGGGAGGACCCACCCAAGGGGACAGGTCCTCGCCGCTTGTTCGAATCGAATGGCCGAAGGCCTATATACTCTGCTTGCCACCGATCGGGGTTTTGGCGCCGCGGTATGATACGTCTAGCGGAGCCGAAGCGTTGGTTGTCAGGACGGTGAAGACAACCTTCTCGCCGGAGACGATCGGTTTGTCATCGGAGCGGAACAGGGTGCGTTCACCGGATGTGATGCCAACCCAACCCTTTGGCGCCACTACATCCACGATCGAACCGGAGGCGTCGGTAATCATGACGCTGTGGACGGCCCGACCGGTTACGGATACCTCGATGGCGAGAACGGATGCGTCGTCGCTCTGCGCGACGACCCGCTTGGTGGCTGCAGGGTCTGCCGCCATCACCGGGATGGCCGTCATCACCACGAGTATCAACGCGATGATCGCAAGTTTGTGTCGGTATGTCATTCCTGACCTCCTTGGATGCTTGCCTCGATGCGGATGCTGTTAAGGTCAGATCGAACTATTCGTTTGACTTCGAGTGTTACATCAGCTAACACGTACAGCGGCCTGTGTTCCAATGGGATCAATTCTCAGGACCAGGCTAACCCGCCTACCAATTTCGATGGTTAATTATACCACAAATCGCCGGATCCTGTCGAGGCGCCAGAGGGGTCCAAACGGCACAAATAGCCCTTCGCGCAGGGTGTACGACCGTTGGGCGGGCGGACTCGGGAGGGGTGGTCGGGGTGGCGGATTAGACGATGCCATCGATGATCTCGAGGGCGGCTTGATATCGCCCGAACGGGGGCATGATATACGCACCTTTGACTCTCGGGAAGGTCATGCAGTCTTTAAGCGCTTCTCGGGCAATCTCGATCCCTTCGGCACGCGCCCTCTCGCCAGCGGGCGCGTTTTTCATCCGTTGGCGAATCCGTTCCGGGATCTGCATCCCTGGAACCTCATTGTGGAGGAATTCCGCGTTTTTGTAACTGCTCAGAGGAAGCAACCCAACCATGACCGGTATCTGCGACTGTCTGGTTCGGTCGAGAAATGCCTCCAACAGCGAGGCTTCGTAGACGGGCTGCGTGAGCACAAACTCGGCGCCGCTCGCGGTCTTCTCGTGGAAACGCCTGACCTCCGTGTCGAGATCCATCGCCCCAGGATTGGCGCCCACGCCGATGGCAAAGCTCGTGGCCGAGCCCAGTGGGTTACCAGCGAGATCGAGACCACGGTTGAGGTTCGATACGATTCGAACCAGACCGATGGAGTCAACGTCGAACACCGCAGTCGCGCTCGGGTAGTCACCCAGCTTGGGGGGATCGCCGGTGATGATCAGAACATTGCGCAGACCGATGGCATGGGCTCCGATCAGGTCCGCCTGCATTCCCAACAGATTGCGGTCGCGGCAGCAGTAGTGAAGAAGCGTCTCGATTCCGACCTCGCGCTCTATCAAGGTGGCGAGCGCCATCGGGCTCATGCGCGCGCTGGCCCTGGGACCATCCGCAATATTGATGACGTGAACGCCGTGAACTTTGAGCAGCCGGGCACCATCCAGCGATTTTTTGGGATCGAGACCCTTTGGCGGATCGATTTCGACGCTGATCACGAATTCCTTGCCGAGCGCATTGGCAAAACGACTGCGTTCGGCCAGCGGGGTCTCAGGCTGGATTTCATGTTCGACTTCCTCGGTTGGCACGTCGGCGATTTGAACGTGGACGGGTCTCAACGCCTTGATGGCATCGGCCATCGCTTTGATGTGTGCCGGCGTTGTTCCGCAGCAGCCACCGATCAACGATACACCGCTCTGGATAAATCTTTTTGCATATTCGGCCATGTATTCGGGCGATGTGAGATAAATAAACCGGCTTTCGACAAGCCGCGGCGCGCCCGCGTTTGGCATCGTCGACAGCGTGCGATCGGTGTGCCGGCGCATCTTTTCGATAACCTCGAGCATCGGTTGCGGGCCGATACTGCAGTTGAGACCCAGCGCTGCGACGTCAAACCCGGAGAGATCTTCGACCACCTGTTCGGGGGGCTCGCCCATCAACGTGCGCCCCTCGTCGGAAAACGTCAGTAGTGCGACAATGGGCAGGTCGGAAACAGATGAGACCGCTTCGATTGCGATTTTCATTTCTTCGATGTTGGGAATTGTCTCGATGATAAACAGGTCGATATCGCCGTTTTCGGCAAGCGCCTCCGCCTGTTCGCGGTACGCCTCGGCGGCCTGCTCGCGCGAGATTTTTCCAAGCGGCCGCAGGGGCTTGCCCATGGGGCCGATCGAACCACCGACAAACGCCCTTTTTCCGGCGGCGCGGCGAGCGATTTGGGCGCCGGCTTTGTTGATGGCGCCCACACGGTCATCGAGCCCAAATGGAGCCAGTTTGAATCGGTTCGCGCCAAAGGTGTTGGTCTCGATTATCTCGGCACCGACATTGATATACGCCTCGTGCACATCTTGCACCATTGATGGCCGAGTAATATTGAGCTCGTCAAAACAGGTGTTGATAAATACACCGCGGGCGTAGAGCATCGTACCCATGGCACCATCGGCAAGGACGATTCGTTCAGCGATGGCCTGCGAGATATCTCGTGACATTTTTGGCACCTCTTATTTTGAGCCAGCAGTTTGAGGAAATAGTAAAAAACCATCGTGGGATTGGCAAAACAAACCTTTGCGTTACAGCCGTTTTGGCGAGTGGGAGGATTCCCCCCCTGGCCACATACGAGCGTCGTTCGAACCGTGCCGGGCAAAATGTCTTTGATTTGTCAGGAACCTTTATATTATTGTAATCCAGTATGTTTCCGCCATGCACCAAATTGCCGATCTCACTCTGGAACCACCCCCTGCGTGGTCTTTTTTGTGCCCTCGCGGTGGTGACCGCACTGTCACTTACGGAGAGCCCGGGAGCCGCGCAGCGTCTGGCCACGCCCGACCCGCGTGCCTTGGCCAAGCAAGAAATGGCCCGGCACACCCGGGTGCGAGAACGCATGGCGGCCGAACGGGTCAATAAGGCCCTTGTTGACCAGGACAATATCGATATCCTCCATTACGAGCTGTCGCTCGACATCGACCCCGACAACGAGTCCATCGCTGGCACGGTGCTCATCCAGGCGCGGGCAACGGCGTCCTCGGTCTGGAGCGTTGTCCTCGACCTCTACGATAACCTAAATGTGACGGGGGTTCGTGAAGGCGGATCACCGGTTCCGTTTGTGCACCAGGATGACCTCATCACGGTCAACTTTGCCCCCGGTTTTCAATTCGGGGATACCTTGGAACTGGCGATCGACTACAACGGTCAACCCAACGGCGTCAATGGTGAATTGAATTTGACTGCGTTTACCTTTGGGACTCATCCCCGCCCCACCGGTAAACAGCTGTCGATTTACACTCTCAGCGAGCCCTATTTTGCCAGAGCTTGGTGGCCGTGCAAGGATGTGCTGCCGGACAAGGCCACGGTTCGGCTCCGCATCAGTGTGCCCGACACACTGGTCGTTGCATCAAACGGAATCCTCGAGAGTGAAGAGAGCCTTCCACAGGGCAAAAAACGTTACACGTGGTTCGAAAGCTACCCGATCACGACGTATCTGGTGTCGCTGGCAATTTCGAATTACAGGACGTTTAGCCATCATTACACATATTCGGCTGTGGATTCGATGCCGGTGGATTACTTTGTGTATCCTGAGGATTTCGAGGAGGCCAAGAAGGCGTTCGAGGTCACGGTGCCGATGATCGAGTACTACGCAGAGTTGTTTGGGGAATATCCGTTTGTAAGTGAAAAATACGGAATGGCCGAGTTTGGGTGGGGCGGGGCAATGGAGCACCAAACCTGTACCAGCATGGCGGCGGGTTTGATCGATAGCGCGGGAAGGGCCGATTGGGTGATCGCGCACGAACTGTCGCATCAGTGGTGGGGCGATATGATCTCGCCGGGCGCTTGGGCGGATATCTGGCTCAACGAAGGGTTTGCCACCTACTGCGAGGCGTTGTGGTTTGAGCAAACCGGCGGGTTTGAGGCGTATATCGACTGGATCCGGCTCCACCGATCGAGCCATGGATTCCGCGGAACCGTATACGATCCGGAAGATTTGTTTGGGATTACCGTTTACTGGAAGGGGATGTGGGTGCTTCACATGCTCCGCGGTGTGTTGGGTGAGTCAGTGTTTTTTGATGCCTTGCGGTCGTATGGGGCGGACCTGCGGTACGCGTATGGCAACGCGACTACCCCGGACTTCCAGAACGTCTGCGAGGTGGAATACGGCGATCGTCTTGATTGGTTCTTCGAACAGTGGGTGTACGGTACCGGCGAGCCGCGATACCAATACTTTTGGACCCAGGGCGCGTCGGGTACGACGGGTCGCGTGGATGTCACGATCCGCCAGATACAAAACGGATCGCTTTTCAAGATGCCAGTGAACCTCCGATTCACCGTTGTAGACGGCGATGCAACGATAGATACCACGATCACGGTTTGGAACCAATTGGAGGTCCAGCGGTATCGTTTTCAGTTTGCCGACCGGGTTCTGAGCATGGCTCTCGACCCCGACGATTGGATTCTCAAGGACGCCACGTCCGAAGAACTCAACCCATTGACACTGGGTATCAACCCCAATCCGTTCAACGCATCGGCCAGGATCACATTTGAAACCGGGGTGCCGGGTCTGGTGGAGATCGAGATTTTTGGTGTGAACGGCGCACGCGTAAAAACGCTATACCGTGACACACTGCCGCCGGGTTTTCACCAGGTCGTGTGGAACGGGGATAACGATAACGGTGAGCCGGTGGCATCGGGACTGTATTTCGCGAGAATGAAAACGGTGGAAGGAACGTTGGTGAGAAAGGCCGTGTTCCTAAAATAATCTAGCATGCCGTATCAAAAGGGAGCAGAAATGCGTTTTTTGGTCTTTGTTTGCGTGATGCTCGCCATAGCAGTTCCCGCGCTCCTCATGGGAGAAACCCTCTACCTGACCGATGGGTCGACATTGCGGGGGAAGTTGAAGAAATACGAAAACGATACGCTCTATTTCGAGACTGCCTTCGGGGCAAATGTGACCATCCCAAAACACAAGGTGGTGAGAATCGATTTTGACGAGACCGGCGCGGTGAGTCCACCGCTGTCTCCCGGGACCGAAACGCTTGTCCCGGGGACGCTCCAGGTTGCGTTTGAAAATGTCAAGTTCACCACGCGTATCAATGTCAAGAGAGACAGAAACCGTGAGGCGGTGGAACGCGAGAATTCCATCGAGCAGCGGCTTCTCGTTGGCAACAAATTGGTTTTTTCGTATATCGATTCGGTCACCGACAAGGTGATCCGGAACGGTCCCGAGACCACTCTGAATAATGATTTCGTGGCACAGAATTTTGCCATAGTGCTCGATGCCGACTTGCATCATCTGACGCTTGAGTTTGGGAACACCCTGGCCGATCAGTATGTGAGCCAGTTTGATGACAAACCCCTCGAACGCACGTTGCTGATCGACAATGTAACTATCGAGCCGGGGAAGACCTCGAGAATTCGTGTGGGGATGAAACGAAAGCGGTTCGGACTCACAAAGAGTGAACTCTACGTAGTCAAATAGGGAGATTTGCCGGACGTCACTGAGCGGGGAGCGCATCGATGGCGTCTCGTATGAGCGCCTGCAATTGTTCGTTTTCCGTGGAGCGCTCCGATGCTTTGGCGAAGTATTCACGGGCAGTTTCGTGATTGTCCATGATGCGGTAAAGCTGACCGGCGTGGTAGAGCAGCCACGGATCCTCGGGGGTATTTTCCAATGCCGTGTGAAAGACCCTCTCAGCCTCTTCGAACTGCTCGCTTGCCGCTAGAACCCGCCCCAGATTTATGTAGGCTTCCGTAAACTCTTCGTCTTGCTGGATAGCCATTCGGTAACTCGCCACCGCGGCAGGGTACTGCTTCTGATCCGCGTAGAAATCCCCATAGGCCTTGTATACCTCGGGAAAATCGGGGCGTAGCTCGAGCGCCCTCGCCAAAGACTCTTCGGCTTTTTCGGTTTTGCCCATCGCTGTGTAACACTCGCCGACCCCCAGCAGCGCGTCTGGATTGTCGGGTTCCTTGAACAATACTTTTTCGTATTCAGCAAGCGCGTCGTCGTAAAGCTGTTTTTTGTAAAACGTCATTCCAAGACCGAGGTGGCCGGGGATCGAATTCGGGTCGGATTTCAACCCGCGGTATAGGTAGTAAGTGGCCTGGTGGATCTTCCCGGTTTTGGCATATACCCACCCGAGATAGATGTACGCCGGTTCATAGGAAGGTTTGATCGTGATCGCGCTAACGAGCTGTTGTTCGGCATTGTCGTAATCTCCCGTTTCCAGCAGTGTCTGGCCGAGCGCCGTCATTGCCTGGTAGAAATCCGGGTCGAGGCGGATGGCTAGCTCGTATTCGCGGACCGCGGATTGATGAGATCCCATGGCCGCATGTGTTTCGCCCAGATTGAAGTGCAACGCTGGATCCGACGGGTAGGACTCCAGCGCGATTTTGAATTCCTTGAGAGCGTTCTGATATTTGCCGATGGCGTAATACGCAACACCGAGATTCATATGCGTGTCCGGGTCGTCGGGGCGGTGCTCGAGAGATTTTTCGAAATTGCGGACCGCGGCTTCGCCGTCACCTGCCTCCATGGCGTCGATGCCCTGGTTATAATAGACCAGCGCCATGTCCTGACAGGACAACAGCAGCGCGACCAACACGACCGTGATGAGGATTGTAGATCTATTCATAGCCGCTAAACTACATGATGACCGGCGGGAACATCAAGCCCGAATTTCGCGCGTACGCCCAGCGCGGTGAAAGGCGGGAGGACTCCGCCGGGACTAATCCTTTCTCAGCTTTTCGATAAGCGGCGTAAACAGATCGATCGGGATGGGAAATACCACCGTCGAATTTCGTTCGGAGGATACTTCCGTCAAAGTCTGTAAGAAGCGCAGCTGCAGGGTCATTGAGTTTCTGCTGAGAACATTGGCGGCTTCGCTGAGCTTTTCCGACGCCTGAAATTCTCCCTCTGCGTGAATGACCTTTGCGCGGCGCTCACGTTCGGCTTCGGCCTGACGGGCAATGGCCCGCTGCATCTCCGCGGGCAAATCCACGTGTTTGATCTCGACCAGGGACACCTTGATGCCCCACGAATCGGTTTGTTCGTCGATTATTTGCTGGAGTCTCTGATTGATTTGCTCACGTTCGGCGAGAAGCTGATCGAGCTCCACTTGCCCGAGTACCGAACGAAGCGTGGTTTGGGCAAGCTGGGTGGTAGCGTACAGAAAATCCTCGACTTCGACGACCGCCTTGTCCGCGGACATCACTCTGAAGTAAACCACCGCGTTGACCTTGACGGACACGTTGTCCTTTGTGATGACATCCTGAGGGGCGACGTCCATGGCCACGACCCTTAAACTGACTCTGGCCATTCGATCGATGATTGGAATCAGGATGACGAGACCGGGGCCTTTTACTCCGACGAGCCGGCCCAGTCTGAAAATGACGGCACGTTCGTACTCACGAAGAATTCGAATCGCACTGGCCAGGAGCATTAGGCCAAAAAACACCACGACCAATATGGGAATACCCACGTCAGACCTCCTTCTGGTCTATTCTCTTGACCTTTAATACCATCCCTTCGATACCGACCACTTCGATTTTCGAGTTGGCGGGAATTGGCTCGTCGCTCACCGCGTTCCAATGCTCTCCGTGGACAAAGGCGGATCCGTCCTCTGCGATGTCGGATTTTGCGACCCCGGTCTCGCCTACGATCCCTTTGCCTCCGGTGGTTACTTTGCGGCGTTGGGCTCTCAGGCCCATGCCGACGGCAAAAACAAAAAATAGCGCCGTAAAAATCACAGCGGGAATAATCACCGAAATCGAGACACGCATGAACGGCAGCGGCGAGTCGATGAACATGATCGAACCAATCAACATGGAAACAACGCCCCCAATGGTTAACAAACCGCCTGATGGAATCTTGATCTCCAACAGGAACATGACGATCGCCAATATAATCAGGGCGAGACCGGCCAGATTTACGGGTAATAACTGTAACGCGAAAAAGGCGAGCAGGATGGCAATGGCACCAACCACACCGGGGAATATCGCGCCGGGATTTTGGAGTTCGAAAAATATACCAAATATTCCAAGCAGCATCAGAAGGTATGCAATATTGGGGTCGGAGATTAGTGCGAGGAAGCGTTCGCGAAGCGACGGTGCCATTTCGACACGTGTTGCGCGGGCAGTGGTCAGCACGAGGTCCTCACCATCGATGACGACGATACGTCCATCGAGACGTTTGATGAGTTCCTCCATGTCCTGTGCGACAATGTCGGTGACACCAAGCGATTCGGCTTCTTCGGCGGTGGACGAGATGCTCTCACGGACGATTTTCTCCGCCCATTCTACGTCGCGCCCACGTTCTTTAGCAATGCCGCGCGCATAGGCGGCGGCGTCATTGGTGACTTTTTCCCGCATGTCATCTTCGATATCGCCCTGTCCGATGGGTACGGGGTGGGCAGCGCCAATATTGGTTCCCGGTGCCATCGCGGAGACATGTGAGGCAAGCGTGATCAACGCACCGGCGCTGGCCGCACGTCCACCGCTGGGGTAGACAAAGATCACTACCGGCACAGGGCTGGCAAAAATGTCTTTAATGATGCTTCGCATCGACGCGTCGAGCCCGCCGGGCGTATCCATTGTGAAGATCACGCACCCCGCATCGATGTGCGTGGCATGTTCGAGGACGCGATGGACATAATCCTTGGTTACCGGACCGATAGCTCCCTGAATGGTCCCGATGAGGATCGGGTTTGGAGATCGATCTTCGGTGTGGGTCGAATCCGTCTGCGGGGTGTCGGCGACAACCGGACCGGAAGCAAAGAGACCGGTGAGCGTCAGGACGAGAAACAGGACCCGTCTCGAGATCCTGATATCACGGATACGAGGGAGCGGATGAGGTGGCCGCATCGTGTTCTCATTCGGAAGAATGCGTGTTCCTGTCACAAAACTGTTTCTCTTTATTCATGTTAACGATTCCACAGCTCAATTCAAGTCAATTTTTCCGGCTGGTCCCGCTCGTTGCCGGTGCAAGCTGGGCTTGGCATGCGACCGCCGTCTCGGGTATAGTGTGTAAAGGGTAACTCGGGCAACGTGGTTTTGATTCAACACGGGAGATGGAATCTTCGAACAAGTCTTGGTGCTCAATGCGTCTTTCGAACCTTTGAACGTCATCAACTGGAGACGGGCGCTCAAGCTGGTTTTTCTGCAAAAAGTGGAAGTGCTTCAGGAATCGGAAAGGGAAGTGCGTTCGGCCAAGCTGGCGATGCGCGTGCCCGCCGTGGTGCGATTGATACGGTTTGTGCGATTCCGGCGTTGGGATGTCAAATTCTCACGTGAAAACATCTACACGAGGGACAAGTATCGGTGTCAGTACTGTGGTGAGAAATTGGATGCCCGGGACTTGACATGCGACCACGTCGTGCCGCGGTCGAAAGGTGGCCAGACGGAATGGACAAATATCGTGACCTGCTGCCGTCCATGCAACCGAAAAAAAGGCGGACTTTCACCCGAGGAGGCGGGCATCCGGCTGATCAAACGTCCGTCGAGACCAAGCTGGCTGGTGGGATTTCAATCGCGATTTTCGACCCACGACCCGCCGGCATCGTGGCGTGAGTATCTGTTTGGTGTGTCGCGGAGATGATAAAACTTTGGGGGCGGAGAGTGTCACGGGAAAGCGACGATGATAAAGAGTGGTGCCGGAGGTCGGAGTCGAACCGACACGGACCAAAGGCCCGGGGGATTTTGAGTCCCCTGCGTCTACCAATTTCACCACTCCGGCACACGGATGTGGGGTGCTTCTAAGGCGATGTTAGTGAGTTAAGGCGCGTATTGTCAAGGACCTTCCGCGCTGACGCTGGGGATTTGGTCTTGACTTGAATCGATGTTCTGCTAAGGTTGTCTCGCGTGGGGTTGTAGCTCAGCTGGGAGAGCACTTGACTGGCAGTCAAGAGGTCACGGGTTCGATCCCCGTCAACTCCACCATTTTTGTGTTGTCGTCAGAGCAGAGGCAGGACACCCGTCAGTGAGTGGGACAAGGGAGTGATCCAAGCGTGTCAGCCTTTACCTGCATATTCGAAGACAAAAAGTTTTCCAATTTTTTCCCGCTTTCGCTAAGCCAACCTGTCTTCGATCTCCGAATCGGTTTTAGCAGTTTCAAGACCCGCCTCCGGGACGAAGCGCCCGGCGAAAAGGTGGGGGTGTTGTGCCGCGAGTACCTGTCGCCTCTTGTGACCCTCAGAGAACCCGAACTTACCGTCAATCAGATTCCGGCTGACGAGGCCGTTTTTGTCAACGGCCGGCTCCTCTGTTTTGGGACCGAGCTGGCAGATCTGCTCGCTAAACTCCCCGGTGATGGTATCGCTGTCAAAGGTGGCTATGTGGTCGCGGCGAAGCTCCGGAGTGAGGCTGCCCAGGACTTTGCTGCCTATATCAAAAGCCGCATATCGGACGAAACCATCGACCAGCTCTGCGAGGAACTCGGTAGCTACGTGACGAACACCGCAGGGGCCGCTCAGGACAAGAAAAAAAGAACACCCGTTGTACAACAGGACGCCCGAGAGGGCACCTATGAAGACGACCATGCCGTTGGCCAAGACAGTCTGGCGGAAAAGCTCCCACAACAGCTGCTCAAACTGATAGATCGTCACAATCTCAAGCGCGTGGATCTGTCCGAGGCGCG
>CP070631.1:1651252-1653794 GCA_020356045.1 Candidatus Latescibacterota bacterium
TCCCGAATTGCACCAACTGAAGATCTGAAACAAGGATATTTGTAAACTGGTCCCTCACCGTGATTGGTCCCTCGACCGAGGGTCCGACCGCATCGTAGATCTTGTAGTGATCGATTCCCGGCGCGTTGTATCCCGGGTCGGGCCCTGCATGAAGCCAGTGCGCAGCGAAAAGTGCCAGATCGACGAGATTGATGATCCCATCACAGTTATAGTCCGCGCAAAACAGATAAGAGCCCGGCGGCCCAAAGGTCGCGGCGAAGATGGCCAGGTCGACGAGATTTACCATCGTATCGCTGTTGAGATCCGGGGTTTTTGTTCCACCAAACGGACCGCCGCCGGTGGGTCCACCGTCACCCGCCGGACAAACCAGGATGCATGGGCATTGGGCATTACTGGCAACCGGTGTGCCGCCTATTAGAAAAAGTGCAACGACGACTACCACACCTGCCGACAACAGAGATTTCATCCTTCTTCCTCCTGTTGAGTTTTGGCAGACACCCCTGCCCCTTCCGAAAACATAGTTTACTTTGCCAAAGGTGAACTCACGTTGGCTCACAACGTCCAATGTAAACCAATCTAGCTTACGTTTTCAGAGGGAACAAAGAAGTGCGTGTGGTGGGTATCGAGGGCAGAGTCCCAGCCACTAAGACCGCGACTCCTCCCCTCCGCAAACGATTCCATTAAATCAACCCATTGATGGTGTTGGTATTATAGCACAAAAGAAGGGCCGCGTCAGTGCCTTACGCTTGCAGCGTGCCCAACGCCCGGTTGGAACCGCTCCCAGCCAAATCCAAACTGTAAGATGGGCCTTTTGCGTGGAATTGCCGAACCACGTAAGTCTTTGTAGAATTTGGAGCTGGTGAGTGGGCTCGAACCGCCGACCAACGCATTACCAGTGCGTTGCTTTTGTTTGCGTCAATCAACTACTGAAGAATCAGCTCAGTGTCTTGCGGTCGCGGACCAACGGTAACCATCCACCAATTTCTTAAGGGAAACAACGGGAACTATCCACTGATCTTTCGACTCGCAGACCTGTGTAACATGCGGGGAGCAAGGATCAAAGCACCGCCATAAAAACCAAACGAAAGAAACAGTGTCACAGTTCCACCGGCCGTGATGTCTTGTATAATCAGCTTGATCGCTCCCAGGAAGAGTATCGTGTAAACTAGCCATGCCAGGTTGCCGAATCGCGTTCGAGAGCTGAACCATGCTATGACCACGGCGGATAATGCGATGACGCCGGTCCGCACCGACGCCAGCACACGCCTGTAGGTCTCGGTCTCTTCTGTCAGCGGAACAAACTGCGCCATAAGAGAAACGAAAAAGCTGCCCCAGGCAAAAACAGAGATGAACATGATCAATTCGACTGCACGCCGCCCGAGAAACTGGTCGGTCTTGCGTACGTGCGGTCTCGGAAACCATGGATAAACGGCCGTGAGGATCAGGGCGAACAGAACTGGGACGCGTATCCATTCATTGAGTTGGATCGATGAATTGGCAAAACCATGGAAGGCAGCAGACGGTAGACCCGAGCCGATAATCGCGGCAATCAGATATATGGATCCATGCAAGAACAGTATCGGACTCGTTATCCGATGGGCAAGTGCCCCGGCCATTAGTGCGATCACCGCGTAGACGATGGCCGCTGTCGATCGATCGAGCAGCATCTCGCACCCTAGAAGGGCCATCGCCAAAGCTAGCAGCGTGTAAAACAGGAAGTTCCTGCGGTTTGGATCGCGGCGCGGTAGGAGACCGTACGCGGCGGTGTAGTTGGCGATCGACAACACAACGCAGAAAATGCCGAGGGGAACCATCGAACGCTCGTTGGCGTTGATAACCATCGCTGCTCCGCCCAAACCGATTAAAGCCACGACCAGCGTCTGCCCGATTTCGAGCGGTGTGATGGTTCGTTTTCGTTTGAACACACGAAAACAATAGCTGCCGAAATACAGTGCAATGAGTCCAAACAACAAGGAGAGGATCTCCCACAAGTTCGCCATCGGCCCGGCTGGCACGCGTTTGCTCATCATGATCTGTTCCATGATGACGAGCGCCAATCCCAAGTTGACCGCTCCCGCTACCAACGTTGCCAGTCCGTGCCAACGGCGGAGGTATCCGAGCCAGAGCGTGGCGAAACCAAGAAGGAGAAGCGAGAGAAGAAACGGTGTCGTCACTTGAGTTTTAGCTGACAGTACGAACGCGAGCGGGGCAGCGGGCAGCGTCACCCCCCAGGCAAGGATCCGCAAATTCCGCCGCCCGGCGACGAGCAGCCCGAGAATGATGACCGCAGCGAGGAGAATTGCGCTCAGCATGGGGGTGAGGTAGTGGAACTTCGTCGTTGCCTCGACGAGAAGCGGGAGAGCGATGAAGACACCGGTAAAGCCGTGAAAAACGGCACTGTGCCGTTGGCCGCGGCGGGCGCCGAGGTCGGCCACTGCAATCCAGAGTAGCGCGTAAATCATACCCACTACGACTCCAACCCTGTGGGGAAACACGCCGGACTGGGTGAACCATCGCAATAGGAACGCGCCGCCCAGAACGA
>CP070631.1:1653894-1657373 GCA_020356045.1 Candidatus Latescibacterota bacterium
CCAATATTTCCATCACTACTACGAGCAGGAGCCCTTGTCCGTGGTTGTGGTGGGTCAGAAAGAGATTCAGGACGTGTTCGCGTCGGTAACGGATCACGGGAGCGCGATTATAGGACGGATCGACGGCGATTTCACCCGGACGTCTTTGCATGAATTGGGCAAAATCGTCTGGCCGGTGATCAAGGAGGCCATATCCGGCCTGCGGGATCAAGCCTTGCGCGACCTCGAGATTGCGACAGATGCCCAAAAGGTCTGTGGCTTGACGGCGGTTGGACGGCGAGTGAGAGAAACGGTGAGCGCCACATTGCTGATCGAAGAGGACTATCACGTAAAAGGAAGCATCAGTCAGACGAATGGGATCGCAACCGTATCGTCAAACGTGGATGTGAGGGATGAAATCGACGATGTCGTGGATAAGCTCATCGAAAATGTTCTGGACACCGGCGGACATGTGGTTTTTGTGCCGAGTGGCTCATTGAGTGAAATGGACAGAATCGTTCTGCTTCTTGGTGATCCTAAGGATCGCACGAGTGCGTAAAGCGTGCCCCAGTCCGGTTCAACCATCGATAGACGGACGCCGTTAGCATTAACAACAGTTGGGAGTACATTTGAGACTGCTTCTGATCAATCCCTCCAATCGCTTGTCGAGTATGGTCAAGATCAAAGAAAACCGCTGGAATAAATACCGGGTTTGGAAGCCGCTGGGATTGCTGGTCTTGGCTGGTATGACTCCCAATGAATGGAAGATCACGGTGGTCGATGAAAATCTCGGACTGCCCGGCTACGAGGATATGCCGCAGCCAGACTTGGTTGGAATCACAGCATTTACATCCCAGGCGCCGCGCGCGTACGAAATAGCCGCACAGTTTCGCGCACGTGGTGTTCCCATCGTAATGGGAGGTATTCATGCGAGCATGTGTACGGAGGAGGCGTTGGAACGGGTAGACGCCGTCGTTACTGGCGAAGCCGAAGGTATCTGGCCGCAGGTTCTTGAGGACGTCAAGCACAGTGCCTTGAAACGGATCTACGAGGGCGGCCACGCGGACGCGGAAAAAATCCCACTCGCACGTCAGGATCTGCTCCCGGATGGTTATTTCTTTGGATCCGTCCAGGCCGCACGCGGGTGCCCGCTCAACTGCAGCTTCTGCAGTGTCAGCACGTTCAACGGGAGGAAATACCGTCGGCGTGCAATCGCGGACGTGGTGGCAGAATTCAAATCGACTCGAGAAAGTCATATCCTCATTGTCGACGACAACCTCATCGGCACGAGCGCGAAGCACATTGCCGATGCCAAGGAACTGTTTCGGGCGTTGATCCGGGCCAATCTGGGCAAGAAATGGATTGCCCAGGCCACCGTCAATATGGCGGATGATGACGAGCTTCTCGAGCTCGCCGCGAAGGCGGGCTGCGTCGGTGTTTTTATCGGTTTTGAATCACCAAGCGAAGAGGGGCTGGCAGAAGTTCGGAAAAAGTTCAACAGCCGCAAAGGCCGCGACTTCAGAACCTCGGTCCGCCGCATACAACGGCACGGCATGGTCGTGGCCGGCTCGTTCATTGTTGGTTTGGACGTCGACAAACCGGGCATCGGGGAGCGTATCGCCGCTGCCGCTAATCACTATGGTCTGGATCTGCTGAACGTGAATTGCCTTACACCGTTGCCCGGGACGGATCTTTGGAATGAGATGGAGGCGGAGGACCGTATCGTAGCCAACGACCTCCCGGAGGACTGGAAATATTACACGCTGACTCTTCCCGTGGCCGAATACAAACATCTGAGCCGGACTGACGTCCTTGCGGAGCTGAACACCTGCAACTGGAATTTTTATTCATTGGCACGCGTCGTGCGCCGTGCGTGGGGTTGGTTGGGGGGGAGGCGTAAGCCGGTTTTCTCGCTTGTAAGCAATCTGTCCAACCGGAACAACGCGCGGCTGTACCGCGGGGTGTTCCAGGAATTCGCCACGTCACAGGATCGCAACGCTCAATCAGCGCCGGGCTCTGGCGATTTAGCCTCGGTGGGCGTGTTCTCTTCGGATGCGCCATCCGGCGCCAAGCCCTCCCCGGTCGCCTCTGTTGGTGTTTCCCGGATCTCCTCCGAGGCGTCTTGAACATTCTGGTTCTTCAACCGTTTGCGTTCGAGCTTTTCTTCCCGCTTCTTCTTTTTCTTTAGTTCCTTGAGGCGTTTTTCAAACCCATACTTGCCACGTTTTGCCATGCTGCGCCTTTCTCAAAAATGGAGCGAGGTGACTGTGTATATTCGCCATCTGTTAATTGTGCAGTCTGTCCAAGCGAAAGGGGCCGCCGTGGCGACCCCCTTCTAAACGACGGATAACCAATCGAGGGCCTAGTACCTTCTGCCGCCACCACCTCGTGAGTTCCGCTCACGGGCCTCATTGACGGTGATGTTGCGTCCCCCGAACTCTTTGTCATTGAGTCCCTGGATCGCCGCGGATGCCGCGTCGGCATCCATTTCGACAAAGCCAAATCCTCTTGGGCGACCGGTTTCGCGATCGGTTACGAGAGACACTTCGTGAACGGTTCCGAACGCTTCAAAAGCCGTGCGAACGGCTTGGTCCGTCGCGTCAAATGGCAGGTTGCCGACATAAAGTCTCTTGTTAGCCATCGAGTAACTCCTTTTTCCACCCCTCAATTCGGTGCGGTGCTCTTGAGTGATAATCAGCAACCGCGAGCTATTGGGTTTCCGTGACAAGCTACATGCTCGCTCACATTGAACTCGGGGAATTAGACTCTGATCCGGGTGTCGAAACTGCAGGGGTGAAAGGTGCGGAGACGAGCAGGGCAGGGCTATTCTCTGAGTTGCTTCAATCTAACACTTCAAAAGGAGATATCAAAGCGAAATATCGATATTTCAAGTATTTACGCCGAAATCATGCCGAATTCGTTGTTATGATGGCACTTAACTTGAGCTTGTCAAACAACAACCAACACACGGAGCGAAATGGTCCGTTGATCGGGCGGCAGAAATCTGTCGCGCGGTAATACGGCCTTTCGCCAGTCGCGTCCACTTCAAACAAACGCAATCCCACAGAATCACGCTCCCGGACACCAACCCGGGGAGCCAGTTTATTTGGGGTGGGAACTGGGGGTTTTTCGGTTAACGCAATTCTCGCTCTCAGTTGAGGGCTGCCTCTGTATATACGCAAGTTTACAAAAGACTTTCGGACTTCTCGATTCCGCAATATTCTCTCTTCCGAAAAAGGTGACAGACGGGACCCGTTTTTGAGCCCCAATTAGGTCCAGATTGCTCTCAGAGTCTCAGATTCTGAGCATCGGCCCTTGATTTGGTTAACACAATTTGGGTATAATGGGGTCCGGTCGTAACCCTTTTCGGAAAAGCGGACAATGCTTCCGTGGAGAAATGCAGAGGCCACCTCTTGTTCAAATCGCCAGTGCCGTCTACCGCTCGGGTGACTGAGGTTAGAGTGAGCCGTCCGACTGTTGTGGAGATAACGATATGGCTC
>CP070631.1:1657473-1661661 GCA_020356045.1 Candidatus Latescibacterota bacterium
CTTGGGCGGGGAAAGGATTTTAAGCTGTACCCAGGCGGCGGCCGTCCGTGGGATTGGCGGGAAACCGGCACTGAGCATGAACCGGGAATCCAACCGATCGATGTCGTCGAGCTGTTGAACAACGGCGCCCGTGTTATCGTTGTGGGATGCGGGATGAACAGCCGGCTTCAAACCTGTCAGGAGACCATCGAGCTGCTGGAAGAAAAAAACGTGCCACTTCATATCAAAGAGACCCGCGAGGCCGTGGCCCTCTATAATAAGCTCGCTGCCGACAAACCGGTTGGCGGTTTGTTTCATACCACGTGTTGAGATAGATGCGCGTGAGCACACATCCACCTCAATGTCGTGATTGACTGTGAATTTCTTTTCGCAAAACGCTCATGGCTTGTGAAGAGTCACGTCAAACCCAAAAATGACATCGGCGATATCGGTGTATTCTTCTCCCAATGGGAAACTCGCGCGTGCACCAACTCGCAGCAGTTTCTTGCCTTGGCTCTCTCCAATGTCGTAGTTCGCTCCAACATCAATTAGGTTAATCGAGGATTTTCCAGTTCCAAAGAAGGACGCCTTGCTGTCCGTGGCAACAACCCCATGAACGAGAGCACCAATTGCCAATCCTGATCGCTCGAAAAACCCGCCCGCGGCGTAATGTATGAGAAATTCGAATTTGTCCTGCCAATAATAGAAGTCACTCTGCCTTATCCATAACGCGGGCCCCGTACGGATCTGTAAACCGAAATCAGACAACACCTTTTTACGTACGTTGATCAACAGCTTAGCAACGAAATGATCGGGCTCGTACGCGTCGATCCGTTGGACATCCGAAAGCGCTGCCAGAGCCAGACCAAATTCATCGTTGGTCAAAGGTATGCGGAACCCTGCTTCAATCAGGACTGACTCGTCGACAGATTTCCCCGCAATACCGATGTACGGATTTCCGAACTGATTCACAGAAATATCTAATTGGTAAGGAAGAAAACCGTATTCAAAATAGTCGGTGACTATTTCGAAGTTATTCCGTATGTAGGGGACTTCTATCACCAATGCAACCTTATCTGACAACGCTATCGATCCTGTAACAAACAAAGTCATAATTTCAGCGTTGGGCGAGTCGATATCGCGAAATTTAGGGAAAAACACTTCTCCTGCGATAGAATGCCTCACTTTTTTGTCAAGCCACAACGACTGAGCTTGTGGCGCTCCTAAAGAAGTGACCAACAACACTGCAGTCAGGACTATTCCTTTTTTTAACATAACTTTCTCCTTTGATTTTCGAAATCTGACGGGTACTGGGTGTAGATTCTAGAGTATTTTCCGGATCAGCGGCGCCTGACTCGTGGCTGAGTACTTGCGAAAACAACTGCGCCCCTCTTCGAATCGTTGCGTGGACATGTCGTTCATCCAATCTTGAGTGTCCTCGCTCATTCACACGGAATACAAACTACGTTGGTTTAGTTCATGTCGTTTTTCGCAAGTCTCTATTTGGTGGGATTAGTTCAATTCATTTGCCGGTCTAGTTCTGTCTCGATCTCCATAAACAGATCCGCGATGGATTTGGTTACCGCCTGATCGAGAACTGTGCTTGCCCGTATGGAAACCGATTCCCAATCCCACTCTGTGAATCCCCAATAACTCGTTTTCTCAACCACTTGAATGTCCGTATCAAACACTTGCGTTCCATTCTGAGTCAATACGGCTCGGAAGTGCACGGTGGCCTTCAGAAGTGGAAACTCGAGGGCTGACACGGCTACTGACCCCGCCAAACCCACCCAAAAGTAGGTGTTGTCGTCTGGATAGCTGGCGATCAGGCCAGCTAGCAGGGGAATCAGAGCCAGGTACCTCACAACAGTCGCCTTTCTCTCCACTTTCATCGAAAGCACTTCACCCGCTAATTCGAATTCTGGAGGTCCATCTTCCGTGAATATGCCTGTTCTTGCACTTTCCTCTGAAAGCGTACTTCGGAAGTAGGAGATCATGTTAGGATTCGTATCCCCACTCCATACCTGTGGAGACAAACTGTTCGAGACCCTTTTGCCTACTTCCCGTTCATCGGCCGGTCGGCTGTCTACGAACTCTGTAATTTCGATTGTTCCAAATTTGGTATAAGTTGTGTCAATGCTCGCCCTGTGGCTGAGATACATCACGGGCATGGAGCATCCAAAAAAAGAGAGGCTGGAAATGAGAACGGTGCAGGCACAAACAAAAAGCAGATCACGGCGGAAGATCAAGCTCATAGCACCCCCCACAGTGCGGTAAGTGTCAAGGTATCACGGTGCGGTCAAAGTGTCAAGTCCCTTGAGACAGCCCTACCGCTGCTTCGGACCGTTCAGCGTGTGAGCAGTAAATGGCGCTCGCCGTTTGCCGCTTGAAACTCTTAGCGCGATGACGTAAACTCCCAAGAAATCCGAGAGCAACGATGCCAAACAACCGCTCAAAACGCTTCAAGAAACTCAAAGAAGACGTCGGCCGCACACCGGTCTACGAGATTACCCATATCGACATTCCAAACGGCAACAAGCTCTTTGCCAAGGAAGAGCATCTCAATAAACCCACAGGAAGCCACTACGACCGGGTTTACGTCGAGCTTCTCGAAGATTTTGAAAAAAGCGGTACGATCAACCCGAAGGATGTCGAGCTTGTCGAAACCACATCCGGCAATGCCGGCATGGCGTTTGCCGCGGTTGCCAAGGAGCTTGGCTACGAAGCGACGGTGATCATTCCCGAAGGTGTGTCAAAAACCCGGCTTGATGCGATAGAAGGTTTGGGCGCGAAGGTCATCCAGACGCCAAAGGATTTGTTTGTCAAAGGGGCCGTCGACGAGCTCAGGCGGCAGCTTACACTGGAGTCCAAACGCCGCAAGGCGGCGGGCGAGAAACCGTTCTTCTGCCCAAACCACTCGCGCAATGTGCTCACTGTCGACGCGCTCGCGCACATCGGAGAAGAGGTTCTCGATGAAGCTCCCGCCGAGATCGACGTGTTTGTCGCCGCCGTGGGCAACGGCGCGTCGGTGCTTGGCCCGGGACGTGTTCTCAAGGAATACGGTGCCGAGGTGATTGCGTGGGATCCCGTCCAAGCCCCAACCGCCTACGAGATGCGCCACCCGGGTGCGTACAAAGAGATGTTTGAGATCGACCCCGGCCAGCTTGGGCTTCATGGTATCTACGGCACCGGTGTGATGGGAGTGAAGTTTCCGTTTCTCGAGGAAGCGGTCATCGGGGGCGACGTTCAATCTGCGATTGTCAAAGACGTTATGCTCGTCGCCGACGAAAAAGCGATGGAAGCGTTCTCCGCGCTCTACGACCGCGACGTGATATCCTCGCGGGCGTTGGATGCGGCACTATCGCTCCCCGACCTGGCCGCGGCGCACCGGCTGCTAGCCGGTGTCGAGAAGCTGTCGGTTGGACGCTCATCGGCGGGCAGTCTGGCAGTGGCGCTCAAGCTCTGCGAGAAGGTGAAAAACAAAAACATCCTCATCATCCTCTACGACCGCGCGACCTACTACGCCGACTCAGACTAATCGAAATAAAAGACGCTAGGGATAACTCTCGCAGGGCCCATTGCCGGGAACGAGCGAGAATCACCCGACGCGCGTAGCGCAGAGGGAAGTCGAGCGAAGTGAAGGCTGGGCTCTAGAGAGTTATCCCTAGCGTCCCGACTCTTTCTTGATCTGATGAATGATGTCGCCAGGATCTTCGCCGGCGCGGGTGCAGATGCGTTTCCACCAACGGTGAAAATTGCCGGCATCCTGGCCGATGAGCTGGGCGGCGCGGGTTTGGTTGCCGCCCGCCGCACGGAGTACCTGGACGCCGTACTCGAAGTCACGGCGGGCCTGACGTGCCTTGTACGTCTCAAAATCGGGTACCTGATCGGCGGACTGTCGAGCACCGTCGAACGTGTGGCGGAGTTCGCGGATTCGTTTGAGATCGCTCTCGTCGAGCTCATCACGAAAATCGGTGTACACGGCGACGCGCTCGATGATGTTGCGAAGCTCGCGGATGTTGCCGGGATAATCGTAGCTCTCTAAGGCGGCGAGAAAACCGGGTGTATACGTGGGCAGAGCGCGGCCGCTCTCCGAGTAGCTCATCCACAAAAAAAAGTTGGCCAGCGGTTCGATGTCGTCGCGGCGCTGCCTCAGCGGCCGGCAGTTGATCCGGAGCACATCGAGCCGGTAGTAGAGATCCTCGCGAA
>CP070631.1:1661761-1666017 GCA_020356045.1 Candidatus Latescibacterota bacterium
GGAGGGCTTCATGAGTAGTTCGTCCAGACTCGAATTAAAAGCGAGGGATCTGCGGTGGCGGTGTTCTCCGAACTCGTTGGGATTTGAATCGACGGCGGAGATTCCTTGTTGTCAAGACATCATTGGACAGGATCGGGCCCTTGCGGCCATCCGGCTTGGGCTGGAGATCGAGAGCCCCGGCTACAATGTTTACGTGTCAGGTTTGACCGGAACGGGAAAAACAACCACGATCAAGACGCTTCTCGAAAGCATGCGTCACAGCGAGAAGAAACTCAAAGATATCTGTTACGTCCACAATTTCCGATCACCTGACCGGCCGGTGTGTGTCGAGCTTCCGGCCGGGCAAGGTTCGATGTTAAAACGTGCGGTGGCCGACGTTCTCAACACGCTCAAAAAGCACATTCCAAAGGTGTTCGAGAGCGAAGGGTACAACAAACGGCAGAAAAAGATAATCGAGGAGCTCCAGACCAAGAGATCGACACAGGCAGCAGAGCTGGAAAAAGCGATAGAGCAAAAGGGGTTCCGGCTTTTAGAGGTCCAGTATGGGCCGTTCACCAAGCCGGTCGTCATGCCCATCATCGGTGAGCAGCCGGTCGAAATGGAGAAGCTCCCCGGGTTGGTCGAGGCAGGGCAGCTCGACGAAAAGGAATACCTCCGGATCAAAAACGACCACGAGCTCCTCGTGGGCAAGATGGAAGCATTTCTCAAGGTTGCCCGCGAATTGGACCGCGAGCTGGCGGACAAGATGACGTGGCTCGAGAAAGAATTTGTCAGTCCCATCGTAGATACATGCGTGTCGGAGCTCGAGGACCAGTTTGACGGGGACAAGATGAAAGCGTATCTGTCCGAGCTCCGCGAGCACGCGATAGACCATATAGACTCGTTCAAGGAACCAACTGCGGAACAAAAAGAGAAAGGCGAGCCGCCGGACAGATTTATCGAATTTGAAGTCAACCTGGTCGTGGACAACTCGCGAACAGAAAAGAGGCCGGTTATCATCGAGACAAACCCAAACTATGGCAATTTGTTTGGAAGTATCGACCGCGTCCACGAGGGAAGGGGGGAGTACCGCTCCGATTTGACGATGATCAGGGCAGGCTCATTGGTCCGGGCCAACGGAGGTTTTCTCGTTCTGAGCCTGAATGACATCGCGGAGGAAGCGGCTGTTTGGCCCGCATTGAAAAGGGCGCTCAAAAACCGAAAAGTTACGATCCAGGGGTTTGATGCGTTGCTTTTTCTTCCCGTCATGGGTATCAAGCCTGAGCCGATCGATATCGATGTCAAATTGGTATTGATAGGCGACGCGTACACCTATCAGATGCTTTATCACTATGACGAGGAGTTCCGCAAGATCTTCAAGGTCAAGGCCGACTTCGACTCGGTGATGCCAAACGTCAAGCCGAATCTTCTCAAGTACGCAACGTTCGTCAAGACGGTTGTCGACAAGGAATCCTTGCTAGAGTTTCACAAGTCGGCTGTCGCTGCGGTTGCCGAAGAGGGCTCGAGAATTGCGGGGCGTCAAAACAAACTGTCAACTCGTTTCAGCGATGTGGCGGATATCATTCGCGAAGCGGTTTACTGGGCCAAAAAAGACGGCTCCAAGCTCGTTTGGGCGCGCCATGTAGAGAAAGCGATGGAAGAGAAGACCGAACGGGTTAGCCTCATCGAAGATAAAATGCGCGAGATGCTTGCAGATGGGACGATTCTGATCGATACGGACGGAAGCAAGATCGGGCAGGTCAATGGGCTGTCTGTGTACGACATGGGAGACTACTCGTTTGGGAAACCCAGCCGGATCACAGCCGAAACGGCTATGGGACGGGCCGGTATTATCAATATCGAGCGCGAAGCCGACCTGAGCGGCAAAACGCACAACAAGGGTGTGCTGATAATCGAAGGGTATCTGCGCCGCAAGTACGCGCAGGAGAAACCAATGACGATGAGCGCCAGTGTATGTTTCGAGCAGTCGTACGGGGGGATCGACGGCGATAGCGCATCCTCAACGGAAATCTACGCGATTCTTTCGAGCCTCTCCGGACTGCCGCTACGTCAAGATCTCGCCGTGACCGGCTCGGTCAATCAGAAGGGTGAGATCCAGCCGATCGGTGGGGTCAATGAAAAGATCGAGGGCTATTTCGATATCTGCAGGATAAAGGGTCTTACCGGCGGACAGGGTGTGATCATTCCCAAGCTCAACCAACGTGATCTCATGCTCAAGAAAGATGTTGTGAGCGCTATAGAGAGGGGCATGTTTCATATTTATGCGGTCAAAACCGTTGACGAGGGTATCGAACTGCTTACCGGCGTCAAGGTGGGCCGGCGGCTCAAACGCGGGTACCAGAAAGACAGCGTAAATTACCTCGTGGACAGCAAGCTCTCCCGGTTTGCCGAGCAGATCAAGGATTTTACCGAGTCTGAAGATGACAAAGAGTAGTCGTTCTCACCACGGCGCACCTGGCCCGGGGGACCGCGAAACGTTTGTCAGGGAATCGGCGCTCGACGTAGGCTTTTCGCTCGTCGGTATCGCCGATCTCGTTCCCGACCCCGAGTCCGGCCGTGCTTTTGACCGGTGGATCAAAGCCGGCCGGCACGGAGACATGCGCTACCTGTCTGGTGGAGCGGACAAGCGGCACGATCCCCGGCTCCTTCTCGAGGGTGCACGATCCGCGGTCTGCGTGGCAGTCAATTACTATTCGAAGTCAAAAATTGACCGAAACCGTTCGGCACCTTCTGAAGGCAAAGGTGAGGTGGCGATTTATGCGCAGGGCCAGGACTATCACACCGTTGTCGGTGACATGCTCGGTGAGTTGGATCGCAGGCTCAAGGGGCGATTTGCAGGAATGGAGTCGCGGATTGTCGTCGATACGCAACCCATATCGGAACGCGATTTGGCGATCAGAGCAGGCATCGGCTGGCTCGGAAAAAACACGTGTGTCATATCGCCGGGGTACGGCTCGTGGATTTTCCTCGGTGAGCTGATTATAAACGTGCCGCTTCGGTCGGACAAACCTCTAGACACGCTTTGCGGCTCCTGCACAGCATGCATTGATGCATGCCCCACCGGAGCGATCGTAGAGCCTTTTGTCATTGATGCCAACAAGTGCATTTCGTATCTGACCATCGAAAAACGGGGTGACATACCCGAAGATTACCACCGCTCGATTGGATCTCGCTTGTTTGGATGCGATACCTGTCAGCTGGTTTGCCCCTTCAACATCGCGGCCACGGAATCGGTTCTTTTCGGCGCACGCGACGTGAATCCTATTATTAAGCGCCCGCTGACTGAACTCACTGTGATCGGAAACGAAGAGTTCGAGAAGTTCACTCGCGATAGCGCGATATCGAGGTGCAAACCGGCGGGAATGAGACGTAACGCGTTTATCACTGCGGGGAATATTGCTCGACATTACCAGCGAGATTGACCACGTGCCCACGTGTAACCGCATTCAATCGTGTTTTGCTCACCTCGGCGATGAGGTGACGTGCAGCCTCGGCAAACGATCCGCTGTTCGAGCGTAAGGCCGGCGCGGTCAGGATTTATCGGCAGTCTTCAATTCATCGAGGCTCTCGATGATATGGAAGTGCATTTTGATGTTAAGAATATCAAAGATGTCGTTTATCAATGAGGGGATATTCATAAGCATCAAATCGCCCCCGCGTTCCCTCAAGGAGGACACCGAACCGAGAAGCAAGCCGACACCCGAGCTGCTGATGAATTCTGTTTCGGAGAGATCCACTACTATCGTTGTGGTCCCCAATCCCACCAACTTGCCAAAGCATGAATCCAGTTGAGGGACCGTCGACGAATTGATGCTTCCAGCAGGTTTGACCACAGCGGTGTCCTTCTTGCCCGTGGGTGTTGTCGTGATGGAAAGGTTGTTCATTTTTACCCTCCTGTACCATTCCTGGTTAACGATCTTGCCTCTGCTAATCTTGAATGTTGTACGGTTCCAGCCATCATCTCTTTCGTACTGAAGGTCTTTGGTGATCTTTTGCAGCAAATAGAGTCCTAAGCCTCGTTTGCGACCTGTCCGAATATTGTCCGCGATATCGATGTGTTCCCGCGTGATCGTGCAAAACTCCCTGGCGTTGTCCCAGTAGGTCACCTGAAGGTGATCGGTACTGACCACTACAATCAGTCTTGCTTCGGCGTCACCCTGACTGAAGTCGCCGTGTTCGACAGAGTTTGTTCCAAGTTCGTAGGTGCCCAGCCGCAGGTATGACAACGACTCGTCATCCAGTGGGATCGAGTTACC
>CP070631.1:1666117-1674050 GCA_020356045.1 Candidatus Latescibacterota bacterium
ACCACCAACGAGTCGGCATCCTGGAGAAAAACCGATCGCATGTCACCGGCGATCACCCAATTGGCGGCGGCAGTAAACGCTTCCCACTCGTCGTTGGCAACCTGGTCACCAGCCCGGTGGATGACGTCGGGTGTGATACGGCCGGTCTCGGCCATTACTGTCTTGATGGCCTCGACGTGCGAATGAACCAGATCGATGTCCCTTTTCACATGAGCGGCGGGCCGGACCGAGAACCGTTCAGTCTTGTACACCGGGCAGAACGAACACCGGTTCCACGGACAGTTTCGCGTGATCCGGACGAGAAGACTCCGGGCCTCGTTTGGCGGGCGTATGGGCCCCTGCTCGAAGCCGCTGTAATCCGGTTTTGTCGGTCCGTCAGGGTTCATTATGATTGACTCCATCTGCCCGCGGGGTTCCAAGCTCCACGATATAATATGTTATCCTATCACACGCGCCGGCCGCGCAGCGAGCGTCACCGTGCCGATGGATAAAGCGCATCAATTGAGCAAGAACCGGGTGGAGACACGTTGTCCTCCTCGTTATCGTTTGTACATCAGGAGGTGATAATGTGGACACGGATTTTGAAAGAATCGACGCGGCGCTCGATTACATAGAAACCCATGCGATAAATCAGCCGCGGCTGGAAGACGTCGCCCGGCACGTCCATCTGAGCCCCTACCATTTTCAACGACTGTTCAAACGATGGGTGGGTATCAGTCCCAAACGGTTTCTCCAGTACTTGACCGTCAACCACGCAAAACAGATTTTGGCTGAGTCGCGGACCGTGCTCGATGCGACCTATGATTCCGGGTTGTCTTCACCCGGCCGTTTGCACGATCTTTTCGTAAACATGGATGCGGTTACACCTGGTGAGTACAGTGCGCGCGGCAAGGATGTCACCATCCGTTACGGCAGACACAAAAGCCCTTTTGGAACGTGTTTGCTTGCTGTGACCCGGCGTGGCATTTGTGGTTTGTCGTTCCATGATGACGCGTCGTGCGCCGATGGACTCGAGTACCTCCAACATCACTGGCCCAAGTCCAAAATCCTCCGCGATCAAGCAACCACAAAATCGGTCTTCGAGCAGGTGTTCAAAGACCCCGGCGACCCCAAGCGGCATCGGCTGACGCTTCATGTCAAGGGGACCAATTTTCAGATCAAGGTGTGGGAGGCTCTGCTCCGCGTAGCACCCGGCCAGCTTTGCGCGTATGGCGACATCGCCCGGTATATCGGCCGCCCCAACGCGGTGCGTGCGGTGGGATCCGCCGTCGGCAGCAATCCCGTGGCATGGCTCATCCCCTGCCACCGAGTGATCACGTCGATGGGGACTTTTGGCAACTACCGCTGGGGTCCAGCACGCAAGAAGGCAATCATCGGTTGGGAGATGGCGAGAGCGGGCTAGAAAAAGCCCGGCTGTTTATTCCCCTGAGGCACAACAACCGGGCTTTTGATCAACCGGCGCATTATACACGATCTACTTCAAAAATACAATCTTTTGTGCGTGCACGTCGCCACCCGCCTCAAAACGGACAAAGTACACACCGCTGCTTACCTCGGCGCCGTTGTCATCCCTTCCGTTCCAGATGGTGGTGTAGGTTCCGGCAGTTTTCTCCTCGCTAAGAAGTGTCCGGACCAATCGACCGGCGATGTCATATATACGAAGGCTCACCCGGCCACTCTCACGCAGCGAGTACTCGATCGTTGTCTGTGGGTTGAAGGGGTTGGGGTAAGTCGGATGCAGCTCCGATGACAACGCGGGTAGTTGTTCTTCAATACCGACAATGTCGCACAAGGTAAGAGAAAACGTCCCACGCGGACAATCGCTGCAATCCAGGGCAAACGTCCCCGATATGGTGTAGCCGTTGGGTGAGCGTGTCGCATCCTGGATCATGATCTGCTCCCAGGGCGATCCGGTTGGGGCGGCGCTCGTTGCCATGAATCCCGCGACATAGGGTGGTTGGAAGTAGAAATTCCCATTCATCGGGGTGAAAAACCCGATCGTGTTCGTAACAGCTCCAGTCGCATCGATATCGATGGTCACGTTGTATGTGGTCAACGTGGTGTCCTGGACAAAGGCCCCTGTCCAGCACCCCTCGAGCGCGCCAATATCCATGACCTTGATCATCGTCATCGGCCCCAGCCCATCAAAGTTGACCGTACCGGTGGTGTCGGTGTCCAGATGACCGGCAAACGGCGAGTACCCATCGGACCATACATAACCGGTGATGTCACAATTCGCGTCAACCGAATACTCGCCGGCCGAATCGGGCATGCTAAACGCGCCAATATCGTCTATCGTGCCCTGACCGTCAAACGTCATATACACGGTGTAGTCTTCCGGTGGCACACCCGTCACGCGGACCAGCCACGGCCCATCGAGCGACGCATCCGAGCACTCCGCCACCGCCGGACCAAGCGTCAACCCGTAACAGGCGCCGATGCCCGATGAGATCACATCTTGAACGAAAGTCCCATCCAAATTGGCACGCTTGATCTTGGCGCCCTCACCCGAATCGGAGAAGTATATATGACCCGCGGCTAGGTCGAGGTCGATTCCGACCGGAGTCCCGTATTCCGAAGCGAGAAGCGCTTCGATATTGGCGCCATCTAAATCCGCGCGGTACAGCGAATCGGTGCCCAGATCGCACCAATACATTTTGCCGCCGTCGACATCGAGCGCGATCTCCATTGGCTGCGAGAGACGCGTCGTAATGAGCCACTCGAATCCGGAACCGTTGAGGTTTGCCAGGAAGATCTTTCCCGGAGAGCCTCCGTCCGTGCCGTAAATTTTTCCACTGTCCAGATCGAGCGCGATGCCATTGGGATGATTTAGACCGGTCGTGATGAGATCTTCGATGTTGGTCCCGTTGAGATTGGAGCGCCGGACGAGCCCGGCGGAGAACTCGGTCCAATACAGCTTGCCGGAGGGAACATCGAGCGCCACGCCATACGGCCCGCTAAGGCCGGTGTGAATGACCTCGATGTTCGATCCGTCCAGATCGGACCGTCTGATGTGTGCGGTAGCTTCGGGCCAATCCGCCCAATACATTTTGCCGCCGGTTCGATCAATGGCGATGCTGCCGACGGCCGAGCAGCCGGTGGTTACGAGCTCCTCGATATTGAAACCGCTGAGATCACAGCGCCGAATTTTGTCGTGACCGGTATCACCAAAGTAGATCTTCTCCACCGCACCCGCGTTTACAGCCAGGAGAAGCAAGGAGAACAGGGCGAAAGCTGCCAGGGTTCGCTTCATGTCAACACCCCCGTTGTTGATGCGCCTGTTGAATTCTGTGGACTGAGGAAATGGCTCAAGAACGCCGCGTATTATACCACAAAGGCCCATTCCAATGGGGAAAATCACGGTTGAGACGGAGGGGGATTTCGTACGCAGTACCGCCCGAAGCGCCAAAAATGCGCTCGCGATGCCGCGCAATTCGATTATCGAATCACGCACCCCACAATCGTCAGGATACCTGTGACACGGGTGATCGCTATCGCGCAGCTCATTGCCGGCAAGTTATCGTCGGGATTGGGGCGGCCCCCAAAAAAGCGGTGTCTCAGAATCAACTGAGACACCGCCTCAAGTCACCGGAGGGCAATGGATCGTTCGCTGCGTCTTACTTTAGCAAAACCATCTTGCGCGTAACCTTTGATGCGCCCGACGTGAGTCTGTAAAAATACGCGCCGCTTGCAACTCTGTTACCGTTCGCGTCTGTCCCATTCCAGCTCACATTGTTGAGACCGGCGTAACCCATGTCGTCAAACAAGACCCGAACTCGCGCACCCTTGGCGTCGAATATTTCGACTTTGGCGTGTTGCGCCACCGGTAGTGTAAAGCTGATGGTTGTCGTCGGGTTGAATGGATTCGGATGGTTTTGGTGCAACTCGATATCGATCGGTTGCGGACCATCCGCGATTCCCGTCGGATCCAGCTTGACCAACTCGAGGTCATCGACCCAAATTGCGCCATTCTGATCGGTCGGTTGAATAAACAATACGTAGACAGACACCGAAACAGCCCCGGCCGGGGACGTGACATACATCCTATGTTTGGTCCACCTGCCCAGTGGTGAGGTATTGTCGACGATCGTGATCTCGGTCGAGTCCAACACGGCGCCACCGGCGGCGTTAAAAATCAATTTTGCAGTGGCAAAATTGTCGTTTGTACCGTAGATCGGATCTTCCGTACATGTAGTCAACGCGTGTACGCTGTACGTCCATGCCTCACCCGGTGCGGCTGGAAACGTCTGGAACAATCCCGACGCGGCGCCGGGATCCCCAAACGGGCCAAACAATTTCGCGCTGCCGATGGGTGTACGGGTCGCAAAAATCCGCGTATCGTGGTACACATTCGAAAACGTGGTCCAACCGGTCAAGCCCAGGTCAAAGCTGGGGTTGACGAGCAAATTCGCCACCGGCATTTCGGTGGTCTCACAGAACTGCACATCATCCACGAACACTGAGCCCGTATCACAACCCGGCTGCAGAAAGAGGAACAACGCTTCGACACGCAGGGCACCGGGGGGGGCAACGGTCGATACAGAAAACTTTTTCCACTGCTCCAGCGTCGTGGTGCCATCGCCAACGATGACTTCGTTTCTCGAAATTACGTTGCCCTCGCTAGCCTGGTCAAAAAAAGCGACTTGTGCAACGAGGCGGTTCCCATTGCAGGGGTCGGTGCCAGGGATGGGGTCCGCACTGGAAACGAATCCGTAGCCGCTAAGCTCGTAGACTCTTCCAGTGACGGGGGTGAATGCTTGACCGAAGCCACCAACATCAAACTGGGGAATCGGGCAGTTGGTGAACTCCCCATAGATCTTCGCGGCGGCCGAACCCGACCGAAAGATATTATCCGTTGCCGGTGTGGACATCTGCGGTCCACTGCCAAACGTGAACCAGCCGTCGTACGACCCACCGCTCGCTTCGAAACCGGGGTTGGCCAGCAAGTTCGTGCACTGGGCGTGCGC
The DNA here is from genome assembly GCA_020356045.1 of Candidatus Latescibacterota bacterium. GTDB lineage: Bacteria > Krumholzibacteriota > Krumholzibacteriia > WVZY01 > WVZY01. Next base: position 1,671,085 of record CP070631.1, read on the forward strand.
CTCGGAACCGATGGCCGCCAAAATCACCAGCGACAAAACACAAACAATTGACAGGACTCGTTTCATCCTTACCCTCCTTGGACGACGAGTTGCCCGACCGGCAACCGTGCGCACCTTATCCCCCCAAATTCCACGACGATCGACAGGAACGACGACTGCCCCGGGCGTTCGCCCTCCTTACAGAGGGACCCGGCCCGAGACACTCGTCAACCACGACTACAAACTTTCTCTACCCCTCACAATACCGTTCCGAAATACTCGTCTGGCGAGCCAATCGCTCCTACTCGTAAAGCGCCTTGACCTTACCCCAGGTCGACGGCTCGGTGACCACAGTCGACGCGTCGCCAAAAACAACATCGTCGATATGCGCCGCACCGCCAGCAAACAGCGGCTGCAGGTAAAGGATCAGCGCCTGGACTTTGACCGTGCCCGCAGGCGCGGTACCGGTAATCGCCGCCGCGGGGTGCCACACATCGGTCGCATAGGTGCCGTCAAGGATCACGGACTCAGCCGCACCGATTTCATTGTTGCCCGCGTCGAAAAACGCGATCTTCTGGACGACCCAGTTGTCGGTGCAGTTTGGGGTACAGCTACCCGCACCGATGCCGGTCATGGCATCGCCGCTCCAATGACGCGCATTTGACGACAACAGCCAGGTCGTGCCCGGTGTGGCGACGTATTCCTGGAAGATGCCGCTCACGTTGAATCCACCGGTAAAGGAGCCAAACATCGAGCACAGCCCGGGGCCTGACAATGGCACGAACTGTGGGGGCACAGAAGGCTCCGCGAACACATTGCCAAAGGCAATCCAACCCGGCGGGGGAGCTCCCACACCCAACGGCGGATCGTCAAAGCTCGGATTTACCAATAGATTCTGCGCGGACGCAGCCGTTGCGGTCAACAGAACCACCGCGACGATACATACAGCACGTTGCCAGAGATTCATTCTCAGGCCTCCTTTTGGTTTGAACACCAACAAACCAGACGGCAGCTCTGGTTTAGCCCACTGCCATCCACCGCTTCCCGGCCGTCCAACAGCTCGCTTCAATTTTCGACGGAGCCGGCCGATCTCCATCAAAATGTCTGATTGATCATTTCAACAGCACCATTTTGCGGGTCTCCACGATACCGCCCGCCCGAAGCTGATACAGATAAACACCCGAAGCGACACGGTTTCCCAAATCATCACGTCCGTCCCACAGAACCTCGTGATACCCAGCCGGAACAAACTTGTTCACGAGCGTTCGCACGCGGCGGCCCTTGACATCGTACACAATGATTTCTGCATTTACGTCCAGCCGCACCGTGTACCCAATCGTCGTCGTCGGATTGAACGGATTGGGTCGCGCTGGGGATAGATGGGTGGCTTCGAACACCGTCACATCGGGAATACCCGTCGGGTCAAATTCTGGTATATAAGTAAACTCTTCGAAGACGACTTCCTGGTTGCTGCTTGGAGGTCCGTTAACCTGCCAGAGATTGATGTGAACCCGCGGCTGCTCGGGCCGCGAGATATGCGGCCCCGTATACGTCCACTCGTGGATCATGTTGCCTGGGGTCTCGTCGTTCGCCCCCCCACGCCAGCTCCTGAACTCAACGCGGTCCGGGAGCCAGCGGAATGCATGGCTGGTCACCTCGCCCTCGCTAAACGTCGCGTCAAACCGGTTGATGTTGCCGTACCAGTCCCACGGCTGGGCGACAAACTGCCCGAGGTCGTTGCCCGGGTCGCTCCAACGGCTGTATTCAATATCGATTTCGTTGTATGGATTCCACCAAAGATACGCGGGGTCCCAACAGGGGCCGTACTCCCACAAAAAAATCCCGAGCACGGCATTTGGATGCAACATGTCGAGACGTCCTACTGTCGTAAAAATATAGTCACCGTATCCGAGCGCGTCCTGGAGGGTGATCTCGGTGCTGTACCACGAACCGCCAAAATTCTGAATCGTCATGTGCAGACGATCATCCACATCCACCCAGGTGGCAGATGGCGAGTCGGAGAAAAGGTTGGGTCCGGGGCCGTAATAACCCGGACCTTTCACACGCCACGTGCGCCCGCTAAATTCGAGCGTCCGTAAGCCAGGAAAATCATTCCACTGGATCTCATCCTGTGTGGGCGAGGTCAAGTTGTAGAATGTGACCTGGTCGTAATAAACGTGGGCGATTGGATGGGCGTGGCTACTCTGCAGAACCGCCACTAGAATACGTGTCTTCACGGTTCCGAGAGGCGCGGGCTGGCTTTCGAAGGCAAACTCTTGAACCTCATCAATCGGCGTCGTGGCGTCCGCGGCAGTGCGCGTTTCAAAATCGATAAGGTCGTCGTTGATGTCTCGCCATTCGATGTTTACGATCGCCTTGGACTGACCGATTATCGGGTTTGTCGACGTATGCCAAACGTCAACCGACACCGACCATCGTTCCCCGGGTGACGTATCCATTTGCTGCCAATACCCGGACGTCTGCCACTCACCCCAGTTTGGCCCGATCACCTTTGCGGCCACCGATCCGTGCGTTGCATCTGTGGACGACCCGACCACGCCCCACTGGTTCCAACCGGCAAACACGTTGGCGCCCGAGTCTCCAATCTCAAAGCTCGGGTTGGTGAGAATACACTGCGCCCCGGCCTGTTGAAGACCAAATCCGCACAAAAATACCGTCGTCAGCCAATATAAAGCGACGCGGGTCATGGTGGCTCCTAGTGGTGTGTATCTATCGCGTCATCCAACCTAGACCGGTGCAATGCAGAGGGTGGGCATTGAGAATAATATCACTTTCTTAACCTTAAATCAAGTTTCGCGTCGGGTTGCCCACCTTGACAGAGTCGCCGCCTTCTGCCACCTTGAATCTTTGACATTTGATCCAGCTACCAGACCGGAGAGCCAATGCCTGCCGAGAGCCCGTCACCTGTGAATCCGCTCCTCCAAGTTCGAGTCGCGCGTAAGCACTTTTTATTATTAGGCTTATCT
>CP070631.1:1674150-1676616 GCA_020356045.1 Candidatus Latescibacterota bacterium
CCAATCCAATCAATTCGGCTAACGGTAACAAATACCAAAAAGAGACAGACTTTCGCGGTGCTGGCGCGATGCCTTTGACATTCGAGCGACACTATAACAGTGATGCGCCCGCCGATTTTCCTATCTCCGGTTCAAGCCCGTTTGCATGGCCATCCATCGGTAGAAAATGGCGGACAAACTTCGATCGCTCGATAGGCTACGCGCCCAGCGAGACACCTCCGCTCGCGCAAGTGGCGCGTCCGGACGGACGGATTCTGAACTTTTACCTGCAAAGCGGGGAATGGGTGAGCGATCCTGACATCCTAGGAAAACTCGAGCAGGTTCAACTCGGATGGAGATTCACCAATCAAGATAACGTTGTTGAAGAATACGATTCTGATGGAAAGCTGGTATTCATAAGTCAGACAAAAGGAAATCCCTTAGCCCAAACACTCAGCTATGACCTGAACGATCGGCTGACCACCGTCACCGGCGCCTTTGGTCGAACGCTGACTTTTGCGTACAATTCAAGCGATCGCATTGCCTCGATGACCGATGCGTCCGGCAATGTGTACAAATATACATACGCAAATGACAATCTCGTTTCTGTGCTGTATCCCGATGAAACACCATCCGACGACTCCGATAACCCTAAACGCATTTATCACTACGAGGATGTCGATTTTCCAAATGCGCTCACGGGAATTACCGATGAGCGGGGCATCCGATTCTCTACCTATGCTTATGATGTCCAAGGCCGCGCCATTCTGAGTGAGCACGCTGGTGGTGCAAACCGCCATGTGCTCGCCTTCACCGCCGCCGGTCCAACCACGATAACGGACCCGCTTGGACAGACCCGTGAATATACGAATTCAGTGATCCACGGGTCGAATAAGAATACCGGAATTTCCGATGGACCGTGCGCTACCTGCGGATCGCAGTCAAGCACGACCACCTACGACGCGAACGGCTTTCCCGCCAGCGTTACGGATTACAACGGTAACGTAACCACTTTCGTCCATGACTCGCGGGGGCTTGAAACGAGTCGTACGGACGCGGTCGGGACACCCGAAGAACGCACGATCACCACGCAGTGGCATGTCGATTTTCGCCTGCCGACACTGATTACCGAACCGGGAAAGACAACCGAGTTTGCCTACGACCCTCAAGGTCGGCTCCTTACCCACACTGAATCCGATACGTTGTCCGGAAAAGCGCGCACGGTCACGAATACATACAATGCACAGGGGCTTCTCGCGACTCGCGACGGCCCACGAACGGACGTCACTGACGTCACCACGTTCACCTACGACTCACAAGGAAACCTCAGTGAGGTCATGAACGCCGTTGGTCACATAAACCGCGTGACGGCATATGACCCGAACGGTCGCCCGCTTGCTCTGGAGGGCCCGAACGGGCTCATTACCAAACTCAGCTACGATTCCCGCGGACGGCTCACGAGCCGGGACGTTGGCGGGCAGTTGACGAGATTCGAGTACGACAGCACCGGCAACATCACTAAGACGACACTAGCCGATGGCAGTTTTCTCGTATCCGAGTACGACGATGCGCAACGGCTCGTCGCCATGGAGGATAATCTCGGCAACCGCACTGAATTTGCCCTGGATGCGGCCGGCAACCGTGTTGCCGAGACCGTGCAGGACCCCGCTTCCACGATCACACAGACTCGCTCGCACATCTACAACAGCCTCAATCGTTTGACACGAGACGTGGGAGGCGCCGGTCAGACAACCGACTTCGAATTCGATTTGCAGGGCAATCAGACAGCCGTCATCGACGGCAATAAGGCCCGTACGGCAAGTGAATATGATGCACTGAATCGGCTCGCAAAGAACATCGATCCGAACCGCGGTGAGACGACTTTTGGCTACGACACCCGCGACAATCTGACCTCGGTGACCGATGCCGAGGGTCTCACCACCACCTTTACCTACGACGGGCTCGACAATCTCGTTGCCCAGATGAGCCCCGATACCGGTTTTACCTGGTTTACGTACGACGACGCCGGTAATCGGCTCAACCAAACGGATGCGCGTGGCGTACTGGCACAGTTCGGCTACGATGCCCTCAACCGGCTGGTGTCCATCACGTATCCGGATTCCACGAAGGACGTCGGCTTTGAGTATGACCGTCGGCCCAATGGCATCGGACGCCTGACCCGCATGACCGACGCGAGCGGCAGCACCGACTTCGCCTACGATATCCGCGGCAACCTGCTCTCGGAAACACGCACCGTTGGTGGAGTTGGCTATGTTACGGCCTACACGTATGACAACGCGGACCGCGTGCTGACCGTCACCTATCCAAGCGGAACAATGATCATCTACACGCGCGACGCCCTCGGGCGCATCGAGGCAATCTCGGCCACGTCCGGTGGTCCCTCGCAGGTACTCGCCTCGAATATCGCCTACCTCCCCTTCGGTCCCATCGAGGGATTCGACTACGGAAACGGGATACCGCTCGCCC
>CP070631.1:1676716-1679812 GCA_020356045.1 Candidatus Latescibacterota bacterium
CGATAATAACACTGCCGAATCACCACCCCGGATGTTCGAGTTCGATTCTCACACGTTTAACATCGAAGTTATTGACAACTCCGGGTACACGTCTCTTGTGGGTGTCCGCATCAACGTGGTGCCGTTTACGATGCGCAAGAACTTGTTGTTCGTCGACGACTGGGCGGAAAACAGCCCGGGTTGGGGTCTCTCAGGGGGCGGGTTGCCCAGTGACGCAGAACATGATGAATTTTGGAAAAAGATGCTCGATGACGTGAGTGGGTTTGATCCGGATGTCGATATGATCGAGGTGGAGGAGGAACTTCCCATCAACATCCTTGCCGATTACCGGACAGTTGTCTGGAATGCGAACTGTGCTTACAATGGTACGACTCCGTCGTTGTTGAACGAAGTCATTAGATATCTTGATCCCAATATCCAACAAACAGGTGGCAAAACCAGCGCAAATGTTTTGGCGCTGTTTATGGCGGCCGGCGGACACGCGTTTATAAACGGCACCCAGGTGATGTGTGGAACGATTAACCGTAACTCGTTTGCACCATCGGCACCGATATTTCCGTTGATGTTTCGTTATGAGCTTGGGGGTGACCAGGACGGTTCGTACGAGGATTCCCGGGTGGGGCATTGGGGGGTCGGTGAAACATCTTTTGCGTATTTCGAGTGCTGTCTAAACGTGTTGGATATCAACTATATTGTGGTGATCAACGCGGTTCGCCGATTGGGACAGAACGCGTGCGCGGTGAACAATGTTCGCACGCAAGTTGGACGAAATGACGGGCTTCGAGTCGCGTTGCCGCTGACTGGCAAGTACGCGTTTCCGACGCTCCCTCTGCGACCCGAGTGTGCCGGTCCGGGCAAATTCTACTCGGAACCCCGTACCGGTTTGAACGGTGACATTTACAATCCGCCCTATTTCGCATCGGTCGAGAAGGGGTTGGATTTCCAGGGGTTGTGCAACGACGTCGCCGAGATCGAACCACAGAGGGATTGTATCGAACCGATCTACGGAAACGGTTGTTTGAACGAGTCGTCGGCGATTTACAATGCTCCGGTCGCGTTCTGGACAAAAACCTTTGAGGACCGCGTGCCGGATGTCGGTGGTCCCGCAGGCCGAAGCGTTGTCTGGGGTTTCCACCCTGTTTACTTTGTTCCTGATTCGGTCAAAACGGCGATTGACATTATATTGTTTGATGAGTGGCAATTGCCGCGGGATGAATAGCGCAACGAGAGGAAAACGAACGTGATGACGAAGAGCCTGAGGGCTAAGGGGCTCCTTTATGTTTTTTTGGCGATGGTTTTTTTCCCGGCAGACTCTAGGGGACAGAGTCAGTGCCCGGATTCGTTGGAGCTGCGGACTCCCCAAAACGTCTTTGTCGTGCCCGAGATGAACCCCAACCGGGAACGCTTTATCAACTGGATATTTTGGGATCAAGTTGCACCGGAGAATTGCGGTGTGTTCATCCATCCACCGGATACGACAGGCTGGCGTCCCAAGGGCTCGCAGATACCACCAGAACTCCTCTCCTATCCGATGTCGGACGGGGTGTATCTCGGGTCGATCGATCAGACGGCGACTTTTGTCATCAAGAATTCCGGCGAGGTGGGTGTAGGAAATCCAGCGACGGGACGACAGGATGTTGTTGTGCGGTTCAACATAATTGGCAGGGAGTTTTTGAACGGGTTTTTGAACATCGGTCAAGGGTATACGCCAGAAGAATCCATTCCCTGTATATTTACAAACACGGAGACCGGCGACCGTGTGGATTTTGGGCTCAGGGTGAAGTTTGCCGAAGGATTTGTCGACAGTAACGGTGTTTTTGTCGTTGGGATGGAGGATTTTGAAGGTTATCACTGTTGGCGCGGTATCGAGCGTGACGGTAGCGACCTGGTGAATATTGGCGAGATGTCAAAAGAGGAAGCTGCGCGCCCCATCCCATTTGATTCTCTTTATTACTTTGAAATGATTCCCGCGCTCCGGGAAACGGGTGTTTACAGACTCCCCGAGCCGGTGCCCGGACTTGGCAGCACAATCGACGTCAGGGAGGTCCTAAAGGATCAAGGTGGAACGCTGCGGCCCAATCAGCTGTTTTGGGTGGACCGCAACGCGTTCAATGGGTTTACCTACAGTTATGTCGTTACAACGTTTGACAGAGGCTACAATGTCAAAGCGACCAGCCAAGGGTTACGCAAGATAGACAGCTGCCCGGTGGCCGAGGGAGTTCCTTTTCCCTGCAATTCTGAAGTTGTTCGCGTCAAAAACGAGCTGGAACCCGGAAGGGATCTGCCAGAGATTTACGCGGTTCCCAATCCGTATCGCTCGGGTTCCTCGCAATACACGACCGAGAACTATCACAATTTCCCGGATAACAATATCCGCATCTGCAATGTGCCGAAGACGTGCAAGGTCCACATCTATACGGTATCGGGAGACCTGGTCTGGACAAAAACACAGGAAGACGGAAGCGGCGTCCTTATCTGGGATACCCGAAACCTCGAGGAACAAGAGGTGGCGTCCGGTGTGTACATAATGAAGCTCGAGTCGGGATCGGGCAATTATGTCTACAACCGGTTAGTGATAATCCGTTAAGTTGTCCTCAGGACAGGTGTGAGTTAATCCGGTGCCCCCCACCACATGCTTCGAGTGCCCCATGCCAAGGTTTGCAGTAATGGGAGTCGGTTACATTCCAGGTGAAAGAGATGGATAACTGGATTCGTGGGATTTTGCTCTTTGTTGGCGCCGTTTTGATCGCCGGATGTGCGACAAACGATCTCGTCGGCACTGAAAAACAAAACCAACCACCGCAGGTCTGGCTGTCAGCCGCTCCACCTGAGGGCTCAGTGAGCGAATACACGCTGCATATCTATTGGGGTGGGTGGGACCCCGATGGGGAGATTGTATTTTACGAGTTCGCTATCACGAATAATGAGGGTGGGGTTTTCGATCCGGCGGATACCACCGGTGCGGACAAGTGGCACCGGGTGTATTCGAACGATTCCACATTTTTGTTCACCGCTGACATACTCTCGGACAGCGTCGAGACCGACTCTCCCGAGATGCGGCCCTACCAGTTTCTCAGATCCCACACATTTTTTATC
>CP070631.1:1679912-1696859 GCA_020356045.1 Candidatus Latescibacterota bacterium
AGCACATAAAACATAACTGCGGCCCGCATGGTCGACAAACGATTAAGGACTCTCCCCAACGAACTTACACGGTTCACCATATCGAACGTCGTTTTGTCCGCCGGGACGGACACGGTAACCTCGGTTCCCACCCCCAGCTCGCTCTCGAACTCGATGCGGCCATTCTGGACTTCAACAAGCGTTTTGGAGATGCTCAACCCGAGATGGGCGCCCCCGGCGCTCCCATCTTCCCGGCCGCCGTAATGACGGGTAAACAGGTGCGACAACGTATTTTCGGTCATACCAAATCCCGTATCCCTGACTACGAAGCGTACAAACTGAACTCTCGAGAAATCATTCCACGGCACGATTCTCAAGTCGTCGTCAAGGGCTTCCAGACTCGATGGTTCCACGGAGACGAGAACCTCCTCTCCATCACTGGTGAACTTGACGGCGTTATTCAACAGGTTGATGAGAATCTGTTCGATCTTTGACGGGTCAATGTAGATGCGGTCGATCTCTTCGGATACAAACGTATCGAGATGCTTCCGCCGGATATTAAAGAGCGTCTTGAACGTGTCCACGACCTCCGACACAAACTCACGAGCATCCACCCATTCGGGCCGTGGGATGTAACTGCCCATGCTTACTCGCGATATGTCTAGAACATTGTCGAGAAGTCGAGTCAATCGGTCGATGCTCCGTGTCGATACGGTGAGCAGTTTGTGCTGCTCATCGGTTATCTCGCCTGTGGCCTGCGACAACAAGATGTTCATCGAGTTTTTCATCGCGGACAACGGGTTTCTAATCTCATGCGCCACCATCGAGATTAACTCGTCTTTCCATCGTTCGTATTTTTTGTAGGAAGAGAAATCCTTGATGTGGATCAACTTGATTCTAGACTTGTCTCCCTTGCCATCGAGATCGATTACATCGACCGTGACATCAGCCCGGTTGCCCTCCGCGTCGGTCAATTGGTGACCTATCACGGATGTTGGCCGATCCACGAGTGACATCATCAGCTGTCCATCAAAAACAAAGCTTTTTTCCAGCGATACGACATCAATCAACCGGCCTGAGTCGCCGAGATCGAGCACCGCGCGTGCCGAACGGTTCGATTTCTGGATGCGTCCCTTGGTATCGACGACGAGCAGCGGGTCCCTGAGCTGCTCGATCGCCGACCGGTAGTATCTGCCAAATCGTCTCATCTTGATGCCGCCCACCGGGCGGAGAAGACCACTGGAATCGGATGGAAGACGTGGATTTGACAGGCGAGGGGCAAACGGCGTGCCAGAACACGCAGAAAACGAGCATACCGCGACGGACGGAAAAGGCTTAAATCGTGTTTTTACAATCGATTATGAATTCCGCCGCGCGGACAACCGGCTTACGCCGTCGGGGGATCAAGCCAGTGGATGGAAATCTCCCACCTACCCGGCCGTTCATAATGCAGGCTTTTCGCGCCGCTCACGCAGCCGGCGCCGCTCGCCTTTGATCTTGCGGCGATCGCGGTTGGCGGCCATTGGAAAACTCAGGACTAGAATTGTTTTCCAGCTGTACGATGATTTGATCATGATCTCGCTGGAATGTTTCTGAAGCACCTCGCCGGCGACGGAAAGCGCCCGTTTTCGCTTGTCGTTGGTGGCAATCCCCACGAACGGCATAAATAAACGCGATATGGTGTCTCCAGGCACCCCTGCGCCATTGTCGGCGACACAGACCAACAGACGGTCCTCTGACACCGAACATTCAACCATCATTTTCTCGCCGTCAACAAGCAACGACGCGGTGGTGTCGAGGATGTTTTCCAGCGCGGTCGCGATACTCTTCCGTTCGAGCAGCAACGACGGTCCTTGATCTGGGATTCGAACCGTCAGTTCGACCCCGCTCTTTTGTAACTGCCGCTTGCGAGACTCAACGATTCGCCGTGTCAGCTTGAATAGATCAGTCATCTTGAAGGCGGTTTTTTTGTTTCGAACATCATCGCCGTACGCGCGCGTGTACGACTCCATCGATTCAATGATCTTCCTCAGTGCGAGCATGCGGCTGGCAGCAGGCTTTCGGCTTTTGAGCGTCTCCCCAAGCAACTTGAGATCGTCAGTGATACGGGCTTCGTATTCGGTAAACCGATCGCCGATCCGCGATCTATCACGCTCGCGTATCAAGTGCGAGCTCACCTCCTCAACAAAATCCTCGACACGGCGAAGCCGCTCTTTTTGTTGGAGGTTCCCGATAGCGGACGCGATCACGCTTCCGCACAGCCCGAGGAAATTCTTATTCCCCCGTTTGAAGTCCTTTGAACGTTCGGGGTTGTCATCCTTGTCTTTGTACACGACCAACGAACCGAGCACGTCCGCGCCAAAACGGAGCGGGCAGGCAAAGAAATATTCGACGCGATCACGCGCCATACCCGTCAAACGAGGGTGATCGCGGTCACTGCTAACCGATTCGGTAGTGCCAGCAGACAGGTCAAGAATCTCATCAAAACCCGCCGCCGTTTTTTTGAAGAATTCCCGCGCGGGCGAGGCGTGGTCCTGGATGACTTCGACTACGTGGGTTTTCTGAGCAGCAAAGTCTTTGACCAGACACACACTCCCCCCTACCGATTTGCACGCCATCGCAAGACCCGCTCTAAGCGCCTCTTCAAAGGCAGCACCGCGCGGCGACTGATTCAATGTATTTTGGAGCTTTGAAAGCACCCTCGATTTTTTCTGCCCCGCCGAAATGTCGACTAAATGTTCGGCCGTTGCAGAGGCCTGCTGAACAAGACTAAAGAGAACCGAGATGTTGTCCACTCCCTGGTTCCGGACTGGGCGACTCGATTCGGCAGCCAAGACGGCCTGGACCCGACCATCGAATTCGATGGGTATGGCAATATATGCGTTGGCTCCAAAAAAGTCGAAAAATGTGTCGGTCGCAAACTCGCTCAAACGGCGCTCGGCAATAACAGGATACCGGCTGCGAAACGCCTTGACCAACGCGCTCCGGTGCCAACCGATGGGCACCGAATACGACCTCACCTTGAGTGTGAGATCGCCGCCGTCAATGTTTTCGTAGATCTTGAAAACCCGTTTTGCAAGATCTTCAAACCTCGATCCAGGCTCCTCTTCTCCGGGAAGACGAATCGGCGGTTCGGCACCAAAACGGCCGCGGATCACACCGTATTCTTCATCTGGTTCGAGGAGCATCGCGCGGCGGCACCCCACCGTTTGCCCCGACGTAACAATGCCCAGCAAGAGCCGGTACACCCGGTCAATCGTTTCGACTTCGTGAAAAAGCGGCAGCAATTTGAACATGAAAGCCAGCTCGGAGACCGTGCTTTCTTTGATTTTCATTGGCTGTTGTCCTGTCGATAAGGATGTAATGGAACCGGGCCCAGATCGTGGGATACGCGTGATATAGGCAATCTTCGTGCCATGACACGGCCAGGCACAGGCGGATCGCCCGTCTCGATCAGAGTTGTAAGTGTATTAATCTAAACAGACTAGGATGGATAGCCGTCGGGGTGCTCGAGCCGCCACTCGTGCGCAGAGCGGATGATCTCATCGAGCGAGCTGCGGCGCTTCTTCCAGCCCAGAACGCGTTCGGCCTGCTTCGACGAGGCCAGCAGCGCCGGGGGATCCCCCGGGCGGCGCGGGCCTATCTCGTATTTGACCTTCATCCCCGTCACCCGTTCCACCGCGCTAACGACCTCTGCAACGGTAAATGCGTTCTCGCTACCCAGATTCAGCACCCCCGAGTAGGCATGCTCCATCGCGGACAACGCGCGGATGTGGGCGTCGGCGAGATCATAGACATGAATGTAATCGCGGAGGCAGGTCCCGTCGCGTGTATCGTAGTCATCGCCAAAAATCGTGAAACTCTTGCGCCGTCCCGCCGCCACATCGAGCACGATCGGTATCAAATGGGTTTCAGGGTTGTGATCTTCGCCATGAACGGTCGTGCTGCCACCCGCGTTAAAGTATCGAAGAGAAACGTACTGAAGTTCCCACGCCACCCGGGACGCCTCGAGCATCTGCTCCACCGCAAACTTGGAAAACCCGTACGGATTCGACGGCCTGCAGACATCCGTCTCGACGATGGGAAGCCGTTCCGGTTCGCCGTAGACAGCCGCGCTCGACGAGAACACGATTTTTTTTACCCCATGCGTTTTCATTGACTGGAGCAAGGACACCGTGCCGCCGATATTGTTGTCAAAGTAGTCGAGCGGGCGGCTGACGGAGTCACCGACGATACTGAGCGCGGCAAAATGGAGAACGGCGTCGGTGTCGGTGCCAAATGCGTCGGTCAATGTACCGGATTCCCTGATGTCACCGCGGACGAACCGGCAGCCTTCCGGGACGGCCGACAGATGCCCGGTCGAAATGTTATCCACGATGGTGACATCGTGACCGTCATGGAGCAGCGCCTGAGCGACAACCGAACCGATATAACCCGCTCCGCCGGTGACACACAGTCTCATCCGTTCCCCTTTCTCTCTCCTTTTACAAGATTCCTCAGATAGGCCCCGGTGTGCGATCCGCGTGTGCGCATCAAATCGGCAGGACTTCCAACCGCAACCAGGTTGCCCCCATCATCACCACCACCGGGACCCAGATCAATCACATAATCCGCCTGCAGAATTACCTGCGGGTTGTGCTCCACCACCACGACCGAGTTACCCCCGGCGACCAGTTCACGAAGCACGCCGACGAGTACATCGACATCATCGATGTGGAGTCCTGTGGTGGGCTCATCGAGGATGTAGAACCCTCCGCCCTCGGTGTTTTCCGCAAGCTCCCGGGCTATTTTAATCCGCTGGCTTTCGCCCCCTGAAAGCGTCGTTGAGGGTTGCCCCAGTTGGAGATACCCCAACCCCACTTTTTTCAGAACCATCAACCGCTCGACGAGGGCTCTATGGTCGTCAAAAAACGTTAGGGCCTCCTCCACCGTCATGTCCAGCACTTCCGAAATGGTCTTGCCCTGAAAGGCAATCTCCAACGTATCGCTATTGAACCGGCGTCCGTCACATTCTCCACAACGGACAAACATGTCGGCCATAAAGTGCATCTCGATCTTTTCGTATCCCATGCCATCACAGCGGCTGCAACGTCCACCCTTTACATTGAAACTAAACCGCCCCGACGTGTAACCCCGTTTCTTGGACAGCGCGCAACCGGCAAACAGGTCGCGGATGTACGATAGCGCCTTGATGTACGTAATGGGATTCGATCGCGGCGTCTTTCCAATCGCCGATTGATCGACGAGCATCACTTTGCCGACACGATCGTTGCCCGCCACTCCCCGCAATGCGAGCGTGCGGCCCGGCTCAGGAATGCGCAGGGCATTGTACAATACATCACACACCAACGTGCTCTTGCCCGAACCGGACACGCCGGTCACAACAGTAAACCCACCAAGCGGAAACGACACATCGATATCCTTGAGGTTGTGCTCATACACACCCTTGAGCGTTACCACCTCGTTTTGCGTCTTGACGGATCCGTTCGACGCCCGGAGCGGCAACCCCGCATTGAGGTACTTGATCGTTTTTGACTTGGGGTGCGAGGCCCTGCCAAGGGGGCCCCGGTACAGCACTTCTCCGCCAAACCGGCCCGCCCCCGGCCCCAGATCGATCAGATAGTCCGCCTGTTTGATGATATCGAGGTCGTGTTCCACAATCACGACCGTGTTACCCCGATCCCTCAGTTCTTTGAGAACATTGACGAGGTTCAGGGTGTCGCGTGGATGGAGTCCGATACTGGGTTCATCGAGCACATAGAGCACACCAACCAGATTGGCGCCAAGCGAGTTGGCCAAATTGATTCGCTGCGCTTCACCACCGGAGAGAGTACGGGTCAATCGATCGAGAGTCAGGTAATAGAGACCAACATCCAGAAGAAACCGCAAACGCGATCGGAGTTCGAGCAGGATATCTCTGGCGATCTCTCTCTCCCGCCGGGTCAGCTCTAGCGACTCGACAAACTCGAGCACCTCGGCAGGAACCATGGCGCTGACGTCACGGATGGTCAATCCACCGACTCGAACAAAAAACGCCTCTTCCCGTAACCGTCCGCCACGGCAACGGCGGCACTCGGTAAATGCAAGAAACCGGCGTGTAAAGAACCGTGCGTACTTCTTGTATGTCTTCTCACGAAGATCCTCGAGAAACGGTATGACTCCCACATACCCGCCATCGCCCTCGAGGAGGGACCGCTGCGCTTTTTCGCTGAGCTTTTTGAAAGGCTTTACGGTAGAGATTTTTTTGCGCCGGCAGTATGCAATCAGCTTGTCGTAGAAGTACTCGAACTTCTCCGAGGCCCACGGCTCGATGGCTTTTTCTTTGATCGACCGCGACCTGTCGGGAACGATCAGGCGCTCATCGAACTCCATACGGTTGCCAAACCCTCGGCAGTTCGGGCACGCACCGTATGGAGTATTGAATGAGAAAAGGATGGGCCGCGGCTCTTCGAAGTTCCGATTACACGACGCGCACACCCGGTTTTTGGTGAATCTGAGCGTTTCGCCGCCCTCTTGGTCGAGGAGCCAGACCGAACCATCAGCAAGCCGGTATGCGGTCTCGACGGCTTCGAACATACGAGTGCGGTTTGACGGCGTGACGGCGACGCGGTCCAACACCAAATCGATCATTTTGAGACGTGACAGTCTTTGTTTCGGTGTGTCATCGAGCTTTTCGATTTTTCCGCGATACATGAAACGTCTGTAACCGTTTTGGACCAGCTTTTCGACGACACCCGCGGCTCCGTTCTCGGCGGAGATCTGCGCAACAAACAACATTTGTTTGCCGGCATGAGACTCGAGCAGTGAATCAACGACCTCGTCCGGTTCGTACTGGACAACTTCGGTGTCGCAATCGGGGCACATCGTCCGCCCAACGCGGGCAAAAAGCAGCCGCAAATAGTCGTAAATTTCCGTGGTGGTCCCAACGGTCGAGCGTGAGCTTCGCGCAGAATTGATCTGTTGGATGGCGATCGACGGACTGATACCCGAGACTTCGTCGACGTCGGGGCGTGCAAACCGTTCGAGAAATTGCTTGGCGTAGGTCGTCAGCGACTCGATGTAGCGCCGTTGTCCTTCCGCGTATAGCGTGTCAAAAGCAAGGCTCGATTTGCCCGAACCCGACACACCGCTAATGACACTGAGCTGGCCATGCGGAATGTCGACATCGATGTTTTTGAGATTGTGCTCTCTCGCGCCCCGGATGATGATTCTGTCGAGCATGACGTGGTATATCTCCTCAGTGGCTTGGCAAGGGTAAACACCTAGTGTATCGGCAGGAGCGGCCCCGCATCAAGCCTGAATTCAAGTCTTGTGGAAATATGTGTTTGCGGCGTATTCTGTGAGGATGAAGACCCATAACCTACAAAAGCTCTTTGATCTAATTGGGACGCTTCGCGGCGATGCCGGCTGTCCATGGGATCGGGCGCAAACGCTCGACGGTATCCTTTCCGATCTGGTCGAAGAGACCTACGAGCTCCAATGGGCCCAGGCACAAGGGTCGCACAACGAGCTTCTGGAAGAGCTCGGCGACGTGCTCTTCGTTCTCGTTTTTGCCATTGCATTGGTTCGGGAAATAGATCCGTCGGTTACGGTGGACGGGCTCGCCACCAAGGTACACGCCAAAATCGTTCGCCGGCACCCCCATGTGTTTGGTGATGCTGTCGCCCGAAATGAGAGCGAGAGCCTTGCGCATTGGGACCGGATCAAGGCAAAGGAAAAACATACGGACGTATCTCCGTTTGACCGTTTGGCAGGCAATCTGCCGCCGATGCGCATGGCAGACAAGATTCAACGGCTGGCGGCGCGGGCGGGGTTTGACTGGCCAAACACAACGGGCATTTTTCAGAAAATCGAGGAAGAAATCCGTGAGGTCAAAGATGTCACCGCCCGGTTGCCGGCGCGCCCGCCCGGCGACGACAGCGGCGTTGATACCGATACCGATACTGATTCCGGTGCGGCTTCGCGGCTCGAGGAGGAGATCGGCGATTTGTTTTTCTCGGTGATCAATCTGAGCCGTTTCCTAAACATCGACGGCGAGGCGGCGCTCTCCCAGGCCAACGCCAAGTTTGTCAAACGTTACCGGGCGATCGAGGCGCTCGCCAAAGCCGATGGGCACCGGCTGGAGGATCTCACGCTCGAGGAGATGGATGTGTACTGGGAACGAACCAAAAAGACCGAACGCTGACAGCGGCAAGACACGGCACAAAACCACAAGGGGAAACCGCATGGCGGTTTCCCCTTGTCCGTTTAGCGAAGCGGGTGCGTGTTAGTTGAGCCGCCGGAACTCGATGCGCCGGTTCTGGGCGCGCCCCTCGGGCGTGGCGTTGGTCGCGATGGGATTCTCCTCGCCAAACCCTCTCGTCGTCAGTCGGGCGGGGTCTACGCCGGCGTTGACGAGGTATTGTTTGACCGACTCGGCCCGCCTCTCGGACAGGCCCAAGTTAAAGCTCGCCTTGCCAACGTTGTCCGTGTAACCCCGGATTTCGACGCGGACTTCCGGATACGCCATCAACGATCGGACGACATCATCGAGAATCCGGTACGAGTCCGGTGTCAGCGAGGCGCTCCCGCTCTCGAATTGGACTTCTTTGAGTATGAACTGTTGGCCGATGGGCCGTTCATCCGGACATCCGTCCTCATCCTCAAAACCGTTAAACGTTTCCGGCGCGTTGGGACACAAGTCGTTCGCATCGGGAATGCCATCGAGATCGTTGTCGAGATCCGGGCACCCATCGTCGTCTTGGTAGCCATCGACGTCCTCGGCCTGGAGCGGGCAGCGGTCAATATCGTCAGGAATCCCGTCGTTGTCACTGTCTTTTACGAGATCCGGACATCCATCGGCGTCCGCCTCACCGTCGAAATCCTCCGGTTCGTTGGGGCAGGCGTCATCCACATCGGGGATACCGTCCTGATCGTTGTCGAGATCCGGGCACCCGTCTTGATCTTCAAACCCGTCCATATCCTCGGCCAAATCCGGGCATTTGTCTTGTAGATCCTGGATGCCGTCGCCGTCATTGTCCAAATCAGGACACCCGTCATCGTCCTGGAATCCGTCGAGATCCTCGGGCTGATCCGGGCACCCGTCGCGCTTGTCGGGGACACCGTCCTTGTCCGAGTCCTGAGCAATCAGATCACCGGTCCACGCCAGAGCCAGCCACAAGGCCCAATCGGGTGGCTGCTGGATCGAGGGAGTGTTCGCTTTGTTGAGATTGATGTCTCCCGCAGCCTTGAGTTCAAAACCGCTTGGGAAATCCACGGCAAGACCCGGTGTCAGCGTGTACGTATTTCGTGTGGAATCCGGCGGCTCGGGCTTCACATTGATCAAGCGCTGCCAATCGAACTCCACAAAAAAGGTCACCTGCGGCGCCGGAAACTCGATCGCGGTGTTGAAAACAAAAAGATCGTTGAATGATGACGGTTCTCCGAGCGGGGTTGCGGGATAAGCCGGAGGCTGAAACCCCATCGAGTCGGGAAAATCGGGCAGAAAGAGTCCATAGCCCTGTTGTTCGTTCTTGTTCCACCGGTACCCAGAGTTGACGTGTAGCCGCGTGGGTACAAAGGCGTCGAGATCCACGAAATCGAATGTCGCCAGTCCGAGCAAAAGAAACTCCGTGTTGTCGGTCGTAAACCCCCGCTGTTTGTTGCCGGTCGGAAGGTGGAGTTCACCCAACGCACCGAGCTTTATCTCTTTCAACGGAATGGGAAGCGTCGCCTTACCGGAGAGCTGTGTGTCACCCAAACCTCCGCGGGTCAATCTCTCCAGATAGTTGTGACCGCCCCGCTCTTTTGGATCCATGACCCAGTTTCGGATGTCCAGATTGGCACCCAGCTCGAGGAACCCGCTTAACGCATAAGTGAGCGTCGCGCGCGTGATAAAGAAGTGATAATCCACGACGGCCTCAGTATCCGGTTGCGGTCCGAGCACACCGCCAATGCCGGGTGTGAGCGTCAAGTCGCCGTATTTGAAATAGTAACCGCTCAGCTGAAAATTGAGCCGTCCCCTGCCAAGATTATCCGCCGCAACGGTTCGGATCAGCCCACGCGTACCGTGATACGCGACACCGGCATCGGTCGGCTGTGCCCCAACCAGAACCGCCCCGGCGAGAAGTATGGCCAGAAACCGTCTCATGAGATCTCCTTTCCCGCGGTAACGCCACAGGACTCTAGAGAATAGCGCCTGGCGTTTCATCCGGTGATCGAAACCGTCAGCCCCCCACCTTGTCCGTGTCGGCCCCGTCATCAGTGCCTGCTTCTCCGGACGCATCCTCCGGTGGTTCGTTCTCCATTTTCTCTGACGAATCGGCCGTCTGCGCCGATTCGTCGGTCCTTCCCTCGGTCCCCTCGTCTTCTGTTTGCTCCTCGGGTTTCTTGAGCTCGTCCAGATAGTTCATCTGGGATTCGAAAACGACCTTGTGGAGGAATTCCTCCTCGTTCTTGTTCAGATTACCTTTGGTTTTCTCTTTGATCATTCCCAACATATCGACCGATATCCGTGCCTGCTCCATATCTCTTTCAATCGCGTTGGTCACAGGATTGGGCAGCTTGCCCATGTGTTGTAACGCCGCAACCTGAAACATTGAAACAAGTTGAACGAAAAGGATTTCGTTTTGAGACATTTTTTCGTCACCGGACACGGCTCAGACCCCCGGTCGCAAAAAAAGTACCAATATTCTGAATTCACAATTGGTTTGGAGAATATTGGAGCAGTGCTCCAAAAACTGTCAACAAAAAACCCCACCGGCAGTTACCGGTGAGGCTAGATCCGCGTTAGTTGCAGCCCGATGTTAGTTCATTCCCCGTTCCGTGCACACCCACAACATCGACGCCTTGTCGTGGGCCGATGCATTTGAGTAGGCGTGGGGTTCGGTCGCTTCGTAAGTTATCGCATCCCCTTCGGCGAGCTCGAACTCCTCACCACCGACCTTGAACAGCACCCGTCCCGTCAAAACCAGCGCCGCCTCGTTTCCGTGGTGGGTGTGGGGTTCCCCGCGATGCGTTTTTCCGGCCCCCAGAGTGACGACACACGCCTGCAGGCGCCCACCGGGTATCGACGACGTCAACCGTTCGATCGTTCCGGCTCCGTTCTCCAACGATTCCTGAATCCGGTTCTCCAACGTGACCAGGCACACTTCACCAAGTTCTTCCTCCTCTATGAAATACGACGGATCGGTCCCCAACGCTTTTGAGATCCGTATCAGCGCACCAAGGGTCGGGGAGGTCTTTCCACGTTCGATCTCGGAAATGTGTGTGGCTGAAATGCCCGCCGCCGCCTCGATATTTTTGAGCGTGAGATGCTTTTCCTCGCGAATCTTCTTGATCCGTTTGCCAAGCTCTGATTTGTCGATCATTTGCGTCGTCTCCCGGGGATGCGGTTTGGGTCGGTTAGAGCTGATAGGGCGGCGAGACCACCCAAAGAAGCCGCGAATGGCCGTCACCAATGTTCTTGATCGTATGCGGCTCTTTTGATTTGAAGTGGATACTGTCCCCTTCTTTGAGCAATTGGCGGCTGTCCCCGACGTTGATCTCGACGACGCCGCGCAGAATATGAACAAACTCTTCGCCGGTATGTGACAACGGTTCAACGTTTTGCGCGAGACCCGGCTCGAGCTCCACCTCGAGAAACGACATCCTCGAATCACGGATACCGTCATTGAGGCGGTTGATTTTGGCACCCCAACTATCAAACGAGAACACCTGCCGATCGGAGGACCTCACCACCGAAACGGCCGGATAGGCGCTATTTTGAAGAAAATACGACGGTTCCGTTCCCAGGGCCCTGGCGATTTTCGCCAATGCCCCCACGGTCGGAGAGGTCATCCCGCGCTCGATCTCCGAGACGTGTGTGGCCGAAACGTTGGCCTTGAGCTCGACCTCTTTGAGGGTAAGATTCCGCTCGAGGCGAAAACGCTTTATACGGGCGCCCAGTTTCTGCTTGCTCGGCATCGACCCTGCTCCTTTTGGGGTTCAACCCCACAACTGATAATTATACTTGAAGTTGCGAAAGCCAGGCTAGATTTATACTAAGCAATGGATAGTTTGAAATCAATGAAGAAATTGCATAATATGCCGTTTTTTGCGGTGTTTTTGTGGCCCCGTTTGATAAATCTTGCGTCGTGTCCTACGATGGGCACTCAGGTCCCGGCGTTTCCTCGTGGTGGCGTTGACAAGCCCGGCATTCTGCTGCACAATGATCGCCTCACTGCTCCCCGGGAGTGGAGCCCACATGAGGATTACCATAATACGGTTTAGCGCGCTGGGTGACTGTATTCTGTTATGTCCGTTTATCAGTCATCTGAAGACCCATGGTGCGTCACAGGTCTCGGTCATCACAAAACGGTCCTATATGGAGCTGTTTGCGGCCGCCCACGGTGTTGACCGGGTCATCGCTCTCGACCGGGAAGCCGGAATCCGCGGTCTGGCCCAGATTATCCGGGCGCACCGCGGCGAGGACAGCGTCGTGATCGATGCCCACGCAAGCACGAGGAGTCACCTGCTGTCGATCGGGCTCGGCGGGGCGGCGGCGCGGATCGGAAAATACTACACCGAAAAGCTGGGACTGATCCTTTTTAAGCGAATGCGCACCATCCCGTCGGTCACGCGACGGTACAGCGCCCTGGGCAAGGCGCTGGATTTCCCACCGATGGGAGCCAACCCGTGGCTGGACGACGACGGTTCGATGCTGGAGGTGTTCGATATCCCCGAAGGTGCGCGGGTCAAAATTGATTCGTATCTACGCGGGATCGACAAGCCGATCGTGGCGATGGCACCGGGGAGCCGGTGGCCGATGAAACGCTGGGGGATCGAAAAGTATGCCGAGTTGGCGCGGCGGATCACAATGACCCATGATTGTCATGTCGTGCTCTTGGGCGATGAGACGGAGGCGCGGTGGGCTGAGCCGGTAGCAGCGTCGCTTGGACGGCGGGGTACCAACCTCGTGGGTCGTGCCAGCATAATGGAAACCGCAGCGGCCATCCAACAGGCAACGGCTTTTGTGGGAAACGATTCGGGACTGATGCATCTTTCCGAAGCCGTTGGTGTTCCCGTCATCGCTTTGTTTGGACCGACGGTAAAAGCGTTTGGATATTACCCGTCGCTCGATGCAAGCAAAGTAATCGAACGGGACATTTCCTGCAGGCCGTGCTCGAGAAACGGTGGGCGACCATGCCCAAAAAAGACCCAAGAATGTCTGACCGCCATCCCGGTCGAGTTGGTGGAAGAGGCGTTTTCCGATCTGTTTGCGGGCCGCGGACCCGCACGATACGTTCAAAACTGACCACTAATCAATCGTGACATGAGCGTACTCAAATTTCGAAGAAAGCTCTACAACGGCATCGCACTTCCGGTTGCGTACGGATTTGCGCACCTGGCGGCGGTGTTCCGCCCAAAAATTCGCCAAGCGCTCCGGGGGCGAAAGGGCGTCAACGACCGGTGGGTCGAGGCGGGCACAAATCTGCCCGCGAAGCCGGTGTGGTTCCACGTTGCCAGCGTCGGAGAATACGAACAGGCACGGCCGCTGATTGCTGCGCTCGGAAAGACGCGGCCGGAAATCCCCATCGTCGTAAGCTTCACCTCCCCATCGGGATTTGACTACGCAAGCGAAAAAGAAAAGCTCGAGGGCTCAGAAAATGTTTGCTTTATCGACTATCTGCCCATTGATTTCGTAGGCAACGTGCGACTGTGCCTCGAGGCGCTCGATCCGCGGTTGCTGGTTTTTGTCAAATTCGATCTGTGGCCAAACCTCGTGTGGGAGGCGGCGGCGAGAGGGGTACCCATGGTACTGATCGACGCGACGTTGAGTGAAACATCCAACCGGTACAGATCTGCCGGCAAGAGGTTTTACGGTACGGTTTACGACAAACTCGACAAGATCATCGCGATTTCCCAAACCGACGCGAAACGATTCCGCGAGTGTGTTCCAGATCACTCCGGAATATCGGTTGCGGGCGACACCCGGTTTGACCGCGTAATGGAACGCAAAAAGCTATCGGCGACGCCGCGGCCACGCATCGAACGTGACGGCCGACGTGTGTTTCTTGCAGGGAGTACGTGGCCAAAAGATGAAATCCATCTTCTCGGCGCGGTGGCACGGGTGGCCAGAAACAATCGCAATCTGCTCGTGGTGATCGCGCCGCACGAGCCCGTCGACGAACGTGTCGCTGAGCTGAGAGCCTGGGCCGGTGACAATTCGCTTAGCGTGATCACCCTGGGCGCGCTAAACGGTGAGCGGCGCCCCGCCGATCAACAGGTCATCATTGTGGACTCGGTGGGGGTTCTCGCCGAGCTCTACGGGTGCGCCGATCTCGCCTACGTGGGCGGGAGCTTCTCGACCGGGGTTCATAACGTGATCGAACCGGCGATCATGGGGATCCCTGTTTTGTTTGGTCCCGTAAACAAGAACTCCTTCGAGGCGTTGGAGCTTCTGAGCAACAAAGCGGCGATAGAGGTCGCGAACGAAGAGGATATATACGACTCGTTGACGACGCTGCTTAAGAACGACGATAAACGCGCGGACATGGGCCGCCGAGCCAGACAATATGTAGAATCCCATCTCGGTGCCACCGAACGATGTCTACAAGCGATTCAGGAATACCTGTAGCCACCCACGAATCGACTCAACAACCCAAAGCAATTGATCTGGAGCGGTTGAATTGAACACAAAATCGAAGCCGGAATTCATACAGATTGAAACCAATATCGCCTGTAACGCAAGCTGCCCGTTTTGCCCGCAGAAAACGATGACCCGAAAACCGCACCGCATGAGCGATGAGATTTGGATGAAAATCATCGACGACACACGCGGCCACGGTATCACCTACCGACCGTTTATGATCAACGAACCGCTCTCGGACAAACGCATGGGCAAAATAATGCGGTATATTCGAAAGGACGATACGGCCCGAATAGAGATCAACACCAATGGCGAATTGATGACCGACCAAATGGCCGATGAGATCCTCGACGCGGGCATCGATACCATACGGTTCTCGATCGACGGGTTTTCCGAACAAACCTTTGCGCAGTCGCGTGTGGGTGTGAATTACGAACGCACCTTTGAACGGACCCTCAAGTTTGTAAAACGCTCGGCCAAAGCAGGCGGAGCCAAACGCATCGAAGTCCGCATGATCGATATGGACATTAACAAACACGAACAGGAGGCGTACAAGCAGTTCTGGTCACAGGCCGGCGCAATACCTATCGTCACGTATTTTTACCGCTGGCCCTGGGAGCCCGGCGTCGAGCGGGTCAACCTGCCATGTTTGAAAATTCTCCGAGAGATGTTTTTCTATGTAAACGGAAAGGCAACGCTGTGTTGTTGGGACGCACACGAACGCGCCGTGATCGGAGATGTGATGACAACCAACGTTTTTGATATTTGGAATGGTGCTGTCAACCAACGTTACCGCTCGCTGCTCGAACGGGGCAGACGCGATCAAATCCTGTTGTGCTCACGGTGTGAGGCCTACAAAGACCATCCGTTCGAAGGGTTTCCCTCTCCCGCCCAATCATAGGCACCAGCACGGATTACCACCGGCTCGGTTCCCGTGAAATCGACAATCGTCGATGGGTGTGCCACCCGCGGCGGCCCGCCGTCCACAAGCAAATCGACATGTTCACCCAAGCGCCCGGCGATCTCATGGAAATCGTTGAGCGGCGCCTCGCCGGTGATATTGACGCTTGTCGACACGATGGGTTCGTCCAGGATATTCACCGCCTCGGTGAGGAGCCCCAGCGCCGGTATGCGAAAGGCGATCGTATCACCCACCCAATCTGGACAAGCGTCGCCCGCGCAAAACACCCCGGTCAAAGGCGCCGGCCATATGGCGGCCAGCCGGTCCTTCGATCCGCACCCCCAAGACGCTATGTAGCTGCGAACCATGTCGACTGATCCTGCCAGGTGCAGAAACCGGCGATCCGGAACGCAACGTTTGATCTCGAGTACGCGTTGATACCCCTCACGGCTGGACAATGGGGTGCTCAGGCCGTAAATCGTATCCGTCGGGACTACCGCCACACCGCCACCGTGTAGGGTGGCAGCGAGAATGGACGCCGCATCCGGACGATTGCTATCGATAGTGTGCATGGAGATCCGTGTCGGAAAACGCGCAATCTGAATCAGATGGGTTGGTACGAACCCCTCTACTGCTGATCAGCGCATACTGTCGCGATGTTCCTGCAGTTTTTTGCCAACGGACTCATCGGTCAGCGACAGGATTCGTGCTGCGAGCACGGCCGCGTTCTTGGGTCCGTTGGACCCGACGCCCACCGTCGCCACCGGGATCCCGCCCGGCATCTGCACGATCGACAGCAGCGCATCGATTCCCTTGAGAGGCCCCCCGGGCACGGGGATTCCGATCACCGGTTTTAACGTATGAGCTGCCACCACTCCCGGCAACGCCGCCGCCAGACCTGCAGCGGCGATAAACACGGCCACTCCTCGGCTGTCCGCGTCCTCGATATACCGGCGCAGCTCGTCCGGCTGTCTGTGGGCGGAGAGAATCTGCTTTTCCCATCCGAGGCCAAACAAATCGAGCAGCTTGAAAGCGGGCTCGAGGTGCCCTTCGTCACTGGTGCTGCCCATCACAATTGCTACGCGTGTGTCATTCGCCATTATTCTTCCCTTTTTGTTTTTTTACTTTTTGTATGTCATGGCGGCGTGGTCTATTCGAGGCGCCGCACCGTCATTCAGTCTGCCGTGGCGCGTTTCGTTCGAGACACCGCACCGTCACTCAGTCTGCCGTGGCGCGCTCCGTTCGAGGCGCCGCACCGTCATTCAGTCTGCCGTCGCGCGCACCCGCCGATTCTGCGTCGTGGCCAATCCGTCCGCCACCCACCGGTGTGCGGACTCTCAGAGCGCGCGCTTGCCAATGTCGGTCCGCCAGTGCGCGCCGTCAAACCGCACCTGCCCAACCCCGTCGTACGCAGAGTCGAGCGCCTTGGCAAGATTCTCGGCCCAGGCGGTCACCGCCA
>CP070631.1:1696959-1700746 GCA_020356045.1 Candidatus Latescibacterota bacterium
AGTTGTATTCATGGTAGCTGTAGGTCGTACCGTTGGCCGCGGTCTCGTCGGTTACCTCTTTGATCGATGACCCACCGGCATCCTGCCAATCGTCAAAATTCCCATCCTCGAAATCGTCCTCAAAAATGACCCCTGGGGGTGGTGTTGCGACACCGCCAAGAATGTTGAATCGTTGCCCGGCCGTCTCATCGGGGCCGAGCTCCCCGGAACCCGCGCTGGCCGGCGCCATCGCACTCCGCGGATCGGTGCTCGGACCGGACCGGGCCACCGTACGCATCGAAACCGCCGCCCCCGGCACATCGCGAACCGCGATACCAAATTCGAGATCGTTTCCACCGGTGTTGCTTATGGTCAGGATCTGAGTGGACATCGCCCCCGTGAGCAGCTCTTCGCTAAGCGAGTCCGGGACAACCCCGATCACGGGAGGCTCGAGTCCCTCCCCTTGAAGCAACACGACCACCGACGATTCATCCGGATCATTTGTGGTCAGCGTCAGCGTGCCCGCAATGGTCCCAAGTGACGTCGGGGCAAATGTAACATCGACATCCTGACCAGCCCCGGGGGAAAGCGTGACGCTAGTGACGCTCGCGGTGAAGTCGGCGTTGTCGGTAGCGATATTCGTCACCTCCAACACCTCGCATCCCGGGTTCGACACCCCCAACGTCAACGTCGCCGACCCATTGACAAACGTCGGGCCAAAGTCGAGCGTGTCAGCCGACACGGCGATGTCAGGAGCACAAATCACATGGAGATCTGCTGGGACCTCCAATTCCGGAGTTACCGGGTCGTTGCTCGAAACGAGGACCGCGGCCCCGTAATCGGCGCCCACCAACCCCATTGCATCCATCGTCACGGCGACCGTCCTGTTCTCACCCGGAGGGACTGTTCCCGTAGTCGGATCGAGCGCAATCCAGTCCGGCAGCAGACTGAACTCGATGGCGTACCCATCGCGCACGAGCGCAGGGCTGATAAACAGGTCGTCCGACCCACCGTTACCCATTCCCATCGTTTGGTCCGGACTCTCGATTCCAAATCCTGCTGGCGTATTTGGCGCAACCAGGTATTGAAACACGATTGTGTTGGACCGTTCATAGAAGATCACTTCGAAGGTTTTGTAGTTGCCCCCCCCATAATCGGGGACGTTGTTGAACTCGATCACAAATTGGCGCGCAGGCTCAGTGCCAATAGTCTGATAACGAACGTAATTGCCTGAGGGGGGGTAAAGATCGAGCGCAAAAGGCGCGATGGCACCCTCAAAGTCGTCAACCGCCGGAACCGACCCGGGAAACCACCCATTTACTCCCGTAAACGACATCCAACCGTTGGATCCGACACCGATTTCAGTGAAGTCTGTACCGTAGTAATTGAATGTAAATCCCAGCGGAATCCCGGTCACGAAATCGTCATCGCTCATATAGATCGATGATCCCCCGCTCACATCGACCCAGTTGAACACCGGACCACCCGGCTCGTTGTTATCCTTCCAACTGTAGCCGAACGGATCCGGACCTCCGCTGGCAAGCTCCATCTCGGGGTAATCTCGTGGATCCTCCTCTCCTTTCCCGACCTCCACGAGTTCAACATACCCAAAACGATTTCCTGCCATACCGGCCGGCGCGTATTGACGTCGCTCGTCTTTCTCCCGAATAAAATCGTCGCGCAGAACGCTCACACTAGCCGCATCCCGGACCGCGAGTTCAAAAATCAGATCCCATCCGCCGCTGTTCGAGATTGTCAGCATATGGGTGGATTGCTGACCGGTATAAAGGGTGTCTCTCAAAGCGGGCGGTGCCACCGATATCACAGGCGGTTCCGCACCCAACCCAACCAACGCCGCTGTCTTGACCGGAAAATCCGGATCGTTGCTTGCGATGGACAACGTGCCAAAGATGTCGCCTACAGAGGTGGGGCTAAAGGTCACCGTCAGGTTTCGGCTTTGGCCGATGGCCAATACAAAACCCGAAGGATCGGTCGTATAGTCCGTGTTGTCTGTGGATACGCCGCTCACGACGAGCGGTTCCCTCCCGACATTGGCGACTATCAGCGTTTTCGTCGCTGACGTGCCGATAAACCCTAATCCGTAATCCAAGGTGTCGGGCGACACGGCGATATCGGGTGCGCTGGTCACGGTCAATTCTGTGGAAAGCGTTACCATTGGATGAAGCGGGTCATTCGTTTCAAAAACGAGACCGTGCGTGTACACGCCAGTCGGCAGATCAAAAGCGTCAAAAACGATTTGGACATCCACGCTTTCACCGGCATACACGCGCCCGGACGGCGGTTCCGCCCGCACCCACGATGGAAGAGAGGCTCCATTTGGAAACACAAAATCCAATGTTCCGGCTGCCGTGTTGCTAATCGTCAGTGTGTGGTACGACGTCTCCCCGGTAAACAGATCGTCGCTAAAGGATGAAGGCGTGTATTGGAGCGCGGGAACGCCCAGCGTGGTTCCGCCTGGCAGATTCGACAAAAAGGAATGGTTGTCTTGTTCATCGACCACGACCAATCCGAAGTAATAGTCCGTTTCAAAATCGAGTCCCGTGACTTGAAAGCTCTCCGGGGTTCCAGATGGCCGGGGCGCGGGAAGACCGGACACTGGGATGGCCGAATCCCAGTTGCTCCAGTAGATCTGAGATGTCGAATACCGCAGGTCGTATCGTCTGGCCTGGCCGTCCACGTCGTCGTCACCAACGGCGATCCAATCCAGTCTCGCCGTATTCGAACCCATTTCTACGACCATCAAGTCGTTGACTCGGGCGGGGGGAATGCTGTCGAGACCGGAGAGCATGTTGAAGATATTCAGACGCCCTCCGCTGACCGTCCGCCCTGTCATCGATGGGATCGAATCAGCTGACGCCATAATCGCCTCTTTGACTTCCAGATGATTCATTGTCGGCGCTATCGAGTAGAGAAGTCCAACCGCACCGGCGACGTGCGGCGCGGACATCGATGTTCCGCTTGCACTGTAGTATTGATTTCCAGGCACCGTACTCAGGACACCAACTCCCGGTGCGCCGAGATCGACGCTGGTCAGCCCCCAGTTTGAAAATCCTGCTTTGAGATCGTCGTGATCGGTTGCCGCCACCGATATTATATTGTCCAGCAGATAGGACGACGGGTAGTGCGGTACGAGGTCCGTGTCCGTGTAGTCGTTGCCGGCAGAGGCAACAAATATCGAACCGGCGACACCGGCGGCTTCTATCGCGTCTCTCAGTGACTGGATATACTGAGGGCCAAATCCCCAACTGTTGTTGGTTGCTTTGGCCCCCATCAACGTGGCGTATTCGATCGACGCTACCGCCTGTGCAACCGTACCCCATCCCCCCGCGTCGAGCCAACGAATCGGGAGAATCTTGGCCGTCCAGCAAACTCCCGTCACTCCGATTTCGTTGTTTCCAATCCCCGCGATGGTTCCCGACACGTGGGTACCGTGGCCGTACTGATCGTCGGGGTTGTTGTCGTTGTACACAAAATCCCAGCCGTGGACGTCATCGATAAACCCGTTGTCGTCGTCATCGATCCCGTTGTCGGGGATTTCATTCGGATTGATATAGATATTATCCGCGAGGTCCTCGTGAGTCACGTCCACCCCGGTGTCGATTACCCCGAGCAAGACCTCATCGCCGGTCTCGAACTCCCAAGCCTCGGGCGCATCAATATCTGCATCCGGTGTGCCTCCCGTCTGACCGATGTTGTGCATACCCCACAGCTGTTGAAACATCGGGTCGTTGGGAAACACATCGTCAACATGCCCCCAGTAGTTTGGCTCGGCATATTGGACATCCGG
>CP070631.1:1700846-1704787 GCA_020356045.1 Candidatus Latescibacterota bacterium
GTTGGTATGGACGTGAAAGAGACCACGGACATCGTTCTCGACAAGCAACTGCGGGAGTTCGTGATTTTCCGCCGCTTCGATTTCACCGGAGGCTTCGCGCAGCTCCGGGGGAATATAATCGAGCCCGAGCTTTTTGTAGATGGCCTCTTCGTTTTTGCACGCGATGGGTTTGTCTCCGTCGAACAATCCATATTCGTTGAGCTTAAGACCCATCTTCTTGGCGCGCGCGCGAAGCGCGGTGTTGTGTTCCTTGCTTCCCGTAAAATAGTGCGCCGCAAAGGGAAATTCCTTGTCGTTGACCACACGAAGGTCGGCGTTGATACCCGACCTGAGCGTTACGCTCGATTTGGTTTGGCCTTTGGCTACGACGGTGTCGACCCGTGGCAGTTTGGTAAACAGATCCATGATCGCGTCGGGTTTTGAAGCGCTCACCAGAATGTCGATGTCTTTGACCGTTTCCCTGATCCGGCGAAGACTGCCGCAGAGAAGAGACCGTTTGACACCCGGGTGGCTGTCCACCGCGCCGACGATCTCCGCTGCCTCGGTGAGTCCTTTGTCTAGCAGATGGCGTTTGCTGTATTTGCGCAGGTTCTGGATACCATAGAGAATGTTGACCTGTGTTTTTGTTCCAAAACCGTCAAGCGCGGCGACCTTGTTGTCATGAGCAGCCTCCTCGAGCTCGTCGATCGTGGCGACACCGAGCCTTTCATGGACGGCCTTGACCTTTTTCGGTCCCATACCCGGGATGCGGAGCATGTCGAGCAGGACGTCGGGTATCCGCGCCTTGACCGATTCGTAGTGTTCGAGCCGCCCCGTCTTGTGCAGCTCTTCGATCTGAGCGAAAAGCGACTTGCCGATGCCCTTGACGTCCATCAATGTGCCGGATTCGATCATCTCGCCAAGTTCACCCGGGAGGTTCTCGATTGCACGGGCGGCGTTTTGATACGAGCGGATCTTGAACGGGTTTTCGCCGAGGATTTCAAAGATGCTTGCGATCTCTTCGAGAACACGCGCGATGTCCTTGGGGGTTACCGTTGTCTCGGCGGATGTTTTGGATGGCTGGGTTTTGGCTGGCTTGTTCTTTTTGGTGTCGGGGCGAGTCTTTTTCATTTTTTGATTTGAATTCCGAGCTTTTGAGTGAGTTCGTCAAAGTCTAGTTCGAGCCCGTCGAGATCGGTTGCCTCGCTCCAGTCGAAGACCGGTGCTGGCTGGCTGGTGTGCTCGTCAGAAGCGGCAACGGCGGTTGAATCAATCGTGGTGTCGGCTTCGGTGGGAGTGTCGGCGTGGCGACCATCGAGTTCGTCGGGAGCGGCCATATGGTGATCATCGAGTTCGTCGGGAGCGGCCGCATGGTGATCATCGAGTTCGTCGGGAACGGCTACACCGTTGCCATCAAACACGGCGTTCAGACTGACCCGCGTCGGCAGCTCGAGTCTGCGGGTGACATCCGTGGCGATCCGCAGGAATTCGAGCGAACCAACGGCAAAGACGCGGTCGATGTCGGCGGTCTGCTCGCACACGGCTTTGATCGTGTGGCGGATCGGACCTTTGATCCCCAGGCTGCCGTCCTCGGTGACCACATAGAGCTCGTCGCTGAACTCATCGAGACGGGCCGTCCAGTAGGCGGTGTCTTTTGACGCGTATCCGGCGATAACTTGGGTGTACCAGCCTTTTTCTTTTAGCTGACGAAGACGCGGGATCAGCGCCGCGATTCCAAGTCCCTCCGCGACACACAAAATCTTGCCCGCTGTCTCGGGCTCGGTCGGTTGCCCGAGTGGACCGGTAAGCTCGATTGAGTACCCGTCCGGTTCTTCGGGAACGTTCCACCGGGTGACAATCGTGACCGTGCCTTTTTCGGAATCGCAATCGACGATCGCGCAGGGAACCGGCGTGTCCCGGTCATCGGGGCGAAACAGCACCACCTGGCCGGGCCGGGCCGCCCTGGCGATGTCGAGCGCCTTTAGTCTGTACGCAGTATAATTATCAGTCAGTTCCGTCGATTTGATGATTTTGAGCATGCTGGTTGGTTCCTCCGGTAAAAACGGAGCGAATCATACACCAACATACGCTTTTCGTTCAACGAGTAACTAGTGGAAAAACGCCGCCAGTTGGGGTTTTGACAAGTATCAGCCCGCGGTTTGGATCCGGCTATCAGTCGGCATAGAGCGATTTCAGCGCGCCCCACGTGCGGGTCTCCGTGGCCACGCCGCCGCATCCCACCGGCCCGAAGCCGATCAGGTCGCACGAGGCGCCGTCGGGGTGGTTCCCCGGGGCGCATGGGGAGTCCGCTGCAATCTCGAGGATCGTGGCCGCTGTGACGTCGCAGAAAAACGGGTCGCCGGTAAAATTGCCATCGACACCCTGCTGCGCGGCAAACGGCGCGATCCAGTTGCCACCCGCGTTGCCAAACAAGTCGGAGCAGGTAAAGGTGATCGATGCGGTCGAATGGATCGATGCCGAGCCGCCACCGTGGCTGTTGGCGATGATCGTGCGGTCGACGGTCAGCTCCGTGTCATTTACGAGCGCGATTCCGCCACCGGATCCGCCGGTATTCTTGTACAGCGTGCATTGTGTGACGGTCGACGGGTAGCATTTCTGAAACGCAATGCCGCCGCCCTGCTGGGTAGCCGTGTTGAAAGCGACGATGGTGTTTTCGATCAACAGCGGTGAGTTGTACGCAAAGATGCCGCCGCCATGGTTGGACGCGGTGTTGCTCCGCACGTCGCAGTTCGAGATCAGAAAGGTGTTGGGGGTGTTGATGATAAACATCGCACCACCGTAGATCGCCGAGTTTTGAAAGAAATCGCAGTCGACCAGCTGCGGTGTACCCACCCCGCCGTACCAATAGGCCCCGCCCTGGTCCGCCTGGCAGAACTTGAAGACGCAGTTGCGGATGATCGGCGATGACAGGTGGGCGGTGAACCCGCCGCCGACGAGGTTGCCGATCTGCGTCGACACGCCCCGCAGGAACGTAAATCCTTCAAGTGTCAATCCGCCGGGTTCGTCTGGGTAATGCCCCTGATAAAAAAACACCCGGCCCAAAAATTGGCCGTCGAGCGTGGTCATATCCGGCCCCGCCTCGCTGATAATCGTCAGCGCCGGTGCGCCGCGCATGATGTGGATCATCCCGAACTCGTTGCCGGTGCCCTGGTTGGACCATGTGTAGTTGCCGGGAGCTACGAGAAGTGTGTCGTCCATTCCCGCCGAATCGATGGCTGCCTGGATCGTCGGGGCGTCCCCGGATCCGTCGACGGTGATGTACCAGGTTCGAGCGTTGGGGGTTGATACGGTCAGAAGGAGAAAAAGCCCCACAAAAATGATCGCGCGGTGCGGTCGTTTCATCTCGAGTCTCCTCGGTCAGGGGTGAGTGTGGGGATTTGGCGGCAGAGGGCTTAATTTATTATAACGCATGGGACTGCGAAGATCAAGACTCGACCGCCGTCCCGGCTGCGGAGCGCGTTGTGGGCGTTTTCCGGCCGCTACCTGTTACGGCTGTTGGCTTTGGCAGGTGACGCCGCCGGCGCCTCCCGGACTTTTTGTGATTCGGGGCCCCGGGTTTGGCGGGTGACGCCGCCGTGTCCCGGCTGCTACTTCCTTAAGGGCTCGGCTTTGGTCCTTGTCGTCGCCGGCGGCTCCTCGCCGTTGTGCGGATCGGGGCCGCATCCGGGTGATTGGAACCATTCTCCCCGTTTGTGGTACAATCGAGCGTCGCTCCCTCACCGTTTGTAACCACTCCCCCAAGAAAGGCAATTCAACATGAGATGCACTGCGTGGCCTCTTGTTGTAACGTTGGCCGCCGGTTTTTGTCTTGCCACCGGCACCGCATGGGCTGCCGATGATTTTGCCAAAGCCAGACAGCTCTACGACGATGGGTGGTGGAATGACGCGCGGGACGCGCTCGAAACGCTTGTCGAAAATGGTGCAACCAGCGCGGAAGTTTA
>CP070631.1:1704887-1706871 GCA_020356045.1 Candidatus Latescibacterota bacterium
TTCACACTTTCATACCGCTCAAAGACGTCGCTGGCCAAACGGCCGCTTGATGAGCGTATTTCCAAGACGATACAGATTCATAAGCAAGTTGGAGAGCTGATGCCGGCCGTCGTCACGGAAGAATCGGAGCGGAGCCTTGCCATTACGGTCCGATCCGAACAGCTGGGAATATGGCTATCTGTTCGATTTGATCTGGACGAGAACGAGCCGGATAAACTCGCGGTCATGTCTATGCAACCGACATCGCCGCCCGACGCAAGCCTATCGGAGGAATTGATATGGGATAGCCTGCCGGACCTTCTAGAACAGGTGCGCAGCGACACTAATATCCCAGCGATCGCCGTCGCGATTGTGGAAGACGGGCACATCGTCGATCAAGCGGTCTCCGGCGTGCGGCAGGTGGGTACCGAGAATGCAGTAGCCAAGAGTGACGGCTTTCACATCGGCTCGATCACAAAGTCGATAACCGCTACCATGATCGGCCGCCTCGTCGAATTGGGCCAACTCGACTGGGATGACACGATCGGCGATGTGCTGACGGATGTGGATATTCGCGAAGAATACCGAAACGTGACGATCGAGCAACTTCTTCAACATCGGAGTGGTATTGACAGTTACCTAAACCTCGAAGACGCCGAGATGGATCGACTGGTCAACCTACCCGGTACGCCGACGGAGCAACGTGAGACCTTCGTGGCCGAAGTGCTGCTAAGTGCCCCCATCGCGCCGGCCGGGAAAGAAATGAACTACTCCAATGCTGGTTACACCGTCGCAGGACTGATGGCCGAACGGGCAAGCGGTAGAAGCTGGGAGGAACTGGTGGGCATATATGTGTTGGAACCCATCGGCATGGAACATTCCGGTGTCGGTTGGCCTGCGACGGAGAAGACGCCAAATCAACCGCGAGGTCACTTCAGGGAAAACGACAGCTATCGCGCACAACGGCTAGACGAATATCCTCTTGGTTACTTTTTGGCGCCAGCGGGAAACGTTTATTGTTCGATCGATGACATGGCTCGGTACGCGCAAATGCACCTCGCTGGGCTTTCCGGAAACGATGGTGTGCTCGCGGCCGAAACGATCAAACGGCTTCACACTTCGTTGGATAACACAGGAGCAAACCAGAGCGCGTCGACAAATTCATCCTATGCCTGCGGATGGGCTATCGTTCAATCGACCGAGAACGATTTGGTACACTCGCACAGCGGAAGTGCCGGGACTTTTTTCGCTGCAATCGAACTGTATCCAAACGAAAGCCGTGCAATCGTCATTGCCATGAATGTGGGTGTAGAGGGTGCAGGTGTATGTGAGACAATCAGCAAGCTCATCAACGAACGCCGGAAGAACGGGCCGTGAAGGTAAGACAGACAATCAGGATTTCGACGAAGGTGATCGTCCCGGGAGAGGATATTCGAGGGCGCTCATCATCCCCTTCATCTGTCACAACAGGTCGCGCCTGAAAGTCGTTGTAAGTTCAAAATTGGCAGAGCGGTCGAGTTTCTTAAAAGACAGTCCCGCGGACTGTGAGGATGGTTCCTTCAACAAAGTGATTATTCAGCGAGCGAACACACCGGGCCAGAGAAGTTGTCCGAGGAGATCTATCAGGTAGAGATTGAGAAGGCTCCCTGACAGTCCACAGAGCACGACCGCATTCGCGTGAAATAACTGTCGGGCAACACGGTTTTCTCTCAAATACCGAAACTGCAGTTTTAGGTTGCGCGATGACATCCATACAAATGGCGCAAAGAAAGCGGCAAACATGATGCTACCCAGAACCACGAGAAACACGATGGCTGCCGTTTCTACCCCCGGAATTGACGGCAATGAACTCAGGCCAGGGACCATAAAAATCGCCAAACCCACTACCTGACAGAGGAATCCCCAAACGATCCAACAACCGACCACCAACACAACAATTCCAATAGCTTTGTTATCGTGAAACAGTCTGACGACAACCGGTCTGGCAGCACGGCGAGCCGTGGAA
>CP070631.1:1706971-1715006 GCA_020356045.1 Candidatus Latescibacterota bacterium
ATGTATCAGCGGTCCCTATGCGGATAGAAAGCTTCCCGAACTCACTTCGGTCAAAACCAGATGGACCGCCTGGAAGGCGAGCCACCCCGACACCAAATATCTCGAGTTTGGAAGCCGCGATCCTCGCCCGGACTAGAGGACTCAAAAAAGGCTGGCGCTGGTGATGTGCCCGGACCCAAAAAGGCGGCCAACGGCCGCCTTTTCTCATTCCTGGTGAATCGAGATCGTGCGAGGGCTATTTGATCTCCAGCATGCGGTCGACAGCCCGTTTTGCGCGGACGCGAATCGCCTCGGGGACGTCAACTTCGTATTGATTGTTGCGCAGCGAATCCAATGTTTGTTCGAGAGTGATTTGCCCCATGTGCGGACAGCGGTGACTACACAAACGAAGCATGTCTTTTTCCGGATTTTCCGCCACAATGTTATCTCCCATGCTGCACTCGGTGAGCAGCAGGTACCGGGGTGCTTCCGTCTCCTCAACATAATGGATCATTGCCGATGTGCTCCCGGAGAAGTCAGCAGCTTCCACCACGTCGGGAGGACACTCGGGGTGGGCGAGAACTACGACATCGGGAAACTGCTTACGGACGTTTTCGATGTCCTCGACTGTGAACAGCTCGTGTACCTCGCATTTGCCCTCCCACCCGATCATGGCGTACTCGAGTTCGCCGTTCTCTTTCTTGAGACCTCTGGGTCCTTTTACAGGAAAAATGATGTTGCGGCCCGTGTCTCTTGCAACATTTCTGGCCAGGTATTCGTCGGGTAGAAAGATCACGTTGTCGGTTCCGAGCGAGTTGATCACGGCCGCCGCATTGCTCGAGGTGCAGCATATATCCGTTTCCGCTTTGACATCGGCGTACGTGTTGACGTAGGTGACCACCGGCACGCCCGGGTAAAGCTTTTTGAGTTCGCGGACATCCTCGCCCGTGATGCTTGCTGCCAGCGAACAGCCTGCATCCAACGAGGGGATGAGCACGGTCTTGTCCGGGCTGAGGATCTTGGCCGTTTCCGCCATGAACACCACGCCGCAAAACACGATCGGGTCCTTTTCGGTCGTCGCCGCAAGCTGGCTGAGCTGGAACGAGTCCCCCTTGAAGTCCGGCACAAAGTGAAACAACGCCGGCTCCATGTAGTTGTGACCCAGGATCACCGCGTTGCGCTCATCTCGGAGTTTTCTGATTTCGTACACCAGCTCGGCTTTGTGCCGTATTTCGAATTCGGGCACGATGTTCTTTAACATCATGTGCATTTTCTCGTATGTGGATTCTACGGTCTCAAAGCTCATTACCGGATCCTGTTCTTCGAGGTCGACAGCTGTCTTATGTGTGGCCAGTGAGTGGATTGTGACTCGGAAAACCTAAATGAGTGCGGTCAAAAAGTCAAGAAGTGGCGGGAAGCGGCGTTCGACCGCTTCCCGCGAAGAGGCGTCATCGTGTGGGCCCAGGGATCCAGCTTTTCAGTTCCGCGCTAGGTTCTCACGCATCGCCTGTTCGAAAACCCTGTCGAGGTTGCCATGGGCGCGCACGAGCACGAGTTCATCCTCGTCGAGAACGACAACGTAGATTCCCTCGAGTTTGTCGTCATCGAGCTGGCATAGGATCCAAGTGGTTTCGCGATCGTCCTGGGTTTTCACCACCAACTCCCAGTCGTCCTTTTCGAGCAGCTTTTTGAGGTCCTTGGGAATCTTCAATTTGACATCGTTGGGTACGTTATCGACCTCGTAGATGGCGACTTTTACACGACTGACGTCCGAGAGATACAAACGCGCTTCCTCGGTTTCCGGGACGAACCTGGTAATGAGCTTCGCAAAGCCGAGGGTGACTGGGCCCAGCGACAGCGCGAATTCCTTTGTGAATTCGGCGCCGGGGAGCTGTCCCTCGAGGTCCCGGCGTACGCGGTCGAGATCAGGTGCCCACAGACACCCCGAGCATAGCGTGAGAATCAGAGTCAGACCTACGATCGGCGTTATTCTGGTCGCTTTCATTTTTCAACACCTGCTTCCCACACCTGCTACCGGCGGTGTGTTCGCTTGTCCCTTTTTTCCTCTTTTTTGTCTTCGTCATCTTCGTGTTCGTGATCGACGTCGTCCCAGTCGATGTCGATCGAATCCATATGGAACGTTCGTCCCAGTTTTCCGATATTCTCCGGGTCGATATTGCCCACGATGTTGACAAACGCGGCCTCATCGTCGTCTTCAACGGCCATAACGACGAGGCCGGCGAGGTTGTTGTTTTCACCGGGCATGAGGTAGACATACACGTGCTCGTCATCCTCCCGAACACGAACGGCCATCTCCCAACCTTTCTGGTCGAGCTGCTTCGCCACTTGCTTGGTTTTTTCCATGACCTGTTTGGAGTCCACGTCGTCGAGGTCGAACACCTGGACGTGGATGTACTGAATGTTGGCAAGCATGTGCTTGAGCTGGGGGTCGTCGTCGCCTACCGCCTCGCGCGCCATGGCGAGGAGCGATCCTTTGAGAAACACCTCGACGGTTGCCTCCTGTTCGCCAAAGACGTCCATAGCTCCAAAATCAACAAACCCCGGCATTTTAGTGTAATCAGTCTTGTCAGCCGCGGCCGCCGAACCGGGAGCGATAATGGCCGTGACTGCAAAGGCTACCAGCGCACAGACAAACAAACGCGTTATCATCGGTTATCCTCCGTTGTTGTGTGTTGGATCCGCAGCGCCGTTTTCCAACGCGGGGTGGACAGCCCGGCGCATGGGATCGATAACACGGGTGCCGACGGCCTCGTCGCGAACGGCGTAACCCGCTCGGCGGCCGACGTCACCAAGAAATGCCATTGTCCACTTGAGCTCCGCCTCCGCCTGCGCAACCTGCTCCGGCGTGTAGACGGGGCTGCGCACGGATGACCGGCTTTTGAAACCGATCCAAACGACGGAAATCGAGATGACCAGTATCAACGTTCCGGCGAGCGCCGGCCTTAACAACCCCGTTCTCGGGAAGCTCAGCCAGCCCGGGAAGCGGGTTTTGCGTTGAACGGTCGTGTCGGCGCCGATGGTCTCATAGACGTGATCCGTGACGCCGTCCGGACACCTCTGCTCCGGCAGTTCCCTCAGTTCGAAGAGAATCCGCCGGGCCGACTCAAGCTCGTTGCGGCACCCGCCGCACATTTCGAGGTGGGACTCCAGCGCCGCGACGTCGACTTTGGTGAGCTCACCGTCGAGATAGGCGTCGATTGAATCTCGCGCCCACTCGCAACGGGTTGTGTCGTCATACACGTTCATCGCTGAGGGCCTCCTTGAGCCGGTCTCTCAACATCCTTCTGCCGCGGTGCAGATAGGACTTCACCGTATTGAGTGGGAGATCCACCGTATCGGCGATCTCCTCATATTTGAGTTGTTGGATTTCTCGTAAAATCATGATCGATCTGTAAGGCTCGTTTATCTGGGTCAGCGCATGCCTGATGTGATTCTTGATCTCGTTCGACTCCACATAGGCCTCCGGTGATGGTTCTGACGACGCGCCTTCGTATACGTCGCCCCCGGTTCCATTCGCCACGACTCGCCTCGAGTACGCCCGCCGCTGGCGTGCGCGGTCGATGCAGGCATTGCGAGTTACGCGGTTGAGCCACGCCGTCAACGACTCCCTTCGCAAGCCGTCCCAGTTTTGCCACAGGCGAATCAGCACTTCCTGGGTGATGTCCTCCGCCTCTTCGTGGTTGCCCAAGCTGTAGAAGGCGAAGGTGTAAACCCCGTGGCGATGCCGATCTACAATTTTTTTGAATTCGTTCATGGTCTATCTTTGAGACGGATGCCGCGGGGAAAATGTTGCAGGAAAAAGGGGGGGTGGGGGAGCCGGCTATCGTGTGAATATCAAACCGGCGGCATAGGTCGTCCCGGCCAAAGTGTTGTTGCCGGCCACCGTGTGAAAGGCCTCGGCCGTGATCGCTGCGTTATCGTTGAGGTCAAAACTAAGCGTAGGGAGGATCTTTACATAGTTTTGGTCGCCGACGACGATAGTCGTTATCGTACCTTCGCGCGGGGAAATGACAATCGTGCTGCCCGCCACATCGGGAGGGTTGTGAGTGTTTTCCACCCCTTCCACCCGCAGCTTGACAAAGAGCCGTCCCAGAGTGATCCCGGCCTCGGCATCATAGAGAATCTCGTCATTGAACTCGCCGCCGCGGAACCGGTATCCAACCCCGCCGCTCAGGTACGCGGGAATCGGATACAAGCTCAACCCGGCATGGGTGGTGAGCTCCGCGTCGAGCTCGCCGGTGCCCAGTGCAGGCCCGCCGTTGTCCGGGACCTTTTCGTACCCCAAAGGAATCTTGATCCCGCCCTGAACCGACCAGGCGAGCGATTTTTTGAGAATCGGTACACGCAGGTGGACGGTGAGATCGCTGAGGCCGCCGTTGGTCCGCGACACCTTTCTCATCAGGCCCGGGCCGGCCACGACGGTTTCCTCCGACGTGAATATTCGAAAGGGAAGCTCGGTCACCAATGTGAGGTTGTCGGTTAGGCCGTATTCCAGGTAGCCGACAAACGAGATGTCTCTGAAAGAGGCGTCGGTTTTGGAAGCGTCCTCTTCAAAGAGATCCTGGAGTTCGCCATTCGAGTCAAATTCCTGGGTCGTGTAGAGGTAGGCACCGTAAAGTTTGAGAAAATATTCACCACGTGACTTGACCCAAGCCTGGGGGAACGCCGTCTCGGCAATCGAGAGAGCAAGCAGGAACACCACCCCCCCGATACAGACTTGTCGACTTGCCATACGGGCCCTTCCGGCCAAAGCTTCCGGCGGCAGACGATGTGAGTTTGGCAGCGCGACGGGACCGGCATTCGAAATCGATGCACATTGAGTTTTCCGCAAAATGGGTCGGTCCGGCGGTTGCCGGTGGGCGGGGCGTTGTAGTCGACGTCAATATAGGCAGTGCGTTAGTTGCGGGAAAGCAAAAACGGCACGCGTTCGACGTCACACGCTTTCCCATTTGACTGGGGACGCAGAGGTTTTTATATTTCAGGCCGATAGGGATCACAAATCCATTTTGTGCGTGGTCTCTATCTGTTTATATGATATCGGGTTATTAATTGGCTGAGCGCCGGCCCGGCTAAAGATCAGACAAGGAGATTGAATAAATATGGTGATCGTTACAGAAGACGCGGCTCGAGCGATCCGTTCGGCGATGGAAAACGAAGGATTGGCAGCCGAGGATACCTATCTTCGTGTGGCTGTCAAGGGTGGCGGTTGTTCAGGGCTGTCCTACGAGCTGGAATTCACGGAAGAAAAGCAGGTGGGTGATGTCGAGGTCGAAAAGAATGGCGTCCGTGTTCTCGTCGATCTCAAGAGCCAGATTTATCTGGCGGGGACCACGTTGGATTACTCCTCCGGTCTCAACGGCAAGGGGTTTGTCTTTGTCAATCCCAACGCCACGGGGACCTGTGGTTGTGGCGAGTCTTTTAGCGCATAGCTGAGGGTGCCGAGCGAGGGTTACCGTAGCTGCCGCATCGGCGGTCTTGGTCTCGTGTCTGCCGGAGAGGATTGAATGAAAGAAAAACTTTCTTCCAACATGGAGATGTACCTCAAAACGATTTTTCAGCTCGAAGGGGAAAACCCACCGGTGCGTGTGAAATCGATCGCCGATTCGCTCGGTGTAACAATGCCGAGTGTTTCCGAAGCGGTCAGAAACCTCAAGGCAAGGGGATTGGTCGAGCACGTATCGTACGGTCAGGTGAAGCTGTCGGCCGACGGCCGTTCTCTGGCCATACGGGTCAATGAGAGATTCGAATCGTTGCGGAGATTCCTTATTGATGTGCTGAGAGTCGACGATTCCGTTGCGGAGGCCGAGGCTTGTGAGATCGAGCACGTCGTTGGCCGGCACACCCTGGGGCGGCTGCGCCTGTTCATAGACTGGATGAAAAACCACAGGCCAAGAGATGTTGATGACTGCATAACCGAGTTTCACCGCTATCTCGATCAACGTGATGAAAGGGACTCGGAGACATCCGACCACGCGGTTGGCAACCCGAACCGGGACGTCGTCTAACCACGCGACGTTACCGCGCAACACCGGACTTGAAAGGGCCTTTTGGAGGCCCTTTTCTATTTTGTGGCGATACGACTGCCGTTGTGTGGTATAGTGGGCGCGATCCACAATGAACTCGGTTTCCGCCAAACAGGTCATTGCTCTTTATCTGCGGTATTTTCTCTCACCGTCCGAGACCTTTGTCTACAGACAACTCGAGGGCGTTTCCTCCGTGTTTGACCCCATTGTCCTTACCTCGGTTGTCTGCAATCCGGATCTCTACCCGGTCGACCGGCTGTACGCCATGCCAAAAGGGCTGGCGGGGCGGGTCTATACGCGGCTAAAGAGCACAGTGACGGGCCGGTTTGGCGCCATCACGCCTGCGCAACGAAGCTGCTGGTCGAGCAAGCTTCGCGAGCACCGGGCGCGGCTCGTCCACGCCCATTTTGGCCACTTTGGCATGGATGTGTTGGGTATCACCCGCTCGCTCGACATCCCGCTGGTGGTTACTTTCCATGGTATGGATGCCTCGCACCTACTCAATGATTCGAGATACACACGTGAGCTGGCGGAACTTTTTGAGTACGCGCATGTCATAACGATATCGCGCGATATGGCACGGCGGCTGTCACGATACGGCGCAAGGGAATCACGACTCGACGTTCATTATATCGGCGTGCCCGTCGACACATTTGATTTTGTTCGCCGCGTGCCCGTCGCCGACAAGATCGCTCGGGAAGAGACGGTCCGTTGTCTTCAAGTGTCGAATTTCGTCGAGAAAAAAGG
The DNA here is from genome assembly GCA_020356045.1 of Candidatus Latescibacterota bacterium. Classification (GTDB taxonomy): domain Bacteria; phylum Krumholzibacteriota; class Krumholzibacteriia; order WVZY01; family WVZY01. The sequence goes on from CP070631.1 coordinate 1,713,742, forward strand.
CCACCGTTATACGGTGGATGCCTTTGCCCGACATCTTGCTACCCATCCCAAGCATAGACTTGTTCTTGCCGGAGATGGTCCGCTGCGGGCCAGCGTCGAGGCGCGCTGCAGGGAAAAGGGTATCGAGCAGAGTGTGGACTTCACCGGTCGCGTGGTCAAATCGGAAGTCAGCGATCTGATGCGCGATGCCGACGTGTTTCTGCACCACAGCGTCACGGCGGCCAACGGCGATATGGAAGGTATCCCGACGGTAATCATGGAAGCGATGTCGACGGGGTTGGTTGTGATCAGCACGGTTCATTCGGGGATCCCCGAACTCGTCGACGATGGTGTGGATGGTTATCTCGTTGGCGAGAGGGATCTGGACGCATATGTCGGGGCGCTCGATCGATTGGGAGGCTCGGATCCGGATCTGCCCAAGAAAGCGCGGGCAAAAATCGAGACCAAATTCAATATGTCAGTTCAAAACAAGAAGCTCGTGGAAATCTATCAAAAGGTGATTGATGGCTGAGTCATCCGATGTCAAAAGATTCTACGAAGGTTTTGCCGACAACGTGTTGCTCGAGGATTTTCGACGGTTCAATCTCAGGCAAGACGCCGTAAGGCGGCTCTGCCGCCGTTTTATCCCCAATGGCTCGAGGGTGCTCGAGGTGGGGTGTGGGGTCGGTATCATCTCGAAATATATCGCCTCGCTCGGGTGCCGCGTGGTCGGTTTGGACCTGAGCGAGAACAATATCCGAATCGCCGAGGCCTATGCGGGGACGGGCGACTGCGAATTCAAGGTATTCGACGTCATAGCGGGAGCGGCGGAGCTGCCGTCGTTTGGGATCTTCGATGTTATATTGCTCCCCGATGTTATCGAACATATTCCCAAGAATCACTATCCATCGCTGTTCGAGGCGCTGGAGGCGCGTCTTACGGATGAGGGCAAGATACTGCTTACATTTCCGAGCCCCCAATATCAGCGCCATCTAAAGGCAAAGCACCCCGATCGGCTTCAGGTTGTCGACGAGACCGTTGAGCTGACCGACATCACGGAATCGACGTCGCTTCGGCCTCAGTACTTTTCTAGTTGTGATGTGTGGGAGAAGAACCAGTACAATCACGTTGTGCTGATCACAGATCGAGCGCATGATCCGACACCGGTCGAAATGACGTTTCTCGGAAGGTTACGATATCGGTTTTCGAAGCGTCTCTGGCGTTTTAAGAACCGGTCGTTTCTAGCCCGTCTTCGACGCGGCGGCTGAATGCCACCTGCATCATTG
>CP070631.1:1715106-1731145 GCA_020356045.1 Candidatus Latescibacterota bacterium
AGAGGGATCGAAATGAACAGCATGTGCGGGAGGATTTTCATCGTCCAGAAAAACGGTACACCAAGCAGGAAGCCGAGGAACAATGGCGGGTCACCCAGCGGCGTGAGCGACCCCCCGATATTGCTCACAAGAAAAATAAAAAAGATGATGACGTGTACCTTGTGTCGCCGCCAGGAATTTGCCCGCAGCACGGTCCGGATGAGAATCATCGATGCCCCCGTTGTTCCCATCCAGGATGCGACGGCGGTTCCAATCACGAGGATCAGTACATTTAACGCCGGTGTGCCTTTCAGTGTGCCTTTGATGTGGATACCACCGGACACGGTAAAAAGCGTCCATAGCAAGATGATAAACGGTATGTATTCGAGTATATATATATGCAGAATCTCGTGGATTGCCTCGGCCCGGAAGACGATGAGAAGCGGGACGGCAATCAATAGCGCCCAAAATGCCGATACCTTTGGAAAGTGGTGGTGCCACCAACGGGGGGCAAAGAGTGGAAATAGGGCGATCGACAAAAGGATGCCGGCAAACGGAATCACCGACCACAACGGCAAAAGAGCGCCCAGACCCTCGGCGGCATGCTCGGTGTCGTGCCCCGTCTCGGCGGAGGCGACCCCACAGAATACACACAAAATGACGGCCGGCAATGTGCTTCGCACGGCCCGTCCGGCAAATCTGGACAAAGTTCTGCTATAGGTATGCGCCAAAAACAAAAAACTCCCCTTCCCGGAAGTGGTTTGACCAGTGAGCCTACGCCAAAACCACTTGCGGGGCAAGGGAGTTTTTCGCCGTCGGCAAGACAGTTCTCAGAGGCGCATCCGCTCCAATAGCCGTTGCCGGATCTCGGGGTGAACCGTGTTCCGGCGCAAGAGACGCTCGTGATCAGGGCGGCCGAGGTCGGAGAGATAATTGAGCGATACTGGTACCGGGGTCCGCGGGTTGCTCAATAGGGCGAGCTTCGCGGACAGCGAATGAAAAAGTCCTCTGTTTTTCCCGACCTCACGCAGTACGTCTTGACTGACCAGATGGTTGTTCGCGATTCGTAATGCGCGCTCCTGGGTGTTGATGTGCCGGATGGTCTCGCGGGCGATCTTGAAAAGCGGATGCATGGCGAGGTCATACCAGAAGTGGCCGTCCCGGGCGAGCTTTCTCAAAACCACCGCTGGCACGCTCGCAAACTGTGGAGGTGTTGTCTCGCGCCTTCCTCCGCTGGTTTTTTCGCGGCTGAGTTTTTCGATGTACCCGTCGAGCATCCCATCCGCGATTTTGTATTGTTTTTCCTTTGCGGTGAGATAATCGAACGTGGTCATGAGCTTTTCGAAATATTCGTCTTCCATAAAAAACGGCAGCTGAGCAAAGATTCGCGCGACTCCGCGCGCGTACAACAGTTCGGCCCGAGAGGTGATCGACAATAGCCGCCGGTGAACGGTCCTGAAATACAACTTCTGAAAATTTTCGTCGAATTGATTCGAGCCAACCACCTTTTCGAGCATGCTCAAGATGGCGGCCAGCGGGACCACCCGCGGTGTGGCCACCTTCCAGAGGCCGTCGGCGTCGACGTTCGCCACCGCGTATCGCCGGATTTGCTGGTTGGGGTGGAGCATAAGACAACGAAGATAGGTATCCTTGTCATCTCCGTACGCACTCTTGACTTCGTTGACTATTCTGGTCGGTGTGTCGGAAACGTTCGCCGCCTCCTGGTCGGTGAAGAAATCCTGGACTTTGGCGAACACCCCGGTAAACCTCCGCGGTCCCTTTGTGGCCAACAGGTCGAGGAGCCGTACACGTGGGTGGTAACGCCAAAAATCATTCATGACGATGATTTCCGGCCGCATCCATAGACTCTCTTCGAGCAGATCAGCTGAGTCCTCTGGCTTCTCGAGGTAATTGGCGAACGCGTAACGCAGGGGACCCGCCAATGTCTCAACGGCATCCTCGACATCGAAGTTATCACCGTGGACGAGCGAGTCCAGGCTGGTGTAGAGACGTTCGGCATCCGCGTGTCTTAGCGTGTTTGTGAGATGAGCGTCCCACGGGTGCGAGTCGAGATGCCGCTGCCAACGCAAATGAACCCGGGAGTAGAACGCGGCCGTTGGATCGCCGACGCGTGTTCTCAACTCGTTGTGGATGTCATCGAGAAGAAGATTTTGCCGGGAAACAACGCCTTGATAGGCCATGGCGAGCGTTTCCTGAAAGGCGTTGTCGACATCGCGCCAATCGGCATAGGCTTCCTCGATGACGTGGATAAATTCCTCCGACCCAGCAAAGGTTTCTTTGAGCAGCCGCGATGCACCGTCGTTGAGGAATTTCTGATAGGCTTCGACAAGTAAGTCTTTGCTTTGGTTAACCTTATCCATGGGGACCCCTGTTTCGCGCTCGCTCTCGAGGAGCGAAACGATCGAGGTCTTGAGTGCACGGATTCTTGCCGAAGTGGAGTGAAAATGGTCGCTCATCGGACTCACCGCCCGTCTTAAGTCATTTAAGGACAATAAGATTAAGGGTTTCAGCGGGCCTAACTTGCAAGTTGCATGCCCCGTGACGGGGTCTCGAGGTGTTGCGCGCTGAAGTTCGTTCGGGCGGCCGGCTGGGGCAGGGTAGAAGGTTACGGGATGCCGTGGTCGCGCTTGTACTGGAGCCAGTTGCGTTTGAGCTCGACAAATGACTCAAACGATTCACGGAGGATAAACGGGTTGGTTTTTCGCTCGTTCCCAATCGTCGATGCGGGTGCCAGCCCATAGTCGTGCCCAGGATACACCTCCACATCATCGTCGAGCGTCATGAGTTTGTTGTGCAGACTGTCGTATTCCTTTCGCGCGCCGTCGCCAAAATCGGTGCCGCCGACCTTGCCCACAAACAGCGTGTCACCGGTCACCAATTTTTTGCCTCCCAGGATACAAATTGAGTCATCGGTGTGCCCCGGGGTGTAGATGATGGAGAGCGCCAATGATCCCAGCTCGAGGGAGTCGCCGTCGTCAACGCGGATCTCAGCGTCGAGGCGACTGTTTTTGAAGGCGACGACCTTGCCGCCGGTGGTTTTTACGGCATCGGGAATACCCCATGTGTGATCACCGTGCCCGTGTGTGGCGACGATATAGGCGACTTCCAAATTGTGTTTTTCGATCAACGATGTGTAACGCGAACTATCTGCGGGCGGGTCGAACAACGCCGCCTTGCCACCGTCTCCGTCGGCCATCAAATAGGCAAAATTTCTGTCGCCACCAGCATTGATTTGATAGAAAATCATGTGTGGTAGTGTAGCGGGAACGCGGCACTACTGCAAGCGCCGATTCCCAAAGGGGGCATCGCGATGCAAATCGATCTCTTCGATACCGAGCTCAACCAAATACTCGCAGCAGTTTCCTACGCGGACTACAAATCCAAGCTCGCCGCATACGACTGCAGTCGCTGCACGCTCTGTCACAGCCGAACGAACATAGTCATTGACCGCGGCAACCCGTCGGCGCCGATTCTAATCGTCAGTGAACGCCCGGGTGTCAACGAGGATCGCGTGGGCAAACCGTTTGTCGGCCGTGCAGGTGAACTCCTCGACAAAATGCTCAAATCCATCGACCTCGACCCGAATGAGCACGTGTTGATCACAAACGTGGTTCGCTGTATGCCGGAGACTGATCGTTCGCCAACCAAGGACGAGGTCGACGCCTGTTTCCCATTTTTGGTCAAACAGATCGAGCTGGTCGCGCCACGTGTCATTATGCTCCTCGGAGCCGTAGCGGTAAAATGGGTGGATCCGTCGCGGTCCGACATCAAAATGGAGAAGGAGGCCGGCAAGTTTTTCACGCTTCCGCGGTTTCCTGGGGTTCAATTAATGGTGATGTACAACCCGGCGTTTCTTTTGCGGGATCCGAGAAAAAAAGCGAACACGTGGGAACACCTCAAAGCGTTGAGAAACTATCTTCACGAGGAAAAGCTCGTGTAACCAGGTGCCCGGCGGCTTGGGCGCTGGTCAGCCGGCGTTGATGTCGGTGGAGCCCTGCAGCCGACTAAAGCGAAGCTGCTGTTTCGTCAAATCTTCGTCGTGATGCGCGAGCACATCGACCATTTGCCCGTCCGCGAACACCGGTTCCAGCCGTGGAAAAACAAAGGCTTTCATTTTGGGGATGTTGAGCGCTTCCAGGCGATCGAGCATATTCCTGTGCCAGTCCGGATTGACGTGGGTCCCGAACCGGTCGAACAACGCGGCGGCCCCGGCGTAATCGCCGGTGGATTTGAATAGCTGTAGCTTGCCCAGCAGCTCGCCAAGGCCCCGTCTAACCTTGCCGATGTCCCAGACTTTGACGTAGAAGTTGCCGTCACGCTCGATCACGTCGAGCCCAAAATCGCGGTTGGGATCTCCGCCGTTATCGACCAGGTACATGAGGATGAGCTGATTGCCGCGATTGTGTGCCTCTCTGACCTGCAGTCCCACCACATGATCGTACCGGGTGAGCCAGCCCTGAGTCTGGCTCACATAGGCGGTCTCCACAATTGCCTCCTGTTCGTCCTCGTCGAATGCGCCGATCTCGATTAGTTTGGGGTCCGACATGTGATAGAGCGCGACTACGTCGGCACGGCATTCCTCGAGCGCGGAGTATACTCGGCCCAGTGCGGTTCGAGGGTCCGTCTTCATCGTGGGATCAGGTTGCCCAGAGCCGTGACCGATCACTTCGTGCAAATAGACTTTGAGAGGACGGACTTTGGTGTGAGCGTATTTGAACACATTGTCGCGGTACTCGGGCAAATAAAACTCGTTGACCAATTTCTCGAGGAGTTTCTGCGACCGCGTGTTTTCGATGTTGAACAGTACGACATTCTTGCTGCCGTGATCACGCCTGATGTCATTGTAGTTTGGCAGGTTGTATGCGGCGGGGGACACCGGTCCTGCGTCTCCCGTTTCCACGATGACATTTACCACCTTGGCCACCGGCATTGCGATCGAAGAGCGCTTGAATTTATCGGGCCATGGCATCCTCTCCTCGAAATAGAGCGCGTTCTTTGCGATCGCGTTTACCAGTGTGGCGTCGGCTGCATAGCTCACGTTCGCCTCGAAGTTCCCGATGATCCCGCGCGGGTCGAGGTATTGCTCGATGAAGCCATTCAAATAGTCGACGACCGGATTGGATCTGAGCCAACTGATGCTGTGTTGGCGGAACAGCTCCTCATCGCCGGTTTTATAATGGTCCAGCAAAAACCGTATCGATTGTCGCTGATTATCATCTTCCGAATACGGAAGCGCCGACAAAAGGAAATGGCTGACGGTCTTCAGATCCTCCCCGTAGAGCCCGCCGATCCGGTAGATTTCGGGGACGACTTTACCGTCGCGCCGGGCAAAGCGCACGTTGAGCTTGTGCTGCCATTTCTTGGGAAGGGCGTCGATGTCGCGTTGCGTGATACCGCGATCCCAGAAATTGACCGCGCTCTCGGCGACAATGTCAACACCCTCGGATTGGTTGGTTTGCACGGGTTCGTGGTCGGGGTCAAAAATAGTACGGTCGAGGCGTGAGAGCAGCTCCTCGATGGTTTCACCCCGGCGCGCCGGAATCGCTGCCCCGTTGGCGGCAGCATGATGGGCTGCGGCCCTCAGTCCATCCCGGGAAAGTAAGAACGGAACAAACTTTGTGTGTGTGTAGTGGTGATAGTGTCCGTGGTGGATCCACAGGAATTTGAGATAGTCGTGAACCGCGTTTCTGAGATCAGACGCCATCCCGTTGGAGTGATAGTAGAGCGTCTCGAACAGTTGTTTGATTTCAAAGGCGTCACGGTGATTTTGTTTGAATAATATGTCGTTTCCGGCGATAGCGGCTCGGTAGAGATAATACGCAAATATTTTTCGGTCGCGGGGAAGAGTGTCAAAACCCGGTGTATCCGCTCCGAGCACGAGAACTTCTCGCCCGTCGGGGCCAAGCCTTTCGAGCTCTCCGAGACGGGGTGTCGATTCGGCGCCCGCGTTTGTTCGCGAATTGTACTGGATGGCATTTTCCGATCGTTGTGAGCACTACGCGTTTGAGAAAAGCGGGGTGGGACCGGTGGCCATTTCACCGTCAAACGCTTTATTGGTCGTAACAGATACACCGTCGGTTTGCAAGACCGAAACCAGCGCGTGCGGAACGGAGATGTCAGCACCTGTCGAGCAAAACGACACCTACACAAGCCGGGTCCGTTTTGATACTATCGAACCTGTCCACGCCCGTCGGTGGACGAGACGTGCCGGTCGGCAAACGGGATGACAGGAGGATCGATGGCTCCAAAGCGGGCGGACGCCAAGGAAATCGAGAATTTGCGGGACGAGATCCGTCGTCACAACCACCGATACTATGTGCTCGGCGATCCATTGATCTCCGATGCGGAGTACGACCGCATGTTTCGCCGTCTTGTCGAGCTGGAGAACAGGCACCCTGATCTTGTCACCAGCGATTCGCCAACGCAGAAGGTCGGTGCGGAGCCGCAGACGGGCTTCCGGGTGATCACGCGGGAGACGCCGATGCTCTCGCTCGAGAACGCCATGGACGAGGCCGAGTTTGTCGAGTGGCGCGAACGTCTGATCCGCGAGATCGGTGAGGCCGGTGGCCGCGACTATGTCTGCGAACCCAAAGTCGATGGCGTCGCGGTAGAGGTGATTTACCGCGACGGGGTCCTCGTACAGGGCGCAACACGAGGAGACGGCACGAGTGGTGAGGATATCACAGTAAACATCAAAACGGTACGGCCAATCCCGCTCAGGCTCAGAGGTAAAAAACCGCCTGCCTACCTCAATATCCGCGGCGAGATATTTATGGGGAAAAAGGACTTCGACCGGTTGAACAAACAACAATCGGAGCTTGGCGAGAAGGTATACGCCAACCCCCGCAATCTTACCGCAGGCTCGTTGAAGCAACTCGATTCGCGGGTCACCGCATCTCGGCCTCTCAAGTTCGCCGTGTACGGCCTTGGTGGTATCGAGCCCGCGGGCCAGGTGTCGTCGCAGTGGGAATTCCTTGTTGCGGCAAAGGATTGGGGACTTCCTGCCGGCTTGTACGCCAAGCGCTGCCCGGGATCCGAAGAAGTCGTGTCGTACTATACCGAGCTTCTGGAAAACAGAGAAAACCTTCCCTTTGAGATCGACGGCGTTGTCATAAAGCTCAACGACTTTGGCCATCAACACGAGGCGGGCAACCGGGCGCGGTCGCCGCGGTGGGCGGTGGCGTGGAAGTTTCCGGCTCAGCAAGAACGTACTCGAATTCTGGGTATCGACATCCAGGTGGGGCGTACAGGAGCGCTTACCCCCGTGGCGCGTCTGGAGCCCGTCCCCGTTGGCGGTGTGGTTGTTTCCAATGCGACGCTTCACAACGAGGATGAAATCGAGAAGAAAGGGATACTTATCGGTGATTGGGTTTTTATTCGTCGCGCCGGTGATGTGATTCCCGAAGTAGTCTCACCCATACCCGAGTTGCGTGTCGGCAAAGAAAAGCGCTTCAAAATGCCAAGGACTTGCCCCGTGTGCGGGACCCCCGCGGTCCGGGAAGAAGGGGAAGCGGTGACCCGGTGCCCGAACCTGGAATGCGAAGCGCAGGTCAAGGAACGGATACGGCATTTCGCGTCGAGGGATGCCTTGGACATCGAGGGGATGGGAGAAAAGCTCGTTGCCCAGCTGGTGGACGCGGGGCTGGCAAAAAACCCCGCCGACCTCTTCGAACTCACCGCGGGCGATCTCGAACCGCTCGAACGCATGGCGGAAAAATCGGCTGAAAACGTGATTCGTGCGATCGAAGAATCAAAAACCACCACGCTGACACGGTTTATATTTGCGCTGGGCGTTCGAAACGTGGGGATCACCGTGGCCGAGATCCTCGCAGAACGCTATTCCACGATCGACGCGCTTCGTGACGCGACTGAGGAGGAGCTCGCGGGTCTCTATGGCGTGGGGCCAGTGATCGCGCGAGAAGTCGTGCGGTTTTTTGGCGACATACACAACCGAGCCACGCTCGACCGGCTGATCCGAAGTGGGCTGCGCTACGAGACCGCGGAAACCGATCGGACCGAACAGCTCGCCGGCGAAACATTTGTGTTCACCGGCACGCTTACCCGCATGACACGTGAGGAAGCGGAAGCCGAGGTAAAGAGGCGGGGCGCCAAGGCCACCAGAAGCGTAAGCAGCAAAACCACCATCGTTGTGGCCGGCGAAAAGGCGGGGTCAAAGCTCGCCAAAGCTCAGAAGCTTGGCATCCGTGTCATGGACGAAGACCAGTTCCTCGAATTGATCAAATCGTAAAGACCCGCCGTCCGATTGTTCGAACGGCGGGTTCTGCATTCCTTCTTGATTGTTGGTGGCAGACGCGGATTTAACCCTCGGTCTTTTTGGTCTTCTTCGTTGCGGCTGCCGCCTCTTTCAAATACACCTTTTCGATCACTACGGGAACCTCGGGAACGTCCTGATGTCCCTGTTTGCTGGTCGTCTTCACCTGACGGATTTCTTCAACGACGTCCATGCCATCGATCACCTTTCCAAATACGCAATAGCCCCAGCCCTGCGGTGTCTCCGATTTGAAATCGAGCCCCTTGTTATCCTTAACGTTGATAAAGAACTGTGCCGTGGCGCTGTGCGGCTCGCCTGTCCGGGCCATCGCGATGGTACCCTTTTCATTTGACAGTCCGTTGTTCGCCTCGTTCTTGATCGGTGGGTTGGGTTGTTTCTTATTCATCTCCGGCGTAAATCCGCCACCCTGAATCATAAAGTTGGCGATCACACGGTGAAATATCAGTCCGTTGTAAAACTTTTTGTCCACGTACCAGAGAAAGTTCTCGACCGTTTTGGGAGCTTTTTCGGGATAGAGTTCGATGGTGATAGCACCAAACGATGTCTGCATCACTACAACGGGATTTTCACCCGCGTTCGCCGTTCCATAGCTCATACCGGTGACTCCAATCGTAACGACAGTGATCATCGCGATCACCAATGAGGTGGGCATCCACCGGGTTGACGGGAATCGGTTTGTCATTGCACCCTCCTTTTCGGCAATGGCAGGAAACTCGCTGGACCAAGTTTTGTCATCGTGCAAATCGCCGGATGGGCTTCTTCAGCACATCCGACGGGACAACCTTAAAAGAATAAATACGATAAGTCAAAGCCTTTTCGGATTGGCGACTTCTCGCACTAAACGTATTTCTCATAAAATGATACAGTTTGCCTGGCGATGCTCTGCCATGAGAATCGCCGCTCGATCAGCCTCAGGCCAACCTCGCTGAGTTTTGCCGCCAGCATCTCGTCGGTCAGCACCTCGATGATTGCGGACGCCAGCTCCTCGGTGTTCGACGGATCGACGAGCAGGCTGTCCCGGCGGTCTGTGAGCACATGACGCAAACCGCCGTAGCCGGTGGCGACAACCGGTGTATTGCAGGCCATCGCCTCGAGGACCGTCATGCCAAACGGTTCGTACTTTGACGGCAGCACAAACACGCGCGCGTTTCGGTAATAGGTATCGAGGTCTTCGTCTCGAACATACCCTGTAAACGTCACGCGATCCCGCAAATCGAGCGAGTCTACGAGTTGCAGCAGGTTGTTCTTAACATCGATCTCGTGTTCCTTTGGGTTCTTCGAGCCGCCTCCGATCAACAGGACGGCATTGCTCTTTTTCCTCACCAGGGCAAACGCCTTGATCAAGTAATCGATTCCCTTGTTGGAGTCGATCCGGCTGAGAGCGAATATGTAGCTTTCCGGTGTTTCGATCCCACTGGAAAACTCCGTAGGTGTGGGACGGAATCTCCGCACGTCGACTCCGGGCGGGATGATGACGAGGTCGTCGCTCTCAAAATCGTAGAGCCGTTTGTAGGTTTCCTTCCCGTCGAGTGTCGTCACCGTTTGCGCTGTCGCTTTGCGGAAAATGATGTTTTCCCAGTGGATGCGCTCGGTGAATTTGAATAGCTTCTCCATCTCTTCGGGATCGCCCCCCATCTGTTCTTTTTTCCACGCCCCGAGCGAATGTGCCGTGTAAATAAACGGCAGCCCAAAACGTTCCGCGAGGTTCATTCCCGAATAGCCTGCGTCCCAATAATGCGAGTGAAACAGATCATAGGTAAGTTCGTTTTTGCGGATGTACGCTTCCATATTGTTGACGAATTCATCCAGATGTGGAAATAGATCTTCTTTGCGGATAAACTCATCGCTTCCGCACGGAATTCGAATTACCCGTACGTCGTCGTTGACGGCATCGACTTCCGAGCGTCCGCCAAACCGCCGGGTATAGATGTCGACCTTGATGCCGAGCTCGGCAAGCGCCTTGGACAGCTCGATAACGTAGGTCACTTGGCCGCCGGTGTCAGTCGCGCCGAGCACCGGCACGGGGTCGAAGTACCCGTGTACGCTGAGCATGCAGATTCGTTTCAATTTCGACATGGTGTCCTGTCCTTCGCTTTGCTGTTTACGTGTCGACCCATGTGACCGAGTAATCGTTGTTGACAACGATTTCCGCCATGCGTTTGTGCTTGGAAATGATCCCGTGCTCGATCTCCAGTATGCGCTCTGAGAACTCATCTAGCGTGTCCCGCTTGCGGGCTTTCCGGTGGGCCAACGTCTCTTCGAAGTTCCTATCTATGAACACATGGAAATCACCGTGGGAGAGGAGCGTGGTATAGGTACCTTCGGCGATCAACAAGTCGTAATCGGCGGGCGTCACGGTTTCCCTCGATATGCGGTCCTCTTCAAAAATGACCAGCGGCTTTTCAATCTTGTCACCGGGGGCGAACTTGAAAAGCCTCGTGTGCTCGTCGAGAAGCGCGAGGTTGACCTCACCAAGGCCGACGTGCTTGATGTCTTTCTTTCGCGTTGCGGCGTTGGTTTTTGGGGGAAGAAAAAAATAGTCATCCTGCTGGAAAATGAGCGGCCGCAGGTCTTCTGCCTCAAACAATCGGGCGAGCTCGACGGCAATTTCAGATTTTCCAGCCCCGGATTCGCCAGCCACGGTTATAGCCACCCGTTTGTCCCGGACCTTGTCCTTGAGGAGCGCGAAGACGCCTTCCGCGGCGGCCGTGTGATGGGGTTTGGGTATGACTTTATCTCCGATCATATCGTGTAACTATCCTTTTCTGGGGAGTGTCGGAGCCGGCCGCTGTATGTTCCCATGGCTGGCATCCTGTCGCGACAATGAAACGCAGGGGGAGTATATTTAATTTCCACGCGGCTGACAACCCCTTCTCAAAGACTGTATCCGGGATTATCTTGCAATTTACTGGCAGCCGATCCAAAATGGGTTGTCAAACTGAAAGGTGACGCCACATGCTTCGCAAACGCAATCAGGAATGGCTTGGGATATTTATCGGTGGGTTGGGGGTGTTGTTCCTCCTGGTGAACAATGGGCTCTTGTGGTTTGGATGGGAGGCGGTCTGGCCGGCTTTCCCATTGCTTCTCGGAGTTTTTCTGTTAAAAATCCATGTGACGCGGCGCGGCCCTGGACAACTCTTCTTCGGTTTGCTGGTCACGGGGTTGAGCCTATTTCTATTCTTGTTTTCCACGGGAATTCTCGGCTGGAGCAGTATGAGATCGCTATGGCCGATGTTCTTTCTTATCACCGGGATTTCCTCTCTCGCCCTGGCTGCAACCGGCGATCGTCCGTTGCCCGCGCTCATTGCTGGGTTGGTCATCGTGATCACGGGGGTGGTCGGGTTGCTGGCCACAAGCGGTCGTCTTGGGTCTCGGACGATCACGCCGCTGGTTCGGTTTTGGCCGTTGGTGCTGGTGGTCGCGGGTGCACTCATATATTTCCGGGCACGAAGCGAGCGTCTCGAGGAGAACGACATGGCGTTTCTCAGCCGGCAAAACGATGGGACACCGCGTGCCGTGTCTGACAAAAGCGTTGAAAAAACAGGAGATACCGAAACGACAGCAAACGATGACGATGGGGAATCGAGGTCACGTTGACGGGCAAACTCGAAGTGCCTGTGTGATGGCCATAACGGCGGGCCCTAGGCTGGCGATCCGGTAAACTCTCTGAATCCTTCAATCTGCACTGCGGCGTACGTCTTGAGATCGAGCACGACCGAACCCAGCAGCTTCTTCGCATCGCCGTCCGATTCAAATCGATCGAGCGCTTCACCCGCCCGGTCGAGGTGCTTATTGATCTCGCCGGCGGCGTGGTCGAAACCGCCGTTTTCCTTGCATAGCAGAACGATTTGCCTTTCGTCATCGGGCGTGAATTTACCGGTTTGTATGACGTCGACCAGTCCTTGACGGTGGCCGTCCGTAAGGTTGGTGATCGTGTGGATGACGGGGAGCGCGATATAGCCATTCTTCAGATCGCAATCGACCATGCCGCGGGGAAGGTCGAGCATGTCGTCTAGATCGTCGATCATCTGAAATGCCATTCCAAGATTCCAGCCAAAATGTCCAAGAAGATCCGAATATTCGGAGCGGCGGCTCATTCCGCCAACCTTGCAGCTCAGTGAAAACAGCGAGGCGCTTTTCTCGGATATGATTTCGAAATAAACGGCCTCGTTCATATCAAAATCAAACTTGTGATTTGTCTCCCGGCTTTCGCCCTGAACGAGAACGCGAATCGTGCGCAAAAACTCGTGCATGGCGTGCTGTAGCCCGCTCCGCTGGACGAGCAGCAGAGCTTCTGCGAGCACAAAGTCACCGGCAAGAACTGAGGTGTGATTGCCATATTTGGCTCGCGCGCTGAGTTGGTTTCGTCTTGTTTCGACTTCATCGATGACGTCGTCGTGGAACAGTGTCGCCAGGTGCGTTAGCTCGACCGCGGCGGCGAGGTCAATCAGCGGATCGTCGATCGAGTCCAGGGGGGCTCCAGTCGGGGCGAGAGATGACAGAATCATCAGTGCGGGGCGAAGCCGTTTGCCCCCATTCTTAAAACTCTCAGCAGCAATTTTGGCCTCGCGGACGTTGCTCGATTCCAGAACTTCGAGCACCCTGCCGTTGCATCGGTCGATCGCGGACTTCATCAACTCGTATTTCTTGAGTTCGGTAAGCATCGGGTCAAAACCTCTATGGTTCTCGGGTTCCCACGTTGCTCCGCGTTGGCTGTCCATCGTCGATAAACGTGTCGAAGATCTCTCCAATCCGCTCCATCAGTTCTTTGAGTTTGAGGAGACGCTCCGTGTGGATTGAATCGAGATTGCCGCCTGGATTGCCGTTGTCTCCCGCGGTGTCCGCCGCGGCGATGGTCTTTGAAATGATGTCGAGCGCGGGATCGAGCTCTCGTTTCTTTTTTACCGCTGCCAGCCTCCTGGCCACTCTACCGACCTCGGTCTCCGCGGTGTAGTAGTCCCTACGGTCACCCTGGATTATAATTTTTCGCACGACGCCCAGGTCTTGAAGTGCCCGTACGTTGAGGCTGATGTTGCTTCGGCTGGTCTTGAGCCGCGCGGACATCTCGTCGAGGTTGAGCGGCCGGGGACTCATGAAGAGCAGGGCTTGTATCTCGGCCATCACCTTTCCTACGCCCCAGGACACGCCCATGCGGCCCCAACCCCTGACAAAGATGTCCATGGGGTTGTCCGTCTGCTGTTGAGTTTTTTCCATGCGTATCCTTATGTAATTATTCTAATTACAAATATTTCTGAACGTCCTGAATGAGTGGAACATAAAGCGGTGAAGGTGTCAAGGACAATCGGTCGACAACGAGGTCGGCGGTCAGAGCGCCGTCAAATGCCGGTTATGCGGCGGCTCGACCCGGCAACGACACCATGAAAAAATGTAAAGCAGGCTTGACAAATTTATCACGCGGCATTTAGTGTCCACGACAGACAACGCCGGAATCCGTTTGGCAAAATGTAAAGTGAGCTTGACAAAAGCAGCCGGGAACGTCTACGTAGAAATGTAAAGTCCGCTTTACTTTTATGGCACTGAGCACCCGGGTGCCCCACCCGGCGAGCACGAGCAAATGGAGGCAATTCAAGTGATTGAGAACAGGAAGCTCCTCATTCCGCTGTCGGTGATTTGTCTGGGGTTGTCCGTGCTATTCCAAAGGCCGGGTACCGACGCGATTCCCAAAGTCAATTTTCTCCAGGGGCTCCTGCTGGGGATCTCGCTGGGGATCAGCGTGCTTGCCCTGATCCTGGAGGCGGTCGTTCGTCACTATGAGTGACACGATCCTCAACAAAGTACGCGAGTACCGCCGTGGCGCCAAGCTCACCCAGGAGGATCTGGGTCGGGCTGTGGGTGTGTCGAGGCAAACGATCATTTCGATCGAACGGGGAAAGTATATCCCGAGCCTGCCGCTGGCGTTGAAGATCGCGGCGTATTTCGGATGTTCGACTGACGAGATGTTCAAACTCGAGGAGGTGATTGATCGTGGTTGATGAACGATTCATCGCGCACAGGTACAAGGCGACAAGGCTGGCGACCGCCGATAACGGTCCGGCGAGTCTGTTCGCATTGACGTTTGGTATTTCACCGGTGATTTAGGAGGTCTTGATGAAACGAAATGTGTTGTTGTGTTCGATGGCCGTGTTGTCCTTCAGTCTGATTTTTCTTGGGTACGCCACCGAAACGGCGCGCGAAGTGTCCTCCTCGGACGGCGTGCCGATCCGTTATCTAGTCCAAGGGGGTGGCGATCCCGCTTTGGTTTTCGTTCACTGCTGGTGCTGCGACCGCAACTACTGGAAAAACCAGGTTCCCTATTTCGTCGAACGCCATAAGGTGGTCACTATCGATCTCGCCGGGCACGGGGACTCGGGGCTCGAACGTGAAGACTGGACGTTAGAATTGTTCGCAGCCGATGTGTCTGCGGTGATCGACACACTCGATCTCGATAGAGTAATCCTTATCGGACACTCGATGGGAGGACCGGTGATCATGGAGGCGGCGCGTCTTATGCCTGGTCGTGTGATCGGCATTATCGGCGTCGATACATTTCAGGATTTCGAACGGGAATACTCGGATGCGCAAAAACAACAGTTTATTGTCGGGTTCACGATGGACTTCGCCACGACGACCAGTGGGTTTGTTAAAATGATGTTCCCGGCCGACGCCGACACCAATCTCGTCAACGAAATCGCCGAAGACATGTCGTCGGCGCCACCCAGGGTCGGCATTGGCGCAATGAAAAATCTGTTGAACTACAAACCAGTAGAGACATTAAAAGACATAGAGGTTCCCATCCGCTGCATCAACTCGGATATGTTTCCGACCAACGTGGAATCAAATGCGGCTCACACGGAATCTTTCGATGTGAAGTACATGAAGCGGCGAGGGCATTTTCTGATGCTCGAGGATCCCGACACATTCAATGAGCTTCTTGCGGAAACGATCGCTGAGCTCACCAGTGGTTAGCAGCCCGGTCAGCCGCTGACAACCCGGCGGGCGCCCTGGTAGCGGCGGCGAAAGTAGTCATCGTTTAGCGCATCGACCCGCACCTTTTGCGCACTGGTGGATGCATGCACAAATTTTCCACCGCCAATATAGATCCCCACATGCGATACGGACTGTCGCCCCGAGGTTTTGAAGAACACCAGATCGGCTGGACGTATATCCGACCGGCTCACCTGTTGTCCCGAACGGCTTTGATCGCGTGAAGAACGCGGCAACCGGATGTCGAACTCTCGATAGACCGCTATTACCAGCCCCGAGCAATCGACGCCGCCGCGGCCTTCTCCGCCATACCTGTAGGGTGTACCGATAAAGGATTTTGCGTACTGGACGATTTCTTTCCGGTCGGCGTCCCGGGGGCCGAAATCTGTCGAACTTCCGGCCGGTCCGGACCGGTAGCGCGGTGCGCTTGTGCACGATGCGAGAAGGAGAATAACGATCAGGGCGGCTAGTCCGCGGGTGTTTCCACGAATCGCAGGGGCGAATCTCAAGTTGGCCTTGACCATGGCCTTACCTTTGCATGAATCTCAGGAGCAACAGCGTCGAGGTCGACTCCCAAGTATCGCAATTACCATGCCTTCGCCGGCCGGGTCTGGCGCTTCTAATCTGATCGCGCCCGGCCACGTCTGGCACTTTCAACCCGATCGTGCCAGGCCACGTCTGGCACTTTCAACCCGATCGTGCCAGGCCACGTCTGGCACTTTCAACCCGATCGTGCCAGGCCACGTCTGGCACTTTCAACCC
>CP070631.1:1731245-1734037 GCA_020356045.1 Candidatus Latescibacterota bacterium
TCCAGCGGGCTCAACTGGGATCAAATGAACAATGGACAACGCGCCGCCTCCGCCGTGAATACCGGGAATGTTGTTTGGGACGGACCCGCCGCCACGGCGCTTTCGGGTGATTACCTCGGCGGGCAGCCAATCATGACCGTGAACAGCCCACCGTCGCTGCCGCCGACAATCGCGGTCGGCACGGCTGCGTTTGGACCTTCGTTGACCGAAACCGGTGTAACCGGTGACCTCGTGTTGGTGGACGATGGCACCGGCACCACGACCGATGCCTGCGAACCGCTTATCAACGGCGGCGCCATCTCCGGAAACATCGCGCTGATCGACCGGGGGTCTTGCACGTTTGTGAGCAAGGCGCTGGCGGCGCAGACGGCCGGTGCGATCGCCGTCGTCATCGCCAACAATGTGGCCGGTGGCACGCCGATCACGCTCGGCGGGTCGGACCCCAGCGTTGTGATCCCGGTTGTCAGCATCACACTGGACGACGGTAATGCCATCAAGGCCGAATTGGGCTCCGGTGTCAATATCACGCTGCACCTCGACCCGAACCAGCTGGCGGGCGCCGATGCCAACGGCCGGGTCAAGTTGTACGCTCCCAATCCCTACCAGGGCGGGTCGTCGATTTCCCACTGGGACGTATCGGCACTCCCAAACCTGCTCATGGAGCCGGCGATCAACGGCAACCTGTCATCGGATGTCGATCTCACGTTGCCGCACTTTAGCGACATCGGCTGGCTCGACGTGCTCACCGGTGTTGGTGACGACGATGCGCCGCAGATTGCCGACGCCCCACTGCTGTCGAGCTACCCGAATCCGTTCAACCCGAGCACGACCATCCGATACGTCGTGACCGAGGCGCAAGATATCCGCATGGCGATATACGACGTGAAGGGACGCCTGGTACGAACGCTTGTCAACGGATTTGAGGCCGCCGGTGTTCACAACACCACGTGGGATGGTATCGACAATGCGGACAATCCGGTGGCATCGGGTATCTATTTTGTGCGGCTCGCTGCGGATGGAAAAACGACGAATATCAAAATCGTTCTTCTAAAGTAAATCGTCTAATTCGTACGACTCAGTCAACGCCCGGCTATCGAGCGATGATTCGATGGCCGGGCTCTTTATGTCGATGTGGTTTTAGGGGCCTTGATGCCAAAATAGACAGCCCACCCGGTTTGTGATATACTCGGCGGTAAGCGTTGACAAATGAAGGATCGCCGTTTGTGTCGGAACGATGCTGCGGCATGGCGGCTTCCCTTCGCATCTACATGCATATCGATATCGCGGATCAACAATAACCCGAGACACTCCAGGCACAGTTGCCAACATACTGGCGGTAAATTTGTCGTCGTTGATGTGACCTCGATGGGTCTCAGTCGGTCGCCTGCAACCTTTTCTGTCCCCGCAGACGGGGACCCTTTGTCCAAATACTGGAACCGCACGCGGTCACATCGAACACTGAATCAGTGGACCTGATGACGATACGGCGCACGCGCTTGTTAGCCTTTCTCGCGGGCCTGGCGGGTCTGTGGCTGCTTCGAGCATGGGCCAACTCCGCCCTCCCACCTTTTCCACCGCATAGCTATTGGTACGAATGGTTTCTCCATCCCGCCCCTGGAGAGATTGCCTTCTTTACCCGGTACTTGGTCGGCAGCATCCCGGTGCTCTTGCTGTTGACCTGGGGAGCAACCCCTTGGGTAAGCAATGCAGTCAAACGTATCGACGAGCCGCATGTTCCGTTCAAAATTTTGCTGGCCGTTGCCTGTGTATGGGTCGCCGGGGCAATTGCGTTTTTGTCGTGGGGTGTTCTCGGCGGGCAGGTGGTGACAGCGGACGAATACGCCTATGTCTTCCAGGGTGAAGTTCTATTGAAGGGTCGGGCGGCGGTGCCCGCGGCTCCGATGCCGGAGTTTTTGGAGAATGGTTTTGTTGTGACCCGAAACGGACGATGGTTTGGCCAGTACCCACCGGGGCATCCACTGCTGCTTACACCGGGACTGCTTGTCGGCGTCCCCCGGATGATGCCGATTTGGCTTGGCGTGTGCAACACGCTGCTGCTGGGAGTCCTACTTGCGAGATTTGTCGGTCGCAAGTGGGCTCTGCTCGGCGTGCTCCTTCTGGTCACGTCGCCGCTTTTTTTGTTAACCGGCAGCACCCTGCTTAGCCATTCGTCTGCTGCGTTCGCGCTGGGGCTCGCAGCATTGGGATCGCTCGTGGTTTGGAACCGTGACGGCGCGTGGCGGGGGATTCTCGCCGGTCTTGGTTTTGGTCTCGCCGTGATCACTCGTCCGTGGACCGGGATTACGCTTGCGATCTTTCCCGGTTTAATACTGGCCTGGGCGGTGGTGCGGCGAGGGCGGCGGCGTGCGCTGGTGTCCGCCACACTAACGTTTCTTGTCTTCTGTGGGTTCTTTCTACTCTATAACCAACAGGTCACCGGGGACCCGTTCGTGACCGGATATCAAGCCCACAAAGGGCTGGGTGAAATCGAGTTCGGATTCGGAACGATATTTTCGGGTACCCACGACCACACACCGGCACAGGGTTTCAAAAACGCCGGTATACTTGCCCTGCGATTCTTGTTTTGGGCGTGCGGCTGGTCGATGGCGTTGCTGTTTTGTGTGTTCGCATGTATGCGAGCTGAAACCACGGTTAACACGGGACGAAAATCGTTTTTCAGCGGCCAAAAGCTCGCCTTGGGAGCGGTGATCATGCTGGTTGTGGGTTTTCTGTCGGCTGTGCCTTACTGGGCTACGGGGGTAAACGATACCGGGCCCGTCAAAACATACGAA
>CP070631.1:1734137-1737682 GCA_020356045.1 Candidatus Latescibacterota bacterium
ACCACCACATGTTTTTCTACCGTCCCGGGTGGACACGGGCGACGGTGCGGCGGTTTATCCGCCGCGTGGGGGAGACGGGCCTCGAGGATCTGTTTCTCCTCCGGCAAGCAGATTGTCGGTCACGCGACAAGACGGATGAGCTCGGGCCGCTCGAAGAGCTGCGCGAGCGCATCGAACGCGAGCGGCGCGAGTCAAGGGCGTTTAAGATTGCGGATCTGGCGGTCGATGGGTCGGATGTGATGGACGTGTTGGGGGTGGGGCCCGGTCCCGAGATCGGCCGGATCCTCGGGGAGCTTCTCGATCTGGTCGTGGAAAAGCCAGAGCTCAACCAATCAACCACGCTTCGCCAAATCCTCAAAGACCAATTCAGTCGATGACCAGTAGGTTGCCGGGTCGTTTTCTCGGTAGATAATCTAATAGCCGAAGAAAGTTGCGCTAGATTTAACGCGTGAGAGACCCAATATTGTGTGAAACTGGTGACGGCGTAAAATCTTCACTATGCGTTTGACGCATACCAAAGACTCATCGTGGGTCAATTATTCGGAGGAAATCACGAGCGATCGATGAGGACATAAAGAGGGCCGCTACGAGGGGTGTCAGGGGTTGTACTTCTTCTTGGAGGGTTGGATCCAAAAAGTCGAGTAAGTACTGGGGCAAAAGAACCTCGCAACAGCCCTGATACCGGAAAAATAGTATACGTGGTTGATCGATGTCAATCTTTATTTTGCTAGTTCGTAATCACTTACGGGATCGAACTTTTCAGGAATTCCTCCGTATTTAAGGTAAAGAAGGGGGACCAATGCAACGCATGGATGACACCAACTTTATAAAGCAAATCAACGAAATTGCCCGTCAGAATCAGCTAAAACTGCCCACAGTGGGAAAGGGCGATCTGCCACCCACGGAGTTTCTAGACGATTGGGCACTGTTTTTGGAGACCTGCGTCAGGAGCGGGATCCAGCTATCCGATGACCGTTGGCAGCGGGTCGCCGTGCTCTCCAGGACGCCACACACCGTTTTTGTTCTCGAGGACAGCGATGGGGAGGCAAGGGATCCGGATTTCCGTGTGGGTCTGCAGCTCCTCATGGGGCTCCTCGAAGAACAAGAAGAAAACCAAGACTGACAAAATCAGCCTGTCACTCTGACAGCCTGCCTGCCAATTAGGCTGCTTCCGGAAAACCGTGTTTGACCCTCATTCCGTAATCCGCTGATAATAATACAATTATGGGATTTCAGAATCGTGGCATGCGAATTGATTAGGTTCAAGGTGTCGAGCTACGCTCGGTCGTTTTTTAGAAAGACAATCATGAAGGTCGTTGGGCGAGCGCGACTCAGATACGCGGCGCCGCGGCGGCGGCCAGTTTCAAC
Source organism: Candidatus Latescibacterota bacterium (assembly GCA_020356045.1). Lineage (GTDB taxonomy): Bacteria > Krumholzibacteriota > Krumholzibacteriia > WVZY01 > WVZY01. Next base: position 1,735,506 of record CP070631.1, read on the forward strand.
ACAAAAAAGGAGACGTGATTCGTATGGCAAAAACAATCGGAATCGACCTGGGCACCACCAACTCGTGTGTGGCCGTTATCGAGGGTGGGGAACCCAAAGTTATCCCCAACCCGGACGGTGGACGCACGACGCCATCGGTGGTGGCCTTTACCAAAGAAGGCGAAAAGCTCGTGGGCCAGATCGCCAAACGGCAAGCGATTACCAACCCCGAGAACACGGTGTACTCGATCAAACGCTTCATGGGGCGCAAAAAGGCCGAAGTTGGTCAGGAGATCGAGGAGGTACCGTTCGAAGTCGTCGAGGCGGAGAATGGCGATGCCAGGGTAAAACTCCAGGGCAAAAACTACAGCCCGCCAGAGATTTCGGCGATGGTTCTCCAGTATCTCAAAGAAGCCGCCGAGGCGTACCTTGGCGAGACGGTGACCGATGCGGTGATCACTGTGCCCGCGTATTTCAATGACAGCCAGCGTCAGGCGACCAAGGATGCGGGCCAGATCGCAGGCCTCAATGTCAAACGGATTATCAACGAGCCGACAGCCGCATCGCTGGCCTATGGCATGGAGAAGAAAAAGGAAGAGACCATCGCGGTGTTTGACCTCGGTGGTGGGACCTTTGATATCTCGATTCTCGAGCTTGGCGAAGGTGTGTTCGAGGTTAAGGCCACCAACGGTGACACACACCTCGGTGGTGACGACTTTGACCAGCGCGTGATCAATTTTCTGGTCGACGAGTTCAAAAAAGAACAGGGAATCGATTTGAGCAAAGACGCCATCGCGCTTCAACGGTTAAAGGAAGCGGCGGAAAAAGCCAAATGCGAGCTGTCGACACGTACGCAAACCGATATCAATTTGCCGTTCGTGACCGCGGATGCATCGGGTCCAAAGCACTTGAACACGACCATTACACGCGCCAAGCTTGAGTCGCTAGTCGAAGATTTGGTCGAGCGGACGCTCGGTCCGTGCAAACGCGCTCTCGAGGACGCCGGTCTCAAAACCGGTGAGGTCGACGAGGTCATTCTCGTTGGTGGATCGACTCGTGTGCCGATGGTTCAGGAAAAAGTCAAAGAGCTGTTTGGCAAGGAGCCGCACAAGGGTATCAACCCCGATGAGGTTGTCGCTGTCGGTGCGGCTATCCAGGCGGGTGTGTTGGGTGGAGATGTCAAAGACGTGCTGCTCCTCGATGTGACACCGTTGTCGCTGGGGATCGAAACCCTTGGCAGCGTGTTTACTCGGTTGATCGCTCGGAACACCACGATCCCGACCCGGAAGAGCGAGATCTTTTCGACCGCGGCGGATGGTCAGACGGCGGTCGATATCCATGTGCTCCAGGGTGAACGCGAGATGGCCGTCGACAACAAGACCATCGGTCGTTTTCAGCTGGCGGGGATTCCGCCTGCACCACGCGGTATTCCACAGATCGAGGTGACTTTTGACATCGATGCAGATGGCATCATGAACGTGGCCGCCAAGGACAAGGGCACGGGTAAAGAACAAAAGATCGTGATCAAGGCATCGAGCGGTTTGAGCGAGGCCGAGATCGATCGCATGGTCAAAGACGCCGAAAAGATGAAGGACGAGGACCAGCAAAAACGTGCGGTGATCGATGCCCGTAACCAGGCTGACGCGATGATCTATCAGACCGAGAAAAACCTCAAGGAGTATAAAGACAAACTGGATCCCGGTGATGTCCAAAAGCTCGAGAAGGGAATCGAAGACATTCGCGTCGCGCTCAAAACCGAGAACGTCGACGACATCAAGAATGCGACCGAGGGTTTGAACACCATCTGGCAAGATGTCGCCCAGCGTCTCTACCAAAGTGCCTCAGCCGAACAGGCCGCGGGTGCCGGTGCGGGTGCGGGTTCTGACATGGGTGCAGGAGCCCAGAGTGGTCCAGGTGGAGATGCCGGTGCGTCGGAAGGTCCGGGTGGCGAGGGTTCGAAGGTCGTCGACGCCGACTACGAGATCATCGATGAGGACAAGAAGTAATCTTCGGTAGTGTTAAACAAGACATCGACGAGTACACCACGTGACCGGAGCATCGTCGGTGTGACACCAAAGGGGAGCCTGTACCGAGGCTCCCCTTTTTGCGTTCGTGGAACGGTGAGGCCCGCGCCGCCGGGCTGAGGAGGTTTAACCGACATACATAATAAATGCTGTAAGTCGTTGATTTATTACTCC
>CP070631.1:1737782-1740769 GCA_020356045.1 Candidatus Latescibacterota bacterium
ACCCCCAAACCGTCAACACCGCCATCAGACTCACGATCACGGATCGCGCCAGCGATAACTTCGGCTCACGGGCGCGACGCAGTTGAATTTTTGCCGGTAATGCCATAACCACTATTGGTTTTTGTAGGATGCCACGAGGCGGTCACGCTGCCGCGAAAACGATTCCTCCATCGCGTTGCTCAAACGGCCTTCCGCCGATCTTCGTTTCATTCCTTTCAATTCTTTGTCGAACCAGAAGCGCTGAATCAAAATCACGTACGACGATTTATCTTCGCCATGAAGATCGGCCTCCAAGAAGGTAGTCATCGAATACATCGCCTGAAAATAGTGACTCGAATAGATGTTGATCTCAGCCAGCATGAAGTTGGCGCTGTAGCTCTGCGTAGGCTGATAAAACGAGACGTGCCGGGTGCTCAACGTGGGTTTCATGCCAAAATCTTCGTATACGCAGTAGAGCAGATCGGCTGCCCCCTCGAGCTCGCCATTCGGATAGCTGTCAAGATAGGTCGCAAACTCCGGCACGTGTTCATACAGTGCCGACGATCGTCCAAGGATGTTTCTCATCCCATCGCGAACCGTTTGCGGGGGATCTTTGTCTACGTAGGGTTTGAGGCTGTCGAGCCCACCGCCAAGATAGTCTGTCACTCTCCGCACCAGCATCTCGCGGTAAATGCGGTTGACATCCGCGGTGTAGTCACCCGTCCAGTCGATCTCGGTCTCGATTTGTTTGAGGAACCTTTCGGTGATCTTGACGTTGCTTTTCCCCCTCTTGGCTTTTTTTAGATCCTTTATATCCTCGTCTGGAAGCTCAAATTCTTCAATATCTGCGACCGACGGGGGCGAACTGAATCTCTCGATCTGCAATACACCATTCTCGTGGCGATGTGCCACGAGACTCTCGAGGTTCGCCAGAGCGAATTCGCTCGGCACATCAACCTTTGCGACTCCGCATAGAAGCAATTCGCGGTTGTCTTCGACATCAAACACGTTTACGAGCAATTTGCCCGCTGCGAGGTTCGCTATTTCCGTGTCGCTGAGCCCCATATTGTCCCTCAAAAAATCGCTGAACGGCGGCGTGTTTTTGTCGGCAAGTGCCGGCATCGCCATGAGTATCGCGAGCAACGTGGAGCAAATGAATTTTTTGGCAAGACGTGTCACTCACCTCACCCCTTCGTAAAAATGGTCCAGGAATAGCCTGTCGCCCCGTCAGATGATAACCAACATCGTGTCACTCCGCAACGCACTCGATCGCGTCAGCGGCAAAAAAAAGAGCGGGCGGTTGTGACAACCGCCTCGCTCCGTTCCCCTGAGATAGCGCCAGATAACTCGATCCGCGGTCACGCCGCGGACAATTCTAAATGCCTCAAGTCGGGCCTGCGCACGGTGCACCGCCGCCGCCCGGCATCGGGCATGTTCCAGTCTCAGAAACTGTTTGTCCACCCTGGGCAAATGTACTAAACACGATCTCGCCGGCGCCGCCACAATCCGGACACGCGATCGGCTCTTCGCGTTCGGCCATCGATCTCAACTCCGAAAACACGATCTGACATTTATCGCATTTGTATTCGTAGAGGGGCAATTTGGTTCACCTTCCTTCGTGCTCTCACGCGATCTCCGCCAAACGGTCTGCGAAAGGTCCGTTGTGCAATAGCGGACTACCTAATACCGTTGGACCGTCTTGCGCGCTCCAACGTCGCGAGCTCCTCCCATGTATAACGGCTGTACGCCGGCTGGTTTTCTTTTGAACACAGCGAATCGAGAATTTCCATCAACTGCGGATCGGCCAACGAAAACACCACTTCGACACCGCGGCGGTCCGCCCTGACCAGTCCTTCCGAGCGTAGCACCTTTAGATGCTGCGCCACGGTCGACTGCGGCAGATCCAGGGTGTCCGCAATGAACGTTTGAGTGCATGGCTGGTGCCGCAGACCACACACGATCTCTAAACGAAGCGGATGAGACAACGCCTTCAAAAGATTTGCCGCAACCTGGAACTTATCACTGTCTATTGATTTCATTGCGCGTCGCGCTCCGCATTTTTTCGCTCTCTGTCTGGATCCGGCCCGACCGGGCGGCTACAGGCGTCGCTCGCTCAGGTTCGGAACCCGAGTCTGGGCAGCACCCAAACCACCAGGATCAAATAGCCGGCGATCCCGAGAGCGATCGGTATGATGCTTTTCAAAGACTCCATGGCCCTCGGGATCCGCCTATTCTGTTGCCAGTACTATAGATGCATATATTCATATTATTATAATAATACAATATCGAGAGGATGTCAAGGGGGTATAGTCAGATTGCGGCAATTAATTGTTGTCGTCGTCGAGCGAATCGGGGTCACCGGCATTCTCCCCGTCGCTGTCTTCTCCAAGAAACACCCGTTCGAGGAACTGGATCGAAAACGGTTCCTTCTCGAGCTCGTTGTATGAGAACAAGGCGTATCCCAGAATGTCCTCACGACGGAGAAGCGAAACCGAGTAGCCAAGATATCGCTCGCGGCCATCAAAAACCGGTAGACCCATCAAAAAGTATCCGGCGCCTACCGTGCGCCGGATCGTCGTCACCAAGGTCGCAAGTTCGTCTGGCTCATACGTGTACGCCATGGGTACCACAAAATCGACCATTCGCCGGTGCACCCATCCCACCCAATCCTGTCCCTTGCCGATACGAGCGGTCTCAGACTCGGGTATCACCGCAGCCGACAACGCTATTCCGTTGGTCACGGCTCGAACCGCCTCGACCAACGAGTCAACCTGGGCAACTCTCCAATGGGTGTAGAGACTGTCGATCAGCGATGCCGCCCCTGCGCCGAGGATGTCCTCCTCGGCGTTTATGTCTACCCGATCACTCCAAAGCGGATCGACGCCATATCGGAGCGCAAACGCCGTCCGCTGCGCCTTGCTGTAGTCAAAATCAACGCCTGGATATCTCACATAATCGAGATGGATTCCGTCGACGGCATAGCGCGATGTGATATCCCGAACGACCTC
>CP070631.1:1740869-1742764 GCA_020356045.1 Candidatus Latescibacterota bacterium
CTATGTAGTGCCACCTGCACTGGGAGACCAGGCCGGGATGTTAGGCGGTATTGCCCTGGCGAAGAGAACTTTGGCCACTGTGAATGATCAGAACTGAGACGCAGCGCCGGTCCACCTAGAATGGTATAGAACTGCCCCTGCTCGCGTGCTGTCTTTTTGGATACTGCTGGGTTGCACCTGAGGACGTTGTGCCGGATGCCCACGAATAAGACGAAGCGTTCGAAACACCGCCCGGTCACCTCGTTGTGGCCTCCCGCTGCCCGGACGTGCTCAAGCCATGAGTCTTCCGGGCTTGCGAGATTGCCAGGGCATGCGTAGAATTTGCCAAGGAGGTGTCTGCGTTATGTTCCAACCGATGCGCCGGCCCGCGCCGAACTGGTACCGAATGCCCTTGTTACTCGTGCTTCTCCTTTTGATGATCGGCATCGTCGCGCCCCCCGCCGCAGGCCAGGAGCCGATGAACCTCGCCCAGTTCAGCATGGACAAGCGCCTTGTGATCTCGGCCGGTGCTTTTTTTGTCCGCTTCAATTCCAGCTACAAGTACGACGATCAGACCAGCAACGAGCGCGTTTTTGTCCATCTGGAGGGACAGCTCGATCTGCCCACAACCGAAATCGTGGCGAATTTCATTGCGCAGTTGCGGATCGCCGAACGCCACTACCTCGTGGGAGAATACGTGAGCCTGCGCCGCTCGTCTGAGCGTCGGCTTCTCCAAGGGTCTTTAGATACCGGTAGAGACACTGTGGCCATCGACGCCCAGACTACTGCGACAATGAACTACAACTTTGTAGATATCGGCTATGCTTACATGTTTTTCAGAGACGAGCGTACACTGGTTCTCGGGAAGCTGGGAGTCCACATCTTCGACTTGAATGCCGCCTTCTCGATCAATGGAGACCTTGTGGTCAACCAGGATCCCTACAGCGGTGAAATCAGTGATGGGACTGATTTCGTCGCATTCTTCCCTCTGGTAGGCGCGATACTCAATTTTCAAATTGCGCGGCGCTGGTTCGTCCAGAACCTGGTGGATTTCGTGTATCTGCCGATCGGCGACTCGCAGGCGGCCGCCATCCGCACCGTGGTTGCCGGTCGATTCATGTTCAACCGCACGGTGGGCATACAGGCGGGGGTTTCTTACAATTTTGAACGGGTCAAATACACGGAGGACGGTGTCACCCAGGAGGTCGAGTTCGATTTCAGCGGCCTAGGGGCCGGCCTTTACCTTGCCTTTTGAGCTGTCATAAGGATTCTCATGTAGGTGGATTCGGGTTGGGGTCGAAGTTTTCCTGGTCGTTCTATATCGGCGTAACCTGCCGAATCAGCAAGTTGGCTTCTCTATCGCTGGGTTTTAGCATGTTAGACGTCAATTACTCAGGCACCGTCGGCTCCAAGGATTTTCGTTGGGACGCGCGCGTTGGTGGTCCGGAATTTGGTATACGCTTCAATTTCTGATCCTGCGCTTATGTCGTGCGTCATCAATGGGTTAGGAGTCCCTCATAATTCAGCAAGATATTTAGAACCGTCGCGCCGCCGAGACGGTGGCGCCCTGCCGCGTTCCGACCGTGTCCGCGTCGGCTTCGCCGTTCGAGCGCTTTGACAGCGGCCAGTTTAATCCGAAGTCAGTAACACCAAAGTGGAATAGACGCCTACCCCCCCATGCAGGACATACTAGTCCCGTGCCCGGGACGTCACGCCCGAGAGCGCAACGGCCCAGGCATTCCGTTGTATGATAGTGAGCGAATATCCGGTATCCGCCCCGGCCGACGATGTGCCTGTTTTCACCGGATCGTTTTTCGGGTGAAGTTCAAAAGGAGCTGACAATGGCATCGCTATCAAGAAGAAGATTCTTGAAAATATCAACTAGTACGATGGGCGCTCTGGCAGCAGCATCTTCA
>CP070631.1:1742864-1744374 GCA_020356045.1 Candidatus Latescibacterota bacterium
ACAGCGGCATATGCGCCGTCCGGACGTATAGACACACAGGCTGGTGTGAGACTCAGCTCGACACTCTGAACAGCTCTGGTCTCGGGTTCGAGCTTGTGCAGACGATTTGGGCTGGACGACACCGTGACGATCACATCCGCGTTGCGATCGAACTCGGAGTCAACCACTCGGTAGTCCAGTGCCCACAACGCATCCTCATAGTTGTTGAGAGTCACTGCAATGTTTTCTGATTGTGATGCGTCGGTGTCGATGGTTATGGTCGCACCGTACGACCCCGTACCCAGTCCGGTTCTGACCGCTGAGGCGGTTACGACGACCGAATCGCCTCCATTGATCGTGCCCGACGTTTGATCGAGTGTCACAAAGGTCTCATCCGCCGAGCCATTCCAGGAAAATGGTGCGTTACCCACGTTTCGAATTGTGAACTGATCCGTATCAACGAAGTAGTCCAAAAACACCGCCGACGTGGACACCTCGAGCAACGGTGATGCCGGGACATCCATCGAGGCGGGCATATCTACGTCACCGCCATCTGAGTTGGACTCGACAGTAACCGTGGCTGTGTATGACCCCACATCCATCCCGCTGCGGTTCACTCTGGCCGTTATGGACACGCTGGAACCAGCGGACAAATTCCCGGATGCCGGGACAAATGTCAGCCAGTTTTCCGACGCACTGATCGTCCATTGAAGCAATCCGGTGCCGGTATTCGAAAGCTCGAAACTCGTCTCGGTCGAAGAGCTGTTGAACTCGAGAGAGCTAACGGATAACGATGCGATCGGGTGAGGGTTTACCCCAAATGCCACACCGACTTCCCCTTCCCCACCCGTGGAGATGATTTCGATTTTTCCTATGTAAGTGGATGGTTGCAGACCGGTGTTGTCGGCTGAGACTTCGATTTCGATGATAGATTCTCCAACCAATCCGCTGTCCGGATTCACCTGGATCCAATTCGGCTTTGATGACACTTGCCAGGTGACGCTTCCCGGTGGATTCGTGGACATAAACAACGACGCGTTTGGGTCGGAGTCCAGTATAACGAGAGAATCGGGTGACACCACCAATACCGGCGGATCTCCAGGCTGCACCGGTTGACAGTTATCATCGTCTTCGCTGCATCCTACCAGAAACAGCGCCAGCAGGATCGCCGTCAAAAAACCGATCGTTCGTAAAACTCCAAATGCCATGCTTCCCCCCTTGATGAGTTCGTTTTGGACAGAACTTCCTGAAAGAAAACCGGAGCGGGGACACTGAAGCTTGATTGAATTGCGGTAATTCGATTACCCGACTCCTAAGTGATTCGGGAAGCTCGTCATGTCTAGTTACCTTATCACGATCGCCTTGGAATGTAAACTTACGTTGCCGGGCCGGCGGATACCAACTCGGCGGCGGCAAAAACTTGCCGTAGGGCGCTAATCTCCAATTGGCTCCGGGAGTATTCGCCGCCATAAACGATAACACCGAATATCGTTGGCAGAACGCGCTCGTAGAATACAGCGGTTCACAATAA
>CP070631.1:1744474-1762270 GCA_020356045.1 Candidatus Latescibacterota bacterium
ACGGGTTAAACGCAAGCGGTAGGTCGCCCAAATCTCTCACCATCGATGTGTTTCGTGAAAAAGGTTTGGAAAAGATTCCGCCGCGCGGGCCGCTTCCCGTAACCGTTCCCGGTTGTGTCGACGGATGGTTCGAGTTGCACGACCGTTTTGGCAAGCTTCGCATGACGGAGATTCTCGAGCCGGCGATCCAATACGCGCGCGATGGTTTCCCGTTGACCGAGCTCATCGCCTATTACTGGCAGCTCAGTTGTCCCATCCTCGAAGAGTATGCGGGATTCCGCGAGACCTTTATGCCAAACGGCCGCGCGCCGCGCAAAGGTGAGATTTTCAAAAACCCCAAACTCGCGGACACGTACGAGGCAATAGCCAAACGTGGCCGCGACGCGTTTTACAAAGGTGACATCGCACGGACCATCGACGCGTTTATGGCACGCGAGGGCGGTTACCTGTCATACACTGACATGGCGGCGCACGAATCGGAGTGGGTTCAAACCGTTTCGACCAACTACCGGGGCTATGATGTTTGGGAGCTCCCACCCAACGGACAAGGTATCGCGGCACTTCAGATTCTCAATATCCTCGAAGGGTATGACATCGCTGCGATGGGATTTGGCGGCGCCGAGTACATCCACACATTTGTGGAAGCCAAAAAGCTCGCCTTCGAAGACCGCGCGAAGTATTATGCGGATCCCGCGTTCAACGACATCCCGGTCGAGGTGCTTATTTCAAAAAAATACGCCGCGGCGCGGCGCGGGCTGATCGAACCCAACCGCGCGGCCCAAAGCTATGAAGCGGGCGACGCGAGACTCGACAGTGGCGACACCATCTATCTGACCGTCGCCGACAAAAACGGTATGATGGTCTCGCTGATCCAGAGCAACTATCGAGGTATGGGAACTGGTCTCTCGCCCGACGGATTGGGGTTTATCTTCCAGGATCGGGGCGAGCTTTTCGATCTCGAACCAGGCCGCTTTAATTCGTACGAGCCGGGCAAGCGCCCCTTTCACACCATCATCCCGGCATTCATAACAAAAAATGGAAAACCGTTTATGAGCTTTGGTGTCATGGGCGGCTCGATGCAGCCGCAAGGGCACGCGCAAATCGTGGTCAACATGATCGATTTTGGCATGACGCTCCAGGAGGCGGGTGACGCGCCGCGAATCCGCCATGGTGGCTCCTCACAACCAACGGGTGAGCGGATGACCGACGGCGGTACCGTGTATCTCGAAACGGGCATACCTTACGAGTCAATCCGCGGGCTTAGAAACATGGGGCACAGGGTCGGCTTTAGCATCGGCTCGTTTGGCGGATACCAGGCAATCCTTTATGACGCGGATAAAGGTGTCTATTTTGGCGCATCCGAATCACGAAAGGATGGCCATGCAGCGGGGTTTTGAGTGATCAGATGCTGGTCACGGAGCTGTCCGCGCCGCGCGGGTGTCGTTGGTGGGATGCGGTCCTATTGGGCAAAGATTTGATCCACAAGCGATTCGAGATCGGTCACCACGACGTCGGGTGTGGCCGACGCGGCCAACGTCGCGCCCGAACCCTTCAAACCAGCTCTTCGATTGACCCATACCGTATCGAGCCCGGCATCCCGCGCCGGTATGATGTCATGATAGACGCTTTGGGCAACGTGCAATATCTGTTCGCGCGGGAGACCGATTTTGTCCAGAGCGAACGCGAACACCTTGCCCGACGGCTTGTACGCCCCAGCCTGTTGCGCGGTAATCACCCAATCCAGTGGAACCTCGAGACGTCGCGCAGTGGCCTCGAACAGATCATCGTCAATATTGGAAATGACCGCGAGCTTGTATCGTGATTTGAGTTTTTTGAGCGCGGCCACCGTATCGGGAAACGGTTTCCAGTTTGGAAGCGCAGCGGATAAACAATCCAGCTCTTTGGGTGACGCGTCAAACGCGAACCTCAAACTCATCTCCGCCATCACCATCCGGAGAATCAGTCTGTAACTGAGATGCTCGCCTTCCTCGTGTTTCGCTTCGATTGGCGCATAGGTTTCCAGGATATCGCGGTCGCTCGGGTCCAGGCCATGCTGTGCAAGAACCGGCCGGATCGCGGCGAGAATCCCGCTTTCCCAATCGATGAGCGTTCCGTAACAGTCGAATGTCAACACGCGGTACTTATTAAAATCGACCAAGGGATTCACACATCCTTCTTGCTTGGGCCTGGCGGCTCCGAGTCAATGCCGGTCTGCAAAACATCGAGAAATCGTTGGATGGTCAACGGGGCACTTCCCTCGTAGTGATTGTTGACATTGACAAAGGTGTTGATCCCGCGTTCGCTGTTCGCCCCGGCAATCCGTGCCGCGGCGGCGAGCCCATCCGGCTTTGGCGCGACGATCTGGTTCCAGATTTCGCCGGTGGCCTTCTCTATCTCGATCCGGTCGCCGCCGTGAAGTCTCACCACACAGTGCTCCGCGGTGGCGGGTTGGAATTTGTCAAAAACCTCGCCAATCGGCGGCATGTAGTACCCGTCGAGATATACAAAACCCACATGGTGTTCCTCGAGCACTTCGAAAAAAATGGGCGAATAATAGTTTGGATTCCGCGATTCGATGGCGTATTGAAAGCCTTTTGGCGCCGCCGTAATGAATTTGGCGAATCGATCGAGAAATACATCCCTCGAGGGCATTTTCTTCTTATTGAGATACTCGAACTGAAACATGATCGGCCCCAGCTTCTTGCCCAACGGAGCCAGACGTTCGAGAAACCGGTCGAGAAGCTCGACGCTGAGGAAGTGTTTGTTTGGCTTGCCGGCAAATGCCTCGTGACGTTTGGGCTGTCTGGAATAGTAGTGCGTCAGTGTAATCGAATTGGGCGCCTTGACACTAAACAAAAAATCGTCGGGTACGCTGGCCGCATAGTTTTCCACGGTTTGCGTTTCGGGAAGCCTGAGCCCGCCGGGAAATAAACTCCAGAACCACTGATCGATCTCGACCGAGTTGAGATGCTTCGCGTAATCGGCGAGATAGTCATCGGCCCGGTACCTCCTGGCGGGGTCGTAGTAGAGCCCCTTCCACGAATCATACTTCCACGAGCAGGTGCCGATACGAAGGTGCGGCGCCATTGATTCAGGAAGCTTGATAGCCATGGATAGGTTGACTCCCCGACCGGCCTGCTGCTCTAGTGAATGATCGACTCGAGGGCCGCGGCCAGTTGGCTGGCCTTGTTGGATCCGATAAGCAATTTGCTGCCGTCTTCGAACTGCAGCTCAACTCCCTGATTTCCAGAGACGTTGTAAGCTTTTTTCCCGAGACCCCGCCGGATCCCCCACCCGCCGTACTCCCGAATGGGTTTGTACGTCCTGGCCTCACAGCTCGTCACCCCATCGAGAGGAATCTGGGTGAAGGCCCGGTGAAACGGAACATAACGGATAAACAACCCCTCCGAGCGCACTTCAGTGACCAGTCGGCCGGCAAAGTACAAATAGAGCAACGCGATGCCAAGAAGAATATACAGCGACCCAAACACGAGCAGTCCGGTGTCTCCCATCGGCCGGTCGCCAAAGGGTTCACCCACGACGAGTTGTTTGTACATCGCGTAGGCGAAAAACACGATCATCCCCACACCACTAACGAACGCCAAGAAAAACAACTTGTTGTTGCGAAGCGGCTGCTCCTCAAAAAACGCCGCACCGGGGGTTCGTGTCATAACGACCGCATTCTCCTGATTGGTTGGTTGATTGATTCGAGCGGCGGTGGCGCGCTCTACCGCTGCCTTTTGTTATCGAGCATATCACCTTTTGTAGTGGGCTAACCACTGATTCAGGTTACCCACCCGCCCCGGAGGTATTCACCCCCAGGAAATCGGTCAAAGACCGCGTCAGCTCCGCGACCAGCGCCGCGTCGGTTATCGGGACGTCAACCGCAGACGACCCGATCAATTCCGGGAACAAGATCCGCTCCCGCAGCGAGCTGACCACCATTCCAAAACCCAACGCCAAGGCGATCTCCGGGTTGGAATGGTTTATCTCGCCCCGTCTCTCTTTGACGGCTTCGACCACAGCTGCGAGCGGGCCCGCCGCCGCCAACGCATTTGCCAGCCCAACCGACGGTCCCGGTCTCATCGACCGCAGCACCACGGCTCTCAGCACACCGCGGTGGTTTCGATGAACGCTCACCAGCCGGCCAACCTCTTCCTCTACAATCTTTTCCAATGGTTTCTCGCGCCATTCACGCTGCGAGGCCAGGATCGTTTCCGCCAACGCCACCTCCTCAACAACCATTCCGCCAAGGTATTCGAGCAACGATTCTTTGTCGGTAAACCGCGCGTAAAAGGCGCCAACCGATGTCCGCGCCTGTTTGACAATATCGTTGATCGAGATCTCGTCGAAGTTTCTCCCCGCCAGCAGCTCCCGCACCGCCCCGATGATGCGCCCCATGGTTTCCCGGCTGCGTTCTTGCCGGGGGGGCGTCACCGCAGTCCATTGACTGTTTTGGTCACGACGCCTTCGATATGATCTAGTCATGATTTATTAGAACTAGCGTTCTTATTCTAATTATACTGATTTATTTTATATCCCTTATGTCGACGATCGTTTTTTCACTTCGTAACCGAGGTGGGGAGCTGCGTCCACGCTTGTCACGTCAACGATCAACCACCCGGGTGTCTGCACATCCCGGTCGCGGCCAACCACAGCCAATCGACAGGACGGCTAATCCACTTTGATTAAGAGAAATGTGCAATTCGATCCGACCGCATCACCACCACGCAAAAGCGACACTGGGATCTGCGATACTCGAATAGGAATTCTTATTCTATATCAGTGATCCCCGTTGCCGCTGTCAAGCGAGATTTGACCATTTTGTAACCATTTGTTGAGGAACAATTTGCGTAGATATTTAACCACGACAAAAAGGAGGCGGCGGACCCAGGTTGACTAATAGGCCCGGGGGCTCGAGGAGTTGAGCATGATAATCCCTGCAAAACGGCCGGTTTGCCCGGCCTCGGCACGATGCGAGAAAAACAGATCGTTTTGACAGACCGTACAGACACCGGCGACTTCGATATTGTCCTCGCGGACACCCGCGTCGATGAGCTGCCCGCGGTTGCAGGCCCATAGATCGAGCGTGGCCTGTCCGTCGTTCTGGATATCGATGAATTCACCGGTGTGGATGGGACCGAACTCGGTGTCGAACGCGTCGACAACGTCCTGGCCAATTGGGTAGTGACAGGCGCCGATAGAGGGGCTGACTCCGGCAACGAGCTCCGCCGGGCGTGTGTCGAAATGCTCGGTCATCTTCTGGATGGTTTTTTGGACGATACGTTTGCACGTGCCCGCCCAGCCGGCATGAGCAATGGCGACTGCATTGTGCGACGGGTCGAACAGCGACACCGCCACGCAATCGGCAACCAGCACGGCCAACGGCGTGTCCGGAGCACGGGTGATCATTGCGTCCGTATCCGGCCATGCGTCATCCTCGACAACCGCGCCGCGCCCGCGATCTCTCGAGCCAACGACGGCCACATTTGTTCCGTGCACCTGCCGTGCGATAGTGAACTCCTCAGGTTCGAAGCCCAACAGTTGTGCCGCGGTGGCGCGGTTGTCCAGTACCGCGTTTGGGTCATCGCCAACATGAAACGCAAGGTTGAACGACGCATACGGCGGCTTGCTCCGCCCTCGGTGACGCGAGGTAACGACGTTGGTCACGTTGCGATAGGTGTCAAAGATCTCGTAGGTAAAAAAACGAATGCCAAGAAGACCGTGTTCGACCATTATGAGTTACCCCATTTACTCGATGTCCGGATCCTCGAGAGTGGATCACGTACCGCGGAAGATCGTGCTTTCACGACCAAAAACCCATTTGCAGTAGAACAGGCTCACCGCGGCCAACGCGATGAGCGACAAATAGACTTCGGCCAGGATCGCCGGCGTGATGGTACCGGCGATGATGGCCTTGGTGGCCAACGATACATTCAAAATCGGGATCAATGCCGTCCGCGTGTCGAGCTCAATACCCGGCATCAACCCGATGAACGCAGGGACGATAATAACGATCATCAACGGGTTGATAATGCTTTGGGCTTCTTTGAACGATTTGGCAAAAAGTGATAACGACAAAAGGACCGCGGCAAAAAATACCGTTAGGGGAAGCAGCAGCGACAACAACAATAGGACCGAGTGGAGCTCGAGCATGTTGAGGATCGCGCTTAGTATTTCGGGCGGGATCTCGTTGCTCAACCTGATCCCCAGATACATACCGAAAATCGACACCACCGCGGTCAACAGCCCGGTCAGCACGACGACGCCAAATTTGCCCAGCAAGATTTCCATACGGCCCGCTGGTGAGGTGAGCAGCGTCTCAAGCGTGCCGCGTTCCTTTTCGCCCGCTGCGAGGTCGATCGCCGGGTACATACTTCCCATAAAACAAAATATAATAATAAGATAGGGAAGCAATCCGCCAATCTCCTGGGCGAGGCGTTCTTTGGTGGAGGCAAGGTTGCGTTCGTTGATCTCCACGGTGTCGATGATCGCCAGATCCAGTTCGAGCGCCTCGAAACGCTTCGCCCTCAACTCGTCCTCGAGCCCGCCGAGAAGCCGCCGTACACGTCCCTCCTCGATCTCGGAGCTCTCGGTCGACTTGTAGTACATGGTGATCACACCCGGCTCGAGATCCGTCACCATACGGTCAAAGTCGGGATCGAAAACAATAACGGCATCGAGACTGTCCGAACGCACCAGCGTCTTGCCCTCGTCTTCACCGATGCCTTCGATGATGGTTACATCATCCCGCTCGGCAAGCGTTTGTCTGAATACCGCTGCACTACCGTCCGCACCGGCATCGGGGAGGACGGCGATTTTGAGCGTCTTCTGCTGGGCTTTTCGGGCCTGCGAGATCAGCATGTTTGACGAGATGCTGATCAGGAGAGGAAACAGAAACAGCGGCACGACGATCATCGCTATCAACGTGCGGCGGTCCCTGACCGAATCGATGAGCTCTTTTCTGAAGATGATGAGAATGGTTTTCACTGCCGCACCCCCTCGAGAAGCCGAATGAACTCTTCTTCGAGCGACTCTCTCTGCATCTGACCGCGAAACTCGTCGTAGCTTCCGCTGAATATGACTCTGCCGTTGTGAATGATGGCGAGGTCGTCGCTCAAAAGACTCACCTCACCCATGATGTGCGTCGAAAAGATGACGGTTTTACCTTGCTGTTTGCATGCGCGTATGAGCTCGATGATGTTTTTTGCCGTGACCACATCGAGCCCCACGGTGGGCTCATCGAAAACAACGATCTCGGGATCGTGGATCATCGTTCGTACGATCGACACCTTTTGTTTCATCCCCGACGACAGCTTTCCGATCCGCCGCTTTGCAAACTCGTGCATGTCGAGCAGCGTAAACAGCTCGTCCCGCCGTTTGGCAAATGTGTCGTTATCCATTCCGTGCAGATCGGCGTAGTACTTGACCAGTTCATTTGGATTGAGCCGGTCGTAGAGCTTTGTGCTACCGGTCAAAAAACCCAGACGCCGCTGCACTTCACGCGGGCTCTTGACCGCATCATACCCTGCAACCTTGATCGAACCTGATGTCGGTTTGAGCAGGGTAGCGATCATACGCAGCGTCGTTGTCTTGCCGGCCCCGTTGGGTCCGAGAAGCGAGAAGATCCGGCCGGGCTGACAGGTGAAGCTCACACCGGCAACGGCGTCGACGTTGCCGTTGCGGCGTGTCGTCGTTGGGCCGTTGGTTTGTTTTTTCTGCTCGCGGGACAGCTTGAAGGTTTTCCAAAGATCGGTGACTTCAATCATTTATGCGGTCCGTTTGTTGGAGGTATTCCGAATATGACCTGCTAAACATCCACGGCGTGGATCTCGAATTCTGGGGGGGCAAAAATGTGCTTCTTTACACTACACGCTTCCGCAGCGCGGACGACGGCCTCTTTGTACTTTACGGGAAAATCCGCTGGAAGTTGGATCGCAATCGTGATTTTCCCCAACATCTTTTTCTTTTCGTCGCGCTCGGTCTTCATTCGCAGTCGTATCCCGTCGGTAGATATATCTCGACTCGCGCAAAAATCTAGCACGTAGTAACCGGCACAGGTCCCGATCGATGCAAGAAAAAGATCGAACGGTTCGGGGGCCGTCCCGCCGCCGCCGCCCTTGACCGACTGGTCGGTCTCCAACTTGAATTGCTTGAACTCGGCGTTGACCTTTTTCCCCCCCGCGAAATCCACCGCGATCTCCATACCGTCTCCTCTTTTTGGGAATTGATCAGATGTCTGCGCGCCGCCAACCCGCAGCACCGGGGCCGTATTGAACCCGTCCGCCACTCACCACGGCCCACTATGGTACAACAGGCGCCCACGGGTGTCAACAACAAGTCATTCAATGAGTTAACCACCGTTGCGCGCACGGTTCTCCGTGGCCGCCGTTGACATTTTTCTTGCCAAAATCCGCCAATCCCGTTCTACTTTTGGGCAACTCCCTCGGCATCACGTCACATCGGAGGGATTCGAGAACAAAGAACCATTCCGCCCCGGCACCTACACTGGAGGCAGCACTGGACACCCGGCTTTTCATCAACGAGGTTCTTTGTCCCGGAGAAGTCGTTCTCCTAGGGTCTGGCACCGCCGCCGTTTATACCGCTCGCACCCCCGACGAAAGCCACGAGAAGAACGAAGACGCCGCCGCGGTCATAAAGCTCGAAGACGGGTCGGCCGTGCTCGCCGTCGCCGACGGCGTGGGCGGCTCGAGGGGGGGCGACCAGGCATCGAGTTTGGCCCTGAAAACGCTGCAGCAGGCGATCAAGACGGCGATCGAGGAGGATCGTGAGCTGCGTTGGGGGATCCTCAACGGGTTCGAGATGGCCAACCAGGCAGTGATCGATATGGCCATCGGGGCGGCAACGACACTGGCCGCTGTCGAGATCGACGGGGACAGCATCCGCCCGTATCACGCCGGCGATTCCACCATCATTGTGGTCGGGCAGCGCGGCAAGGTCAAAACCAGAACGGTTGCGCATTCGCCGGTGGGCTACGCGGTCGAAGGCGGATTCCTGGATGAAGACGCAGCCATGAATCACAAAGACCGACACTTGATATCCAACTCGATCGGGGCGCCGGATATGCGCATCGAAGTCGGGCCGGTGTCCCGGCTCGCCCGACATGACACCATTCTACTGGCCAGCGACGGCCTCTCAGACAACCTCAACACCGATGAGATCGTCGAGCGGATCCGTAAGGGACCCCTTGAAACGGCCGTGGCCAGCTTGGCGGCACGGGCCACAGACCGGATGCTCCATCCCAACGGAGGGCATCCGTCCAAACCCGATGATTTGACGATGATTCTCTTTCGCCGGAATTCCTGACAGAGCCAAGAGCTACCCGGTTTGGCCGGGATTCCTGAAATGCCACCGCCTTTCAGATCGCCGACGAGGCCGGTCTGGAAAATGACTCTTGCAGTAACGCCGCGAACCGATTTATAACTACTACGATCACACGGCATTCGAGGCACTAACCCATACGGTAATAACGACATGCAACTCCCAAACTGGTTTCTCGATCTGGGTCCCGTCCTGCAAGCGCTCTGCGGAACACTGTTCACATGGGGTATGACCGCCGCAGGGGCGGGGCTGGTTTTCTTTGTTCAAAGAGAGAGCCGGCGGCTTCTCGACACCATGCTGGGATTCGCCGGGGGTGTGATGATCGCGGCGAGTTATTGGTCGCTTCTCGCACCGGCCATCGAGATGAGCGCCACCGGGCCTCTGCCCGAGTGGTTTCCGGCGGCCACGGGTTTTTTGCTTGGCGCGCTTTTTTTGCGACTCGCCGACCAATTGCTCCCGCATCTTCACATGTTTGCACCGATCGACAAGGCCGAAGGTATTCACACCAAGTGGCGGCGTACCACACTGCTTGTTCTGGCGATCACGCTGCACAACATTCCCGAGGGTCTTGCCGTCGGAGTCGCGTTTGGCGCTGCCTATCACGGACTGGAGTCGGCCACAGTCGCCGGCGCGGTGGCGCTTGCACTAGGCATTGGTATTCAGAACTTCCCCGAGGGTCTTGCGGTATCGATGCCGCTTGCGCGGGAGGGCGTGTCAAAGTTCAAAGCGTTCTGGTATGGGCAGCTCTCCGGGATGGTCGAACCCGTGGCTGGTGTCATCGGCGCCGCGGCCGTGATCGCGTGGCGCCCCATCCTTCCCTACGCCTTGGCGTTTGCCGCCGGAGCGATGATCTTTGTGGTAATCGAAGAGGTGATTCCCGAGGCCCAAGAGAGCGGTCACGCCGACGCGGCCACAATGGGGGCAATCCTGGGATTTATCGTTATGATGACACTCGACGTCGCGCTCGGGTAGCGCACGGTGCCGGCATCGGCAGACCGGGACGGCCGCTTGGCGACTGTTAGATTGGCCAACTAAACCCGCTCGACCGCTTGCCGTCTTACCGATTGGCCAACTAGACCCGCTCGACCGCTTGCCGTCTTGCCAATTGGCCAGCTAGACCCGCTCGACCCAAAAAGGGCAAGGTACCGACGTGATTTACCGACTCCTCGCCGACGCAGTCGTACTGATCCACCTCGCCTTCATCATATTTGTGCTCTTTGGTGGTTTTCTCGTCCTCAAATGGCGACGTGTCGCCTGGTTTCACATCCCCGCCTTTGTCTGGGGTGTTTTGCTCGAATTCGCGGGGTGGTGGTGTCCGCTTACACCGCTCGAGAACTGGCTGCGGCGCACCGGGGGTTCGGCGGGCTATCCAACCGGGTTTATCGAGCACTATATCCTGCCGGTCATCTATCCGTCGGCGCTGACACGGGACATCCAATTTGTATTGGGCACGGTCGTTCTTATCGTAAATGTGGTAATCTATAGTATAGCGGTGCGTCGATTGGTTGGAGGCAGGACGTGAGAGCGCGTCTGATATTGGCGGCGGGTTTTATGGGGATGGCATGCCTCTCCGGTGCCGCCGTGGCGGTCGCCGCCGGTGCGCCGCAATCGTGGAAGCCCCCGGTTGCGGCTGCAGGCAACGAGCGCGTGAGCGATCGTGACAACATGGTTAAAAACCAGATCGCGTCGCCCGGGTGGACGCGTGACGGCGTTACCGATGAGGCGGTCCTCGCGGCCATGCGCGCGGTGCCCCGTCATGTGTTTGTCCCGTCAAAATACGCACCGCGTGCCTACGACGACACGCCGCTTCCCATCGGCCACGGGCAGACGATATCCCAGCCCTATATGGTTGCGGCGATGACCGAGCTGCTCCAGCTGACATCAAAGTCAAGGGTTCTCGAGATTGGAACCGGTTCCGGGTACCAGGCGGCGGTCCTCGCACACCTCACTCCACATGTCTATACTATCGAGATCCTGGAACCGCTGGCCGAGCGGTCAGCGCTTACGCTCGAAGAGCAAGGTTACACTGGTGTTCAAACCCGGTACGCAGACGGCTACTATGGATGGCCGGAAGCGGCTCCGTTTGACGCGATCATCGTTACCTGCGCGGCGGGTCACCTGCCGTCGCCGTTGTGGGATCAGCTGGCGGCCGGCGGACGAATCGTGATCCCGATCGGCAACCGCTACTCGGTGCAGAGATTGGTCGTGATCGAAAAAACAACGGACGGGAAACGCAAATCCGAATCGGTGATGGGTGTCCGTTTTGTCCCGATGACAGGTCAGGTGGACGAAGAATGACCTCTCGAGGAATGGAATAAGCCACGTCAATCACGATGCCCACCACCGCCATTAAACACTCCCGGTATCTACTTCCAACCTTTGCCGTATCGTGCGGTTTGATTGGCTTTGAGATCTCATTGATGCGCGTGCTGTTGTATGCGAGCTGGCACCACTTTGCTTTCTTGGTGATCAGCATCGTGCTGCTTGGTTTTGGCGCGAGTGGAACTGTCCTCTCGTTTTGCCGGTCGTGGCTTCTCCGCCGTGTCGATCTCGCGTTTGCCGTGCTCATCCTGGCGACGGCGGTATCGATGCCCGTGTCGATTCAACTTCTCCGTCACATCCCTGCGGAGGCACGGTTCGTCCCCGCCTTGGCCGTCGAGCAATCGCTGCATTGGCTTCTGTACTGGGCTCTGCTGTTCGTCCCGTTCTTGCTTGGGGCCTCTGCGATCGGGCTCGCGCTGATCGCCGCCGGCACGCGTTTGCCGACTGTATATGCGGCGAATCTCACCGGGAGCGCGTTGGGTGCGGTCATCGCACCGCTCGCGATGTACACGGTTGCACCAGCGTGGTTGGGTGCGGTCATGGGTGTTGTGACGCTCTGCGGCTTCTTTGGCTATGCAAACAACTGGCGGCCCCATCGCATCGCCGTTGCCGGCATTACGGTGGCTTTGATGTCGCTGTGGCTCAATGCCGACCGCCCACAGATACGCGTCGATCCATTCAAGTATCAAAGTTATGTCGATCGTGTCGTGGAAAGCGATTCGTCTGTCGCTCGCACGGCGTTGGCGTACGGTCCGCGGGCTGTTGTGGCTGTATATGAGGGTCACGTGTTTCACGAGCTGGCTTTTTTGGCGGTCGGCGCCAACCCGCCGCCGATGTTGGCGGTTCTCATGGATGGTCACTGGGCGGGGTCTGTATTGAATGTCCCGGACGAAGGTAGCGCCGCGGCGGTCGACAACACGCTCATGGCGATTCCTTATTCGTTTGTCGCCGCTGAACCACACGTTCTGTTGCTCGGCGAAACCGGTGGCGCCAACATCTGGCTGGCGGCTCGCCAACGCGCCACGGCGATCGATGTGGTCCAACCCTGCCGCGAACTCGATGATTTACTGCGGGGTGCAGCATACGAAAACGGTGGGCGCGTGCTGGATCTCGAAAACGTCGAGACGATGGTCGCTGAACCTCGCCATTACGTCGAACACACGTCCGCGAGCTACGACCTCATTCAGCTTGCCGGGCTCGAATCCTGGGCGGTTGAAACCGGTGGTGTAACAGGGCTTCGTCAGAACAACCTGGTTACGATCGAAAGCCTGTCGGCATGTATGGAGCGGCTCACACCGGGTGGCATCCTGTCCGTGTGCCGGGTGGTTCAAACGCCACCTCGCGATAATGTCAAGTTGCTCGCCACATTGGTCGAAGCGTTGGACCGGATGGGAATTGAGGACCCAGCTCAACACGTTGTTGTCCTGCGTGATTTTCTCGCGGTGTGCATCATGGTCAAATCAACCCCCTGGGCGTCGGAAGAAATCGACCGCATCCGGACGGTGTGCAGCAACCGAGAACTCACTCCCGTTTATTTTGCCGGGATTCGCGATGACGAACTCAACACCCCCGACAAACTCCCCGGCCCTCCACAGGCGCCAGGCGATTGGCTTCACCACGCGGCCACGATGCTCGTGTCTTCGAATCCTCTAGAGGCTCAGGAATTCTTGAACAAGTGGCCCTTTGATGTCCGCCCTCCCACGGATGACCGGCCGTTTTTTGACAATTTCTGCAAACTCGAATCGATTGGTGTTCTCAAGAAAGCGTTTGGGGATCTATGGCTGACTCGCACCGAGCTGTCGCTGGTGTTCGTGCTTGCCGCTATGGTGCTGATCACGCTCTTTGGTGTGCTCTTCACCATTGTTCCATTGCTGGGAGTCCGCGGCATCCGTGTAGCAAGTGGCCGATTCGCTGCGTCGGTTTATTTTATGTGCATCGGTTTGGGGTATCTCATGATCGAGATGGTGATGCTTTCGCGGCTCATCCATCTGGTCGGCGATCCAGTCGTCGCCGGAGCGGTTACCATCGCGGGGTTTCTGTTATTCTCCGGGCTTGGGAGCCTCACCGCCCAACGGCTCATCGCGGTCACAGCGGGTGATATCCGCACCGTCCGGCGGAGACGATGGAGAACGCATGGAAAACACGGTCTTCTTTTGGCGCTGGTCCCACTCGGCGCCGTCGTGCTATGGATGCTCGAGATTACAATTGTTGCCGGAGGGCAATTTGCCCTTACGTGGCGAATTGTCCTGGCGTTGCTTCTGATCGGCCCGGTTGGTTTTCTCATGGGCTTCCCCATGCCGTTGGGGCTCCATTCGATTCACCAGCGGGCGCCGGTGCTGGTTCCATGGGCATGGGGTATCAACGGTTTTGCCTCGGTTTTGGCACCCGTCTTGGCGACCGCGGTGGGAATGCTCGCAGGTTTTCGGGCAGCAGGAATAATTGCCCTTGTTTTTTATCTGGCGGCGGCATTGCTTTATGTTTACTTGTCAAACGGTCGGACAGCTATCGGTTTACGAAGACAACAATGAGCAAAAATAGACTCAACGCCACACTCACGCACCGGATCGATGTCTCACCCGAGCACATCGTTCTTCGTATCGTTCCCACCGGCTGGGACCTGCCCTCATTCACACCCGGGCAATTTGCCGTTCTGGGTCTGCCTCCTGAAGCCCCGCGATTGCAGGGTGCCGACGATGACATCGATTCAACCGCTACGGGAAAACTGATCAAACGTGCCTACTCGATCACATCGTCATCGGTCCCAAAAGAGTATGTCGAGTTCTATGTCGCGTTGGTGCTATCGGGCGCGCTGACCCCAAGGCTGTTCGAGCTCGAGGTGGGTGACAAGCTGTGGATGTCGCCAAAGTTCACCGGGATGTTTACTCTCGATCAGGTCGCTCCCGACAAGAATGTTGTGTTTGCCGCAACGGGAACGGGGATTGCGCCCTATATGAGCATGTTGCGTACGCACCTCGAGGCCGGCCACGCGCGCAAGTTTGCCGTTCTTCACGGTGCGCTACATTCGTGGGATCTGGGGTACCGAGACGAGCTAGCGTTATTTGACCAAAAATACGCAAACTTCAGTTACGTCCCCATCGTCAGCGAGCCCGGTTACGAACTCGACGAGTGGCGGGGTCCCACCGGATTTCTCCAGGATTACTGGGTGACGAGACCGTTCGACGTTATATGGGGGTCCACACCGGAGCCCAAAAACACTCATGTATTTCTGTGCGGCAATCCGCTGATGATCCAGAATATGCAAAGAGTTCTCGAAGAGGAAGGCTTTAAAGAGCACACCAAGAAACGACCCGGCCAGATTCATATGGAGAAATACTGGTAACCGATGACTTTGCCGGTGAGCTGTAAATCAGCGAATCGGCTGGGCGGCAGTCAAAGGACACGGCGGCCCCAACCAGGACCGCCGTACCCTACAACGCTGCCACCTGCGGATGATGTTTACATAAACGGAATCCAATATGTAATCTTCAACGCGACAAAGTTGTCACCCGGCGCGTTGAACGCATCGAACATATTACTCGGTCCTACGATCATCCCGTCATCGTACTGGTCTGACCGGTTCTGTTGCCATACGAAGTAGAGTGTGCTTCCGGGACTCCACTCCCACCGCAGCACCAAATTGGATCGAAACGACAACACGTTAAAATCCGGCTGGTCGATCTCGAATGTATCTGAACCATCTGTGACCGTATAGGTACCGTCGTTGTTATTGGTGATGGTAGTTCCATCGGTGCCATAGGTCCGCAGATGCTTGCTCCGCGCCGCCTCCAGCTCGCCAAAATCATAGTATCGCCCGCTCGCGGCAAACGGCTCGGCATACATCTCTAGCGTCAGTTTTGGAGTGAACGCATAGTTGAGCCGCAATTGCGTGACCAATTGGCTTCTTTCAATGAAGGAAAAGATGTACCGCTGGTCGTATGTCTCGGGACGCCCACCGTCCTGCGTGTCGACGTACTGACGCGCGCTGATGCTGTGCCTCCACCTCGGGCTCACGGAGATTTCCCAGCGGTCGCCGGGGCGGACGGTCACCCGGCCACCAGCTTGGTAACCGTCGTTCCCCAATTCGTTGGTCCAGTAACCACCCCAGAAGTTCCAGGTCGTCTTGCGTTGTCCACCGCTCCACCAGGAGTTCCACACATTCCAGCCTCCACCGGTTCCCATCGATGGACCACCACGCGTGAGATTGTCGCTTTGTGCGGGTGTGAATGCTTCATACCCGATAAATGTTCCGATAAAGTTTTTGAAGGTCCATACGCTTTCGAGATCCACAAACGTGTATTGCCGGTCGCGGCCAAAGTTCCAACCGCTACCCACGCTCGCGCTCGTCCACCACTCCTGAAAAACTCGTCCCGGTTCCGTTTCGCGGTATTCCAGCCATGCACCGGTATCGATGTCATCGGCGGTTTGGAGCATACCAATGTCGTTTAGCTCAAACCCGGGCGTTTCGGCGCTTGCCCGCCCCCCCCACAACCAGTGCTTGCCGCCGCGTTTGGCAAAACGGAGATGCCCCCGGTAGCCCACGAGCGACGTCCGTGTCGGATCAAACGACACGTGCTCGGCATCGGGCCGCTGAAAGTTGCGTGCGCTCGACTGCTGAATCTCGGCGATGGCATCCGGACCGCCTTCGACATAACTCGCCCCGAGGCTTCCCTTGAATTCGTACTTCCCACCGCTAAAGCGAAGGTTCCAGTCGGTACCGCCACTCACCGCCCGTTTGGGTAATATCGCCCCCAGCGCACCACCCGTGGCCAGGTCCCGTTCGACCCCCGTGACGATCGCACCCACTGTCGATGCGTCTTTCCCAAATTCCTGTTGCAGCCGTGCCACACCGTATGCGGCACGCGGTTCGACAACTTCTACACTCTGCAAATCGGTGGTTCCGTCAAACGTCTGGGCTTTCTCGCGATCGGTTACCGCACCGAGCATACCGACCGACAATCCGGAGTTGAGCCGGCCGGTGAGCTTTGCCGCGCCCAGGATCGATGTGTTGTCCGGCATCTTTACGTAATCCGAATCGGGATAGTAAGACGGCGGCGCGCCGATCCGGCGCGAATAGAAATAGTTGGCGCCGCCACCGCTAAACAGCTGCGATCCCTCGGTGAAAAACGGCCGCCGTTCGGGAAAATAAGTCTCAAAGGCGGACAGGTTGACTTCGGCGGGATCGGCCTCCACCTGGCCAAAGTCGGGATTGACGGTGCCTTCGAGAGTCAGGTTGGGACCAACACCCATCTTTATATTTCCGCCTACTCGTGTATTGTATGCGGTTTGTTGGGCGAATGGATCATCCGCATCGATTTCGCTGCGGACCGTCGCGTCACTGGCAAAGTATGGCATCAACTCGATTCGCCGCGACGGTTTAATACCGTTGATCCCAACCAACTCTCCCATCTTTGACGACCACCCCGTATCATCTTTTGGCACCAGGATCCAATATGAGTCCTCGTTGTCCGTAGGCACAAAGCGATTGACGTTGATCCCCCACACCTGATCGTTGCGGTTGGCAAACCGGAGCTGTGTAAAAGGTATCCGCATTTCGGCGGTCCAGCCATCGGCGCTACGATCCACGTCGGATTTCCACACAGGGTCAAAACCGTAGTCGCGGTTTCCTTCGCGGTCTTCCGGATGATAGTAATCCACCTGAACACCACCCGCAGTTACCGCAAACGAATATGCGGTGCGGCGGTCGTGATAGGTATCCAGCGACACGATCACTCGTTCGGACGTTCCCGCGCGATCGCGGCGGCTGACCGTTGCCCGGATGTTGTCGGGATCGGTCGAATGCATGCGGGCGGCGATGTAAACCGCCTGCTCATCATAGACAACGGCGATCTCGGTTTGGTTGGCCGCCGGCTCGCCCTCCTTGGGATCCTTTTGTGTAAATCCGGAAAAGAACTCGGCCTTTGTCCAGATGGCATCATCGAGCCGGCCATCGATTTTTGGTGGATGGGGGTTGATTTTGAGCGCCCGCATTTGTTTGACCTGATGGGGATTCGCAGCCGTTGCATCGTCCGCGGCTACCTGGGTCCCCGAGAAGGAGGCCGCCACCACGGCCGAGATAATTAGCCCTTTTGGGATGAGGTTCATGGACATACCTGTCCACCGACGCCTGAACAT
>CP070631.1:1762370-1763588 GCA_020356045.1 Candidatus Latescibacterota bacterium
CCGGTCAGGATCACGAGAATGAATCTCTTTGACAAGGCGCGTGAGATGTACACACCCATCGTGCACCCCGACGCGTGGATAATAATTGGCACGTCGACCGGTGTAGAATCTGCACCATTTGACAGCGGAGAATTTCGTGCTGTCCCCAATCCTTTCAATCCGACGACGACTCTGATTCTTCGTGTGGTGGGGCATGGATCCTTTGACGTGGATGGCCGGGCCACCATAGCCATTTATTCTCCGGCCGGCACAAAAGTGCGCGACCTGTTCGACGGGAGATTATCGCCCGGAGAGAACCGGATCGTTTGGGACGGCAAAAACAGGCGAGGCGACAGAGTTGCGTCGGGCGTTTACTTCGCCGTTGCGAGGACGCAAACGGCGACATACAAAACCAAGCTCGTTCTGGTCCAATGACAACGCGGGAGGACCATGTGAAAAAGCAGATAGTGATTGGCGCGATGATCGTGTTAACGATGTCAGTCTTAATGGCCGTCGCGCCTCCCGCCGGACCTCAGATCTATATTGCACCGGCGGATACGACGGTGTTTCTCGATGAGCCACCGGATACATTTGTGATCCGTGTTTGTGTGACTGGCGAAATCACAGAGCTCATGGGTTGGGATATCCATGTCCGGTTTGATTCGACCATCATAACGCTTATGGATGTGACCGAAGGGGCGTTGCCCGAAAACAGCCCGTTCGAAACGTTTTTCTGGTGGTTTGATCCTGGTGTTCCGGCCACCACGGCCCACGTCAACGGTGCGATACTCGGAAATACTGTCGATGGCCCCGGCGTGTTGTTCGATCTCGTTTTTGAGAAAACGGCGGTGGGTAGCACCGCGGTGGAACTCTTCGACACCGAGATCCGGACAGGGGTCAACACGAGCATTCCACACACAACCAACGATGGGTTGGTTGTTGTCGAAAAGCCAATCGCGGTTGAAGAGGCAACCTGGGGTGAAATAAAAGAGAAGTACCGTTAGAAAACGTTATGTCAATCGGGTTAAAAGAATAGGGGGTTCCTAACGAGACCCAAACGCTGCCGACCGTGACAAACATCGCAACTTGTTATACACGTTTGAATTACCCGGGGGCGCTTTCACTTAGTGTCGCAACTACCATGGGACGGTGGCATTAGGCTGATACACGGGTCGGCATTCTCTCGGAGCGGCCGAGCCGTCGACCTGGGGCAAGATCGAGTCCCTCTATAAGGACTAG
>CP070631.1:1763688-1768447 GCA_020356045.1 Candidatus Latescibacterota bacterium
CGCCAGGTATCCCGGTGTCAGGAAATACTTCGATGCCACCCGGGAGCAGGCCCGCCGCAGCGGTTACGTCGACCCGAATGCGGACTTCTTCTCGTCAAAAACGCCGATGACCTCGTAGTTGCGCCCGTCTAGACGGATGACCTTTCCAATCGGGTCGATAAACGGGAAGAGCTTTTGTCCGATCGCGTAGCCAATGACGGCCACGTTACGCCCGCTCCTGACATCCATTTGCGACAGGTTTCTGCCCAAACCCACATAATGCGTGTTGTTGGGCGGATACTCCGGCGTGCCGCCGCAGATCGTAACGTTGGGGTTGGTTTGCTCGCCCTTGTACTCGGCAACCATCCCAAAATCCCACAGCTCGGAGCCGACCAGATCCACCGTTTCGACCTGTTCCCGGATGGCGTTGGCGTTGTCAACGGTGATGGGCGGACGGCGCATCGCCCGGCGCCGTTCGTGGGGCGAGTTAAAACCACCGGCTGGCCACTTCTGGACCTGAAACACCTGCGCGCCAAGCACGCTCATCTCCTTTTCCATCGTTTTCTGGATCACGGAAATGGCCGTCATCACGGCGATGATCGAGGCTACCCCTGCGACGATCCCGACTAGAGTGAGGATAGATCTCAGCTTGTTGCTGAGAAGCGCACTAAGCGACATGATGAGTGCATCAAGAAAACGCATGTTAGACTGCTCCGAGTCCCGTGTTATTCATACCGCAGCGCCTCAACCGGATCGAGCTTGGAGCCCCTCCAAGCCGGCACAAAACCCGCCACCACGCCGACGGCGACTGCCACGGTGACGGCGACGATCACAATCGACACGGACACACTTGCCGGCATCAATACGGTGTTGATCACTGCGGTCAACAAGGACGCCAGGACAATACCGATCACTCCGCCCAAGAGACAAATGATGGCGGACTCGAATAGAAACTGTAACAGGATGCTTCGCCGTTTGGCACCGATAGCCTTGCGGATCCCGATCTCACGCGTACGCTCGGTAACCGACACGAACATGATGTTCATCACGCCAACTCCGCCGACGAACAGAGAAATGCTCGTCACCAATAGTCCGACGAGGAGCACTACACCCATGACATTGTTAAACGCACCAACCAACGTATCCAATTTGTTGATCGAAAAATTGTCCGGCTCGGCGGGGCGGAGCTTTCGGATCTTACGCATCTCGCCGATGACCACGAATTCGAAATCCTCCATCGCTTCTTTGGAAGGGGCCTTGACCGAAATGTTCACGCTCTGTCTGCCGCGTTGACCACCGAACGCTTTCACGTATGATGTAATCGGCACAAAAATCTGCCGGTCGAAGTTTGGACCACCAAGAAAGCTTCCGCCCTGTTCTTCCATGACCCCAATAACACGAAAAACGGCCCGGCCGATCTTGATCTTTTTGTTCAGAGGATTCGCGGATCCAAACAACCCGTCACGAACGTTGGTGCCAATCACGCAAACGTTTTTTTTGTAGGTGACGTCGGACCCCATGATAAACCGCCCGCTTTGCGGCCGGCCGCTGGACACCAGCATTTGTTTCTCAGTCGTACCGACGATCCGCATGGCATCGATGGTTTCAGCGCGGTATTTGACATCACGCTGCGTGCTCATCGAAGGGTTGACAATTCCCCGGCCGCGAAGCCTGCCTTCGAGCTCGCGGGCCTCCCTCAACTCAATGGCTGGGCGGTTGCGGTAGGTAAAAAAATCACCCATGACCACCCACGGCATCCGTGATACGTAGATCACATCGGCCCCAACTGCGGCGAAGCTCTGACGGAATTGGTTGTGGAGTCCATTTGCCGCCGTCATCGTAAGCACGACCGCGATGATTCCGATGATAATCCCCAGCGTCGTGAGCACGCCACGGGCCTTGTTGGCACGGATCGCGCTGATGGCGATTTGAAACGATTCACCAATGTCGATCGCAAGCTTCATCTCATTTTGCCTTTTCCGCCGTCTGGCGTCTTGTCATCGCCCGCCTGTTGATCGCTCTAATGATTGCCGCCCGCACCCAACCCATTCTTGACGTCGCTCTCGATTGATCCATCCAATAGCCGGACGGTACGAAGCGCGTGTCGCGCAATGTAGTCTTCGTGAGTCACCAAAATGATGGTCTGTCCCGCATCATGCAGCCCATCGAGCACCGTCATGATCTCGTCCCCGGTTTTGCTATCGAGATTCCCCGTGGGTTCGTCCGCAAGAATGATAGATGGGTCAAACACCAGCGCACGTGCGATGGCTACGCGCTGCCGTTGTCCCCCCGAGAGCTCGTTGGGTTTGTGTTTCATACGGTCGGTAAGCCCCACGCGTTTTATCGCCAGTTCGGTCCGCTCGCGGCGTTCCGCTTTGCCCACCCCACCATATACGAGCGGAAGCTCGACGTTGTGAAAGATGTTCGAGCGCGGTATGAGGTTGAACGTCTGAAACACAAATCCAATCTGGCGGTTGCGAATCTCGGCCAATTGGGATTCGGACATCTCCGCC
Organism: Candidatus Latescibacterota bacterium; assembly: GCA_020356045.1. GTDB lineage: Bacteria > Krumholzibacteriota > Krumholzibacteriia > WVZY01 > WVZY01. The sequence goes on from CP070631.1 coordinate 1,766,181, forward strand.
ACCATCCGACCTTCGAGCGAGTAGGTGCCGGAAGTCGGAACATCGAGACAGCCAATCAAATGCATCAGCGTCGATTTTCCGGATCCCGATGGTCCCATTACCGCAACGTATTCGTTCCTATCGATATCGATCGACACACCGCGCAGCGCATGAACGGTATCCGCTCCCATGACGTAGGTTTTTGTTACGTTCCGCAACGACAGAGCGGTGGAGCCCGACGTCTCGATGTTGTTCATGGGTGTAAAATCCTTCCAGTTACTCGTTGTCGGTTACGGAGGTTTCGTTGCTGACCGTGACCAACGCGCCGTTCCCGAGATCCTTGGAGATCGCGCGGTAGCTCCCCGTAACGACCTCAGCACCTTCCTCGAGTCCCTCGAGGATCTCGATAAGCTCATCACTCTGGATCCCTGTTTTGACCTGTTTGGCGATTGCTCGTCCCTCTTCGACACAAAACACCACTTCGACGAAACCATCGCGGTCGGCTTCATAGCGTTCTTCCGCATCCTCGCGGCTCTCTCCCTTCATCGTCAACTGATCGATAGCTCGCAGCGCGACACTCTGGATGGGGACACTGAGCGCATTTTCGTTGGTTTTTGTGAGCACGTCTGCACTTGCCGTCATGCCGGGACGTAAGGATTCCGGTGGATTTATGATACTGATCTTGACCTCGAATTCGGTTTTCTGATCGGAGGTACCGGCAGCATCGACGTTGGCACTATTGGCGATCTCGTAGACCGTGCCTTTGAGTATCTGGTCCGGCAACGCATCCACTTCGATCTCGGCTTCGTGGCCGATGGCAACGGTGACAATATCGTTTTCGTCGACATTCACCTGCGCTTCCATCTCGGAGAGATCGGCGATCACCAGAACTACGTCTTCCTGAAACTGCGACCCGATGGCGATCTCTCCCTGTTCTTTTCGCAGATCACTGATCGTCCCGGCCATCGGCGAATAAATGGTGGTCTTTGACAAATCGTCGCGCGCCTGTTTCAGCGCAGCCTCGGCCTGCTCGACCTGGTTGCGCGCGGCATCGTAGCGGGCCACCTCGACTTGGTAGGCGGACTGCTTGTCCTCGAACACGGCTTCCGACTCCAGATTTTGCGCGACCAGCTCTTTGGACCGAGTAAACTCCCGCTCCGCTTGCTTCATATTCTGATCGACCAGAGTCGCCTGTGCTCTTGCGGCGCGCACGTTGGCCTCCGCGCTTTCGACGGCCGCGACATAGCGTTCGCGGTCCAGCTCGACGAGCAGCTCACCTTTTTCTACCCATTGACCTTCGACAATCGGCAGCCTGGTAATCTTGGCACTGACATCAGCGCTTATCTTGACCTGGGTTTTTGGTTGGATCGTTCCGGTCGCGCTCACCTTTTGAACGATCTTTTGCCGGTCCGCCTTTTGTGTTTCGACCCGCAGGGTTTTGTCGCCACCGCCTCGTAACGCCATACCACCGAGGACGACGCCAACCACAACAACCGCCGCGGCGCCGATCAACAGGGGTTTTTTTCTCATTGTCGAACTGCCTCCAATGTCTAATGTGTCCGTGCGTAAAGTGGGGTTTGGTACCAAGATAAAACTACGGGCGGAATCCGGCGAAGGTTGCCGCGGACCGTTTGGACCAAACGTGGCTCGACCGCCGACCTTCACTGGTACCGGCCGTTGTCGTTTTCCAGACGGCCAAATTATACCACGAGGTCCAACAGCGCTCTTCCCGATTCCGGCCAACCCACCCCCCGGCAATACACGCACCATATGGGGGGCCGAATCCTGGTCGCGGATTCCCGCTTGTTAATCCAGCGTGTGGCTGATAAGGTAAACACTCACAACAGGATAACGCATACAAAAGGTAACTGTTTTGATCAGTCGACTTCTACGCGGTATCGCCATCGGAATGGCTGACCCCATACCGGGTGTTTCCGGCGGAACCATTGCCTACATAACCGGACTCTACGACCAAATCATCGACCGGTTGAGCCGGTGGCGCTCCCATCCCGACGGTTGGGTCAAGAATTTGCTGTTCCTGCTTCCTATTGTGTTGGGGCTGCTGCTGGGTCTTTTCCTTTTTGCGCACGTCGTCGACTGGTTCCTGGTCAATTATCCCAAGCTCACACTTCAGGGGTTTGTGGGTTTGGTGGCCGGTGGATTGTTCGTGATGCTGCATCAGGGCAAGCTCACGCTCAAAGGCCGAAGTGGAGTTACCAGCATGATCGTTGCGGCAATCCTAGCCGTCGTATTCTCGTTGATGCCACGGCCGGATCTAAACGAGCCCA
>CP070631.1:1768547-1769829 GCA_020356045.1 Candidatus Latescibacterota bacterium
CATCACATGGTGCGCGTCATCGTGGGGACGTTGATCGACGTCGGTCGGGGGCGGGTCGAGCCGGAACATATGGAAACGATCCTGTGTAAAAAGGACCGTAACGCGGCGGGCCCGACGATCCCGCCGAACGGTCTGTTTTTGGTGGAAGTCGAGTACCGTAACGGATAATATTTACAACAGGTTAAAAAATACTTGAGCGGCGTTGCGCGTTGCCGCAATTGCATGGCCGCCGCAAAGCCAACAGAGGTCAGGGTTATGGATTTCACAGACAAGCCGGGTCGTTTTCGTTTTCTTCCATACGTTTTTGGCGGGCTGCTCGGTGTTTCTATGGGGTTGATCATTCTATCGGGCGTGGTCTTTTTCAAAAACTCGAAAAGCTCACAGACCGCAGACGGGGGCGCGACGATCGCCGAACCCGCAGCTGTGGTCGCCGGGGCCGGTTCTGGCTCCTCGATCGACGTTAGCCGCCGCAATGCCATCGTGGTGGCAACCGAGAACACCGCTCCAGCCGTGGTGAGCATCGCGTCGAAATTCACCCGCGTTGTGCGTACCAACCCGTTTCACTCGACCACCGCCCGCGATTGGCTCAGGCAGTTTTTTCGTGTGCCGGATACGCAGATGAGAGAGTATTCCTCGCTGGGATCCGGAGTCATCATTCATGAAGACGGCTACATCCTCACCAACGAGCATGTTGTCCACAATGCCGACGTCATTGAGGTCAGGTTGTCCGACGGGTCAAAGACCGAGGGGTATATCGTCGGTGACGCCCCGGACTACGACCTCGCGCTGCTCAAGATCGAAGGTGAAAACCTGCCCTATGCTCCGCTGGGCGATTCAGACGATCTCCTCGTGGGCGAATGGGTGATCGCCATCGGGCAGCCGTTTGGTCAATTGCTCAACGACACCCAGCCCACGGTGACCGTCGGTGTGATCAGCGCGCTTCACCGTGATGTAAAGAGCGGATCCGGGGAGCGCGTGTTCAAGGACATGATTCAAACGGATGCAGCGATCAACCCAGGCAACAGCGGCGGTCCGCTCGTCGACTCTCGTGGCCGTGTGATCGGTATCAATACATTCATTTTTTCGACAGGATCGGGGGGGAATCTGGGGATGGGATTCGCAATTCCGGTCAACCGCGGCAAGTGGGTTCTGGACGAAATCCAGCGATACGGCCGCGTGCGAGATGTCTGGGTCGGTATCACCGTGCGCGAAGTCACACCACAGTTTGCCGCCGCGCTCGAGCTGGGCAGCTCGCGCGGGCTTCTGGTAAGGGAAATACAGC
>CP070631.1:1769929-1775932 GCA_020356045.1 Candidatus Latescibacterota bacterium
ATTTTCGAGAGCTTTGGCATACCCGGAGATCGCTGGCCCGCGTCCTCCGAACGACACCTCGCCGCCAAGTAGACACGCACCACACGCGGGAGGCCGGGTATTCACGCTTCGGCCTCCCGAATTGAACCTCGCAGGAAACAACAATAGAACACTTTTTCAAAAGCCCGCAGATCCGGATTCTCTTGTTCTGAAGAACAATCGGGGAAAACGCTGCACCATAAATCTCTAATCACCGGCAGACGATTCCTGCTTATCCCAACGCGCGGATGACCTTGCAGGATTTGAACTACTAACCTCATTTTGTGGCGGACGCATGCTTATTATCGGGATTGACCCTCGTGTCTGAAGTGTGTAGAATCGATCCGTTAGCTCTCCGCACGCGTGACCTCTCGTCACGAATTCAAAACACCCGGGGGGGTGTAATCATGTACAGGTTAGTGATTGCCGCAATCACGCTGGCCTCGATCGCGGGCCCCGCCCTGGGGCAGCCCGGAACCATCGCGCTCTACTCCGGCCCTGGCGCCCTCGACTGTGCGGTCTACGACACACAGGCCGGAGCACTCGTCCAGGTCGAGGTGTTTCACATGCTGACGTCGTTTGCGATGGGATCACAATGGGCGGTCCCGATGCCCGGCTGCGCTACGGGTCTCACGTGGATTGGGGACACCAACTACTTCATGGCCACCGTGGGACATTCGCAGACCGGAGTCGGAATCGGATACGCCGTTTGTCAATCCGGCCCCATCCATTTGATGACAATCAACTATTGGGGGCTCGGTCAGACAGCCATGTGTTGCCCGTTGACTGTGGAGCCCGACCCGGGGCGGTTGAACCCGCCGAGAGAAATCCTTATGGTCGACTGCAATATCGATCTCTTTGTGGCAACCGGCACGCCCGCCATCATCAACCCCACCCCATCGTGCACCTGTCCGACGGTGCGATCAGAAGAAACGACATGGGGCCGGGTGAAAGCGTTGTATTTGGACTGACGTCGTTGGGGCTGTGGTAACCGCGGCTATGTGATGCGGCAGACCATAACAAAATGCCGATTCACAACCTATATCAACAACGCTCTTGACCCGGATCAATTACAATCGGGCAAAAATATGGTATTATATCCGCCGTCCGGGGAGTAGCTGCCAACACATGCTCTTATCGTCGCCCACGAGACCACTGCTCGGTGGTTACGCGGCAGTCACTCCGCTATCCTACGGACCCAGTCCACAGCATTGAGCCATCCACATCCAGGAAAGGGGGTTACCTGGCAACCGCCTTCTCTACACCCAGAGTGGATTTTTCTAAATCGTCCGGCGCGTTGAAGCCGCGCCACACGTCATTCTTTCGTGTAGGTCAAAGGAGTGACCAGAAATGAAAAGGAGTAATTTTGTCATCGCCTGTATGGCGATGTTTTTGTTTGTGGCCGGCATTGCCGTTACACAAACATTAAACCCGATGGAACAGTTGGGTAAGGAGATCTACTTTGACAAGATTTCCTCGCCCGGTTCGATGGCCTGTGCAGCGTGTCACGCACCAAGCTTCGGTTTTACCGGTCCCATTCCCGGGATCAATAAACATGGCGCTGTCTATCGTGGCGCCGTGCCCCAACGCTTTGGCAACCGTAGACCACCCTCAGCCGCGTACGCGACGTTTGCGCCGATTTTCGACTTCGATGATGGCGAAGGTCTCTTTATCGGCGGCAACTTCTGGGATGGCCGTGCCACCGGCGAGAGATTGGGCAACCCCGCGGCCGACCAGGCGCTCGGACCGTTTTTGAATCCCGTCGAGCAGAACATGCCCAGCAAGCAGGCGGTGCTGGAAGTCATCGCCGCTTCCAAATATGCGGGTCTCTGGGAAGTAGTTTGGGGTGAGCCCATTAGCTGGGATAACCCCGCCGAAATCGAAATGAACTACGACCGTATCGGGTTGTCCGTCGCCAGCTTTGAAGCCTCGCGCGAGGTCAACCAATTCTCGTCCAAGTTTGACATGTTCTGGCAAAACGCCAACGATGCCGGTATGGATGTCGCCGACATCAACATGATGAACTGGATGAGTTACAGCGGTCTCGGATTTGACACCGAGGAGCTCCGCGGGCTTGCGCTCTTCGCCGATGAGGACAAGGGCAAATGCGCGCTCTGCCATGTCCTTGATCCATACGAGGGGCCGATGGGTTCGTTCCCGCCATTGTTTACGGACTTCTCGTTCGACAATCTCGGCACACCCAAGAACCCGAAAAACCCGTTCTACAAAATGGACAAGGTGTATCTGGAAAACGGCGATCCGATCAACCCCCTCGGAGCGGATTGGATCGACCCGGGTCTTGGTGGCTTCCTGGAGAACCGTCCCGAGTGGATGCACATGGCTGCGGAAAACTGGGGTAAACACAAGGTCCCCACGCTTCGCAACGTCGACAAACGCCCGGGATCCAAGGACACCACACCGAGGCTGCCCGATGTAGAGATGCCACCGCCCGAAGGAGCGCCCAAGTCCTATATGCACAACGGCGTCTTCAAGTCACTCAAAGAGGTGGTTCATTTCTACAACACCCGTGACGTCGAGTCGTGGCCTCCTCCGGAAGTGGAGGAAAACGTCAACACCGAGGAATTGGGTGACCTGGGTCTCACCAACGCGGAGGAAAATCTGATCGTCCTCTTTATGCAGACGCTTTCCGACGGTTACACGACACCGTGGATGCCAACGGCTGCCGTCAATGCTCTGGGCTCGCTCGATATCAGCGGACCCAATCCGTTCAACCCGACGACGACCGTTCGGTACGTCCTTCCCCAGGCGGACAATGTGCGCATCGATGCGTTCAACGCCGCCGGTCAGCGGGTCGTCACACTGGTCAACGGATGGCAAAAAGAGGGTGAACACCACGTTCGCTTTGACGCACGGGGACTGTCGAGCGGAGTTTATTTCGTACGCCTTCGCACGAGCAGAGAAACGCACACCGCCAAGGCGATCCTGCTCAAGTAGCGTTTCGGACACCGTGACGTGCAGTGCGGTCAGTGCGTTACGGGCTCTACAAGAGATGTCCGACAACCAAAAGCACCGGGTTCTTCGAATCCGGTGCTTTTGTTTTCTCATAACTCCGGTGTTCTACCTCTGATCCACCCGCGGAGCGCGACCTTCCCCGCTCGACTCGGCAAGGCCAACGCCCCACGAGTGGATCGACGTTACAGCGGTTGCTCGTGTCCGACTTCTTTCGATTCATTCCGCTTCACAACATTAGTTTGACACCCCCTTTAGCTTTTCGAGCGCTCGGTGGAGCGCCTCATCCGGGAACTCCGCGTCCTCTAGCTGTCCCTGGAGGTAAGCGTGGTACGCGGACAAATCAAAATGTCCGTGCCCGCTGAGACAGAAAAGAATCACGCGTTCCTCTCCCTGGTTCTTCGCGTCTGTCGCTTCGTCGATGGCAGCTCTGATCGCGTGCGCGGACTCGGGCGCCGGCAATATCCCCTCGGTGCGTGTAAAGACGAGCGCCGCGTCGAATACGTCGGTCTGGTCGTAGGCACGCGCCTCGACCAACCGTTTTCGCACCAAATCACAGAGCAGCGGGCTGCCCCCGTGATAACGGAGCCCACCTGCGTGGATGGCTGGTGGCACAAAGCTGTGCCCGAGCGTAAACATGGGGAGGAGCGGCGTGAGCTTTGCGGTGTCGCCAAAGTCGTATGCGAACACACCCCTGGTGAGCGTCGGGCAGGCGGTGGGCTCGACTGCCACCGCGCGGAGGTTGCGTCCCGCGAGCTTATCGCGGATATACGGAAACGCTATGCCGCTGAAGTTCGAGCCCCCGCCCACACAACCAATCACTACGTCGGGATAGTCGCCTGCCGTCTCCATCTGGTCTTTGGCCTCGAGCCCAATCACGGTTTGATGAAGCAACACGTGATTGAGCACGCTGCCCAACGAGTACTTGGCGTTATCGCTCGCAACAGCATCTTCAACCGCTTCGCTGATCGCGATGCCCAAACTGCCTGAGGTCTTGGGTTGGTTCTTGAGCACCTCCCGACCTGAATTGGTGTGCATGCTCGGGCTCGCCACCACATCGGCGTCCCACGTCTGCATCATGATCTTTCGATACGGTTTCTGTTCGTAGCTCACCTTGACCATATAGACCATGCAGTCGAGATCGAAAAGACTGCAGGCAAAACTAAGCGCGCTCCCCCACTGACCGGCGCCGGTCTCGGTCGTGAGTCGTTTGACACCTTCCTTGGCGTTGTAGAACGCCTGTGCGACCGCCGTGTTGGGTTTGTGACTTCCCGTGGGGCTTACGCCTTCGTGTTTGAAATAGATCCTTGCCGGGGTTTCGAGCGCCCTCTCGAGCCTCTTCGCCCTTATGAGCGGCGTCGGGCGCCACAGCCGGTAGGCCTCGACTATCTCGTTCGGAATATCAATGAAACGATCCTGGGCCACTTCTTGTTCGATCAGCGCCATTGGAAAAATGGGCACGAGGTCCTCGGGACCGATCGGATCCAGGGTACCGGGATGAAGAACGGGCATGGGCGGTGTTTTTAGATCCGCCATGATGTTGTACCAGCGTCTTGGCATCTCGCTTTCGTTGAGAATGATCTTGGTGCGGTCCATTCTTCAATCCTCCTTTCGTGGCTGCGGGTGATGGGGCCTCGAGTCAGCTGGGTGCCGGCGCCGACGATTCGGTTTTTTTGGAGCCAACAATAAAGCCGCGGGCTGGTTCCCGCGGCTCGATATAACAAAAACAAAAGCGGGAACATGTGGTGTTCCCGCCTATTTGGGTCTCAAAATATACGCACGGGCACACCTATGGGAAGGTGCACCACCAATTGATTCTGCAGTTCGCGCGTTTCATCAGTTGAAATTATACCACATCAAGATGCGGATTTCAAGAGCTATCGTGACTGCGCGTCCCGCGGAAGTTTGGCCTGCCAATCTTTCCTCCTCGTCGTTAAGAACGCATCCACTCAACACACTCTGTCGGCTCGATCCATGTTCGAATTGTCCTTTGTACCTTCAATCGCTACCTTTGTCGAACGCTACCCTGTCGAATTGTGGTGCTACCGTGTTGACCCACGCAAGGGATTTCATAGTAGGTTCGACTTCAACGGTATGTCTTCCATCGCATCATTCAATGGGCCAGTATAACCGTACTCGATCAAATCGATAGCCTTACCACGCGCATAAAACGTGTGTCTTCCATTCAAATCAAATTCACTGCTCGCGGACATTGCCGCCAAAATGGCTTTCGATTTCGAGCCGTCTATTGCAGCGGATTGAACGTACACTCGTCGAATTCGGTAGCTAGAGCAAATCTCTTCGACGGCTTCCGAGTTTTCAAATATGTCCTCGCCCTGCAGTACATAGACGCGACGTGCCGGGTCGTGCTTACGAACAAAATAAATGAATGGTTTTCGGTGTCCTCCGAAATACACGATATTGCCATCCGTTGTTTGCACCGTCATTCTCTCAACTATCGTTTCCAAACCGACATATCCTTGCGGTTCGAATTGGCTCGCCTGATTTAATCCATTGGCAACAGGAATCAACAACAAAACCATCATCGTAACGGAAACCGTTCTCCACGCTAATTTCTTCCGTTCCCAGCAATTCGACACAAACTTAACCCCCATGACCACGATCGGTGGTACCCACAACACCGTGAACCGCGTCGCTTTATTATCGAAATACGAAAATAACAAATAGAACGATACAATCCATCCGATCCAAAGTGCGCTCTTCTTCGCCCGCTGTCTGCTTGAAAACATGAACAGGATGCCCAAGAACGAGGTTAACAAGAGCAGCGGATGAACATTGGACACGAGAGATTTCGGATAACACGTCCATCCGTCTATGGACCAACGCTCCGGCCCAGAATATCCAAAAATCGCCGATGTACCTGAACCGATAGATTGCGCGATGTTCGCAGACCCGAACTCCAACGTCATGGCGGCGAGAGGAGCCACAATCAAAAACAACACCAGAACAGACACAATTAGCGGTGCGCATATCAATTTGCATCGATGATTGACC
>CP070631.1:1776032-1786966 GCA_020356045.1 Candidatus Latescibacterota bacterium
CGGAACTTGAAGGCAGATCGCTGAACGATGATCAGCAAGAACAGAGGAGATTGTTGTCCGGCGACCTGTTGTACCGCGAGAAGCGTTACAGTCGGGCCTTCAGACTGATCGAGCCCGACTTTGAGAATGCCGCGTATCAGCGGCGGGCGATGCTGCTTCGAGCGCGGATTTTTCGAAAAATCGGTCAGGCCGGCGAGTCGGCTCGTGCGTACGAAGCCTTCTCGACGGTGCATCCCTACGATAGAAAAGCGCCGGAAGCGCTCTTTGTGGCGGCGGATCTGCACCTCCGCGCGGGCGACAGAGGTGCGTCGAACGCTGTATTGCAGCGAATAATGACAACGTATCCCAGCTCCCGTTATTCACGCCTGTCGACATTGAAATTGGCTTCGTACTATATCGAGAACGGGAGTGAGGAGCGCGGCCTCGGTTTGATCGAACGGGCGGTTGAGCGTAGCGGCCGAGGCAACGAGGAACTGTTATACCATCTCGCGGATGCGTACGGTAAAACTGGAGAACCGGTATTGAAATCGAAAACCCTCGACGAGATCGAGGCGTTGAACCCGATCTCTTTCTATCTGCACCCGACCATTGCGACCACATATGTTCAACCGTTGATCGCAAGCAATGGAATGGTCGATCTACACGGACCGGACGGGTTGCTCGAGTATCTCAAGGGCGTGTTCGAGGCGCGCGATGATGCCTACAGGCAGGTTCGTCGGGTGCTCATGAACACGAATGACACGGCGGCGTTCGAGAGGGCGGCCGTTTATGTCGAGCGCGGCGGGCGTTTTCTCGAAATGGGTTTTAGGGACTGGGCCGAACAGGAGTTGCGGGCGCTGGAGGCCAGCGGCAAACTTCCTGCGCGTCTCAACCTCGAACTCGGTGTGCTGTACGATGACTATGCGATGCACTGGCGGAGTGTCCGATCTTTTCAACGGGTCTATTACAGTCTGAAAAAGAGCCGCCGCAAGGAGTTGGAGAGCGCATTCCGGTTGTTGATGTATCCAACTCCGTACCCTTCCGCGGTTTTCGAGAACTGCGCGCGCCATGGGATCTCGCCTCACCTCGTTTACGCGATGATCCGCGAAGAGAGCCGGTTCGACGTCAAAGCGGTGTCGCGGGCCGGTGCTATGGGGCTCATGCAGCTGATGCCGGCGACCGGAGAACAGGCGGCCGACGAGCTTGGTTTTCCCGAAGGCATACACAAGAACTTGTTCTCACCAGACATAAACCTCACGTTTGGGATCTGGTATGCTTCGAGCCTTTTGAATCGTGCCGACGGCGATCCGCTGATGATGCTCGCCGGTTACAACGCGGGATTTGGAAACGCGCGGCGTTGGTTTGGACAGGGTGATGCCATCCAATCGGTACAGCGGATCGACTATCGTGAGACCAGAGGCTACGTCAAACGGATCGTAAGATCAGCGCATATCTACCACGCCTTCTATTTTTCCCCGGCTGCACGCGCGGGTCAACCTCGCTCCAACTAGCGCTGACCAGCCCATCTACCCATCCGGAGACGGGTACCTTGCGATTGCAAAATGCGAGGTCAAGACCGGGGTTTTGGGATCCAATCCTCTAGGCCCTCAGGACGGTCCTGCCGCGACGCGGCGAGCGGTGTCCGGCGGTCGATATTCGATCGGGCGGAGCCCGAATGGGTAGTTTCTTGCCGCGATTGATGAGGGACCCGAAGATTTGGACGGTGTCCAATCCATATTACAACGGCAACTAATTATTATAACACGGGTTATGCCTCGCGACGCCATTGCGGGGCATTGATCGCCGGATCTTGTGTTTGGCCCTGATATTGCACCATGACGCGTGTTTCCTCGGTTGCCGTCGTGGGGACCGCCAAGACGGGAGGCTCTGCGATAGGGAAACGAGGAGCCTGCGTCAAGCCGCAATCGCACGGCACGGCGGTTGCAGTGTCTTGTCGGACGCCGATATCTACTACTCTCGACCGGCATCGGGTTGTCTAGATTCACGCTTTCCAGGCTGGGGGCCAACGATGTTTCTCAAGCGATTCTTCAAGTTTATTCCAAAGAACGACTACTCACGCGCATTGGACTTGTTCAACGAGGGATACTATCGCAAAGCACTAAAGATCTTCGAGGATTTGCTCGCACGCAGTGTTGAAGAGGAAGAACTGGATATGCCGACCGTCGAGCTGTTTGCGTGTGAGTCCCACGTTGCGCTAAGCAAACAGAATCTAAACGGCGGCAACCTGGGTGGCGCAATCGACGAAATGTCGATGGCCGTCGAGCTCAAACCTCAATTTGCCGATCTCCGTTTCAATCTGGGCAATCTGTTGGTAAATGCCAAACGGTTGCGCGACGCACACCAGCAGTTTGAGCGCGCATTGGAAATCAATCCCAAGTTTTTCAAGGCGAGGATCAATCTTGCCCGGGTGCTCATGTTGTCCGGCGACAAGGGTGCCGCGGTCCACACTCTCGATGACGCCCAACGGGACTGTCCAAACTTCTACCGGGATAATCTGGAGCAGCTCGTGCAGATGGTGCGGATGAATGATGATGAAGAGAATGTTACCGCGGCGTTCCGCGAGATTCTCGACGACCGCCCAAGCTCGGCCCAGGTACGGCGCGAAATCGCGATCGAAGCAATCCAAAACGGCGACAATGCTGAAGCCATTCGGGAACTAAAAAAGTCGATTGCCGTTAATCCTGACTATCCCGATTTGCACAACTACCTCGGAATTGCATACGGAAACAGCGGGATGGTTGACGACTCGATAGAAGAGTTCGAGACGGCGCTCAAAATTAATCCTTACTACATGAAAGCCCGTCTCAATCTCGCGCTGGCGTTATACGATCAGGGGCGTTTTGTGGAATCGCGGTCCCACATCGAGAAGGTTCTGAGTGTGAAACCGGAGAACCAACTCGCGCAGAACCTCTTGGCCGAGCTCAATGCGGTTGCCGACAGGAAGTAAGCCGGATGGGGAAAAAACAAGATTTCGTAGATTATTATCAAGTGCTTCGGATATGGCCGACGGCCACAGCGGACGCGATCAAGAAAGCCTACTTCAACATGGCCAAGCTGTATCACCCCGACGTCGTGGGAAAAGGAGGGGAAGGACGCGCCGGTGATGTACCCGGCGATGTAGATTTCAAATTGATCAACGAAGCGTTCGCGATCCTCAGCGATCCTATAAAAAGGCGGAAATACGACGAGTCGCTCAAACAAAACGGTTCTGGAAACCAGCGGTCAACGGTGAAAGAGGCCGACAAACGATCGGCACAGTTGGCGTTCGAACAGGCCAGAACGGCGATGAAACACAACCGCTATGACAAAGCGGTCGTCCTTCTAAAAAGCGCCATCAAATACGACGATTCCAACGCAGCCTATCATAGCTGGTACGGGTTTGCGTTGGGCGCACTGAATACCCGGCTTCACGAGGCGCGTGACGCGTGTAAGAAGGCTTTGGAAATGGAGTTCTACAACGCCGATTATCACGCCAACCTTGGTTTCGTATATCTTCAAGCGGGTCTGAAAAGCACTGCTGGCGAGAGTTTCCGAGAAGCGCTCAAATGGGATCCCGAACATACGCTCGCGCTCAAGTACTTGAATAACAACAAAAAGCCGCAGAACGGCGGGTTCATGAAAGGCCTGTTGTCCCGATTTGGCTTGGGATCGACGGGCCCAGCCCGATAGCCATTACCAGCCCACAAGATTTTCCCATTTTGCCAACTTTGAGTTGACAGGAGGTCGAGACCTCTGGTTAGATTCGTGTGGCCAAGTGGCCCATTGCCATGCGAAGAGAGCTCACTTTTCATCCTGAGACCGAACGTACTCGCGACCTGATTTACTCCGAGCAGTCGAGCTGCGACCGGAGTCTCCATCTTCTTATTCAGGACAATTCGGGGATCCCCTACGAGTTTTTGTTAAAAGCCTACCGGACCGTTGTCACGCGTCACTTGTCGTCTCTCAATCTACGTCCGCCTGAAGCATTCCTAAAAGGTATCGTCGTTCAACTCGAAAACGATGCGATAGAGTCCGGGCTCGACGTTGAGGATTTTAGGGGCGCAGGGTTCTATCTGTTGCTCAAGAGTCCCGACGCGGTCTACGTGCTCACGCTCAACGATCGCGAATCGTTTTTGCTCGATGGCGGCCAGTTGGTGTGCCTGAGTGACGTGCAAGGTGTTGGGGGTGGAGGTGTGGAAAGACTGCGTATTACTGAAGACGATCTTCAAAAAGAGCTCTTTGCACAGCGTCTTTGCGACATGTTTATGTTGTTTCAAATCGATTCCGGGTTTATTCAGGACCGGGATATCGTGCTGGGCTGCGGTGAGCAGTCCAAGGGTACCGTGCTGGAGGCGTTGAACGATCCGAGTTGGTCCTCGGCCGCTGACGGAACCAAAAAGGCGATTAAGTCAAAGTTTGTCACGGGGAGGATTCTCTGCGTCCGTTTTGGGCCTCCGGCGGTCGATACCGAGCCGGTGTTCGAATCAATGGGGCGCCCTTTTGGAGGGGAAGGCACCGGAACCGGTGGGCGCCGCAACCTGGTGGCCGTGGTCGCCGTGGTGGCGGTCGTTGGGCTGGTGGGTGCGATTTGGCTGAGCGACAGACTGTTCTCGGGTGGTGGCAACGCTATGGATCGGGGTGCCGCCGTGATAACCGAGGAACCAGTGCACGCCGGAGAACCCGCCCCCGACCCGACGGGTACAACATCGGACGAGCTGCTCATGACGGCGGAGCTGGAGGCGATTTCTCTTACAGCCGTGTGGTCGAAAACGTATTCGGATCAAGTCACCTCGTCACCTGTTCTCCACGGGAATTCGGTGGTTTTCGGGTGTCGAGACGGCCACGTCTACGCGTTGGACAAGGGGACCGGAGCCGCGCGGTGGAAGTTCGCGGCGAGCGCGGGGGTCGGTGCATCGCCCGCGGTTCATGGCGACAATATCATTGCCGCGGATTACAACGGTCATATCTACGCCATTCATTTGACCACCGGGAAAGAGGTTTGGAATCGCAAGCTTCCGATGAAGGTGGTGAGTTCACCGCAGGTCGTGGGAGACCGTGTACTGATTGGATGTTATGATTCCCACGCATATTGTTTGTCGGCGGTCGATGGAACCGTCGTATGGAAACAAAAGACCGGAGGCCGGGTCCGGGCGTCGACCGTAGCCGCCGGGGAGACCTTTGTGGTGCCGTCGTACGATGGATATCTTTACGGTTTGGATTTGGCCACGGGAGCAGTTCGCTGGCGGGCAAATATCGGCGGGCAGCTTGCCGGGGCGGCAGCCGCGGTAGGTAATACGGTTGTGATCGGGGCACCGGATGGACGTGTGTGCGCCGTTGGGAGCGCGGATGGAACCGCCGCGTGGAGTTACAAAACCGGCGGTGGCGTCAAATCCTCACCAGTCATTCAGGCGGGCAAAGTCTACGTCGGATCGAACGACACGTGGCTGTACTGTTTTGGTCTGGCGGATGGATCACTGATCTGGAAGCACAAGACCGGCGACCTCGTACTTGCGCGGCCCCACGTGGATAATGGGGTTGTATATGTGGGTTCGTACGATGGCCACGTGCACGCGCTCGACGCATCGGACGGGACGTTGCTGGACAAGTATGACACGGGCGGGGCGATCTATTCTTCACCAACAGGTGATGGGGAGCATTTGTTCTTTGGAAACAACAGCGGCGATTTTATTTGCCTGAGTTATCATGACAAATCGAGTTCTTGATTTATTCTTCACAGCTCATCCGCACAACGGTCCGGTACAGTCCGGAGTTCAGATACAGCACAACCAAACAATCGGGCACCTGAGATCAGCCAATATCTTCAAGGAGGGTCTTGTTCATGCCTAAAGGCGTCATCAGGTATTTCAATGATAGCAAGGGGTACGGTTTTATCGAAGGCGATGATAGCACCCCGATTTTCGTCCATTATTCCTCCATCATGCAGGGTGGATACAAAACGTTGCAGGAAGGTCAGGAGGTGTCTTACGACATCAAGGAGAGCCAGCGAGGGCTCGAAGCCGTCAACGTTCAAAAAGTCTAACCTCTCCCCGCTTGGGCCAATGTGAGACAGGCCTTCGGCTTGCCAAACCGGCGGATATTTGTTAGTTTGCATGCGACATCGTGTCGAGGTCTGCCATGAAAAAGGGATTTCTAGCCAAAATATTCGGGTCGAAGTCCGAGAGAGATTTCAAGAAGCACCGCAATATTCTCCTCGAGGTCAACCGGTATGCCGAGGAATACTCGGGGTATACCAAATCCGATTTCGCCAAAAAAACCGAGGAGCTCAAATCCCGTGTTCGCGATGGCGAGCCTTTCGATGCCTTGCTCCCCGAAGCCTACGGACTGGTGAAAACGGCCTGCAAGCACCTGGTCGGTCAGAGCTGGAACGTGTGCGGGATCGATGTTCGATGGGAAATGATTCCGTACGACGTTCAAATCGTCGGGGGGATCGCTCTCAACAGCGGGTCGATAGCCGAAATGGCCACGGGAGAGGGAAAGACGCTGGTCGCCACCATGCCGCTCTATCTCAACGCTTTGGCCGGTCGAGGCGTGCATCTGATCACCGTCAACGACTATCTTGCCCGCCGCGACGCCGAATGGATGGGGCAGGTGTACGAGCTGCTCGGATTGACTGTTGGGTGTATCCAGGGCGATATGGGGAACGAGGAACGCAAAGCTGCATACGCAGCCGATATTACCTATGGTACCAACAACGAGTTCGGATTTGACTACCTGCGCGACAACATGAAGACACGGTTGGAGGACCGTGTGCAGCGACCGCACCACTATGCGATCGTCGACGAGGTGGACAGCGTACTGATCGATGAGGCGCGTACGCCGCTGATCATATCGGGACCGGTCACCGCCAGTCAATCCTCCGAGCTCTACCGGCGGCTGCGGCCCAAAGTCGAAAAGGTTGTGAGACTGCAAGATCGTCTTGTCAACAGCCTCTTGTCGCTGGCCGAGAAAAACATCGAAAATGCCGAGATGGAGGATGAGGTTGCGCAGGCTCTGCTCAAGGTGAGCCGCGGCAGCCCAAAAAACACACGGTTTCTAAAGATCAAAAAAGAATCCGGCATCGACCGCATGATTTCGCGGATGGAAGCAGATCTCATGCGTGAGAAACGACTACACGAGCTCGATGAACAGCTCTTTTACGCCGTCGATGAGAAGGGCAGTACTCTCAATCTGACCGACAAAGGTCGAGAGGCGCTCGCCCCGGAAGACAGGGAGCAGTTCGTGCTGCCCGATGTGAGCGAGGAGATCAAGCAGATCGATGATGATTCGGCAGTGAACCCCGCCGACAAAATCAAGAAAAAGGACGAGCTCTACCGGCGGTATGCGGAAAAATCGGACGCGATCCACAACTTCAATCAGTTGTTGAAGGCGTTTACGCTTTTTGAAAAAGACGTCGAATACGTGGTGCAGGATGGCCGTGTAATCATTGTGGATGAGTTTACGGGACGGTTGATGCCCGGACGACGGTTCTCAGACGGGTTGCATCAGGCTCTGGAGGCCAAAGAAGGGGTGAAGATCGAAGGGGAAACACAGACGCTTGCCACGATCACACTGCAGAACTACTTCAGAATGTACGAGAAGCTCGCCGGTATGACGGGAACCGCGGCGACGGAGGCAGCGGAATTTCACAAAATATACAAGCTCGATGTTTCGGAGGTACCCACGAACGAACCGGTGCGTCGGATAGATTTCAATGACAGGATATACCGGACGAAACGAGAGAAATACAACGCGATTGTCGAGGAAATCGTCCGGCTCCATGAAAACGGGCTCCCCGTGCTCGTCGGAACCGTGTCGGTCGAAGTGTCCGAGCTACTCAGCCGGCTGTTAAAACGCCGTGGCATCAAACACAACGTTCTCAACGCGAAATACCATCAGAAAGAAGCCGAAATCGTGGCCACGGCCGGGAAATCACGTGCCGTGACCATCGCAACCAACATGGCGGGCCGTGGGACGGATATAAAGCTCGAACCCAGCGTAATCAAATGTGAGGCCTGCGGGATCGGATCGGGCACTTCGAGCTGGGAAACGTTGGACGGACACAACGTCGATCCAAAGGAGTGCGAGAGGGATGTGCCCTGCGGTCTCCATATTATAGGGACCGAACGACACGAGGCGCGGCGAATCGATCGTCAGCTGCGAGGCCGGTCGGGCCGCCAGGGTGACCCGGGTTCATCGCTCTTTTTTCTCTCTCTGGAGGATGACCTTATGCGGCTCTTTGGATCCGGGCGCGTGTCCGGCGTGATGGACCGTATGGGTCTCGAAGAGGGCGAGGTAATCACCCATCAATTGGTGACGCGGGCGATTGAAAAGGCACAGCAGCGGGTCGAGAACTACAACTTCGATATTCGTAAACGGCTGATCGATTACGACGACGTGATGAACCGGCAACGGGAGGCGATTTACGGCCGTCGTGATGAGATCATCGAGGCCACAGATCTCAAAGATATCATAGTTACGATGATCGACGATGTGGTCGAGACGATGGTCAACGAATATATCGATCCCAAGGAATTGCCCGAAAATTGGCCGCTCGCGGAGCTATTTGCCGCTCTCGAAAATACATTCCTGTTTAGTTTCCCGATGCTCGACGGGGATGTACAAGACATCACCGATGACGACGTAAAAAATCACGCACAAACCTGTGCCCGCAATGCACTGGACGCCCGTGAACGATTTCTTGGCGAGAACTTGGGGAACGAAAAAATCGTCAAGGAATTTGAGAAATACGTTTTGCTTCAAACCATCGACGAGAAATGGATGGATCACCTGCACGAACTGGATTACCTCAAGGAAGGTATACACTTTCGGGCATACGCACAGAAAAACCCGCTGATCGAGTACAAAAAGGAGGCGTTTGGGCTGTTCGCCGAGCTCAACGAGACCATTGACC
This sequence comes from Candidatus Latescibacterota bacterium, assembly GCA_020356045.1. GTDB lineage: Bacteria > Krumholzibacteriota > Krumholzibacteriia > WVZY01 > WVZY01. The sequence goes on from CP070631.1 coordinate 1,784,923, forward strand.
GAGATGCTCTTCACGCGTTCTTTCATGCGCGGATCGCCGCCCGCCCGCCGGGTGGGCGTGACCTGGCGGCCGCAAAGGCGACGCACCAGGATGCGGGAGTTTATGCCATGCAGGGTGCGCCAGGAGCCTCCGATGGGCCGGAAGAACAGCCGATGGGCGCCTCGAAGGCGACGGATGCCGTCCTCAAGCGGCGTTCGAGCGGTGGGGCTCAGAAGCCGCAAGTGCGTACAGATAAAAAAGTTGGGCGAAACGATCCCTGCCCGTGCGGCAGCGGCAAGAAGTACAAAAAATGTTGTGGGCGGGAGTAGCCCGGCTTCCGGCAGCCCAATCGGCACCCCATAAAGTCCAAAAATAAGGATTGCATCCCTCCGCCGAAGGGTTTATGTTCGTATGCCCAACTGCGCTAGCACGAGTTTTGCTCATTCGAGCCCAGAGGGCACAAACATGGTAAGTCGTTTGATGGATCTTGTCGTCCTTGTGGCGGAGCTGAGTCAAAGGAGCGGCAAGGCGTTTACAGAGCTTGATGACGAATTGGCGTTGCGCGGCTACTCGGCCGAGGAGATCGACCAGGCGTTCTTCTGGATCTCGACGCAAGACCGGCCGTTTGGTGGCGAGTCGTTTCAAAAGCGCGGACGTGCGTGCCATCGTGTGCTCAGCCCATGGGAATCTATGTGTCTCGACGCAGATTCTTACGGGTATTTGTTGCGTCTTCAGAATCTGGGCATTATTGATATTGATGAGGTCGAAAAGATCATCACACGGATCCTGCCGTTTGGCGGTGAAAAGATGCCGTTGTCGGAGTTCAAAACATTGGTTGGATCCGTCGTTTTTGATATGGGTTACGAGGATACCGATGACGAGCAACTTGATGCGTTGGATGAGAACAATCAATTAACCTGAAGATATTGAGTCGATTACATATTTTTACCGTGACCCGCAAGTTGTAAGGCTTGCGTGTCGTCTTATAGAGACTATGGCAAAGCGTTCCCTGGTTATTGTCGAATCCCCGGCAAAAGCGAACACGATCAAAAAGTTCCTTGGCAGAGGCTACAAAGTGATCGCATCGGTCGGACACGTCATGGATCTGCCAAAAAACGAACTCGGCGTGGACATCGATGATGGCTTTTCACCAAAGTACGTCGTCCCCAGGGGCAAGCAAAAGGTCCTCACACAGATAAAGAAGGACGCCAAAGGATCGGATGAGGTCCTGCTGGCGCTGGACCGGGACCGCGAAGGTGAGGCCATCGCCTGGCACCTGAAAACCTATCTGGAAAAAACCCAAGAGAATATCAAACGGATTGTCTTTAACGAGATCACCAAGGCGGCCATTCTCGAAGCTGTGGGCAGCCCGATGAGTGTGGATCAACGCAAGGTGGACGCACAACAGGCGCGGCGGATTCTCGATCGCTTGGTCGGCTACCAAATAAGCCCCATACTTTGGCAGATCTTTTACTACGGTCTGAGTGCGGGACGGGTGCAGACCGTCGGCTTGCGGCTGGTGTGCGAACGCGAAGCCGAAATAAAAGCGTTCGTACCGGAGGAGTACTGGACGATAGACACGGTGCTTTTGACCGGGAAGAACGAAGAGATCCCCGCCAAACTCACCTATATTGACGGCAAGAAGGCTGATCTCAAGACAAAAGAAGACGTTGACCCGATTGTCAAGGAACTGAAGACGGGAACGTTTGAAGTTTCCAAGGTCACGCGCAAGGAGAAGAAGAGAAACCCGCAGCCGCCGTATATCACCAGCACCCTTCAACGCGACGCCGCACGCCGGCTCCGTTATTCCCCCAAAAAGGTGATGATGCTCGCACAGCAGCTCTACGAGGGCATCGATCTGAACAAAACCGAGCGAGTGGGACTCATTACCTATATGAGAACCGATTCGGTGCGGGTGTCGGAACAGGCTCGGGACGGTGCACGCGCGTTTGTTGGCCAAACCTATGGGGAAGACTATTTGCCGGCAAAGCCGAGGTCGTACAAGCAGCGCAAAGGCGCCCAGGACGCGCATGAAGCGATACGTCCAACCGATGTCAATCGGACA
>CP070631.1:1787066-1790540 GCA_020356045.1 Candidatus Latescibacterota bacterium
CGAGTCTGAACAAACGCCATCGGCGCGTCCTTGCTCAAAAAGGCCTGGACGAACACCCTGCGGTCGTCAGGTATGTTCTTGATCAACTGACGCGTTTCTTTCGAGAGCGAGTGGAGGCGCCCGGCCGTCATATCCATACGAAGGGCCACACGTCCCACGAGCACGTTGAAGGCGATGATGGCCACGACCAGAGCGACAACCCTTACCGTGTGGTGAACCCAAGTTTTGTACCCATCGGCCTCTTGCGGCCAACTGCGTCGGCCAAGGAGAATCACATTCAAATAGAGCATCGTCCCGGCGACCGACACAAAATAAACGATACCGGTAAAGCTCACCACGCCACGGGCGAAATCACCAAAGGGGTTGAAGACGGTGAGAGCGCTGGCTGCGTTCTGAACGCCCTCGCCAAGCACACCAAATATCGTTCCCATGTAAACGAACAACGAACAAAACACGGCGCCGAGAATGAACGCAATCGTAACGTTCGGGCTGAGAAGCGAAGCGAGCATTCCGATCGAGATAAACGCAGCACCGATAAGCCAGTAACCGAAATAGTTTGCGATCATCAATCCGAGATCGGGGCTGCCAAGCCAGAAAAGCACGATGAGGTGGCTCAATGACAAAACCAGCGCCGCCGTGTAGATACCCAACGTTGACAGATATTTCCCCAGCACGACTTCTAGATCCGTGGCGGGAAGCGTCAGAAGCAGCTCATCGGTTCCTTGTTTGCGTTCATCCGCCCACACACCCATGGTGATCGCGGGAATGAAAAACAACAAAAGGTAAGGAAAAAGCGCGTTGAGCTGGTCGAGATTGGCAAGGTTGTTGAGGAAGAATCGCTCCTGCCAAAATGCCGCGGCGGCACTCAGAAAAATAAACAGCGTAATAAACACATAACCGGTTGGGTTGCTAAAATAGAGACGCAGATCCCGTTTGCAGAGGGCTCGCACAACGGGCCAATTCACGTTGAACCCCATCATTCGCCCTCACCTCCCTTCATCGTCCTCGGTTCGCCGGGCGCCGGAGCCCCAGAGGGAGGGTTGCCATAGTTGGTCATCCGGTAGAACGGCTCTTCCAGCGATCCATCTTGTTCGAGCTCTCTAGGCGACCCATCGAAGATCAATACGCCGTCGTGGATGAGAAGTACTCGTTCGCCAACCGCCAAGACCTCCTGGAGAATGTGGGTCGATATCAATATTGTTTTTGTCCGGCCGAGTACTTTGATGTTTTGTCTGAAATCCCTGATTTGGTTGGGGTCCAGCCCCGCCGTAGGCTCGTCCATTATAAGGACGTCCGGATCATGGAGAAGCGCTTGCGCGAGCCCGACCCTCTGTCGGTACCCTCGGGAGAGCTTCCCGATCGGTTTTTCCAGCACGTCGCGAATTGCGCATTGTTCGATGACAACCTCGATCCGCTCGGGAAGCTTGGCGGGGTCGATACACCGCGCTTCGCCAAAAAACTCGAGAAGACCGAGCGGTGTCATATCATTATAGAGCGGACCGTTCTCGGGCAGGTATCCGAGATGTTTCGCCGCTTCGATCCGGCTCTCGGCGACGTCAAAACCCGCAATGCGTGCGGAGCCCTCGCTGGGTGCCAGAAATCCGCTCAACATCCTCATGGTCGTCGATTTCCCCGCCCCGTTAGGCCCGAGAAACGCGACAATTTGACCCTGCGGGATGGCGAAATCAAGATTTTTGACCGCGACAAATGGGCCAAAATATTTGGTGAGGCCCTTCGCCTCAATCATTATCCTGGGTGAAGTGTCTCCCATAAGATCCCTCTTCAAGTTGTTTCGGGGTTAGCGACCCAAGTGTTGGGAGTCCCGCGCTCCAGCGCTGTTTGCGGCGAGAGCGGGGACGCTCGATCCGGCACAAACTCAAAACGATTTTACACGGACGCAGCCGCCGTGTTCCCACAAATCCCGGCAGCCGGGTGGAGTGCTTTGTGCCTGCAATCGCTCATCTTAACCAAGACTAACCGGGTTTTCAACTGCAAAATATCCTTCCGGGGATTTCGGATGAAATCCACGGCGATTGGGTGTAAGATCGAAATCCACCGCGCGCAAACGACGACTTTCGATAACGAAACCAATTGTCGGGGAGGATTTGAACCATGGCGACAACGCGAGTCACGTCGGATGTCATTACGATCGAACGACATATCCTTCACGCGCAGGAGGCGTTTCCCGATGCCAGTGGGACATTGACCCAGCTCCTGTATGACATTGCGCTTGCAGGCAAACTGATCGCCAGCCGCACAACGCGGGCGGGGCTGGCAGACATACTGGGCGCCGCCGGGCACGAGAACGTCCAGGGCGAACAAGTTCAGAAACTCGATCTCTATGCCCAACAAACGCTGTATCAGCTAAACGACCACACGGGCCGGCTCGCCGTCATGGCGTCCGAGGAAGAAGACGACCTCATACACATTCCGAAGGGCTATCCGACCGGCAAATACGTGCTTTTGTTCGACCCGTTGGATGGGTCGTCGAACATCGATTTCAACGTCTCGGTAGGTACCATCTTCGCCATATACAAGCGCAAATCCGCATCGGGTCCCGGAACCCACGAGGACGTTCTCCAAAAGGGGGCCGATATCGTTGCCGGCGGGTACATGGTGTACGGCTCCAGCACGATGCTCGTTTATACGGCTGGTCACGGTGTGTTTGGGTTTACGCTCGACCCGAGCATCGGCGAGTTTTTGTTGTCGCACGAGAACATCCGTCTCCCCGAGCCACCAAAATATTACAGCGTCAACCAGGGGTACGAAAAGTACTGGACCGAAGGTTTGAAACGCTACACGCGCTGGCTTCAGGGTGAGGAGGGAGCGGCACGATCGTTGTCGCTCCGCTACATCGGGTCCATGGTATCGGATATCCACCGGACCCTGCTCGCCGGCGGCGTCTTTTATTACCCGGCGGATACCAGAGATCCCAAAAAGCCGAGCGGCAAGCTGAGACTGCTGTACGAGGCCAATCCTATGGCATACGTGATCGAGCAGGCTGGCGGTTACGCATCGACGGGTCGCGGACCGCTCCGTGAGGTGGAACCCACCGAGCTCCACCAACGCACGCCGCTCTTTCTTGGTAACCGCGACCTGGTGGAAAAAGCGGAAGAGTATATCGCCAAATACGACATTTAGGCGCTGCCGCACCCGTGCGCCGTATTGTCGAGGCCCCGCCACTGGCCTATTGCCCGCAGCGTGATCACCTTCTATCTTTGTAGCACGGCTGTCACCGGAAGACGGCGGCTGGCACGCCGCTCCCTGACACCGGCCCCTATATGTGCTATAATGTAAGTTAATAATTATCAACTTATTGTGGAGTGTACTTGAAGTACTCACTTAACAGAATTATGTGTCTGACGGGGTTGATTTGCATGGCCGCGGCGATCCCTGCGGTGGCGCAAGACCCCGCAAGCTACGAATTACTCTGGGGTCCAAAACGCGCTGCCGCCGTGTCGCCAAAATCCGGCA
>CP070631.1:1790640-1792051 GCA_020356045.1 Candidatus Latescibacterota bacterium
CCACTTGTCTATCTGCTCGAGATCCTCATAGGTAGCATCGGCATTGTACTTGGGATGGTACGCCTTGAGATAGTGCGCCGGCTTCATCATTTCTTTGGCATACTCCCAAAAGCCCTGCGCCATGTAAAAGGGGTCAATATAGAGCCCCCTGTCCTTGGACGTCCACACCACAGTGTAATCGTCGGGGAACGTCATTTCAATAGGCGACCCATCGGCATTCCGGAAGTAGCCTTTGACCGTGATGACCTTGTAGTCCTCATCGTTAGCAATGTCCTCCCAATAGAAGCGCAGCAGGCTCTGGCGGAGGCGCAACGCCGTCTCGACACGAAAGTATCCGACGTCCGGCAGCGGCTCGATCTCGACGAGCAAACAAAAAAGATCATGGCGAGAAACCTCCAAGAAGTCGAATCGCGGCGATTCGAAACGATGAAGGCAAACATCAACGCCAAAAAGGACGCCAAAATTCAGGCAAGCAAAGAAAACATGGAATCTCAGATACGGTCGATTCAGGGCGGGATCAAGATGCTCGCAGGTTTGGTTCCACCGATTCCAGTGTTCGTGATTGGAATAGTCGTTTTCGTACGCCGCCGAAAACGCGAGAAAGAAGGGGCAGCGGCCGCGAGAAGGTTGAGAGGATAAATGATGAGTGCAACTCGAAAAACTCTTGTTTTTTGTGGTGTGGCGGTTGTGCTGGTGGTTTTGACTGTTATAACGGCGCCAAAAAGAATCACGCCCGACGCGTTCCTCGATCAGGGAGAATCTTTTTTCCCCGAGTTCAAAGATCCAAACGTGGCGAGAACGCTCGAAGTCATCGACTACGATGAAGCGACAGGCACGGCAGCGCCTTTCAAGGTTACGTTTTCCAACGGAAGGTGGGCGATTCCGTCACACCACGACTATCCGGCGGACGCCAAGGACCGGCTGGCGGAAACCGCAGCGGGAGTGATCGGGATCAAAAAAGACGATTTCAGATCGGACAATGTCGCCGATCATGAGGCGTGCGGTGTGATCGATCCACTCGACGAGAATGCGTTGAGTCTCGAAGGACGTGGCCAGCGGATCACGATACGGGGCGAGAACGACGTCGTGTTGGCCGATTTCATTCTGGGTAAGACAGTAGAGGGTCGTGAGAACATGCGGTTCGTACGTGTGCCCGATCAGAAGCGTGTGTACGCGGCGAACATGGATCTCGAGATATCGACAAAGTTCGGCGACTGGATCGAAACCGATCTGCTAGAGGCAAACAAGGATGCTTTCGATCACCTGACGCTCAAAGAGTACTCGATCAACGAACGCACGGGAAAGGTCAACGAGGGCGACACCGTGGTGCTGACGAAACAGGAGGATTGGGTGACACCGGGATTGCGCGAGGATCAAGAGATCGACCGGGCGAAAATGAACGGAATCCTCG
>CP070631.1:1792151-1796469 GCA_020356045.1 Candidatus Latescibacterota bacterium
GGTCGAGTACGGTTTGATCCTCATGTGATAAAAACGAAATCGCAGCCGGTCACGAATCAGATCGGTGGCGAACTTGAGCTGTTCGTCGATAAACCACTGGGTGACGTTGTTGCTCCCCAGCCGGAACCGAAACCGGTTGTCCCCGGCATCCCACACCTCACGCCACCAGCGGCTGTACCCGTTGGTGACGATATCGAGCTGGTACTCCGGATTGTCCATCTCGGGGTGTTGAGGAACCGATGAGGCGAAGGCACCGCCAAGACAACAGCTCAAAAATGCGGCAGTAACAAGTGTGATGGATCGCAGATGTTTCATGTGTGCGCGGTTCGGAATTCGGTCGCCGTCACGCAGGACACGGCGCGACGCCTCTATACTACCATGTTTTTTGGAAAAGGCGACGGCGATCGTTTCCGTGCGAGGAGGTGTCAAGTTGTCGACACCTCCTCCATAGCGGCCAGGCAATCCAAGCGCTACACGCCAAATGAGATAACGATTTGACATGCCCTCACCGGCGCCGCAGGCGACCGGCGGCATACAGAAGACGGTGCCTAAGCCTCAGTATCCAAACAACATAACGCGCACTATTCTTTGGTACGAACCCTGCGATAGAGCGGCGCACGTCAAAGCCCAAACCACCTGTGCGCCGGGGCATGCCAGACGCTCTCGCACCCTCAGAGATACGGTGGCATGTCCCGGCGCCAGCAGCGAAACGATGGGAGGAGGATGTGATGACAAAGATGATTTGGCTGATACCGTTGGCGGTGTTGGTCGCGTGCGGGTGTGAAAAGCGGGACACGCGTGTCACCGCCCCGGCCTCAAACGGCATGCCCGATGCCGTCGTGGAAGAGGCCGGCATCACGGCGGAGTTTTTTAACTCGGACAACCCGGTCACGGCGGATCGTTTGAACGATGTCGTTCGCCGAACGGATGTCGAGTCTGCCGTCGATTGGTATAAGGAAAAGGGATACGCCGTTGACGAATCGAATTCGTTTGTTGTCAACGGACGGGGACCCGATGGTTCGCCCATCGAACTGACCATAATTGCCATGGGGCACTCGACCCGACCGCACCGCGACGCGGTGTATCTGATTCACCTGGACTGCGTGGAGGGCCGTGTGATCGTGCCGTTGAGGATCGTGTTCGAAAAAACCACACGGGAATCGGATGTCTATCAGATCGGTGAGTCGGTGTGGCTCGAATGGATCGATCCACCGCTGGCAACCGCATCGGCTCAGCGAACCAACACCACTACAAAGACACCAACCGCCGCGGCCGCACTTGCGGCCAAAATGTCCGTCAGCCAGTGGATTAAATGCGTGAGCGAGAGGATCGCGGCAGGCGCCGTCGCGTGCGCGATGGTGTGCCGGCTCGCACCGGTCGTTTACCTCCAGTGTATGGCCAACTGTACCACCGGCCATGTCACCTATGCGCTGGTGGCCTGTACGATACAAGCGCTTTGAGGTGTCACCATGAAAGCGTTTGTCAAATCGGTTTTGTTGTTCCCGGCTGGATTGGGGCTCGTGATCGGATCACTCGAATACACGTTGGGCGGGTGGCGGCACACCGATGCACTGGTGTGGGCCTTGTCGCTGGGTTTGTGTATTGGTGTGTGGTTCCCGTTTCTTTTGGTCCCCTACCTCCGAAGATTCTCGGACCGGAGCGTTCCGGATCGATGAATCATCGGGGTTCGAGCACAAGGGGGCGTCAAAGCGCCCCCTTGTTCAATTATTTCGAGGCGCAACCAACTATGTGACTTGGCGCCAACAACAATCTGCGGCCGCAATAGGCCCCCGCATCGCTGCGAGCCGACACCTGCAATCACCAAATACCTGCTCGTTGAACCTCCACCAAGCCGTGTGCGTGAGGCTGATAATCGGCGTTTGTCATGTGCTATACTTATAGGTGCAGACCCCACGTGCGCGGCCCCGCACCGGGGGGGCAATCGTCGGGGGTCACCAACCGGCACGACACGATCCACCTCAAACCTCTCTGAGGTGATAAAAATGTCACGCATTATCATTATCGCGGTTGCAGCGCTTGCTGTGGCGGGCGCGGCTGTGGCCCAAAATGGTGCGATCTGCCTCTTTGCCGACCCGGCAGGGACGGACTGCAACCTCACCGATGAGACCCCCGGTATGTTGAACATTTATGTGGTCCACACGCTCATGCCGGGCGCAACGGCGAGCCAGTTTTGGGCACCAAAGCCCGCGTGTATGGTTGGGGCGACGTGGCTATCGGACGTCAAACCGTTTCCCGTGACACTCGGGGATTCGCAGACGGGCGTGGCCGTCGGCTACGGCGGCTGCCAACCCTCACCGCTTCACATACTGACAATTGTCTACCAGACGAGCGGTACCACCCAGGCCGACTGTGCCTACTTTGTCAGACCGCATCCCAATGTTGATAGCATCGAGGCGGCAGACTGTAACGAAAACATCGTCATCCCCGGCGGTGGCAAAATCTATATCAACTCGGATCTGGACTGCCTCTGCGAAGAGGAGGCGCCACCCGAGCTTGGCTATTCGCCGTTGTCTCTCGATTTTCACGAAAACATCCAGACGCATGCCGTGCAAATCGTCAATCTCGGCGGTGGCGAACTTTCCTGGACGGCCGTGGAGGCGATGCCCTGGATGGAGCTCAATCCGCAGTTGGGGACCAATGACGGCACGGTCGTGGTGACTGTGGATCGAAGCCTGGTCTATCCGGGAGAGCAATCCAGCTTGATCTTCTTGAACTCGAACGGCGGAACCGCCCAGATCCCCGTACGAATGGATGTTGTCGCGAGTCTACAGGTGTTTCCCGACCAGTTGGATTTTGGCAGCCAGGCCGAGCAGCTGCACATCTCGATTCGAAACTTTGGCGACGGGATCATGAGTTGGAGTGTGAGCACGGACGACCCATGGATCTCATTGGTCCCCACATCCGGCGAAGGTGATTACGAGGTCGAGGTCACTGTCGACCGATCGGGTCTTAGCGGCGGCACCTACAACGGACACATACAGATCACATCCGACGGCGGCAACGCTATGATTCCGGTTACGATGGACGTCGGGCCAGTTCTTAACATCGACCCGGGCGAGCTGGAGTTTGGCTATTTTTCAACATATCAGGAATTCGACATCGAGAATATCGGCAACGGGTTGCTCAGCTGGTCGGTCACTTCACTTACTCCCTGGCTCACAGTCGACCCGATATCGGGAACCGGGGATGCAACAATTGGGGTAACGGCGGACCGAACCGGTTTGGCGAACGGTCACCACCAGGGTGTTATCGATGTCAATTCAAACGGGGGCAGCGCGTCGGTCACCGTGCGAATCGATGTGGGACCTTCGCTATTTTTCACCCCGACAACCCTGGCGTTCACCGGTGTCACCACCCAAGCGACAGTTCGAATTCGCAATATCGGCGCGGGCACGCTCGAATGGACACTGGCCCCCGAGGCCGAGTGGATCACCGTCGAGCCCGACATGGGTACCGATGACGCCACCGTATTGGTGACGGTGGATCGATGCGGGCTCGAACTGGGCCAAACGCATCAAAGCGCGATCAATATTACGTCAAACGGCGGCAATGGAACCGTACTGATCATCGCGGCCGGGATGCCCCGGATTGCCACATCGACCAATTATCTCGAATTCGTGGAAAACGAAACCGAGGTCAGAACGTTTACGGTTGCCATGCTGTGTTCGGAACCGGTGGCGTGGACAGCGACGACCGCATCCTCGTGGATGACACTCAATCCGGAGACCGGCACAGGCACCGGAGATGTTACGGTCACGGTGGAGTGGCCGGAGGGCGTCGAAGAGACCGAACTGTGGGGAGCGATTCACATCCGCGAAGTCGGCGGTCCCGGTCAGGCGGATATTGCCGTCCGGTTCCTCCCCGGTGACGTCCTGATCCCCGTGGAGAAGACGACCTGGGGAAATCTGAAGTCCAAGTACCAAAAAACAGACCCTGACGGCGAATAACCCCGACGCGAATAACACAAAAAAGGGGGGGGACGTCCAAGACGTCCCCCCTTTTTTAGGGTGTACCCGCACGGCACTATGGCCAAGGGTTATTTTAGTAGCACCGCACGGGTAACCTTTTCCCCCAACTCCGTCGATACTCGAACAAAATAAACACCCGAGGCGACCGGCTCGCCACTGTCGTTGCGACCGTTCCAGCGCAGCTCGTTTTCGCCGGCGGCAAAAGGTCTGCCGTTGGCGAGCACTCTCACCTTTGCACCCGTCACCGACCACACCTCTGCAGTCACCGGCATCCGCTGCGGGAGCGAAAACCGGATTGTAGCCGATGGGTTAAAGGGGTTTGGCGCCAC
>CP070631.1:1796569-1799042 GCA_020356045.1 Candidatus Latescibacterota bacterium
AGTTGACCTGATACTATAACCGCCACATGGTGGCTCCCGCTTGGTGGGTTAAAATGGGTTTTGCCGACTCATTTAGGACCCACAAGACAAGGAGGCACACCATGTGGCGGTTATAGTATCAGGTCACAGCGAACCTGCATTTGGGTATTCTCGGTTATGGTCAGGAAATCTTGGCCATCTTATACAGTCAAAGCGTAAGATGGGAAAACCCTCCGCCCCAGGGTTACTTCCCTTCCACCAACCGTTGAAATCTCGGATTGCTCCGAAGCGGGTCCCAGATCGGGTCGACGCGCAAGAGACCTGGCGAGATCCACGATGGCACCGACAAGAGCGTCTCGATCTGATCGATAGCCCTATTATACTTGCCGCATTTCACGTAAATCTCGGCAAGGTTGTTGGCGAGTTCGACGCCCATGCGCGCGTCTTTGGATAGCGGCAGAACTCGGACGGCATCTTCGCCTTCGCGAATAGCCTCTTCACACCGGCCGAGTCCGGCATATGCGAGCCCAAGACTGCTATGATATGCGCAAGAATGGGCCGACTGCTGATTCTCGCGGATAATCCCCTCGAAATAGACCCTCGCCGAGTCGTACCATGCCCTCGCCGAATGACCATCCCCCAGCGCCTCGTCGAGGATCGCCCGTGCAAGATGCGTGGTGGCGACGATCACTGGCTGCGTTCGGCGGTACCGTTCAATCGGCCCTGATTCGAACGCATCGAAAGCTTCTGTGAAGGTCCCTGGAAAAAGTCGGTACACGGCAGCGAATAGAAATCCCTGGGCAAATCGCGGGGACTGTGCCGGGTCGGTGAGGTCTGTTTGACGAGACATCTCGGAGAGTACCATTCTCGCCGTATTCACATCGCCGTCTCTTCCCACTAGGACGTATGCTTTTCTAACGTACGGGTCATAGAGGTAGGGTGAAAACGAAACCGCTTCGCTTAAGTACCGATCTGCTTCGTCAAATCGACGCATCAAGAGATTCGTAGATCCGAGAGCATAGATGTACAACTTGTTAGAGCGAGGGATTAACCGACGGGCTTCCTCGAAGCGCTTCAAGGCGTCCTGCCATCTTCCGAGACGTCTCATCGTCCATCCGATCGCCAGCACCGCATCACCGCTTGGCCGCAGACGCTGCGCCTTCTCGAAATGGGTAAGCGCGTTTTCAAACTCTCGACTGGCGTACGCTACGTACCCGACCGCGAGGTGAACCTCCGGCAGATCAGGCGAGAGCTCCTGTGCTCGTCTCGTCGCGTCCTTTTCGCGAGTGAGCGCTCCCGGCTGTTCATAGATCCAGTAGAGATCGTGGTAGGCCATCGCCAAGGCGGACCACGCCTCGGCGAATCGGGGATCCAGCGATACCGCGTTCTCGAACAATCGCGCCGACAGCTCCGCATTCGTCAAGCTTCCGAACCCGTGGTAATACTCCATACCCCGCAGGTAGTCTTCGTAAGCAGCGAGGTTATCCGTGGGTCTTGTCTCGATTGCGCGCCGCTCGGGCTCCAATAATGCCACATTCAATTGCGTCGCCACTCGCTCGGCGATGTCCGACTGGATCCGGAACACCTCCGTCATGTCCTCGTCGTACGTGTCCGCCCAGACGTGCGTGTCGTCGTCGACGCGAATGAGCTGGGGAATCACCCTTACCCGGCTTGCTGGGTCGCCGGGTCTTTCCCGTTGGACCGTACCTTCGAGGATATAGTCCACGCCAAGCTCGCTCCCGATCTGCCGGATTGTTTTGGTGGTCCTCTTGTATTGCATCGCGCTCTGGCGTGAAATAACACCAAGCCCTGCGACACTGGCCAAACGAGCGGTGATCGCATCGGTGGTTCCATTCGCGAAATATTCGTCATCCGGCGGCCCCAAATTCTCGAACGGTAGCACGGCAATCATCTTTCTTCCATCGCTAGGTTCGATCGGACCTCTTGAGGAAAAACGGGAATAAGCAAGATAGCCAGCCGCTACTACTAACATGAATACAGCGGCTATGGTCAGACTACGGCGTGTGACGCCTCTTCGCCTTCCCCCAAGATACCTTACCATCGAGCCGCCTTGTCGGACTCGAGCCAGATCGGCTAACATCCCCTTGGCACTTGGATACCGTGCGGCGGCGTCTTTTTCCATCGCAGTCTCTACGACATGCTGCACGGCCTCCGGAATATCATCACGATATTCGCCGAGTGGCTCGGGGTCGTTGTGAGTGATTCCGTACAACACCGCCGCTTCGTGGTCCCCTTTGAACGGTACCTCGCCGGTGAGCATCTCGTAGAGCATCACACCTAGCGACCACACGTCGGTGCGGTGATCCACGCCCTCGCCCCTTGCCTGCTCGGGCGACATGTAGGCCACCGTGCCCACCGTCGTCCCCGTCTTGGTTACCTTCGTTTGACCCGCCAGCTTCGCCAAACCAAAATCGACGATCTTTGGAAGGCCGTCCTCCGTAATGAGGATGTTACCCGGTTTGATGTCTCGGTG
>CP070631.1:1799142-1809279 GCA_020356045.1 Candidatus Latescibacterota bacterium
ATCCAGGATCGGGAGTATGTGGTAAAGGACGAAGGTCGGTTGCATCCAACAACACTTGGGCAGCAGGTTTGGTTGACGCTGGAGGGTTTTTTCCCCAATGTGTTCGATACGTCGTTTACGGCCATGATGGAAGAGGAGCTCGACAGGGTCGAAGGCGGAGAGGATTCATGGCAAAAGGTTGTTCAAGATTTTTACACACCGTTTCGCAAGGCGCTCGACCATATCGATGACAAAAAAGAGGGCATCAAAAGCTCGCTCCAGGAAGAGACCGACGTCGAATGCGAAAAGTGCGGCCGCAAGCTGATCAAGAAGTGGGGGCGGAACGGACAATTTCTTGCCTGTCCAGCGTATCCGGAATGCAAATTCTCGCGTCCGATGGAAGAAGATGCACAGACGCTTCGTCTCGATGGCGAGTGCCCAAAATGCGGGGGTAAACTCGTTGCAAAAGTGGGTCGATATGGTCGGTTCGCCGCCTGCGAAAGATACCCCGAATGCAAGCACACGGAAGCCTTTCCCATCGGGGTGCCGTGTCCGAAGAATGGATGCGGCGGACAAGTCGTTGAAAAAGTGACACGGAGAGGCCGCCGTTTTTATGGTTGCAGCAAATACCCGGACTGTGACTTCGCGTCGTGGGACCGGCCGGTTGCATCACCCTGCCCGTTGTGCCAGAATCCGTACGTGGTCGAAAAGACGTCCACTCGCCGGGGACTATATCTTAAGTGTCCCAACTGCAAAGAAGAAGTCGCCTCTGACTAGCTCATGAAACCTGTCCATGTTATTGGTGGGGGCCTGTCCGGTTGCGAGGCCGCGTTGCAGCTTGCCGACAGGGGTGTCGACGTGTGCTTGAGAGAGATGCGACCAGTGGAGACGACGGCGGCGCATCGCACGGGTGACCTCGCAGAAATCGTCTGCAGCAATTCCTTCAAATCCGTTCTCCTCCAGACCGCATCGGGTCTTTTAAAAGAAGAACTAAACCTTCTGAGTTGCCGGTTGCTCGATATAGCCAAAGAGTGCGCTGTCCCTGCCGGGCACGCGCTCGCCGTAGACCGGGAGTTGTTCGCCGGTGCGGTGACCGGTGTGGTAGAAAACCATCCGAGAATCGTCGTCGAGCGGCGGCGTCAAGACGATCTCGACATCCCCCGGCCGGCGATAATATGTACCGGACCGCTGACGGCAAAGCGCCTGTCGGCCACGCTGGCCGCGCACTGCACGCAGGCGCATCTATATTTTTACGATGCGATAGCACCTTCTGTGGACGCGGCGAGCGTGGACACTGATGTCGTGTATCGGGGGAGCCGTTATGGCAAGGGTGAAGCAGATTATCTCAATATACCTTTGTCGAGGGACGACTATCGCGGGCTTCTCGATCGGATTCGCAACGCGGACACCGTGTCCCCACATCCGTTCGAGGAAGAACGTTATTTCGAATCTTGTCTGCCTATCGAGGTGTTGGCCGCACGCGGCGAGGACACAGCCCGTTTTGGCCCGCTGAGGCCAAAAGGACTTCCGGACCCGCGGACGGGGAGCGAACCCTACGCGGTTATTCAACTGCGACAGGAGAGCATCAGCGGGGACCTGTTGGGTTTGGTCGGTTTTCAGACCCGGATGACCTACAAAGCGCAGAGCGAGCTGATCCGCTCGATCCCGGGTCTTCACGATGCCAAAATCCTCCGTTTCGGGTCGATCCACCGCAACATGTTTCTGAATCTACCGGCGATCTGCAGACCCTATCAGCAGGATAATCGGCTGGATGGCGTATACTACGCCGGTCAAATATGTGGGGTCGAAGGGTATGTCGAGTGCATCGCCAGCGGGCTGGTGGCCGCGTTGGCCGTGTTTTGCCGGCGTTCGCGCCGCACCATCCCGGATATCCCGCCGGTGACAATGATCGGAGCGCTGATGAACCACATCCACACGCCTCCGGTATCGGGAACGTTTCAGCCCATGAACGCGAACATGGGGATATTGCCCGCCAGGACCGGATTCAAGGGGGGGCGCAGAGAACGGTATCAGCGCGCCGCGGAACGGTCGATCGCGGCGATGAAAAACTACCGCGACAACGCCTTGTGGCTGTTCGAGAACGTGGCCAGCTAGTCCCGCGGGCGGTCGGGGAGATTTTCCTTAAATAACATCCCCCTTTTCAATTATATTTACTGGAAGTCCCCTTTTTCAAAAAGGTTAGTACATGGATCTCGATGGAGCGATAGGGAAATTCGAGGTTTGGCTGTCCGCGGAACGCGGTCTGTCGCGATTGACGGTGCGCGCGTATATAACCGATCTGGCCCAGTTTGCCGCGCATCTCGAAGAGAGAGGTTCCTCCTCGCTTGGGCGGCGGTCTGGCGGGGGGATTCCACAAATCGGAGAGATCACTCTGACCGATGTTCGCGGTTTCTTGCGGGCGCAGACGCAGCGGGGTTTGACCGAGTCGTCGATGCTGAGAAAGATTTCGTCGGTGCGTGCGTTTTTTGGTTTTCTGGTTTCGCGCGGTGTGATCGCGGTAGATCCGACGCAGCACTTGTCCAGACCGCGAAAGCGGCGAAGCCTACCTCCGGTGATCGGCGATGACGTGATCGGGGACATGATGGATCTACCCGATCGCAATAAAACGAGCGGTTTACGGGATCGAGCCATCCTCGAGTTCCTCTATGGAACAGGGGTGCGTCTGAGCGAGATGGTGGCCCTGGATGTGAGGGATTTTGTCGATGCTGGTGAGACACTGCGCATCGTCGGCAAAGGAGACAAAGAACGGATCGTTCCGTGGCGGGGCAAGGCAAGGACGGCGTTTCTCGACTATCAGGCGCGGCGATTTGATCTGTCGGGTGCGGGGGCGACGGAAGGTGACCTGGCACCCTATGTGCGATACCCGGCCTTCTCGGCGGGCAAGAAGAAAAAAGACCGCCGTATCAGTCCTCGAACCGTACAACGGATCGTGGAGAAATACCTGCGGCAGGTGTCGTTGGCGAGCCGGCAGAGCCCGCACACGCTTAGACACGCGTTCGCGACGCATCTGCTAAACAACGGGGCGGACCTCCGTGCCGTCCAGGAACTGCTTGGTCACGAGAGCTTGTCAACCACACAAATTTACACGCATGTGTCGGCCAAACGGCTGGCCGATATCTATCGAAAGACACACCCACGATCATAAACCGCGGGTGTCGAGGAGAGCAATCATGCCAACAATCAAGGGCACGACGATTCTGGGAGTGAGAATCGGAACCCGGGCCGCGCTTGGCGGCGACGGACAGGTGACGCTGGGCGAGACGATCATCAAACACAACGCCTCAAAGATACGCAGCTTGGGTGACGGCAAGGTGCTCGCCGGTTTCGCAGGCAGCACCGCTGACGCACTTACGTTGTTCGAACGATTCGAAGGCAAGCTGGAGAAGCACAGCGGCAACTTACGCCGGGCGGCGGTGGAACTGGCAAAGGATTGGCGGAGCGACCGGACGTTGAGAAGGCTCGAGGCGATGCTTGCAGTCATGGATTCGGACGCATCGCTCCTCGTGTCTGGAACGGGAGACGTGGTCGAACCGGACGATCACATCACCGCGTTGGGATCGGGAGGTCCGATGGCTCTGGCGGCGGCACGGGCATTTCTAAAAGCGGGATACGACGACCCGGAACGTATTGTTCGGGAAGCGCTGGAGATCACGGGTAGGATCTGTTTGTATTCGAACACGACCATTTCCGTGGCAACGCTGTGAACAGGGCAAGGACAACTACTAAGGTCAAAATGCAAAGCGAATCGAGAGGTGGACGATGTCAGAGTTAACACCACGGCAAATCGTCGCGGAGCTCGACAGGTATATCGTAGGTCAGGATGAAGCCAAAAAGGCAGTTGCCATCGCACTGCGAAACCGGTGGCGGAGACAGGAGGCCCCGGACGATATGCGCGACGAGATCCTGCCAAACAATATTATAATGATCGGACCCACCGGGGTAGGCAAGACGGAGATCGCACGGCGCCTCGCGCGTCTGGTCAGCGCGCCCTTTGTCAAAGTGGAGGCGAGCAACTACACCGAGGTGGGGTACGTCGGACGTGATGTCGAAAGCATGATCAGAGATCTGGTGGAAATCTCTATTCGAATGGTCAAGACCGAACATCAGGAGCAGATTCGCGGCCGCATCGACGAAATCGTTGAGGAACGGTTGATCGATTTGCTGATGCCGCACCCGACGGACGCGCCCGTCCAAGGCGATACGGACAGAGAGGATCGGCGCAAGAGAACCCGGGAAAAGCTCCGGACCATACTGCGAAACGGTGATCTGGAGGATCGGCGTGTGACGGTGCAAACCACGGCACCAGCGTCCCCGATGATTGAGATCTTTTCCCGGGGCGGGCCAGACGAGATGGGAATTCAGTTTCCGGGAAACATCAACCCGTTTGGTCCTCAGAAACCCAAAGAGCGCGAGATGACGATCGCGGAGGCCCGGGAACACCTTCGGAACGAAGAAACCAACAAAATGCTCGATATGGAGAAGGTGATCACCGAAGCCCGCAGACGGGTGGAAACGAACGGGATCGTATTCATCGATGAGATCGACAAGATCGCGGGCAAGAGCTCGCAGCACGGCCCGGATGTATCGCGTGAAGGGGTTCAGCGGGATCTGTTGCCCATCGTCGAGGGTTGTGCGGTCAACACGCGACACGGCGTGATCAGAACCGACCATATCCTCTTTATCGGTGCGGGGGCGTTCAATATCGCCAAACCTTCCGAGCTGATCCCGGAATTCCAGGGGCGGTTCCCGATTCGCGTGGAACTGGCCGCCTTGGGGCGGGAGGATTTTGTCAGAATTTTGACCGAACCGGATAACTCGCTGGTCAAACAATACACGGCGCTTCTCGTATCGGAAAACTGCGATTTGAGCTTTACAAAAGACGCGATCGAAGAAATCGCTCGTGTGGCCGCCACGGCCAACGAACGATCGGAGAATATCGGCGCCCGACGTCTGCAAACGGTGCTTGCAACACTGCTCGAAGATCTGCTGTTTGAGCTACCCGAATCGGAAACGGGCAGCGTCGAGATCACTGGTGACGACGTACGCGGCAAGCTGGACGAGATCCTCGCGGATGAGGACCTCACCAGATACATTCTGTAACCTCAACGACTGGAGGATGTTTCGGATGCCACTGACGAAGAAGGACTTTCTGTCGATCGCTGACTTCACGGCGGACGAACTAAACGAGATCATCAACCTGGCAATAAAACAAAAAGCCGACCTCAATAAGGGACCGTTGGAGCCGGTGTTCCGCGGAAAAACACTGGGATGTATTTTCCACAAACCATCGCTGCGCACACGTGTGAGTTTTGAGGTGGCGATGCATCAGCTCGGCGGCAGTTCGATGTTTATCACCGAGAAGGAAATCGGTATCGGATCGCGCGAAGCACCACAGGATGTTGGCCGCGTGTTGTCCCGATATTTGGCCGCGGTTATGATCCGTACCTTCGATCACTCGATTGCGGAAACGCTGGCCAAGCACGCAACGATTCCGGTGATCAACGGACTCACCGATTTGCTTCATCCCTGCCAGATTATGGCCGATTTGATGACGGTGCAGGAGCACCGCGGCAATCTAGACAACCTGACCGTCGCGTTCATCGGTGACGGCAACAATGTGGCGCGGAGTTGGATCAACGCGGCCGGCCGGCTGGGCTTTCGGGTGGTTCTGGGGTGCCCCGCCGGGTACGGCGTCGAGAGAGAATTCATCGATAGGGCGTTGGCCGGTTCCTCTGGTCGATACGAAGAGATCAATGATCCGGCGGCGGCTGTAAAAGAGGCGGACGTTCTCTATACCGACGTGTGGGCCTCAATGGGTCAGGAGGACGAAGCAGCCAAACGCCGCCAGGCGTTTTCGGCGTTTCAGCTCAACCCCGAACTGGTCGGGCAGGCTCCAAAAGGGGCGTACATCATGCACTGTCTGCCGGCGCATCGTGGCGAAGAAATCACCGACGATGTTATCGAGTCGGAGAACAGCATCGTTTTTGATGAGGCGGAGAACCGGCTTCATGCGCAACGGGCGTTGCTGACGCTGTTGGTTCAAGGCGGAGGCGCCCATTGAAGCGACTGCCGCTTTGGCTCGTACTCGTTGGTCTAGGGATGGCGGCGTGTGCCATCCCGGAACCGCCTCCCGGAGGGCCGGAGGACAAAACGCCTCCAGAGGTCATCGAAAGCTTCCCGGAAGACGGGCAAGCGGGGGTGCCGCCGGATGGCGAGATCGTGCTTGGCTTTAGCGAAAAGATGCAGCAGGCGCGGCTAGAACGATTGGTGTCGATGTCGCCGCCGGCCAAAATAGCCAAGGTGAAATGGAAAAAGAACGCGGCGGCTTTCTCGTTCGAGAATCCACTTCATCCGGACACCACGTATATTTTTGAACTCAAAAAGGGGTTTGGCGATTCTCATGGCGTAAAAAGCGAGAAATCGTTCCATTTCGCATTTGCGACCTCCGCACACATCGATACCGGGGTGATTGCGGGCCGCATTTTGTTCAGACGCGAACCCACGGACAGGGGTGTGGTGCGGTTGTTCGTTGTGCCGAGAGACACCGTGTTTGCTCCTGAAGCGACACGGCCCGACCGAGAGGTTCGTACCGGTGAAGACGGGGTGTACCGGCTACGGTATCTTCCGACAGACGGCCGTTCGTTTTTGGTTTGGGCTTTCCACGATAAGAACGGCAATATGAATTTCGAACCCGATGAGGAGGCCGGTGGTGTGTTGCCCGACACGGTAACATTGACCGACGCGGGCTGGAAGATGGAAGAGCAAAACATCTCGATCGTCGATCCCAGGGAGCCGGCGCTGATCGCTGGCACCATCGTCAACAACACCGGAGTGGATTCGCTCCCGGTCGTGGTTTCGCTGCACTCGTACGACGATACTGCGAAGACCGGGCCGGCTTACCTGACCATGTGCGATTCACTCGGTGTGTACGAGTTCGATGATGTGTTGATGGGATCTTACGCATTGTTCGGGTTCCTCGATTTCTCGGGTGACAGTCTTTGTGGAGGGTATCCGTGTCCCGATGATTCCGCAAAAACGTGTGACGAACCTTGCGTTCAACGTGCCGATACGTTGCGCGTGTCACCAGGGGACCAGATCCAAATCGAAGACCTTGTGCTGCCGCCTGCTGTAACGGACTCGTTGCCGTAACCGTAAGGGGTGATGAAGTGAAGATCGATTTCGTCAAAATGAACGGGGCGGGAAACGATTTCATCATGATCGACAACCGTACCGGCGGGGTGGAATTGACCACGGGTGTGATCGCACGGCTCTGCGACCGGAAACGTGGTGTCGGAGCGGATGGTGTGATCGTTGTCGAGTCGGAAGCGGTCTGTGATTTCCGTATGCGGTACTACAACGCCGACGGTGGCGAGGCCGAAATGTGCGGAAATGGCGCGCGTTGTGCGGCGTGGTATGCCGTGGGATTGGGGCTGGGGACCGCTTTGGCTGGGGGGACTGGGGTGAGGTTTGTCTCTCAGGCGGGGCCCATGTCGGCCACCGTCACGGACGACCGGGTGGCCGTGGCAATGACCGACGCAACCTCCTTTGAAAAAACGGTTTCTGTGCCGGTTGCGGATGGGGAAGAAATTGTGCATCTTATAAATACGGGGGTACCCCACGCTGTGAGGCTGGAGCCCGACTGGCACGGGCTCACCGACGATCAGGTTGTCACGAGGGGGAGACGGATTCGGTTGCACGAGATGTTTGCGCCGGCTGGAGTAAACGCGAATTTCGTCACCGTTGGTGATGACGGGTTGGTGAAGATCAGAACGTACGAACGCGGTGTCGAAGCGGAGACGCTCGCGTGCGGTACGGGTTCCGTCGCGGCTGCCATCGTTCTCTCCCATATCGGAATCGTGCAAAGCCCCGTGCGCCTCCTCACTCATGGAGGCGACAGTCTCACCGTGTCGTTTGACCAAACGGCGGAGGGTGCAAAGAACGTCATCCTCGAGGGGCCTGCGGCGGTCAATTTCACGGGAAGCTTTCAACTACCTGCAAAGGAGTGACCACCATGGATCTTCGCGGGGCGTATACCGCGTTGGTGACACCGTTCCGTAACGGTAAGGTCGATGACGCTGCGTACCGCCGGCTGCTCGCCTTACAGAAGCGAGCGGGGATGACTGGGGTGGTGCCGTGTGGGTGCACGGGAGAAGCGGCAACGCTCGATGCGAACGAACGCAGAATGCTAATCGATATCGCACTGGAAACGGTGGGCGGATCGTTGCGGGTCATACCAGGAACCGGCTCGAACTCGACCGAGACCAGTATCGAACTGACCCGCGCGGCGGAGGCATCTGGTGCCGACGCAGCGATGCTGATTACTCCCTATTACAACAAACCATCCCAACAAGGTTTGCTTGGGCACTACATGCGGGTGGCCGAGTCAACGACGCTCCCCCTGGTGCTGTACAATGTTCCGGGTCGGACCGGTGTTACGATGTCCGCGGACACCGTGGCCAGACTCTACGAATCCGGCCGGTTTGCCGCGATCAAGGAAGCGGGCGGCCGGGTGGATGCCGTATCGGATTTTTTGTCTTTGAGCGGCATAACGGTGTTGTCGGGGGACGATTCGCTCACGGTTCCGATGATGTCGGTGGGTGCGATGGGGGTCGTGTCGGTGGTGTCAAATCTTTACCCGGCGCATGTCCGGGCTCTGGTGGATGCCGCGACGGAAGGCGATTATCAGAAAGCACGCGAGATCCATTACCAATTACTGCCGGTGGTTCGCGCGGCCTTTGTCGAATCGAATCCCTCACCGATTAAAGCGATGCTCGCAATGAAGGAAGTCATCAAAGAGGAACTGCGCCCGCCGCTGGCCGCGGTGAGTGATGCCAGCAGGGAGTTGATTCGTGCGGCGTTGGACCGGACCGAGAAGGCGGGTGTAGCGGTATGACAACGGCACCTGGGAAAACCACTGTGCCGATTCTCGTCTACGGCGCGTTGGGGCGCATGGGATCGCGGGTTATCGATTTGGCGACAAAAACGCCCGGATTCGAGGTTGTCGGGGGCGTCGATTCGCGTGCGGGCGCCGCGGTGCAAGACCCGCGGGTGAACGTGCACGAGCGGGTGCCAAGCGATCTTCCCGAGGGTACCGTCGTGATTGACTTTTCATTGGCGGGGGCGGTCGGGCCGCTGGTCGAGGCCATCGCACCGCTGGGTCGCGCGCTTGTTTCCGGAACCACGGGGCTGGGTGAGAAAGAGGTCGATACGCTTCGAGCGTATTCTGAAGTGGCACCCGTATTGTACGATACTAACATGAGTTATGGAATATCGGTCATGAAGGAGATTCTTGGTGTTGCCGCCCGGCTTCTCAAGGACGGCACGGAGACCGAGATCGTGGAATTTCACCACAGCGGCAAGCGTGACTACCCGAGCGGCACGGCGTTTGCCCTGGCGGCAGTGATCGATCCCGACGCCGCTGTCGTAGCCGGTCGGGAAGCGGATTCGTCTGGATCCAAAGCGGCGATTCCCGTGCATTCCGGCCGGGTTGGGGGACTGCCGGGTGAACACCGGGTGGTTTTCGCGTCGGACGAAGAAATGATTACGATCGAGCACCGAGCGATTACGCGAGACGTGTTTGCCAGAGGCGCGCTACGTGCCGCCCGGTTTGTTTCCGCTCAGCCTAGCGGCTTCTACTCGATGAAGGATCTCTTAGAGGCGCAGAATGAATAACGCAAGGACGTACCTGATTCCCCTGATTTTGTTGTTCGCGCTGTCGATCAATACGGTGGAATCGGTGTACGCCCAGTACCCATACGGCAAGAACAAGGTTGTCTATTCGAAGCGCGAATGGAAAGTCCTAAAGACGGGGAACGTGGATATTTATTATTACCCGTCTGAAGAAAATCTCGTGGCGTTTGCCGCGCCGATCGTCGAAGAAACGTTTGTCGAATTTAGCGAGGTATTTGACCTCGAGTTTGATGACCCGCTGCCACTGGTTTTTTACAACTCGCAGTACGATTTTCAACAAACCAACATCATCCCATCGTTGATTTCGGATTACACGGCCGGATTCACCGATTTGGTCAAGGGACGCGTTGCGATCCCGTTCGCCGGCTCGTTGTGGGAGCTCCGCCACGTCATTCGGCACGAGATGGTGCACGCATTTATGCTGGAGAAGCTCGGCGACGTGATGCG
>CP070631.1:1809379-1810635 GCA_020356045.1 Candidatus Latescibacterota bacterium
AGCAAAAGCGATCCCTACAAAGAGGTCAAACAATGATCGTAACGACGACATCGGAAGTCCCCGGCAAACGGACCGTGAAAATCCTCGGCCTCGTCAAAGGCAGCACGGTGCGCAGCCGGCACATTGGACACGATTTGACCGCGGTGATGAAAAACATTACCGGTGGCGAGATTCGAGAATACACCAAGCTGATGGCCGAGTCGCGCGAACAATCGCTGGATCGTATGCGTGCCGAAGCGACCAAACTCGGGGCGAACGCGGTTGTCGGCGTCCGTTTTATCACCAGCGAGATCATGCAAAACGCGGCCGAGCTTCTCGTGTACGGGACCGCGGTTTTGGTGGAAGACGAGTAAAACCGATAGACGCCGCCTTTAATCTGCAATTCCATCGTGTCATTTCTCAACCGATTGAGGAGACCCATGAGAGCAGGGAACTGGGTTGTCGAAGCCGTTTTGGCGGGGAGGTTTCGTCTCGACGGTGGTGCCATGTTTGGGGTGGTACCCAAAACGCTGTGGTCGCGGGTTGCGCCTGCCGATGACAAAAACAGAATCTCGATGGCCATGAGGACACTGGTGATCCGCAGTGAAGGAAAAACGGTTCTGATCGATGCGGGGGCGGGACGCGGATACGGTGAGAAGCTGAAGACGATATACGCGTTTGGCAATTTTGTTCCCCTGGTGGAAAGTCTTGGGATAGGCGCCGGCGATGTTACCGACGTCATACTGACCCATCTCCATTTCGATCATGCGGGTGGTGCCGCCATACCCGACGGGAATGGCTGGCGGCTTGCGTTTCCAAATGCCGTTCACCACGTTCAAACCGCCCAGTGGAACCATGCACTCGATCCCAATCCCAGGGACCGGGCCAGCTACTTCGCCGACCGCATAAAGCTGCTCGAGGAGCGGGGCGCATTGGAGCTTCACGACGGCGACTGGACGCTCGCTCCCGGTTTTGAATTGCTGGTTTTTCACGGTCACACGCCGGGCCAGCATCTTCCCAAGGTGTCCGGTGACGGACAGGTCGTGTTCTACGGTGGTGATTTGATTCCGACTACCGCGCACATCCCCATTCCTTACGTGATGGCCTACGATCTCGACCCCGTTCTGACCATGGATGAAAAGGACCGCATTCTCCGCGCGGCTGCCGCCGAGGATTGGACGATCGTGTTTGAGCACGATCCCGATGTCGAGGCGTGCCGGATCGAGTGGGACGGCGACAAGTACGGCCGTGGAGACCTGGTAACCATTTGAAAAATA
>CP070631.1:1810735-1815295 GCA_020356045.1 Candidatus Latescibacterota bacterium
GAGCACGCGTTTTCTGGCCTGGGCACGCTCGGCGATGTCGTCGAACTGCTCGTTTTCCAGCAAGTTACGTATTCGGTCCTTCATCAGGCGGCACGAGAACAAAACGGCCTTCCCGAGGGAAGGCCGCTTTGCGCGAGTCCAGAGCCAGAAGCTCTAGCCATAAGGGTACATTCCTTTTTTGATCGTAGCCAGTGAGTCGAGAATGTGATTGTGTTTGTTCTCATCCTCCATGAGGTACTGGAGCAGGTACTCTTGGACGACCATCTTTCTTCCCTTGAGCGCTTCGAGCGCTTCTTCGGCCATTTCGACGGTCTTTTTCTCCAGCTTGATGTGATTCTCGATCATATCCCACACGTCGGCCAGTTCATCGGGGGTAAGCGCCAGCGCCTTTGTCGTCAGGCTATCGGCGATCAATTCCTGCACGCGGTAGTGCACCTGCGAATCGCGCTGGATGATTTCCATCACCATACGAACGATTGGGTTCTCGGTTTTTTCGATCACCTGGCCGGTCGAGGCGACAGAAGCGTTCTCGATTTTCTGCCAACGCCGCATGTTATCGACGATTTTCTCCTGAACTTCCTTTGTCGACATCACGTATTCCTCCTGGTGATTCCCACCAACCAAACAATTGCGTTGCCTTGCTATAACTGTCGCCGATGTTTGTTCGACAGCGTTCTATCATAACAGAATATGCCGCGTAAATCTACCCCTGTGTTCGTACCAGCGAGAAAAGTAAGAGAAAGGCCTATCCTTGCGTTGATCCTAGTGACATTCGAATCAAGGATCAGTCCGAGGATTGATTCGAAGAATCATTCGAGACCGAATTTGAAGCGCGGTTTTGCAGCTTTGTTGCCAGGCTTTCTTCGAGTTCCTGCATGTGCTCGACTTCGGTGTAGAAAAGCGGTGTGGCGTCAATATCGCGAGTTTTATTGTGCCTGAGCACCTCGCCGGCGATCCCAGGCGGCGTAATCCCGGACGCAAAAAAAGCGACGGACGACCCCAACAACGCCAAACCGACAAACAACTT
This sequence comes from Candidatus Latescibacterota bacterium, assembly GCA_020356045.1. Classification (GTDB taxonomy): domain Bacteria; phylum Krumholzibacteriota; class Krumholzibacteriia; order WVZY01; family WVZY01. The sequence goes on from CP070631.1 coordinate 1,811,763, forward strand.
GAGCCATCGTTTGCCGGGGTGGCCTCGATGCCGGGGAGCTTGTTCCGGCCGAGACGTAGATGCGGGCTCTGTCTTACGCACGACCTACTGAACCGCGTTGGGAAAAAAGATCATAAAGGCCAGCCACGCGATGAATAACGTCAGGATCAAATTGAAAGACTGGCCGACGACGTACAGCACCATGGGTTTGCCTCCCTCCATGCGGCTCACGAGATCACGGAAGTTCGACTCGAGCCCGATGGCGACAAACGCCAGACAGAAAAACCATCCGCGCAGCACCCGCGTCACCGGTTTGATATATGTGGACTCAACCAGGCCAAAATCGCCCTGATGCAGCGGGAGCACGATAAAGGAAAAGAGGATCGACGCCCCGACGAACCCAATGACAAACTTGGGAAACCGGTACCAGATCTCCATTATGTCTGCCTTTTGCCCGGGCTCGCGATCCACTCGCGTGACCCAGTAGATGGCGATAAAGAATGCGAGCAGACCGATCAAAACATTCTGGATCATCTTGACTACGGCGGCCACCTGCTCGGCTGTATCCCCAAGCATCGATCCGGCGGCGACCACTGCCCCGGTCGAATCGATGGTGCCACCCATCCAGGCAGCGCCAAGCACATCATTCATTCCGAGCCATTTGATGCCCAGCGGCATAAAAAACATCATGAGCACGGTAAAGATCAGCGTCATACCGACGGCGAGCGTCAGGTCTTCTTTTTTGGCGCGGCAGGCAGCGGCGGCGGCGATAGCAGCGGACACCCCGCATACGCTCGTGGCGCACGCGATGATGATGGCGAGCTTTTTGTTGACCATTTTGAGGACGCGGCCGGCGAAGTTGTACATAAAAATCACCACGACCGGCGTGACGATCCATGCCACCATCAACCCGGGGGCACCCAGCGACAGGATTTTCTTGAAGAGAATCTCCGCCCCGAGCAGCACCAGCCCTGTTTTGATAAACAGCTCCGTTTTGGCTCCCGCCCGCAGCCAAGCGGGCGTCCCGATGGTGTTGGAAATCAGCAGCCCGACGAGCAGCGCCCAGAGCGCATAGCTCAACCCCCAGTATTTGATGTCCGCCTGGTTGGCGATCCAGTAGGCGATGCAGGCCAGAACGAAAACACCGGCAAACCCAACCGCATACTTACCGGGGTGCTCAGCGCGCATGATGGCAATCCCAATTGTGGTGAGAACGCCAAGACCAATCATCAAAACCAGCAGGGGCAATAGAATGCTCCCATCCTCCGAGCCGATGCCAAGCGCGGTCAGTGGGTCGTTTGTCCACTTTCCGAGCTTGGGGACCCGGGTGACAAAACCGCTCAAGCTGGCCGCGATCATGACAAAACCAAACCACACTGCCCACCAGTCCTCGTTTTTCCAGAGTGAACGGATGCCGTTGCTCATATCGTTGCCTCTGCTCGCGTGATCGGCACACGCGGAGTTAGTGAAATAATGCACAAGCTCGGTCGCTTCGTCGCCGGATTATACCGCCGGCGATCGGCAAACGGCAATTGCCTTCCTAGGGGATCACCCAGTTCTTGGGTTCGAACCACAGGGGTGGGCGATGGCCCAGAGTCGAAGGGCGAATCTTCGAGCCACAAGGCAGAGTTAACTCATTGCTTTACAATCAGTTTGAAACTTTCCAGCAGGCTTGTGAATTTTTTTACATATTCCGATTGAAATACTAGGAATACCGGGTTATAGTATTTGAAACTCATCCAAATATGCAAATGGGTTAATCAAACACACCATACGGAGGATTACGGCTGATGAAATTGTCCACACGCGCCCGTTATGCGCTGAGAATGATGGTGGTATTCGCACGGCACACAAACGGGGACCGCTCGGTGGTGAGTCTGAACGAAGTCGCCAAAGAGGCCCACGTGTCCCGGCGCTACCTCGAGCAGCTTGTTATTGGTCTCAAGAACGCCGCCCTCATCCGCGGCAAAAGCGGGAAAGGGGGCGGGTATCTGTTGGCCAAACCGGCCGATGAAATACCCATACGGCAAATCGTGGAGTCGGCGATCGGACCGATCAACATTGTCGAATGTGTGGAGCATCCCGAGGGATGTCTCAAGGCTGACTTTTGCGAGTGCCGCGTTCTCTACGATCTGATCAACAAACGAATCACATCGGTGATGGATTCCTTGATGTTGTCCGACCTCGCCGATGACAAAAGGCTCAAACACGCCGTTGAGATGCTGGATTCCGAACTTGCAACGTCTGGAGGTCGTCCATGTCCGCAGAACTAAACTGGAAGGAGCTGGCGCCGTTTACGCATCTGCTCGTTCACCAGCTGCACTACATCGCACTGGCTTTTATGGTCGTGGCCTACACGATCAAGATTCGATCGATCCTCAAAAAACCGGCGGTCAAAGAAGGCACACCGGCGAGGGGTGATCATAAAAAAGCAATCCAGTATTCGTTCCTCCTGCTCGCCCGCCCCGATGAAATGGAAAGCACCCGCAGACACTGGTTCCGCTGGGTCGAATTTGCGGTGTTTCACGTGGCGATGGCGGTGGGGATCACTGTCGCGTTCACGATGCCATGGGCACATGACTATATGAAGGGCGCTTTCGTGGTCTACTTCCAGCAAGGGATTTTCGCGGTAGCGGCCCTCATAGGTATGAGCCGTCTCATGCGCCGTATCACCGATCCGGCGATGCGTGCGATTAGCTCTCCCGATGATTATTTCTGTCTCTTTTTGTTGTCCGCCTGGATGGTCAGCGGAGTCTTCAACGCACCGCAGGCAAGCGCGTTTTGGCTTTTGGCGTATTTCTTCCTGGCGACGTTCTTCCTTTTCTACGTGCCGTTCAGCAAGATCTCACATTATATCTGCTGGCCGTTTATGCGCTACTACATGGGCAAGCACTTTGGCCACAGAGGTGTTTACCCAAAGAAGCGTATTGCCGGCGCGTAGGCGAGATCGCCAATAAAACAACGGTCGCCATATTACCGGAGGGAAAGTCACAATGGCTATGTCGGAGAAAGCAAAGAAATTCAACAAGCTTTTCAAAGAACGTATCAACCGCCAGCACGTGCTGTCGTTGACGGCGTGTGCGCACTGCGGGATGTGCAACGACTCGTGTCACTATTATCTGGCGGATAACGATCCGAAAATGACACCGGCGTACAAAGCGGACAAGATCCGCGGGCTTTACAAACGCAACTATGACTGGGTTGGGAAACTCGTGCCCTTCTGGGTCGGTGCGCGCGAGGTCAAAACCGATGAAGATCTCGAAGAGCTGAACGACGTCTTTTTTGGTTCGTGCACGGCCTGCCGCCGCTGCACGATCAACTGCCCATTTGGTGTGGACATGGCGGCGATCGTTGGATTGACGCGGAGCTGCCTCGTCGACATCGGCGTTGCCCCCGAGGGTGTTCTCACCGTGATGAAAGACCAATGGGAAACGGGCAACCAGATGGCGGTGACCAAGCAAGACTATCTCGAGACGCTCGAGTGGATCGAAGAAGAGCTTCAAATGGAGCTCGACGATACGGACTTCAAGGTGCCCATCGACAAAGAGGGTGCC
>CP070631.1:1815395-1836976 GCA_020356045.1 Candidatus Latescibacterota bacterium
GAAACTTCGAACCACTCGACAGCCGGGCTTCCATGCCAAAAGAGACGCGGACTATTTGAGGTACACCATCAATCTGGCCAGCGTCTGCTTGCCCGACTCGAGCCGGTAGAAGTAAACACCCGAGCTTACCTCTGCGCCGTTCTCGTCCTTGCCGTCCCAGGTTACCTCTTTGAGACCGGCGGGAAGCGTCGCGTTGACGAGTGTGCGAACCAGTTCCCCGCCGGGAGAAAATATCGACAGTCGGGCGTGCCCCGGCTCGGGCAGCGTGAACGAGATCGTCGTCCGCGGGTTGAATGGGTTGGGATGATTCTGGCCGAGCAGCAGCGACGCCACGCCCACCGTTATTTCGGCGCTGGGTGACAATAGCTCGGAGTTGTCGGCGAGAACCACGCCGAGCGTGTATGAATAGGTCTCACCGGCACGCGCCGATTTGTCTGTAAAGCTTCTCGCGTCCGGGCGAAGCAGCCCGCTGCCATTCAAAACATCGAGTCGTTCCTGCCCGCCTGTCTGTCTGTATATACGGAATCCGCGAAGCTCATCATCGGCAACGATGCTCCAATTGAGCGCGACGCCGCCATCCACAGCGATCGCGTCGAAACCGCTGATCAACACGGGGACGGGATCCTGTGGCGGTGGCCACCAGTGGACCTGGAACTCGCGCCCGCCGACACCGGTAAGGTAGCGTATGCTGTCCGCATCGCTGTACCCGCACCCGAGTTTTGTCAAAATCTCATCCGCGCAATCCGTGTTGATCCAAACCACCTCACCCGGCGGAATGGTTATCGGGGGCGTACCCTGGCAAGAGTCGACTACTACACCTTCCCACGGCCCGACAAGCGGAGTTTCCCTACCCGCAATACCGGTCATCGGGTTTCCGTCCAGATTGAACCAGGCACCGTCGTACGTCAGCTGCGCCGCAGCCATGTTGTTCCTGAGACCCGTCAATCCATCACCAGCGACAAGCGCAAGCTGAACTTTGATCGTTTGGCCGGGGACAAGCTCTGCAAAGGGGCCGGTCGCGATGAGCTGGCGGTGATCGCGCGGCACCGTCGAATCGCGTTCGCGTGTTTGCGAACTCATGATCTCGTACCGCTCGAAATCGTTGGTCGGATCACCACCCTCTTCGTAGGACTGGTTGCCCGAGAACGCCGCATAGGTGGTCAGCCCCACCCGCGGCGGCGCGAGTTCACCGGTTGGGTCGGTGGGGTGTCCAAGGAATCCGAAACCAAAATAGCTTGTCACTTGACCGCCGTCACCATCCGCATCATACGCATAGGCAAAATCCAGTGACACGCCGCCATACATCGTGCAGAACAACGGAATCGCAAGGCTCCCGGCCGCGTCATCAGCCCAGTAATTTGGTGTTGTCCGGTGTCCGATGTCCGGGTCCGCAAAAAATCCGACATAAATATCCTCGAGCACCGTGCTGCCGATATTGGTGATGGTAAATTCTATCCCGACAAAATCGTCGAAACCCGGTTCGTTCCACTGGTAGCTCTCCTGTCTGACCATGATGTCGAGCGGGTTATGATCGGGATAGATCTGGATGGCTTCAGGTTGGTTGTCCGTGTACCAGCAGCTGAACATCTGGTTGGAGATCGCGGCAAAGTCTTCATCGATCATCGCGTCGCTGTCGTCGTCGTGACCGTTGAGCCAATCCTCATCGACCATGCCATCGCCGTCGTCATCCACATCCGGTGACGGATAACGGTTACCGCCTGGGGCGCCTTCCTGCGTCTGGTAGATGATATCGATTGGATCGGGCGTCGGGCGGAATTCGAATTGATAGGCGGCGGTGGACACCGCTGGCACACCGTTCTTTATCGCGCCCACCCAGAGTCCGCTGGCATACAGATGCTCGATCCCGCTTCCAGACGGCCACTCGGCTGAAGGGGCATCCGAAAACGGGAAACCGCCTCCCGGAAGCGACCCAAAAAGACCCCAGTTCGTCACGTGCACACGGAGGTCCCCAACATCGTGGACATTCGACCCATCGAGCACCAGAACGCGTTGAAGCTCATTTTGGCTCTTACCGGTGTCGAGCCGGTCACCATTTCTCGCAGTGGTTCCGAGCGGCGATACCATGAGCAGGGCGGCTAATACAACAAACGCTACCGGCAACGTTTTCCACGTGGCCATGACGAGCCTCCTTTGAGGTTGTTATCGTGCGGATACCGGTAGGCGGACAGCCTTATTCGAGGAATGGGGCGGCGGGGTCTGTCAGACGTCACTGCACGTTTGAACAATAACCAGAAATCGAAACAAAGTCAATAGCCGGGTTGACGCCCACCCAACCCCGATCATTGCGCTAACCCTTGATCACACCGACCGGTTTGATCCGCAAGACCTTTGTGGTAATGCGGGCGTTGTGGAGCACATCGACCACCTCCGACACGTCCTTGTAGGCTTCGGGCATCTCCTCGGCGAGCGTCCGGCGGTCGCGGGCCACGACCGTGATTCCCTTCGCCTCCAGCTCCTGGGTCAACGCTCGGCCTCTTCCCCGTTTGAGAGCGGCGCTACGGCTCAAGACGCGACCGGCACCATGACAGGAACTGTGAAACGGGTGCTCGGATTCCTCCGCCGATCCGACGAGCAGATACGACGAGGTTCCCATATCACCGGGCACAAGAACCGGCTGGCCCACCGACCGGTATCGTCGTGGCACACGTTTGTCGCCCGGCGGCAGCGCCCGGGTGGCCCCCTTGCGGTGAACGCAAAGTTGGCGTTCGCGGCCCTCCACCGTGTGCGTCTCATACTTGGCGATGTTGTGACACACGTCATAGACCAGGCGCACCCCGAGATCCTCGTCGGTCATTCTCAACGCTTCCGACAACGCTCGTCTTGCGATAACCATCAACGTCTGCCGGTTTGCCCATGCATAGTTTGCCGCCGCCGCCATTGCACCGTAATAAGAGCGGCCGACTTCCGAGTCCAGCGGCGCCGCGGCAAGCTGCCGGTCGGGCAGATCAAACTTGAACGCGTGTCTTTCGCGCGACATCATTTTGAGATAGTCTGTACATACCTGATGTCCCAACCCCCGCGATCCACAATGGATCATCATCGTCACTCTCCCCTCCTCCAATCCAAATACACGGGCGACCTCGGGCTCAAAAACCCGGTCGACGTAACCCAGCTCGAGAAAGTGATTGCCGGACCCCAGAGACCCCAGCTGGTGGCGCCCGCGTTGACTCGCCCGGTCGCTCACCGCGTCCGCAACAGCGCCGGGCATGGCGCCCGTTTCCTCGCAATGCTCGAGGTCGGCCTCATTGCCCCAACCCTGCTCGACCACGTAGGCCGCGCCGCGTGCCAACACGTGCGATAGTTCTCGCCTTGTAAGCGACCCATAGCCGGTACCATGCGGTGTGGGTCCGCACGGAATCTTTTGAAACAGATGCCTTATGACACCATCGACCCGATCACGTATATCCTGCAGCCCAAGCCTGCTGGCCATCAGTCTGACACCACAGTTGATGTCGTAACCAACCCCCCCGGGTGAGATGACACCGTCGTCGTCGAATGCCGTCGCCGCCACACCACCGATGGGAAATCCGTACCCCACGTGGATATCCGGCATCGCCCACGAATATCCGACGATACCGGGAAGATGGGCCACGTTGACAACCTGTGTAAACGACTTGTCACGCCGAATGTCTTCGATAAGCCGGTCGTTGGCGAATATGCGCCCCGGCACTCGCATCCCCCCCTCGCGAGGGATCTCCCACAGGTTATCGTTTTTCTTTACCAACTTCATATGCGAGGCTCCGTCATTTTGACGCCCGCGACAGCTCGATCCCGACAGAGCGCTGGCCGTCGAATCGATCGAACGCGCTTCCCTGGTTGACGACGATCTCAACCAGCCCCCAGCTACCCACGATCAACATCAGCGAACCCTTTTCGCCTTTGGCGAAATACTCTTCGATGCCATCGATCCCTATATTAGTATCGACCACACCCTGGATTTCTGCAAGCGGCGCGTCTCCAAAGGCCGCCCGCAAATGGGATAGCGACACATTGGTAATGATATTGCCAAACGGATCCACGTAGCGTCCGATACCTCTGACCTTCCCCTTTGCGACTCTCACCGGCGGCAGGTCAAACGATTGATAGTCAACAACCTTATCACCGAGCTTTTCGACAGGGCCACCGGCGGCCAGGTATCCAGCGGCCGGCCCAAACACGTCGCGACCGAGAAACGTCCGGCCGGAGGGGCGATGTCGACGAATTTTCCCAATTGCCTCGTCATCGATCGTATACACCGATTGGATCTCGAACGACCCCGCGACATCACTCACCAATCCGTTATCCGGCGCGACAACATGCCGGTCGCCGATGGCAAAAACAACGTTTCTGCGTGCGCCTCCGACTCCCGGGTCAACAACGGCCACGCAGACCGATGCCGGAGGGAACAAATCGAACACCCTGGCAAGCACAAAACTCGCCTCGTCGATCGCGTAGGGATGGATTCCGTGTGTAATGTCGACCAGTGTGGCGTTTGGAGCTACGGAGAGGATGGCGCCCTTCATGGCCCCGACGTAAAAGCTCTCCGATCCAAAGTCGGTGAGCAGGCCGACAACGGGCGGCGACGCGTTGTGATCGTCAGGTATGGATGTCATTGTCGGTGGGGCGAAACTTTCTTGAGAAACTGGTAAATCTTGCCGCTTTTCCGTTTCCACTCTTTCTCGATTTTGGGGATTGCTTTCTTGGTCGCTTCATATCCCGCAGTCATCAAATCGTCGCTGGGTTCGAAATCGAACGGGCTGAATCGATCCATATCCGGGTGGATAACGACATCGGCTTTTTTGATCGAATCGACATAGTTCGTTTTAGCCACGAGACCGGTTATATGCATCGCCAATTGAAGATAGTTGCGAGGCCGGCCATACATCGGTGACTTATGGGCCAGGTGTACACCGATGACAAACATGCCCCCAATATCTTCGAGGGTCTCCACGGGAAGATACTCGGAAAATCCTCCGTCGACATAATACCGTTTGTCGATTTCCACCGGCAGAAAGATCTGTGGTATCGTGCAGCTCGCGCGGACGGCCCGCGCAACGCCGCCGGAACTGAACGCGTGTCTTTTGCCGGTAGCTAGATCGGTCGCAACAACGGCTGTCGGTGTATCGAAATCGGAGAATTGAGCATCGCCGATGTGATCCTTGACAAAATCCTCGATCGGCTTGCTCGACACGACACCAAGCCTCGAAATACGAAGTTTGACCAGCTTCGCCCAACTCAACTCTCTGGCAATCTCGCCAATCCGCTCGAGCGGCATGCCGGACGCGTAAAACGCTGCAACCAGGCTCCCACCACTGGTACCGGCGAGATAGTCGATGGGTAGCCCTTCATCAACCAGCGCCCGCAGGACACCGATGTGGGCCACCGCTTTGGCGGTACCACCGCTCAACGCCACACCGATAGGGAGCCTCCCGTCCGATGATCCGGGCAATTCAATCCTCCTTCTGGCCCCAAAAGGTAAACCGGAAAACATCGTCACTGGCATGGTAGTGGGTGGGCTGTTCGCGCGTAAAGCGATTTCGGAACCCTAAAAGCTCAGCATGGCACCCGCTTCGACCTGAAACGACCGCAGGCTTTCTTCGGTAAAAACAATACCGTATCGGGTCTCGCCGTAGACGGCGAGCGGCATAGAGGGAAGTGATATCTTCAGACCGGCCATCACATCGGCGCTCATTTTTACGGCGTTCTTCATCAGAACCACCGGATTGTCCACCATCGAGGGATCCAAGGTCAATTCGATGCTTGGGTCAAGACCGTCTCCGACCGCCTCCATCACCACCTCGGTGTTGAGAAGATGCCAACCCGGACCCGCGCCAATATAGAGCGCGATCGGCGAGGCCAGCTGACGAATCAAGTTTTTCTTGACGATGACGTTTACAAAGACATCTTGAAATTCGAAGTCTGTCGTGTAGTCAACCCCAGCATAGCTGTATGTATATTCGAAGTTCCGGCTAACGTAATTTGCGTGAAACTCGAACCCGATTACGGGCAGCGTTGTGATATCTAATATCATACCGTAATAGGTTGTCATCCCGACATCACCGCTCGAGGGCAGCACGTCGCCTTTGTAGTCCGCGTATCCGATTTTTGGCCCAATCCCGATACCCGCTCCAGCCATGACCGGAGAGGGAGTGGAGGCTGCGATCACACAGACACATAATATGACCACCGACGCTTTCATGATTCGATCCTCCTTCTCGTTCCAAACGGATCGAGCAATTGTCGGACCATCGGTGGCAACATGTGGCTGCCAACGGCCAATCGAGCCGGTCGCGTTAAGGTGAGGTGGAATGGGTTGGGGGGCCATCCGGGCCTTAAACCGCAAACTGCCGGCTCAAATCCCTGCCCGGATCACTCCATCCCGTTCTACGAGTGGAGGCGGCTTGTTCAAACGTTAATACTTGAACTTCATTCCAAGAAGTCGTTTGACTCTGTCTTTCGCGGCCACCAAAACGTCTTTGTTCGTCTGCCGATATTCGATCGTATACGTTTTTTTGTCCGAGGCACGCTTTCTGGCAATCGCCCAATTCGTGTCCCTGCTCAAGACGAATTCGGAATAGTGTGGATGTTGCTTGACCAGGAGTTCGAACACTTCGCGGATTTGAGGAGTGACCCGTTCCTCTTCTGACAAATTCCGGTGGGTGATTCCATCGGTGGCTTCTCTATGAGGTCCGTACGTCCATAGGTAATCGTCAAATATGATCCACCCATTGACTTTCAATATCTTATCGACCAGGAAAAAGGCGCATCCATCTATGGTCCAGTTCTTCGGCCCGTCAATCAAACACAGATCGTACTCGGATCCACACACATCGTTTATTGTGAGCCTCTTTATCTCATCGTGAAGAAACCACGTATAGCCTGTCTGCATTCTGACGATTCGCACGAGATGCGACAACCCGGCGTCGGCCAGTTGTCCCTCCGGAGACGGGTCGAAGAGTGTCTCTCTTTCGAGCAAATCAACGGAAGTGATTTGTCCCCCTCCGATTTCGTCCAATGCCGCCGCCATATAACATGTCGCCGTTCCGTGTGCCACTCCCAGCTCCAATATATTGGTCAGCTTTTCCCGGATTATCAATTCATACAAATACCGCGCATTCAAGTCAGATATATATGCAACACCCTTGACCTTTTGATGGATCGTTTCGAATAGCATATTCCTCCTTTTTGTTCAGTAGCGGGCGGACTGGCTAAAAGGTTGCGCGAGTTCTGACCATTCAATGAACCGGGTACACGGCACGCGGCCAACCATCATCACCCATAGAGAACGTCGCGCAAGAATGACGAGTACCCATCCGACAGTTGTGTGAGGTCCGCCGCTATGACTTCCGGGACATCATAGCTGTGGATCTCATTTACGAGCTCTGCGACCGCTTGAAAGTTCTCCTCGCTGGTCTTGGCGAGCATTAGCACCTCATTGTCTTTGACGATCTCACCCTCCCACCGATAGACGCTTCGACATGCATCTACGATGTTTACACACGCCACCAGAGACTGTTCGACAAGCTTTTCGGCAATTCGCTGGGCCTCATCCATGCCCGACGCCGTCATGAATACAATCTGATATGACATTGAGACCTCCTTGTCGCGGGCTGTGGTCTGCCACATAAGCTGGGTGATTGACGTGAAGAAAACCTACGGAAATCCTCAAACGCGTAGCCGCTCCAACTCGTCACCTGTCGCCGGTGGGACGGTAAACAGCTTGACCCGATCGCCTTTTTTGAACTCGACATCGAGCATCGGCTCGCGTTTGCCGTCGCTGTATCGGGCGACGATTGCGGCAATTTCCCGCCACTGCCGGTCATTGGCCTCACCCAACACGATCGCCCGCGGCCCGGCGAACCCCAGAACGCCTCCCGACCAGTGATCGTCTGCGTAGTGGTCGAGAAAATTGTTTTCGACTTCATCTCTGCCAACAACGACTTTGAGCCGTGGTGACAATCGAAAATGCCGGCCGACACCCAGAATGAAAACATCCTCGACGGAAAGATTCTCGGGCCGCTCGTGTTTGATCACATCTTTGAATTTTTTTGAATACGCTTTGTCGGTCAGAAAACAACACCCACCGGCCGGCTGCGCATAGGCGGTTAGCCCGTATTGGGCGGCCAATTTGATTTGCCGTTTTCGCCCACGGCCGGTAATGGACAAAAGCTTCTTGCGGTCGACGGCTCCGCTGAGTTCAACATCGGTCGGTGGCAGCATCCCCGCCGATAGCGGCCGCAAGAGTCTGCCTTCGAGCCCCGCCGCTTTTTCCACCGCACGAAGCGCGCTCTTGACCTGGGATTTGGGACGCTGCCCCAGCACTTCACCGGTGAACACGAAATCGGCGTCCACTTGCTCCATCCGCTCTCTGGCTTTTTTGAGCATAAAGACGCGGCAGTCCATGCAGGGGTTCATATTCCTCCCATAGCCAAACCGCGGATTGAGGACCATGGGGAGATACTCTTCGGAGACGTCTACGAGATCCACCGGGACGCCGATCTCGGCGGCAACCTGGAGCGCGTGATTGGCGATGGGGCGTTGTGTTCTTCCCACTCGGCTGTTGTGGCCGGTGACGCAGAATCCAGTAAAAAAGTGAAGACACTCGACCTCGGCACCCGCATCGCGCAGCACCAGACACGCGAGGGCGGAATCAAGCCCTCCCGATAACAACCCTATTCCCTTTGCCTTTTTGTTCATGGCGGCTCGTTGGTTCGCGGTCTCACTCAGGTCCTTCGGACAACCGTTTTGACTTTGCTGGTGCAGAGCCTGACCGTGGGAAGCGCTCCCATTGGGATGTATACAACATGATAACCCACCCTGCAACGGGCAACCCGTTATCTGGAAATTCTATGGAAGGATCGGCGCGTTGGATTCAGAGCCGATTTGAGGAAATCGCCGAGAATGTAGCAGCAGAGCACGGTCAGAAAAATCATCAGTCCCGGGAATACCGCCGTCCACGGGGTGACGGCGAGCTGTCCCTGGGCATGTCGAAGCAGCCCGCCCCAGCTAACCGCCGGCGGCTGCAATCCAAAACCGAGAAACGACAGCGTGCTCTCGATCATGATCGCCTGCGCGATCCCTAGAGTGGCCGTCACGAAGACCACACCCGTCGTGTGCGGCAATACGTGACGCCAGAGGATTCGCAGCTCGGGTACACCGAGCGCTTTGGCCGCAAGGACGAACTCGTTTTGTTTTGTGGATATCACCACCGAGCGCACCACGCGCGCCACCTCCATCCACTGTATCGAACCGATCAGGACGCAGAGCCAGAAAAACCCGGGAGTGAAAAGACTGGCAAACAACAAAACGATTAAAAACACGGGGATCGACATCATCAAATCCGCAGTACGCATGACAACAGCGCCCCCCAAACCGCCAAAGTATCCTGCGGCGCCACCGCACACAATCCCGACAACCAGCGAAAAGGCGACTGCAACAACTCCAACCGCTATTGAAATCCGCCCCCCATACAACACTCGAAGAAACAAATCGCGGCCCATATCATCGGTTCCAAACGGGTGGCTAAACGATGGCGGCAAACCTTTGTTGCTGATATCGATCGCGTCCGCAGAATGCGGGCTCAACAGGGGCGCAAGCAAAGCCCCACAGACGACGAGTCCCAGAAGAGCGGCAGCTGCATAGGCAAGCGGCCGTTCGCGAAGCCGGCAGAAAAGATTTTTTCGTCCGGCGGGCACAACACCGGCGGCGGCAGACGGCGTGACGTGCCGGCCCGAAGCTGCGGGCGGTTTGCGCGTTGGCGCCGAAGCTTTCTTATCGAGCGTATCTAATGCGGGGGTCGAGGATCCCATACAAACAATCCGCCAACAGGTTGAACAATGCGACAAGAATCGATGACACGAACACAATACCCATGAGCCTGGTGTAATCGTGCCGCAGCAATCCCTCGTAAAAGAGCCGCCCCATACCGGGCCACGAGAACACAGTCTCGACAACCACCGACCCGGTGAACAGAATGGGGATACTCATGGCCACAACGGTGACAATAGGCCCGGCAGCATTTCGAAGTGCATGACGGAGCACAACGATGGTACCGGGGAGACCCTTTGCCCTGGCGACATCGATATGGTCGGCAGACATCGCCTCGAGGAGGGTCTCCCTCGCGTACCGGCTCCAACTCGCCACGAGAACGAGCGACAACACGAGCGTTGGCAATACCAGATGCCTCAAATGGTCGACAATGGAAAATGGTGTGCCAACCGTGAACATACCGGCCGACGGCAGTACACCCAGCCGGACGCTGAATAACATCATCGACATCAATGCCAGCCAAAAAACAGGGATGGAAATGACGGCCAGCGAGCCGACTGTAAACAACGAGTCGATGGCCGTGTTGTTTTTGAGCACTGACACCACGCCGACGGCCAGCGCGACGAGCAACGACAGAAGAAACGCCGACCCCATCAGTTCCAGAGTGGCAGGAAGCCGCTTGCCGATCATCTCCGAGACCGGTTCGCCGGTGACATAGGAGAGCCCAAAATCCCCGTGAAAAACGACGCGTTCGAGCCACAACCCGTATTGAACAACCAGCGGCCGGTCGAGTCCAAAGTTTGACCGTATCCTGGCGAGATCGTCGGGTTTGATCTTGGGATTGGACGCGAGCACACCCTCCGGACCGCCAGGAATGACGTGCATAAGCGCGAAACACAGTGCCGTAACCAACAAAACGAGCGGCACTACGGCCAGAATTCTTTTGAGTACGTACTTAAGCAAGCCGCATAACTCCATGGAATTACACTAGGTAGCAAATCGGCGCCCAAAAGCACAAAAACCACGGAACTCGATGCGAGATTCGTACCAGGGTGAAGCTCTCACCCCCGCGGCGGGGGGGATTGATCGGTCAGGTACCAGGTATGGGCATTCCATGTATCCGACGACTGGGTGGGATTGGGCCTGTAGTTTTTGAGCCGCTCGCTGCACACGTCTACGGCCGTGTACCAGAACAGCGGGATAACGGGAGCCTCCTCGACGAGGATATCCGTAATGGCGTGATAGACGGCGACCCGGCGGGCGTCGTCGATTTCGTTGGCACCCTCGGCAAGAAGCCCGGTGAGCTCCTCATGCCGGATCCTCGGGTGATTCTGTCCTTTGGGGGGAATCGTATTGGTGGAGTACAAGTCCTCTTTGGTCGCCGGCTCGGGCGAGGAGAGCCAGGCGTAGAGTGCCAAGTCGAATTTGCCGCGTTTCAGTATGCCGTTCTCTTCGTACGAGCCATAGAGCACCGTCGAGTTATGGTTCCGAATTTGAAGATCGACCCCCACATCGCGGTACTGCCTCTGGAGCACCAATTGGGTTTGTTCACGATTGATCCGGCCTGCGGTCGTCGATATCCGGAGCGAGAGTTTGCGGCCGTTTTTCTCGAGTATGCCATCCCCGTCCTCGTCGACCCATCCGGCGCTACGCAGAAGCCGCCGTGCCTCTAACGGGTTGAAAACCCGCCGGGAGGCCGCCTCTTCGTTGTAGTATTTCGACGTCGGGTACTCATCGAGATGGGCAATCTCAACCAGTCCTCCGTATACCAATTCCGAAATCGTTTTTTTGTCCGTTGCATGCACCAGAGCTTGCCGGATGCGTTTGTCTTTAAGTATCTCGTTTTCCAGGTTGAAATCGATATGTTCGTACATCATCGTTGGTGTCAAATGAACCACTGTTCCCGGGACCACTTTCAACTGATCGAGAAAGCTCACATCGGCATTGTCATAAATATCGATTTCCCCGGTTTTCAACTGAACGAGAAGCGTATTCTCATCGGGAATGAACTTTAGCACGATCTCATCAAGATACGGTCCCTCACCGTAATAGTCGTCGTTTCTTTTGACAACAATGTGCGAACCCGGCACCCATTCATCCAGCACGAAAGGCCCCGACCCCACCGGCTGGTGGTGAAATTTCGATATGTTAAACGGCGCACCGAGCTCCGCGAGCAAAAGGTGCCTCGGCAGTACCGGTTCGTCAAAAAATGTCTCGGAGACAAAATCCGGAAATGTGTGTTTCAATCGGAACACGACGGTCCGGGAATCGGGAGTTTCCACCGATTCTATCGCGTCCCACCCTTCTCGCGACTCGGCGTTCACTTCGGGATGCATGATGACATCGTAGGTGAACTTGACATCGGCACTGGTCAGTGGTGTCCCGTCGTGCCAGCGGGCACCAGCAACCAGCGTATATGTGTAGGTCAGATGATCGCTGGAGATACCGCCGTTGTCGACGGTGGGTATTGTTTCGATGAGATCGGGAATCAACTGGAGTTGGTCGTCGTATTTGACGAACCTGCTAAATATGAGATTGCCGATGAGATTGTTTGTGGCCGTGGCACTGAGAATCTCATTGAGCCGTTCAGGCTCCTGTTGGAGTCCGATTACCACCCGCCCCCCACGCCGCGGCTGCCCGTCGCTCACGGCTGCTGCCACGCCGGTTTTCGCGCTGTCGTTTGACTGCGGTTCGGACCCGCAGCCCGTCAAACCGAGTAGATAGATGAGCGATGCCATGGCGAATAACCGCATGCCGAGCAACTGAGTTTGACTCGACGGATCTTTCATGCCTGCCAAGACCTCCCGAAAATTAGCCTCGCAAAGAGATGCAAGAACCCTACCAATTCGCGGCGAAACGGCCCTGGCAGGCCAATACAAAAAAAGCACCCGGGAATCGGGTGCTTTTGACGGTCAATATCGTCCGGTAAACGTGTGTCAGACGGCGTCGACAGCTCTCTTCAGCTTGGCGTTCACCTCGTCAGCAACGGCGACCAGCTCCGTGTTTCCGGTCAGATCGGCCATCAACCCGGCGTTCATGGCCGCGATCGTGCTACCGCCGCCATCGTTCTCGTATACGATCACGTTGCACGGCATCAAAAGACCAATATCGATTTCAGCGGCTAGTGCACGATGTGCAAAGGGCGGGTTGCAGGCCCCCAGTATCACGTACCTTCGGAAATCGACGTCCAGTTTCTTTTTCAAGGTTGCCTTGACATCGATCTCGGTGAGGATGCCAAAGCCCTCCTTCTCAAGCTCACCACAGATACGGTTTACCGCATCGCCAAAATCTAGCTCCGTGGTTCTCGAATAACCGTACATACAATTCGATCCTCCAGATCTACTTCATCAGGCAAACTACCCCGCCAGAACCGAGTCGATCTTCTCCGTGATCGACGGTTTTGGCTGCGCACCGACGATGCGCTCCTGCTCTTTGCCGCCTTTGAAAATCAACAAGGTGGGAATACTCATGATTCCGAGTTTCGACGCGGTCTCACGATTGTCGTCCGTGTTCATTTTTCCGACCTTGAGCTTCCCTTCATAATCGTTTGCGATCTCCTCGACGATCGGATCCACTATACGGCAGGGACCGCACCAAGGCGCCCAAAAATCAACGAGCACTGGCTTATCCGAATTTATGACTTCAGATTCGAAATTGGCATCATTGAACTCGAGCTTTTTCGACATTCCAATCCTCCTGTTTGCATCGTTTTGTCGTGTTTTGAAATCTCGTCATACTAAAATACCTAATTCCCCCTGATTTGCAAGGGTTTTGTTGACGCCGCATCCGGCGGTCAAAACGAGTTTCAATATCGGCTCGTGTCTCTTATAATTCAGATGGGTGAGCCAACCTAGGGGGTGCCTATGGTAGCATTCAAAAATATCATCGTTCCGACGGATTTCTCCGAGCATTCGTTGAGAGCCATCGACTACGGTATCGAAATCGCCGAGAAGTTCGCGTCCCATCTTACGCTGGTCTACGTGATCGAACCGCTTCTCCAGGCCGCCGACTTGACGTGGACAACCGTGGACTTCGAAGAGCTGAACCGGGCGCACAAGAGCTCCGCAGATCAGCAGCTCAAGCAGATCCTCGATGAAAGGATTCCCAAAGCGGTGCCGTGCGATACGGCGATCCTTTACGGCAAACCTTTTGTAGAGATCCTCAAATATGCCAAAGAGGAAAATGCAGACCTGATCGTGATGGCGACCCATGGCCGAGGCGCGATAACTCACATTCTGATGGGGAGCACGGCGGAGAAGGTGGTTCGCAAGGCTCCGTGTCCAGTGTTGACCGTCAAACACCCCAAGCACCTCTTCGCGATGCCCTAAACACACCAGCTAATACACAGACAGTTGGATGCCGTTACGTGCCGGATGAGGTTGACGCCGTCCTCCTGGGCAGTTTGGCCGTGGCCCAGAGCCGTTTGATCCACGCGGCAAAACGCTCGCCGATCACGTAGTAGGTGGGAAGCGCGATCAAGGTGAGAAACGTCCCAACAGCCAGTCCGCCGATCACGGCACGGGCCAGCGGATAATACTGAGTACCGGCGATGTTGGTCTGCCCGACGGCCATGGGCATGAGTCCGAGGATCGTCGTACAGGCCGTCATGACGATTGGCCGAAACCGTTCACGTCCCCCTTCGAATATCGCCTCATAAATGGTCAGTCCCTGCCGCCTGAAGTTGTTCACATGATCGATCAACACGATCCCGTTGTTGACGACGATGCCGATCAAGATAACCATACCGATGAACACCATCAGGTTGAAATCCGTTCCCGTAATCACCAGGGCAAGAATGACACCCACCCCAGAGAATGGAAGGCAGAACATGATGATCAACGGGTGCAGAAGTGATTCGAAAAGTGCAGCCATTACGAGATAGACGCAAACCAACGCCAACAGAATGTTGATCAGCATATCGAGCTTTTGCTCCTGCTGCCGCTGGATTTCGTCGCCAAACGACCACGAATAGCCAAGAGGAAGCTGTATCGAGTTCATCACGGCGGCAACCGTGCCCATCATGTCATCTACTTCGTCAGAGTAGTACGTTCCATCGACCGAAACCGCCGCTTTTTGATGCTGCCGCCGAATGGTCGTCGGCCCCCGCCCGCGGTTCAAATCAGCAACTGTGCCGAGCGTGAGCTCACGATCATCGGTCATCCCCACCAGCAGGTTTTCCAGGTTGTGGATGCCGACCTTGTCCTCTGGACTCAGCGAAAGCCACATCGGCACTTCGCGGTCCGCGGTCTGGAAACGCCGCAACGGCATTCCACGAAAGGTGAGATTCATGATACCGCTTACCGTCTGAGGCGAGAGGTTGTACTGCTGAGCCACGTCGCGGTTCAAAGAAATTTGAATTTCCTCGCTACCCGCTTCGATACTGGTCCGGATGTCCTCCAAACCGTCGATCAGCGAGAACCGCCTCTTGACCTCCTGCGCGTACTCGTCGAGCCTATCCATATCCTCGCCAAACAGCGTCACCTGGATTCGTTGGACGCCGCCGCCGCCACCACCCTGCTCGTCTCCAAATCTGAGCTTCAATCCGGCCAGCTCGGGAAGCATCTTCCGGAGTTTCTCCCTGGTTTCCTTGAGCATTTTCTCGCTGAGGTATTTGTCATGAAAATACAGCGTCGTTCCGGCAGCGTTATCCGCATAATAACTGTATACCTGTCTGATCCCCAGCGAGTCCTTTTTTGCAAATATCACGCCTTGGATTTTCTCGACATACTTCTTGGTCTGGTCATAAGTCAGATTGTCGGTGAACTCATAATCGATATACAGATTCTCGATGAGCTCGCCCTCCATCATATTGAGCTTCAAATTGGACACCTTGACGGTAACAAAGCTCAGAATCACTAGAACTGGTATTATGACCAGCCCTGTGAGAATCGGCCGCTTGACCGTCGTCCATTTGAGCATCCTCACATACCGTTCCTGGATTCTGTTCAGGATGGCCGAGCTCCTGACCTCTTTGGGGGCGAGCATTCTTGATGTGAGAAACGGAATCAACGTGAGCGAAATCAACAGCGAGAAGATCAACGCCACTGATATAGTGATTCCGACCTGCGCCAAAAATAACATGAGGCCGTCGGAATCGCTGGTGAATATCACGGGCGCGAACACGATGATCGATGTGAGCGTTGCGGCGATGACCGCCCTGGCAACCTCTTTCGAACCGACGATCGAAGCATGGACCCGCTCCTCACCCTCGGACTGATGTCTAAAGATCGACTCGAGAACGACGATCGCGTTATCGACCAACATCCCAACTCCAAGCATCAACCCCATCATTGTGAGAATGTTGAGCGACATGCCGGTGAAATACAGATAACCACAGGTGCAGAGAATGGCGAACGGTATGGCGATGGCAATGATGAGCGTCGTCGTCACACGCCTTAGAAAGAAGTAGAGCACGACAATGGCGAACAACGCGCCAATGATTCCGGCCTGGCGCAACCCATTGAGGCTGTTCAGGATCTGCTCGGATTGATTCCAAAAGAGCAAGACATTGATTCCCTCGAGCCTGGGGTCCGCGTTGATTTTGTCGAGATGTTTCTGGACGCGCCGCCCCAGCTCGACCGAGTTCGCATCCGAAGCCTTCTGGATCCAGAACGCGATACACGGCTCGCCGTCGAGGTATCGCCCGTAGTCGATCAAGGGCTCGCCAAAGTAGACGGTCGCCACATCTTTGAGCCGCAACCCGCGGTCGTTGATAATCAGGTTTTCGATCTCTTCGATTTCGCTAAAGCTCCCCACACCCCGCACATTGTACCGCAACCCCTGGCTCGTCACTTCCCCCAGCGAAGCGGTCAGGTTCATCGTCTGGATGACCCTAAACAACGCATCCACATCCACCCGATGCGCTTTGAGCTTGTCCATCTCGAGATAAATGGATACTTCCTGCGGCTCGATCCCGTCGATCCCCACCCTTCCCACACCTTCGATTCTTTGCAGCGGATTGATGATCGTCTTTTCGAGAAGATCGTAGCTGCCCATCAGGTCGCGGCCCTTGGCGGATATCCGCCCCACCATAATAGGCTGATCGTCCGAATTGAACGTGAACAACTGAATACGCTCTATGTCCTGCGGAAGCTCGCCGCGTATCTGATCGACCTTTTCCTTGACCTCCATACGCAGTACGTCGACGTTTCGTCCCCAATCGAAGACCACACCGACAAACGCGCCGTCCGACGTCGATTCCGAAAAAATCCACCTGACATCGCCCAGCGTGCTCATCACCTCTTCGATCGGTTTTGCGATCTGCCGCTCGACATGCGTTGGAACCGAGTTTGGATATGTGACAAACACGCCGATAAAGGGGAAGTCCATCTTGGGAAAAAACTCAATGGGGAGTTTGTATACCGATATGGCACCGAGGACGAGCAGCGTCACCAGGCAGATCGTAACGATCACCGGTTTGTGTACCGCCATTTCATAGAGTCTCTGCACGTGATGTCCTCTGTCTATGTCACCGGGTCGATCGTTGGCGCTCTCACTTACCGCGAGCCACCACCGAATAGAGAGCCGGGATCACCAGCAAAGTCAGGAACGTCGCTCCAAGAAGCCCGCCGATAACCGTCAGCGCCATCGGCGCGCGGATCTCGGCACCCTCCCCAAGGCCCAACGCCATGGGAAGGAGCCCCAGCACGGTGGTCATCGTCGTCATGATGATTGGACGCAAGCGGACCCGTCCCGCCTCACGGATCGCCATCAACTTGGCCATACCACCGCGCCGGAGCTGATTGATATAGTCGATCAGAACGATCGCGTTGTTTACAACGATACCAGCCAGCATAATAACACCGATAAAAACAACCACGCTCAATGTCTGCCCGGTCAATAACAGGATCCAAACCACACCGATGGCCCCCATCGGCACGGTAAACAAAATGATGAACGGATGCACGAACGACTCGAACTGAGCCGCCATGACGAGATAGACCAAGAACACAGCCAGAATCAATGCGAACACCAGGCTCCGGAATGACCGGTTGAGCTCCTCGTTTTGCCCACCGAGCTCGACGGTGATGCCGCCGGGCAGCGGCGTGCGGTCGATCAGCGCTTGAACATCGCGGGACACCGACCCGAGATCACGGCCGGAGAGGTTGCCCGAGACAATAGCGGCTCTTTGCTGCGAGATCCTCGTGATCTGGCTCAGTCCTCTTCCCACACCGACGTCGGCCACCGTGCTCAACGCTATGGGTGTCCCGTCCTGCTCGCCGACCACGAGCGAGTTGAGCTCGCCGATATTCTCCGCCTGCCATGCCGAGGTCCTCACCCGAATATCCACCTGGATCTCGCGTTCCTTGAACTTGGTCGGGACCTCGCCGTGTATTTTGGTTTTGAGGTTGTTCGACACCTCGTCGAGCGACAACCCAAACGCCGACAGCCGTTCGCGGTCGAATACGATGTTGAGTTCGGGATTACCGACTTCCATTGATGATTTCACGTCTTTGATTCCATCAATTTTTGCGAGTTCCCTCTCGAACCGGTCCGCCACCTGCTTGGTCAGCTCGAGGTTGTAGCCGTAGACCTCCACAGCGACAGGCGTCTGCAGCGTGAAATACATCGGACGGGCAAATTTGTAGGTCATACCCTCGATGGCGGCAAACTTCTGCCGAAGCTGCTGAATGATCTGCTCCTCTAGACGTTTGTTACCCTTGTCCTCGAGCACGACGTTGAGCTGCCCTATGTTCTTGTCTTTGGTTTTCGCGTTGCTTCCCAGACGGCTGGCCTGACCCACCATTGTGAAATATCGTTCGACCCCATCGGTGCGGTTGGTGATATCTTCCATATCCCTGAGTCTCGAATCGGTGGCATCGAGCGGGCTACCCTCCGGAAGATTGACGTTAAAGCTGAACTCACCCTGTGAGAACTGCGGGATGAGTTCGGCCCCGATAAACTGGGAGGCCCAAATGCTTACGCAAAACAGGATGAGTACAGAGGTAAGGAACAAGCCTCGATGGCCAAGCGCCCAATCGAGCATGGGGTCATAACGCCGCTCGACAACACCGTAGAGTCGAGAAAACCCGCCGAGGAGCGGCCGCATGGCAAACCCCATCGCCTTGGACACCCACTGAACGAGTTTACGCACTACTCTCAGTATGGCGATGGGTACAGTTTCCCAGATAAACTTCCACGTGCGGATAATGATTCGTGTCGGCTTTCGCCGTTGTTTTGGCGGCGGGGCTTCGCCAAACACGGCGGCTGCATCCTGCGGCGTACGGCCCTGAAGCGAAGAAATCATTGGGATGAGCATCAGCGCCACGACCAACGATGCAAGCAGCGAGATCGACACGGTGAGCGCTTGATCCTTGAATACCTGTCCGGCGATTCCTTCGACAAACACGATGGGCAAAAAGACGGCAACGCTGGTAAGCGTCGACGCGATGACCGCCCTGCCAACACCGCTAGCGCCCTGGTAAGTAGCTTCTTTGCGCTCGAGGCCTTTTTCCTTCTGACGCGAGATGCTCTCCAACACGACGATCGAGTTATCGACCAGCATACCGATGCCCAGCGCCAGCCCTCCCAACGACATCAAGTTGAGCGAAACGCTTAGCTGACGCATCATCACAAAGGTCGCCAGCACCGAAATGGGGATCGACAATCCAATGATCGCCGTGCTCCTGAGATCTCTGAGAAAGAGAAACAATATGGTAACAGCGAGAAACGCACCAATGATGGCGTTGGAAAGCACTTCGTTGATCGAGGTCTTGATAAACCGTGACTGGTCGAAAAGCACCTCCATCTTGACGTTTTCGGGAAGCTCTCGCTGGAGGCTTTGAACCCTCGATCGTATCCGTCTGGCTACCTCAACGGTGTTTGCATCACCCTCTTTGTGAATGGCGACCTCGACGGCCTCTTCTCCGTTTATCCGTGTGATCACCTCTCGCTCGCGATAGCCACGCCAAATGTCACCGATATCGGCCAGCACGATTTTGCGATCGCCGACCTGAGTGACAATCGTGTTACGGATGTCGTCGACGTTTTCGAATTCGTTTTCGGTCCTCAACAGGAACTCGGAACCGCTGTCCCTGAGTTTTCCACCGGATTGATTGATGTTGTCCTGGAGGAGCCGGGCACTCACCAAAGAGATGGGGATACCCAGCGATGCGATTTTCCGTTCGTCGAGCTCAACGTGAATCTCCTCTTCAAGCCCACCGAGCACCTTTGCGCTGGCGATCCCGTCGAGCGACTCGATTTCTTTTTTGATGGTTCGATCGGCAATATATCGCAGACGAACCAGGTTCTCATCGCCAAACACCCCCAGGCGGATCACCGGATCGAGCGCGGGATCGTAGCGCAGGATGACAGGCTGCCGGCATTCCCGCGGGAGCTCGATAAGATCGATCTTCTCTCGCACGTCCAGCGCTGCATAATCCATGGGTGTGTCCCACGCAAACTCGAGGGTGATTTCCGACATACCCGGTTTGGACACCGAACTCATCCGCCGCAGCCCCGGGATGACACCGACGGCCTCTTCGAGAGGCCGAGAGACAAAGTTTTCGACCTCGAGCGGGGCCGCGTCGGGATATTCGGTCTGAACGGTGAGCGTTGGGTAGGAGATCTCGGGAAGAAGCCGCAGGTCGAGCCGGCTGAGCGATACAAAACCGAACACAACCGCCGCTATAAAGATCATGGCGATCGTAACGGGCCGCGTGATTGAAAATCGTATAATGTTCAACGGAATTCTCCCGCGTGAAGCGTTGTCAAGTGAAGATCAATTGGACACAGTATCGGTTTGTGCTTCTTCACTCTCTTTGGAGAGTTCCTCTTGCATGGTGGGGTCGAGGACTTTGATCTTCGTTCCCGTGCGGAGACCACCGACGCCAACGACGACCACGCTGTCTCCGTTTTCGACGCCATCGAGGACCTCGGCAAAGTCCTCATCCTGATAACCGATGCGCACCGCCTGTTTGCGAGCCGTATCGGCTTCGGCCACGTAGACGTACAACTCACCGGTGTCTGACACGAGACCCCGCCGCGGAATCGTCAGCGAGCCCTTTCGCGTATCGGTGACGATTTTGATCCGCGCGAAGCTCCCCGGCATGGCCTTGCCCCGCGTCTCCGCCGTCACCTTGACCGTCCCGGTACGCTCGTCGACTTCGGGGGCGATCCGGATCACGCGGCCGAAAAGGGTCTGGTCGGGGTCGTTATCGGGATGGATCGAAACCTGCTGACCCACGACGATGTCCCGGATTTCGTTCTCGGGCAGATACATCCGTATGAGAAGTGGATCGTTGTCCGAGATCTCGAACAGCTGCTCCCCCACCGCCACGTTCTGGCCGAGCTCGATGTACCGCACGGTCACGACACCGGAGAACGGCGCCCTGACGCGTGTGTATTCGTAACGCAGCTCCGCGGCGGCGTACTGATTCTCCGCAAGTTCGTAGTTGTACTTGGCCTCCGAGAACTCGCGGTCGCTGATCAGCTTTTCCTCGTACATGGTTTTGATGCGGTCGTACTCCCGCTTCTGGTTGTCGACGTTGATCTTGGCCTCATCGAGGGCGATCCGCTGCTCTTTGTCCTCGATCTGGCACAGGATTGCCCCCTGTCTCACCGTGGCGCCCTCTTCGACGTTTAGCCTGACGATCTCACCGGCGATTTTGGCCAACACGTTGACCTCGCGCTCGGGGTCGAGAGTAGCGGTCGTGTAGTAGTACGAAGAAATCTCGCGGGGGCAAACCGTCGCAACCTCGACGGGAACCGGGTCTGGTTCCTTCTTTTCGTCTTCACCCTCTTCCTTGGAATCCGACGTCGCAAGGCTGTCGGCAGTGCTGTCCGCCGCGGCCAGGCTGTCAGAGGCACCCGCC
>CP070631.1:1837076-1838550 GCA_020356045.1 Candidatus Latescibacterota bacterium
CGTCCGGGCAGCGGGAGGCCACAATGAGGTGACCGGGCGGTGTTTCGAACGCTTCGTCTCATTCGTGGGCATCCGGCACAACGTCCTCAGGCGCAATCCAGCAGTATCCAAAAAGACAGCACGCGAGCATGGGCAGTTCTATACCACTCTAGGTGGACCGGCGCTGCGTCTCAGTTCTGACCATTCACAGTGGCCAAAGTTCTCTTCGCCAGGGCAATACCGCCTAACATCCCGGCCTGGTCTCCCAGTGCAGGTGGCACTACATAGTTATCGATATCATCGACAATCGCTGGATGCTGGACGTAGCCGTTGAGAAGCGCGAGCAGGCGCGAGCGAATGCGGGCAACGAGCCCCGGTGTTTTCATCACCCCTCCACCGAGGATGATCCGGCGTGGAGAGAGCGTGCATACAAAGGAACGAAGTCCCAGCGCCATGTATTCTGCCTCGAGCACCCAGGCGTCGTGATCCGGTGAGAGCTCCTTGCCCGGTTTGCCCCATCGTTCGGCAATTGCGGGGCCTGCAGCCATTCCCTCGAGACAGTCGCCGTGAAAGGGACATCGCCCCGGATACGGATCGGCTCGCCAATCGTGCGGCAACGCGATGTGCCCCATCTCCGGGTGAACCAGACCGTGCATGAGACGTCCGCGAATCATGCCACCTCCGCCCACCCCCGTACCCACTGTCAGATAAATAAACGTGTTCAGTCCCTTTGCCGCACCCCAGACGTGCTCGCCCAACGCCGCGGCATTTACATCGGTGTCCCAACCGATCGGCACGGTGAATCGTTTCTTCATACGGCCGAGAAAATCGGTGTTCTCCCAACCCGGTTTTGGCGTGGAGGTCACGTATCCATGCTTGGGCGATCCCTTCTCGAGATCGACCGGGCCAAACGACCCGATACCGAGGGCGGCCAGCTTGCCGTGCTTCTGCTCCTGTTCTTCAAAAAAGTCGATCGCACGCCCGATCGTCTCGTCCGGTGTTGTGGTGGGATAACGAAGTTCGTCGCGGATGTCGCCGGGTCCGCTGGCAACACAGCACACAAATTTGGTACCGCCACCCTCGATGCTGCCAAAAAGCTGGCTCATACTCTACCTCTCTGTGAACAATTGTGGCGCCGCGTCATGCGCACCCCACGTCTCTCCCTCGAATTCCTCCAGTTCCTCGAGCGTCATTTTTTCCCACCGCATCATCGCGCTCTCCGTGTAGAAACCGACAGAGCCTTCGCGGTATTGATCAGGCTCCGTCGAAGAGGGTCTTTCCTTCGCCGCGCAGATCGGAGACCGCCCGCTTCACCCGCTCCGCCATCCCCTCCTCAGCCAGCTTCATGTAGGTGCGGGGGTCGTAGGCCTTCTTGTTGCCCACGTCGCCGTCAACCATAAGCACGCCCTGGTAGTTCTTGAAGAAATGATCGACGATGGGCCTGGTGAACGCGTATTGGAGGTCGGTGTCGATGTTCATCTTTACCACGCCATAG
>CP070631.1:1838650-1844205 GCA_020356045.1 Candidatus Latescibacterota bacterium
GCATCGTGATATCAGTGTTGTTGATCATCGTGCGGCGAGAGTACACAAACCAACCAACCTGGATTGGCGCCGGTTGGTCGGCTATCGGAGCACCGGCAGGTTCACAAGCGATTCTTAGCGGGCAGGGTGGAAGCGTATTATACCACAAAAGCTTATATTTTTCAACATATTAACGGGGTTCCTGTAAAGCACATTTAGAAATGTCCGGTTCTTACACATTTAGAAATGTCCGGTTTTCCATGAGGGAGACTAGGCTACCGAGGCACCAGCAAGGGACGCTTCCAGGGGTGGTCGGCGGAAGGTCGATGGCCTCTGGGGTTTCCTTTCCTTGGCGCCCGCGTTTTCGGCTGCGGCGTTTTCGCTGGCGCAGCAGCGAGTTTTCGGTACTTCAGACTCTCTCCCCGGTGTGTCACGTAGAGCCGTCCGTCGAGTCGTTCTTCGACGAAAATGTGCCGTGGCCGAATCGACTCGAGCAGCTGGTAGACCGTCTTGTTGTGGGCGATCGTTCCGTCGTTCCGTACACCGCGCTTCGCTCGAATGCATAGAACCCGGCTCAAGTCCACTCCTTGCGGAACCGGTCGGTGGACGTCACCTTGAGCCTCACGGCTGTACCATCGGTTGTGCACCGCCAAGTACTTCCCCAAAAACCGATTCGCTTCGTCTTTCGTCGCGATCCCGTCCAATCGCATCTCCTTGACCAACCGATCTTGGAACGTCCGAAACAACCGCTCGACCCGACCTTTGGCCTGCGGGGAGTGGGCATGTATTACTTGCACACCTAACTCTCGCATCGCCCGCTCAAACTGGCTCTGAGGTCGACGACCCGCCAACCGATCTTCTATCGTAGACTTCGCCATCGACTTGTACGTCGCGTGCTTGTCCAGGTAGAGGCTCATCGGCAGGCCATAGCGCCGAGCGTAACGCCGAAAACTATCCATCGCCGGCAGCGTTCCCTCGTAGTCGTAAAACCTGGCCATCACCCGATTCGTCGCATCATCGATATAGCCCATCAACACCAGTTCCGGCCCCCGGTCCTCAAGCCAGTCATGATGAGATCCGTCGACCTGAACCATCTCACCACGATACCGCTTGCGTTCGCGCCACCTCCGATGTCGTCGAGCCCGTCTCCGGCGTTCCCACACACCCGCTTCAATCAACCAGTTCCGAACCGTTTGAAACCCAAGATCGATCCCTTCTCGCTCAGAGAGCTTCTCGACAAACAGCGTCGGACCGAAATCACCGTACTTCTTCGAATACAGCGATATCACCTTCCGCTTGAGCGACTCCGGGTACGCTCGGTTCGACGAACGTCCTCTCCCTCGGTGAATAACCCCACGGTCGCCTTCATCTTCCACCCGGCGAATCAACCGCCGAACTTGACGATCGCTTAGCCCCAAAACCTCCGCCGCTTCCACCTGCCTCACATCCCCTCCCACAACCTTCTTGATCATATGTAACCGCACAAGTTCCTTGGACCTCATTGTCAGTATGTCCTCTTTTGCCACCTCGACCTCCTTCGGCTTCGAAGAAGGTCATTTTACGACATCCTCAACCGGACACTTCTAAATGTGGCAAACCGGACATTATCATATGTGGATTACACTTGATTGTAACACCGACAGTCACTAGCTCTCTTGACACTACGATTTGGTCAACAGCTTTTGAAATCGCGGTTTGACGCGAAGGGGATCCCAGATGGGATCGATCTCCAGCAGATTGACGGAAAGGTCACCGGGGACAATCAGCAACTGTTCCAGTATATCGATGGCTCTGTCGTGCTCTCTCAACTCGGTGTAGATAGCGGCAAGCATCGCCGCCAGGTATGGTCCCAAAACCGCGTCTTTTGAAATGGGCAGACCATCGGCGCCGTTTTGACCATGTTTGATCGCATCGTCCACCCGGCCGAGCTTTGCGTACGCCAGTCCAAGGAAACTCTCGAGAAACGGATCCATCGCCTTTTCGCTATCCGCGGTGCGCTCGAGCTCAGCGCGGAGCGAATCGTAATATGCGAGCGAACGCTCAACCCGGCCCGTTTGCTCCAATATCACCGCCTTGTTAAAATAGTAATCGATGGCGTCATCTTCGTGAACTCCGAGGCGGACCGCGTCGAGCTGTTCGGTGACATCTTTGCTCTTCGAGTACAAAATCCGCGTCACCGCCGAGTAATACCGCCCCGGGAGGTTCGTGGGGCCTACCATTCGTATGGCATCTTCGAGGACTCGTGCCGCACGCTTGGTGTTTCCATCCCAACTTATATAGAGAAGTTCAACATCCAAATAACCGATACTGGTGCGCGGCGACAGCGCAATCGCTCGCGTTAGCATCGTCTCGGCTTTGTCATACTCGCGCAGGTATCTGTAGGTCTGCCCCAACCCAAAGCACGTCATGAACGCACGTGGATTCAAACGCTGCGATCGTCGATACAACTGCAACGCCGTTTCCCAGTTGCCCTCGCGTCTGTGGACGTGGGCCAGAGTTTGAATAACATGATCGTCGCTTGGTCTGAGCCGCTGGGCGGCGGACAAATGTTTCAGCGCTTCTCTGTGGTCCCTCAGACAGCGGTAATAGAAAAACCCAAGAGCCATGTGCGCTTCCGGGAGATCGCTGTCGATATCGAGCGCTCGTTGTGCCGCCTCCCTGGCGGGTTCGAGCTGATGTTTTTGTGACAGGCTAAAATACAACCAGGACCGAACCATCGAAAGCCCCGCCCAGGCCAGCGCGAATTCATCGTCGAGATCGATTGCTTTTTTAAACATCTTCTCCGCGATGTGGACATTTTCATCATAGAGAACTGCGGTATGGTCCCGACCTCTAAGATAGTATTCGTACGCCTCGATGTTGTCCGTGTACTGCTCCGCAATCGCTCTGCGGTCGTCACCTATGAGCCGTACATCGAGTGCGGTCGCGACCTGTTCGGCGATCATTGATTGGACGTGGAACAACTCGGCCATTTCTTCGTCGTAGATGGCCGTCCACACACGGGTATCGTTGTCGACCCGCACGAGCTGAGGGATCACGCGAACCCGGCTGGATGGATCCGATGGGCGCTCGCGCTGGATGGTTCCATCGAGAATGTACGTCACACCCAAATCGGCCCCGATTTGCCGGAGACTCATTTGGCTGTCCTTGAACTGGATCGCGCTTTGACGAGATATCACCCCCAATCCTCGCACACCCGCCAGACGTGCAGTGATGGCTTCTGTTACACCATCGGCGAAATACTCGTCCGCCGACGGGCCGAGATTCTTGAACGGAAGTACCGCGATCATGACACCGGCGGTTGGTTCAACGGCCGGTGGCGGGAGCACATACCGATTCACGGCCACAATTGCCGCGGATACGATTACACAGGCAAGTAGCACCGACACCAACAGACGTCTCCGCTTGCCCGTTTTTACCCTCGGCGCCCGGCGTCCGGCGGCGATCGCTGTCTGGATGGCACGGAGATCCGCGAGCATATCATCGGCCGACTGATACCGTTTGCGCGGGTCTTTTCTCAATGCCCGATAGATCACGCGTTGCAGCGCCTTTGGAACATCGCCTCTGTGGTCCGAAAGCGGGATCGGATCCTCCGAGGTAATTTTGAAGATCACAGCGGCTTCGTGCTCCGCCTCAAAGGGCAGGCGGCCGGTCATCATGTTGTACAGCACGGCCCCGAGCGAGAAAATGTCCGATCGTGGATCAACTTCGCCGCCGCGCGCCTGCTCCGGCGACATAAAAGAAATGGTCCCAACCGTTCGCCCCGTCCTCGTTATTTTTGTCCGCCCCGCAAGTTTGGCGATGCCAAAATCCACGATTTTGACTTCGTTGTCTGTTGTGATAAACAGATTTCCCGGTTTGATATCGCGATGCACAATTGCGTTTTGATGGGTCCTGGCCAGACCAGATGCGATCTGGATACCAAATCGAAGAGTCTCATCAATCGACAGAGCACCGCGTTCAACACGCTTTTCCAGCGTTTCACCGGTGTAGCAGGCCATCACGATAAACGTGCGGCCGTCCTCGGTTGCGTCAATCTCGTGAATCGTGCAGATATTGGGGTGGTCGAGAGCAGAAGCTGCCTGGGCTTCGTGCACAAATCGTTTTTTTGCCTGTTCGACGCGCGTGAGCTCTGTTGGGAGGAATTTGAGCGCCACGGTGCGCTTGAGCTTTGTGTCCTCGGCTCTATAAACAACACCCATCCCACCCTTGCCGAGTTTCTCGACAATCCTGTAATGAGATATTGTCTGCCCGATCATCTTTTCCCCCCACGTGATCGGGTGCCGGGCTGGCCACGTTCCAGCCCGAGGTGATTATCTGCACCGGGACCAGTTTACCCAAAACGAAGGGCCTCTAAAACAAAAAGTTCGTTACCATCGAGCGCGTTGTATTTTTGCCGCCTGCATTCGGTGCACCGCACGCTCACCCGCAAAATCGTGCTCCTCGAATAATAATCATCATTGGGCGGCCCAGCTCGATGGCGGAAGATAGGATGATTACGGTTCGTGTCCAGGGCCCGGGTTTTCAAAATGGACCTCCACCCACTCTTTTATCTCAGGTCCCCAGCAGACCGACGCGAGATAAGTGTACGTGGGCATCCAAATACCAAAGTCCTCGTGGTAAAAATCCCAAGTGACCGTGTGTGTGCCCCCCTGGTGGTATTCGTGAGCAAGCGTGATCACAACGCCATCATTGCATCCGGGGTCGAATACATCCGCGTGGATCTTCACCGAGGTAGGACCGCTCGGTGATGCTCTGTAGCTAAAGTACATCACATCACCCTTGACAATCGTCTTTGGCGCGGCAGATATGAAATGGCCAAAAGCAAGCGCGACCGTGACGTTGGAAAGTCCCGACCAATTGTATACGTCATCGGCCGTCTTGACCGCGAAGTAATAGCTGATTCCTGGTTCCAACCCATCGACCGTCACGGACTCCGTCGCACCCGGGGAGCCCGGTTTGGGCGGTGCGCTCATCGATTTCGCCTCATCCCAGCTCGACTCGTCCAAAATCGGCCGCGTCCAGCAGCGAATGTCATATTCTGCCGCTGTGCCAGACATCGCATCATCGCCCGGTGCCGTCCACGTCAGTTCAAACGATGTCTCATCAACCGCCGCGGCGGCCAGATCGGTAATGGCAGACGGCGGGACATTTTCGTGCAGCGTCCGTTCGCCCACACAGTTTGACAACGCGGATTGGTTGCCTGTCTCGTCCGATGTCTTTAGCGCGAAATAGTACATCACGCCGGTAGCCAGACCTGGCACAACGATGGTTTCAATTTGTCCTGCGGGTTTTGGCACGGGGATCGTCTTAACGGGAATGGGCGCGGCCTGCTCCCAATTCGCATCGGTGATGTGGGATTCAGAGTAACGGATGTCATAGGCCGCTGCGGTTCCAGCGTGATCGTCGTCACCGGGGGATTTCCACACAAGGGCGAGGCTGTGAAGCTGTGGAGCGCGAACGGCGAGATCGGTGACAGCGGCCGGTGGGATGGTGTCAGGGGGAGGGTCTCCACTGCCGGGTGGGTCGGGGTCAACGGGAGTCGCCTCGTCGCCACCACAGTTCGCTACAGTCGC
>CP070631.1:1844305-1846099 GCA_020356045.1 Candidatus Latescibacterota bacterium
AGCTGCTCGATCACTTCCCGGTGGACTTCGCTCGAGGCCACGGACTCTGGTACATCCCGTCGTAGCCTCTCGAAGTGCGTCCGCATAAATCCCATTTCCATCAGCCGGTACTCTTTGTGTTTTTTCTTGATCGCCTTGGCTTTTTCGAGATTGAACTCCCGGAACATTTCGAGTGCCCGATCGATGTGTTCGACCACGTTTCGATGATATTCCACAAGCTCGGCCCTTCCCTCGCGTGAGAAATCACCATCAGAATCGAGCCATTTTCGCGCACGCGGCACCAGTGTTTTTGACACAATATCCGCAATCAGCTCGAGCTCAGCAGCCGTATACATCATCTGAAACGTCTCGTCGATCCGCTCCTTTGGCAAACCCTGCTGGCTGATTCTCGTCAGATAGTCGCTTACCTCTCTTTCCAGAAAATCCACTTTTTGTTCGTCACGATCGAGAACTGCGAGTGCAGCGCGGTCACGATGGACGAACGCATCGATCACCCGCTGCACCATGCGGCTCACAATCGACCCAATTCTCAACACTTCCTCTTTGGCCAGATTGAGCGCCAAAACAGGAGTCGCAAGCATGGCGTCATCGAGATAACGGGGTCTGAATGGTTCTCTTTCATCAATCGGTCTGTCGGGCAACAGCCGGACAATCAGTTTTGACGCCGCCGGAATCAAAGGGAGCAATACAACCGTCAACGCCACGTTGAAGATCGTGTGCGCGTTGGCCAGTTGTCTTGGAACATACGCGGCGGCATCCACCGGTCCACCCGGAGACACCCACCGAACCAGATCGGTAAAGGCCGGTATCCACCAAACGAACAATAAAACGCCGACGACTTTGAACAATGTGTGCGCAAACGCAACCCGCTTGGCCTCCCTATGTGTACCGACACTCGCGAGAACTGCGGTAACGCTGGTCCCTACATTGGCGCCCAGGAGCAGCGGAACCGCCGCGTCCAGGGTGAGCAGTTCCGATCTCGCCAAAACGATCAGTACCCCGACGAACGCCGAACTGCTCTGAAGGAGCGCTGTGAACGCCGTCCCCACGATGATCCCCAGCAGGGGGTTTTCCAGTTTGACGACCGAATCGAGAAACGGCTGGTAGGATCTTAACGGATCCATCGATTCGGACATAACATGCATCCCAAAAAACAGCAGCCCAAACCCGAGTATCGTTTCGCCAATCAGCTGGATCTTCTCCCTTTTGGCCGTCAGCATGATCAACGCACCAACACCGACCAATACCAGGGCGAATTCCGTGATCTTGAATGCGATGAGTTGTGCCGTCACCGTCGTTCCGATGTCCGCCCCGAGTATGATCCCGAGCGTCTGCGCGAAGCTCATCAAACGAGCCTGGACAAAGCCAACCAACATCACTGTAGTGGCGCTGCTGCTCTGAATGACCATCGTGACAAACGCACCAACCCCAACGGCGATGAACCTGTTGTATGTTAGTTTGCTCAAAACGGACCGCATGCGGTCACCGGCGGTGTTTTTCATTCCTTCACTGACCAACCGCAGACCGTAGAGAAAAAGCCCCAGACCACCGATAAGGCCAATGGCCAGACTGACGACTTCCACCGCGCCAACACGTGGCTGAGCAGTTGCCCCGCCGCCAGCGTCGTCAGCGAGCAGTGGCACAGCCGACAGCGTAGCCACTGCGGCCAAAATGAGTATGAATGATCGATATACGGTGGTCATTGTGACGATCGACACGCCAGATCATGGGTTTATTTGCCGTAGAGTCGCAAACCTACAACTTTGCACCACAGGCTTTGCAGTGAACCGCGTC
>CP070631.1:1846199-1848123 GCA_020356045.1 Candidatus Latescibacterota bacterium
AACGTTTTTAACCCGTCGTTGACCGGGCGGGCGTTTTTGCAGGCCTGCTTCCCCGTTGCTTTGACTACATGGGTTCCTTATGGTGACCTCTCCGGTTTTTTGAAATTTGGCACCGGGACGCTCACGATGCCGTTCGCCCAACCGCAGGTCGACGCCGTCACGTCGGCGACACCGTTGGCCAGCATGAAATTCGAATCGATCCCAACCGAGATCACCGATCTCTTGCTGGGGTCCATATCGGGCTCGCTGGGTGAAACGAGCGCGCTCTTGATTTTGCTGGGCGGGCTGTATTTGGCCGTTCGCAAATTTCTGAACTGGCGGATTCCCGTTGGGATCTTCGCCACCGTATTCGTATTGGCGACCATCCTTCACTTAATAGACCCGGAAAAATATCCCGATGGCGTCTTTCATCTGCTCTCCGGCGGGTTGATGTTGGGCGCGGTGTTTATGGCGACCGACCCGGTGACATCCCCCGTGACGCCGCGGGGGTCGTGGTTTTTTGCGGCCGGGGTCGGTATTCTCGTCGTTGCCATCCGCCAGTTTGGCGGTCTGCCCGAGGGTGTCATGTACTCGATATTGCTCATGAACGGTTTAACACCGCTAATCGACCGGTACACGCAGCCAAAGATCTATGGCGCGCAAAAACCGGCCAAAGAGAAAAAGCAATGAACGCAGCTGCCTCGGACAAAACCACAGCCACTGCACCGATGCCGCCGACCGCGGGGTCGGTCAGCAGTTCTCGCATGGTCGCCACCATGGGGGCGATTGGGGTCGCCTGTGGAATTTTGATCGTCCTCACGTTCCAGCTCACGCTTCCTCGAATCACATCGAACAAGATCGCAGCGTTGGAAAAGGCGATCTTCGAGGTTGTCCCCGGTGCCGAGAAGAAAACCACATTCAAGCTGGATGGTGACACACTCGTGCCTTTGGAGGGCGAAGACGAGGCCGCCGTCAAATATTATGCCTGTTATGGTGGTGACAATCGCCTCGTCGGTGTGGCGATGGAGGCATCGGGGCAGGGTTTCGCGGATATCATCAAGGTCTTATATGGATATTCACCGGGCAAAGAGGCGGTGGTTGGGATCAAGGTGTTGGAGAGTAAGGAGACCCCCGGTCTGGGAGACAAGATCGAGAAGGATCCGAACTTTATCGCCAACTTTGACTCCTTGGATGTTCGTTTGAATGCCGGGGGAACGGAAATGGCCAACCCGATCGTCCTGGTCAAACCGGGTCAGAAAACCGACATGTATCAGATCGAATCAATTACGGGCGCGACGATTTCGTCGCGTGCGATTACCAACATTCTATCGGCGAGCACGGCGGTCACCGTTCCGGTGATCACCCAGAATCTGCAGGCGCTCGAGAACGGAGCGAACTAATGGCAGATACAAAAACGTCAGCCGCCAAAAAGGCCCCTCAGTCCATGGATGTCTTTCTCAAGGGGCTGTGGAGGGAAAACCCCGTATTCGTGATGCTGCTGGGTATGTGCCCGGTGCTGGCCGTCACGAACTCGGTCACCAACGCCATCGCGATGGGACTCGCATCGACCTTTGTTCTCTTTATGTCGAGTACCATCGTATCGCTCGTCCGCAGCTTTATTCCCAAACAAGTCCGTATCGCGTCGTTCATTTTGATCATCGCCACATTCGTGACGGTGGTCGAATATTTGATCCAGGCAATCAGCATCGATCTCCATAAAGCGCTGGGCGCTTTTATTTCGCTCATCGTCGTAAATTGCATGATTCTTGGCCGTTCCGAGGCTTTTGCCTCGAAAAACAACGTGGGCAAATCGATGCTCGACGCGTTGGGGATGGGTTTCGGGTTCACCATTGCCTGTTTTAGCTTGGGACTTGTTCGTGAAGTGCTCGGCGCGGGTACCCTCGCCGGTTTTCAGGTGCTGCCCGATAGCTTTGAGCCGTGGTCG
>CP070631.1:1848223-1852254 GCA_020356045.1 Candidatus Latescibacterota bacterium
AAGCTAGAAGGGCGGACAAGAGTAACGAGTGAAGGGGCGACGGTTGGGACGGTGGCCTATATGAGCCCGGAGCAGGCTCAAGGCAAAGAGGTGGACCATCGAACCGATATCTGGTCGCTGGGCGCCGTGCTCTTCGAGATGCTGACCGGACGGCTTCCCTTCGCGTCGGAGCACCAAATGGCCGCCCTTTACGCGATTCTCAATGAGACTCCGGATTCTGTTGCCGACGTCCGCCCCGATGCGCCGCCTGGGCTAGACGGAATCGTCAAGAGAGCCTTGGCGAAAGACAACGACGAGCGGTACCAGAGCGCGACCGATCTTCTGAACGATCTGAAAAAGACTCAAGATGCGCTCGCCGGGGTGTCGTCTTCAGAGAGTACGATCCGCACCAGGGTAGTCATGGGTCTCTTTGCTGCTGTGTACCTGCTTCTGACCTATGTTGTTGTCCAGTGGGGGGCACGCATCTTGACTGAGCTCGAACTCTCGCCTCATCTCGCGGAACTAGGGGGGTGGGCTCTTCTATTGCTGTTCCCAACCGCCGTGATCACCGCATGGACCTTCATCGCGCGCCAACGATTAAAGCTTGGCCGTTGGCGACGCGTCCTCATACCGGCCAACATTCTCGCGATGGCCGTCGTGGTCTTAGTGCTTTTTCATGACAAGGAACTGGGTGCGCTGACAACGACCGTCACCGTGGAGGGTGAAGACGGACAGGCCATCGAACGCGTCGTTCCCAAGGCAGAGTTTATTCGTCATGTGGCAATCTTTTTCTTCTCCAACGAATGCGATGATCCCGACCTCCAGTATCTTTCCTTTGCGATTCCGGAACTGCTTTCGGACGATCTCATGCAAGACATGTACATGGAAACCTACGGCGGTCCGGTTTCGATCGCAGCACGGATGGTACAGGCAGGCCACGACCCCCTGGACAATCCATCGGAAGCGCTCCTGCGGGGCTTTTCTCAGCGGTTGAACGCCGACTCATACTTAGTAGGGACATTCGATCGCTCAGACTCGCTATGGTCTTTATCGGTTTCTATCCACGACACGCGATCCGGTCGCCTATCATCCGAACACACGGTTGAGGGAGACGATATCTTCGCGTTGATCGATGAACAATCAATACAGATCCGTCACGCGCTCGACATTCCCGGCCCGCATATCGAGCGTGAGATCGACCTGCAGGTATCACAGACACATACTTCCTCGCTCGAAGCACTTCGT
Organism: Candidatus Latescibacterota bacterium; assembly: GCA_020356045.1. Lineage (GTDB taxonomy): Bacteria > Krumholzibacteriota > Krumholzibacteriia > WVZY01 > WVZY01. The sequence continues at coordinate 1,849,448 of CP070631.1, forward strand.
CACTATGCCAACGCCTGCGTCGCCCTTTTTGTCGTGGGCGAGTCGGATGACGCACCCGGTGGACTCACGACGGAGATCGAATCAGACGAGGTAATGAGTCATATCGAGCGGGCGATTGACGAGGACCCGGAGTTCTGTCTCGCGTACATGGTGCAAGCGGTCGTTCAGATGCGAAAAGGAAGGACCATCGCGGCGCAACAAAGCTCGGAGAATGCACTCAAGCGGGATTACCGGCTGTCAGAGCGAATGAGATTCGCAGCAAGGGCTTTGCATTTTGGCATCAACGGCGACCAGGAAGCTGTGTTACGCCTGGCAAAAACATGGAGCGAACTATACCCGCTCGATGTCAAGCCCTTTGAACTATCGTCGACCATGCACGTGATTCGCGGCGAATCTGACCAAGCCATCACCGCGCTGGAAGAAGCATTGTCTCGTGATCCAACACGAACGAGTTTGCTGTTGTCGCTCGGTGAACAATGCCGATTGGCAGAAGATAACGATGCGGCCGAGCGCCATTTTGAGAAATACGTAGAATTGCTACCTCGTGACGAACGCGGGCCGTTGAATTTGGGTTCCCTGTACGCATCCACCGGACGTTTCGAGCAGGCGCTGGAGGAATACGAGAAAGCGAGAATGCTCCGTCCCCAGGGCGTATCGATATGTATCGCGGTGGCGGATCTCAAGGACAAGACGGGTGATTTCGAAGGCGCCCGGGACGATCTGAAATCCGCCCTTGAGTCGGAGCTGACCGGATGGGAAAGGTTCAGCCTGTATACACAGCTCTTGGGTCACTACCGGCTACGCGGAAAAGTACATGACGCGATTGGCCTCAAGGGCGACTGGGGAAAGAGCGCCCGTGAGGTGCAATCATTGTACATGACCTTGGGGCTCGACGAGAGGCTGGCGTTTCTCGTGAATATCCATACGTATTCCTGGCTCAAAATTGAAGCGAAAAGCATCAAGCCAGATGCGGTAACCGACCTGGAAAACACCCAGGAACAAATTCAATCGGTCAGCGTTATGGATGCGGAGAGCCTCCATCTCCCGATCGCCGGATACCTGCTGAGTCTGGGGCGATCAGATGAGGCGTCGGTGAGACTGGATGATTTCGAGTCGTCATCGTTCTACCTGGCAACCGGTAGCACATTTACGCCGATTCTTCAGTACTTTCGTGGCCTGGTCGCCGAGGCTCGCGAGGACTTCGCAGGCGCGGTCGCCAGCCATCGCGCTTCGCTAGAAGTTGATTCCTCCGATCAGAGTGTGGCGGCGGCGCTTGCCCGGGCCCTGCGACTTCTGGAACGGTTCGATGAAGCCAATGCTACACTACACGACGCGATCGAACGGTTTCCCAGCCATCCTGCCGTCCATTACGAGATGGCCATGCTTCATCGTCAAACGGGGAATTTTGAGAAAGCTCGGTACCACGTCGAGCAGGCCCTCAGGGCCTGGGATCAGGCCGACGAAAATTTCGTTCCGGCAGTCGAGGCCAAGGTCCTCCACGACGAGCTCGCGTCAAACTGATGAGGCGTCAGCGTCGTGGGAAGATGAAAGGAAGTAACGAGCAGGGTGAGGTTGAACACGAGCTTCTTTACGAACTGGATGGACGGTATCAGATTCTCAGCGAGATCGGGGATAGATTGCATCTCGAATTCGACATGCCATCACTGACAGCAGACCGGGTACGGAGTGTTGTGATATGTCATACCTCCCTGGACCATTCACGGGTTATTTTAGCATAGTTCTCAATGCTTCATAAGGTGTTTGTCCATTAAACGCTCCATGGGGCCGGTTATAATTATAAAAATGTTCCCATTCCTTTAACTTCTCGTTCAGATCCACGTCGTCTGTATAAGTTAACAACTGATAGAATTCTTCCTGATCCGAACGGTGGGATCTCTCGACCTTGCCGTTGAGCTGTGGCGTGCGTGGTTTGATATACACATGTCTAATCCCCTTATCTTCGACGTGCCAGTGAAACTGAGCTTGAAATTCATGCCCACGGTCTGTGCGGACCGTATGGATTCGAAATGGAAACTTCTCAACCACATAGTCAATGAAATCGATCGCACTCTTCTGATTGTGGCGCTTGTAGACTCGAAGTGCTCGAATGCGGGTCGCGTCATCAATCGCTGTGTATTGAAATCGACGGATTTTAACGCCATCCGCCGTCTCGAGGGTAAGGAATTTCACGTCCACCTGGATGTGGTGGCCAGGGACCTGTTTTGCATACCGACGTGTATGAATCGCCCGACGCCCTACGTTTTTGGGTAACCGCCTCATGTCGTTGCGAGCGAGAGTCCGGTAGACGCTAGAACAGGAAGTCTTGACTCCGTGATACCGCTCCAAATACCATGCAATTCTCTGAGGCCCGAGGTGGTACGTACGCCGGAGGTGGAGAATCTTTTCGACAATCTCTGGAGGAAGTTGTTTTGGATGGCTTCTCGCGACCGGCTTTTTTCGAATCAGGCCCGCTCGACCTTCTAGAGCAAAGGCTTTCTTCCACGTATAGAATGTGGACTTTGGTACCTCAAAGAAACGATACGCCTCAGCCGCATTTCCAATTGCTTTAGCATATTCCAGAACCACTAATTTTCGTTTGAGCGCGAATGCCTCCTTGATTACTGCTTCTTTGTTCACGGAAAAGACCTCCTTCTTGTGATCTATCACAATGTGTCCAAGGAGGTCTGGTATATCTACAGCTGATGATCGTCGGTAAATGCTCCCTTCTCGCACAAAAACATACTTGACGCCAGCCGGTTCCATACTACTTGAGCAGCACCATCTTCTTCGTCAACGTCCTATTCCCC
>CP070631.1:1852354-1855532 GCA_020356045.1 Candidatus Latescibacterota bacterium
CAACCCGCATGTCATTGAATACGAACCTGCAAGCGGAAACACGTCGCTGCGGACAAAACGCTCCTCCACGACACTCAGCTTGTATGCCTGGGGGGTGGTTGCGGAGTTGCTGATCGCGTAGGCTTGTGTGACGGGGCCGACTTCTGTGGGTATGATCCATCCGAGTTCAGACTTCGAATACGCTGTCATGTGAACAGGGTTTGTCGAGATTTGCCAGTTGCCCGACCCCATCAATCCCCATTCACCAATCCCTTCGCTTCCACCGTTCGTATCATAAAAGTCCGGCAACCCAAAGGCATGTCCAAACTCATGGCAGTAGACACCAATCTCTGTGATGCCGCTGCCACAACCACCACTCGATCCAAGCGCGGGCATCAGCGTATAATCATACACCTTGATAAAACCACCGCCGGTTTTCGGGTCGTTGGTCGTCCACGGTCCCGAGAATTCGGGCCAGCCTTCGACCACCCAGCGATGCGACCATAGATTACTCGTTCCACATTCTCCACCGGTTTCCGGTTGCACGATGGCGATGAAGTCAACAAAACCGTCGTCATCACCCGAGTTCGGAATCCCGTCCGGACCATCGTTATCATAAAGCCCAAAGTTCACCGATGGATCGTTGGCTTGAAGAAGCTCTTTGATAAACTGACCGGTTTTCGCTGAACCGCACAGTCCATTGCATCCACCTTCGTAATATGTGTCTTGGCCCGACACGGTAAACCAGTCGTAAACCGTGCCCGTGACATTCAAGTTCCCGTATGACATTTCGTCGTACAACGCGGTCATCGACGGAGCCGGTGCAGGCGTGAACAACTTCGTTTGAAGATCCGCCACCGGATACGGAGCGGTCCCAGTGTTCGTATATTTGCCCATCAAAACGGGCACATACGTCGTTCCCGACACCATCATCGCCTGACGGGCACCATCAGGCAAATTCGCCAAATCCATCCGAGGCGATCGCTGTACCGACAGATAGGCTTCCCTCAACTCCTTTGCCCGTCGAGCTTTCTGAATCCAGGCTTTCTGAAATTGAAACGCCGACTTGTCCTGAGCAAGCCGGTCGAAGTATGCCTGCGGCATGTCGACCCCGGGTTTTGGAGGTACGATCTGGCCGAACGCCACTAGCGGTGTAAACAAAAACACGGTTAACAGGAGTAGAGCTGGGGCGGGTCTCATGCGGTGTCCTCCTAAGATGCGGAGCAGTGCACAAAAAAACACGGCGGAACCGACTGGATCCACGAACTAAGATGCGAATATCAATTTGTTTGTCCGCCGCAGTTGCTCTAAGATTATACAGCATATCGACTTCCGTGTCAACCGTCGCACCGGATGGGAGACCAGACCCTCAAAACAATTTACGCTCAATACTCTACACTACCGCCGTATCGCGAAGATCTTGCCGGGATTTACACACGATTCCCGTCGCCTAGATCGATGAATAGCTGTGGGACAACGAGTGTTCGGAAACATAAACCGCCTGCTGGACAGGAAACGGTCCGCCCTTCGCCGACATTAACGCTTGATAATTATTGGAAAATCGACTATGCAGTTCGAATTGGATTGCTGATAATCCGCACTTTTTAGCGGGCTTTTGAACTCGAAGCCGGGACGAAAAATGCTCAAAACCAAACGAAAAACAAAAAGGGGCGCAGCCCGCCAGGCAGCCCAGCACCCCCAATGCGCGCAGTGCCTGCCCGCCAAATGTTGCCGATACTTCTCCCTCGAGACCGACCGGCCAACCCGCAAAAGAGATTACGATGATTTGTTGTGGATGTTGGCCCATGAAAAAGTGTCGATCTACATCGAGGAGGGAAAATGGTATCTCATGATCCACACGCAATGTCAGTTCCTCGATACGAATACCAATTGCTGCTCCATCTACAACACGCGGCCCAAAATGTGCAGGGAACATTCAGTGGACGAGTGTGAATGGCACGGCCCCTACGGGTTCGAAGAGCATTTCAAATCGTACGACGAACTAAAGAGATGGATGAAAAAAAAGGTAAGGTAGACAACACCCGGGGCAGTGGTGTGTCGTCGAGGAAGTAGGTCCGCCCCGGGTGTGTCTGAACTGTTGGAAAACGACTACTTGAGAAGCAGCATCTTCTTCGTCGCGGTGAATCCCTTCTGGGTCATCCGGTAGAAATACACACCGGAGCCAACCGGGGTACCGTGATCGTTCCGCCCATCCCACAACGCTACATGGCGTCCCGGCGTCTTGATTCCGTTCTCGAGAGTCCTCACACGCGCGCCCGTCACGTCATAGACCACAATGGACACGTGACCATCCGAAGTCTCCGGCACATAGTAGGCGATCTGTGTGTTCGGGTTGAACGGGTTCGGATAGTTCTGACCCAGATCGGCGCGAGAGACGGGAATGTAAATCGTCTCAGACGTGAACTGGTCGTCCGGGTCATGTTTGGAGACGAGCTGGTAAACATAGCTGCGCCCCATTTCGACATCGGGATCATCGAAGCGAATAGCTCCGCCGACCGCCGCCATATCTGACGCGATCGTTACATAACCAATAACGTTGTCGTCCTCGACAAGGCTACGCCGGATATCGAACCGTTCGTGTTCGTCAGCTTGGAGCAGCCACGTGAGTTCGATCCCGTTGCGCTCGACGCTAAAGAGGAACGACGCACCACCCACTGCCGTCGGCACCACGAATCCGATGCAGCCGTTCCGATGCGAGTTCGCCTGAAGCGTCGGCCACGGAGCGAGCCCGGGATTATATGTTCCGGTAAGGTCGAACGCGTAGATGCTCTGATCCCAGCTGTGCAACACCAGATCGATATCGTTGTCCAGGTCGATATCGTCCAGAAACGGCGTGGCGCGCACCGCGTCTTCAGCCTGAACCGGGAAACCGGGGATGAGATTGCCGTTGATGTCCCACGCGTAGATAAACCGCGTTTCATCACCGAGAACGATATCGAGAACACCGTTTCCGTCAATATCGGCGACCACAGGTGAGGATTCGGTGTAATTGTTGGATATTACTACCGGCCAGCCCGGATAATCGCTGCCCTGGTAGTCGATGATGTAGATCTTCGCCTCTATTCCGTCCCACCAGTACACAACGGCCTCGAGTTTACCGTCATTGTTGAAATCGGCTAGCGCCGGTGACGGCGTAAAGAAGATATCTCGCATCTGAATCGAGCGAGGCCACCCGGCC
>CP070631.1:1855632-1858896 GCA_020356045.1 Candidatus Latescibacterota bacterium
CTGTTGACAGGACTTGGGTGTCCATGTATTGTATTAGACAACAAATAGACAGCGGTTCACGTTTCACTTTTTCCGACGCTAGGAGGACCCCTCATGTTTCGTTATTCTTTTGTAATTATTGGCGTTATAGGTGCTTTGCTTGTTAGTGCTTGCAACGATACCAACAATCAGCCGACGGCGCCGGTCCCTGACGCCGGGCTTTCCAAAGGTGCCCCCCAAAAGGGTACCGACCCCATCGCTGCCATCGCCATAAACAACGGCTTTGACGAGCTTGTCGCGGCGCTGACCTATGTCGATGATGAACTTGGCACCGGTCTTGTGGATCTTTTTCTCAACGGGACCGATCAGTACACCGTGTTTGCTCCGACGGACGAGGCCTTTGAGAACCTCTACTCGCTGTTGAGCGGTGTGCTCGGCTCGGAAATCGCCGAGATCACTGACCTGCCCGCCGACGTAGTGTTGGATGTCCTGCTTTACCACGTCACGGAGGGTCGCCGCGCGTCCAACAGCGTCGTACCCCGAAATGGCGAGCGGCAGATCACCCCCTTGCTCGGCGAGAATTTCTTTGTTCGAACCGATGGCACGATTCGGGATGGCCTGACTGGAGTCCGTTCTGATGATGCCGCGATCGACACACCGAATATCTCGGCAAGCAACGGCATCATTCACGTGATCACCCAGGTGATCGTACCGCCGTCGGTTGTCGCCGCCTTGACCAGCTAGGGCGTCCTTCGAACGGCCGTACCGCCAAAACGGCGCCGGACTCCCCATGGTCCGGCGCTGTCTTCTCACCGGCCGACGCGCCAGCCAAATGGTGCAGACGGCCTCGAGGTGATCCGATTGGCTCCGTTCAAGCCTCCCCCCTCCGGCCAACCTCTCACCTCGAAATACCGCGCACCTATCCGCCAACTCGCAACTTAGCTCCGGGATTGCCCCCTGTCCGGCGGATGCCCTCTCCGATCCGCGCGCGCAACTCTTTTCATATCAAAGCGTTGACACGTAACGTATTTTTGACTATCATGTTTGGCATCGAACTTGTTGATCCACAACGCCGACCCAAAATCCATCCGTCTTGGAGGGCGATGCGACCATGGCCGACATAGCTGTGTTGATACCCTGTTTTAACGAGGAACAGACCGTCGCTCGGGTTGTGTCCGATTTCAAAAAGGAGCTCCCAGAGGCGACGATTTACGTCTATGACAACAACAGCACCGATGCCACTGCACAAAAGGCGGCCGAGGCGGGAGCGGTAGTCCGTTCGGAATACAAACAGGGCAAGGGTCATGTCGTTCGGAGCATGTTCAGGGATATCGATGCCGACGTGTATGTGATGGTCGATGGGGACTGCACATACCCCGCCGAAAAGGTGCATGAGATCATCCGGCCGGTTCTCTCGGAGGGCGTCGACATGACGGTCGGTGTCCGCCTCGAGAGCTACACCGAGCGGTCGTTTCGCCGGTTTCACAAATTCGGAAACGAGTTGATCAAGAAGACCATTAACTCCATTTTTGGCACTAACCTACGAGACATCCTCTCAGGCTACCGGGGATTCAGCAAACAGTTCGTGAAGACCTCTTCCGTATTGAGCAAAGGGTTTGAAGTCGAGACCGAAATGACGCTCCAAGCCATCGACCGGCATTTCCTCATCCAAGAGGTACCCATTGACTACCATGAACGTCCCGAAGGAAGTTATTCCAAGCTCAACACATATTCGGATGCCGCACTGATCATAAAAACGATTTTTTGGATATTCAAAGATTATAGGCCCCTCAAGTTTTTCTCCACCGTTGCTCTGTTGATCTTTTTGCTGGGCCTTGGGCTTGGCAGCGTCCCCGTCGTGGAATTCTTCCGGACCACCAAAGTCACCCACCCATCGACGGCAGTATTAGCGGCGGGTCTGGTGATCGTGTCCTTTGTATTTTTCGTTACCGGGCTGATCCTCGACACTATCGTCAGAAGACACCGGGAACTCTATCAACTGATTTCCGACCACGTTGTGAAGGGTTTGCGTTAGATGAGACGACGCGGCCTGTTCTACATTTGCTGCGCTTTTGTACTGCTCAGCCTCGTATTCGGCTCGCGACTGTTGGATGTCGACGAGTTTAGCTTTGTCAAGGAGCCATACGAGCTATTTGGCGGGGACTATACAATCGGATATCTGAAACAAAGGGACGTTGGCGCCGCCATCAAGTGCATGGCCAAATCATACTATTTTTACTGGCAGTACCGCCCCCTGTTCTCCCCGATAATCCCCGACAGACACAAAACTCTTTTCCAAAAAGAAGAAGACAAATTTGGTTACGTGAAACCCGGCAAGGTCGAGCAGAAAAGCCTCGATGTGTACAAACAGCGCATGATCGTCCCCGAGCCCGATCGATTTTATCAACACGGTGCGGGCAAACCGCTGTTGCCCGCGTTGACGCAGATTCCGTCGCTGGCACTGGCTAAGCTCGTGACGCTGGCGGGCCCCGATCTCCTGGATCTTCAGTTCACCACGAATTATCATCCTTTGTTTATCATTCTCCGGCTGCCCGGCATTCTCGCCGGACTGGCCTGCATTATTTTGGTCTACAAAATCGTCCGTCGTGATCACTCGGAAGACAGAGCCCTTTTTGCTGCGTCTCTTGCCGCCTTTTTCCCCACGTCTCTATTCTACTTTCCAAACATCCACCACGATTCCGTGATGACACCGTTTGTCCTTGCGTCGTCGTATTATTTTGTAAAGGAGCGATACAAGCTCTCGGGCATTTTCTTCGGCCTGGCAATGGCATCGAAGAACACCGCGGTTCTCATGTTGCCCGTTGCTCTTGTCTTTGTCGCAATCGAGTCGGTTGTCTCATATAGACAAACCGGGCACTTTGACCTCCGTGACACACTGCGAACCAGGGGGCGCGGTTTGCTGCTGTTCGTGCTAGTGGGTCTTGTGTTTCTCACACCCTTTGCCAACCCGGTATCGGAGTTCCGGGAGATTCTCACGCCAGTCATCGGGAGAGAGTACGACCCTCGTGGCGAGGACGTATCGAGCTTCGTCCTCAACCCCGGATTTGCGGGCGATGGCGCAACAACTATGGAAGGAACAAACAGACCGGGCTTAAACGCCGTCAAAAACATGGTGGGGTACGGCGCTCCACTGTTTTTTGTGGTTTTGGGTTTGGCCTTTGCCGTTCAGGCCGCACATTCGCCACTAACGCGGTTTTGTTTGCTGTTTTTGTTGCTGACTTTTCCCTATCGTCTTATCTTCGGAGGCGGATTGGCTTACCGGTA
>CP070631.1:1858996-1865451 GCA_020356045.1 Candidatus Latescibacterota bacterium
ATTTGCTCGACGGCAAAACCAATCAGCTCGTGTGGCGAGGGACGGCGGAGAACGCTCATAAAACCGACGCCTCAATGGAGCAGCTGAACGATACGGCCGAAAAGGCGATCGCGAAGATGTTTGAGAATTATCCGCCGCCGAAGTAACCGCGACGAAGACGGAGCACGAGTCCGGCCCGGAGCGAGTCGCGGCGCACGTGTGCAGTGGCGGCGGGATCGCGTGGGACTCGTATCATATCCGCCCGCAATGCCGACGACATGTATGAGGTTGGTGTTGGCGCGGAGGCGCTCGGGTATCAAAGAGGCTGCTTATTCAACAAGTGGGATCTTCGATGTGATTTCGTAGTCGAGGGCAGCGCGGTATCGGTTTTCGATTTGGTAGTAGCGCGCAACTTTTGTCATCGGAAGCACCTTATCGAACTTCGGCAGGTATTCCTCCATGAGCTTGACCCGGTCGGCCTGGATGGCAATCGACTTTTTGAGCATCGAGGCGGCCGTGTCGTCGCCCATGACGTTGCGCATTTTTCCGTAGCTTTCGATGAGTTTGGCCAGCCGGTCACCGAGTTTGTCGATTTCAGCCTGGTATTCATCGTAGAGTGGCCAAAAGGCGCTCGCCTCTTTTTCCGTCAACTCCATGTTCTTGGTCACAACTGACTTCTTTTCCGCCTTGAACGCGTCACGGGCGGCATCCATTTCGTCCATCGCAGACTTCTTCTGCGCCTCAAGCGGCAGCGCTAGGGTCACTATGAGAAAGGCTGCAAGCACAGTAACAAGTTTCATGCGCGGGTCCTCCTTTTCGTAGTGTATGTCGTCGAAACTTAAGGGCCTCGGTAGCTCGGAAACTAAGTGACGAGGTTCTCGTGTGACTTCCCCCTCTTCACCCTACCATATTTCTACGCTCTTCGCAGAGTCATCGTTCGTTTCTTGCTCCGTTTCCGTCTCTTTAAGATTTCCGCCGCCTGACCGAAGTGATTTGGACCCAAAGCAAATATTACACGGTCAACAACACGCATATAGCCGGTCTTAACTGCGGTGATTTCACGAGTCGGCGGCTTGACGATCACAAAAGAAATCACCGCAGTTACGACCGGCGCAAAGAGGCTCCACCATCCTAGACGACCCAACTCTTGGTCGCAACCGGCACCAAATGTCGATTGGCATTGGTTGTTCAACGACTCTACGTAACATGATGAGCCTCCTTCTAAACCGATCTGCCGCCGTGATTACTGAGGTGTAACGAGTGGGAAAGGTCCGTAGACAAAAAAACCGAACACGACACCAAGAGAAGTTCTCCCAGGGCCTCGTACTCGGTAGCTCGCAGTACGCCGAAGATAGGTCGCGCGGTCAAGTCAAAACAGAACCTTTTGAGTTTTCAAAACTGTGTTAAGATTTCCCTGGATCGAATTCACCGAGTTTGCAGCTTCCCATCCGGGACACATGGTGGGTTTCCGAATCGCTCACCGGGGAATCTCATCAGAATGAACCGAGGACTTGCCCAACTCAAATCGTTGATTCAAGACCACAAGGGCACTCTGCTTATCGCCGGCGTGGCCGTCGTCGTATTTCTCTCGCGGCTTCCTTTTGTCGGCACCGGGTTTGGAAGAGACCCGGACGCCTGGCGGTTTGTCAACGCGGCACATCTAATCGCGACTACCCATGAGTACCACGCCTCACGTCCACCCGGATATCCGGTTCCGGAGTTTGTCTATTCTCTCTTGCTCTTGATCGGCTCACCCTGGCTGGTCGTGGTCGCCGCGGTGAGCGCTGTCGGTACCGCACTCTTCATGGCCATCGCAAAAATATGCGGATGCAGAGACAGTCTGTTTGCAGGTCTGGCATTGGCCGGCGCGCCGGTCGTCTATATTAACAGCACCAACGCAATGGATTACATATGGGCTCTGACTTTTGTCTTGGCAGCGCTCTACTGTGTGCTGAGAAAACACACGTTGGCCGCCGGAATTCTTCTGGGGATCGGTGTCGGGTGCAGAATCACCTCGATCGTGATGTTGATCCCGCTCACCATCATGTTGCTCGACGGCCGGTCGTCACGCGGTCGCAATCTGCGAGATACGCTGACGTTGTGGCTCGCCGCCCTGATAACAAGCGGCCTGCTGTACACACCTGTGATTCTGAAATATGGACTCGGGACGTTTACCTTTATCGACCCCGGTTACGAGATCACTGTGGCGCTCGAGCTGGCCGGCGTGGGGGTGTGGGGCACGCTCGGACTCGGAGCCATCTTTCTGGGAATCTGTGCCTCGGTCATCATTTCGCTCGCGCGATCTAGATCTAGACTCAATATTTCCGATGCTCTTCGCAATCGACATGTCGTCACGTGGTTGACCACCATAGTTTTGTATTTCGCGCTCTTTTTTCGTCTGCCCGGTGAAGCGGGTTATCTTCTCATCACCGTTCCATTTGTGGTTCTCGTGCTGGCGCGGACGCTCAAACGTACCGTGTTTATTATCATTTGCGTTCTTATCGCCGCGTCGTCATTTGTCGAGATCAATCGTACCGGCATTTTCCCTGGGCCCATTCTTCAAAATCGCCACGTTCGCAAATATCATCTGATGAACGCGATTCTGGCGGTCCAGGTCGCGGACGACCTCAAATCCGACAAGTTCGTGATCGTGGCGGGTCCGATGGCACCGCAGCTCCAGGCGCTGAGATATCTGGAAGGCGTTCCGGATGAGCGAAAAACCGTGTATTTTGTTGACGAGATCGACCTACGAGAGTTGGAGCGGCATCTGGAATCTGGTTTCGAAGTCTACATTTGTACCGCTCGAGTTCCTCCACAAACCGCAGGATGTTATCGACGAATTGCTGAAAAACGGAGCCAAACGGCTGGGTGATTGAGAATCACCAATCCGCCGTTCATTTCCAGTTCTGGCTTGGACCCAATGATGGCGGCAAACGCCTATAAGTCGTACAAAACTTGGGGCGAGTCCCTAAACATCTTTACGTTATTGGGAGCCGTGCTATTAAAACGGCGGCTTGAGTCAACCGGCGAGAACGCGCAGACTCTACGGGCTATCTGAAATACGTGTCCGTGCAAAATTTCCGGGTAAGATAATACTGCCGCCAGCCGGGATTGATCCGATCGAGCAGGATGCCTTCCGCCCCACCAACGTGGTAAAATGCCGAGCGTTTGGATTTTTTTAACGACACGCGCAAAAGTTCCGTTGCGATATGATCGCGGATCCGTCCGGCGTCATCGTCGAACGGCACATAATCGTGGAGCGACGTGAACAGCTCGGTTGGTGTGTACGTGTCTCCCGCCAATCTCGCCAGCTTATATTCGGTATACCGCGCCAACCCCTCCTGCCACACCTGAAACGAAAAATACGCGTAGTCATCCTCAGCGAGCACGTCTTTGAAAACGGCTTTAGCCGTCAGATACGCGTCGACACGCGTACGGAAATCCGCCGCGTCGATTCCGTCCAGTGCCTCCCACAACCGTCTACACATCTCCTCAAAAGCACCCCTGACGGGCAGAGAATCATATGGAAACGGGTAGTTCAACATCCACATCCCCGTCGAATCCTTACCGGCCAAACCCAGCGAGTCAACCGCGGCGTAATAGTCCGGCCACGATTGCTGCCATTGGTGAAAATGTTCGTGCAACAGGGTGGTCACCCAACGCGTCGAATGGCTCGCATCGGTATTGTGCGGTTGACCGATCACAATGGTAGGAACACCCGAGACAGCGGGAAACGACGCGAGCAGATTGACCTCGAACACACGATCGCGGCAGTAAACATCGCTCTCGAGAAGCGTGTCGTACCCCAAGTGGACAAAATCCTCTGTCGGCTCGGAATGGTGCACGAGGAACTCCGCCTCGCGAGTCACGAGGAGAACAGCAAACGGCGCCTCCAGATAACCGGGCCACAACGTGTCCCCGTATCGTTCGGCGATGCGCCTCGCCTCGGCGATTCGGATGCGATCCTCCAGATCCATCGCGCGCTCGGCGCCGACGGTCGTCGCATGAACCAACAGGACCAAAGAGAGAACAAAAGTCACGGCACTCTTGGTCGAGAACCGAGATGCCGTCCCCGGGCAAGATTTATTTCTGCGGGCCCCAGACAAAGACTAAACCGCCGGGCCCCAAAGATGCGGTTTGAACACCATGAGATAGAGCGACGCGAGAAGAAGAACCGTAACGAGCGCGCTCCATAACGACCAGCGCCGTTCATAATAATAGAATGCTTCCGACAATCCGATCCGAAGCTCTGCCGCTTCCTTTGTTACGTGAAGCATCTTACGCTGATAGCGCACGACCTGTGTCAGCCACACAAACGCGACCACAGCTACCAGTGCCAGCGACAACTCCGCCCAGCTGGCACGAGCCCAATCTTCAACCCCTCCGACGAGAAATACACCTGGGCCTATGACCAGAATCAAACCCGGGAGCGTAAAAAGAAGATCCGCACGAAAAACCGTCTTTGTCGCATAGAACAGGATTGCCCGATCGCCTGTTTTCCGCGCCTGCGTCATCCAGAGCGATGACACGGCAATGTTGCCAAAGAGGAGGATCATTCCAAAAACATGCAGCAGCAGTAAAAGGTAGCGGCTGGTTTCGGGCAGATCAGTGACGGCGTGCGCCGAGGCCGCCGGTGCGATGACGAGTACCAGTGCCCATAAGATGATCGACTGAAAACGGTCGTGCATGTGTACCTCCGGCAAAACGCGAACAACGCTATCTCTGCAGATCGTCTACGACCCGGCGATCGGTGATTTTCCCGATGGGGTAGACATTTTTGCGGTCATCCCAATACGGCGTGCGTTCATAGAACCAGTAGAGAATGCGGCGGGGGTTGTTGGCAAACTCTTCATCGGCAGCGCGCGCCGCCTCAAACTCCTCGCGAAGCGCCTCGTCCTCCGCCAGCATGTCGCGCGCAAGTTGTTCCAAAACATCCCGATCGGCATATTCCTTCTGCTCGAAGATCGAATCAAAGAAGCCCCACGATACAAACGAGTCGGGCGCCTTGGGTTCTAGCATATGGGCGATCACCCGCGCCTTTGGCTGGTTCATATCGATAACCGCGGACCCTGCGGCAAAGGTGCGTTCTGCCACAATAGGCTCAATCTCACATGTCACCGCGTGACGGCCTTCGTACGGCTGCCTTTGCCACTCGACACTGCTGAATCTGTAGGACTCGACGCTTACGGTTGCGGGGTCGGAGAGCCGCACGAACTCGATATCATGTAGCTCCAGACGGTCGATGACGACACCCCACTCGGCAGGAACGATGTAGGCCTCGGGCAGCTCCGCCGCGGCGGTGACTTTCTGTTTGGCAAAGTACGGTATCCTCATGGTAACCGGGTCGCCGGAATACTGGTACCACACCCCCCCGGAAAGGTCGCTCTGAACCCCTTTGTACTCGACACCAAGAAAATCGATCATAACGCTATCGGACCGGTCCACCGAGAATCGCAGAGGAAACGGTTCCTTGCGGAACTCGTCGCTCGCCGCCAGCCTGTCGGCCGATCGAATCGCATCGGACAAACCTCGATGATTCTTGTCGAGTATCTCGAGTGTTTGTCTGAGCATCTCGTAGGTCGCTTCCACTCGAACGGAATATGGCTTGCGCGAATGGGCTTCGATGAGTAGTCCCGGACGGTTTCTGAGCGACGTGTACCCCTGCGACAACCGCGGAGGACTGACCCAGGCGACCAGCCCGCTGGTTGGATCACCCCATCTGGCAAAAGACACATAAGGAAAAATAGGGTGCCCCGCTGCCGCCATTCCGTTTTCGAGCGCAGGCACAAAAACCTCACGCGCCCACCGCGTGAGGTCCGGTGCCATATTGCCGTGAATATCGACCACATAGGTGGCGGCGTACTGGTAGTCGGTGCCGTTAGTGGTGTGACAGTCGATAAAAAAATCGGGAAGCCACGCGTTGTAAAGCCGCAGCCAATCATGCATCTCGCTCGCGTCGGCTTTCAAATAATCCCGGTTGAGGTTGAGATTTGCGGCTGTGGTGCGCCACCCCATCTCCTCCGGTCCATCCTGGTTGATACGATTATACGCATCGAACCGCTCGTGCCCGTCGACACTAAAGATGGGCATAAACAGCACGGTGACTCGATCGAGTAGATCCGCAAATTTCTTTTCGATTGCGATATCACGGATCAGCATCAGACCGGCATCTTTGCCGGCGATCTCACCCGAATGAATCCCCGCTTGGATGAGAAGCACCAGACGCCCTTTGCGCCGGGCTCGCGCAGCCTCTGCGGGCGAAAAAATCTTTTCGCGGCTCAGGATGACCAGCGGCAGGTCACGTCCCTGCGGGCTCACGCCAAACGTTGTGTAGCGGACCCACCGCGAGGCCTTGTCGAGACGTTTGCAGTACTCGATTGTGTCCTCATATCGCGGCGTCGCTTTGCCGCCGGACTTTTCGTAATAGGTATCCCACTCACCCGCGTCCGCCGACACGGGGCCGATCACAATACCGG
>CP070631.1:1865551-1867814 GCA_020356045.1 Candidatus Latescibacterota bacterium
CCTATTGAACGCGCCACAGCATCTATTTCGCTTGGCGTAGCGAGCCGCTTTTCTACAGCCTTGAGATCGACGAGCATGTCATCCACGTGTTGGTACCGATCTTCGGGCTTTTTGGCCATTGCTTTGCTGATTACTCGCTCGAGCTCCATGGGGACCCCGGTACGCAGCGCCGTCGGGGGTTCTGGATCCTCGTTCAAGACGGAATAGAGAACCGCGTGTTCGTGATCACCTCTAAATGGCAGAAGCCCGGTTGTCATCTCGTAGAGCAACACACCAAACGACCAGATATCACTTCGATGATCAAACGGTTCCCCGCGCGCCTGTTCGGGTGACATGTAGGTTACCGTTCCCACGGATGCCCCCGATTTGGTCAACTTGGTCTGGCCTTCGGCGCGCGCCAGCCCAAAGTCCATGATCTTGACTTGACCGGCGCCCGACACCATGAGGTTTGCCGGCTTGATGTCGCGGTGAACAATCCCCTTTTTGTGGGCTTCGGCAAGCCCTGCGGCGGTCTGTCTGGCAATATCGATGATGGCGTCGAGGGGAAGCGGACCCGTGCTGATCTTGTCTTTGACGCTCACACCCTCGACAAATGCCATCGAGATAAACGTATGACCGTCTGCCTCGCCGATTTCATAAACCGTGCAGATGTTCTGATGATCGAGCGCGGCAGCGGCCTGTGCTTCGTGTAATAACCGGGCCTTGGCATCGGGATCGGCAACAGCCTCACGGGGAAGAAATTTGAGTGCAACGATTCGTTTGAGTTGCAGGTCCTCGGCCTTGTAGACCACGCCCATTCCACCGGCGCCCAACTCCGAGATAATTTTGTAATGCGAGATCGTTTTGCCGATCATGAGCTGACCTTCGAGTGTTTTTTCAGTACCGCCTGGAACTTCGGATTGTCGCGGATCGGGTCCCAACGCGGGTCGATGCGGAACAACGGCACCGAGGCCAGGGCCGGGATCGACAAGAGATGATCGATCAGGTCGATGGCGGGATCATGGTCTCCCGTCAACACGTACGTCCACGCAAGAACATCCACAAACCTGGGACCTCTGAGCGCGTCAGCGGAGACCGGTGTCAGTTCGACGGCTTTTTTTGCCGCGCGAATCGCATCCTCGTTCCGTCCCAGACGGGCGTACAGCGATCCAAGTGCGCTGTAAACGCGAGAATCACCAGGACGAGCAGTGAGCTCACGTTCCATGAGTTCGCGGGCGGATTCGTACAACTCACGAGCCCGAACGGTGTCTCCCATCAAATCATACAAGTAGCCTTCTGCAGCAGGTTTTGCCGTCGATTGATCGGGCATGTGGTAGATCATCACTCCGGATGCCAGTAGCTCGAGCCCGGCATCATACTCCCCTTCCATTACGTACTGCCAGTACAACAGAATATCGATCATTGGCTGCCGCTCTCCGGCCACCTGCTGCAGGACGGCGCGCGCGGGGGGCAAATCCGCTTTTGCTAGCCACAGTGTGAGGGCCTTCATACCGTAGCTCGACACCTGGTCGGGGGACAATACGATTGAACGGTCGAAGAACTCCACCGCCTCTTTATAGTTCCGTAAGTACGAGTGTGTAATGGCAATCTCGAACAAAATATGGGGGTCTCTCGGATTCAATTCGAGCGACTTGTTTATGTGAGCCAGCGCTTCATCCCAGCGCGATTGTCGTCGCCGGATCCAGCCGATGTGCAGCAAGATCTCCTCTTGATTTGGCAAGGAGGCACCCGCCCGCTCAAATTCTTCGAGCGCGCGGTCATAGTCCCGGTGACAATGGTAATAGTAATAACCCAACGCCAAGCGAGCTTCGGGCAAATCGGGCTGCAGCTCCAGCGCACGGTCCACCGCCGCTTTGCATTTCTCGATGTGCTCCGTGGTTCGTTCCGCTCCCATGTTGAAAATCCCCGAATGCGCATTGGCAAGCTCCGTGTACGCCAGCGCGAAGTCCGGGTCGAGCTCGACCGCTCGCTCGAACATCTCGATCGCCAAACGCCATAATCGAGCCGAATACCCCACGCGGCCCGCATAGTCGCGGCCGCGAAGATAGGCCTGATAAGCCAACATATTGTCCGTTGGATGGGTTTCGATCGCCGCACGTTCCGGCTCCAACAACGTGACGTTGAGCTGTTCGATGACATGTGTGGCGATCTCGGTCTGCACGGCAAAGATGTCTTCGAGCACCCGGTCGTATCGTTCAGACCAGAGATGCGTGTCGTCGGCTACGCGGATGAGCTGTGGAGTTACTCTCACCCGGCTATCTCC
>CP070631.1:1867914-1869816 GCA_020356045.1 Candidatus Latescibacterota bacterium
CATGGGTTGATCTTCTTACTCTGCGGCAGGAAGAGATTCATGATCTTGGCGAAGACCACGCCCCCCGCCGTGCTGAACGAAAAGGCGACCGCACCAAGCAAGAGAATATAAAGCGTGCGCAGATTGAGGAAATGCTCGGCGTCCATCGTTGCACCGACGGCGATGCCAAGAAATATCGTCACAATATCGATCAACGCTCCGCCGGCCGTTTTGCGCAGGCGCTCCGTCACTCCGCATTCTCGCAACAGGTTTCCGAACATGAGCATCCCGATCAGCGGCGCGCTGGATGGAATGGCCAGCGACGCGATGACGCCTGAAATGATCGGAAAGAGGATGACCGCACGGCGTGAAACAGGTATCGCCTGGGGCATGTCGATGGCCCGTTCTTTCTTGCTGGTCAGAAGCCGGATGATCGGCGGCTGAATGATCGGTACGAGTGACATATAACTGTACGCGGCCACAGCGATCGGTCCCAGGAGATGCGGTGCCAGCTGGCTGGCCAGGAAAATCGAAGTCGGTCCGTCCGCGCCTCCGATGATTCCTATGGAGGCGGCTTCCTTGAGGTTGAAATTCAGCAGGTAGGCGGCGCCTAGCGCGGCAGCGAAAATACCCAATTGAGCGGCCGCTCCCAGCAGGAAGGTGGCCGGTCTTCCCAGCAGCGGGCGAAAGTCCGTCAACACTCCGACTCCCAGGAATATCAAGGGTGGGAGCAGCTCCGTCCGGATGCCCGAATTGTATATCAATGCGATGATACCTTCCCCGTACGATCCCATTTGGGCCAGCGGCAGGTTGGCGAGAATGGTTCCAAAGCCGATGGGTATGAGAAGGAGCGGTTCATACTTTTTGGCGATCGCCAAATAGATGAGCGTGCCTCCAACGGCGAACATTACCCAGTTCCCCCAAGCCAGGTGGGCGAATCCGGAACTCTGCAGGAGTGTTGTTAGTGTCTCCATGAAAACGCCTTTTATGATATGGTGATGATGGGTTTCGAGGAATCGATATCATCCCCGAGCTCGACATGAACGGCTGAAACGGTTCCGTCCACTGGAGCTTTGATTTCGTGTTCCGCTTTCATCGCTTCGATTTTCGCCACCATCTGTCCTTTGCTCACCTTATCACCTACCTTGACAGCGATCTCGACAACTTCGACCGAACCGGCGAACGTCGAGTGCACCGGAGTTCCGGCGGCGGGCACCGTCGCCGCAGGTGGTGGCGCGACAGCGACCGCCGAGCTCGGATTGGCCGCGGCGGGCGCGCCCACCGGTTCGACGGTTACGGTGAATACACGGGAGATATCATTCTCCATAACCGTACACTTTGTGGTTACCGGGCCGGTGAACGATGAGGCGACTTGCGCGGCAGCCGGCGCGGCGGGCGCCGCTTCCTTCGCCGGTTTCTCTTTTTTCTTGAGCGGAATATCGATCTTCGATTTTCCCGTCAGCAGGCGGATGCCTTCGTTGAGCTCCATCTTCTTGCCGGGAACCATGGAAGCGAGAACGAGGAAGACCGACTTGTCGTCAGTGGGCAGGTTTCTCTCTTCCAGCGCCTCTTTCGCTGCGCCGATATTCTTCGGCGCCGCCTCGAGTGGATCGCCTTCGAACACGGGCAGGTCGAGCTGCTTCGATGCAATCTCGACAACCTTTGGATCGGGAGGAAGGGGTGTCTTGCCGAAGTATCCGAGTACCGCCTTGCCATATCCCGCGTTGATCTCCTTCCATCTTCCGTAGAGGACGTTGTTGAACGCCTGCAGCCAGTACTGCTGGCTTCCAGGAGTCACGCTGGTCCAGGCGCCGCCTGCTTCGACGACGACGGGAAACTCCTCCAGCACTTCGCTGTATTTGTCGAGGATTCCGGCTTTCACCATCATATGCACGTTGGGGCCGATCGCGCCGCCCGGCATCG
>CP070631.1:1869916-1883339 GCA_020356045.1 Candidatus Latescibacterota bacterium
AGGCCGGCCGATTTCAAAACGGCGGCTCCGCACGGTGGATGTGGGCGATTAGCTCAGCTGGTTAGAGTACCTGCTCGACACGCAGGGGGTCACTGGTTCAAATCCAGTATCGCCCACCATTTTTTTGCCCAGGAATGCAGCATTTAATCCCCGAGGCCCATCATGGTTCGCGTACAACTCCCAGGTGGGGAAGAAAAAACTTATCCCAATGATCGCATCGCGGTAAGCGAGGTCATCGAATCGCTTGGCGGCTCATGGCGCAAGCAAGCGGTGGCTGCGCAGTACGGCGGCATCACCGTAGATCTCCATATGGATCTCGAAGGCGAAGGGGAATTTCGCATCCTGCTCGACAAGGACGTGGAGAGCCTAGACGTGCTGCGTCACAGTGCTTCGCACATTCTTGCGTACGCCGTGCTCGAGCTGTTTCCCGATGCAAAGCTGGCGATCGGTCCACCCATCGAAGACGGATTCTATTACGATTTTGATGTGGAAAAGCCGTTTACTCCGGAGGATCTGGAAAAGATCGAGGCCAAGATGAACGAGCTGCTCAAGAGCCAGCTCGATTTCAAACGCGACACCTGGGACAAGGCAAAGGCGATCGAATTTTTCAATGCGAAAAACCAAGGCTACAAGATCGAACTGATCGAGGAGCTGGAAGACGAAAATGTGGGGATCTACCGGGTAGGCGAGTTTACCGATCTGTGCGCGGGACCGCATTTGGAAAAC
Source organism: Candidatus Latescibacterota bacterium (assembly GCA_020356045.1). Lineage (GTDB taxonomy): Bacteria > Krumholzibacteriota > Krumholzibacteriia > WVZY01 > WVZY01. Next base: position 1,870,643 of record CP070631.1, read on the forward strand.
ACCAAAAAGATCAAGAACTTCAAGGTCCTTCATGCAGCGGGTGCGTACTGGCGCGGGGACTCGCGCAAACCGATGCTCCAGCGGATCTATGCGACCGCCTTTTTCAAACAAAAAGATCTCAAGGCGTATCTCGACCGTATGGCCGAGGCGGAAAAGCGTGATCACCGCAAGCTGGGCAAGGCGCTCGACCTCTACGATGTGAGGGACGAAGCGGGTGGTGGACTGGTGTTTTGGTACCCCAAAGGCGCATTGATCCGGGAGTCGATCGAACGTTATCTCAAAAACGAGTATATCCGGCGGGGTTATGAGCTGGTGCTCACCCCGCACATCGCGCGTTCCGAGCTCTGGCACACCTCGGGACACTACGATTATTATGCCGAAAACATGTACAACCTCGATGTTGAAGGGCATGAGTTTATCCTAAAACCGATGAACTGCCCCGGGCACATCTTGATCTACAAAAGGCGGCTCTACAGCTATCGTGATCTGCCGGTGCGGTTTGCCGAGATGGGGACCGTGTACCGGAAAGAGCTGTCGGGCACCCTGCACGGGTTGCTCCGAGTGCGAGGGTTCACCCAGGACGATGCCCATATTTTCTGTACCCCCGAGCAGCTCGATGACGAGGTCGACCGCAACCTCGAGTTTGCGCTCGACGTGCTCGCAGCACACGGCTTCGAGGAGTACAAGATCGAGCTCAGCGTCCGCGACCCCAACAAACAGGCGAAATACGCGGGGTCGGTCGAGGAATGGGACATGGCGGAGGCAGCGCTCGAGCGGGCCATTGAGCGGAACAAGCTCGATTTCAAACGCATGTCCGGTGAAGCGGTGTTCTATGGCCCCAAGATCGATATCAAGGTCATCGACGCGATCGGGCGGCCGTGGCAGCTCTCGACCATCCAGTTTGATTTTAACCTGCCCAAGCGCTTTAACGTGACTTACGTGGCCCAGGACGGAGAGCGCAAACAGGTGTTTATGGTTCACCGGGCGCTTCTGGGGTCGGTCGAGCGGTTTGTGGGGATCCTGACCGAGCACTATGCGGGGGCGTTTCCGCTGTGGCTCGCACCGGTCCAGTGTGTGGTGCTCCCCGTGACCGGGGCATTTGCCGAGTATGCCGCCGAGGTGCGGGATAAGCTCACCGCGGCGGGTCTGAGGGCGGAAATCGATGCTCGCGATGAGAAAATCGGGTACAAAGTACGCGAGGCCGAGCTGCAAAAGGTCCCATTTATGCTAGTGGTGGGGCAGCGCGAGGCGGAATCCGGTTCGGTGGCCGTCCGCGAGCGGTCGGAGGGGGACAAGGGCAGCCGAGATCTTGATGAATTCATCCGCGAAACTGTTGACGCGGCGGTGCCAAATCGTTAACATACCTGGGTTACCGGGACGGCCCCCGGGGCCGGACCCCGACAAAAGACAAGCAGGGCGAGTTGCCCTCACCTTCCATCGAAATGATGATCGGCAAGGTTTTCTGTTCGAGACGTCAAGTCTGCGTGTGGACGGATGCCTGCCATCCGTCTTTTTTGTTGGGGGTTGACCGGCTGGCTTTGTAAAGGAGGTACGTGAGAAACGATCGACGAAAAATGAGGACCCGCGTGAACTACCAGATTCGGGTGCCCGAGGTTCGCGTGGTGGCCAGCGACGGTGAACAGCTTGGCGTGATGGCCACACAGGAAGCGATACGAATTGCAGAAGATGAAGGGCTCGATCTGGTTGAGGTCTCGCCGACGTCGAGACCACCCGTTTGCCGGATCATGGATTACGGCAAATACAAGTACGAAAAGAGCAAGCGGGAAAGGGCGTCGAAAAAGAAACAACACGTTATACAAGTCAAGGAAGTCAAGTTTCGCCCCAAGACCGAGGAGCACGACTACCAGTTCAAAAAGCGTCACGCTCAAGAGTTTCTCCGCAAGATGAACAAGGTCAAATTTACGGTCATCTTTAGAGGCAGGGAGCTCGATCACAAAGAACTGGGAATGCGGATGCTCAATCGGGTAGCGGCGGATCTCGAAGAGGTCGGATTCGTAGAACGGCCGGCCATGTTCGAGGGACGTTTAATGACCATGTATATGGCGCCGCACCCCAGCAAACCGGGGCAAAAGCCAAAGAAACCAAAAGCGCCCAAGGAGGCGACACCGGGGCCGCAGACATCAAGAGAAGGTCCACCGGCAGCCGAGGCCAAGACAGACGGCCCGGCGCCGGCAGACGAATCAACGGACGAGGGAAAAAAAGACACGCCCCCGGCGGCAACGGGTGACACACAAAGCAGCGGGGGGGATACACCGAAGGAAGGTTGACATGCCAAAGATCAAAACAAATCGCGGTGCAAAAAAGCGGTTTCGCGTAACAGGCTCGGGGAAGCTCCGGCGGAACCATGCGTTTATGAATCATATTCTGACAAAGAAGACGACCAAACGTAAACGGAAGCTGAGAAAGTCTGCCGAGATCAGCCCGGCGAACGAACGACAAGTCCGGCGGTTGCTGGGGCGCTGACAGAGGTTATCGCTCCCCAATGGCGGGTTGTGGCCTACCGCAACGAATTCAATAAACAGTAACAGTTGAACTGAGACGGAAACGGATGGAGGAGGTATTACATCATGCCTCGGACAAAACACAGTGTCGCTAGCCGCACCAGACGAAAGAAATACTTAAAAGCAGCCAAGGGATTCTACGGCGGCAGGAGCAAGCTCTACCGCACCGCAAGAGAATCCGTCGAACGCTCGCTCGCCTACGCATACAGGGATCGGCGTCAAAAGAAGCGTGATTTTCGCAAGCTGTGGATTGCGAGGATCAACGCGGCGGCGCGGTTGAATGGGTTGTCGTACAACCGATTTATCAGCGGCCTCAAAAAGGCCGATGTGGACATCAATCGCAAGATGCTGGCCGAAATGGCCGTAAATGATCGTGATGGTTTCAAAAACCTGACCGAGATGGCAAAAGCCGCCAACGAGAAAACGGAATAGCCGTTATATGGATGCCGACGCACTCGAGAAATCGATTCGACATGACATAGACACCGCCGACGGTTACGACGCCCTCGAACAGACCCGGATCAAGTATCTGGGCCGCAAGGGTTTGGTGACGGGTCTTTTGAAAGACATCAAAGACGCGCCGCCCGATGAACGTCCAAAGCTCGGCGCCGTGTCCAACAAGCTCAAAAAGCTCACCGAAAGTTTGCTCGAAGAGAAGCTCTCCGTGCTGCGGGCCGCCCAACAGGGAAGCCGTTTCTACAAGAAGCCACACGACGCCACGCTCCCGGCGCACGACGGGATGACCGGGCGCCGTCACGTGCTGGCCACGGTGTTCCGTGAGCTCAAGGATATTTTTGTGGGTATGGGGTACACGCTGGCGTCGGGGCCGATGGTCGAGCTGGAATATTACAATTTCCAGGCGCTCAATTTCCCGGACGAGCACCCGTCGCGGGATGAGCAGGACACGTTTTATATCACCGACGATATGCTGCTGAGGACCCACACCTCACCGGTGCAGGTGCGGTATATGGAGGAAAATAAACCCCCGCTAAAGATCATTGCGGCGGGGCGGGTGTTTCGTAACGAATCGATCGATCCCTCGCATGCGGCCGAATTCCATCAGGTCGAGGGGCTCTATGTGGACACCGACGTGTCGTTGGCGGACCTCAAACTCGACGTGGAGATATTTATCCAACAGCTCTTTGGTTCCAAGACACAGGTCCGTTTTCGCCCCAGCTTCTTTCCGTTTACCGAACCCAGCGCCGAGGTTGATATGACGTGTGTGGTGTGTCAAGGCAAGGGCTGTTCGGTGTGTCAGCAAACCGGTTGGATCGAGCTCATGGGATCGGGAATGGTGCACCCCAATGTGTTCCGTGCCGTGGGGTATGACCCCGAGATTTATTCGGGGTTTGCGTTTGGCCTCGGGGTCGACCGTGTGGCGATGATGAAATACGGCATCGACGACATCCGGCTTTTTCTCGGCAACGACCTGCGGTTTCTTCGTCAGTTTTAAAACAGGAGACATGGAATGCTTATCAGCCTGTCATGGTTGAAAAAGTATGTTCAAATCCCGGACGACACGCGACGGCTTGCCAAAGATCTCACCATGCTTGGCCTGAACGTAGAGCAAATCGAGGAGCGCGGGCTGGATATTCGCGAGCTCGTTGTGGGCAAGGTGCTCGAAGCCGGCCGGCATCCCAACGCCGACAGATTGTCGGTGTGCCGGGTGCAGGTGGGCGATGACGACGTCCGTGAGATTGTCTGTGGTGCACCCAACGTTGCTGCGGGGCAAACCGTGCCCGTGGCGCTCCCGGGAGCGCTGCTTCCCAACGGTGTGAAAATCAAAAAATCCAAGATCCGCGGCCAGCGTTCCGAAGGCATGATCTGTTCGGAAATCGAGCTGGGCATCGGTGACGATGCGGCAGGTATTATCGTGCTCGACGGCGAACATGAGATCGGATCACCGGCGGGACCGGTGCTGGTGGACGCCGACACCGTTTTTGATATCGAGGTTACCCCCAACCGCCCGGACCTGTTGTCGCATATCGGTGTGGCGCGTGAGGTCGCTGCCCTTTACCGGACGCCGGTCAATTGGCCCATCGATGCCTCGGCGATCAGAACCGATGGCGGCGCTCCCGATTTTCGCATCAATATCGACGACCCACACGACTGCGCCAGATACGTGGGTCTTCGTGTCAGCGGAATCCGAGTGGGGGCATCGCCGGATTGGATGGCCAGCGCGCTCGAGGCGGCCGGTGTGCAAACTGTCAATAATGTCGTCGATGTGGCCAACTATGTAATGCTCGAGATGGGACAACCACTACACGCGTTCGATTTCAAGCGGCTCGATGGGACAACCATCGGCGTGCGCCGGGCGGAGACGGGGGAGAAGCTACTCGCGCTCGACGGCGATAACTACGAGTTGAGTGATGATGTTCTGGTGATCGCAGACGAACGCGAGCCGGTCGCACTGGCAGGGATCATCGGCGGGGAAGAGACGGCGGTTCATGCCGACACGACCGAGATTCTGATCGAGAGCGCAAATTTCCATCCCACCGTGGTCCGTAAGGGGCGCAAGGCGCTGGGGCTGAACACCGAGGCGTCGTACCGGTTCGAGCGCGGAGTGGATCCAGAGGGCTGCCACCTGGCCGCGGAACGCTGTGCGCGGCTCGTCTGCGACATCGCGGGCGGGACGATCGGTGGTGTCGTGGACAACTACGCCTTGCCGTTTGAATCCAAGTCGATTGCCATCCGTCAGTCGCAAACCCGCCGGATTCTGGGTGCGGCGCTGACAACAACAGATATCATCGGTTACCTCGACCGGTTTGGGTTCGCCGTGACCGAGAGCACGGACGAGCACGTGACCGTGCTCGCACCCTCGTACCGGCCCGACCTCATCGAAGAGATCGATCTGATCGAGGAGGTGGCGCGGATTTATGGTTACGATCGTATCGGCAAAGGATGGAGCTTCCGTTGCACGACGTTTGCCCGGCTCGGTAGACTCGATCAGTTTGTCGATAGTCTTTCTGACCATTTGGCGGCTCGCGGTTTTTCGGAGGTCATCGGCACCTGTTTTACCGATGGCGGGGAACTTGAGGTTTTTGGCTGGCCGGAGGAGGATCTGCGCTCTAGGCCCATCCCGATCCGCAACCCGTTGAACACCAATCATAAGTATTTGCGGACCAGCCTGTTACCCAGCGTGCTGGAGATTGTGCGGCATAATATCGACCACGGGGTCAAACGGATCAAAATTTACCAGGCGGGCAAGGTGTTTCTCGCGCCCGAAGGGGTGAGCCAGCTCCCCGAGGAGAAACTGATTCTCACCCTGTGTATGAGTCTCCCCGGGGCGACGGACTTCTGGTACGACTCAAAGTCATCGCTGGAACTGTTTGATATTAAGAAAGAAATAGAGTTGTTATTCGAAAGGTTCGGGGTTGATCCCGGGCCGGAGCTTTGCTATGATTTTGACGGGTCCACCGGTCATTTTGCCTACGGTTCCAAAGACGGAACGCTTGTTGAAGGTGGTATCGTCAGCGACCGCATTGCCAGGCGATTTGACCTGGATCAACCCATCTGGTATGCCAACCTCGACCTCGAGCGGTGCTACGAAATGCGCCTTCCCGAGGGCCGTTTGGCGCCGCTGGCCGAGTATCCGGCATCCAAACGCGACCTGTCGCTGGTCGGGTCGGCGGCCGTTCGGTACGCCGACATCGAAAAAGCGCTGGTCAGGTACGGTGGACGGTTGCTAGAATCGGTAGTGGTGTTCGATGTCTATCAGGGCGACACGATACCCCAAGACCACATAGCCTACGGCGTGCGGTTGAGTTTTCGCTCGCCCGAACGAACACTGACCGATAAAGAAATCGACCGTGTCATTGATAAATTGGTATCGAAGCTCAAGGGCGAGTTCGGAGTCGAATTGAGATCATAGATGCAAAAGACCGAAGTAGACAGCTTTGCAAAACTGGATCTTCTCGAGACGAAGATCGGACAGACAGTTCAGAAACTGTCTCAACTCACCACGCAACACGACGAGCTAAAAAAGATCAACGAAGAGTTGCTCGAAGATATGGAGAACCTGCGCAATCGCAATAAGGATCTCACCAACCGGATCAATTCTTTAGAGGTAGAAATAGAAACCCGTGCCAAGAAGGACGGGAGTAAAGAACAAATTATTAAGCGAATCGATAAAATGCTAGAGAAGTTCGGGGAACTTCAAATCTAATGATCGTGTGAATGCGTGTTGGCAGTATGTTGCATCAGTGAGGAGACAATACGAGTCCGACAAAAGAGCGGAGTGTAAAGAATGGGCGAAGTTAGCGTCACATCCGTGCACATTTTTGGACATGAATACAAGATAAAAGGTTACGCCGATAAAACCTATATAGAGGAAATTGCCAGATACGTTCATGACAAGATGAAAGAAGTTGCGGAAAGTACCGCTTTGACATCGCAGGAACGTGTGGCAGTCCTGGCGGCTTTGAACATTGCGGATGAGCTGTTTCAGGAAAACAAGAAACGCACCGAAACCTTTTCATCTGTAGAGGAACGTGCACAAGAGATGCTATCGCTCCTTGATGACGGTCTTCTGACTGAGAAATAGAATACGCTTATCGTTGCGACGTGGAAAAAACTTGAAACGATCTAAGCAATATGCTAAGGTAGTTCTAGAATTCCCTACCATGCTCGTGATGGTTAAGGTAAGCTATTGAGCCAACACCTCTCTGTGGGATGCTCAAATTTGATGAGGGATGTCATGCCCTCTCGTTAGGGAAGACAAAACTGATCATGAGAGTTTCCACTTGAACCTTCGGGTTCAAAAGCTCCCTTTCACACGGCATAGCGTGGGGAATTTTCTTTCCCACCCAATCATCGGTTTCTCCGACTTCTCCCAAATAACACAATAACTGTTTCCCGACCGTACCCCGTTGGTTTGATCTTCTTAGGGGGAAGTAAAATGAACGCCTTAATTCCGATTCTGGCCGGACTCGGAGCGGCGTTGGTTGGTGCTGTCATCGGTGCGCTCGTCGGCAAACGCGCATCGGCCGGTAACGTGGCCAACGCCAAGAAGCTCGCTGAATCAATTATTTCCGATGCCCAGAAAAACGTTGAAAACTTCCGCAAGGAAGCCGAAATCGAGGCCAAGGACGCATTTCTAAAGATGAAGCTCGATTTTGAGGAAAAGACGCGCGAAACGCGTGAAGCGTTGAAAGAGCGTGAATTGGCCGCGATCAACAAAGACAGCAATTTGGCGCGCAAGGTGGACGTCATTGCCAAGAGCCAGCGCGATTTGGACGAACGCGAACGGGCGCTCGAGCGCAAACAGGCGCACCTTGACCAAAAGCTCATGGAATCCAACCGGCTCATTGCCGAGGAAAACGTGCGGCTCGAACGCATTGCCGGAATGAGCAAAGAGGAAGCCAAAGAGATGCTGCTTCGCAATCTAGAAAGCGAGGCGAAGCTGGAGGCCGCGCGCCGGGTCAAGGAGATCCGCGAAGCGGCCGAGCGCAACGCCGAGCGCGATTGTCAAAAGATCATCGCCCTGGCCATCCAACGGTACGCCGCCGATCAATCGGTTGAAACCACCGTATCGGTGGTCTCACTTCCATCGGATGAAATGAAGGGCCGCATCATCGGCAAAGAGGGCCGCAACATTCGTGCGTTCGAAAAATCGACCGGTGTCGATATCGTGATCGATGACACACCTGAGGCGGTAACATTGTCGTCGTTCGATCCGATCCGCCGTGAAGTCGCACGGTTGTCGCTCGAAAAGCTTGTCGATGACGGACGCATTCATCCCGGTCGCATCGAAGAAATCGTCACCAAGACGGCGGCAGAGATGGATCGCAAGATACTCGAGCACGGCGAGGACGCGTGCATGGAGCTCAATATCCATGGACTCGATCCCGAACTCGTTAAGCTCGTCGGCAAGCTTCGTTACCGAACGAGCTACGGACAGAACTGTCTGAAACATTCGATGGAAGTCGCGTATCTTTGCGGGATCATCGCCAGCGAGCTCAAACTCGATCAACAGACCGCGCGGCGATGCGGGCTGCTACACGACATCGGCAAAGCGGCCTCACATGAATCCGATGGTTCGCATACGGAGATTGGCGCGGAATTGGCCGCGCGACACGGCGAGAACGAAACCATCGTCAACGCGATTGCCGCACACCATCAGGATGTCGAGGCCACGACGTTGTTCACACCGATCGTCGAGGCGGCTGACGCGATCAGTGGCGCCCGGCCCGGAGCACGACGCGAGACGCTCGAAGCGTATATCAAGCGGCTCGAGAAGCTCGAGCAGATCGCCAGCGGTTTTGAGGGTGTGGACAAGGCGTTTGCCATCCAGGCGGGCCGCGAAATCCGCATCATGGTAAGTCACGACAAGATTGACGATGCACAGGCCTCAAAGCTTGCGTTTGATATTTCTCGCAAACTGGAAAAAGAGCTCGAGTACCCGGGACAAATCAAGGTCGTGGTGATCCGGGAAACACGTGCGGTAGAATACGCGAAATAACGTCACTGTAGGCGCATGGACCAATTTGGAGATTCACGACCCCTCGCGACAAGAACCGCGAGTTAGTCAGGAGAACTATTGAAAATCGCATTTATCGGTGACGTCATCGGCCGGGGTGGGCGGCGCACCGTGGCGAACATCATCCCCCGGCTCAAAGACCAGTACGAGATTCACCTCATTATTGCGAACGTCGAGAACGCGGCCGGAGGCTTTGGCGTCACCGAAAAGGCGCTCGACCAACTCGATTTGGCGGGCGTCGATTTTTTTACCAGCGGCAACCATATCTGGGACAAGAAAGAGGGGGTCAGGCTGCTCGATGCGCGGACCAACATCATAAGACCCGCCAATTACCCGGGTGATGCGCCGGGGCGTGGGTACCGGGTGATTCAGGTTGACGGTACATCGGTGGCAATCTTTAATATCCAGGGTCGCGTGTTTATGCCGCCGATCGACTGTCCATTTCGGACCATCGACAAGAATCTCGGGCAGATCGGCGATGGGTGTCCGGTCAAGATTGTCGACATGCACGCCGAGGCGACCAGCGAGAAAGTGGCTATGGGGTGGCATCTCGACGGGCGCGCGTCGCTGGTTCTTGGCACGCACACGCATGTGGCGACACGCGATGCACGCGTTCTACCAGATGGGACGGGTTATGTGACCGATGTGGGAATGACCGGGTCGCACGATTCGGTGATCGGGGTCAACAAAAAAACCATTATCAAACGGTTTCTCGAGATGCGCCCGGCGCGGTTCGAAACGGCCGGTGGTGATCTCCGGTCGGATATCGTTCTGGCGGACATCGACAATTCCACCGGACGAACATCGGCAATCGAGCACATTCAAATGAAAATGGAGGAGTAGGTGGAGATTCTCGACGGGAAAAAGATCGCAGCCGAGGTCAAAGAGGAAGTCAGAGCCAAAATCGAACACCTGGGTGAGGGCGCGCGGCCGGGATTGACGATCGTTCAGGTGGGGGAAGACCCCGCTTCAACCGTGTATATCAAGTCAAAAGTCAAGATGTCCGCCTATTGCGGGATCGAGTCAAATCACGTCCATCTCCCGGCTGACATCTCCGAGGCCGATTTGCTGCAAACGCTCGAACAATTGGGTCAGGACCCCGACGTTCACGGCATCCTGCTTCAGCTACCCATACCCAAACATATCGACCAGGACCGGGCGATCATGACGATCAAACCGGAAAAAGACGTCGACGGGTTTCATCCGGTGAGTATGGGGTTGCTGGCTGCCGGCAAACCACGGTTTGTCCCGTGCACGCCGCTGGGAATCCGCGAGCTGTTGGTGCGTCATGGCATCGAGGTGCCCGGAAAGCACCTGGCGGTTATCGGGCGCAGTATCGTTGTGGGCAAACCGCTTTCGCTGCTCATGATGTTAAAAGGTGATGCGGCCAACGCAACCGTGACGGTGTGTCACAGCCGTACAAAGGACATTCCGGCGATTACGCGCACGGCGGACATCGTGGTGGCGGCGATGGGGCGGCCTCAATTTTTGACGGCGGACATGGTCAAAGACGGCGCGGTGGTGGTGGATGTGGGGATCAACCGAGTCGATGACCCGTCGGCCAAAAAGGGGTACCGGCTGGTGGGCGACGTGGATTTCGATGCTGTCGCCGAAAAGGCGTCTTTTATGACCCCGGTGCCGGGTGGTGTCGGACCCATGACCGTCGCGATGCTCATGGCCAACACGCTGACCGCATACTCTTTGCAGGTTGTTGCTTCGAATGCCGCACGATGAGCAACGTTACTATACCGTTACCGAGCTAAACGCCGAGATCCGCGAGATCATCGAAGGCGAGTACCCCGACGTCGTGGTGCTTGGAGAGATCTCCAATTTCAAACGTCACTCCTCCGGTCATCTCTATTTTACGTTGAAGGACGCAGACGCACAGCTGCGCACGGTGTGTTTTCGGGGGGATGCCTCACGGATCAAGTTTGATCTCGAGGACGGACTGCAGGTGCTGGCCTCGGGGCGTTTGACGTTATACGAGCCGTACGGACAGTATCAGTTGGTTGCGTATGCGCTCGAGCCTGCCGGAATGGGTGAGTTGGAGCTGGCCTTTCGGCAGCTTTGCGAACGGCTCGAGGAGGAGGGGTTGTTTGATGCCGAGCACAAGCAACCGCTACCCGAGTTCCCGTTTCGAATCGCCGTGGTGACATCGCCCACTGGCGCAGCCGTGCGTGATATCATCACCACATTGCAGCGGCGGTGGCCCCCCGTCGACATACTGTTGTACCCGGTTGCGGTTCAGGGCGAGGCGGCGGCACCGCAGATCGTACGCGCGCTCGAAATGCTCGCGGCTGTGGATGACCTCGATTTGATTATCATGGGCCGCGGAGGAGGAAGTCTCGAGGATTTGTGGGCCTTTAACGAGGAAATTGTGGCACGTGCCATCTTTGACTGTCCGGTACCGATCATAAGCGCCGTGGGGCATGAGACCGATTTTTCGATTTCGGATTTTGTGGCGGATATGAGAGCGGCGACCCCCACGATGGCCGCGGAGATCGCCGTGCCGGAGCTCGACGCCGTGCTGACGGCACTCGACGAACGCGAAAACCGGTTGGTCCGGTACGCCGACACGCTGATCTCGCTCCGACGCAGCCGTCTCGATCAGCTTCTTGGCAGCTATGCGTTGGGACGTGTGAGAGGACAGGTCGAGCAGTGGATGCAGCGGTTGGATTTCTTGGCGGATGGACTGCACCGCGCCGCCGTCGATGGGGTACGTGAACGGGGCAATCGCTTTTCCAACCTAATGACACGGCTCGAGGGGCTTGACGCCAAAAAGATCTTGTCACGCGGATACGCGATTTGCACCGATGCGCGGAGCGGTGGGTTGATACGGAGCGCGGCGGCCGCGGTCGATGCGGGTGATGTGCACGTCACGTTTAGCGACGGCGGTGTCGACGCCGAGGTCAAAACGACTACCCCGGGGCAGCCCAAGCGTAAACGCCGTGCGGCCAAGCCAGGATAAGCGCGGCAAGCCGGGGCTGGGGAAGACGGCGGTCGGGGAGTCTGGACGATCGCGGGATCATTTGAGATCGAGGAGTGAACACATGAGCGCAAAAAAGGTCGCCAGCGGCTTTGAGAAATCGATGGAAAAGCTCGAGAAAATCGTCGATGAGCTCGAGCAAGGGAATTTCACGCTCGAGGAATCGATCGCCAAATTCGAGGAGGGGCTCAAGCTGGGCAAGCACTGCCGGGAGCTCCTGGACAAGGCGGAAAAAAAGATCAAGATCCTCGCCGAGGGCGATGACGGAACTGTCGTCGAGAAAGACGCTGGGGATTCGCTTGACGGATAAAGGGACGCGAAGCGCGTGTGCTTGATGGCCGAGCGAGGAGGATGCCCCCAATGAGCTCGAACACTAAGGCGCGATGGCTGACGGATGGCCGGGATGGCTGGCCGAACAGACAGAGGATGTGCTCGATGGCTGAGGAGGAAGGATACCCACGATGAGTTCGATCATCGACGATCGGCGGTTCAAACAGGCCGCCGAGCTGGATCGATCGCGTTTTGAGACCCGGTGCCAGCAGCTTCTGGACAGTCTCGCCGTGGGACCGTCCGTGATCGAAGAGTCGGTCCGGTACATGCTGCTCGACAGCGGCAAAAGGCTCCGGCCGCTGCTTTGTCTGTGGACTCATGATGCCGTTGGGGGCGCGCACCGATCAGCCTGTCTGGATGTTGCCTGCGCCATCGAGAGCC
>CP070631.1:1883439-1893776 GCA_020356045.1 Candidatus Latescibacterota bacterium
CGAACACATTAATAAAAAAACGACAGCAAGCCAAATCAACTGATCAGGGAGAACAGAATGGCGATTGATCGCGAGAGAATCGTTCCCGTTCAAATCGAAAACGAGATGAAGAACTCGTATCTCGACTATTCGATGAGCGTGATCATTTCGCGTGCACTGCCCGACGTCCGCGACGGTTTGAAGCCGGTTCACCGGCGGGTGTTGACGGCGATGAACGATCTTCGGCTCACCCACAACCGGCCGTACCGGAAATCGGCCAAGGTGACCGGCGATGTCAACGGTAACTACCATCCGCACGGCACCTCGGCGATCTATGAAACGACGGTGCGGATGGCGCAGGACTTTTCGCTTCGCTATCCGCTTGTGGATGGACAGGGCAATTTTGGCTCGGTCGACGGTGACCCCCCCGCGGCGGAACGGTACACCGAAGTCCGTATGACGGCGTTTGCCGAGGAAATGCTTGCCGATCTCGACAAGGAGACGGTTGAGTTTGGACCCAACTATGACGGCTCAAGGATGATGCCCCTGGTTCTTCCGGGTAAGGCTCCCAATCTGCTGGTCAACGGTGCCTCGGGTATCGCCGTCGGCATGGCGACAAACGTGCCGCCGCACAACCTGCGCGAAGTCGTCGACGGTTGCGTGGCGGTTCTCGACGATCCGGAGATCACGAACGAGGACCTCTTTGAATATGTGCTGGGACCCGACTTTCCGACGGCGGGAATTATTCTCGGAAGGCTGGGAATCGAAGAGGCGTACCGAACGGGCAAGGGCAGGATCATCGTCCGTGCGAGAACCGAGCTGGAGACGCTCAAAAACGGGCGTGAGGCGATTATCGTTACCGAGCTGCCCTACCAGGTCAACAAGGCCACGCTGCTCGAACGGATCGCCGAGCTGGTCAAGCTGGGTACCATCCAGGGAATCGGTGATCTTCGTGACGAGTCGGACCGGGAAGGGATGCGGATGGTCATCATCCTCAAAAAGGATGTCGATGCCCGTGTGGTCGAGAACCTTCTCTTCAAGCACACCATGATGCAGGTGACCTTTGGGATCATCAACCTGGCTCTGGTGGACAACCGCCCACAGATCCTCACGCTCCGCCAGCTGATCGACTGTTATCTCGCGCACCGCGAAGAGGTGATTGTCCGGCGCACCAAGTACGAGCTGCGCAAGGCCGAGGAGCGTGCGCATATCCTCGAGGGGTTTCGGATCGCGCTCGACCACATCGACGAAATCGTGGCGTTGATCAAGGCCTCCGACACACCGGATATTGCAAGAACCGGTTTGATGGAGCAGTTCGGGCTGTCCGAAAAGCAGGCGCAGGCAATCCTCGATATGCGGCTCCAGCGGCTCACCGGTTTGGAGCGGCGCAAGATCGAGGAAGAGTACCAGGCGCTTCTCTTAAAAATCGCGGAGTACAAGGCGATTCTTGCCGACCGTAACCTCGTGCTCAACATCGTCAAAGACGAGCTCACTGAGATCAGAGACAAGTACGGCGACGACCGCCGCACCGAGATCCTCGACCAAGGCATCGGGTCGTTCGACGAGGAAGATCTGATTGCCGAAGAGGATATGGTGATCACGATCAGTCACCATGGCTACATCAAGCGTCTGTCGCTCGATTCCTACCGGCAACAACGACGCGGCGGCCGTGGAGCGACGGGAATCAAGGTGCGCGACGAGGATTTTGTCGAGCACTTGTTTGTGGCATCAACCCACAGCTATATCCTGTTCTTTACCGACACGGGCCGTTGTCACTGGCTAAAGGTGCACCAGATACCGGTGGCGGGCCGTCAGGCGCGGGGCAAGGCGATCGTCAATCTTCTCGGGCTGGCCGAGGGTGAGCGCATTACCAGCCGCGTCCCCGTATCGGATTTTGACGAGAACAAATACCTGGTCTGCGCCACGCGAAAAGGGATCATCAAGAAGACCCAGCTCAGCCAGTTCAAGCGCCCGCGGCGCGGGGGTATCTGGGCGATCAACTTGAAGCAAGACGACCAGTTGATCGCGGCAGCGATTACGACCGGCGGTCTGGATATCGTGCTGGCCAAACGTGGCGGACGGGCGATCCGTTTCCCCGAGACCGATGTGCGGCCGACGGGCCGGCAGGCGGCCGGTGTCCGAGGCGTTCAGCTCGACGACGGCGACGAAGTGGTTGGAATGGCCGTTGTGGAAAACGATGCCACGCTTCTCACCGTGACCGAGAACGGTTATGGCAAACGCTCCGCGCTGGGTGATTACTCGACCAAGCACCGCGGTGGTAAGGGCGTGATCAACATCCGGACGACCGAGAGAAACGGGCAGGTGGTTGCGGTCAAAGAGGTGCGGGGCCGGGATGATATAATGATCATCACCAGGAAGGGTGTGGTGATCCGTTGTCCGCTCTCTCAGTTATCGGTGATCGGGCGGGCCACCCAAGGTGTGCGGTTGATCAATCTCGACGAAGGCGACGTGGTCACCGATGTGGCGCACCTGGTAAATGAGGACGACGAGTAAATAGGATTTGGCTGTCTAAAGGAAGGGTAAAGGTCAGTTTTGGAAAAGGAATTTGAAAACGAAGCTCAGGATTCAGGCAAGTTTGTTGCGTCGGGGAGCCGCGATCTGGTTGTGGAGCCGGACAGCTCTCTGACGGAAAAGATCTCGGAATTCACCGTCCGGCGGCTGTCCAGTTATTACCGGATCTTGCTTTCGCTGGAATCGCAGGATGTCCAGACGGTATCGTCGGCGCGGCTGGCCGAGCTCTGCGGTGTGACGTCGGCTCAGGTCCGCAAAGACCTGTCTTATTTTGGCAATTTTGGAACGCGAGGACTGGGATACCAGGTGACCGATTTAAAGACGGCCATCGTCGGAATTCTCGGACTGGATCGCAAGTGGATGATGGCGCTTTTTGGCGCGGGAAGCCTTGGCCATGCCTTGTTCTTTCACGACGGGTTCAGGCAGGACGGATTTTATTTCACACACATATTTGACATCGATCCGCGTCGAGTCGGAGAAAAGTGGCGCGACATCGAAATCCTTTCGTTTGCCGCTGCCAAGGAAAAGCTGGCGGCGGATCCAGTCGACATCGGCGTCATCGCCGTTCCCGAAGAATCGGCACAGGATATCGCGGATTTGCTCATCGATTTGGGTGTCAACGGTATCCTCAACTTTGCGCCGAGACAGCTGACGATTCCAAAGAATGTAAGATTGAGAAATGTAAATCTGGCCGTGGCGCTGGAAAGCCTGAGCTTCCTGCTATCAGGTTGACGGGGCTGCGTTCGATACCATTGTGGCCGTTGATACTGACGGAGAAATACAATGGCAATCCAATCTGAGCTCAAGACGCGTATGGTTAGACGCATGGGAATTTGGCGGTGTGCCGCATCGGTAGTGCTTGCGGCTTTGTTGGTTGCGATGGCGGAGCCGGGAGTGCCAAACACGGGTGCGCAGGATCCTGTCGCAGAGAAAGCCGATCCGCCCCACAACGGGCAGATGATCGGGACCGGCAAGGTTCAATTCACTACGACACGGGATGGCAAATGGCTAGCGCTTACGCCCGAGTGGAGCGGACAGAGCCTGATCTCCTTGGGCGGTTTTGTGCTTTATGCCGCGGATGCCGACGGACGAATGACAGAGCGGGTCAACACGGCGCGTGGTGGCGTGCGCGTCGCGAAGAACGCTTCCGCTCTCGAGAAATGTTCAGAAGGAATGGTCGGCGGATTCCGCGCCCCGTCACCCGATCCCGACGACGATCGGGATGGAGTGGTAGATGAGGATTGGTTGGACGGCGAGGACAACGATAAGGATGGGCGGGTGGATGAGGACTTTGCCGCTATTGGCGATCAGATGATCGCTACGAGCTTTTACGCGCCCGATTTGAGCGGGGACGATGCTGGCAAACCGGGACTCGTATTTCAGCAAGAGGCGTACGCGTGGTCGCTGCCACACATCGACGGGGCAGTGATGTTGAGTCTCCGCGTCACCAACGTGGGAAAAGACGATCTGCAGAATGTCCGCATCGGCGCGTTTTTTGAAAAAAGGGGTCAATTTGCGTTTCTGAGCCAATCGGTCGATCCGCCCAAGTCCAGTTCGACCACCGAGCGCAGCCAGATGGTCGTGTGCGAGGATGCCGCTGGAATGGCGGTAGGGCTCGTCGCTTTTCCCATGGTTAATGTGGTGGATCCATGGTTCGTCGGTCACGTTGCCGGTGAAGCGTGGAACGACGCGCTGGCCGGACGTCTGGAGACCAAATCCGGGGTGACCGCAGCGGCGGCCGACAATGAGAACACCGGAATCGATCGTCTCGAGATCGAGGCCGGGGCAGTGGTTTATGCGGTGTCACCCGTCATCGATACGCTCTCACCGGGCGGTGCAGTCCGGATCGATCTGGCCCTCGTTGTGGCAGACGGTGGGGATGCCATTGCCGCGACGGCAGCGAATGCGTACGAGACCTATATCGGTGACGGTGTAAACCGGTACCTGCCGCCCCCTGTCTCGATGACGCCCCGCGTGATATGGGGACTCTATAGCCCTGCGGCGGCTGAATCGGGGATCGAGGGTGTCTACGTAGACATCGAACCGCTTGGCGACACGCCCGTCTCTCCCGACAATATTTCATACTTTAGCGGTCTGGGACCCGGAGCCGTCGTGCGGCGCGAGGTTCAGCCCGGTGTCGAAAAGCTCATGATCCGCGGCGAGGCGGTGGAGCAGCTGGCGCTCAACAACGAGCGAATCGTTCTCAAGGGACGGCTCGAGAACGGTGAGTTTTTTGAGTTGATACTCCGGCCGCAAGAGGGAGCCTCTGTCGGAGTGTCGCGTGATGTGAGCGGTGGTATGGAGGCGGAGCTCTACTGGAAAACCGCCGGCCGGCTGGAGCAACATCTCCTAACCAGCTCGCCAAATCCATTTCGCGACGTGACATCGATATCGTATGAGGTTCCATCGCTGATCGAGAAAGACGATGGCACGCTCATCCGCTCGTCGGAATCACTCGAAACCAGCGTCAAAGTGTACAACGTCATGGGGCGCTTGGTGAGCGTTCTGGTCGAAGAGATACTGGGTCCCGGCACTCGCGCGGTCAATTGGCGTGCGGTCGACGACAATGGTAACCCCGTAGCTAGCGGTGTCTACTACGTCAAACTTCAAATCGGTCAGAAATATATTACCAAAAGGCTGATTCTTCTCAAATAAAGCCCCCACACGGCGCGCCGCTACTCTTCCTGAGTTTATCGATCGGTTCATCGCCCGGTGAATTTTGCGTGGGCGCGTTGCCGCGGTTTTCCGTCTGCACACGGTTCCGCCATTCCATTGTATGTGTCCGCCGCCAGGTGCCGACTCTCTATTTCGACTGCAGATCGTCCAGTAGGCGCTTCGCCTCTTCATGATCGGGTTTTTGGTTGAGGATCCGTGTGAGGTGATCGGCGGCGTCCGCCTCACGCCCGGACTCGGCGAGAAGCGTTGCAAGCTCGTAGCGAGCTTCGATTTGGCCCGGTTCCAGTTTGACGGCGGCTGTGTACCGGACAAGCGCTTCGTCGGGGCGGCCGGCGAGTTTGAGTGCCCGTGCCAGATAAAACTGTGCAAAGAAATGATTGGGGTTGAGCCGGACGGATTCGGTGAGCTGTTCGATTGCCTCATCACCTCGGTCGAGCCGCAGCAGACAAACACCGAGATTGAATCGTGCCCGGGCATCTCCAGGCTCGATTCGAATGATCTTCTGCAGATGTGTGGCTGCGGCAGCAATTTGATTCGTGCGCAGCAGAACGGACACCAGGTTGCGGCGCGCCTCGAGAAAAGTCGGTTTGATATCGAGCGCCTGTTGGAAGTATTTGGCCGCCTCGGCGGATTGCCCCATTTGGTCCAGCGCCACACCGAGATTGTTGCATGCCACGGGGGTTGGATTGGTTGCCCTTTCGATGGCCAACCGGAACTCTTCACGCGCCCGTTGCGTGTTGCCCTGTTTGCGCCAGGCGTCGCCGCGATCGAAGTGCCACATACCCAAATCCGGTTCGTACGCGGCGAGCTGCCGGCTGGTGGCGAAGAACAGCAATACGAGCGCACCGATCCAAATCCCTGCCTTTTTGAGCTCGCGTCGGCTCAGCGTTGTCCACAACCAGTCGATACCGTAGGCGCCAAATAACAGTAGAAATGGAATTATCGGAACCCGATAACGTCCCGCGACAAAGAACGGCAGATACGAAGCGAAGTAGGCAAGGATAAACGCAACGATCAAGACGATCAGCTCGAGCTGAAACCCAGGTGCGGGCAGAGCGCTGCCGCCGGTGTTTCGAATCCGACGGCGTCCGTGTACGAAGACTGCCAGGCCGGCGATCGCCAGCGCAAACGCCAGCGGGAAACCGGGTAGACGCTTAAGAATCCGGGAGTGGGCCCTTTCATAATGGATGACTTTGTTGTTCGAGATTTCGGTGGGTCCCCAAAACAGGAGCGTCTTCCGCCACATGAACCCCAATGTTTTCCCGGGATAGGCCGCAATGTGATCACGCGCTTTTTGGTTGAAAAATGCGGATACTTCAGAACTCTTGAGCGGCCGCCCCACGGTTTTTTCGACAGCGGCGACAATCGCCGGCTGATCGAAACAGGTCCAGCTTCCCAATGATGTGATCCTTTCGAGAACGGGAACGTTTGCGCTCACACAGTCGGTATGCTCGTTGTTGCCGATGTAGAAATTGACACCGGCGTTCGAAGTGATGGGAACAAAATCACCGGATACCCTGTAGTTGCGAATAGTGGCGGGCGCGATGGCGATCAACACCCCGAGGGGAAAACCGATTAGTGCAATCCGCCACCGTTTCGACTCGCCTCTTCGACGCGCGACCCACCAGACCCAAACCAACGCGATGGGGGCCAGCACCAGTGCGTTGGGACGCACCAAGGCGAAAAGTCCGACCATGAGTCCGGCCGTGATGGCATTGACGTGCGTAACCCCGTCGAGCCAGCGGGCAAGCACCAACATTACCGCCGGAGCGAAAAGGACCAGAAGCACCGGTGCCAAAAGCTCACCCTCGAAGTAAATAAAAATCCAGTAAACTGACATCAACGCGGCCGCGATGAGCCCTGTGCGCGAGCCAAAGAGCGAACGTCCGAGCAGATATACGAGCGCGCAACCGGCGAGCCCAATGAGCATTTGGATGATGCGGGCGGCCACATAGCTCTTGCCCGTAGTCTTATAGACCGCAGCGAGGAAATAGGGATACCCCGGAGGTCTGAAAAAGGGCATCTCATGAATGAGAGGGTCGTTGTGAAACTGGGGGGCCGACCAGTTGCCGCTTACGAGACACCGTGCCCAGTGATCGTGGAACGCGGCGTCGAACGCGGGGTATTCGAATGCGGGTGAGGTCTTGATCTCGGCGAGATAGCCGATGCGGAGCAAGAGACCGACAAGTAGAATGATGCCAAGAACGATCCACTCGCGACGGACGATGGTTTGGCCGCGTCTGGTGGCGCGCTTCTGAGGTCGTGATCGATCCCGTTGTGTGGGGCGGCGCTCGCGCTTCGGCTTGATCATGCAGGGATCTTACAGAATAGAGAGGGCGTTGTACATACCGGAGTCCTGCGGATGTCGTGGAAGACCTCGAACATCCGCAGGTTCCGTTCCCGGTCCATTTGGGTATTGGCAGGCAATCGGTCTATTTCAACAGCAGCATCTTTTTGGTGTCGGTGAATCCCTTCTGGGTCATCCGGTAGAAATAGACACCTGAGCCAACCGGGTTGCCGTGGTCATTGCGGCCGTTCCACACCGCGATGTGGCGTCCCGGCATCTTAGTGCCGTTCTCGAGCGTTCGCACGCGTGCGCCCGTCACGTCATAGATTACCAGGCTAACGCGGCCGTCCGAGTTCACCGGTACGTAGTAGACGATTTGCGTGCTTGGATTGAACGGGTTGGGGTAGTTTTGACCGAGTTCCGCCCGAGTAACGGGGACATCGGTTGTCTCCGGTGTGACCGCCGTCGGCACCACGAATCCGATGCAGCCGTTCCGATGCGAGTTCGCCTGAAGCGTCGGCCAGGGTGATGCATCGGGGCTATAGGCCGCCGAAAGATCAAACGAGTAGATATTCTGATCCCAGCTATAGAGGACAACATCGCAGTCACCGTCATCATCGACGTCGCTGACAAACGGCGTCGCGCGAACGGCGTCCTGGGCCGCAATCGGAAAACCCGGCATCATGTTGCCATTGATATCCCACGCATAAATATAACGGGACTCATCGCCGAGTAGAATATCGGGAACATTATCGCCGTTGACATCGGCAACCACGATCGATGATTCGGTGTAGTTCTGGGAGATCCATTTTGGCCAACCGGGATAATCGGTGCCCAGGTAGTCGATGATGTAAATTTTGGCGTCAACGCCGTCCCACCAGTACACAACGGCCTCGAGTTTACCGTCATTGTTGAAATCGGCTAGCGCCGGTGACGGCGTAAAGAAGATATCTCGCATCTGAATCGAGCGAGGCCACCCGGCCGCGACGTTCCCGTCGTGGTTGACTAGATGCACCTTGCCGCTGGTGCCTTTGGTTTGAACGAGCAGCTCGAAATAACCGTCATCATCGACATCGCCGGCGCATATGCTGCCCGCCGCCTCGCCACCAAGCCGGTACGGGAATCCCGGCACCAGAGAGCCGTCTTCATTGACAGCCCAGACTGAATCGGCACGGCTCCCAACGATGATCTCATCTTTGTAGTCCCCATCGAGGTCACACACCGTTGGCGTTTCGAAATGAAAACTCGTATTCGCCGTCCGGTAAAATACACCGTCGGTGCCTCCGAGATCGCGGTACTCGGTGCCGTCACGGTTCCACACATAGATCGTGCCGCGGGAATCCACGGCGATGACCTCGAAAAAGCCGTCTCCGTTGATGTCACCGGCCGCCGGGGCCGCCCGGAAATTCCGTTCGGCTGTCTTTGGCCAACCGGGGAGCAGGTTCCCCTCGAAGTCCATACAGTAAACACCCTTGGTATTGAGATCCGCCGCTATGATGTCGAGACCGGCTCTGTTGTCCAAATTAGCCAATGCGATGGCTGCTGTGAACGCATCACCGTACGTGTTGAGTACACCCCAGGTCTGGGCATCGCCGTCACCATCGATGAGTTCGATACCGTCGTGGTGCCAGGCGTAGACGTGCTCGTTGCCAACGACGATCTCCTTGTCACCGTCACCATCGATGTCCCCGACTGCCGGCGAGCTCGTCGTGGTGGTTTTCATCATAATGGGAAAACCGGACATCTGCGGTGGGTTGGTGCTCGCCGAAAACTCGCCCGAGTACGCACTCTCGTTCCCCGATGTGTCGATCGATGTCACCACGTAGAAATACGGCGTGCTTGGGGCAAGATCCGTGTCCAGATAGACCGCGTGATAGAGTGGATCGATGTTCATCAATGTATAGGGTCCGCCGGAACTGAGAGAATGGTAGACATTGTATCGTGCCACATCGAGGCTGGTGCTGTGGGTCCACGCGACCTGCATGCGGTCCAGACCGAGGCTTGGGTCGAACTCGAGGTCGGTCGGAGGATCCGGGACCCTGAGCTCGATGGTGTCACGATACACACGCCCAAAGAGATCGGTGACCGCCACCTCGAGATCATTCTCCGTCGCCACGCTGGTCTCTTCCAGATGAAAACCCGCTACATTCTCCCCACCCACAAACGGCGTCAGATCCGGATAACTGTCCGTCCCGTCGTGGATCACAAACGCCCCGCTCAGATCCGTCACCACTGCCGTCAAGCTCGGTGCCGTCCCCGTCCCATAGTTCTTCAACCCGTAGTAAAGCAAAAACTCCTCGTTCGCCTCGTTGCTCCCGTTCCCATTCCCATACGGCGGTCCATCGTCGATCCGAAGCGTCGTCAACTGAAGATCCGGCGCGTGCACGAGCTTGCGGAACTTGTCCGTCCACGTCGGTGTCCCACCGTCGCTGATCGCCAGATCGAACTCGATCGCCGTCTCGTCCGAGAGCGACGCATCAAACGTCACCTGGATCTTATCCGTCGCCGTAACCGTCGCTCCCGACCCAATCACACCAAACGCCGATGTCCCGTCCACCACCGTCACCAGCGGATCCGCGCAGGTCAGAAACGCCGTCACCACGCCCGTCGTCGACGCGTTCCCCGTGTTGGTCATATCCAGCCACAGGTTGACCGTCTCCCCCGCATCGATCACCCCGTCCCCGTTCCCAAAGGTTCCACCCACCATGTCGTCATCGACCGTCGATATACCGGCATAGTTCACATACGCCGATACCGACGGGTCGACCGTAATCGCGCCCTCGTAGCGGGCCAGGTTCAACCCCGTGACCACCACCTTGATATCTCCCGGGGATTCGGCCACAAAGTCGAACACCACGTTTCC
>CP070631.1:1893876-1896279 GCA_020356045.1 Candidatus Latescibacterota bacterium
ATAATCGAGCACCGCTTCGCCGCGAACGGGATCACGCGGGATCTCGGGCTCGAGCGGCGCCCACAGCTCACCTCGGGCCAGCTGATGCAGATGAACCACATCGCTGCCAAATCGTTTCAACACACCGGAAGCGGGAAGCGCAAGAAAACCACCCAGTGTTGTGATTCCCAACTTGTAAAGCCGGTCACGAAGACGTGGGTCAAACCCAAGCCGTTCGATTGGCACCTTTGACGCTTCTTTCTTTTCACGTGCGGGATCTTCAAAGACAACCGTGTCACCACACTTGGCTACCGCATAAGTTCCAAACCGTGAAAAACCGACGACCACCGAGGCGCGGAACGCCGTTTCGGTAAGCTCCTGGTAGATGAGCTCGCCCCATTTTTTGAGCGACGGATAAAGAAGCGACAGTCCCGTTGCACCAAGCCAAAACACACCGGGCTCTTGTTTTGACGGTTCAACATCCGATGTAAAAAAACGAAGCTTCTCTGCAAGCGCCGACACATTCTCTTCGATCTCGGTTTCGGAAACGACGCCGGCGCGAAGCTCGCTCGAAAGCGAAAGCGCCGCGGCGTAACGCATGCCGGGCAAGATGCGCCGCTCGCGTGCCCACTCGTTGACCCAGAGAATCACCCCCTGTGCGGTGTCCCGGTCGACGACGGCAGTGGGATGAATCGCCCATTCGGGCCGCCGGCGCAGCAGGAGCTGGAGAGGAAACTCATCGAGGTTTATGCAGGCGATCCGGTCCACGCAAATCCTTTAACTTATTTAATAACAAGGCGCTATAGCCGCAAAAGCGGTGTGCCGGTAAACCTCTACGGGCATCTATTAATATACCAGACAAATGTCTGGTATACAAGAGAGAAAATTCCGGGGCCGACCCGCCGCTGTTGGCGTGCACCCGGGGTACGCCGGTGGGCATTCGACCTTCACGCGATCGAGCTGGCCGATGCGAGGGAGGTCACCATGTGCGCCGCTGAACGCACGCGAGAGTCTCGACCAATTCGGACCAAACAAAAGAACAAGCGGCCATACAACAAACGAGTCAACGTTACTGTGACGGAGCGCTACGTCATTTACCGTTTGTTATACCGACGACGTTGCGCGTTACCACGCGAAAAGAAATCAAAAACGAAAAACGGAGTCAAAACAGAACGACTGGATATAACGACGAAAATAATTGCATCGCGTCAGAAAAAAATTGATGATTTTCGCATTATTTTTGAATTTGATTGTTGAACACCACGCACGATTTGTGGTACAGTTAACTGTATAGGATGCAGTAAATTAACCCATCGCTTACCATTCTTTCCCATTGTTCCTCATAGATGCGAGTTGTTACTCGAGGGATACGTATACCCAAGACTAAAGAGGACGACCTCAATAGGATTTTCACATCGTGTCCAGTGGACACACTGCATCTCAGCGAAGGGGGATCCTCATGCACGCCCACCTACCCCATGGGCAGCGACGGCTTCGAGTGTTACTGCCGTCCATCGCCATTTTGTTCATCTTCGCCCTTGTTTCCGGAGCCCATGCCCAGACGGCTGCGCCCGGCATGGCCAATGGTTTCGAGGTCGATGGCAACCTATACTCAAATAATCCCGGTACCGTCCCCGGCTTAGGGGGTGACTGGCTCGACGGTCCTCCCGGTCCCGGAACTGGTGTGCTCAATCCGGACGGAAGCCCAAAAAACTCGATTTTCACGCTCTATATCCGCGATCTCATCAAGAACGACGATGCGGATGTCTTTAGTAGCAGCACAAAGGTCACCGGTGATCCAAACAAGTTCACTTGGAAAAGCGGCAGCGTCCCGCAAAAGGACGATATACAGAATGGGTTCATCCATTTGTCGGAAGACGCCGGTGGCGACATGTGGATTACTGTGGCAGGCGACCGTCGATCGGTTTCGGGGGATAGTTACCTCGACTTCGAAATCCTGCAAAATACCTTGTTCAAAACCGATGAGGGTGGATTCGTTTCAAACGGCCCGCACGGCGGACGAACACTGGGCGATATTCTGCTTACCATCGAATTGACCAACGGCGGCGATCAAGCTGTTTTCCTCGCGCATCGCTGGGTCGAAGACGGTGATGGCGGATACACGTATGTGGAAATCCCGTTCCCTGTGGGAGCGGCGTTTGTCGCCGCTAACATCGACTCACAGGTGACCACGACATATGATGCTTTTGGTGGGCAAATTTATGAGATCAATCAATTTGGTGAAGCATCGGTCAATTTGAATGCGCTGCTTCCAAACTTTGGTGAGTGTTTTGCGATCGCGACGATTTTCGTCAGAACGAAGTCGTCGGCTTCGGACTCCGCGGATCTCAAAGACTTCATGGAACCTTTTCAGATAAACACCTGCCTCGATGAAACCCCCCCGCAACTGACGAGTCCACCGGA
>CP070631.1:1896379-1899714 GCA_020356045.1 Candidatus Latescibacterota bacterium
AAAGAGGTTCGGCGCCGGCGTAGTCCCCCTGGTCGTGGAGAAGGCTCGCCGCACTGTTGAGGGTCAACGCAACGTCGAAATCCGCCTCGAGCTCGCGGTAAATCTCCAGCGTCTCCTTGAACAACGCTTCGGCTTCGGCGTAATCTCCTTTTCGGGTCAACAACTCGGCGAGATTGTGAAGACCCATAGCGACATCTTCGTCGAAGTTACCGTAGAGCTCCCGGTAAATGAGGATTGACTTCCGATATAGCGGCTCCGCAGAAGCCAACTCGCCTTGTTCCATAATAAGATTGGCGAGATTATTGTAAACCATCGCAACATCGGGGTGAATCTCTCCGAACGTACCAACAAAAATTTGGAGTGCCTGACGAAACATGGAATCTGCAGCGGAAAAATTGCCCTTATCCTGCATAAACACCCCAAGATTGTTGAGATCGGTACCAACACCGGGGTGCGCATCGCCAAGCGTAGCTCTGTCGATCTCAAGCGCTTCTTCGTAGAGAATCTGTACCGAATCATACTCCTCGAGATCGCTGAGGAGAAACGCGAGGTTGACCATACTCTCGGCCGTTTCGGGATGCATGCGGCCGAGATGAGTGATCAAGATATCTAGTTGCCGCCGGGCGAGCGATGCAGCGCCTGCGATGTTATCCTCATCATACAGTGCGCGGTATTCCCGCCCCAGCCTTGCCGCTGTCGCCATCTCTTCGCGACCTTCGCCGGTCAGCGTCGCGATGAACTCGATAGTTTTGATGAGACGCTTGGCGTCCTCAAGTTGGTATTCTTTCGTATCCTTGCGGGATTCGAGCACACCGAGCATCTCGTGAGCTGCATTGATTGCGCCGTCGATGTCACCATCGGCACGCAATGAATCGACAATCGGTCTGTACTCTTCGATCGGGTTACCCTGCGCCAGCGAGGCACCCACAACCGCGCCCAATGTCAGAAACACAACGAGGATGATCGGTATCGCGCTTTTCAAAAAGCTCTCCAATCGTCATGAATTTGAAGAGTTGAAAACAACCACGCGTCCGTCCGGACACAAAGGGCCAGTGGGAGCACACACCCCGGCATAAAAGGTGTGAGTGTCATGTTGCGGATCGTCGAAAAGGTAACGCCAGCTGAAGTGGACCGGGATCCCCTTGTCACTGGTAAAGCGATTTGATTGCCCCCCACGTTTTTGAATCAACGGCTACCTGCGGTTCGATTATATTGATCATCACACGCATGTCCAGTACATCCTCGGCGGTAACCTGATGTATCTCATACGCCCCCGTGACCGGTGTCTGGCCGATCCGAACACTTATACCGATTTCGTCGCCCGCCATCACTACGCTGCCACCATAGTAGTCAATAAAAACCACCGCGAACTTGCCGGCGTTTTCACCTGCGCCGACATCATCATCAACAACAGCGCCTGTTCGAAGGTTTTCAATGACGATGGTGTAGGTCCCTTCAACCGGGTTGCCGTCCTGAGTCGTCATCGTGCCGTAGACTACGAATACCGGAGACACAGTCTGACTCCACCCCGTTTGGAACGCAACCAAACCAAGTACCGTGACGGCAGCTGCAACGACCAGGGTTTTCAAAAGGTTATTCATGACTCGCTTCCGCCTTTCCATCTTTTTGTGTCGGATGCTCATTTCAAAATGACCATTTTCATTGATTTCGTGTACCCCGGCGTGTCGAGCCGGTAGAAATAAACACCCGAGGCGACCCTGCTACCATGGTCGTTGGATCCATCCCAGATGAGTTCATAGAATCCCGGGTTACGTGTCTCATTGACCAGAGTTTTCACGAGTTGGCCGGCGACGTTGTACACACGGATGGATACCGCCCCTCGTTTGGCCAGCTGATACCGAATCGTCGTCTGTGGGTTGAATGGGTTGGGGAAATTTTGATACAGACGCGAAACGTGCGGCGACATACCTGTTACAACGGCATTGAACTCGACGTACCGTCTGTTCACATCGGTCTCGGTCACCGCGACCTCGACCGGATCACCCACCGGCTTGCCGGAAGTATTGAACACGGACAGCTCCAATACGTCACCGGCGTGAACCGGCTCGTTGTTGGTGAGGTCGACAAACGCACCCGTGAACTCCCCGGTATCATCATGGATTCGCACCGGAACGCGCACGCCGGTTCGCGTGTTTGTGATCGTCGCCCTAAGGTCACCGGAGATCGGGGTTTCCTTGTCCCAAACCTTTTGATAAAGCCGCCCAGCAACCCCGAGGACAGGTGTCCTGGGTGTGCCGTCGTCCTCTCCCGCAGGAGCAGGTGGCTCGTAGCCACCCGGTGGCGCGTTCTGTTGGCCAAACCAACCGCGCCCGGCAAATTCAACAGTGGTATCCCGGTTCGCGTACGCCAGATAACCCCGCGCACCAAGAATTTCAAATCCATCGCCGCTGTGAAATTCGGGGATAAACGCGTCAAATGTGCCCGATGAGTTTACATACCGTATAACCATATTTGCATCGAGCTTTGCACAGAAGCTCCGCGCTGTGTACGGTTCAGCGGGCTCGAGTGGGAGCGAGACAAAATTCAACCGCTCGCTGAGCCCCACCGCACCCAAATGGGTGATCCCGGTGAATGTGACTTGCTTGGGTTGATCGAGCACCGCCAGGTATCCCTCGCGCGGGAGAATCTCGAACCCGTCACCGTTTTGTGTCGGAATGAACGCATCAAACACACCACCCGTGGTGTCAAACGGTTCGAACAACTCGGATGCCGTGTCGTACCGTATGATCATCGACGCGCCCAGATGCTCGGCCAGCGACCGTGCGGTGTACGGCATTGCGGGTTCGAGCGGCAGTGACACAAAATTGATATCCGCTGCATAATCCACCGTGTAGGTCTTTGGCTCGGGGTCGAGCACGAGAACGTGCGTGTTATTTGTCTCGTCGAGCTCGGCGATCTCATTTTGTGTGTCGACAACGACATGGATTCTGTGCTGGTCGAGCATGCGCAGCGGGAGCCAGGTTGCCTGCACCGGTATCTCGCCGTTTGCACCCACACCGACCACTCGAAGCGAGTCGATGAGCATCCCGCCCGCGCCCGGGTCGCCGTCGTAGAATGCGACGCCAAACGCGCCAGTCGCGGCATCAGTGGGGTTGGCGATCATCGCAGTTACCGTAATGTCTTCCCCTTCGACAAAGTATGGATACCCCGACTCACCCGAGGATCCCGACACGAGAAGATCAGGCGGCACTCTCTGGATCACATTGACAACCTCAACGGTCTCGATAGGATCATTGGCGTCAAATACGATCAGCGCCTTGTTTCTGATCTCCGTGCCATCCGGGATATCCGGATCCGTTTTGATTGTGAAGTGC
>CP070631.1:1899814-1904191 GCA_020356045.1 Candidatus Latescibacterota bacterium
CCGCAGCATATTTCTTGGTAACCGCCCTGACTCCGGGCCGCACGAATGCGTTGGGTGGAGTTTTTGCGCGGGTACTTCTCATTCTGTTTATCGTTGGTATTATCCATGGCGCGCTTCCGTTGATCGGTGACAATGCGTTCTCGCACCGGCAGATCGCGGATGAAAAGAAACTCAGCTACCTGCAATTCAACACGGAACTCTCGTGGGTCGGGCAATCGCTGCCACACGGTTCGGTCATCGCCACCGATCCGTTAACCGCGTATGCGATTGCGGCGTTTACCCCCCACTATGTGGTCTGCACTTTTGACCAGCACGCACCACCAAACGACACGCGGCTCGCTGAGCGGATCCAGGCGACCAGGGATATCTCGAGCCCCCACGTACCCATCGACCGGACGATCGAGCTGTTGGCGCACCACCGCGCCACTCATGTGATTCTCAATACGCGTTTCCCGCGAGGTCTCGTGCTCGAGTACTGGGCGATGGACCCGACAATATTCCCCGCCGCCCGGCTCAAATTCGAATCCCACCCGTCCTCGTTCAAACTGATTTACGACCGCGACGATTTTGTTGTGTTCGAGTGGACGGGTATGCCGGTCACCGCCACACCCACTACCCGGCCCTTTGTGCTCGACGACATACCCATTCAGGGGTTCACCAGGGTCGGTGACGATGCCGGGGAGGCAACGTTGGAGGCCTACGCGTTGGGAGACACCATCGCATCGCGCGGAGGAGCACTCGACCTCTATGTCATCTGGTCCGGCAAACAGGACTACCCGATGCGCAACTACGTCGTCGTCACTCGTTTTAATCACAAGGATCCAGAGCTTCCGTTGGGGGGACGACCGTTCGATAAAATAACGCGAAAGATAAAAGAGCGGATGATTGGGAGACGGTTCCGTTTTACCGATCACCACAAAATCCGAAGCGGGTTTCAAGGCCCCGACACCTGGCAGCCCGGTGACCTGGTCCTCGACGAGTTCCATGTCAAAATACCACTCGACGTCGTTCCGGGAAGATACCGCGTGTCGGTCAAATTGATGTCGAAATCACACCAACCGACATACCGGCTGCGAGACTACTTTGTCGACGATGACCTCTTCGAGGGGCTACCCATCCATACCATCTCGATCGAGTGAAACCGTCATGCCCTTGAACGTACGGCACGAATAGTGGTAGGGTTAAGGAGCTGCAGGAGAGAAGAATGCCAACACAACCGTCAAAAGAGCTCGAGGTGTTCCCGAATCCAAAGCCAGATCGGGATTACATGATTGAAATGGAATGTCCCGAGTTCACCTGTCTCTGTCCGCGGACCGGTCAGCCGGATTTTGCGACCATTCGAATCCGTTACGTCGCCGCCAAACTGTGTCTCGAGCTCAAATCCATCAAAATGTATCTGTGGTCGTTTAGAAACGAAGGCGCGTTTCACGAGGCCGTCGTGAACCAGATTCTCGACGAGCTGTCCGGCGCATGCAAACCGCGTTTTATGGAGGTCACCGGTGACTTTCTGGTCAGAGGGGGGATCCACACCACCGTAAGAGCCACCGTGGGACAGGAACCGGATCTCCGTTGATCCAAACTCTAGTCGAAATCCTCACCCACCATGGGCACAAACCGCACGCTTGCGATTCGTTTCTGCTTCAACTCAACCCCTTCCCTTTTGATTAGATAGAGTTCCTGGACATGCTGGCCAATAGGGATCGCCATACGGCCGCCATCGACGAGTTGCTCGGTGAGCGCATGGGGACACGCCTCGGGTGCCGCGGTCACCATGATCGCATCAAACGGCGCCCTCTCCGGCCATCCGGCATAGCCGTTCCCCCCTTTGACCGTGACGTTGTTGTATCCCAGCTTCCGCAACAGTTTCTCTGATGACAGCGCCAGGTCCTCGACGTACTCGATCGACAAAACCTCTTGGGCAAGCATCGCCAGCACCGCCGCCTGATAACCGGAGCCCGTTCCGATTTCCAGCACGCGGTGGTTGGGTTTGATTCGAAGCAGCTCGGTCATCAAGGCAACGATATAGGGTTGGGAAATGGTCTGACCCTGGCCTATGGGCAAGGGGTTGTCGTCGTACGCGAATGGTTTGTCACCAGGAAGGACAAAAAGATGACGCGGTACGGTTTCCATGGCGTGCAACACACGTGGGTCCTGGATACCCCGCCGGCGGATCTGGTTTTCGACCATCTTCGCACGCGCGGCGCCAAACGGATCGGTCGGCTTTTCCCCGGGATCCGTGGGATCGGTGCCATCTTTTCCACCAAGCCAGTACATCGATCTTCCTACGCCACCAGGAGTTAGATGCGAGAGCCACCGGCGCGGGCGCGATCCGGCGCATACAGGGATAGTCTAAACGAGCACCAACCCTCTTACCAAATCAAAACACCCGACCGGAGCCGTTTGCACGGGCGGGCGTTTCCCGGGTTGGTTGGGCCCATATCTTGCTGATATAAAAACGATTACAGTATTACGGCCCCGCGAACTCCCGCCACGCTTTGCCCAATCCCGCGAGCAATGGCGTGACGCCGACGCCCGGGTGGGATAAGATGGGGCGACCCGGCTGCGGCCAGGGGGGGGGCGGAGCTGCTCATGCGGGGCGGTATGCCAGTGGTGCCGCGAACACCGGCGGGACGGCGGCGGAGGCAACGCGGGGAAGGCACATGATGCACGACGGAGAAATGACCGACGCGTATTTCTCGTATCTGGTGGAAAAAGGGATCGCTTCGTCATTGGGCGCGGTGACGATGCAGCTCACCGATCTGTTCGACGGGATCGAGCTTCGTGGTGCCCGGATGCTCGATATCGGCGGCGGCAACGGCGTCTACAGCTTTTACGCATCGTGCATGGGCGCGGATGAGGTTATCTGTATGGAACCGGCGGCTGCGGGCAGCTCGTCAGAGGCGAAGGCGGATTTTGAGTCCCTAAGCTCCCGGCTGCCGGGTGCCAGGGTCCGGTTGGACACGAGAACCGTTCAGGAATTCCGGAAGGAAGACGGTTTGTTCGACGTGATCCTCATGCAACATTCGATAAATCATCTCGATGAGCCTGCCTGTGTCACGTTGCTCGATGACCCGAATTCACGAATGCGTTACCGGGAGGGGTTATCGGTTGTGAGCGGCCTGGCAAAACCCGGCGCCGCTTTGATTGTAAGTGACTGTTCGAGACACAATTTTTTCGCGCTGCTCAAACTAAAAAACCCGATCGCACCGTTCATCGAGTGGCACAAACATCACGCTCCGGAAGTCTGGGTCGAACTTTTGGAAGAGACGGGCTTCCGCGATCCCAAGATCACGTGGGAACCGATTTATCGGTTTGGATCGATCGGCAAAATGTTTTTGGCCAACCGGGCGGCCGCCTTTTTTCTCAAGAGTGTTTTTCGGTTGAAAATGACCAAGGGCCAATGAACTCGACTCGACGTTGGATTGAGTGCCTGGCTGGAGCGAGGCGGAAGAGATGCTCGTAGCCGTTTGGATAGTTGGGATTCTGTTCGCTGCCTTTATCGTGTGGATCCTCACGGTCATTCCGCGGGCCAGGCAGAGAAAAGAGACTTATCTCAGTTTTATGCGCCGCCCGCTCGCCGTATGGACACCGCCAAAGGAACCCCCGGCAAAGACGGTCACGTTTCCCGATCTCCAGGATGTGTCGTGGCAGGCACTCTCCTCCGACGTCGATAGCGAGGGGATCAAGTTCGTGGACTACGACGCCATGGGGCAACGGGGCGTCAGTGGACAGAAACGCTACCCTTCGGATATCGCCGAATTTGCCGTAAAACGGGCGAGGCGCTTTGCCGAGACCGGCAACCAAAAGGATCTGCTGCTTGCCGCGCGGCAGCTCACCTACCTGGCAGATACGGCCAAACCGGTCGAATTCTCGGACGCGACAGGTGTGGCCTGGTGCGCGGAATTCGACCTTGGCTATCAGTATGGTGTCGAAGCGCCCTGGAAGTCGGCGTACCTGCAATCGTTTTCGATGTGTGCAATGCTTTGGGGACATTGGTTGACCGGCGACCACCGTTATCTCGATCTTTACAGAAAGGGCGTGATCACGTTGGGACGCACCATGGACAACGGCGGGCTCGCATACAAAACAAGTGAGGGCGGTTTGTTTTTTGAAGAGGTGGTATCGTCTCCACCGCATCACATACTCAACGGCCATCTGCATACGCTGCTAAATCTTTTTCATTCGCACGAGATCACCGATGACGAACTCACCAAGCAAATTTTTGAGCTCGGAGTGCAAGGAACCGTCGATTTGATCCCCAGATTCGACAGGTACGGGTACAGTCTCTACAGTCTCGCCCCAAAACCTGGACTATGGAACCATTTCAATATCGCCAATCCGTTTTATCATCACGCGCACGTCGGTCTGCTTCGAACG
>CP070631.1:1904291-1910644 GCA_020356045.1 Candidatus Latescibacterota bacterium
CATCATTTTGGTAAATGTGTCGGGGGCGTTTGCGTTGGACACGACGGCTCGCGCGGTGTATTCTTTTCCACCCTTCGTAGCGACACCGTAAGCCGTATGGTCCTTGATCAAGATCTTCTCGACCGGTGTCCTCAGAACAACTTTGCCACCGCGGTCCTCGATAAACCTGACCAGTGCGTTGCTGATCGCCTGCGACCGCCCGATTGGATAATACCCACCGTCTTTGAGATACTCTATGGTGGGTAGCGCGTAATACAAACTGGCGAGCTTTGACGGCGGTAGCCCATAGTAACCCCACAACGAGGATACGATGGCCTTGAGCTTGGGGTCCTCGGTTCTTCGATCGACCATGTCGCCCCAGGTCTTGTTGAAACACTGAAAGAGATATGGAAACTCGTTGGGGAAATTCGTCATGTCGACCTTTCCTCCGGCCTCGATGTATCGCTCGATGTCGTCGGAAAGCCCCTGCATGTCCTCGAAAATACCGGCGATTCCCTCGCTCTCACCGGGGAAGTGACCCTCGAGAAGCTTCATATACGCCGGCACGTTTTGTTGGGGCACGCGCACGTCGTGTCCGGGGAAAATGGTGCGATACAGTGGTGTGTGCGGCAGAAATTCCACATCGGTAATTTCATCAAAACCGGGGATGAGATTGCGGATCCCATTTCGCTCGCCAACCGTCGTCGAGTGCAGTGAGACGTCAAACTCAAAACCACCGCGGCGTTTGAACGTGGTGGCGTATCCGCCGGGCCGGTCGTGTTTTTCGAAGACGATGGTTTTGAATCCCTGCCGGGCAAAGGCCGCCGCGCAGCTCAGGCCACCGAGACCCGACCCGATAATGATGGCATCGAATTCACTGTCGCCAGTTTTGGCGCCGGTTCCTTTGGGGAGCACGCTCCAATCAAGCGCCGCCACGGTCACGCCGCCCAATATCCACTTCAGAAAATCGCGTCGTTTGACATCGGTGTCAAACATGGCCGCTCCTTTGATCGGATGTTATGTAACCGTTCTTCCCACCGGTGTCTATGAAGATAAGAACGGTATTTGTTACGACCTTAGCATCCGAGGAGATTCCGGGCAACGTGAATACACACGGCGAATCGAGCGGCCGGTTCAAAGACGGGAATGCACTAGGGAGAGGTGGGAAACCGTATGCTGAAGACGCTGCCCTCGTCCACCGTACTCGTTGCCGAAATCGATCCGCCGTGAAGTTCGGCGATCATTTTGCAGATGGCCAACCCCAAGCCGCTGCCGCCGGTTCGCGACGAGCGATCGCTTCCTACCCGGTAGAACCGGTCGAATATGTGGGGAAGATCGTTGGGCGGGATTCCTCGACCGGTGTCGGCGACGCGGAGTACCGCCTCACTGGCGTCCGCTTCCAACGTCAACGTAATCTCTCCGTCCTCGGGAGTGTATTTGACGGCGTTGTCGACCAAGTTGAACACGAGCTGATAGAGGCGGTCTCTGTCACCGTTGACTGTCACCGGCTCGACCGGCCCGCGACGCAGCGTCTGCGATTTCATCTCGGCAAGAACCGCAGTGTCATCGATGACATCATCGATCAGTGCGGCCAGCGGCACCGGTGCAAAAACCGTATCGGCACGGATGACTTCTGCATGCGAGAGCAAAAGAAGATTGTTGATAACCCGGCTGAGTCTCGCGATAGTCTCAATGTCGCCGACGAGCTTCTCTTTGAAGTCGTCGGGCAGATCGGGGTTGCTTAGCTCGTCCTCCCAATGCGTTCTCAGAACCGACACCGGCGTTTTGAGTTCATGCACGGCATCGGCGGCAAACCGTTTTTGGCTTTCGAACGCCTGCTCGAGCCGATGCAACAGATCGTTCAGCACAGCGGCGAGCTGGCCGATTTCATCGTGTTTGTTGCCGACGTCGACGCGTTCGCTCAGTCGGGTCGAGCTGATACGCCTCGCGGTCCGGGCTATGGCCGCGACGGGTGTCAGCGCTCTGCCGGTGAGGAAATAACCGCCGCCCCCAACGAGCAGGCCGGAAAGCACAACCCCCCCGGACAGAACCCACAACAGACGAAGCAACGCGTCTTCGACATCTCCCAGCGGCGAAGCGATGTTGATCCAGCCGACATGCCGTTCGCCGTAGTGAAGCTTGGTCGATGTTGCGTGAAAACGCACGTGCGGCTGGGAAATCGTGTGAATGACTGGCATTTGGTCGGCGGGGTGTTCTAGCATCGTCGTGCGCTTCAGCTCCTCTATCGCCAGAGGAATGACCATCCGTATTTGATCGACGATAGGCGATCTGTAAAGCTCGTTCTTCGACTCGTCAAAGATAGTTACATATGCTTGATCCATGTCCTCATTTACAAAGAGCCGTCTGGAATCGAGGATTCGAAACGTTTTGGTAATGGGGTCATAACTGCTCTCCACAGCGGCAATGATCACTTCGTGCTCTCGGTCCAGCATGCGGAAGAGTAGGTGGCGCATGCCGAAATAGATCACAGTGCTCAAGATGAGGACCACCATGAAAGTGGTCGATATATACCAGATCGAAAGTCTAGAGCGAATTGTCACTATGGTTCCTTGATGATATAGCCGACCCCGCGAACTGTCTGGATGATCCGGTCATCCCCATCGTCCTTGAGTTTCTTGCGCAGGTTCTTGATATGAACATCGACGAAGTTGGTCATCGAGAACAGGTCGAAGTTGTCACCCCACACGTGCTCGGCTATCGAGAGCCGCGACAATACGCGGTTCTTGTTGTAGAGCAACAGCTCGAGCAGCGAATATTCTTTTGGCGTCAACTTGACTGGTGTTCCGGCGCGTCTGACTTCGCCTTTGGCTGTGTCGACCTCGAGGTTATGAGCGCTGAGAGTGGACGTTTTTTCATCGCTCTCCCGGCGGAGAAGCGAACGGATCCTGGCGAGCAGCTCGGGTATGGCAAACGGCTTGGTCAGGTAGTCGTCGGCCCCCGCGTCGAGTCCGGATACCTTGTCTTGGACTTTGTCTTTGGCTGTCAACATGAGGATCGGAACCTTGAGCCCGGCCTCGCGGATCTCTTTCAACACCTCGATGCCATCCATCCCGGGGAGCATGATATCCAGAATGATGAGGTCGTACGTTTCGGTGAGCGCCTCGTCGAGTCCATCGGAACCGTCAAAGGCAACTTCGATTTGGTAGCGCTCCTTTTTTAGAACGCTCTTTATGCGGTTGGCCAACGGGACCTCGTCTTCGACGAGCAGTATTCTCATGCAGAGGTGGATTATGGTTAAAGTTGGGTTCCGTTAATGATTTGCATCCAATGATACGTGACAATGCAGATCTGAAAAGAAAAAACTACAAGGGCTTCCAGTTGCCGGGTAGTCCCCTGTTACTTCCCGGGCTGGAAGCCCATTGTAGACGACACAGCGGACCTACTCTTTGGGAACTGCGCGGCGGGGGATTACTCTGGCAACCCCGCACCGCAGGCGCAACAAAGCGTTGTCACCCGGTTCGTTATCAGTGAGAACCTCATCGAACCCGACCGTGCTGCCGCCGAGTTCGTGAACAACACCGCCTGCCTCCAGGCCCACCAACGAGGCAGCGTTGTTGGGTGCGGTTGCCGCAGTGACAACGCCAGTTCGCTCGTCTGGCAATTCAAGAGTTCCCTCGAGCTGCGAATCCGTGCGTCTCACGCCAAACCCCATCGACCGGCGTGATTCCTCAACCGCCCTCACAACGGGCGGTTTTGCACTCTCAGCGGCGGGTGCAAGCTTGGGGGGCGTTTCGGTCGCCGCCGAGAGTGCCTGGTCATTCATCGGTCCGGACATGGTTCTGCCGGTGGCCGTGTCGGCCAACCGGTCGAGATCGGCAATTCCAAACCCCACCGTCCGAATCTTACCGATCTTCGAACCGGCGGGCGGTGACCACGTCCGGACCGAATTCGTAATTGTTATCGTTGTCGTCGTCCAATTCATGATTGAGTCCCGTAAACAGACCGCCGGAATTTGGTAGGCGGTCGCTCTTTCGATGTCTGATGCATGATACGTTTGGAAAATTAAGGAATAATGAAGGAAACCGGGGGTTCCCCAAAAAACCGCGGGTTGTGCGAAGGTTTTCTTGTGTGCGTAACCTGTTGTTGTGATGTGACATACATACGAAATACGGAAAAGGCGGCCATGTTACCGCCCACAAGGGCTCG
This sequence comes from Candidatus Latescibacterota bacterium, assembly GCA_020356045.1. Classification (GTDB taxonomy): domain Bacteria; phylum Krumholzibacteriota; class Krumholzibacteriia; order WVZY01; family WVZY01. The sequence goes on from CP070631.1 coordinate 1,908,438, forward strand.
TATGGGTTTCTCGATTGGCTCGAGCGCGTGAGGACATCCTGGCGCGGTAGTTGGTCGCGACGATTTGACGCAACTTGTTTTTTTAGTTAAAGATACGGAGATAGTCATATGAGGTTGGCCTTGCGCTGTGGATGCCGGCATGGTAGGCTGATATCCCCATACATCGACATACAACGGGCGGAGTTCTACGCGCGGTCGATGGCGCGCGAAACGCCCCCGAATCTCCGACGAAACGAGGAAAGGAGTAGGCCCATGAGGCGTCTAACTCTGGCAGTGTCGGTCGTGGCCATGGTGGTTGTGATCGGCGGATGCTCGACGATAAAAGTATCGACCGACTACGATACGGATGCGGACTTTGCCCAACTAAAAAGTTATGACTGGATGAAAGTGTCCGAGGAAAACGCGCAGTACGAGATGAAGGACGCATTGGGCGCGCCAATCCAGGAAGCGGTGGACAAAGAGCTCACCTCGAAGGGGATGACAAAGGTCTCGGACAACCCCGACGTGCTACTGGTTTATCACACGGGCAAGGAAACGCGGATTGATATCGAGCGTTGGGGATACTCATATGGGCCGCGTGTGGGTATGGGCGGTGAGCTTTTCAACTATATTTACGATATCGGTACCCTCGTCGTTGACATCGTGGACGCGGAGAAAAAACAGCTCCTGTGGCGCGGCGCGGCGGAAAGCGTCTTGCCCGATACGCCAACGCCCGGACAGCAGTCGCAATTGATCAACGAAGCGGTCGCCAAGATCTTTGCCAAATTCCCACCTGCATAATACGGGATAATTCAATTAGCGGGGTTTTCGATATACAAAGAATCCCCGACTTGTTGGTGCAATCTGCAAAGGAGCAAAGCGATGACACGGATGACGCTGGTTCTGGTAATCACCGCTATGGTGGTGCTGATAGTGGGATGTTCGTCGACAAAGGTGACGCACGATTACGATCCGGCCGCCGATTTCGGCCAATTCAAGACCTTCAAATGGTTGGATGTCCCCACAAGCGCCGCGGGAGAAGGTCTGCAAGACCAGCTTGGGGATCTGGTTCGTGAGGCCGTCAATAAACAATTGACTGCAAAAGGGGTGACCGAGGTCGACGACGATCCCGACGTTTTGATGGTTTATCACGCCGTCAAAGAACCACGGATAAATACCGAGGAATGGGGATACAAATACGATCCCAATTGGGGAAAGGGAGATGACATCCAGACCTACGACTATACGGTGGGCACGTTGATTGTGGATATGGTCGACGCGGAAAGCAAAGCCATGTTGTGGCGGGGAACGGCCGAGAAAATACTGTCGGAATCACCATCACCCGAGTCGCAAGCCCAGCAAATTGGAGAGGCTGTGGCAAAGATTTTTGAAGATTTTCCACCCAAGAAATAGCCACTGGTAACAAACTAGAACGTAATGGTCGGTGCGCGATGTCTGCCGTTTGCTTTGGCGGTCTACGGTGGAGATCGCGTCTTCGTCTGGCCGATCTTGTCAGACGCGAATTGTCACATTAGATGCGAGGAGGCGAAATGGTGGATTTTGGAGTCACGCGGTCATTCCGGATGGTGTTGGTGTGTGTGATAGTCGCTGCGGTGGTTATGAGTGCCGCTGAGGTCCGATCCGAATCGGGTCGGGACGGCCCAGGGCAGACGGCGCTTCTCGTCATCGATGTTCAGGAGTTCTACTTTGGGGGAGGCGCGATGCCCCTGGTCAACCCCGAAGCAGCCAGCGCCAACTGCAAAAGACTCATCGAAAAATTTCGAAAAGACGCCCGCCTGATCATTCACGTCGCGCACAACGCGTCCGCCGGGGCAGATTTTCATCCGGATGTCAAACCACAGGACGGCGAAAAAGTGTTTGTCAAGAACGAGGTCAGCGCGTTCAACGGTACGGATCTGCTCGATTACCTGCGCAAGAACCGGGTGGACAAACTGGTGATATGTGGTATGCAGACACATATGTGTGTCGAAGGCGCCGTTCGCGCCGCTTATGACTTGGGTTTCGAGTGCACGGTTGTTGGTGACGCCTGCGCGACACGGGCGCTCACCTACGGCGAGCGAACGGTGAGCGCCGAGGATGTTCATAGCTCCACGTTGAGCTCGCTCGACCGGATCTATGCGACCGTGGTCGACACCCAAACATTTGTCGAATCGGATTGATATCTTTTGAATCTCCGCGGGATCTTTCACCTCATCGTTGTTTATATC
>CP070631.1:1910744-1921262 GCA_020356045.1 Candidatus Latescibacterota bacterium
CCCGTCGAGAGCGACATAATGAAGCGTAAACTTTTCGATCGCTTTCTCTTCGATGACTTTGATTAAATCTTCACGCGTGAATTCCTCGCGTGACTTGCCCAGCATCGGGGCAATGGGATTTGTCAGAGCGTATCGTTGTCTCATAAATCAGCACCTATTGGTTGAGTCTTCCGGTCGGATCCGGCCGCCACGAATGAAGCACCTTGACGTAGTTGGCACGTTCGAAAGCGTCGGGTTCCGCGCAGTGTTTCTGGCTCATGCTGCCCATCATTTGCTTTACGGATCTGTACTCGCGTTCCTCCAGCCAGGATTCCAATCGTTCCAAAATACCAGTTATCCGTTTGACGCCGTGCATGAGCACCTCTGATGTCATCATGGTGACTTTTGCCCCAGCCATCAACCCTTTGAGCACGTCAAAATGCGTGTGAACACCCGTTGTAATAGCAAGGTCTGCCGCGATGCGTCCATAGAGAATTGCCACCCAGCAAAGTGGTAAACGCAGTTCGTTGGATTCGCTAAGCGCCAAATGCGGAACCACTTCGAGCTTATCGATGTCCAAATCGGGCTGATAAAACCTGTTGAAAAGGACCAGCGCGTCGGCACCGGCCTCTGCCAGCCGGAAGGCGAAGTTCGCAGGCGCGCTCAGAAACGGACTGAGCTTTACGGCGACAGGAATCGCCACACTCTTTTTGACACCGGTAACGACCTCGACGTACATCTGCTCGATTTCGGCTCCGCTGCGCTTGGGATCCGTAGGGATATAGTAAATGTTGAGTTCGATACCATCGGCTCCGGCCTCTTCGATCCTTTTGGCGTACTTGATCCACCCACCCGTCGTTACACCGTTGAGACTACCGATTACGGGAATATCCACGGCTTCCTTCGCCTGACGGACCCGCTCGATGTATTCTTCGGTGCTCGTTTTGTACTCGTTCATTTTTGGAAAATAGTTCAACGCCTCACCATGACTCTCGCTTCCGTAATCGCTGAAGTGATCGAGCTGCTGGCTCTCGAGCATTATCTGTTCTTCAAATAGCGAATACATAACAACGGCCGAAGCACCGGCATCCTCGAGCCTTCGGATCTTGTCGATACTTTGGGACAACGGCGATGCGGAGTGCACCAGCGGATTCTTGAGATCCATTCCCATGTATGTCGTGCGCAGATCCATATCACTCCTCCTTAGTCGCTTGAGCACGTTTTTGATCGCCGCCAACGGTATCCGCCTTCGCCCCCTCGCCCGAACCGGTCGATTCTCTGGGTTCCCAGGCCTTGGCAGTGTGCTGAAGCCGCGCCCAATGCTCGCGAGCGGCATCCTCTGCCCGTTCGATGAGATCACGAGCGAGATCGGGCCGTGCCTTGAAAAGTATCCGGTAACGGTTCTCTTGATACCGGTAATCGCGCAACGGGGTCTTGGGCGGTTTGGAGTCTATCTCGAGCGGGTTTCTGTTCTGCAACTTGCGCGCGGGATTGTATCTGTATAACGGCCAGTGCCCCGACTGCACCGCACTCTTTTGTTGGTCCATTCCTTTGGTCATGTCGATGCCGTGCGCGATGCATTGGCTATACGCAATAATTACCGACGGGCCGTCATATGCCTCAGCTTCCAGCAACGCCTTGATCGTCTGGTCCTCACTGGCCCCAAGGGCGATCTGTGCCACGTAAACATGCCCATATGCCATGGCCAGCAGTCCCAAATCCTTTTTGGGTATCGCTTTGCCACCAGCTGCAAACTTGGCGACAGCGCCAAGCGGTGTCGATTTGGACGACTGGCCGCCGGTATTCGAATAAACCTCGGTATCCAGAACCAGAAGATTGACGTTTCGTCGGCTAGCGATCACGTGATCGACGCCGCCGTAACCGATATCATACGCCCAACCGTCACCACCCACAATCCAGACACTCTTTTTGACCAACTGATCCGCTACCGCTTTTAGGTCGCGCGTTTCCGTATCGTCCCGCCCCGACAGTTTTGTTTTGAGTTCCACAACCCGTCGGCGTTGTTCGTGGATACCTGCTTCGGTGGATTGATCAGCGGTCAGGACTGCATCGGCGAGATCCGATCCAACCACATCGCGAAGTCGGTCAACGAGCTCGGCTGCATACTCGTTTTGTTTGTCGATCGCGAGACGCATTCCGTATCCGAACTCAGCATTGTCCTCGAACAACGAGTTGCTCCAGGTAGGGCCGCGACCAGCATCGTTGACCGTCCATGGTGTCGTGGGCTGATTGCCCCCATAGATACTCGAGCAACCGGTGGCGTTGGCGATGAGCGCGCGATCCCCAAACAGCTGGCTCATCAAACGCAGGTACGAAGTCTCCCCACATCCCGCACACGCGCTCGAAAACTCAAAAAGCGGCTCGAGCAGCTGGATGTCCTTGGTTTTTCTGAACTTGAGGTCATCGTGCCCAACACCACGCACGATTTGCGGCAACGTTTTGAAAAACGTCCAGTTTTCGCGTTCGGTTTTACGAAGCGGGAGCTCCGGTGCCATATTGATCGCTTTGCGGCCAACTCGGGATTTGTCTTTACTCGGGCACACCTCAACACACAACGTGCAGCCCGTGCAATCGTCGATCGCAAGCTGGAGCGTGAATTTCCTGCCCGCGAACTCCTTCCATTTGGCCGTTGCGGTTTTGAATGTCTCTGGCGCCCGAGCGAGATCACCATCATCGCAGACTTTTGACCGCAACACCGAATGTGGACACACCACGACACATTTACCGCACTGGATGCAAAGATCCGGCTCCCACACTGGAACATCCTGTGTGATGTTGCGGCGTTCCCACCGCGTCGTCGCCGTCGGATAAGTCCCATCAACGGGGAATGCGCTAACAGGAAGCTCGTCCCCGCGTCCCGCGATCATCTCACCGAGCACGTCCCGAACGAACTCCGGTGCTTCGGATGGGACCGGCGGCGGTATGTCAATCGTGCTCGTTGCCTCCCCCGGCACGTCGACCTCGTGAAGATGTGCGAGAGCAGCATCGACGGCGGCAAAGTTCATATCCACCACCGTCTCCCCTCTTTTTCCATACGACTTCTCTATCGCCTGTTTGATTTTTGCGATGGCCGCGTGTTTGGGCAGCACGCCGCTGAGCGCAAAGAAACAGGTTTGCATGATCGTATTGATGCGAACACCCAAACCAGTCTCGCGAGCTACCTCGTAGGCATCGATCACATAAAACTTGAGATTATTACCGATGATTTGCTGTTGAATAACCTTTGGGATCCGATCCCAAACCTCTCCTGGATGGTACGGGCTGTTTAGAAGAAATACCCCCCCCGGTTTTGCCGTCTTGAGGATGTCGTAGCGGGTCAGGAATCCAAATTGGTGAACAGCGAGAAAGCTTGCCTGCTGGATTAGATATGTGCTTTTGATGGGGCGGGGACCAAACCGGAGATGCGAAATTGTTTGAGCGCCCGCCTTTTTTGAATCGTAGACAAAGTAGCCCTGCGTGTAAAAATCGGTGGTGTCACCGATGATCTTTATCGAGTTCCGGTTGGCGCCCACCGTGCCGTCCGAGCCAAGCCCCCAGATCACGGCGCGAGTGACATCATCCGGCTCGATGTCGAACCTTGGATCGTATTCGATGCTCGTATGAGTTACGTCATCGTTGATTCCGACCGTGAAGTGATTTTTTGGCCTTTTGGCCGCAAGCTCATCAAACACGCCCTTGATCATCGCCGGTGTGAGTTCTTTGGATGAGAGACCATAACGGCCGCCGATAATCGCCGGCACCTTTTTGAGCCTCCCGCCACCAGCCGCAACACTCTCCATGACTGCCGTCACCACATCTTGGTAAAGGGGTTCTCCGGTCGCCCCCGGTTCCTTTGTGCGGTCGAGAACGGCGATCGACTTGGCGGCCGACGGCAGGGCGTTCAAAAAATGTTCGACGGAGAACGGCCTGTACAATCGGACCTTGATGAGGCCAACCTTCTCACCGTGGCCCGTCAGGTAATCAACTGTCTCCTCCGCAGCCTCGCACCCCGATCCCATCATTACCAACACACGTTCGGCGTCCGGCGCACCTACGTAATCAAAGAGATGGTAACGCCGGCCAACCTGCACGGCGAACTTCTCCATGGCACCATCGACTATCGCGGGCGTCGCCAAGTAAAACGAATTGACCGTCTCACGCGCCTGAAAGTACGTATCCGGGTTCTGGGTGGTCCCCCGGATTACGGGTCGGTCGGGCGACAGCGCCCTGGCGCGGTGGGCCCTGACGAGATCATCGTCGATCAACGCACGTATATCGTCGTCGGTGAGCTGTTCGATCTTGGTTACTTCGTGTGAGGTTCGAAAACCGTCAAAAGTATGGACAAACGGGACACGCGATTCGAGCGTCGCCGCCTGCGCGATCAGAGCGAGATCCATGACTTCCTGCACCGAATTCGAAAACAACATGGCGAACCCCGTCGAGCGGACCGCCATGACATCGCTGTGATCGCCAAAGATCGAGAGTGCCTGGACGGCCAGCGACCTCGCGGTGACATGAAACACCGTGCTGGTCAGCTCACCGGCGATTTTGTACATGTTTGGAATCATGAGGAGCAGACCCTGGCTGGCCGTAAACGTCGTAGAGAGCGCTCCCGCCTGCAACGCGCCGTGAAGCGCCCCTGCCGCTCCCCCTTCGGACTGCATCTCTTTGACCGTCGGCACGCTGCCCCACAGATTACGGATCCCCATGGTCGTCCACTGATCCGCCAGTTCACCGGCGGGGGACGAGGGGGTAATCGGGTAAATCGCTATGACTTCGTTGGTCTTATGAGCGATATACGCGGCAGCCTCGTTGCCGTCGATGTTGATCCACCTTCGTACCATGCCATTCCCCCTGCAAACCTTTACAACCGAGCCGGTCCATTGTAATTCAACTCGTTCAAAATAGCAACGAACAGGCATTTCGCGGCTAAATCCAGGCACGGTCGGAGATACCGTTGGCGGCTGAGGATTGGATTGATATGGCAGCCGCAGGGCGGCTGGCGATCGTGGTTAGGTGGCAGCGCGGTTGCGGCCGAGAGCAGGAAATTTAGCAGATTTCTAACATTGAGTTAGCACGATCGAAACAAAGGTTAGATACACTTCCTTCCGTAAAGAATAACGGCTTCGCGAGGCCCCTTAGGGGGCCGCTGGCACTTGGGACTCGCCGTCTTGTAATCGTCACAAACGCGTGTTGCCCGTCACCTCAGACTGGCGAGTTCCGGAAATATGGCCCCAGCCTGGGATCGAACAACACCATCCCGGCGCGGACAATCGCGGTACCGCCGCATAATTATCCGATCCTTGCCACATCGTCGCAGGACGCGACCGCAAAAGCCGCACGGTGTCTCTCACGGCCGGTGCGCCGTGGGTTGAGAAGGGACCCGGGGGGCCGGAGCTACCGAACCGGCGGGGAGCAGACAATCATAGCGTGATGTCCGGCCGTCTCCCCGCCGGATTTTGAAATCTGCCCAAACGGTTTTCGGGTGTGAAAACCGTCGTCGTTCGTGCAGCTGTCCGGCGACATCGGAAGCCCGGAGTGGTTCTCACACCGGGCTTCTACCATTGGGCACGTTCACACCATTGGACACGTTTTCACCCGAGCCGGCTTTCTACCCGTCTGAGCCTAACGATCCACAACCATCCGATCGTGCTTCCGGCAAGATAGTATGGGAAATCGGACCACACAAATGAGGTGCCAAGAAGTGCCCTGCCAAGAAACGATCGCCGAAGGTCCTCGAGCACCGGGGGATGCCACAGTTGCAGACACTCGAGACAGCAGGTTATTACGAGTACGCCCACGACGATCTTGATCGGTTTGACGCGCGGGAGAAAAAACGCAGCCAGCACGCACCAAAAAATCACGTAGAACAACCCGGCAAGCGAATCGTTGGCCCAGCCCTGGGCAGGTCCCTCGTAGAACTTGCTAAAGAAACCCGCCATGAGGAGCAAGATCAGCGACACGATGGTCGGCGTGTGCCTGTGCAGATATGACACAGCTCGTTGTTCCATAGGCGGCTAATCCAAATAGGTGACAAGTTTGCCCGATCCACTTTCGACACGATAGACCACCACGGGTGATTTCGCCGGACCGGACAACACTCGGCCGGTGTAATCGCAGGTTGTCTTGCCGATGCTGCAGCATTGAATGGTCGTGTCGTCCGGCACGGGATCCAGCCGTCTTCCCCCGTGGCCGCACCGGTTACGAAACGCATGAAAGGCGTCGTCATTGCCATGGATGACGAGAATGCGTTCTGAAAGCTCGCGACTTTCGATGCGGACGCCGCTGCCCGGCTCTCCGAGTTGCGGGACACGATCGAGATCCACGACAATCGTGTTGCCTTCGACCGACCACGCCGACGAATCGTCTATGATCGCCGTCGACGGAATACCGAAAACGCGTTGCAGAATGTTGCGCTTGATCCCCTTTTGGGTCATATCGTCTCGTTTCCAAGCTGCGATCGGTGGCAGGGCCAACGGCGTTTCGAGACCCTGAATTCGAATCAGGAATCTGCCAGACGTTTGAGAACCGTTTGGAGAATACCACCGTTTCGGTAGTATTCGACCTCGACCGGGGTATCGATTCGAACTTTCGCGTCAAACACTGTTTTGGCCCCATCGGGTTTGGTCGCCGTGACCTTGACCAACTGGCCCGGCTTGAGGTCGTCCGAGAGCCCGTCGATCATGAACGTCTCATCGCCTTCCAGTCCCAGAGATTTCCATGTTGCGCCGTCTGTAAATTCGAGCGGAAGCACCCCCATGCCGACCAGGTTGCTGCGGTGAATTCGCTCGTAGCTCTGTGCCAGCACCGCGCGGATACCGAGCAGTGATGTGCCCTTTGCCGCCCAATCGCGGCTCGAGCCTGATCCGTATTCTTTGCCCGCCAGAACGATCAGCGGTGTACCCGATTCCTGATAACGCATTGACGCATCATAAATGCTGGTTTGCGATTTGTCGGGCAGGTAGGTCGTCCACGTTCCCTCCGTCCCCGGTGCGAGCAAATTACGAAGCCGGATGTTGGCAAACGTACCGCGCAACATGACTTGATGATTGCCCCGCCGAGACCCGTAACTATTGAAATCCACCGGCTCGATATCCAGCGACCGTAAATATTCGCCCGCCGGACTCTTGGGCGCGATTGCACCCGCGGGTGAAATATGATCGGTTGTTACCGAATCGCCAAGCATCACGAGAACACGTGCATCCTCGATCGACCCGATAGACCGCGGTCCTTCACCAGCGTCGACAAAGAAAGGTGGCTCCTGGATATAGGTGTTGTCTGCACCCCAGCCATAGTTGTCGGTACCGGTGAGCTCGATCTTGTTCCAAGCCTCGTTGCCGGCAAAAACGTCTTTGTATTTTTCCTTGAACGCCTCGGCTCGAACCACCTGGCCGATGACAGTCTCAACCTCTTCACGTGACGGCCAGATATCTTTGAGGAATACGCCATTGCCGTCACTGTCGCTGCCAAGTGGTTCGTTTTCCAAATCGATGTCCACCGTACCCGCAATCGCGTAAGCGATCACCAATGGCGGGCTCGCCAGATAGTTCGCTTTTACGAGCTGGTGCACGCGTCCCTCAAAATTTCGGTTTCCGCTTAGCACCGATGATGCGACGAGGTCTCCCTCCTTGATCGCGTTCTCCACCGGACCGGGCAGCGGACCGCTGTTGCCGATGCAGGTTGTGCAGCCGTAGCCGACCGTGAAGAACCCGAGCTTCTCCAGATATCGATCAAGCCCCGCGGCTTTGTAGTACTCGGTTACCACCTGTGAACCCGGAGCAAGGCTCGTCTTTACATATTTCTTGACCTCTAATCCGCGCTCGACGGCTTTTTTCGCGAGAAGTCCGGCGGCAACCATCACGGACGGGTTGGATGTATTGGTGCAGCTCGTGATCGCCGCAATGACAGTCGCGCCGTGTCCCATCTCCGTACCGCCGTTCAAATTCGCCGTCACGGTCTTCGTGACATCACCACCGGTTTGCTCGAATCCACCCTCCTTTGCCGGACGCGTTAGCACGTCCTGGAAGCTCTGTTTGAGATCGTTCATCGCCACACGATCCTGTGGGCGTCTTGGACCGGCCAGACTCGGTACCACATCGGCAAGGTCGAGCTCCACCGTATCCGCGTATTCGGGCGTGGGCGCATCCGGGGTAAAAAACAGCTGCTGCGCTTTCATGTAGCGTTCGATCAAGTCGACTCGATCATCATCCCTGCCGGTAAGCCGGTAGTAGCGGATGGTCTCCTCATCGACGGGAAAATACCCCATGGTGGCGCCGTACTCGGGCGCCATGTTGGCCAACGTCGCGCGGTCGGGCAGGCTCATATCCTTCAATCCCTCACCAAAAAACTCCACGAATTTGCCAACGACGCCTTTTTTGCGGAGAATCTCGACCACGGTCAACACGAGATCGGTAGCGGTGACACCCTCGCGCAGATGACCGTAGAGCTTGAAACCAACGACGCTGGGCAGCAGCATATAAATAGGCTCGCCGAGCATCACGGCCTCCGCCTCGATGCCGCCCACCCCCCAGCCGGCGATCCCGATGCCGTTGATCATGGTCGTATGACTGTCCGTACCCACGACGCTGTCCGGGTACGCCACACCATCAGTATCGAACACACCGCGTGCAAGATACTCGAGATTGACCTGGTGGATGATCCCAGTACCAGGAGGTACCACACGGAGGTTTTTGAACGCGTCTTGCGCCCACTTGAGCAATTCGTAGCGTTCACGGTTGCGTTCGAATTCTTTTTCGATATTGGTTTGAAGCGCCGTCCCTGACCCATACGAGTCAACAACCACCGAATGGTCGACGACCAAATCACACGGCACCTGAAGATCGATCTTGCGGTAGTCCTTGCCCATCCGCTGCATCGCGGATCGCATCGCCGCCAGGTCGACGACGGCGGGGACCCCGGTGAAATCCTGAAGGACCACGCGGGCGGGTTTGAACGCGATTTCACTCTGAGACTCAGGATTTGGGTCCCACGAGAGAATCTTGATGACGTCGTCCTCGGTGACTTTGAACCCGTCGAGATTGCGGAGGGCGCTCTCGAGGAGCACACGAATCGAGTAGGGCAGTTTGCGAACGCCTCCCACCGGCGTACTAATCCCCAACCCGTCTAGCGCGGGCAGATCGTAGTACGACACCTCACCCGACGCCGTCTTCAGTGGCTTTTTGAATTCGTCGCGATTGATTTTCAACGTGGCCTCCTCGATTGGCAATCCCACCCGTTGGATGGGCGACCGCCCCCTCGCCGTGGGCGGAATGAATCATGTTTTCGATAATGCGGATCTCGGCAGGAGATAGCGCAGAAGACATCCGCCTGCAGCAAAACCAGCCGGGATGACTGGAATTTGTGGCCATTATATGGTACAATATCGGCGATCCGCAAGCAGTATAACCCAGTCCAAGCGAGGTCGATATATGCGTCTTGCTAACGTGTTAGTCGCCGTTATCGTAGTCTGTATCGGCCTGGCCGCGACGGCTGAGGCCAAGAGTTACAGCGCGACGCTCGACGGGTTCCAGGTGGTGCCCCCAGTGTTCACACCGGCATCCGGCGTCGGTGGTTTTACGCTCGATCAGATCAACATGTTCGAGTATAACGTCAGTTATGGCGGGCTCGTGGGAGCAGAGATTGCCGCGGAAGTGTGCGGTCCCGCACTCGCTGGCGACGATGGCCCGGTGATCTTTGTCCTGCCGCTCGGACCGGTGAAGTTTGGTCAATACGGACCACTCACCGCTCAACAGCAGGCTGATCTCAATGCCGGTCTGTGGTATGTGATCATTCGGTCGTCAGCATACCCCGACGGTGAGATTCGAGGTCAGATCTTCTCGACGGTCCCAGTCGAAGGTGCTACGTGGGGCGCCGTCAAGGCGCTGTATCAGATCGACTAACGATACGGCTGGATTTCCCGTTCTTTTCGCACGGGACAGAAAACCGGGCGGTTGCCTCGAGCAGCCACCCGGTTTTTAGTTTCCAAGGTTCTAGTCAACTTCATCCGCTATCTCGAGAAACCGGCCATAAGGGATTGCCGCCCAGCTTTCCACGCCAAATGCTCCGGATGAAAGGGTAATGAGCGACACCTTCCCAGCGATTTCTTCGTTTGGTGCTTCGTAGATATCCATAAAATCGTACGGTCCCAGAAGCGCATAGTGAGCCAACCATTTCACTTCGGGGCATTTTTCCGTCACCTTCTTCATCCATCGTTTCCCGATCTTCTCTCTGTTTTTGAGATCCTTTGTGACCTCGGGGGTGAGCTTGGTCAACAAAACATAGGTACCCATCGGTCTCTCCTTGTCGGAACACGGCTTCTGCCTGCGGGCGGACTATCCTCTACTTAAGACTATCCTCTACTTAAATTGTAGGTTGCATCCTTGGGTTCGTCAAACTGCGGTGTGGATGCCGGTTCCGTATCGCTGAGCCCGACGACAGAGACGCGGGGCTCATATACTTACGATTTTCGTATTTTTTGTCACAAATCGTAAGTTTCTTCTTGTCGAAAAGCTTACTATTTGCTATTCTATAGACGACGAA